>CAXXCK010000006.1:0-66031 GCA_963678045.2 Erysipelotrichaceae bacterium | reverse complement strand
ACAAGCCCAATTTTCCTGCGATCATCAACGAGATGCTGTTTGGATCGTTGTCCTGGGATGCCGTCGTGGTCTTTCTCATCTTTACATCCTTGGGCTATCTGATGTATCTCTTTGTGTATGCTTCGCTGGGATCCCTGGTTTCAAAACTGGAAGATGTCGGCAGTTCGGTCTCTGTCATCACGATGTTGTTTATGGTGGCGTATATGCTGGCCACCTTTGGGATGAACATGCCCAACAGTTTGGCCATCAAGATCGGATCCTATTTCCCGTTTACGGCCATACTCAGTATGCCCATCCGGTATTTCCTGACTCAGGTATCCGTGGTCGAGTTGTCGATCTCACTGGTCATCATGGCCGTCACCACCTGGTTCTTGGCCATCTTCTCGATTCGTATCTATCGATTCGGTTCATTGACTTACGGTAATAAAATGAGTCTTGTCAAGGCCATCAAAGCCGTGATGACCAAATCATAAAAAAACTTCCTAATGGAAGTTGGATGGTATGATCACTGATTTGAGACCCTGCAAGGAAAGACCTAGAATGAAGATCGTTAACAGGACCAATCCGATCCGGATGTGGATTCCGTTGACTAGAAAAAAGATAAGAACACCCAAGACACTGATCAGTGAGAAGACATGGGCGACTTTGATCAGGATGGCGGTGATGCCTGTTAATGATAATTTTAGATAATCGCAGATCAACAAGATCAGTTGAAGCCCAAACATAACCGTCAGTGCGACAGAACTCAATGACCAGCCAAACAATAAGTTGAATCCGGAAACGGTCGCGCTTAATGCCTCTGGATTAAATACGGCATACATCGAGGCAAGCCACTGTGGCAGATCCGGCAACAAAGGGATCGTGATGAAGGGCAAATAAAATACCGCCAGCAGGCAAGCTCTGATCGTGATGATGATGAGCTTTGAAGAATCTTTCTTTAGAGGCAAAGATTCGGATTCAACTTGAATTCCGTTTATCAGTTCATCAATGCTGATTTCCAAAACGAAAGCCAGTTCTTTCAGGATTCCGATGTCGGGCAAGCCTTCACCGGTCTCCCATTTTGAAACCGCTTTATTGGTGATGTGCAATTTATCGGCCAAGGCATGTTGGGTCAAGCCCAAAGCCTTACGCCGAGTACTGATGATGGTTGCTATGGTATTATTTTCCATTGGTTAAAGTCCTCAACCTCATTATAGTAGCACATCGGACCTAAATCACACCACGCAACACTGACTTTGTCTACGCTTCGTAGACTAGGGCTAAACCAATGAACTTAGATCAAAGAAGTTATGATTGAAAAACACGTTGTATAATGGACTAGGACAAACTTATGACACACAAAAATAAAGTACGCATACGAAAAGCAAAACCTCAGGATGCTCAGTCGATCCTGGACTATTTGGCCATCATCGGATCTGAAAGCGATAATCTGACTTTCGGAGCTGAAGGACTGGGCTATACCTTAGAGGAAGAAACCAAAACGATCGAAACGATCGCTTTAAGCGACAATTCGATCATGTTGTTGGGTTTTGTCGACGAGTCCTTGGTTTCCGTTGCCAATCTGGGCGGAAAAAGCAGGGAACGGATGAAGCATTATGCGACTTTGGGTATTTCTGTCAGAAAAGACTACTGGCATCAAGGCGTCGGCAAGGCCATGCTGAAGAAACTGATCGAATATGCCATGCAGAATCCTGTTTTGGAAATGATTGATCTGGAAGTCCGTAGTGACAATGTCCATGCGATCCGTCTTTATACTTCCTTTGGTTTTCATCAGGTCGGCATCATGCCTAAACTGATGAAGATCGACGGCAGTTATTTTGACACGCTCATGATGGTCAAGGAAGTAGGAAAACCATGATAGAAGCCAAACACATCAGTAAAGAATTCGTCAAATATGAAAAAGAAAAAGGCTTGATCGGTATGATCAAAGGCTTTGTGAATGCGAAGAAAGTCATCAAGAAAGCCGTCGATGATGTGTCCTTTACGATCGCTGAAGGGGAAGTCATCGGTTATATCGGCGCCAACGGAGCCGGTAAAAGCACCACGATCAAAATGTTGACCGGGATCCTGACGCCGTCTTCCGGAGAGATCCTGGTCGATGGGATCATCCCTTATAAAGATCGGGTCAGAAATGCCAGAAACATCGGGGTCGTCTTTGGACAGCGGACTCAGTTGTGGTGGGATCTCCCTTTGGTCGAATCCTTTTCGATCCTCAAAGAAATTTATCAGGTGTCTGACCAAGACTTCAATGACCGTATGGCCATGTTTGAAGATGTCCTGCAGTTATCTGAATTCATCAAATCTCCCGTCCGGACCTTATCATTGGGCCAACGCATGCGGGCCGACATCGCCGCGAGCTTGCTTCATAACCCCAAAGTATTGTATCTGGATGAACCCACCATCGGACTGGATGTCAACGCCAAAAAGAAAATGCGCGAAGCCATCAAGACCATGAACAAGACCTTTAAGACCACGGTTATTCTAACCACCCATGATCTGGACGACATCGAAGAACTTTGTGATCGGATCCTGATCATCGATAACGGCAAGATCATTTATGATGGAGCCCTCAACGACATCAAGACCCGTTACGGTTCGGATACCAAGGTTTCTTTTGTCTTGAAAGAAGCCTGGACCGACTTTGTCGATCTGGCCAAGCTGATGGATGTCGATCCCAAGGACCTGCTGGTGAAAGTTGAAGAAGACCGCTTGGAAATCGGTTTTGATAAACGCATCCTCAGTGTCGCTCAAGTCACCCAAGCCATCATGAAGAACTATGAAGTGTCTGATCTGAAGATCATGGAGACAGACATCGAAAGCATAGTTTCCCGCATCTATAACGAAGGCAAAGTGAATGTTACAAACGATTAGACCGTATTGGGCTTACGCCAAAGCCTCGTTTACCGTGGGCTTTGCGTATCGTCTGCATATTTTATTCTGGGTGCTCAGCGATATGGTTCAGATCGTGGTTTTACTGCTGATCTGGGTCGCCATTTACGGCAACAGCGCATCCAGCACCATGCAGGGCTACACCTTGGCCCAAATGATGATGTATAACCTGGTCATCTACATGACGGCTTCTTTTACCTACATGAAACCTTTGTTTGATCTGGCTGAAGATCATTTTGACGGTAAAGTCGCCATGAGCCTGATCAAGCCCACCAAATACATTTATGAGGTCTTCTTCCGTAATCTGGGCAACAATTTTGTCGGTAATCTGATCATTTCCTTGCCTCTCATCATCGTCTTAACGACCTTGTCGGTGACGATGCAGACGCAAGTCAATTTCACTGTGCTGACGACCTTGCTTTATGTCATCAGTATCATCCTGGCCTTACTGATCAGTTTTTTCTCCAACTTCATTTTTGCGACGATGGTCTTCATCACCGATGCGACTTTCGGGATGATGCAACTCAATGAAGCGGTCGTTCGAATCTTTTCCGGATCACTGATCCCGCTGAGCTTCTTTCCGCCTTGGCTCAAAACCATCGCCTACATCTTGCCTTATGCCAGCGTGTACACGGTACCGACTTTGATCCTGATGAACCGATATACGGCTCAGCAGGTGGCGACCAACTTATTGATCCAGCTGGCTTGGGCCATCGGACTCATCATCGGGGCCAATCTGATTTGGTCTTTAATCATCTCTAAACTGAAAGTACATGGCGGTTAACATGAAACGTTACTTAAGAATCTATGCGGCCTCCACGGCTCAACATCTCAAACGTATGCTTCAATACCGTTCCGATTTTCTGATCGGAGCCGGATCTTTCTTGTTCATGCAGGCATCAGGACTCTTATTTATGGTCCTGATCTTTCAGCAGATTCCTGATCTGAACGGCTGGAGCCTGACTGAAATGATGTTTCTGTACGGGTATTTCCAGTTGCCTAGAGGACTGGATCATCTGTTGACCGACAACATCTGGCTGATTCCCACCAAGATCCGCCGCGGTGAGATCGATCGTTATCTCTTGCGTCCCATCAATCCTTTGTTTCAGCTGGTCATCGAACGGTTCCAAGTGGAAGCCTTCGGAGAACTGGCGGTAGGGGTCGCGCTGATGGTGGTCACCATCCCGCAGCTTCAAATCCCGATCACCATTGGCAATGTGGCTTTGGGTCTTGTGTTTATCATCTTAGGGGCTTTGATTTATACTTCGATCAAACTGATCACCGCTTCGATCGGCTTTTGGGTCATCAATTCGATGCCGATCATGACCACCATCTACAACATCGCCGATTTCTCAAAATATCCGACCACGATTTTTCCTAAAGTCGTCCAATGGACCGTGACCTATCTGATTCCGTTTGCCTTTGTTTCTTTCTTGCCGGCGACCGTTTTGTTGAATCGGGCCGACGGTTTGCCGGTACTCATCGGATCTGTGATCGCTGTGGGTGTTTTTGCGGTATGTGCCTATAAACTGTGGACTTTAGGGCTCAAGAGCTATCAAAGCGTGGGCAATTAGGGTCATCTAAAAGACATATAGCAATATTTAATATAACCAATTGTTGATGAAATGATTGGTTTTTTTGAGCAAAAGCCATTAACACACTCTGTTTACGATGCTATACTGTGGGTAAGAATTACCGCGTTCGCAACGGCAATTTCTACGATGATGCATGCAAGACGACAAGGAGGAAACAATGTCAAAGCTAAGCATGATTGAAGGGATTGGAGAGGCTTACGAAAAGAAGCTTAAGGAAGTAGGGATCCGGTCAGTTGAAAGACTGCTCGAGTATTGTGGTGACAAGAAACACCGCGATGAACTGGCTAAAAAGACCGGGATCAGCGAAAAACTGATTCTGACCTGGACCAATCATGCGGATCTGTTTCGGATCAAAGGCGTTGGCGGACAATACGCCGAGCTGTTAGAAGCCGCCGGTGTGGACTCCGTCATAGAACTGGCTCAAAGAAAACCGCATAATCTGTATGAGAAGATGATGGAGACCAATGAGAAGAAACATTTGGTTCATCGGATTCCAACTGAAACGATGATCAAACATTGGGTCGATGAATCCAGTAAAATGCCAAAAATGGTCCACCACTGACCACTAAAGAAGTGAAAATGAACCAGACCGACAGGGTCTGGTTTTTTTTGAATAGAAGCGTTTAAAAAGGTGTGAAAGTAAATTGAAGTTATCGAATTCGGAGTATAATTTAAGAAATGTGTTTTGGGGATATCCAAAAGCAAACCCAGCGAAGAGTTTACGATAGTATGAGGGAGAAAATCATGACCAAAACCAAGTTTTCCAAGGCGATTGTAAATGATGAAGCACTTAAAATCTTGTTTGAAGAGAACCCGATTTCCATGTTTATACAAGAGCAAGGGAGAGTCGTCAACGTAAACAAGAGTTTTAAAGACATCACCGGCTATACGCTCAAGGCTGTGCTGGGTAAAACACTCATCGAGATCGGTCTGTTGGATCAAAAGCAACAGGATGATCTGGATGTACTAGAGTCCAAGGATAAACCGGGTAAAAGACATAAAATCGAAATCAGACGCCAGGATGGTGCCACCATCAGCGGGTTTGTGTCAAAGACACCGATCCGTATTGAAGATAAAACTTATTTTCTGGTGACCTTGATCAATCGGACAGAAGTGATGAATGAGATCCAGAAACGCCAGGAAATCGAAGTCTTTTTTGATCTGTCGCCCAATCTCATCGCCACCACGGATGCAGTAGGTCGTTTTATGAAAACCAACAATCAATGGAAAAATCTGCTGGGACATCAAACCAAAACACTGAATCAAAGCCGCTTTATTGATTTTGTTCATCCTGATGATTTGATGAAGCTCAGAATCGTTTTAAAGAATCTGTCCAAAGTTGAAAATCTGGAACTTCGCTATCGCAAGAGCGACGGTACTTATCTGAATGTTGAATGGAACATCCGCAAAGTTGACAAAATCATCCACTATAACGGGAAGGACATCACCAAACGAGTCAAGGCTTTCGATGCGTTGGGTCAGGAACGTGAACTTTTCAAAAAGACCGTCCACTCCCTTAATGAAGCCGTCATGCTGACCGATCTCCAAGGATCGATCACTTTGATGAACCCCTTGGCTGAAACCTATACCGGCTGGGTCGGTAAAGAAGCGCTTGGTCATCCTTTTGATGAAGTGTTTGTTGGCTTTGACCTGATTGATCGCAAACCAAAACCCAATGTGGCCTTGAGTGTGATCGCCACGGATCAGGCGTTGGAGTCTACTTTAAATTATGGCTTGTTGGCCAAAGATGGTACAGAAAGATACATTTTGTGCAGGGCCAATCCTTTGCATGACCAGCTTGGAAACATCAGCGGGGCCATCATCACTTTCTTGGACAGTACCCAATCCAGAGAACTGGAAACCGAGATCGAAGCGTTTTTGAATGTGAATCTGGATATCCTGTGCGTGTCCGAAAAGACGGGTTACTTTTATAAAGTAAACAAACGATTCGAAGAAGTCTTGGGCTATTCTGCTCAGGAAATCGAAGGGAAACCCTTTATCGATTTTATCGTTGAAGACGATAAATCAACGACCTTGAATGCTTTGTCAAAATTGCAAAACAATAAAACCGTCTCAGGATTCACCAACCGGTATCGCTGTAAAGACGGAACGGTGAAATACATCGAGTGGCACTCTCAGCCGGGACTGGGCAGATTTGATTATTCATCGGCCCGAGACGTCACGGATCGTTACCTGACCGAAGTGTCCTTGCGGGATCAGATCAACCATGATCCGCTGACGGGGATCTTTAACAGACGCTTTTTCCAAGAGCGCGGTTTGGAAGAGGTTCAGCGCAGTCAGCGTTCCAATCAGCCCTTATCCATCATCATGTTTGACATCGACCATTTTAAAGACATCAACGATACTTTTGGTCATCCTGTCGGAGACCTGGTGCTAAAAGACATTGCCCAGATCACCCAAAACACCATCCGTAATACGGACCTCTTTTTCAGGGTCGGCGGAGAAGAGTTCGTTGTATTGACCTTGGATACTCCCTTATACGGGGCCAGGAAAACTGCGGAAAAAATCCTGGAGCGCTTAAGACAAAACGTCCATCCCATCGTAGGCAACTATACCGCCAGCTTCGGAGTCTGTGAGAAACTGTCCGATGAAACGATGAACTCACTCTATGAAAGGGTCGATGCCGGTCTATATCGTGCCAAACACAATGGCCGAAATCAAGTGGTCTGTGATCAAGTGAGTTCAGAAAAACCGATCGCCCGGATCGAATTCACCTTCAAACCGGAATGGGAAAGCGGCAATGCGAAGATCGATGCTCAACATCAGTCCATGATTGTGCTGGCCAATCAGATCATCAACATGCCTCCCCATGAATTCGAGAAGATCAGCGGGCTCATCGAGAAGCTGATTAAGGACATCACCCTTCATTTTCAAGACGAAGAAGCAATCTTGTCACGGATTGGATACCCGCAACTGGATCAACATCAGTCTTTTCACGTTACTCTGCTCAATAAAGCCTATGCGATCAAAAATGAGAACGTCCACCAGACTTTGAAAGCCACTTCCTTCTTTTCGTTTATCGTGGATGAACTGGTCATCGGACACATCATTAAAGAAGATCAGAAATTTTTCACCTACTTAACCAATTCGGGAAACGAACACTAAACAAGATCTATGTCTATTCCATGCCTCAAAACAGACCGTTTACTTTTAAGACCATTAAAAATGAGTGACCTTGACGCGCTTTTTTTGTTGCGCAGCGATGCCTCCTCAAGCAACTTCACTGACTGTATCGCCGATGACAACAAGGATCAAACTTTTGTTTATCTGATCAAGAACCTTCATGACATCGATCAGCAGAAATACTGGAAATGGGCCATCGACCTCGACGGGGCCTTGATCGGAACGATCGCAATCTGGAATTTCGATCCGGTCAAGGGCAGTGCCGAGTTTGGCTATACGCTGCGTTCTCCCTTTCGGGGCAACGGCTACATGAGCGAAAGTCTGCTTTGTCTGCTTGACTATGGCCATCATGAATTGGGCATCCGGGATCTGTATGTCTATACGGATGTGGACAATGAGCGCTCAAACCGATTGGTGCCCAAACTGGGCTTTGGTTATCAAAGCACGGTCGATGAAGAAGGCATGGTCAAGAAACAGATTTTTCACTACAATGTGTATCTGCATCGCGTTGAATGACTTGAATGATGAAAATTAATGCAAGAAATGAAATAGTTCTTGCATTTCTTTCATCAATGGCGTATTCTATAAAAAACGAAGAATAGGATATGTGGATTTAAGGCCTTCTGTTACAGCGAGTTGGAGCCGGTGCAAGCCAACCTGAAGCTTAGATTTGTAACCCCTATGAGTGCTTAGGCGAAGTCACAGTAGCCCGAGTCGGTTGTCCCCGTTACAAGACTAGAGTTTGATTGAACTTGAAAAGTGACCTTTTGGTAAACAGGGTGGTACCGCGGAGCTATAACAGCCTTCGTCCCTACGGACAGGCTGTTTTTTTATTCTCCGGAGGAAATAACCATGTGCGGAATACTGTTTGTTGAAGGAAAGACTGAGCCTACACTTTTCAAGTCATCATTTGAATCGATTCATCATCGCGGACCAGACATGAGCCGTATCCTGGAAAACGAACTGGGAACCTTTGGTTTTCATCGTTTGGCCATCATGGATGTGACTGAACACGGGATGCAACCCTTTGTCGATGATCAGGCCATGGCGGTATGCAATGGTGAAATTTATAATGAAATGGCCATCAAGACCATGTTTCCGCAGTATCCGTTTCAAGGGCACAGCGACTGTGAAGTCTTGATCCCGATGTATGAACGCTTCGGTATCGAAATGTGCCGTTATCTAGATGCGGAATTTGCTTTTGTGCTGACGGATCTCAAACACAATAAAGTCATCGCGGCTCGTGATCCGATCGGGATCCGACCTTTGTTTTACGGTTTTCAAAAGAAAACAGGCAAGATCGCTTTTGCCTCTGAAGCCAAAGCCTTGATCCGCCTGTGTGATGATGTTCATCCGTTTCCGATCGGAACGATCTACGACAACGGGACCTTTGTCCGTTATCTGGACATCACCAAAACCAGCGTCCCGACACTGACCGATGAAGAAATCATCAAAACCAGGATCCGGGAAAAACTGTCGGCCGGCGTTTTGAAGAGAATGACCTCTGACGTTCCGGTTGGGTATCTGCTTAGCGGGGGCCTCGATTCTTCCCTGGTCTGCGCGATCGCTGCCAGAAGCTCACAAAAGCCGCTGACCACCTTTGCGATCGGCATGAAGGAAGATGCGATCGATCTGAAATATGCCAAACAAGTGGCTCAGCACCTTCACAGTGATCATCATGAGATCTTCATGACCCAACAAGAAGTCATGGCTGCTTTACCGGAAGTCGTACGCATGCTGGAAACCTACGACATCACCACGATCAGGGCTTCGATCGGGATGTATCTGTTGTGTCAGGGCATCCGTAAAGTCTCCGACATCAAAGTCTTGCTGAGCGGAGAAATCAGCGATGAGCTCTTTGGCTATAAGTACACTGATTTTGCCCCCTCCCCAAAAGCCTTCCAGGCTGAAAGCGAGAAGCGCCTGAGAGAACTGTATGAATATGATGTGCTCAGAGCGGATCGCTGTATTGCAGCCTGGTCTTTGGAAGCAAGGGTCCCGTTTGGAGATCTGGATTTTGTATCCACGGTGTTAGCCATTGATCCGGCATTGAAGATGAACACCCGTAAGATGGGCAAATACTGGCTCAGAGCGGCATTTGAAGAAGGCGATTACTTGCCTGAATCGATTCTGTGGCGCGATAAGGCTGCTTTCTCCGATGCGGTGGGACATTCGATGGTGGATGCCTTGAAAGCGCAGGCAGAACTCCTGTACAGCGATGAGGATTTTGCGATCGGGGTCAAACGTTATCTGGATTGTCCGCCGATTTCCAAGGAAGCCTTATGGTATCGGGATCTGTTTGAAAGTTTCTATCCAGGCCAAGCGAAGTGGATCAGCGGGTACTGGATGCCCAATGCCTCTTGGGATGGCTGTGCCGTCAATGATCCTTCAGCCCGGGTGCTCAGTAACTACGGACTCAGCGGTATCTAATCATAAAAAAAATCGATTCCAACGAATCGATTTTTTAGTACTTATTTTAGATTGACCGGATACAGCAATAAGGCATCGCCGTCCATCTCGCCGACGACCCAACCTTCGACCTTCGTCAGATCGACGCCCCAGCTGATCAAACTTGCGCCATCCAGAACAAAGACCGCATCTTTGTCATTGGTCAAGGGATCTTTGGCCCACTCGAACTTGTTTAAGCCCAGTTTGAGTCCGTAATGATCAAGTTCTTTGTGGTAAGTCAAACTGCTACGGTTGGTATCCAGAATGTTGGAAAGCTGAGTGATGGCATTCGTACCGGCTTTGGCATCTTTCAGATCAAAACTGAAGACCAGCATGTCGCCCTTGATGATCACGTTAGCGGGCAACTTAGATACATCCAGTCCGGCAGTGAGAAAAGGCATCGCCATAAACGCCATATAGACATCCTGAGCAGAACTGGAATCCAAAGCAAAATCAATATGCGCTTCCGGCGTGATCTTCACATGAGCCACCCCGTTTTCGACCATCGTCTCAACGCTGGGGGATTCTATCACGCTCTTGAAGGAGGCGTTGGCTTGAATCTTGAATTCATCGCTTGAACACGCTACCAATAAAGCGACAACGATCAAAGCTCCTACTAATTTCTTCATAATCTTCCTTTCATCCCGGTCACAGGATCGAACCTTGGGTTCGTCCTTTATTATATACCCCACTGGGGTATATGTCACGCAAAGCGTTCATCCTTTTATGATTTTCCTTGGGCACATGAATTGATAGAGACCAACGCGGCTCCTATGATGCGTTTAGGAGGAAGCTTATGAAAACAAACAAGATTTCCATCATCGGTGCCGGCTTTGTCGGTTCAACCTCAGCCTTTGCCATCATGGAAGCCGGCTTGGCCGGTGAGATCGTGCTGGTGGATGTCAACCATGAGAAGGCGGTGGCTGAAGCCATGGATCTGTCTCAAGGGGCAGCTTTTGTCAAAACGGTCCTCATCAAAGCAGGCACCCTGGACGATACCAAGGATTCCGATCTCATCATCATCACAGCCGGTATCGGACCCAAACCGGGCGAAACACGCTTGCAGATCCTCAACAAGAATCTGCCCATCTTTCAAGACATCGTTCCCAAGTTGGCAGCCTTGAGTTCTAAATCGATCATGCTGGTCGTCTCCAATCCTGTCGATATCCTGACTTATGTCACGTATAAACTTTCCGGATTTCCAGCCAGACGGGTCATCGGCTCAGGGACAGTACTCGATACATCGCGATTCAAGTCGGCCCTTTCGACACGCTTTGGGGTGGATGCCCGAAACATCCATGCCTACATCATCGGTGAACACGGGGATTCCGAGATTGCCGCATGGGGCATTACCAAGATCGCCGGGATGAGCATCCCTGAATTTTGCGATCAGGTTACCGACCGCTGTGAACTGGGCTTTAAAGACACCATGCTGGAATCGGTCAAAACGGCAGCCTATGAAATCATCAACCGTAAAGGCTATACCAATTATGCGGTCGCTTTGGCAGTTCGGCGCATCACGGAAGCCATCTTGGGCGATGAACACGCGATCTTGACCTTAAGCAGCCTGTTTGGCGGTGAAGAAGGCATCCGAGACGTGTATCTGTCAATGCCTTGTATCGTAGGCAGTGAGGGGATCCGTCAGATCCTGCCGATTCCGCTGACCCCGCAAGAATTGAGTGATCTGCAGCTGTCTGCCCAAACCTTAAGAAACATCCTGGATGAAGCCAATCTATGAATAAAAAAAGTCTCGCTTATGGCGAGACTTGCTTTTTAAAATATGTAGGCGAAGTAGATCAGGGCTGTGATCAGCGGGACAAACAGATTGTCCAAACCATAGGGTGAGATCGCTTCAATCAAGGTCGCCAGGATCGGAATCACCAAGACCATCAAGAGGCTGGGCGCTGAAGTCATCCACATCAGATAGCTGTATACCACGACCATGGAGACCACCAACATCGTCAGTGAGCCTTCAATGCTTTTGTGTCCTTTGAAGATGGAGAACTTGTGCTTCCCGTAGAACTGTCCGATCACGGCCGCAAAGCCATCCCCATAACCCATCACCAGTAAGCCGATCCCGCCGGCTGCCCGAAGGTTAGGATCAAAGAAATATAAGTGCGTCAGCAAAGCCACGGAAGCCGAGTAATAAATCGTGCCCAAACTGTTGGCTCTGACTTTGGAATTCAGGCAAGGAATCCAATCAAAAATCAGGTTCAGGATGTTAAACACAATGAAGAAAAGCGGGGCAGCCATGACGACCCAATAGGAATGCATGGTCAATGAGGCTATGATCCACCAGTTTGCCACCATGATGTGCGCAAAGGTTCGGCTCATCTCATGAGGGATCTTACGCAGCGTTATGGCAATGGCGATGACGACAAAAATATAAACGAAACCCAAACCCATACCAATGAATTCAGTCATAGTTTTCTCCTGATATCGCTTTCAATTATAACCCGAGACGCTCAGTCATGCAAGAACTGAAAAACATCGACCTGAAACTGAGCCGATACAGCCAAGGCTTTCAAGGCTTTTACTTTTTCAATGCCTTGTAAAGGAGAGGTGTGCGCATAAGGCGTCATCGCTAATAAATCAGAGACAGAAGCTTGATCCAAGCTCATCGTGAAGATCAGTTCTTCACTTAGGATACAGCGCAGTTGTGGCAGAAGTGTGTCGGGCATCGGATTGTCGATCACCTGATCATAGAGCACGGCTTTCAGCTCAGTCAGATGCTTTGGTAAAGGTCTGACCAAGATCAGCACTTCCGAAGCGATCCGGCGGGCTTCAGTGAGGTCGATGGGAGAGAAGACCGATAGCACCGCTTGGACACTGTGATCCGCAAGCGGGGCTTTGGTGATGTTGGCTAAGGCATAGACGACCTTAGGATCGGCTTTGGAAGCCAGCTTCAACGCGCTTTTGGAGAGATCGATGCCGATGACGGTACTGTGGGTCGCCTGATGGATCGCGTTGGTATAATATCCTTCACCGCAACCCAGATCAGCCAACGTGGTGATCTTAAGTTCTTTTATGATCTTGATCAAGGCATCTCTTAAAGGATCATAATGACCTTGGGTCAAAAAGCGGTGACGCGCGTGGATCATGGCTTCATCATCCCCATGGGATTTGGATGAAGATCCGATCAGAAGGTTGACATAACCGGATTTTGCTTTATCATAGGCATGGCCTTGCATACAGCAAAAGCATTTCGGTTCTTCAAGCAATTTGGTTTTACACAAGGGGCAGATCAACATGCCTCCATTTTATCACAGATGACAAACCCTTTGACTTTGAGTATACTGATACAAGGAGTGTAAGCCTATGAAATTTGTCTCTTGGAATGTGAACGGTTTAAGAGCCGTGTATACTAAAGGATTTCCTGAAATCTTCGCCAGCTTCAATGCGGATTTTTTCTGTCTTCAGGAAACCAAAATGCAGGAAGGCCAACTGGAGTTTTGTCCTGAAGGCTATCAGGTCTATTTTAATTCAGCCGTCAAGAAAGGCTATTCCGGTACGGCCATCTGGACCAAACATGCGCCTTTGGCCGTGTACAGAGGCATCGATATGGAAGAACACGATCAGGAAGGACGGGTCTTGACTTTAGAGTATGACAACTTCTATCTGGTCAATGTCTATACCCCCAATTCCCAAGATGAACTGCGCCGCTTGACTTACCGCATGCTTTGGGAAGACGAATTCAGGCTGTTTCTGATGCGTCTGGATCAGAAAAAAGGCGTTATCCTGTGCGGGGATCTGAATGTGGCCCATGAAGAGATCGACCTTAAGAATCCCAAGACCAACCGGATGAATCCCGGTTTTACCGATTCAGAAAGAGAAAAAATGACACGTTTATTAAAAAGCGGGTTTATTGATACGTTTAGAAGCCTGTATCCCACCAAGATCCAGTACTCCTGGTGGAGTTACCGCATGATGGCCCGCGAAAAAGGGGTCGGCTGGAGAATCGATTATTTCATTGTTTCCGAAAGACTGAAACTGGCTTTAAAAGACGCCAAGATCCATGATGAGGTCTTTGGTTCCGACCATTGTCCGGTCAGCATCGAGATTTTCTGATGCAAGACGAAAGTTATTTCGAGTTACGCATCAGCGATGAGGATCTGGCTTCCATCGCCAAAACGGTGCCTTCCAAAGAACACTACTGTCCTCATTTTCTCAAGTGCGGCGGCTGTCAGCTGCTCAACTGGGATTATGAAAGACAAGCAAACTGGAAAGAAAACCAGCTGGCGATGCTGTGCAGAGACTTACAACTGACCCCTCAGCCTTTTTTGAAGGCGCGGACGATCTTTGCCTACCGTCATAAAAACACCTATACCTTAAAAGCCTTCAAGACTCAGATCCTGGGCGGCTTTTATGCGCTCAACTCCAAGAACCTGGTCACCATCAACCATTGCCTGATCCAGGATCAACGGGCTGAAGTCATCTTCAATGACCTTAAGACGATCTTGAAACAACAGAAACAGCAGATCTATGATCCGATGACTGACGAAGGTTATCTGAAACACTTGGTCATCCGGGTCTCTTCGGCAACCGATGAAGTCATGGTCATCCTGGTCAACTCGAGTTCGGAATTCCCCGGACGTAAAAACGTGGTCAATGCCCTACGCAAAGCCCATCCTGAAGTCACCTCAATCATTGAAAATACCAATGCCAAACAAGGCCCTTATGTCTTATCCAACACCAACACGGTGCTTTTCGGAAGAGATACGATCACGGAAAAGATCGGTAACTTGAGCTTTAAACTGGGCCCGTCTTCCTTCTTCCAAGTCCATCCTGAACAGGCCGAATTGATGTTTAATGAAGCCTTATCGCACATGGATCTGAAAAAGACCGATACCTTGGTCGATTTGTACAGCGGTGTCGGTGTCATGGCGCTGATGGCTGCCGACAAAGTCAAGACCGTCATTGGGGTCGAAAGCAACCCGGTCGCTGTCAAGTTTGCGACGGAAAATGCGAAACTCAACAACATCACCAATGCGAAATTCATGAAGAAAGACGTGGATGAGTATATGGGCACAGCCGAAGGGGCCGACATCGTCTTGATGGATCCGCCGCGAGAAGGGGCTTCGATGACCTTCATCAACAAGCTGATCAAAATGAACCCCAGACAGATTCTCTATATTTCCTGTAATCCATTGACCCAGATGCGCGATCTCAAACAGCTGGGCATGCAGTATAAAGTCACTTGGATCCAAGGCATCGATCTGTTTCCTCATACCAAGCACATCGAAAGCATGGCCTTGCTGACCAAAAGAAACGCCAGGGGCTAAACCTTTGAAGGCGAAGTCTTAAAGTTGCTCTGATGCGAGGCGGAAAAAAAGACAGTTACATGGGGGATGTCGGCATCATCAAAAAGATCGACGATCTTCCCCTGTTGAAAGAAAAACTGATTGAAGCATTTGATGAGATAAGCAGCAGTCATAAGGCCATCTCAGAATATAGTCTGCTTTTGGCGCATCACATCCTGGACTTGACCCAGTGTCCGATCACTGAGGAAATTCAAGCGGCGATCGACATCAACCTGAAGTGGCAAGCCGGCTTGGTACGCTTTCAAGAAGCCAGAAATGCGGCTTTTGAGTGTCATAGGGCAGCGCGTGAAGAAAAAGATCCCGTCAAAGTCAAAGTGCTTAGGATCATGGCTCAGGTGGCAGCAACGCCGCACGTGAAAAGACATGCCCTGATCGCTTCCGATTATGCGGTCACGCTGATCAATCTGATGTATCCCAAAGACATGGACGCCGTCAAAGATGAAAGAGAGACTCAGATCACGCTGATGAAAAGCGTTTCGATTCACTAAACCAATGCAGTATTCAAAGCGGTCTTGCGTGTCAATGACCGCTTTAAAAATAAAAAAAAGACCCTAAGGCCTAGAAATGGTATCTACGATAAGTGGTTCGCGTATCCATCGTGATGGCACGGTACACCAGGAAACTGCCCAGGATCACAAACGCATCACTGACCAAAATGATCACGATCAGGGAATCTTTCAGCGCCACATACTCGATGTTGAGCACGGTGGGAAAGAACCACAAGAAATACATCGTGGTGGGGGTGTCATAGATGCCCGCCAAACTCAGTTTGAACAGAGCGATCAGATCGAATTGAAGCAAGAGGGCAATGACCAAGACCACTACCGCACTGAGCACAAACATTAATCGTTTCATGGTTTCTCCTAGACTGTAATAATCATATCATGAATTCTTGAGCACACAAGCCTGTAGCGGTGTGCTTTTGTCTAGATTGCGTGAGTGTTTTGTGAACGTTGACCTTTTTGCGTCTTTGGGCACGTTTGTGGTCTCATGGTATAATGAAATCAACCATGAAAACGACGTTTACCTTACCTAAACCGGCTTTGACCCTGATGCGCTTGTTGGAAGACAAGGGCTATGAGGCGTATGTGATCGGCGGCTTTGTCCGTGATAAACTGATCCATCGCCCCTGTACCGACATCGATATGGCGACCAATGCCTCAGCCCAAGTCATGATCGAGCTTTTCAACGAGTTTCCATTATCCCAGATCGGGGAGAAACTGGGCACGGTCGGGGTCAAGATCCAAGGACACTGGATCGAAATCACCACCTACCGCAGCGAATCGACCTCCAGCAATTATCGCCACCCTGACGAAGTCCGTTTCATCGGCTCGTTGAAAGATGACGTCTTGCGCCGTGATTTTACGATCAACGCCTTAGCCCTCAACATCTACGGAGATCTGATCGATTATACCGAAGGCCTTTTGGATCTTGAGCGTAAACAGATCCGAGCCATCGGTCATCCTGAAGACCGTTTTGAAGAAGATGCCTTGAGGATCCTGAGAGCCCTGCGTTTTTCAGCCCAGTTGGGTTTTACAATCGAAACCCAGACGGCCAAGGCCATGATCACCCATCAAGGTCTGATCAAGACCTTACCGATCGAACGGATCGCCGCTGAGCTGGACAAACTGATCATGGCTTCTGATGCCTCTAGGGTCCTGCGTGATTATGGGACGCTGATCAAACCCTGGTTTGATTATGATGAGACAAAGCTGGATCAACTGGCGCACTTCCCGGATCGGGCTTTGCGGTATTTGTGTTTGATGGATCACTTGGATGAGGGTGCGATCAAAACGCAGCTGTTAACCTTAAAACTTGCCAGGACTTTCACCAATAAGGTGTTGGATCTGAAAAAGCTCAGCCTCAACAGTGCTCAGGATCGCCATAGCCTCAAAATTCTGATGGGTCAATATGGGACAGAGTTGCTTGATCTGGCCATTCAGTATCAGCAAGTCATGGGCACTTCAGGAATCGATCCCAAGCGCTATGAACAACTCAAAGCTGAAAACCCGGCTGTGACGTTGAAAGACTTAATGATCAACGGCAACGATCTGATGGCCTTGGGTTATTCAGGCAAGAAAATCAGTGTAATCCTGCAGGCGTTATTGGAAAAGGTCATGAATGATCAGATACCCAACGAGAAAGCGGCTCTGATTAGGGCTACTAAGGACCTTCCTTGACTATGGACCCTAAACTGTGTATCATTAAATGGACTTTTATGGAGAAAAACATGAGTGAAGAGGGCAGTCCTGAGCAAACGCTCAACAACATTGAATCAATGAAGAATCGGGGAACCAATTGATGGTTGAAATCCTGTTTCTGATTTTCCTGATCGCTTTAAATGCGTTTTTCGCAGCCACTGAAATGGCTTTTATCACCCTCAATGACAATAAGATCAAAGTCATGGCCGATGACGGTAACCCCAAGGCCATTATTTTGGAGAGGGTGTTATCGCATCCAACCAAATTTTTATCGACCATTCAGATCGGCATCACCTTGGCCGGCTTTTTAGCCTCTGCTTTTGCCTCGGACAGTTTCAGCGGACCCTTGGTCAATCTGATCTATCCCTATATGACTGTCTTGTCCCAAGATACCATCCGTACCGTGGTCATGATCATCATCACCATGATCTTGTCCTTTGTCTCTTTGGTCTTTGGTGAATTGGTGCCCAAACGGGTCGCCATGCATTACTCTGAAAACATTGCCTTTTCGGTCGTCAAACCGATCTATTGGATCTCGATCCTCTTTCATCCTTTCGTCCGTCTTTTGACCTTCAGTACGAATCTGTTGGTTCGGCTCTTTGGGATCGATCCCAACCTGGAACCCAATGCGGTCACCGAAGAAGAGATCCGCATGATGGTCGATGTCGGTGAAGAAAAAGGTTCCATCCGAGACACCGAAAAAGAAATGATCAACAACATCTTTGATTTCGACAACATCAACGTGTCTGAAATCATGACGCACCGAACCGACATTGCCGCCATCGACAGCGAGGCAACTTTTGAAGAAGTCAAAAAGATCGTTTTTGAAGAACAATATACCCGTTTCCCGGTCTATGAAGACACCATCGACAACATCATCGGGATCCTGCATGTCAAGGACCTCCTTCAATTCATCGAACACGAACACATCATCAACTTCAATCTGAAGAACTTGATCCGTGAACCGCATTTCGTTCCGGAATCCAAGAAAACCGATCAGCTGTTCAGAGAACTGCAGAAACTGAAAGTCCACATTGCGGTCGTCATCGACGAATACGGCGGTACGGCGGGAATCATCACGATCGAAGATCTGATCGAAGAAATCGTCGGCAACATCTTTGACGAATACGATGAAGACGAAAAACAGATCCAGATCCTCAACCATTACACCTTTGACGTCGACGGCGGGATCGATCTGGAAGAACTCAACGACGAATGCGATCTTGGCTTGTCCGGGGATGAATTGGAAGATTATGATACCCTCAGCGGCTTTCTGACCGGACTATTGGGTCATATCCCGGAAGACGACGAAACCGTCGAGATCCTGTATAAGGACCTTCGTTTCAGGATCCTGAAAGCGGAAGACAAAGTCATCGAAAAAGTCCGTATCATTAAAAAAGACAAGAATCAGGAAGCTCAGAAATAAACCCAAAGAAGGACAAACGTCCTTCTTTTTTATGAAACTTCTCTCACTTGACATACTTAGTTCATCTAAGTATAATGGGGCTTAGGAGGTCTAAGCTCATGGACAAAAATTTAATCGGTGGCAGTTCGACGATGATGATCCTGTCTCTGTTGTCCCGCAAGGACATGTATGGTTATGAAATCATCCGCTCATTGGAACTCTTATCAAAAAATGTTTTTCAGTTCAAAGAAGGCACGCTTTATCCGATCTTGTACCGTTTGGAAAAAAACGGGTATCTGACCTCGTCGATCCAAACGGCAGAAAGCGGTAAAGACAGACGCTATTATCAGATCACCGCCAGCGGTCACCAACAACTCTCAGAAGACAAGAAACAATGGGAGAGTTTTCAAGACTCGGTCAACAGTGTGTTGGGAGGCCAATATATCCTCCTCCGCTAAAGACAACTATATTCGCGACGTCATTTCGCGCATCGATAATCTCTTCGTCAGAAATCGAATGAAGAAAGAACTGGAAGCACACTTTGATGACATGTTGGACGCGCTGACACTCAATAACCCCGAGTCAGTGGATAAGGTCATCCAAGAAATGGGGGATCCAAAGGAAATCGCGGAGTCAGCCAACCAAGGCAATCCATCGCTTTTGAGTTTCGTCTTTAAGACGTTCAATCAAGGCAAAATGGCGATCTTAGTGCTAATCCTGTGTTTCATGAGCGCGGCCATGATCAAACTTTATGATCAGTGGTCCCAATCAGAACTCACCATTGCTCATCTCAGTAACCAAATCGACAACCTCAGCTCCAAGGTAAAACAGATCGATACCCTCAGGACCCAACTGACTCAACTTGAAAACGGGAATGAGATGACTTATCTACTAGCACAAAACTACAACCTGAACACGGATCTGTTTCGACCAATCAGCGCATCCTATCAGGATTACAGTACAGCCACAGTGGAAATGGGGACAACGACCTTAAGGCCGCTGAGTTTGCCTGTTTATATCCAAGTTTTCAAGCGGGTCCCTGATCCGATTCATATCGAGGAAAATTTCGGGTCCATCCGGTTTGTTTATCAAACGGATAAAAGCTCAATTGTATTTTGTACTGTAGAATTGAAAACGCAGTATCAATTGCGAAGCGTGCGAGGATTTAACGCAGAAGGCGAACTAAGACTATTGCCAACGGACATCGACCTCAAAAACGGATTGGTTGTTATAGAGACCGCTGTTATTTTGGATAACTCTGGTTTAACGGGGAATCAGCTAAATGAAATCCAGCAATTCTTAAAGTTCATGAACTTCTATCTATCCAATGATTATCCTAAATTCGTTGTGGATCGATAAAGCACTTGTTATTCAGCATCACTTCAAAACACGGGTTTAAAAGAACCTGTGTTTTTCTTACTTAGGGCATGGTGTATAATAGCACTGTGAAAACAAAACACGCACCTCAACAAAAGAAACAATCGCGTTTGGCGATCTTTGATAAAGTACTCAGTCCAAAACGGTCTGCCTTCAACATCGCCCTTATCTATCTGATGTATGGGGTAATATGGATCCTGACCACGGATCAATTGCTGGAATTTTTCTTTGGGGCTTCCCATACCTATAATCTGCTTCAAACCTTCAAAGGCTGGATCTATGTGGCTTTGACGGCCTTGTTTGTGTATTGGCTGGTCGTCTCGACCCTGCAACTGTATCAAGAAGCCAGAAACAAAGTCCAGGATGCCAAAGATGATCTGGAAAAGCAATACAATAAGACTCTGGAAAGCGAACAACGCTTTGAGTTGGCTGTTAAGGGTTCCTTTGATTCGATCTGGGAGTATGACGGCAAGCAAGAACGTTATTTCATGTCCCATGCGATCTTAAAAGCGTTGGGGTATCAGGAAAACGACATCACCTTAAATACCTTAGAAGATTGGATCGCCCTGATCTATCAAGAAGACCGCCAGCGTTTCATTGATCAAGTTAAAGCTTTTTCCGATGTGCCGACGGACATTTTCGAAACCACCTATCGCGTCCTCAGAAAAGACGGATCCTTGGCTTGGATCAGGACCAGAGGCTCGTCTCAAGTCAGTCCCCAAGGCAAGATCCTCAAAGTCGCGGGGTCTCATACCGACATCACCTATCTGATCCAACACCAGGAAGCCTTGACCCAGATCGCGTATTTCGATCAGCTGACCGGTTTGCCCAACTGGAAAGGGTTTGCCCAAAGCGTCTCCGCTCGAATCCAAAATCAGCCTGAAGTGCCTTTTACCCTGATCGATCTGGATGTGGATGACTTCAAAAACATCAATGACTTCCATGGCTATGCCATCGGAGACAAACTTTTGGTAGAATTGGCCCTTGTGTTGAAACAACAAATGCAAGCCGGAGAACTGCTTTCCAATCTGGGAGGAGACGGCTTTGGCTTATTGATCGAAAGCATCGATAAGACCGTAATCCAAACCCGGATCGCCCAACTGTATTCAGCACTGAAACGGATCAAAGTCATCCATGACACTCAAATCGATGTCGAGGTCTGTCTGGGCATCACCCAGTATCCCAGCGACAATACCGATTTTGACGGTTTGATGCATAATGCGGATGAAGCCGTGAATGCGGCCAAACACCAAGGCAAAAATACCCATATCTTTTTTACGAAAGCCCTTCATCAATCCCATCTCAGCAACATCGACTTTACCAACAAACTGCGTAAAGCCGTCGAGAAAAATGAACTGTCGATGATGTATCAGCCGGTCTATCGGCTCAGTGATGACAAGATGGTCTCGATGGAAGCCTTGGTCCGCTGGACCCAAGACGGCAAACAACCCATCTCTCCCGATGTCTTCATCCCCATGGCTGAATCGACCGGTTTGATCACCAACATCGAATTATGGGTCTTTGAAGCCGTGTTTAAACAAACCATTGCCTGGCGCAAGACCAAGACCATCCATTGTCCGATCGCCATCAACCTCTCTTCCAAAGGCATCATCAATGATGACTTCATCAACAATGTCATCGTCTTGATGGATGAATACGGCATCTTGCCCGGTGAGATCGAAATCGAAATCACCGAGACTTCCCTGATCGAACAGCCTGAAAATGCCCTCACCAATCTGCGTCGATTGAGACAGCAAGGCATGGTCATCCTTTTGGATGACTTTGGAAAAGGCTATTCTTCCATGACCTACTTAGTTTCCTTGCCCATCGATCTCATCAAACTCGACAAAGAATTTACCCAAAAGATCCACAGTTCCAATCGGATCGATGCGGTCATCTCCACCATCATCGAATTGGCTCATGCCTTAAGCTTGAAAGTCATTGCGGAAGGCATCGAATATGAGAATCAGAAAGCTTATCTGACCCACTTGGGTGCTGACTTTGGTCAAGGTTATCTCATGAAAAGACCGGTTGGTCCTGAAGAAATCGAAGTCTTGTTTAAGAACCTCCATTAAGATGATCAAAAAAATAGAACTTAACGTTCTATTTTTACTTTCTGAGTCCTCCGAAACTGAGATTGGCGCCTAAGGCATTGACGATCTTGAGGTATTTGGATTCCCAAGCCGCTTTATCCGGCAAGAGTTGGGTGGTGACCTCATCCCAAGGATAAATCAAAATGTTGCGCATCCTTGAATCGTAATAATTGTAAGTCAGGTCAGCACTGAGGTCACTGAGCTCGATCCAGGTCTCTGCCCCGTAAATCACTTTGGTGATCTTGATGGCGGAGGTCAACCCGATCAGTCTTTCAGTACCGATCTGACCGGAGATGAAATTGCCCAAGGCATAATAGACCAAGGTCTTTCCGACCCACTGGATCGGCTGGATCGCATGGGCATGGTTGCCGATGACGATGTCGACGCCCCATTCAGCCAGTTTGTTCACGACGTTTTTTTGATAGGTGTTGGGGGTGTTTTGATACTCGGATCCAAAGTGGACCGAGACGATCAGGACATCCACCAAAGGCCTTAAGGCTTCCACATCGACTTTCATTTTATCCAGGTCGATCAGATCGACCATGAAGGCATTTTCGCTGCTGAGATTCAAGCCGTTGAGTCCGTACGTATAAGCCAGGAACCCAAAACTGATCCCGTTTTGAGTATAGACCTTGACGGCTTCGCTTTCTTCACGGGTCGAATAAGTCCCGGCCACAATGGCGTTTTTGGTTTTCCAATAGGCATTGGAACTCAGCAAAGCTTTAGTGCCGGTGTCATTGGAATGATTGTTGGCCAAGGAGACCAGATTGAAGCCGGCATCCAGCATCGCATCGCCGAATTCCTGCGGGGAATTGAAACGGGGATAATTGCTGACGCCCAGCGCAGAGCCGCCCAAGATCGTTTCCTGATTGTAGAAAGCCAGATCATAGGGTTCAATGATGGGTTTATAGCGCGCGATCATGTCTGTGAAATCATAGGTTCCGTTGGCCAGTTTGGCGTCGGCATAGACACTGGAATGCACGATCGCATCGCCCACCATGATCATGTCCATACTGGTGCTCATCGGCCATAAGACCAGATCCTGAGCAATCGTATCGGTAGGCCCGGTATAAGGCTTAGGGTCGATCTTGGCTGTTCCGCTACAGCCGCTTAACAGTAAGAGTAAAACTAAGGCCAGTTTCTTCATCGTCTGAATCCTCGCATATAGGGTTTGAAGACAGAGTCCAGTTTATCATCGGCAGCCAATACGCCATTGACCCAGTTGGGATTGCGTAAGAGTTCTCTGCCCAAAGCCACCAACTCGACTTCTTTCAAGACCGTTTCGACTTCTTCAGGCGTGTTGATGAGACCGACTGCGATGACCGGTTTATTCAACAAGGCTTTGATCGTTTTGGCATACTCAAACTGATACAAAGGTCTAAGGGGTATGGCTCTGGGCGCAGTGCCCCCTGAGGACACATGGATCAGATCCAGCTGGTCCTTGATGGGCATCAGGATCTGCGCAACATCCTGAGGATGATTGCCTTGCGGATCGTATTCTTCAGCCGAGACACGTACGATAAACCACTTGTCTTTGGGCCAGACTGAACCAACCGCTTGGGTGATCTCCCGCAAGAAACGGCCTCTGTTTTCCAGAGATCCGCCATACTCATCGGTACGCTCATTGGCCAACGGCGACATGAACTGATTGATCAGATAGCCATGGGCCCCATGCAGTTCGATGCAATCGAAACCGGCTTGATCGGCCCGGATGGCCGCTTGTTTGAACGCCTCCACGACGTTTTGGATGTCTTGATGGCTCATGGCTTTGGGAGTGAGATAGTCTGACGAGAATGCAAGGGCACTGGGCGCCAGATGAGTCAGATTGGTGGTTTCGGATTTTCTTCCCGCATGACCCAATTGGATCCCGATCTTGGCACCGTAACGGTGCACTTCATCGACGATCTGTTTGAGTCCGACGATGTGTTCATCCAGATAGATCCCCAAGTCTCGATCGGTGATCCGTCCTTCAGGAGTGACCCCGGTGGCTTCCATGATGATGAATCCGACATTGCCCATGGCACGCGTCGAATAGTGTGAAATGTGAAAAAGATTGACGAATCCGTCTTTGGCCTGATACATGCACATCGGGGGCATGACGATCCGGTTTTTTAAGGTAATTTTATTTAAAGTATATGGTTTAAGGACTTCCATCAGGGCTCCTGGGGCATAATTTGTGCCAAGTTTAGTGTATCGTTTATAATGGAGCTTGTAAAGCGAGGAACTTAGTATGCAAAGAAATATCAAGAAGATCATCAAAGGAATGGCCACTCAAGACGGAGCCGGGGTCAAACTGACCCGCGTTTTAGGCGCCCGTGACGTTCGCGACATCGATCCGTTTCTGATGCTGGATGCATTTGATTCCAGTAATCCGGATGACTATACCAAAGGCTTTCCCTGGCATCCTCACAGAGGCATCGAGACCTTCACTTACCTGATCGCCGGCAAGATCGAACATCAGGACTCCTTAGGCAACAAAGGCATCTTAAGCGACAATGAAGCCCAATGGATGACGGCCGGCAGCGGCATCATCCATCAGGAAATGCCCAAAGCGGCTCCCAGAATGTTGGGACTGCAGCTGTGGATCAATCTGCCCAGAGTTCATAAAATGACGACCCCGGCCTATTGGGACATCAAAGCCAAAGACATCTTAGAACTTAAAAAAGAAGACCAAACCATCCGCATCATCTCCGGTGAACTGGAAGGCTTGCGTCCTGAAGTACAGCCCAAATACGTGGCTGCCCGTATCCTGGATGTCCAGCTCAAAGCCGGCGCGACTTTCACGCTGGATACTCCACAGGACAAGACTGTCTTTCTGTATCTGTTTGAAGGCTTACTCATCAACTCAGCCCTTCAAAACCCGATCCAAGATCACAGCGTCGCCTTGTTTAGCCATGGGGACACACTGAGTTTGAGTGCCAAAAACGAGAGCCGTTTTGTCATCTTTGAAGGCATGCCGCTGAATGAACCGGTGGCCTTTGGCGGACCGATCGTCATGAATACCCAGGCTGAATTGATGCAGGCTTTTAAGGAACTCGACGAAGGAACCTTCATACGATAGTTGATTGGCCTTATTGACAAGGGCCAAACCCTACTCTACACTTGAATCATGGAGACACACAATGTCCAAAATACTCCCTAACATGGCTGCTTTGATCGGAAAGACCCCCTTGGTCCGTTTCGATCGGCTCAATGAAAAACGCCAAGGCAAAGCCAATCTCTTGGTCAAGCTTGAAGGTTTTAACCCGGCCGGCAGCGTCAAAGATCGGATCGCTTTAAAGATGATCACCGATGCGATGGAGCAGGGCAAACTGGCTCCAGGCGGTCTCATCATCGAACCGACCTCCGGCAATACCGGCATCGGATTGGCTTCCGTGGCCGCTGCCAAAGGATTCAGATTGATCCTGACGATGCCTGAAAGCATGAGCATCGAGCGTCGCAAGATCCTCAAAGCCTATGGCGCCCAAGTCGTTTTGACCCCGGCTTCCGAGGGTATGCAGGGGGCCATCGATAAAGCCAACCAACTGATTCAAGCCAACCCAACGGCATTCATGCCTTCTCAATTCGATAACCCCAGTAATCCCAAAGTCCATTTTGAAACGACAGGACCGGAAATCTTTCATGATACCCAAGGGCAGGTCGACATCGTCATCATCGGGGTCGGCACCGGCGGATCCATTACCGGCATCGGTGAATACCTCAAAGGCAAAAACCCTTCAGTCAAGATCGTCGCGGTACAGCCTTCCGAATCGCCTATGTTGAGCGGCGGTGAAGCGCATCCGCATCGTCTGCAAGGTCTCATGCCTAATTTTATCCCCAGTATCCTCAATCGATCCGTCATCGACGAGATCTTCTCCGTATCGACTCAAGAAGCCATCGATACAGCCAGAGACACTGCCAAAACGGAAGGCTTCTTAGCCGGGATCTCCGGCGGGGCCGCGTTATACGCAGGGCTATGCCTCTCGCAGCGCAGTGAAAACACAGGCAAAACCATCGTTGTCTTAATCCCTGACGGCGGTGAACGTTATTTATCGACTCTTCTGTATGAAGAGTAACAAGGAGCACTTATGACCCGAAACCGTCAACGTTTATTGATGATCACCACGCTGGGCTTACTGATGGCCATGATCATCGTCATGACCTATGTCCCTAATCTGGGCTACATCACGACCGGCTTTTTCTCGATCACCATCATTCATATCCCGGTCATCATCGGAGCCATCCTGACCGGTCCGGTCGGAGGCTTGGTGCTTGGCACCACTTGGGGCGTGACCAGCTGGCATTACGCCACGACTTTGGGTACCCCTGAAGCCGCGATCTTCGTCAATCCTTTGGTTTCGATCGTCCCGCGCATCTTGGTCGGACTGATCATCTCGTATACGGCTTTGGGCTTGCGCAAACTGATTCCGGCCGACTTCGCCAGAAACGTCGTTACGGCTTGTTTTGGGGCCTTATCCAACACGGTATTGGTCCTGACTTCCATCTTCCTGTTTGCCTCCAGCGGCTTGGTGACTTTCAACCAGGGATTGTCTTATATCTTTGGCTTTGTCATCTCCCTCAACGGTTCTCTGGAAATCATCTCTGCCGGCATTTTGGCCCCGATCGTTCTCAAAGCCCTCAGTAAAGTCAGACGTCCGATTCCAATAAAAAACACCGCCTAAGTGAAGCAGTAAACTTAAAGTAGACAACTCAAATAAAAACATTTGATGATTGTCTACTTTTTTCATATCCTTTAGGAAAGGAGAATCTCATGGGAAGGAATAAAGGCGGAACAAACAGAATGTATAGTTTTGAGGAGAAACTAAGAGTGTGTAAACGTTACTATGAAGAACACTGGTCAAAGCAAGATTTATCGATATCAGAAAAAATACCGCTAGGAAACCTCGGGAGATGGATCGTTCAATATCGTGACCAAGGCGAGGAAGGACTCAAACCAAAGCGGAGAGGCAACCCTAGCCTAGGGTTACGAAAAGAGAAAGACATGAGTGAACTGGAACTTCTGAAACTCGAGAATCTGAAACTTAAAGTGGAGGTAGAACGACTAAAAAAAGGTTACACCGTGAAAGGAGTTGGTTCAAAGAAGGTGTACGTCACTTTAGACGGCAAGATTATCAAATAGTGGAGAGATTGAAGAAAGAGTACGGAACGACTTTCATCTTAAGGTATCTCGGTTTAAATCGATCCGGTTATTATAAGTGGACCAAACGAAAAGACATCAAGCCTCAGTATGAGTTGGATCGGATCGATCTGACCAAACTTCTCAAACAAGCCCACCAGAAGCATAAAACCTACGGATACCACAATTTAGCCAAAACGATCCGAAATCAAACCGGATGGATCTTCTCTGATCATCTCGCGCATGTGTGTGCGAAGTCAGCCGGGATCCGATCCGAAACCAGAAGGCCTAAAAGCGGTCAGCCAGGACTAGAGCACAAAGTATTTAAGAATGAAGTTCAGGGTTTCTGGAACGCCAGCAAACCATTAGAGATCGTTGTCTCCGATATGACCGTTCTAAAAAGCAAAGGGATTCACTGGGAGTGGACATATATCCTAGATACTTTCAATAATGAGATCATCGCTTCTTCATTATCTTCTAAAAGAGCCGACATCAAGCCCTATTTCGAGACACTTGAGCAGCTCAAAACCAAAATAAAAGGAGCAGAACACCCCATCATCCTTCACACAGACCAGGGGGCTGTCTACTCCAGCCGAGCTTATCAACAAGCTCACTTGAATTATAACATAGTCCGTTCCATGAGCCGAAGCGGCACCCCGACCGATAATCCAATCATAGAGGCAATCAATGGGTGGATTAAGGAAGAACTCTACCACGATTTCAATTATCATAAAGCCGATGATTTACCCAAACTCATCAATGAATACATTGCCTATTTCAATAACGAAAGACTGGCTTACGCCTTAGATTACAAAACCCCAGTTCAATATAAACGTGATCTGGGGTTTGAATAAATAATTTTTATTTACGTGTCTACTTTGGCTTTACAACTTCACCTAAGCGGTGTTTTTTATTGACACAGTGGGCATATGATTTGAAGAAACGGGTCACACTTGGTACAGTAAGGGTACACACAGGAGAAACAATAATGACCTATACTTTACCCAAATTGCCTTATGACGTGGCAGCCTTAGAACCCCACATCGACACCTTGACGATGACCATCCATCACACCAAACACCACCAGGCTTACGTCGACAACCTCAATGCCGCACTGGACAAACATCCTGAACTCTATGATGTTTCTTTAGAGAAACTACTTCAGAATCTGTATTCCGTGCCTTCCGATATCCGTATGGCCGTGACCAATCACGGCGGGGGACACTACAATCATGCTTTATTCTGGAAACTCTTGACCCCGACCTACAAAGATCCTTCCCCCAAACTCTTACATCTGATCAACCGTGATTTCGGATCCCTGGACGGTTTGAAAGACAAATTCAACACCGCTGCGAAGACTCGTTTCGGATCCGGCTGGGCTTGGGTCGTCTTGACCAAGGAAAACACCCTTAAAGTGACCTCGAGTGCCAACCAGGATGTCCCCTTTGATGAAGGAACCCCGGTCTTGGCCTTGGATGTCTGGGAACATGCCTACTATCTGAAATATCAAAACCGCCGTCCTGATTACATCGCTGCTTTCTGGAACATCGTAAATTGGGAAATGGTAGAAACTTTGGTCAATGCTGCGTTATAATGACAGCATGACAAAACAACACAAGTATATCCGTCTATCCGTAGGCGAAGAAATAGGAAACGCGATCACCCATGGGGTGATGGCGTTTCTTCTTTTATGGCTCAATCCGTTCATCGCCATTGCGGCGTACCAAAAGGGCGGCTACCTTTTAGCAGCCAGTGAATCTGTTTTCATCATCAGTTTGTTTCTGATGTTTATGGGCTCTTGCCTTTATCACTCCATGGCCTATGACACCAAGCACAAGCGTGTCTTTCAGATCCTGGATCACATCTTCATTTATGTGGCCATTGCGGGATCCTATACGCCGGTCGCGTTGAACATCATCGGCGGTGCTTGGGGCATCGTGATCATGGTGATCCAGTGGGGCATGGTCATCGCCGGGATCCTTTACAAATCGATTTCCAAGCGTTCCATTCCCAAGGTCTCTGTCTCGATCTATCTCATCATGGGCTGGACGGCGATCTTGTTTATGCCGCTGATCATCCAAAAGGCTTCTCCTTGGTTTATCTTTTTCATTGGGTTTGGGGGCATCCTCTATAGTGTCGGGGCCTGGTTCTATTCCAAAAAGGAAAAGCCGTATTTTCATTTCATTTGGCATATCTTTGTCAACCTGGCAGCCATTGCCCACTTCATTGCCATCGTTTTCTTTATCTAATGGATTTTGTGATGGTTTCTTCACAGAATCCGTCATTATTCAATGATATAATGGGATTAATTTGAAAGGGATACCAATGAAACTTACTAAAGTTGAGAGAAGCTGGGTTTTGTATGATGTTGCGAATTCTGCCTTTACCTTAATGGCGACCGCAACGATTCCTGTCTATTTTAGAGAAGTATTGGCTAAAGATCTGTTGGGGGCCTCAGAAATTTCGACATGGCTGTATATCGGCACCTCCGTCAGTACTTTGGTTTTGGCTTTTGCATCACCCATCCTGGGCGCCATCGGCGATTATCAGGGCATGAAAAAGAAACTGTTCATCAGTTTCCTGATGTTGGGTTTGGTCGGGGGTTTGACCTTTACGGTCTCTAATAATTATATTGCCTTCATGCTGTTGTACATCATGGCTCAGATCGGTTACAGTGCCTGTAACATGTTCTATGATTCCATGCTCGTCGATGTCAGTACCAATGAAAGAATGGATACCGTTTCCGGTTACGGCTATGCCTTTGGCTATGTCGGATCGACGGTTCCGTTTATCATCGGGGTCGTCTTGATTACCTTAAGAGACACCCTGGGCATCAGCCTCGCTTTGGCCTTGCAGTTATCCTTTATCGTCACCTTCATCTGGTGGGGATCATGGGCTTTGCCTTTGATCAAAAATGTCCATCAGACCTATTATCTGCCTAAACAAGAACACCTCATCAGGACCGTCTTCGGTCGTATCGGCAAACTGATTCAAAGAACCAGAAAAGACAAAAAACTGTTCTACTTCGTCATTGCGTATTTCTTATACATCGAAGGGGTCTATACGATCATTTCTTCAGCCATGGTCTTTGGCGGTGAAGTCGGCATTGAAAGTACCCAGATGATTTATGCCTTACTGTTGACGCAGTTTGTTGCCTTCCCGTTTGCCATCTTGGCCGGACCATTGGCGAAACGCTTCGGATCTCTCAACATGATCCGTTTCTACATCGTGATCTATGCCTTAGTCTGTGTTTTGGGTTACCGCTTGTCGACCACGCTTGAATTCTGGGTCTTGGCCGTCATCGTCGGTTTGGCTCAAGGCGGGATCCAGTCTCTGTCACGAAGCTACTTCGGTCAGGTTATCCCCAAAAACGAATCCAATGAATACTTCGGCTTTCTGGATATCTTCGGTAAGTTTGCCAATTTGGTCGGACCGGTCATCTTGTCCATTTCGGCCATCGCTTTCAAGACCAGCCGTCCCGGTATTCTCTTTCTGATTCTGTTCTTTGTCTTCGGTTTCATTTTGGTCAGTATGGTCGCCAATCTCGAAAAGAAATCCAAAAAAGCTTAAATCTTTAATGAGGTTGAAAATTTAATGAAACAAATGAAAACATCTTGTAAACTCAGGATGTTTTCTTTATGATGAAACAAAGGAAAGAGGTAAAGTATGAACTTTTTGCCGCTGTATCTGATCGGGGCTGTTTTGATCGGATATGTGTTACTTCAGTCGATCGTTTTCTACAGAAAAGCGTATCAGCGGGGTTTGGAGATGGGGATCACCAAACATCAGCTTTTTGAAACGACCCGCAGTGCCGCGATCTTCTCGATCGTGCCGTCAATTCCGATCCTGATCGGGTTGGTTGCCATGATTCCCTTGTTTGGGGATGCGGCCATCCCTTGGATCCGCTTGAGCGTCTTGGGTTCGGTGTCTTATGAAACCTATGCGGCCTTGGCTGTCAAGAACGCTGCCGGGGTGACGACTTTGTTGGAAAACATGAGCGTCTACAGTGCAGCCGTCTGGACCATGACCCTATCGATCATGAGCGGGTTACTGGTCTTGATCTTTCATTATGAGTCCTACACCAAGAAACTGGCCGAGATCCGAAAGAAAGACTCCAAATGGGCCACCATCCTCATCGCTGCTTTGTTTATGGGTTTGGTCGGAACCATCGGGGCTCAACAGATCGTGTTGGGCGGTTACAACCTTTTGGCACTGCTCATCAGTATGGCCATCATGGCCCTCATCGGGGGACTGTCTTTCAAATTCAAGTGGCTTGAAGAGTTTGCCTTACCGGCTTCCATCCTGGGCACTTTGACCATCCTTTACTTTCTGATTGGAGGTGTCAGATGACTCAGCAAGATTATCTTAAAGGCCTGCATCGCTCAGGCAGACGCTTTGTCATCGTTTCGGCGCTGTTGATGATTGCCGTGCCTTTGGTTTTTTCACTCTCCTACAATGCCTGGCCGACGATGGATCTGATGGTTTCGGGGTTCATGTCGGTGGGGGTCATTTATATCCCGATCGGGATCATTGAGACCTATAATTATGCGCCCATGATGGGCGTCGGGGCGACCTACATCGCCAACATCACCGGCAACATGGCCAACATGAAGCTTCCGGCAGCCCTGACAGCCGTCAAACTGGCCAAGGTCGAGCAAGGCAGCGACGAAGCCGAAATCATCGCCACGATCGCGGTAGCGACCTCCTCGATCGTGACCACCCTGATCATCGTGATCGGTCTGGTGCTCTTGTTGCCGTATCTGAGCGTAATATCCGATATCTTAGGTCCGGTGACCGATTATCTGGTTCCAGCCATCTTTGGGGCCTTGGGCGTGGTCTTCATCGTTCGCAACTGGCAATTGACGATCGCTCCGCTGGTCGCCATGCTGCTGCTGTTTGCTTTTGTCATCACCAATCCGACCGTTCAACCGGCTCTGGTTCCGGTTGCTTCCCTGATTTCGATCGGGGCTGCACGGTGGATGTTTAAGAAAGGCTGGGTCAAATGATGTCTTCAGAAAAACAACTCGCTCATCTTCAAAAAGCCATTCAATGTGAAACGGTGTCTTATCCCGATCGTTCGCGCATCGATTTCGCTGCTTTCGATCAGTTCATCGCTGTCCTTAAAGACAGTTATCCCTTGTTGATTAAACATGCCACGTTAGAAACTGTTGAAAAACACGCTTTGATCTTTCATCTGAAAGGCAAAAGCGATCAAAATCCGATTGCGTTGATGGGTCATTATGATGTCGTTCCGGTCAAACCGGAACGCTGGAACACGGCGCCGTTTTCCGGCGAAATCAAAGACGGTTACATCTACGGACGGGGAACCTTAGACATGAAGGGCCAAGTCATCGCGGTCCTTGAAGCAGTCGAAGCCTGTTTGGAAGAAGGCCTGGTGTTTGAACGCGATGTGTATCTCTTGTTTGGACACAACGAAGAAACCGGCTCAGAAATGCCAGACTCCGGAGCCAGAGCAACGCGCGATCTCTTGAAAGCCCGCGGAATCCATTTCCATATGGTCATCGATGAAGGCGGGGCGTATATCGACGGAAAAGCGTTGGGCGTCGATTCTACTGTGGCCTTGATCGGGGTCGGTGAAAAAGGCTATCTCGATGTGGAACTCAGTGCGACCCAAGCCGGCGGCCATGCCTCGATGCCGCCCAACACCAGTGCCTTGTATGATGTCTTCCAAGCGGCGATGAAGATGGAGTCGCATAAGTTCAACGCCGACTTTAATCCAGCCACGGAAGCCATGTTTACCGCGCTGATCCCGCACATGAAACAACCGATGAAGTTCTTGTTTAAGAACCGTCACCTGTTTAAGCCGATCATCCTGTTGGCTTTGGTCAAATCTCCGGATACGGCTGCTGTTGTCCGAACGACCTCAGTCATGACCATGGCTCAAGGCTCATCCGCTCCCAATGTCTTGGCTCAAGTCGCCAAGGTCAACATCAATTGCCGGATCATCCAAGGGGATAGTATACAACGGGTCAAAGCCCGAATCGAAAACAGGGTCGGTCCCAAGATCAAAGTCAGTTTGGCCAACGGGACCGAACCTACGAATATTTGCCGTTCCGACATTCCTCAATTCGACTTGGTCAAAAAAGCCATCACCAGTGTCTATCCTGACTTTAAGGTGATCGCTCCATATCTAATGGTGGCCGCCACCGACAGCCGTGTCTATCACGGGATGTCTGAGGCGGTCTACCGCGTAGAACCCTTTGCCTCTTCCAAAGAAGACCGCAGTACGGTTCACGCCGACAATGAACGGCTCAGTATCGATTCCTTTCTGAAAGGCATCGAACTCTTCAAGATCATCTTGAAAGAAGGCACTAAAGTCTAACGAAACTCAACCTTGTTTATCTTTAGCGTAAACAAGGTTTTTTAACCAAATCACACGCATCGTGTGTGGTTTATCGAGTATGGCTTATGTTAGGATGAAGACAAGGAGTTTGATGGTATGCAAAGAAATGATAAATTGGCTAAGCGATTAAGTAACTGTGCGATCTGGATTTATGTGTTGGGTGGACTTACGGGATGCCTTTTCTATAATTTCATTCCTTTAGTCCTTTTATATTGGGGACTGACCTTTATTTTTGGGTCTCTGTTTACAGCCGCTTCCGTCATCATCACTCGATTGGATGATATTTGGTTTGCGATGAACCCGGTCTCTGAACCGATTCCTGAAACAACCGAAACTGCCTAAATAAAAACCGATTGGACTCCAATCGGTTTTTTGTTTATAGGGAACTGTCGGGGATCGCATCCAGGGTTTCTTCAACCAAGGCCGTGATCGAAGCCACACAACCTTCTTCAAAGGGGGATTTCAGATGGGCTGTTTTGACTAAGCTCAAGAAGGATTGGGTCCCGCCGACTTTACACAGGTTCAGATAATCGCTCCACATCGAAGGATCCTTGTCTTGAGCCCGTTTGAAGAACTGCAGGGCACAGATCTGAGCCAGGGTGTAATCGATGTAGTAGAAGGGGGAGTTGAAGACGTGGCCCTGTTGGAACCAGTATCCGCCTCTTTCCAGGAAATCATTGCCGGTATAGTCTTTGTGAGGCAGGTATTGTTTCTCCAGGGTTCTGAAGGCGGCTTTACGTTGAGCCGGGGTCCACAGCGGGTTGGCGTAGATCTCGTGCTGGAAATGATCGATCAGGACCCCATAAGGCATAAAGGTCATCGCCGAAGACAGATGGCTGAACTTGAATTTGGCGGTGTCAGGTCCAAAGAACTTGTCCATCCAAGGCCAGGTGATGAATTCCATGCTCATGGAGTGGATCTCGCAGGATTCATAGGTCGGCCAGGCGCATTCAGGGACATCGATCCAACGTGACTGATAGGACTGGAAGGCGTGGCCCGCTTCATGGGTCAAAACTTCGACATCGCCTTGGGTACCGTTGAAATTGGAGAAGATGAACGGGGATTCGAAATCATTGAGATAGGTACAGTAACCGCCGCTCTCTTTGCCTTTTTTGGCCACCAGATCCAAGAGTTCGCGATCGATCATGAAGTCGATGAATTCGCCGGTTTCTTTGGACAGCTCATGATACATGGTTTGACCGGCAGCCAGAATATCCTGAGGCGATCCGATCGGTTTGGGATTGCCGTTTTTGAATTCATAGCCCAGATCGTAATAATACAGGTGATTCAATTCCAGACGTTTGGCTTGCCGGTGATAGAGCCGTTGGGTCAAGGGGACGATGTCGGAGAGGACTTGTTTGCGGAAGACGGAAACCATGTCCGCATCATAATCAAGTCGGTTCATCCGGACATAACCCAGTTCGATGAAAGAGCTGTAACCCAGTTTCTTGGCGATCTGATCTCTCAGTTTGACCATCTTGTCGTAGATCTCATCGATCGCTGCTTCGTTTTGGGTGAAGAAGTTGGACTTGGCCAACCAGGCTGTCCGACGGATCTCGCGATCGGAACTCAAGGTATACGGATACAGTTGAGCCAAGGTCAGGATCTCATTGTTGAAACTGATCTGGGCGGATGCGATAAGCTTGCCGTAGGCACTTCTGAGTTTGTTTTCTTCCTGCAGATCGGCAATGATCTTGGGATCAAAGGCTTTGAGGGCGTTTTGGGCCAACTGAAAGAAGGTGACCGGGATCTCTTTCTTCAATGCTTCCAACAAGGGAGAAGCCAAAACGGCTTTATAAAAGGTCGTATCGAGTTCGGCATACAAGGGATTTTGATTGTCCCAGTAATCATTTTCGGCTTCATAAAAGGCATCAGTCGTATCGATGGAGTGCCGGATCGAACTGAGGGTCCCCATCGTGGAGATACTTAAACGGATCTTATTGATGGCTTTAAAGGCAGCCAAAGCGGTTTTGACCTCGCTTGCACTTCTGAAATCGTTGAGTTGGGTCTCAAACTCGAGTTTGACTTTCTCAAAGTCAGGTCTGACATAAGCGTAGTCTTTGAATTTCATGGGGGTCTCCTTGACTCATGACGAAGATGAGATATGGTATACTTATTGTAGCATGAGGCATCAGCAACCATGAAGAAAACCACCCTTAAACCACGATTGATCCTGACGCTCGTCCTCAGCTTATTGTTGATGAGCTGTTCATTGGCCCCAAAACCCTTTGTCGAAGTCATCTCCGACTGGACTTCAGAAACCCAGTATTACGGCTCAGCCCGTGTTTTTCAAAAGGTATCACAGCCATCCTATGTCAAAGAGACCCAGGTGTATCAGGTCGACAATGAAATGGAACTGGCTTTGTTGGCCAAGATCCTGTTTGATCAAGGCGTGACCCAATTTTTCATACAGGATGCCAATTTCTCGATCGGCAAGACCTATGCCTATCTGGATGCCTTGATGATCCATGCCTTTCGTTTCTCGATGGGCACCAAGACCTACTCGCAAGGGGACAAGGTCGTCAAGACCCTGGACTATGTCAAGATCGAACTCTTCAATGATCATGTCGGGGAAGTCTCCGCCGCCATCTCGGATTTCATCGCATCAAAACTCACCACTTCCGATTCAACCGTGATGACCTTGAAAAAGATCCATGACGGACTGATCCTGATGACCCAATATGATGTGGCGGTCTCGGATTTGGATTTGACTAAGATCGTGGATCATACCCCGTTTGAAGCCTACGGATTGTTTATCAATCATAAAGCCGTCTGCAGCGGGTATGCGAAATCCTTTACGGGCATCGCGTCCAAGCTGGGTTATCCGGTTTTGACGGTGTCCAGTATGACCATGAGCCATGCCTGGAACCTGGTCTATGACGGAACGCAGTGGCTGTATGTGGATACGACCTGGGATGATCCGATCCCGGATAAGCCCGGCAGAGCTTTGGAACATTATTTCCTGATCGATCTGAAAACGATCACCACGGATTCCGATAAAATCAAGGCCCATGTCTTTGATGAAAGTTCTGAGTCCACCTTGAGTGCTCAGGACTATCTGGATTTTGCCTTGTATATTTTCCCGAGTACGCAGCCCTAGTGCTAAACTTAATCCGCTTAGTGCCAAGATTGAAACCAACCGACTTGTATATTGGCAACAATAGCTTACAATGGAGTTAACAAACACAGAAACAGCGAGGTAATGAATATGGGCAAAACTTTTCTTGTCCTTATCGAAGTTGAAAACGACCCGGTAAATCCTGTCTTTGTTGTGGTGGCTAAGCATAAATACGGAATTTAAGATGGACTTTGCACGTTCATCTTTTTTATTGTTTGAACACAGGAGGACAACACATGGATCAAACAAATCAAGTATTTTGGGAAGCGGCAGCGACCGGAGATCTCTCCAAGGTCGTCGTCAGCGTGAACCAAGGCGCTGACGTCAACGTCAGAAACGCCGAAGCCCGTACGGCACTCATGAGAAGCGCTAAGCGCGGCTTCGACAAGATCGTCCGTTATCTGGTCGACAACGGGGCTGATGTGAATGCGCGTGACAACAATGGAAAAACGGCCCTGATGGGCGCGGCGAAAAAAGGCCATTCCGACATCGTCAAGATGCTGATGGAAGCCGGTGCCGATGTGAATGTGGCTGACAACAAAGGCAAGACGGCCTTGATCCGAGCCAGTTTCTTAGGTCAGATCGATGTCGTGGAACTGCTGATCAAAGCCAAAGCAGACGTGAATGCTCAGGATGAAATGGGGCGTACACCGCTGATGGAAGCCTGCAATGCCTTCAAATTCGATGTGATCAAAAGTTTATTGGCAGCCGGTGCCAACATCAATGCGGTGGATGATAACGGCTGTACGGCGCTGATGAGAGCGGCCTATATCGGTTATGCCGATATGGTTCAATACCTCTTGGATCAAGGAGCCGATAAAGAAGTCGTAGATAAGGGCGGCAACAAGGCTGTCCATTATGTCAGAACAGAATGTTTGGCTGAACTCAAGCCCATACTGAAATAGGAGCCCACACCATCATGAAAGATTATGCTGCCTTAGATATCCGAAACATTGTCTTACTGGGTCATTCCGGTGTCGGAAAGACCCAACTCGTCGAAAGCATGTTGTACTTTACCAAAGTCACCGACCGTATGGGTAAAACCGTCGACGGGACTTCCGTCATTGACTTCGATCAGGATGAAATCAAAAAAGGTCAGTCGATCTATACCGGTTTGGCTCCGATCGAATGGAAAGACCACAAGATCAATTTCATCGATACCCCGGGCTATTTCGATTATGCCCAGGAACAGGAAGCCGGCTTGGCCGTGGCTGATAATGCCCTCATCGTCGTCAGTGCCAAAGACGGGATCCAGACCGGAACCATCCGCGCTTGGAAATCCGTCAGCAAACGTAAACTGCCGACCATCTTCTTCATCAACAAGATCGATGAAGAAAATACCTCGTTTGATAAGGTCTATACGCAACTCAGAGAGCATTTCGGCAAATCCGTCATTCCCTTTGAAATGCCCATCATCGAAAACGGTAAAGTCGTCGGTTCCATCAACATCCTGAAAAACAAGGCTTGGTACTTGAATGATAAGACCAATGCCAAGGAAGTACCGGATGCCCTCAGAGCCAAAACCGATGACTACCTCAACATGATCACCGAAGCCGTCGCGGAAACTTCCGATGAACTGCTGGATAAATTCTTCTCCGGGGAACCGCTGACTGAAGCGGAACTGATCCAAGGGGTCAGAGCCGGGGTCCGCTCCGGCGAGATCCGTCCAGTTTATTGCGGTAGTGCTACCCAACAGATCGGGGTCGAAAGACTCTTAGATCTGATCGGTGAATATTTCCCGTCCTATGGGGAAAAAGGCCTTGTTGAAGCCAAAAACCTCAAAGGCGAAACCGTCAAACTGCATACCGATGAAAGCGAAAGCTTCAGTGCTTTGGTCTATAAGACCATCATCGATCCCTTCGTCGGACGCATTTCCTACATCAAAGTCATGACCGGGGTCTTGGCTTCTGATTCGGTTGTCCAAAACGTCCGTGAAGAAAAACCTGAAAAAATCGCCCAAGTCTTTATCGTCAAGGGCAAAAACCAGATGGCGGTCGGTAAACTGTTTACCGGTGATCTGGGCTGTGTCGTCAAACTGCAAGTGACCCGTACCAATGATACCTTGGCCATCAAAGGCCATGAAGTCAGTTATCCGGCGGTCACTTTCCCGGAAGGCCTTCTGGCCATGAGCATCTTCCCTAAATCCAAAAACGATGAAGACAAGCTCAGTTCCTCCTTACAGCGCATTGAAGAAGAAGATCCTTCCTGCAAGGTCATCAAGAATCCGGAAACCCATGAAATGGTGCTGTACGGCTTAGGCGATCAGCATCTGGACGTCATCGTTTCCAAACTCAGAAACAAATACAAAGTCGATGTGGAACTGCGTGAACCGCGCATCCCGTATCGCGAAACCATCAGAGGAACCGTCACGGTCGAAGGCAAACACAAGAAACAATCCGGCGGCGCAGGCCAGTTCGGCGATGTCTTCATCACCTTTGAACCCTGTGATTCGATCGAAATGGTCTTTGAAGAAAAAGTCTTCGGGGGTGCGGTCCCTCGTCAGTATTTCCCGGCTGTTGAAGCGGGTCTCAGAGAAGCCATGGTGAAAGGCGTTTTGGCGGGCTATAAAGTCGTCGGCGTCAAAGCCACTTTGGTCGATGGGAAGTATCATGAAGTCGACTCCAAAGAAATCGCCTTTAAAATGGCTGCCAGACTGGCGTATCGGGCCGGGATGCCTTTGGCCAAACCGGTCCTGTTGGAACCGGTCGTGAAAGTCAGCGTCACCGTTCCGGATGAATACACCGGCGCCGTCATCGGCGACTTCAACAAACGCCGCGGCATCATCTTGGGCATGGAACCCAACGAAGACGGCGATCAAGTCGTCATGGCGGAAGCCCCGATGAGCGAAATGATGCGTTATTCGACTGAACTGCGCTCTTTCACCCAAGGACGCGGGACCTATACCCAAGTCTTTGACCGTTATGAATATGCCCCGCAACCCATCGCGGAGAAAGTCATTGCGAATTCAGCCAAGGATCACGAAGAAGAAGAACTGGAATGAATCATCAAGGCACTTGAAAAAGTGCCTTTCTTATTGAAATCACATATTCTTGCCATAGAAGCAGGCATTGAATTTAGTATAATGAGTCCATGAGTTAAGCACAGCATTCACTGCGGCTTAAGCTTAACTTAAGAATCATGATGATAAAGTGACGTTGTCATCAAGGCAAAGGAGTAGGCGATGTACGATAAATGTGTTAAATTATTAGAAGAAAGAGGCGTTTTGCTCGATGACATCGTTGAGCTGGTCTTTTTTCTTCAAGGCAAATATCATCCCGAGGTGATGCATGATGAGATTTTGCTGGTCGTCAAAGGCGTCATCGCTAAACGCGAAGTCCAGCATGCGATCCTGACCGGGATCCTGATCGATCAGGTGGCAGAATCTAAATTTCCCATGGATGAAGACCTTCGGTCGATCCTCTTGGCGGATGAAAGCCTGTATGGGATCGATGAAGTCCTGGCCTATGGGATCTGTAATCTCTACGGTTCGATTGCCTTGACCAATTATGGCTACATTGATCGTGAAAAGCCGGGCATCCTGGCCAACATCAATCAGCACGGCAGTCAGTGTAATGTCTTCTTAGACGATATCGTTGGGGCCATCGCCGCATCTGCGGCCAGCAAGATTGCCCATACTCACAGAAAGTAAGGAAAGAAATATGAAGAAAATACTCTTATTGGTGTCCGTTTTAGGCTTGATGCTTGCCGGTTGTTCCGATGGCATCCCGGCCAAGATTTCAGACAAAGCCCCTTCGTTGACCGAAGTGACTCAAGTCAAGCCGTCTTATGTCGTTGAACTGATCGAAAAGAAGGAAAGTTTCGTGTTCTATTTCGGAAATTCCTGGTGCAGTGCCTGTAACTTCATGAGACCGATCAATTCAGAAGTCGTACGCAGAGAAAGCATGCCGATCTATCTGATTGAAATGGACAAGACCTCCAAAGAACAATTGGCGAAGATCTTCAAATATGTCGTTGAACCGCAAGCGACCCCGACCTATGTCGTCGTCATTGACGGCGTCGTCAAAGAATCCTTTACCCCCGACATCCTGGTCGGCGAAGATACCGGTTTTCTGGAAGAACACATCAACCTGTATGTCGTCAATCTGATCTCAGTCCTTAAAGCCAAAGGCGTCATCAAGGATTGATCATGATCCCGGTGACCTTAGAGCGTGCTCAGGACGCTTTCAGAGCCCTGTCTTTGAAAGAAGGCGACACAGTCGAACTTCACGGTTCACTGAAAGCCATCGGACTGGTCTCCGGCGGACCCAACACGATCATCGATGCCTTACTCAAAGTGCTTTCCCGCGAAGGCACTTTAGTCATGGCAGCCCAATATTCAACCAATTCGGAACCGGCTTTATGGGAACACCCGCCCGTCGACATCGAAGCCTTTGAAGCCCTACGGGCTTCGCATCCCGTCTATCAGGGCCGTCAGTCCTATCTGAGATGGATGGGGTCTTTGGCTCAAACCTTGCAGCTCAAGGATCAGACGGTCTTTTCCGATCATCCCAACATGGCCGTCATGGCTTGGGGAAAACAAGCCAAATGGCTTACGATCGATGCGCCGCTGACGCCGGCATTCGGACTTGGTTCTCCTTTTGAGAAGGCTTTGCAGCTCAAATCCAAAGCCTTACTGATCGGGGTCGGTTATGATGTCTTGACCGGACTTCATGTGGCCGAAGCCTTATCCGGACTCAGACCCTATCATCTGGAATCGGCCAACATCCTGAAAGACGGCCGAATCAAACGCATCAAACTGTTGGATTATGAGTATAATTCCGAGATCTTTAGCGCCATCGGGGCAGCCTATGAACAAAGCACGAGCGTACCCTCTATTCAACTGGGCAATGCGACTTGTAAGCTCATCGACATGACTTCGCTTCATGACTTTGCCTTGCGTTATTTAAAGGAGCACCTATGAAACAAAGTATTCCCTTTCTTGACCGTTATTTGACCGTGACCGGTGATGAGTACGCCATTACTTTCTTAGACATGACCCTTACTGATGAAACACAAGGGGTCGCTAGTGGCGAACTGAAACGCGCCGTTGAGCAATTGACCCGCTACGCCTCAGGGGAAAAGATCACCTTTGATTTGAAACTGGATCCCAAAGGCACGCCTTTTCAAAAAAAGGTGTGGAAAGCCATGTGTGAGATTCCCTATGGTCAAACCCGTTCTTATGGCGATCTGGCCAAAACCATCGGGTCTCCCAAAGCCTTTCGAGCGGTCGGCGGGGCTTGTAACCGCAATCCGATCTCCATCGTCCAGCCTTGTCACAGGGTGGTCGGAACCAACGGAAGCCTGACCGGTTTCTTTGGGGGCTTGGATCTCAAAGCCAAACTGCTTCATTTTGAACAACACTGAAACGCCTTTGGCGTTTTTTTTATATTAGGCAAAGTGATATAATGACCCTATGATTTTTAAACCCAAAACAAAGCTGATCCCTTTAAATAAGGGCTGGTCGAGCGATCAGAAATTCATCCAAAACCTTCACGGAGAAACCGTGCTTTTGCGAATCATGGACAAATCCAAATTCTCGCGCAAGATCGAAGAGATCACTTACTTAAGCAGTTTGGATCTGGATCCCGTCCAATTCAGTCAGCCCTTTAGCGTTGAATTAAAAAAAGACAAGGTGCACTATACCACGACCTTTCTACAAGGAGAGGATCTGGAAAGCGTCCTGGCTCAGCTCAGTGAAACCGAGCAGGCTCGTTTGGGACAACAAGCCGGCATGGCTTTAAGACAGATCCACACATCGATCAAAGTCAACGATGACGGATCCTGGGCCCAGCGCTACAGGGATAAAATCGATCGCAAGATCGCCTCATATCGGGCAAGTGGGATCACGATTCCGTATGGTGAAATCCTGATTGATAAACTGATCAGTCTAAAACCCACCTTGGAAGGACGGCCTCAAAGCTTTCAGCACGGCGATTATCACATCGGGAATTTCCTTTTGGGTCCTGACGGCAATCTAGGCATCCTGGATTTTGACCGCTGGGACATTGGGGACCCTTGGGAAGAATTCAACCGCATCACATGGTGCCGCGAAGTGAGCCCGATCTTCACCAAAACGATGATCCTGGCTTATTTCGATACCGTGATTCCAGAGTATTTCTTTGAACTGTTGTTTCTGTATGTGGGCACCAATCTGTTGGGCTCGATCGCCTGGTCACAGGACTTTGGCGAAGAAGAAGTCGCGGTGACCCTTAAACTGATTCAGCGCTTTGAATCCGATACGGCTCAGTATACCCAAATCAAACCCAGTTGGTTTTAAGAAAAGCCACCTTCTCGTGAAGGTGGCTTTTGATTAATCGGCCAGGCGTTTTTCGCCGCTGATTTTTTGAATGTCCAAGATGTCTTGGGTCACTTCCAAGGTGCCCAGATACTCGCCTTGTTCACCACGGATCGCATAATAGCGGATCAGGGCAAACTTGCCTCTGAACTGAATCCAGAAATCTTCATGATCTTTTTTACCGCTGCGCAGATCTTCCACGATCTTCATGACGACATGAACGGATTGAGGCGGATGACACAGGGTGATGGGTCTTCCGATGACGGACAAGGGTCGATCGAAGATGCGTTCTTTGCCTTGGGATACGAATTTGACCCGATCGTCGGCTCCGACAAAGGTCATATCAAAGGGCAGGGTATTGAAGATGGCGTTGATGGCTTGGGGGGTCAGATGACCGGCACTCATTGGGATCTCGCCTTCGATCAGGACCGCTTTGTTTTCAGTAGAAGAAGGGGCTTGATAGACCTGTTTTTCGGTCATACTGGCCGCGACCAGTTTCAGGTCATCGTTGGTCATGTGTTCTTTCAGCATCGGAAACAGGATGCTGTTTTCTTTGGTGATCATGTCTTTGATCATGGTCAAGACGGCTCTGAAAGTCATCAGGAGATCCTTGGGATCCTTGTTTAGAGCCAGCTGATCATTGAGCGCCCGCAAACCGTCACGGATCTTATTGTCGACGCCCCACATGACTTGGGGGACGGTGGTGATCCCGTTTTTCTCCAGCATCGGAAACAGGATGTTTTCTTTTTTTGCATAATGGGCTTCGACCTCAGACAAGGCCGCAGCGGTTTCCTGGATGAAAGCCGTTAAGTTGGGTTGTGATTTGGGGTCGTCGGTATAGTTTTCTGACGCATCGACGAGTTTCTGGAAACGGCGGTTGTCGTTTTCGAATTCGCTCAGCGGGTTGACGGTCAAGACATCATCGTGCATTTCCTGGATCGAGCCTTGAAACAAGGACGCATGGACATCGCACAGGGATTGGATCTCTTCGATTGAAACGCCTTCTTGGACCAGGTTGGTTTCCATTTCGGCAATTTCGGCACCGGTGACATAGGCAAAGTCCCGTCTGAATTCCATTTCGACGGCAGCTCTGTCTTCGCCGGCGTGCAGACGCTGGATCAGACCTTTCAGTTTTTCCTGACGTTTGGCTTGGTTGTTGATGATTTCGCTCATAAGGGTGTTCCTCCAAATTCAGTGTACTGCTAAATTTGAATAAAAAATGTGATATATATCACATTTTAGTAGATTATGATCTCTTTATGAGGCAAGAGTTTGATTTTACCGGCAAGTTCCATTTTCTTCAGAGTTCTGGAAACGGCTTCGCGACTGGATCCCAAGCGGCTGGCCATTTCTTCCTGGTTGAGCGGAAGACGCAGGTAACGCTGACCTGATCTGAGTTCACCGTAGTCATTTTCAAAGGATTCCAGCAAGGCAAACAAACGGTTCTCCAAGCGTTCAACATGGACGCTCTTGATTTCGTTTTCCAGCTGTTCGACCCGGGAGGAGAGGTTGGCCAAGATCGACAGCGAGAGTTCCGGTTCTTTGCGGATCAGCTGCTGCATGATGTTGGCTTTGATCGTACACAGGCTGCCGTCTTCCACGCATTCCACCGTAAAGGGCGATAAGGCGGGCTTAAACAGGCTGTTTTCTCCGAAGAAGTCGCCGGACTTATAAAAGTAAACGACGCTGCGACGACCGTCCTGAGAATCGGTATAAGCCTTGAAACGGCCGCGATTGATGACCACAAAGGTATTCAGGGGATCCTGTTCACGGATGTAGATCTCGCCTTTTTTTAAAGCGACCCGCTGAACATTGGAGACGATCAGAGCTTGTTGGGCATCGCTGAGCGATCCAAAGAGACTCAGATGAGAGATGCATAGGGGGGCTTTACAGTTCAGACAGGTTTCCATAACCTTACTTTACCATGACTTGGACAAGGGATGCAAATGATGTTCCCGATAAAAAAGCCCCAAACACGTTGGGGCTCTGGATTACAGGATCTGGAAACTCAGCAAGACCAGGATGATCAGGCCCAAGAGGATCCGATAGAAAGCAAAGGGGGTGAATTTGTGTTTTTTGACAAAGGCCATCAAGGCTTTCATGACCACCAAAGAGACCACGAAGGCACTGACAAAGCCGATGATCAAGGCCACATATTCGGTTGGGGTCCAGTTGAATCCGGCTTTCAGGATCGAGATCCCGCCGGCACCCAGCATGACCGGGATTGACATCATAAACGAGAATTCGGCTGCGATCGTACGGCTGAGTCCGATAAACAAGGCCCCGACGATCGTGGCGCCGCTGCGGGAGGTTCCCGGGATCAGCGACAAGACTTGAAAGGCTCCGATCATCAGCGCCTGACGATAGGAGATGTCGTTGAGTTTTTTGATGTAGGGGATACGGTTTTCGTTTTCGACCAAAATGAACAAGAAGCCATAGATGATCAAAGCCGCCGCAATGATGACGGGGGTCCTCAGCTTTGCTTCAATGAGATCTTTGAATAAAAGTCCCAGGATACCGGCCGGGATCGACGCGATGAGGATCTTGACCCATAACTTCAGGGTATCTTCCTGATGTTGCTTGGTGGAACCGAAAGGGTAGAGCCTTTTAAAGAACACCAGAATGACGGCCAAGACTGAGCCAACTTGAATGAAATTGATGAAGAGATCGGTAAACTCGGCTGAGAACTTCATGGGCCAGAAAGCGTTGAACAACAGCATGTGTCCGGTCGATGAGATGGGCAGCCATTCGGTGATCCCTTGGATGATGCCCAGGATCAGGGCTTTAAGCAGTTCGATGAGATTTTCCATAGGTCAATTATACCACCTGTTCTTGTGAGAAAAGAGAATAAAGCGTATGATTAAAACAGGATAGAATGTGACAATCGGCTTGATTTGCACTACTGTCTTACGATAAGATAAAGTATGGTTTATGAAGGAGGCACTTATGCGCGGCGTATTCACGACAGTCAAATTTCTCAGAAATGAAATCTTTAAGAACGTAACGGTTCTTGCTTATGAAGGGTGGTCCAAGGAACAGATCGAAGCGATTCCGTTTCAGATGATCGAAGAAGGACAACCGCTCTATCGGGATTCCGTTGAAAGAGAACGTGAAATCGTCAGAGCACGGCTTAAAGCAGCCATGAATATGGGGATGGGGACCCGTTTTGATGAGCACTTTATCGAAGAAGATCTCGAAGCCTTGAAGACGAAAAAAGTCATGGCTGATCTGGTCACTGTCATCCCTCAGGCTTGCGAAGCCTGTGAAGAAAAGAGTTTCTTCGTGACCAATGCGTGTCACGGCTGTTTGGCTCATCCTTGCGTTGAAGTCTGTCCGGTCAAAGCCGTCAGCATGCAAAACGGACAATCCTTCATCGATCAGGAAGCCTGTATCAAATGCGGACGCTGTTATGACGTCTGTCCTTACGGTTCCATCGTCAAAAACGAAAGACCGTGCAATGCGGCCTGCGGGGTCAATGCCTTTACCAAGGACGACCAAGACCGCGCCGTCATCATCACCGAGAAATGCGTCTCCTGCGGGATGTGCATGGTGTCTTGTCCTTTCGGAGCCATCATGGACAAATCCGAGATCTATCAGTTGGTTGAAGCGTTTAAAGGTACGGACGAAGTCTGCGCCATCATCGCGCCGGCCTTTGTCGGTCAGTTTGGCGACAAGGTCACCCCGGATCAGATCGTGGAAGGCCTCTTACAATTGGGTTTTGATGATGTGCGTGAAGTGGCTTACGGCGCCGACATCACGGCCGTCGATGAAGCCCGTCACTTTTTGAAACATGTTCCTGTGGATCAGCCGTTTCTGGCAACTTCCTGTTGCCCGGCCTGGTTACGGGTCGCCCAAAAAGAACTCGGCGATAAGAAGCACTGTGTTTCCGACTCTTCCTCACCGATGGTCGAAACGGCCAATTTCCTGAGAAAACAATTCCCCAAGACCAAGATCGTCATGGTGGGTCCATGCTCGGCCAAAAAGTTTGAAGCCGCCTACATGGATGTCCATCAAAATGTCGATTTCGTCGTGACTTATGAAGAAATCAATGCGATGTTTATCGCCAGAGGCATCGATCTGGCCAGTCTTACCCCGACTCATAGCTTGAATCATGCCTCAGTTGATGGACGCGGCTTTGCCATCAGCGGCGGGGTCCTGAGTGCCGTTGAAAACGTCATCCGCCGTTTGGATCCCGATCGCGTCGTCAAAGTCGAACGGGCTGAAAACCTGCATAACTGTAAGAAAATGCTTTTGCTGGCGAAAGCCGGCCGCAAAGACGGTTTTCTCTTAGAAGGTATGGCTTGTCCGGGCGGTTGCGTCGGCGGGGCAGGGACCATCATCCATCAAAACAAAGCCGCGGCCAATGTGACCAATTTTGCCCGCAGTTCTGATAAATCCTCCGCGCTTAAAACCTATGAAGAATTCAAAAAGCAGGATTAACCTGCTTTTGTGTAAAGGACCCCATGAAACTTTTAGTCACTGAACTGTTTACGCTTCCCCCTGATGTCAAAGAACGCCTTTTCAACATGGGCATCGAGGCCGATTATACCGACGGGACCTCGGAAGTCCATCCGGAAAGCTATGACGCCATATATGGACAGCGTCCTTTTAAAGACTATGCCTATGAGCTTTTTTCTAACCTGAAATTCCTGCAGCTCAGCAGTGCCGGGATCGATCATTTGCCGGTATCCGATTGGCTCAAAGACCAGGTCCAGATCGCCAACGCGAAGGGGGTCTACAGTGCGCCCATTGCGGAAATGATCGTCTTAAACATCCTGATGTCGATGAAACAAGCCCCGCTGTTTATGGCTCAGCAGCGCGAAAGCCTGTGGAAGAAACACGACCTGCGTGAACTGGGTTTCCAGAAGGTCCTGTTTTTAGGCACCGGCAGCATCGCTGTTGAAACGGCGCTGCGTTTGAAGCCGTTTGGGGCTTTGCTGATCGGATTGAATTCCGATGGCCGTGCGATCGCGCCTTTCAGTGTGACCGGTAAACTGGCCGATCTGAGCGATTATCTGAAAAGTGCCGACGTCGTGGTCAATACCTTGCCTTATACCCCTTTGACCCATCATCTGATGGATGACGCTTTCTTTGCGGCATTAAAACCGCAATCGACCTTCATCAACATCGGCCGAGGCAAAAGCGTCGATGAAGCGGCTTTGCTGAAAGCCCTGGACAGCGATCAGCTCAGTTATGCTTATCTCGATGTGTTTGAAGAAGAACCCTTGCCTCAAAGCAGTCCTTTGTGGAAACATCCCAAAGTGATCCTGACCCCGCATAATTCCGGATCCGGACACTTGATGATGGAGCGCAACTATAGTTTGCTGATCAACAATCTGCAGCATTATCTGGCTCATGAACCCTTGGAGAACGCGCTATGACCGACGACGAAAAAAGCCTGCTCAGCAAGATCATCACGTCTTATGAAGATGATTTCCTGGGGGTAGACCAAACCAGTCTCTTGGCGTGTTTAAAGGCCATCCAGGCGCAGTTTGGGGTCATTCCTGATGAAGCCATCACGATGATGAGCACCCAGCTCAAGACCTCTGGTGCCATCTTAAGAGGCCTTATTGCCCGAAGTCCTTCCTTAAGGACCCAAAGCAAGGTCCATACGATCACCTTGTGTAACGGGGAGCGCTGCAGTAACCGCGGGGCGGCCGCCTTCATCCGCAGTGTTGAAAAAGCACTGCAGTGCGAGGTCGGATCCAAAACCAAAGACGGTCGTTTCGAACTGAAGACCCAGCGCTGTCTTCATCGCTGTGAATTCGGGATCAATCTCAACATCGATGCCCATGAACACACCCAAATGACCTTGGATAAATTGCTTACCGAATTGAAAAAGTACTAAAAAAAGCGACCCATCGGGTCGCTTTGTCGTTTAGGCTTTGACTTTGTTTCTGTTTTTGCGTACGAGCCAGATGACCCCGATCGCAAACAGGATGGCCAAGACGGCGATTGTGACGCTTTGATAGGTCGACAAGACAGACAGGATGTTTCTCCAGTTGGCTCCCAAGATCGCTCCGGCAGAAACCAGGATGATGTTCCAGATGAGCGTCCCCAAGACGGTAAACACCAGGAAAGTCTGAAATTTCATTTTAGACATTCCGGCGGGAATCGAAATCAAAGAACGCAAGACCGGGATCATTCGGCAAAGAAAGACCGTTAAGATGCCGCGTTTTTCAAACCAGCGGTCTGCCTTTTCGATGTCTTCAACTTTCAAGCGGAGAAGGTAACCCCATTTGGCGATAAAACGTTCGATGACGTCGACGTTGAAGGTGTATCCGATCCAATACAAGACGATGGCTCCGACGACGGAGCCGATGGTGGCCGAAGCGATGACCCCGAGCATGTTCATGTTGTAAGCCGGGACGGTGGTCGCAAAGCCTCCGAAAGCCAGGATGACTTCAGAAGGAATCGGCGGAAAGATGTTTTCAATGAAGATCAAAAAGAAGACCCCAAAATACCCGAACTGACTCATTAAACTGATAATCCATTGTTCCATACTGGCTGTTCCTCTTGATTTTCTAATCCTTTGATATTTTCACATGAGTCCTTCAATAAGTCAAGGCAAGCCTTTGGGCTGACACAATTGACCATAGTCGGTCAATAAAACCCGGTTTATTCACCGGGTTCGATTTCGTCGTATTTCAGGTTGTTGCCCTTGGAGGATTCCACAGGGTACTTGGTTTCGTTTTGTTCCATCTTGGCTCTGAGACTCGCTTCCAGATCCAAGCCGTACAGATCGGCGATTCTTAAGAGATAATAGAACACATCGGCCAGCTCATCCTGGATCTTTTCGGGCTGTTTGCTCAACAACGCCAAAGACTCTTTTTCGCTTTTGAACCGAAACAGCTGAAGCAGTTCATTGGATTCGGTTGACAGTCCGATCGTCAGATCTTTCAGCGTATGAAACTGAGTCCAATCCCGGGCTTCACAGAAATCACGGACCAGTTTCTGAAGTGTTTCTAATTGGGTCATAGGAACTCCGGATTGATTTTTTCATACAGAAAGAAGTCGCGCCAGATGCCCCTGATCTTTTCGTTTTGACGCAAAAGTCCGACTTTGACATAACCGATCTCTTCGGCTGTTTTATGACCGCTGAGGTTGGTGTCGATCAGGTTGATGGTGGCTTTGCGGAAACCGTATTCCTTGAAGGCCAGGTTGGTGGCCCGATTCAGGATCGGCCCGTTATAGCCTTTGTCAGCCAAGCTTTTGTCTACCGAATAGCTGATGTCGCAGATCAATTGATGCGGATCGCCGATCGAAGAGATCTTGACGACCCCGATCATTTTTCGGTCATTGGTGATGACTGAGAGGCGATAAGCGATCTTGCGGTCAGCCTCGATGATCGAGCGTAATAAGCGGGTTCGCTGTGACTGCAAGGTAAAATCCAGGTCACCGGGATCAAAGTTTTGTTCATGTTCGAAACGATTTTCATTGTAGTATGTAAAAACATCATCCAATGTCATATCGTGCATCGGTACCAGATAAAAATTGACAGACTGTTTCCCCATGTGTTGCCCCTGTATAACCCTATTGTATCGTATTGCCGAAATTTCTCAAACCTTTTTACCTGAATTTTGGCACTTGATCAAATGATGTCCATTACACTGGTCAATTCAGGGGGTTTTAGTCTATAATAAAATCAAGTGAGGACATTTTATGAACAATACCAACCAAGCCATTCATGTGACAGGGCATAAGCACCCCGATACAGACTCGATCTGTTCCGCCATTGCTTATGCCGCTTTAAAACGTAAACAGGGTTTGGATGCCATCGCCTGCCGCTTGGGTGAGGTGAATCATGAGACCAGTTATATCCTGAATCGATTCGGATTTGAAGAGCCAAAAGTCTTGAATGATGCCAGAATGACCTTGTCGGAAATCGACCTGGATGAACCGGTCACGATCTCGCCGGAAACCACGATCTTTGAAGCCTGGCAGATCATTCAGAATGAAAAAAGAGCCTTGGTGGTCGTGGATCAGGACCTGCGTGTCTTGGGTCTGGTCACCAATTCCAACCTGTCGTCGATCGCCATGGGCGATACCGCCAAGTCGATCGAACTCTTACAGAAGACCCCCATCAGTTATATTGCCCAAACCTTAAAAGGGACCTTGGTCTATGAACCGGAAAAGCCCCATCTCAACGGTAAAGTCTCCATCATCGCCGTAGCTGAACACAAACTTGAAAATTACGAATTGTCTGATCGTACCGTCATCTTAGGCAACGATACCGAAGCGCAGCTGCAGGCCATCGATAAGAATGCCGCCTGTCTGGTCGTGGTCTGGAGCGAAAAGATCGCCGACTCAGTCGTTGAAAAAGCCAAAGAAAAGGGCTGTGCCATCATCATCTCCGGCCACGGGACCCTTAACACTTCCCGTTATCTCTATTACTCGACTCCGGTCAAATTCATCATGAGCACCGAACTCTTGACTTTCCAGCGCAGCGAATACGTCGATGACGTTTTGGCCAAACTGTTGAAGTCGCGTTTCAGATCCTATCCGGTCTTGGATGAGAAGCGTCATGTCTACGGACTGATTTCCCGTTTCCATCTGCTCAATGCGCGTAAGAAAAAGATCATTCTGGTCGATCACAATGAAGTCTCCCAATCGGTGGATGCGGTCTTAGACGGCGATCTGATGGAAGTCATCGATCATCACCGCATCGGCGACATCACGACCTCCAAACCGATCATGTTCAGAAATCAGCTGGTCGGTTCGACCTGTACGATCATCGCGACGCTCTATGACGAAGCCCGCATTCCGCTGGACGGCAAGATGGCCGGCCTCTTGTGTGCCGCCATCATTTCCGACACGCTCAATTTCAAATCCCCGACGACGACGCAGACCGACATCAACATCGGTGCCCGTTTGGCTCGCATCGCTCAGCTCAATACCGAAGACTTGGCCAAGGAAATCTTCACCAACGGATCGGGCATCAAAGACAAATCCGTGGAAGAGATCATCGAAAACGACATCAAAGAGTTCACCTTAGGCAAATACAGGGTCATGGTAGGACAGATGTCGCTGTATGACCCCAATGTCATCGAACCCCTGCGCGTCGATCTGATCGCCGCCATGAAGGCCTACGCGACGGAAAAACGACTTGATTTATTATTGCTGCTGTTTACCGGACTGGAAAACAACCAATCGGCGATCTTGTATGCCGGTAAAGAAAGTTGGATCGCCACCGATGCCTTTGACGGGATCACCAACGACAGCTTAGTGTATTACGAGGTGATTTCACGCAAGAAACAAGTCATGCCACGACTGTCGGCTGTGGTCGAAGGGAGCGGACGGTGATCATGAAACTCGCAACTGTAGGAACGTCATTTGTCACGGAGCACTTTATTCAAGCAGCCCAAAAAGAAGGATCCTTTGAAGTAGAGACCATCTATTCCAGAACACCGGATAAGGCCCAGGCTTTAGCCGATAAATTTAAAGTCCCCCACATCCAAAGCGATTGGGAAGCCTTACTGGCCGATCCCGCGATCGAAGTCATTTACATCGCGACCCCCAACGATACGCACTACGACTTGGCCAAATCCGTGCTCAACGCCAAAAAACACGTGATCCTGGAGAAGCCTTTTGTCTCCAATGCGCGTGAATTCAAAAGCTTGCTGAAGATTGCCAAAGCCAATGACCGATATGTGTTCGATGCGATCATCCCGATCCATTTGCCCAATCTGACCTTACTGAAAGAAAGCTTGAATCAGCTAGGGGAACTCAGAATGGTCAACATGTCGATGGTTCAGCGCTCTTCGCGCTATGCGGCCTTGCAGGCCAATCAGGAACCGGCCATCTTCTCCTTGAAGAACTCAGGCGGAGCCTTGATGGATCTGGGCGTGTATCCGATCAGTATCCTGATCGCCCTTTTCGGCAAACCGCTAAAATCGTCTTATGTCTGTCATAAGTATTCTAACGGAATCGACGTCAACGGGGCAGTGACCCTGATTTATCCGACCTTCATGGCGGCTGCCGTCATCGCCAAAGATTCAGCCGGTCTGAATTTCATGACCTTCAGCGGCGATAAAGGCTACCTGCATATCGATAAAGCGCCATCCCTGATCAACACGCTGGTGTTTGTCGAGAAAGACAAGACCACAGACTTAAGCCGGATCCAGGATGCGCAAAGCATGGTGTATGAGATCAAGGATTTCTACGACGTCATCCTGCATCACGATGACGCAAAATATGACGCATGGATGAGCCTGACGGCACAGGTCATCGATGTCATTGACGACTGCCGCAAAACGGCCGATCTGATTTTTCCGGCCGATGGTGAAAAATAAAACTCATGAAACTGGTTATCTCCAAAGACGCTGATCATTGCGCCGCCATGGTGGCTCACCTCATCGAGGGCCAACTCAAGAAAAAGGCAGACTCTTGGATCGTCTTGCCTTACAGTCCGTCCTTCAAACGGGTCTATGACTATCTGGTGGAAGCCCACCAAAACAAAGAGGCCGATTTCTCCAAAGCCCATTTCATCGGTCTTTCTGAAGTCGTCGCCTGTGAAAACTGCTTAACGATCAAGGATCAACTGACCCAGCGTTTCTTTACGCCCTGCGGGATCGATGAAGACCACATCCATTGTTTCGATCCGAAAGATCTCACCAACACGGCCAACGTGTTCAATCAGTTCTTGGACATGATCCCCGGGATCGATCTGATGGTCACCACGGTGGGAACCGATGGCCACATCGCCAACAACAATGCCGCGGAAGCGCTGTATCCGCGCATCCACATGGACACCATCAGCGAAGCGACCCGCCAATCCTTGGTCATCGATTATGATGATCTGTCCGAAGTCCCGACCCAGATCTTGACCATGGGCATCCAGGATCTGCTCAATGCCCGCAAGCTCATCATCATGGCTTCCGGACGAAACAAATCCTCGGTCGTCAAGACTTTGCTGAGCACCAAAAAAATATCGACGGCTTTTCCGGCGTCGATGATGCTGCTTCATCCCCAGGCCATCCTGGCGATCGATGCCGATGCGGCTACGGAAGCCGACATCGCCATGCCTAAGTTTGAATAGGAAAAAAAGACTTAAGTTGTTCTAAATAAGGTCTGTTATGAGGAATCCAGGACAAGTCGTCCACTTCCTCTTTTTTTATGGTTTTAAGCTGTTCATAGATGACCGGTTTGAACTCATCTTCGATCACGGTAAAGAACCAAGTCAAATGAAGGGGTCCTTGCGGCGTGATCACGTCATAGTCAAACAAGGCTTGTGCTTGCGTGACCAAGACATCGCCTTCTTCTCTGATTTCCCGAACCAAAGCCTCGATCAGGCTTTCACCGGGCTCGACTTTGCCTCCGGGGCATTCCCAATAGCCTTTGAACGGTTCGCTCAGGCGCTGACCGACCAAAAGGCCTTTTTGGGTAAATATGGCGGCAATGACGACGTCTCTCATGGGATAAGCATAACATAATTTGGCGCGTTTTAAGGGGATATGGTAAACTGAAATCAAGGAAAACACCCATGAAAATAGCCCTATTGTACGATTTCGACAAGACCCTCTCCGACAGAGACATGCAGGAGTACGGGTTCATTGAAGACTTAGGCTTTAAAGATCCAGCCGAATTCTGGGACCTGGTCGATCAGCACGCCAAAGCCAACAGTATGGATCATATCCTGGCCTACCTGTATGAAATGGTCCATCAGTCTCAGCTCAAAGGCCATGCCTTGACCAAGGAAGGCCTACAGGCCTATGCCTCGCGGGTCCAGCTGTATCCCGGTGTCAGTGCCTGGTTCGAGCTGATCAACCATTACGGTGAAACGCTGGGCTATGAAGTCGAGCACTACATTGTGTCCTCCGGTCTCAAAGAGATCATCGAAGCGACCCCGATCGCCAAGTACTTCACCAAGATCTATGCCTGTGAATTCGTCTATGATGACACGAAACAGGCGATCTGGCCCAAACTGGTTGTCAACTACACCATGAAGACTCAGTTCATTTACCGCATCAACAAAGGGGTCTTGGACATCAACAATGATGAAGACCTCAACAAGCATCAGGCCGATGAAGACAAACCGATTCCGTTTACCCACATGATCTACATCGGGGATGGACTCACGGATGTCCCTTCCATGAAACTGATCAAAAACAGCGGCGGTCATTCGATCGCGGTCTATCCCTTCAACAAAGAACCCAAAGATGTCACCAAGGACCTCTTGGGCTACGGCAGGGTCGATTTCGTCGCCCCGGCCGATTACACCCAGGGCTCTCGGCTGCATCGCATCATCTTGACCATCTTCAACAAACTATACGGCAATGACGCCTTAGACCGTCTGCCCAGAAATGAAAAACCATGAGCCTCACCAACAATTCAGAACGATTTTTAACCGCTTTCACCGCCATCGAAAGCGACATGAACAAGCGGGTCAAATCAGACCGCTATATTTCCTATGCCGAACTGGTTCGCCGGGTCGCCACGCTTGATCGCTCCTATCATAAGTTTCAGCGTTATCTGGAAGAATTCGGCGATCTGAGAAACGCGATCGTCCACGAGCGCATCGACGGGGAAGTCATCGCCGAACCTCATCTCAAAGTCGTTGAAGAAATCGAACAGATCGCCCAAGTGCTGACCCAGCCGGAAAGGGTCAAAGATTTCTTTCTGAAGAAAGTCAGCATCATTGATGAAGACACCTCGCTTGAAGAAGCCGTCAAGCTGCTTGAACAGACCAAGTATTCCAAGATCCCGGTCTATGACCGATCCAATCACTTCAAAGGCCTTTTGACCACCGATGCGATCACGTTCTTTCTGGTCAAAAACATTACACAAGCCAACTGTGCCTTCCCTAAAGTCGCCGTCAAAGAGGTCATTGCGATCGACCCCAAAGACCGTACTGTCTCGTTTATTTCTCAAAACACGACCCTGATCAGCGTCATTGCCGAGTTTGAACACCATCTGGCTTTGGGCAAACGCCTTCAGGAAATCATCATTACCCAAGACGGGGCGCTTAATCAAAAACCTTTAGGCATCATCACGGTCGCCGATCTGGCCCTGATTTACGAGAAAATCAACCGCAACCTGATCAGATAGACGATCAGCATTCCCCCGCATAAATAAGGCACAAAAGGCACTTCAGACTGAAGTGCCTTTTTCGTGATGTCAAAACCCGCCAGCGCCAATAGCGCGGCACCCTGAAGGGCCATCAGAAATTCACTCAGATCCATCAAGAGTCCCATCGTCAGGATCACGCTCAGATCTCCGCTGCCCATGCTTTGTCTCACTCTGCCCCAAAGCGCCAAGCTTAGGATCACCGCCAGGATCACGAACCACTCCAAAAGGCTCTTGGCTTTGAATAGACACAGCCCGCATGCGCAAAGCACCCCAAGATCACGATCTTTTACCCAGTGCGTCTTCAGATCATCCGCAGAGAGTTTCACTAAACTTACAATCAAGGTCCACCACAGCACCGGTCTCATGCCTTCCTATAGACTGGCCCTGATTTGATTCCTAAAAAGCACGTCCAGCGTTTATAATAAAGGGGATAAAAGTGAGAGGAAACCCTTATGAACTGTGGAGTGACTTCGGTGACGTTTCGAGACAAAAGCGTCACAGACATCATCGCTTTGACGAAGGAAGCCGGCTTAAGCCAGATCGAATGGGGTGCTGACCTGCATGTCAAAGCCGGTGATTTAGAACTGGCACACCAGGTCAAAGCACTGTGTGAGGCGGCCTTGATTCATCTGCCCTCGTATGGCTCGTATTATAAAGGCACGGCGATCGAAGATTTCATCCCCGTTTTGGAGAGTGCCAAGATCTTGGAAACCCCGATCATTCGGATCTGGGCCGGCCGTATTCCGCCTGAAACCATCACCCAGGATGAATTTGACCTGTTGACAGGACGTATACAGGAAGCCTGTGATCTGGCCGCTGAAGCCGGGATCACCTTGGCTTTGGAATATCACCGTAAATCCATGACCCAAAGCGCTCAAGGGGCTTTGCGTTTATTGAAAGCCGTCAACCGGATCAACCTAAAAACCTACTGGCAACCCAATCCGGAAATCAGTTTCAGTGAGCACCTTGAAGAAATCAAAGCGATCGCACCCTATCTGGTCACGTTTCATGTGTTCAACTGGGACCAAGACAATGCCCGTTATCGCTTAAGCGACCTAGACGGTCACAAGCGCTGGCGCGCTTACATCGCCCAAGCCAGACTGATGGGCGTTGAACCCAACGCGCTGTTGGAGTTTGTCAAAGACGACACGCTGGAATCTTTCAGACTGGATGCGCAAAGCTTGAAACAGCTCTGTCTCAAGCCCAAAGCCTGCTTCATCGGCAAGCCGGAAGAAATAGCACGGGTCTATGCGCCTTTAGTCAAAGCACAGATTCGGATTTGTTATGAGCTCAGCGAGGAGAGCGTGACCTTGGGGTCCTGGGATGAGTCCTTTGCCGAACTAAATGAAACCGTGGCTTTGTTTTCGACCTGGGGCATGCTGAAGATCGATGAAGAAGCCCTTCAAAGCGTTTTACCTAACCTGGAAGCGGTATTCTATGCGGCCGGTTCAGTTCATGCTTTTGCGAAGCCCTTTTTGGATCAGGGCATCACCTTGTGTTGTGCGGCTGAAGCCAATGCCATCCCGGTGGCTGAAATGGTGGCTTCGCAGATCCTGTTGGCCAACAAAGGCTTCTTTCAGAATGCTTTGGCACACACCAAGACCGACTTTGATTTCCTGCGCTCTTGCGCCAATGAGTATCCCGGCAATAAAAATGTCAAAGTTGGGTTACTGGGAGCCGGCAGTGTCGGACGCAAAGTCATGGCCAGACTCAAGGACACCGACATCGAAGTGTACGCGTATGACCCTTATGTCGATGAAGAGACCCTGATGAAATACGGGGCACACAAGGCAACGCTAGAGTTCATCTTCAGTGAATGTCAAACCATCTCCAATCACATGCCTGATTTGCTTTCCACCAAAGGCATTCTGAATTATGACTTGTTTAAACTCATGGGACCCACCACGGTCTTCATCAATACCGGCCGGGGCGCGACCCTCAATGAAGCGGATCTGATTAAAGTCCTGAGTGAAAAACCCAACTGTTTTGCCCTCTTGGATGTGACTTATCCGGAACCGCCGATCGAAGGCAGTCCGTTGTATACGCAGCCCAACCTGATCCTGACCCCCCACATTGCCGGATCGATCGGTCAGGAAGTGGTCCGCTTGGCGGAAACGATGGCCCTTGAAGCCACCCGGTATCTCTTGATGCAGCCTTGTCTCACCCAAGTTTCACCCGCCTCCTTAAGCATCAAAGCCTGATCGCGTCGCGTGAAAGAATGGCGTTAATCTGGTAAAATAAGTCAAAAGAAAGCACACAGGATCCTTATGAAAACACAACGTCGGTTTATGAAAAGAATGATGGTCGTCCTGATGGGCGTGATCCTGGTGGCGGTCAGTCTGATTCAGATCGTTCAGAATCAAGGTAAAATCTGGCTGAATCTGATTTTTGCCTTTTTGGGTCTATTTGAGATCGGCTTGGCCATCTGGATGATGATCTTGGAGAAAAAGACGACTCAAGAATAGACAAATTAAAGCGGTAACTGGACGATCAACGTGAATCGTCCTTTTTGTGCATTGAAATAGGCTTGGCCTTGGGCTTGTTGAGCCAAACGGCTGATGCTGAGGGTGCCTAAACCGTGATCGATCTGATTAGAGACCGGCAATCCGTTTTTAAACACGATGGATTCATGGACCGGGTTTTCGATCCGAATCGTCAGCGATGAGAGCTGATGAGTGATCGAGACGTCCAGATAGCGATCTGCTTCCTGAAGCTTTTGATTGGCATGGATGGCATTTTCGATGGCATTGGCAAGGATCAGACTCAGATCGATGTCTTCGATCGGCAGTTTTTCAGGCAAGGCGATCCGATGGGTGATCAAGATGTTTTCTGCTTGGGCTTGTTTAAAGTAAGAAGACAGGACCGCATTGATGCTGAAGTTTTGACAATAGCTCACCACAAAGGTTTCTTCCAGTTTTCCTTTGAGCTTTTCGACTTGGGCTTCAAACTCACCGAAGTTGCCTTGATTGGCAAGCGCCATGATCTGCAGATGATGTCGAAGGTCATGACGCAAGAGTTTCATCGAGCGTACCGATTCGATCTGAGCACTCAGATCAAGCCGCAACCCCTCCAGCATCTTTTCTCTCAGCGTGGCTTCTTTCTTCAGCGAAGCCAGGGTCAGAAACTTGCGCAGGTTGATGGCGATGAGCACATGATTGACAAACAGGATCGCATAAGCCAAGAGCTCATGTTCCAGATAGGCTAGGGTAAAGATCATCGATAAGGGTTCTTCCGCCAACAGAAACAGCAGACACAGACTCAAACTGGGTGTGATACAAAAGCCTGACCATTCAGTTTCTTTCAATGCCTGGACTTCCTGATACAACGGGCGATAGCGCTGAAACAGACCCAGATCACACAGGGCTAAGGCCCCTAGACTGATGAGAACGGAGAAACCAAAATGACGGCTCACGGTATACAGGGTGGTGGTCAGGGTGTTGATCCCAACCATGATGCTCAGTGACAGGATGAAGGTATAGGCAAAGCGAAACCCTTTGACTTTGGATAGGCTGAGAAACAGCAGATAAATCGGGATCAGGATCCCCAACAGAAAGAGTTCATGCTGACTCGAATCTTTTAAAGAAGGTGACCCTGAGGTCAGGATCAGAATCAAAACCAAGGAGACCCCCAGGATCCTAATCAGGGCTTGTTTGAGATTAACTTTATAATCGACCAAGATCGTCAAGACACTGATACAACTGAAGATCGAGTTGATCGACATGATCGTCGAAGGGGTCATCGGGCCTGTCCTTGATGCATGAGAAAACGGATGTAGTGCTGTCGTATGGGTTTATAGAGCGATCTGGAGATCGGAATACGGGTCTTGTCTTTCATGATGAAACACTGATTGGATAAGGCATCCACAGCAAAATAATTGACGAGATAAGACTTGTGGACCTTACGGAAATGGGCCTCTTTGAGTAAGACATCACTGACTTCTTTGAGTGAGCTGTAGGCGCTCAGGATGCTGTTGTCCATCAGATGATAAAACAGACGATGTTGGATGACTTCGATGTAGGCGATCTTGGCAATGCTGAGTTTGATCATGGACTCCCGATCACGCAACAGCAGGGTCGTTCTTTGGGTCTGTCTGATCCATAGTGCGATCTCATTCAGGATCTTAAACAAAGGTCCTTCCTGGACCGGTTTGATCAGGTAGTGATAGGCTTTGACCTCATACGCTTCAATCGCATATTCCGGTGAGATCGTCAAAAAGACGATCTTGACCTGATCATCGCTTTGTCTGATGGTTGCGGCAACTTCCAGCCCGCTCATAAAAGGCATGACCATATCCAGCACGATCAGATCATAATGCGGATCGCGGGCATAGGCCTGCAGAAAATCATCGGGATTATAAAAAACAGACAGACTGAGCGACACCTCAGGATTTTTCAGTTGGTAAGACTCAAGACAGGCTTTGACTTGTCCCAGGTCGCTAAGGGTATCGTCACAAAGAGCTATTCTCATGATTTGACCTCAATTGTCCTTATTATATAAGGTGTTTTGGAGCCTGGTTCATGAAAAAACAGCCAGAGTTCAAAAACGACACTTTTTCATACGAAGAGTTGACACAAACGGTCAAATAATGACATTTCGGGTCAGATAAACGTCATTTCAAGCTGAGTATGAATATTTAAAATAACCATATTTTATACTGATTATGGAGGTAATAAGGTATGAAAAATAACCATAATTACAGTATATTCATTAGACTCAGTTGTACCGTGTTTGTTTTGTTGTTGTCGCTAGAACCCGTGAGGGCCATCAGCAATGAACCTCTGTCGTTGGACGGTTCTTTCACTCGGGAAGGACACAATAACCCGATCGTTTTGAGCAATTTGGCTTTGACCCAAATGGATCCTGAGACACAGACCCATCAAGCAGTCAGCGTGCTGATCCCGACTCAAACGTATCGGATCTCGTTTACCGTGACAGATTTGGACGGGTTTGATTTGTTGCTGATTGAAGTGGGTTTGATGCTGGATGAAGCCTTTGATGATCAGTTGGGCGACGGGGTCGATGACACGTTTGAATCAGCCCGTGGCATCAACGCTCAAGGGGATCAACTTACCTTTGTCTACAATCGCAGTAAGATGGAGCCAAGTTTAGTTACGGATGAGGAATACTTGGGGACAAGTTCCTGGGAACTGATCAGCAGCAATGTTGCCTCACTGAACCCTGAGGAATTCAAATTCGATTTCACCTTTGATTTCAAGGTGTCAAAAGCAGCCAGTGTTGGCGCGTGGGCCTTGAATGTCAGGATCTGTGATGATTATAGAGATCAGCCGATCAATCCCACTCTCGATGCCAAACGGATCGATGGGATTAGTATGGCATGGTACGGCGAAATCGCATCGCTGTCCGCCACTGACCTGGATTGGGGAAACATCACACATCCGACAGACGAATACTCCGATGACTTAAAACAAAGCGTCATCTTGAACACGATCGCCAATGGCCCGTATCAACGATTGATCAAAGCCGATGCCCTGTGGGATGGGGTCAAAACAGAAACGACGGCCATAGCCTTTAACGACGCGTCACTGGATGCGACCTTGGTGGATGATCCTTCCACCAAAGCGAGTCAAAGTTTTGCGATCCGGGTCAATGAATCCGATCTGGAAGGCCAAGGTCCCAGCGGCAACTTCATTCAGCTCAGCGCTGACCGCAAGACCCTGTTTACCTCAGACATCAAAACGGATGAGCAGGGTAACACCCAGACCGTCTTTGCGTATTTAAAACTCTCCTCTGCGTTTCAAAATGGCAGTTATAGCGGACAGATTCATATCGGAGTCTCCAACTGAGCAAAGTCAACACCATGACCCCTCAGTGTACTTTAAAACTTAGCCTGTCTAGGTGCTGTGGCTTTATCATCGTCCTTCTTGCTTTGCTGAGCACTATGCAAAAAGCCGGCGCAGTCAGCGGGCTGGGCGTTTCGGGCTCCTTTGGCAGCCATCACTTCATCATGATTCCGGGTGAAACGATGGCGGCCAGCGGCGTGGAGGTGATCTTCTTCAACAACACCGCTTCCGACATGGACCTTGCCTTAGAAGGCCGTGGTCCTTCAGGGATCCGCTTCTTCTTTGAAGCCCAAGAAGTCCGTGTCAAAGCCAAAAGCAGCCTGCGGGTCCCAGTTTCTTTCAAACTGAGTGACGTTCAAGGCTTGGGCGACAGTGAGATCAGTGTCGTGGCTCACATCGTGTCACAGCCGGGATCCGGCATCAGCTGGAACGGCTTTGCCCAACTCAGGGCGAGACTTACTGTCTTAGCCCAAGCCGGGGAGGTGTCAATCCGTGTCCAAAATGTGAGACAAACGCCCATCAGTGCGGATTTGGTTTTGGTCAGGCTCAATGAAGACAAGACCCAAACGCCGATCCGGGACGGATATACCGAGGGCTTCACAGAACGTCTGGTGCCCGGTACTTATCAGATCACAGCCCTGAAACAAGGTGTCATCATTGCCCAAAACCGCTTTGAACTCAAAGACAAGGAGGTGCTTCAACTCACCTTGACGGCGCGTTTTGTTTCCATCCCTGTCTTTCTGGCCGGTCCTCAAAATGAACCATCCGGGCAGATCCGAAATGTGAGCGTGGCCTATACGCTGCTCAACCTCGATCAACCGGAGAAAAACGTCAGAATGGTCCTGCGCTTTGAAAAAGACGGACAGTTACTGGAAGTCCTGGATCTGATGAGCCTGCCTGAACTCTATGTGGGAGAAAGTTCCGGACGCCTAAGCATCAGTCCGATGGCCGGTTTCACTAACGCAAAGTACACACTGACTCTCTCGCTGTATTCAGAAGAGGGCTTGCTTCTGGCTGAAAGTGCCCCGCAGCGCTTTGAGGTCAAAGTGAAATCGACTGTGTTTGTGTTGAAGGATCTGAGCACGTGGATGGCCATGGCTGTGGTAACGACTTTGAGCGCTGTGCTCTTCAGAAAGAAAACCGCAGTTAAATCATAAAAAAAATATCGTCCATCTTTGGACGATATTTTTATTTACAATTGGGCTTTTAAGATCGGATGTCTGGCAGCTTGGACATCATCGACCCGTGTGATGGGGGTCGTGTACGGGGCACTTTGTAAGTAGTCTGGATCCGTATAGGCTTTTTCCTTGAGCTGGATCAGGGCACTGATGAAGGCATCCATGGTTTCCTTGGATTCGGTTTCCGTGGGTTCGATCATCAAGGCTTCATGGACGATCAGCGGGAAATACATGGTTGGTGGATGGACCTTATAGTCCAAAAGTCCCTTGCAGATGTCTTTGGCTGAGATACCGGTCTCTTCTTTGAGTTTTTGCAGGCTCAAGACAAATTCATGCATACAGGGCTGCGGATAAGCTACGGTGAAGTGATCCTTCAGTTTGGCCATCATGTAGTTGGCGTTGAGTACCGCGTGTTTGGACGCGTCTTTCAAGCCATCTGAACCCAGTGACAGGATGTAGGTATAGGCTCTGACATTGACCAAGAAATTGCCGCTGAAGGAGCGGACTCTGCCGATGGCTTTGGGGTTTTCCACATAACCGGACGCATCGATCGTACCGTAAGGCAGATAAGGCATCAGGTGTTTCTTGACTCCGACCGGGCCTGAACCCGGACCGCCGCCGCCGTGAGGCGTAGAGAAGGTCTTATGCAGGTTGAGATGGACCACGTCGAATCCGGTGTCTCCGGGCCTTACTTCGCCCATGATGGCATTGAGGTTGGCTCCGTCATAATATACGAGTCCGCCGGCCTCATGGACCAGTCTGGCGATTTCTTCGATGTTGGGATCAAAGAGTCCCAGGGTATTCGGATTGGTCAGCATCAGCGCTGCCACTTCATCGTTTAATACTTTTTTCAAGGCGTCCACATCGACGCCGCCTAAGGCGTTGGAAGGCACGTTGATGATCGAATAGCCGGCCATGTTGGCGGAAGCCGGGTTGGTCCCGTGAGCTGAATCCGGTACGATGACTTTGGTGCGTTTGAGATCGTGACGATCACTATGATAGGCATGGATCAGTAAGAGCCCGGTAAATTCGCCGTGGGCTCCGGCTGAGGGCTGCAGGGTAAAGCCGTCCATCCCGGTAATTTCACACAAGGCGCTGCTTAAATTGCCCATCAGGGTCATGGCGCCAGGAACGGTTAGAGGATCCTGTAAAGGATGGATGCCGGTAAAGCCCTCTAGGGAAGCCACTGTTTCATTGAGTTTGGGGTTGTACTTCATCGTACAGGAACCCAAAGGATAAAAACCGTCATCGACCCCAAAGGCCTGTTTAGACAAGGCCGTATAGTGTCTGACCACATCGACTTCAGCCACTTGAGCCAAGCGCGGTGCGCTAACTCTGACATAGGCTTCATCCAGATGCACTTCTGGGGTATCAAAATCAGGATAGGTAATGCCGCGTCTGTTTTTGACGCTGCGTTCAAAGATCAGCTGGCTCATCGTACTGCCTCCTTCAACAAAGCAACCACCTCATCCAAGGTTTCCTTGGAGACGGTCTCGGTCACGCACCACAAGATTTCATGCGGGCTTAGAATCAGACCGCTCAAGATGTCATGAGTATCCAGATACCGTTCGATCGCTTTGGCAGCCACGGGCGACACGGTGACGAATTCATTAAAGAATGGGGAATCATACTTAAGGGTAAACCCGATCTTTTCGAGTTCTTTTTGAAAGTAATGGGCTTTTCTGAGGCCGTGCTCAGCGACTTCTTTGAGCCCTTGAGGTCCCAGGGCTGCCACATAGACACTGGCCGTCAAGGCACACAAAGCTTGATTGGAACACAAGGAACTGGTGGCTTTTTCACGCCGTATGTGTTGTTCACGAGCCTGCAGGGTCAAGACATAAGCACGCCGCCCTTGGGTATCCAAGGTTTCGCCGACGATGCGTCCGGGCAAACGCCGGACCAAGTCGGTGGTGGTGGCCATATAGCCAAGATAAGGTCCGCCATAAGCCAAGGCTAGCCCCAAAGACTGGGCTTCGCCCACAGCGATGTCGGCCCCCAAGGCCCGCGGGCTTTTCAGATAGGCCAAGGTCAAAGGGTTGGCATACACGATCAGTTTGGCACCGGCCTGATGGACTTCGGTGGCCAATTCTGAGACTTTTTCCAGACAACCCAAATAATTGGGGTTGGCGATCAATAAGGCTGCGGTCTTGTCATTCAGCAAGGCTTTCAGACTGTCGGGTCTGACGATGCCGCCTTTGGTTTTGACGATTTGAATGATCGTGTCTGAACAAGACGTATAGGTCTTGATGGTGTCGATGACCTGAGGCGAGACACTGTCGGCGATCAGGACGATTTTGCGGTTTTTTTCGATGACCATCGCCACCGATTCGGCTGCTGCGGTCGCCCCGTCATAGACGGAGGCATTGGCGGCGTCCATTCCGGTCAGTTCGCAGATGTCACTTTGGTATTCAAAGATGGACTGTAAAATGCCTTGAGAAAACTCAGCCTGATACGGCGTATAGGCCGTTACGAATTCTGAACGTGAGGCTAAAGCCTTGACCACGGAAGGTATGAAGTGATGTTCAGCCCCGGCGCCTCTGAGGATGGTCTTGTAGACTTTGTTGGATTTGGCCAAGGCACTCAGTGCAGCCAAAACTTCCATTTCGGTTTTGCCTTTG
>CAXXCK010000005.1:0-36844 GCA_963678045.2 Erysipelotrichaceae bacterium | reverse complement strand
ACCTTATGGTCATCAGGGTCTATTACTTCCTGTTTAGGGGTACACCCTCCAACGAGTATCAATGCCAAAACAGTCAGGATCTTAATCGAGTTTGACATAGCCGCACTCTTCCATCAGTTGTTGTCCGTCTTGACTTAAGATCCAGGCAACGATCTTTCTGACATCACTGTTCTTGGCTTCATCTTTGCGATAGACCGCATAATAAGCGGTTTGGATCGGATAAGTTCCGTTCGCAATGGTCGTTTTGTCCGGGGCGATCCCATTGACCTTCATCAGTTTGACGTTCTCATTGCCCCACATGTCGGTCACGAAATAAAAGTAAGAGTAACCCAAAGCATCCGGCGCATTCTCGTAATCCGCCACCGCTTCGATCAGTTCGCCCATCCCCGCATAGATCCAGGTCGTGGGTGGCGTCTTTGGCACGACATCCTTCATGACCAGTTCCAGAAAACCGGTCTGGCTTCCTGAATTCACCGGACGCTGAAAGGCCATGATGGGCTCATCGGCACCGCCGACTTCTTTCCAGTTGGTGATTTTTCCGCTGTAGATGTCGACGATCTGAGCCACGCTCAAGGAAGAGACCGGGTTGTTTTTATGGGTCAAAAAGATAAAGCCTTCCGACACGATCGGAATCACTTCCAATTCGACTCCGCTTTGATCAGCCAAGGCTTTTTCTGCTTCGGAAGGGCTGGTCACTAAAATCAGATCAGCACTTTTGTTGATCAGATTGACATACGCTTCATGCGTTTTGTTGTGCAAGACATAGGGCCTTACGGTTTCAATCGATTTGCCGGTCAGTTTCGCCATCAAGGCTTCATCCATCGGAATCGTTACGGTAGAGCCGTCCAAAGTCGGAAAGTTCTCCAGCGTAAACGACGGCATGGCCGTTTGACTTGGCGTACAGCCACTCATCGACAAAACAAGCAGGGTCATCAAGACAATCAAGGATTTATTTTTTTTCATGGTTCACCTCAAGTGGTGCTTATGAATCCATTATAAGCCGATTCCAGACACCTCACAAGGGGGTCTAGTTTAGTCTAACCACAGATAAAGCATCGATTTTAAGTATTTTTTTCGTCTGGCCTTATCAACCTCAGAGACCTTAGGCAAACGGTCAAGATTCGCATTATCCAACAGATCGGCCAGTTTGACGACTCGGCTCAGCGGGTTGGCTTTGACCCGTTTGAGATAGTCTTGGTAATCTTCATGATCCAGCTTGGTCATCATTAAAACAGCCTCACAGATCTCAAGGGGTAAATGATGGCGATCCCGCAGGTCTTCATAAGTCACCGGGGTATCCTCCAGCACGTCATGAAGCAAAGCCACACACTGAGCGTTGATCCAATCTTGTTCGCTCAGCGAGGATCCCCAGCGTTTCAAAACGCTTCGATCATGGGTCTCCACCATCAAACTGACCAGGATGGGATGCAAGAGATAGGTCATCTTGGCTTTGTCGACTTGCGTCGCGTGCGCGTCACTGGCGATCTTCAGACACTGCTTAATCAAGGGGTGAGAATGGGACATAAGACCTCCTGTCACAGTCAGTATAGAACTGAATCTGGTGGTTAAAAACCAGTCGTCCTGTTTTTGGGTCAAAAAAAGCCTGAACGATCAGGCTTAGCGGATAAAGAAACTCAAATACCAGTTCAAGATGGCACTGCCGTACAAGTACGCAACGAAGATCCCCAAAGCCAGATGCGGCCCAAAAGGCATCATCGACTTACGGTCATTGCCTTTTCTAAGCAGCACGATGGCTTGGATCCCCCCTGAGATGACCCCGATGAAGAAGGCGACGATGATGTTGGGGAAACCCAAGAGCAAGCCGGCTGCCCCCATCAGTTTGATGTCGGCTCCGCCAAACCCCCCGGTGAAATACGCAATCGCCAGCATCGGACCACTGATGGCCAAGACCCCGATCAAGGTCAACAGGGGAGCACTGTGATCCAGGATCAAAGCGAAGGCCCCTAAAACCAAAATCAGGATACTGAAGCCGTCATCAAATTCCAAGGTATCATGATCGATCATGGACAAGACGACCAGATCACACGCCAGGATACAGCCGATGACACTCATCAGCGAGTTTCCAAAACGCAGGTAAGTCAAGGTAAACAAGACACCGGTCAAGAGTTCGATCAGCGGATAACGAGGGGAGATCTTGACTTTACAGTAACGGCATTTCCCGCCCAGAAACAGATAGGAGAAGACCGGAAACAGATCCAAGGCCTTTAAATCATGATGGCAATGCGGACAGAAGGAATGCCCTTTGACGAAATCCAGCTTCAGCGGGATCCGATAAATCAGGACATTCAGGAAGGAACCGATGATGGTCCCCAGGATAAAAATAAAAAGTGCAATGAGCGCGGTTAAGTTCATGCACTTATTATAACAAGCCTTTTATTCGACCGTGACGGATTTGGCTAAATTTCTCGGTTTATCGACATCCAGCCCTTTTAAAACAGAGGCATAATAGGCAAACAGCTGTAGGGGAACGATGGCCACCAATGGAATCAGGGCCGGTTGTACTTTTTGAAGGATAAAACTGTGATCCGCCACATCGGTTTCAAACATCGGGTCATCCAAGGCAAACAGGAAGACCTGAGCCCCTCTGGCCTTGACTTCTTTGATGTTGGAGATGATTTTTTCAAATAACTTTTCCTGGGTAGCCAAGGCCACCACCGGCACGTTATCGGTGATCAGTGAGATCGTCCCGTGTTTCAGTTCTCCGGCAGGATAAGCTTCAGAATGGATATAAGAGATTTCTTTAAGCTTCAGGGATGCTTCCAGAGCCAAACTGTAATCCAAGCCTCTTCCGATAAAAAACAATGAGGTTTTGGAGACGATCAGCGAAGCCAGCTGTTTGATGTGTTCCTGTTCATCCAAGATGGTGGATACCAGAGAAGGGATCTTATGGAGATCATCCACAAACAAGGCAATGGCGTCATCGTCACACAAATCATGCAGAAGCTGCAGTTTTTTGGCCAGTAAGGTCAATAAGGCAGACTGAACGAAATAAGCTTTGGTGGAAGCCACGGCGATTTCCAGTCCAGCCCAGGTATACAAGACCACATCGGCTTCACGGGCAATGCTGGAGCCCACCACGTTGACCACGGCGATGACTTTGAGCCCGTTGGATTTGGCCAAGCGTAAGGCTGCTAAGGTATCGGCCGTCTCACCGGATTGGGAGATGACCATCACGGCTTCGGAGGGTTTTAAAATCGGATTGCCGTATCTGAATTCACTGGCGATGTGGACATCGCAGGGAATCCGGGCTTCGCTTTCGATCATCTGCTTGCCGATCATGGCCGCATGCATGGCGGTTCCGCAGGCAACCATATGAAATTTGGTGATGGACTTTAAGAAGTCATCGCTTAAGCCTTCATCGCTGAAGTCGATCTTGTGATCTTTCAGGCGAGGGTTGATCGCATTCATCAAGACTTTAGGCTGATCATGGATCTCTTTCAGCATGAAATGCGGATAGCCTTCTTTTTCAGCCGACTGACGATCCCAGGACGCGGTTTGGATCTCTTTTTGGATGACTTCCAGATCATTGTCCAAGATGGTGACCTTGTCTTTTTCGATGATGGCGATTTCGCCTTCCTCAAGCAGGTAATAGTCACGGGTGTAATCCAGGATGGCGGTGATGTCGGAAGCAATGAAGTTTTTGTCTTTGCCCAGACCGACGATCAGAGGCGAGTCCTTACGGATCGCATAGATCTGATCAGGATGGCCGTCAAAGATCATACCGACCGCATAGGACCCTCTGATCTTTTCCAGTACCTTTTTGATGGCTTCCAAAGGCGTACCTTTTTGAACATAATAGTAATCCAAGAGTTTGGCTAAGGCTTCCGTATCCGTGGCGGATTCAAAGGTATAGCCCTTACGGATCATTCTGGCCTTGATGAACAGGTAATTTTCAATGATGCCGTTATGAACCAAAGAAACACGGTGATTGCCGTGAGGATGCGAATTGACGTCGGACGGTTCCCCATGGGTTGCCCAGCGTGTATGACCGATACCGACCCCGCCGTTAAGAGGCTGGTCTAGAAGTTTGTTGACTAAATTAGCGATGCGTCCCTGCGTTTTGATCGTCTTGATTTGGCTGTTTTCAAAAACGGACAGGCCGACAGAATCATAGCCTCTATATTCCAGTTGCTTTAATCCCGCGATTAAAACATCGGAAGCCTGTTGTTGTGAAACAACGCCTACTATTCCGCACATAGATTAGAATTCCTTTCATCAGTGATAATCAGGCTTTTGTTGATTTGACCTGTTTATGTCGACACACTGTTTGCCGAAGAGGCATCCGCCGAATCTTTCGATACTCCTCTTTCCTCGTCACTCCCATTGGAGCCGGGCGCTATAATTACTTCGCTGACCGTACTTGTTTTTGGCACTCCTCCTTAGATACCTAACAGTTTATCATACCCACCAGAGCATAAACAACACACGATTGGGTGCATTGGTGTGATTTTAATGTCAAGTTTTAGAATAAAGCGGTTTCAGACTCCTCATCGGAAATTGCACTGGAAGCAGGCAAATCGCAGTGAGCACATCGTCATCGTCTTTTGGGATAATACAGGAAGTTCATCACTGATCAGGAGGACCTATGAAAATTATCGTTGAAGCAGCATTGAAACAGGAAGAGATCATTGCTTTATTGACCCAATGTACTGATGTATCCATCCGCTTTATTGGCAGGACCTCCAATAAAATGGTCATGGAGTTTGAAATCGAGCTTATCGACGGTGATCAAGCTGTGGCCTTGGTTAAATCCAAGATCAAAGCGGCTCCGTTTGGTAAGATGGTCTACTTCATCGTTCACCGCTAGAGCCAACAGGGTCTTAACAAGCAGGTTTGCCTATTATGGTGAGCCTGTTTTTCTTGGGTCCGTTTGATACTTTCCTACTGACAAAACAAAAAAGAATGTGTATAATATACAAGCATCGGGACGTAGCACAGCTTGGTAGTGCACTACCTTGGGGTGGTAGGGGTCGCGCGTTCAAATCGCGTCGTTCCGACCAGATGCGGCCGTAGCTCAGTTGGATAGAGCGAGCGCCTCCTAAGCGCTAGGTCACAGGTTCAATTCCTGCCGGTCGCGCCAATAACCCTTTTTAGAAGAAGTATAGATGATGCACCAGTGGCGGAACTGGCAGACGCGCACGTTTGAGGGGCGTGTGATTTATTCGTACGGGTTCAAGTCCCGTCTGGTGCACCAAGCAGATCAACTTAAAGCCTTCGGGCTTTTTTATTTTGCCCATTCACAAAATACGGATGATGATATGATGAAGACAGAAGCAAACCCGATGAAAGTAAAGGACAAAGTCCCTTAGGCGGGGCTTTGTGTCTTGAGCCTTTCAGAAAGGAGCAGGATGTCAGTCATCATTATTTTCATGCTGGGGTTCTATGGCTTGTTTATCGGTGAATTCGTTGTCATCATCTGGTTTTTGATGAGACTGTTGGATCTGAAAAACGGCAAGACATCATTTAAAGTGTCCTGGAAGATTCCGGTTTTCTATCTGGGGTATTCGCTCATCATCGGTTATTTCATTTTCATTCTGGTGGATGTTCAAGGGGCTTGGGGAAACGATCCGCTGCCCATGGGTGATAAATTATTCAATTATCTTCGGGTGATCGTAATGGCCAATTTGACGACCCCCTTGTTTTTATGGATGGCTCATTTGAAGGACTCTGCGATTGCCCGCCAAGTTACCTTAGAAGCGTCAAAAGATACTGCAGAGTAACCTAAACTAGAAAAAAGTGATTCAGCAGTTGAATCACTTTTTTACGGATGGATAGACTTAGGGATGCTTGTAGATCATGATGTCAAAGGCATTGCGTTCACCCGGATACAGTGCAACACTGTACTCCAAGATCCGGTCTTCGTGATCGACAGCCACAGTTTTGACCTCATGGACGGCAGCCCCTTTGGTAATGTTGAGCAGGGCAGCCCCTTCATCGTTGACTTTGATCGCATCGACGGTCCGTTTGGCGTAGTCGATGTAGCGGTTGTATTCCGATTCAAACAACGGATACAACGGGGTCTTGCTCAGATCAAGATCCAAGAGGCCCGGAAAGCAATCATGAGGCAGATAAGTATCGACCAGGATCATCGGGATCCCGTTGCCCAGATACAAAAAGCGCAGATGCAACAGTTCGCTGTGTTGAGTTTCTTTAAACACAAGCGGGAAATGCTTAGGATCATTCAGGATCTCTTTGGTGAGGACTTTGACGCTGGGCGTCAGTCCGTTACTGATCATGTCGGTTTCAAAAGGCGACAGCGATTGAAAGAATCGGCTTTGGATTTCCTTGTCTCTCACAAAGGTGCCTTTGCCTTTGGTTCGTCTGATGACACCTTCTGAGATGAGTTCGGAATAGGCTTGCCGTATAACAGGGCGTGAAATCGAAAACTGATCACAGAGTTCTTCTTCGGTTGGTAATTTATCGCCCGGTTTTAGTACTGCGGTACTGATGGCGTTTTGGATCGAGTCTTTGAGCTGAATGTATAAAGGGATACCGCTTAGGCGGGAAATGGTGATGTAGTTCATGAGGACCTCACTTTCTGTCACGGCGAACGATCACGTCAAAGGTATTGCGTTCGCCAGGAAACGAGGCCACAGAAACTTCCATGACCTTTCCGTGGGTATCATAAGTCGTCGAAGCCACCCGATGAACAGCGGCTCTTTTTTCGATGTCCAAAAGCAAGGCATCATTGTCGCTGACCAGCATGGCTGAATACACATTGTAGGTCTTGTGTACGGGACGATGATAGTTGTTTTCAAACACGCCAAACAAAGAGTTGGTCGCAAAATCGACTTTCTCCAGTTGGGGGAATTGTTTGAGATCGATGTAGGAATCTTCCACATAGACTGGGACATTGTCGGCCAAGCGCAAGCGCTTGAAATGCAGACAGGGTGATCCGTCTTTCAAAGAGAGTAAAGGAAAGATCATCGGCTCACTGCGCAAGACCTCGACCACCAGGACTTTGGTTTTGGGGGTCTTGCCTAAGCGTTCCATTTCACCGGTGAAATTATACAATTCGCTGGTGAAACTGCGGCTCACGACTTGTTTGTTGACAAAGGTGCCTTTGCCTTTCATTCGGGTGATGATGCCTTCGGTCAACAGATCGCCATAAGCTTGACGCACGACAGGACGGCTGATGTGAAAGGTATCGCACAGTTCGTCTTCAGTGGGCAACTTGTCTTTGTTTTTCAAAGTCCCGTCATCGATGGCTTGACGGATGCTGTTGCGCAATTGGACATACAGCGGGATTTTAGAGAATTTATTGATCAGGATATAACGCATTAAGTTTCCTTTCCAGACAAACCGTTAAAAGGTCTTGCAGTAGTGCTCTATGAGCTCAGCATTATACTCATCGGCCCCATCCAGATTCGAACTGCGGAAGACAGGAATGGCTAAACCGAGGGCTTTGATTTTAGAAGCGACCAGGATGCTTAAGGATTGGGCCATCAAGGCTCCGATGATGGTCGAGGTCGATCCCATCATGATGCCTTCACCCAAATCGAAACCGGCATCCCCGTAAGCCCCGCAATTGTCGATCACCAGATCAGCAAAGGCAGGCAGGTTTTTACCGGAGGGGTGTCTTGAACCGATGGTCATGGCTTGTTGTGCGTTGACAAACGCAATCACGCTCAAGCCTTTTTCTTTGGCCAAACGGGCCAATTCGACCGGTAAGGCATTGCGTCCGGAATTGCTGCAGACCAGCAACACATCGCCGGCTTCCATGTGATAGAGTTCGAAGTAAACATGAGCCATCCCCAAGGTGCGCTCGATCAGTGTCGATTTCAAGGGATGGTCCGTCAAAGTCAACTCATTTTGTAAAACGGGGGTCACATAAGCCAAGCCTCCGGCTCTCGCATAGAATTCTTCTGCCACCATATGAGAATGCCCGCTGCCAAAAACCATAAAGCGTTTCTTGTTTTGGTATGCTTCCACGATGATATCGGAAGCCTGATCCAAAGCGGTAAACTGGGTTGACCTGAATGTTTCGGTCAGTTTTGAAACCTGCAAGGCATAAGCGTTAAACAAATCATGAGATGATGACATGGCGTGCTCCTTTTCGTCAGTTCCTAATAATGTTATTATATCATGACATTATGACTGTCGCACCTTGACAGTGACCTGAGCCATGCTATAATTTGACCAATCAGTGTCTGCTCAAGGGGAACTCAATCATGGATAATTTAGAGCTTATTTGTTTCAACATCATCGCTTCGGTCGGTCATGCCCGTTCTTTGTTTATCGAGGCGATCCGAGAAGCCAAAGAAGGCCGAATCATTGAAGCCAGAGCCATGATCGAGGAGGGCACAGTCAGTTTTACCCAGGGCCATGTCCGCCATATGGAACTGATCACCAAAGAAGCTTCCGGTGAAAAGACCGAAATCAATCTGTTGCTGGTCCATACCGAAGACATGCTGATGAGTGCCGAAAGCTTTAAAATCATGGCCAACGAATTCATTGATCTCTACGAAAAAATGCTCACCCAAAACAAAACATCCTGACGGATGTTTTTTATCTGATTTGACCTTCACCGAAGATCTTGTATTTGTAGGAACATAGTTCGTCCAAACCGACCGGACCGCGCGCATGCAGTTTTTGAGTCGAGATCCCGATTTCGGCAGAGAAACCGAATTCATTGCCATCGGTGAACCGTGTCGAGGCATTATGATAGACGGCAGCCGCATCGACTTCATCCAAGAAGCGTTGGGCTTTTTGAGGATCCCGGGTCAAGATCGTTTCGGAATGCTGGGTGGAATAGGTTTCGATATGAGCCAAGGCTTCATCGAGTCCGTCAACGAGCTTGATGGCAATCTTGAGATCAAGGTACTCGGTTGACCAATCGTCATCGGTAGCCAAGGGGATCGAAGGATCCAAGGCAACAACTTGTTTGTCTCCCACGATCAGGACGCCCGCTTGACGCAGGCCGGTGATGAGCATCGGCAAGAAGACAGGGGCGATGGCCTTGTCGATCAACACCTTTTCTAAGGCATTGCAGACTGAAGGACGGCTGCATTTCGCGTTGATGATGACTTTTAGGGCCAATTCCAGATCGGCACTGGCTTCCACATAGGCATGACAGTTACCGACTCCGGTTTCCAAGACGGGAACCGTGGCCGTTTCCATGACCGTTTGAATCAAGCGTGCCGAGCCCCGCGGGATCAACAGATCGATTAGGCCTTTGGCGGTCATGAGGGTTTTGGCGAGTTCTTTATCCGGATCTTCGATCAGTTGGACCAACTCCGGATCCAAGCCTTCTTGGCTTAGCGTTGCTTTGATGATGCTCACCAAGGCTTTGTTGGAAAGCAAGGCTTCTTTTCCGCCCCGTAATACGATGGCACTGCCGGCTTTAAAAGCCAAGGCAGCCGCATCGATCGTCACATTGGGCCGTGCTTCATAAATCATCGCAATGACGCCCATCGGCACGGTGACCTTTTGGATCCTTAGCCCGTTGGGTCTCACTGTTTCCACAAGGAGCCGATTGACCGGATCTTGCGCATGACTCAGTTCGATCAGGGCTTGTGACATCTCTGAGATCCGCTTTTCATTCAAACTCAGTCGATCGATCATCGTGCTGTTTTGAGAGTTGAACGCGGCCACATCAAAAAGGTTGGCCTTGAGTATTGATGCTTTGGCTTGGATCAGGTTGTGAGCCAGACTCACTAAAAAGGTATTTTTAACGGTTGAACTTAAGTGGGCAAGCTGCTTTGACGCAACTTTGGCTTTTTGAGCCTTAATGAGAACTTCGTTCATTGGGCGATAAACAGGGTTCCGATGTCTTTTCCCTGCAGGATGTCTTCGATGATTTCAGGTTTGGACCCTAAGGCGATCACCATGTCGATGTGGGCCGATGTTGCGATTTGAGCTGCTTTGAGCTTGGTGGCCATGCCTCCGGTGCCTCGGGTACTGCCGGCTCCGCCGGCTTTAGAGAGGATCGTCTCATCGATCTTTTCAACCAGCGAGATCAGTTTGGCATTTGGATGTTGCTTGGGATCTTGGTCATAGAGCCCTTCGATGTCTGAAAGCAAAATCAACAGATCGGCTTCGATCAAGGTCGCGACCAAGGCCGAGAGGGAATCATTGTCTCCGAATTCAATTTCATCGGTAGCGACGGTGTCATTTTCATTGACGATCGGTAAGATGCCTTTTTGGATCAGGCTCTCAAAGGTATTGATGACGTTGGTGCGTTTTTTGTCTTCTTCGACGACGTCCTTGGTCAACAGGATCTGAGCGACCATGTGTCCGTATTCGGAAAAGAACTTACTGTACAAATGCATGAGCTCGCCTTGACCGACGGCAGCGGCTGCTTGTTTTTCCTGGGTGGATTTGGGTCTTTCGCTGAGTTTCAGTTTACTGACCCCGACGGCGATGGCTCCGGAAGACACCAAAACGACTTCTTTCTTCTGATTAAGCAAATCCGCAATGATCTGTGCCAGTTTGTCGAGCCGGCTCAGGTTGATGGCCCCACTCTCGTGGGTCAAGGTACTGGATCCGACTTTAATCACGATTCGTTGGCTGTTTGAAAGGTTTTTTCGCATAAGGTTACCATTTTTTATGTATTATACGCTTTTTTAGATGATTATGCACACGCCGATTTTCAATCCGCAGTGGTATAATGATTTGGTTCATAAGGAGACACGTATGAAAAAGATCCGTTTGTTTTGTGCAGGGGGTTTAACCACAACCTTGTTGGTCAATAAAATGAAGGCTGCTGCGACGGCCATGGGCTACGATGTCGACATCTCCGCTCACCCGGTCATTGAACTGAATGAAAAGGGAGCCCATTGTGATCTGATCATCTTGGGACCTCAGATCGCTTCCAGTCTTAAAGAAGTTGAAGCCAAGTTTCCCCATCAAAAAGTCATGGTGTGCGACATGGTTGCTTTCGGCAACATCGACGCCAAGAAAATCTTAGAAAAAGCCAAGATGACCTTAGGGGATTAAGCATTTTGACTCGGCTGAAGTCGCTGTGTTTCAGAAGCGTCAAACTGTTGATTACGCTCAGTTTGATTTCACTTGGAATCAGTCTTATTGTTAAAGCCTCGATCGGACAAAGTACTTTGTCCGGTTTTTCTTATAATTTCGGGACTTTGTTGGGACTCAAACAGGGCACTGCCTTGGGTCTGCTCAATTTCGTTTTCTTTTTGGCTCAGATTCCCTTACTGAAAAAACTGGGTTTGACCCATTTCTTTCAAGTCATCATGATCGTCATCAGTACACTCTTGACCAACCTGTTCATCTATGACTTCAATTGGATTCCTTTTATCCATACCGATTATCCGGCTCAAGTGGGACTCTTGATCATCGGGATCGCGGTGATGGCCTTGGGCGTTGCCCTGATGATGGTCTTGGATTTTGTGTTCATGCCTTTTGAAGGCTTCATCCAACTGCTGGCCCAACGCCTTGATGTGTCTTTTGGAACGCTCAGACGAAACATCGATATCATCCTGGTGTTTCTGTCTTTGACCATGATTTTCACCTTTAAACTGCCCAATACGACGGTGCGTGAAGGGACGGTGCTTTTTGCCTTACTGGTCGGCTCGCTCAATCACCGGTTGATCCCGTTCTTTAAAAAAGTCGGCTGGAAAGACTTTCTTGAATCTTAAGCATCCTTCGGGATGCTTTTTTTATGGGCAAGGCAAAAATGAAGTGGCTTTGGCCTTTAGTGCTACAATAAGGTTAGAGGTGAAGCGATGAAAAAAATACTGGTACTTTTAGCGGAAGGCTTTGAAGAAAGCGAAATGATCGTTCCGGTGGATGTGTTGCGCAGAGCGCAGTATCAGGTCGATCTGATGTCGATCGGATCGCTTGAAGTCGTCTCTTCCCATGGGATCCGAATCCTCGCAGACAAACTGTTCAGTGACGATTCTCAGTATGATGCCTTGTTTTTACCGGGAGGTCAGCCCGGGACCCGTAACCTGATGGCGGATGACCGGGTGTTGTCGCTGATCCGGCGTTTTGATCAGGAAGACAAGATCGTCAGTGCGATCTGTGCTGCGCCTTCAGTCTTGGCCAAAGCCGGCATCCTCAAGGGTAAAAATGTCACGTCTTATCCCATGGCTGATCTGGAAACGATCTTTGCGATGGCCCATTATAAAACAGATGAGGTCGTCATCGACGGTAAACTCATAACCAGCCGCGGGGCAGGTACAGTATTTCCGTTTGCGTATGCCCTGGCCCATGCCTTAGGGGCCAATTCCGATGAGCTGAAGCGAGTGATGATCTATAACGCACGTTGAGTGCACAGGAGGCAAACAATGCCGTTCATCAAACGAAGCTATTATGGTTTCTTCTGTACAGTGCTCTTTCTGATTTTGATTACCTTTAAGATCTGGGTCGGTTTACCGGTGTTGACTTTTGCGATTTTCGGGGTTGGTTATCTGGGCTTGGCGGATACCCTCTATGTCCGTTTCCGTCTCAAAGAAAAAAGCAACTTAGACTATGTGACCTTTGTGGTCGGGGCTTTGATTATCCTATGGACTTTGGCAGAAGTCATGTTTCCCCATTGAACTCATCCAGAACGCAGTGATGAGATTCACAGGATAAAGCTGCCAAGACGATTTTGAAAACTCGTCTTGGCTTTTAGTTTTCGGTTTGTTATAATAATGTGGCATCCGTAAATGCACCAGTGGCGGAATTGGCATACGCGCACGTCTCAGAAGCGTGTGGGCAACCGTGCGGGTTCAAGTCCCGCCTGGTGCACCATCAAAAATTAAAGTCCGAATTCGGACTTTTTTCTTGGGTTGATGAACCCATTAATCAAATTCAAATGACGCAGGCATCTGCGAAATGAAAAAACGTCCTCGGAAAGCCCGAGGACGAATTTATGTGAGTGAAGCGATGGTGGCGCCTTCTCCAAAGCGCGATTCAAAATCAGATTTGAAATCACTGACGGCTTTGGCTAGGGAAGGAAACTTGAAGATCTCATCGATCAAGTCCGGGTCGACCGTGATGGCTTGGACCCCGCAGTTGATCGCGTCATTGATCTGAGTCAGGTTCTTGAAACTGGCGGCGACGATCTTGGTTTTGGCATTGGACTGGTCGATGAACGCAACCATGGCTTTCATGGATTCGATCGGATCAATGTCCAGATTGTCCATCCGGTTGACATAGGGGGCCAAATAATCGACCCCGGCCAGGACTGTCATATGGGCTTGAAGTTTAGAGTAGATGGCCGTTGCGGTCACATGGACGCCTTGGGCTTTCAGGATCTTCATGGCTTTGATGCCTTGCGGTGTGGAAGGGATCTTGATGTAGACCTCCTTGTCGACTTTCTCTAATATGGCTTTGGCGTCATCCAGGATGGCTTGGGCACTTTCACCGACGACCTGAATGTGCAAACTGCGCTCAAAACCGATGAGCTGACGGATGGCTTTGAAATGGCCAAAGAAATCCGTGGTGTTTTCTTTCTTGAAAATGCTGGGGTTGGTGGTGACCCCGCTGATCGGGTAGAGATCGATCGCGCGGGCGATTTTCTCTAAATTGGCTGTGTCTAGTATCAGTTCCATAATGTGTCCTCTTTGTCAGTGTCTATTATACCCTCACTCATGCGTGCTTAACCAAGTTGATTTGTGTTTCTTTTTTGGGCAATCAGCGTATCGCAGAACCGGTCAAATTCCGGTTCGCTTTCTTTGAGCTCAGGGTGAGCTTCCATCAAAGCCAAATACGCTTTGAGCCCCATTTCTAAAGAAACGTGGGGTTCAAACTCAGGAACGAAGCGTTTCAGTTTGGCAATGTCATACAGATTTGAAAACATTTTATCGCCTTGGATCGAGGTTTTGAAATCGTACTCGGTATAACGAGACAGTTTTTCAGAGGTCACGTAGATCGGTTTGAACTCGACCTTGAGTTGAGTTGCCAGGATCCGGTAGACCTCATTCCAGGTGTGCGGGGCAGGGTTCATGATTTGGATGATCTCGCCGATCGCATCGGGATGATTGATCAGCGGAATGAAACCGGAGGCGAAATCATCCGCATGCGTGGAAGCCCAGACTGATTCGCCGTCCCCATGGATCAGGACTTCTTTTCCCTGAATCATGCGTTGAATCACAGGCCAAGCCGAGTTTCCTTTGACGGAAAGGGGAATCCTGGTCTCGCTGTAGGTCTGGGCAGGGCGTACGATGGTGAGCGGAAAACCATGGCGCTGATGCGCATCCAATAAGATCAGCTCGGCGGCGGCTTTGTTTTGGCCGTAATGACTGAAACGGTTGCCTCGAGGCGTGTCTTCGTTGATGATCAGATGGTGTTCATGGTCCAGACAAGCCACGGTACTGATGAAGATGAATTGTTTGGTCTTGCCGGTAAACAAATCGATCCGGGACAGTGACTGGGATGGCGTAAACAAAATGAAATCGATGACGCAATCAAAAAAACGGTCTTTGATCAGGGGTCTGATCGACTCCGGGTCGTTGATGTCTGCGATTAGCAGCTCGATGGCAGGATCCAGCTTTTCATTGTGATGGCCCCGGTTGATCAGGGTAACTTTAACTTGCGGGTCTTTGGCTAAACGCAAGGTGATCGGGGTGGAGATCGTTCCGGTTCCGCCCAGGATCAGGATCGACTTCATAAGACTTCGATCAGATCCAGTAAGAGCACTTCCAGTCTTTCAGCGGCCTTGTTGGCCATATCGACGACCCGGTGATGGTCATGTTTGACTTTCTGAATGCCGGTAGCCATGTTGGTGACGACCGCAAAAGCAAGCACCTTGAGTCCCGCATGATTGGCGGCGATCGTTTCAGGAACCGTGCTCATCCCAACCAGATCGGCCCCTAAGGTTTTGGCAGCGCGGATCTCAGCTTTGGTTTCGTAATAAGGTCCGCTGAAATGGGCATACACGCCTTCTTGGATGGCTGGATCCAAAGCCTGTACTTTCGCTATCAGCGCGTGTGAATACGGTTCGCTCATGTCGGGAAAACGCGGACCCAGTTCTTCATCGTTGATCCCGATCAGCGGGTTGATCCAAACCATGTTGATGAAATCGTTGATCAAGACGATGTCTCCGGGTTGGTAGTCCTCATTGACCCCGCCGCAGGCATTGGTCAGGACCAAGGTTTCTACGCCCAAGGCTTTTAACACGTAAATCGGAAAGACGACTTCCTTCATGTTGTAGCCTTCATAGAAATGAAAACGGCCCTGCAGCATGACCACGTCTTTGCCTTTCAGTTTTCCAAAGACCAATTGGCCCTTGTGACCAACGACGGTCGATTTCGGGAAATAGGGCAGATCCGCATACGGGAAGATCAATTGATCGGTCATCTCGTCGACCAGCTTGCCCAAACCCGTGCCTAAGACAAACGCCGTCTTAGGCTGGTTTCCAATTTTTGATTTTAATACGGCTGCACATTCATTGATTTTATCTTTGTAGTTTTCCATAAGTTCCTCTGTTTCTATTATACCCAAAGTTCATATGGGTTGACTTAAATAAACAAAAGGACTAGATTACAGGAAGGAGTTCACCCATGAAACTAAAAAAAGTATGGATTATCTTGGCCTTATTGATCGTAACCAGCCTAGGCTTAGCCTCGTGCTCAGCCAGTACTACCACCAAAGAATTCACGACAGCTCAATTAGCCACGTATGATGGTCTTAGCGGGCACAAAGCTTACATCGCTGTCAGCGGAAAAGTCTATGATGTGACCACGGCAGAGGGTTGGAAAAACGGAAGTCATCAAGGCGTCAAAGCCGGACAAGACCTGACCGTCATCATCACCTCGGCCCCTCACGGAACCTCGGTCCTGAAGAATCTGAAAGTCGTCGGAACCTTAGTCAATTAAACTGCGAAAGCAGTTTTTTTATGGGCTGGAATTTTTGGTCAAAAGGCCATGTTTGTGACCATTTTGAGAAAAAAGACACACTATGATAAAATTAGTGCGGGCATACGTAAACTTGCTCAAATCAGGTGAACCATGAACTATATTTTCTTCTCTCCCAACTTTCCCTCCAACTTCAAATACTTCGTTTTGAAACTGCGCGATCACGGGGTCAATGTGTTTGGGATCGGTTCCGAACCCTTTGATCAGCTCGATCCTCAACTCAGATCCGCTTTAAAAGGCTATTATCGCGTCGATTCGATGGAAGACTACAATCAGGTCTATAAAGCAGTGGCTTATTTTGCCTTCAATTATGGCCGTATCGATCGTTTTGAATCTCACAATGAATACTGGCTTGAACAGGATGCGGCCATCCGGTCGGACTTCAACATCCCGGGACTCAAAACCGCCGATCTGCCTTCGATCAAACAGAAATCCAAAATGAAAGACATCTTTCGCTCTTTGGATATCCCGGTGGCCAAGGGTCAGCCTGTACTGACTTTGGCCCAAGCCAAAGCCACAGCCAAAGCCTTGGGTTATCCGGTGTTGGTCAAACCGGACAAAGGCGTCGGGGCAGCCTATACCTATAAGATTGAAAAAGAAAAAGAACTGGTGTCTTTCTTTTCGCAAAAACCGCCGATGACCTTCATCATGGAGGAGTTCATCCAAGGGGATATTGAAACCTTTGACGGATTGACCGATTCCAATGGGAAAATCATTTTCGTCAATTCGTTTGTTTATAACGCCGGGGTCATGGATGCGGTCAACAAAGGCGAAGACATGTATTACTATACCCGACGCAAGATCCCCGCTGATCTACAAAAAGCGGGATCGGCCTGTGTCAAAGCCTATAAACTCAAAGAGCGTTTCTTCCATTTTGAGTTCTTCAGACTGAAAGACGGTTCACTGATGGCGCTTGAAATCAATGTGAGACCGCCTGGCGGTCTATCGATGGATCTCTTCAATTTCACCAACGACGAGGATCTTTTTGAAGTCTACGCCAAAGTCGTCGTCAATGAAACCGCCGTGGTTAAAAATGACCGTCCATATCATGCCTTCTACATCGGGCTCAAACAACACAACATCCCTCATCTCAAACAGGATCTTCAGACTTCGCTGGAGAAATACAAATTGATCACCGTCTTCAGCGGTGAGATCGCTTCGATCTTTGCGGCCGCGATCGGCAACTATGCGATCATCCTGCGTCATCCCGACATCGACCTGCTAAAGAAAGTGGCGGCCGAAATCATGGCCCTTAACGAGTCAGTATGAACATCGAATATCACAACTGGTACTCTTATCGTTTGAGCCGCATGATGGAATTCAAGATCTATGGCCACGGAGGCAGAGCCGTCTTTGTGTTTCCGTCTTCCGGCGGCCGTTTCTTTGAGTTTGAAGACTTTAAGATGATCGAAGCACTCAGCTGGTTCATCGACAACGGCTTGATCCGGGTCATTACGCCGGATTCGATCGATTCTGAAACCTGGCTGAACCATCACCGTTATCCCAGCGACAAAGCCCGTCACCACAATGCCTACGATGCCTACATCGTCGAAGAACTGGTGCCTTTCATCAAACAGCACTGCGATGTCGAAGGGAAGATGATCGCCACCGGCTGTTCTTTGGGGGCCTATCACGCCGCCAACATCTTTTTCAGACACCCAGATGTGTTTGATACGGTCATTGCCTTAAGCGGGATCTATGATGCGCGCTATCATGTCGGAGAAGCCTTGGGCGACTTCGATGTGTATACCAATTCACCCGTCGATTACCTCAAAAATATGACGGATCCGTATTATCTGGATCTGTATCGCAACAGTGCCATCATCGTGGCTTGCGGGACCGGCGCCTATGAAGAAGACTCGATCCGGGATACCAAACATCTGCAGCAGGTCCTCATCAACAAAGGCATCGAAGCGTGGATCGATCTGTGGGGCAGTGACGTCAATCATGACTGGGTGTGGTGGCGCAAAATGCTGCCCTATTACCTGGGAACCCTTCACGATCAAGATTACCTCTAGACAATCATCTCACGATGATTGTTTTCTTAATCTTAACTTACGTCTTGCGGTGCTACACTGTCTTTGGAGGAACCATCATGACAAAGAAACTGATGCTGATTTTTCTCAGTGTGATCATCATGAGCGGCTGTATGAGCTCATCGATCAACCAACTCTCCGAAACGTCCGGTTCTTTAAAGTTTTCGCAAGCGTCGACTTTGAATCCGGATCTGGTTCACAACATCAATAACCTGGCCTTTTTGCTTCAGGACAAAGACCCTGTCAAAAATGCCTTCATCTCTTCCTTAAGTATTTACCTGGCCTTAGCCATGACAGCTCACGGCACGGCCCATGACAGCTACGCTCAGTTCATGGCTTTGCTCAATCCCAACAACACGGATCAAACCGTCTGGCTTGAACAGCTCAAAGCCCTGCAGGGCAACCTGAATGCGATGAAAGACGTCAAGCTCGCTTTATCCAACAGTCTGTGGATCCGCGATTCCTTTGCCCAAAAGGTCAAGGCCGATTTCCTGCAGAGAAACACGGATTATTTCGGAGCCATGATCGCCGCCATCGATTTCAATGATCCCAAAGCCGTCGATGACATCAATGCCTGGGTCAAAAACAACACCAACAAACTGATCGAGAAGACAATTGATTCGATCGATCCTGCCACGATTATGTTTTTAATCAACACGATCTATTTCAAAGGGGAGTGGCTCAATCCTTTCGCAAAAACAGCCACTACGGATCGATTATTCCATGGATCCAGCGACACCAGTGTCCCGTTCATGACCCAAACAGAATCCTTTAAATATGCGGAAACGGACGCGCTCCAAGCGATCCTGTTGCCTTATCAAGGCAATTCGACCGGCATGCTGATCGTCATGGGCAAGGAAGATCCGGTGCCCGTTGATTCAGATGAAACGTTTAGTTCAGTCCTGGATGCGCTTCAAAGCGCCTCGATCAGGCTGTTGATGCCCAAAGTCGACATCGCTGCGACTGTGATCCTCAACGATAAGTTAAAGGCGCTGGGACTGGTTCAACCCTTTGTTCCCCTAGAAGCGGATTTCTCGGCTTTGGCTGATGCCGATCTCTTCATCAGTAAGGTCTTGCATAAATCAAGACTGAAGATCGATGAAGCCGGCACAGAAGCCGCGGCCGTGACTTCCATTTCGATCGATGTGACTTCCGTGCCGGTGGTCGATCATGAAATGGTGATCGATCGACCGTTTCAAGTCTTCATCGTTGATCTCGACAACAGCCTGATCCTGTTTAGCGGATGGCTCAACGAAGTCAAAAGTTCAGAATAAACCAAGTTCCGGGAAACCGGAACTTTATTTAGGGTTGTTTTAGAAAAGCGCTAAGGCGTATAATAACAGAGTATGAAAAAATCAATCACTCTAACAGAATTGTTTTGGACTTTCTTTAAGATCAACATGGTCACTTTCGGTGGCGGTTTCGTCATCATGCCGATCATCAAGAAAGACTTTGTTGATAAGAAAAGTTTGCTTGAAGAACACGATATGCTGGATCTGATCGCTTTGGCACAATCCATTCCGGGCGCTATGGCCATCAACACTTCCATGTTGGTCGGTCATCGCTTACGCGGCCTGAAAGGGGCTATCATCTCGATGATCGGGGCATCCTTACCGCCTCTGTTGGTCATCTCCGTGATCTCTTTCTTTTATACGGCCTTTCAAACCAACCCCATTATTCTGGCCTTGTTGCGCGGCATGCGCGGTGCTGTGACGGCAGTTATGGTCTTGTCAGCCTATTCGATGATGAAGGGTGTACTTAAACATGATGTCGGGTTTTCAATCCTCATGATGATTTCTTCTTTCCTGGTAGCCTATCTGACCAACATCTCCGTAGGCTATTTGATGCTGTGTGCGGCACTCATTGGGTATTTGTATTTCACATTCTTGCGTAAGGAGGCCACGGTATGATCTTGCTTCTTGAACTGCTTTGGACCTTTATGATGATCGGGATCTCTGCTTTTGGCGGAGGGTATGCGGTCATGCCGCTGATCCAACACTATATCGTGGATACCCATGCGTGGATCACGATGCTAGAGCTGGTCGATATCACCTCAATTTCGCAAATGACCCCGGGACCCATCATGATCAATGCAGCCACCTTTGTTGGGATTAAGGTTGCCGGAATCCCAGGCGGAGTCGTTGCAACCTTCGGATCGGTATTTCCATCCTTCATACTGGTGGTTATTTTAGCCATGATTTTTGAACGTCACGGGAAACTGGATTTCATCAAAAACATCATGAAAGGCTTGCGTCCTACCATTGTAGGGCTCATCTTTCTGGCTGCCTTTACTTTGATTTCTGCCTCCCTATTCAACGACAGTCTGCCATGGGTCTCCAATCAGATCGATTGGGTCGCCATCGTTGCCTTTGTGGCCGTGATGGCCTTATCATTGAAAACCAAACTGGACACGGTTGCTTTGGTAGGAATCGGCGGAGCCATAGGCCTTGTGTTGATGTTTTTCTCACTTTAATGCGCATTTTTAGGAATAAAGGATTACAATGGTTCCATTAATCGGAGGGCTCCCCATGACTCAGCTACAAATTCCCAAAAACTATGATCACCCCTTGGATATCCGCGAAACAGAAATCGCCATCAAGTATATCAAAGACTTTTTTGAACACGACCTGTCTAAACAGCTCAATTTGACCCGTGTGTCGGCCCCCTTGTTTGTCAGACGAAACACCGGGCTCAACGATGACCTCAACGGCATCGAACGGCCGGTGGCGTTTGAAGTGCGTTCTTTGGACGATCATGTCGTCGAAGTGGTTCATTCTTTGGCCAAATGGAAAAGAATGGCCCTTAAACGCTATGGCTTTCAAATCGGAGAAGGTCTGTATACCGACATGAACGCGATCCGACGCGATGAAGAAACCGACAATCTGCATTCGATCTATGTCGATCAATGGGATTGGGAGAAAAACATCAATAAAAGCGACCGCACTTTGCACACCCTGATGACCACGGTCAAACAGATCTATGACGTCATGAAAGACACCGAATTGGCCGTTTATCAGCGCTATCCGATGCTCAAACCCATCCTGCCTCATGAGATCACGTTTGTGAGTACCCAGGAACTGGAAGACCGCTGGCCTGATAAGAGTCCCAAAGAACGCGAAGATGCGATCTGTTTCGAAAAGAAAGCCGTCTTCATCATGAAGATCGGCGATATCCTGAAGTCCGGCATCAGACATGACGGACGGGCTCCCGACTATGATGACTGGTCGCTCAACGGCGACATCGTCGTCTATAATCCGGTCTTGGATCGTTCGTTTGAACTGTCCTCGATGGGGATCCGTGTCGATGAGAAAGCCCTGGATGAACAGCTCACCAAAGCCAAAGCCGACAATCGCCGTGCTTTCCCGTTTCATAAAGACCTTTTGGAAGGGCGCTTGCCGTATTCCATGGGCGGCGGGATCGGTCAATCCAGACTCTGCATGTTTTTTCTGAAGAAGGCCCACATCGGAGAAGTACAAGCCTCGATCTGGTCTGATGAGATGGATGACGCCTGTAACAAAGCCAACATCAAACTCTTATAAACCATCCGGTTTTAGACTAAACCGTAACAAGATTTCTATCCCCTCACGAAACAAGACTCAGGTCTTGTTTTTTTGTATAATGAGCCTGTCTTTTGGGTTCAAATCTTGAACCCCACAGGATGAGCGTCACTTGTTAATATGTTAACGAGATGATAGTGCTTACACGGGGAGGATTTATGCGCATAAACCGACTAAGCTTACTACATTCACTGTTCTCTGTTCTGAACGATTATCCACCGGAAGATTCCAATGCCGTCTTGGCCTTGTATTTCCTGGAGCATTATCGGAATCTGGCAGACCTGAATATCTTTGATGTGGCGGCGGATTGTTTCGTCTCCAGATCCAGTGTCCGGCGTTTCTGTCAGTCGATCGGGTATGAGAACTTCATTGATTTGAAGACAGAATTCAGTAAATATGACGACATGATGGCTCACTTCATGCAGCATGTCCAACAAGACAACTATCGCGAATCTTTGACGAAAGAAATCAATGCGATGATTGCCGAGCTGGATCAGCGTATGAACAATGTTGAACTCGAAAAGATCGCGGATCGGATTTTCAACAGCCGTTATGTGGTATTTCTGACGGCAGACACCTCGACTTCCGTGATCAAAGCCTTTCAACAAGCCATGGTCCTTCATGGCAAGATCATTCATCTGATTTCCGATTCTTATACTGAAAACACGCTTTTAAACAAACTCGATCAGCGTGACTATCTTCTGGTGCTCTCCGCAACCGGCGTTTTCGCCAAAGCCTGCGAAGAATACATCAAGCCGGTCAAAGCTTATAAAGCCCTGGTCACCGTCAACCGTGAGCCTTGTTTTAAATCGCAATACGACAAAGTGTATCATCTGAGTGCCTTAGATAGAAGCCAAGACGGCAATCTGGTCTACGGGACTTACGGGATGACCTACATGTTTGACATCGTCTATGCGACCTATGTGAACAAGTTCAACAAATCAACAGTCAAGAAAGGTTAATATGTATTACAAACACGATCCGAAATTCCCCAAGGGGTTTATGTGGGGCGCTTCAAGCGCTGCCTGGCAAACTGAAGGGGCGGTAAGTGAAGATGGACGTACTGCGGCCATCATCGACCTCAACAGTCAAACAAAGAAACCGTATGCGGACAACAGCATCGCTGCGGATCATTATCATCATTATCAAGAAGACGTTGCTTTAATGGCACAAGCCGGTTTCAGTTCTTACCGCTTTTCCTTGTCCTGGTCCAGGATCATTCCTCATTCCGACGGCAAGATCAACCCCAAAGGCATCGAATTCTACAACAATCTAATCAATGAATTGGTCAAGCACGGCATTACTCCGATCGTGACCCTGTATCACTATGATATGCCAGTCTGGGTCGATCAGGAACTTGGCGGCTGGCATGACCGCAAGGTCATCGACGCGTTCGATCATTATTGCCGGGTCTGCTTTGAGGCGTTTGGAGATCGAGTCAAGTATTGGCTCTCCATCAACGAACAAAACATGCAGATCGTCTATGGAGAATGGCTGGGCGTCGACAAAGGCTGCAAAGACTGGTTCAGAGACAAGTGGGACATCAACCATGTCATCAATCTGTGCCATGCCAAAGCCGTCATTGCCTGTCATGAGCTGGTTGAAGGCGGCAAGATCGGTCCGGTTCCGGGCTATGTACCCATTTATCCGCAAAGTGCCAATCCGCTGGATCAGATCGCCGCAATGAATGCGGAAGAACTGACCGAAAAGATCTGGAACGACTTGTATGTGTATGGAGAATACAACGGCTTCGCCAAGAAATACTGGGCTGAAAACAACATCACCCCGGACATCCGCGAAGGCGATATGGATCTCATCAAACAAGCCAAAATCGACTTCTTTGCCTTGAATTGCTACAGAAGCAACGTAGCCAAAGACTGCCCTCCGACAGACACCTTTACCGAACTGGCTTTGAATAAATCCGGACAGAAGGGCAACTTTGTCTATCCAAAATATCCCGGACTCTATGCCTTGGATTCCAATCCGTTTGTTGAAACGACCGATTGGGACTGGGAAATCGATCCGGTGGCCATGCGCTACATGCTGCGTTATGTCCACGATCATTATCACTTACCGATGATGATCACCGAAAACGGCTTTGCGGCCCATGAAGATCTGGACGCCAACGGAGAAATCCACGATCAGAAACGCATCGATTTCCTGCGTGAACAGATCTATCAGATCGGCTTAGCCATTGAAGACGGCTGTGACGTCATTGCCTATAACTTATGGTCTTTCACCGATATCCTGTCTACAGGCAACGGGATGGCCAAACGCTATGGCTTGGTTTTCGTCAACTCGACTGATGAGGATGTCCGCGACTTGAGAAGAGTCAAAAAGGCATCCTATACTTGGTATTCCGAATTAATCAAATCCAATGGAACACATTGGGGAAAAAGGTAACACATGAGCAAATATACAGAATTCGCAAAATCTGTGCTTTCAGCCACCGGCGGGATCGAAAACGTCGGCGGGGTCAATCACTGCGCAACCCGTTTGCGTCTGACCGTCAATGATGTGGAAAAAGCCGATCTTGAAGCGTTGAAGCAAGTCGCCGGGGTCATGGGCGTCGTCAATCGCGGTCAAGAAGTGCAGTTGGTCGTCGGCACCGATGTCAATAATCTCTATCAGGAATTCATCAAACTCGGCAACTTCAAAAAGGGCGGAAAAGTCAACGATGACGGATCCAAGAGCGTTTGGGGCAGTGTCATTGATTTTGTTTCCGGAACCTTCGTTCCCATCTTGCCGATCTTGGTTGCGGCCGGGTTGGTCAATGCGGTCTTGACCGTACTGACGACCTTCTTCAAACTGCCGACCACCTCAGGCACCTATGCGGTCATGAATGCGATAAACGGAGCCGGCTTCTCATTCTTGCCGATCTTCGTCGGTTTCTCTGCTGCCCGTAAAATCGGACTCAATCCGTTCATGGGTGCTTACTTGGCTGCCATTCTCTTGTCTTCAGGCATCAACGGCGTCGCCGGCTTAGACTTCTTGGGCATCAAATTTGCGGCCATGAACTATGCTTCCTCCGTCTTGCCGATCATCTTGGGCGTTGTCTTCATGTATTGGGTCGATAAAGCGGTAGACGCCATCACCCCTAAAGAAATCAAATTCTTTGCCCGTCCTTTGTTGACCATCTTGGTCGTAACACCGGTCACCCTGATTTGCTTGGGCCCGATCGGGATCTACTTGGGCAACTGGCTGGCTGCGTTCTTGGTCTTCGTCAACACCAACTTGGGTTGGCTGTCCGTCGGTCTGATGGGGGCTTTCACCCCGTTCTTGGTCATGACGGGGATGAATCAGGCTTTGTTTCCGCCGGTTATTGCATCCATGACCAATTTGGGCTATGATGCGTTTGTTATGCCGGGCATGTTGGCCGCCAACGTTGCCGTCGGCGCTGCGGCTTTGGCCGTCTTCGTCAAATCCAAAAACAAAGATCACAAAGCTTTGGCTTCGTCTGCCGGGATCACCGGGGTCTTGGGTATCACTGAACCCGCCATCTTCGGGGTTCTGCTTCGCTTCAAAAAGCCGTTCATCGGTGCCGTCATCGGCGGTGCTGTCGGCGGTTTGTTTGCCGGAATCGTCGGATTAAAACAGTATGCGATCGTTTCACCAGGTTTGGCAGCCTTGCCGACCTTCATCGCACCGGATGGTTCCATGGGCAATTTCTACATGGCCGTCGCAACCGTAGTCATCGCCATCGTGGTTGCTTTCACAGCGACCTGGTTCTTGGGCTTTGACGACAGCGAAACGGCAGAATAAATAGAAGTATATCAAGGAGACCCAGTGATGAACTTTTTCAAACCTAAAGATTACACGGTATACAGTCCTGTTTCAGGTCAAGTCATTGACCTCAGCGAGGTCAAAGACGAGATGTTTTCCAAAGCCATGATGGGGCCGGGAACGGCCATCATCCCTTCTGACGGCAACATCGACTCGCCTTTTGACGGCCAGGTCAAATTCGTCTTTCCGACCAAGCATGCCTTAGGACTGATCAGTGCAACAGGCGTGGAACTGTTGATCCACATTGGGATCGATACGGTCAACCTTGAAGGGAAACCCTTTGAAGTCTTGGTCAAAAACAATCAGCGCGTTAAAAAGGGTCAGCCTATGGTTCGCGTTGATCTGGAAAGCTTGATTCAGCTCAAGGTCGATCCGACCGTGATTCTGGTATTGACCTCGGCGGCGGAATTCAATCTTCAGCCGATCGAACCCAAGCCAATTCAGACACAGGAACCCTTGATTTTCATCTCTAAGAAGTAAACAACGAAAGTAAGACGCAAGTCTTACTTTTTTTTGTATAATGTGGCTAAGGGCAGGATGTTGATGCCAAGTCATTGGGTCTGGTATTCTAACAATTGCATCATATGCGACAATATGTTAAAATGCTTTCGAAATACATATTTAATATATTGTATTAAATTAAATTAAATATAAAAAGAGACAAAATGAAAAAGTTCAGAATTGTGATATCGATCGTATCAACCCTCGTGATCATTACCATGCTGCTTCAGGTCGTGACTTTGTTCAAAGTCCAGGATCTCAAAGCAGAAGAAGGAAAACTGAGACTTTTCAGTATGCAGACCAACACGGTGTATGCTTTGAAAGGCAACTGGGAAGTGTTTCCCGGTTTGACGTCCTCACAGATCCCCGATACGCAATCGGATCAGATGACAGAGATCATACATCTGTGGAAAAGCGATGCAACCCACAATGCCTATGGGGTCACCACCTATCGTTTGACCCTAACCGGTTTGAATCCCTACAACGATTATGGACTGTACGTCCGCGATGAAGCCAGTGCCTACAAATTGATGGTCAACGGATCAACCGTCATGACCAATGGGAATCCCTCTCCCAATCCCCTCATTTATGAAGGGGATATGAAAGTCACGACCGAAGTTGTTCAGTCCGATCTGAATGGTAAAATCGTGCTGGTGATGCAGATCGCCAATTTTGATCGGTCTCGAGGCGGGTTCTGGAACCCGGTCATCATCGGCAGTGTGAATTCGATCCAGTCGTATTATTCCAGAATTGCGGCCACTGAACTCTTTGTTTTGGCCACCATGATCACCTTGGGTCTGTTTTTCCTGTTGTTGTCTTCGATCGAAAATGAACCGCGATCATTCTATATGTCGATCTTTGCCTTTGCCTTGGCCTTTCGGGCCTTATCGACAGGCATGCATTTTACCCATGAACTGTTTCCCTCTGTGCCCTTGATGAGTATCGTCAGGCTGGAGTATCTCAGTGGTTATCTCTTGTTGCCGGTCACGGCGTATTTGCTGGATTCATTCCGCTTTATTAGACCGATCCCTTATTTCAAACGCGGATTTTTAAGTCTGGCGCTGGGCATGGTTGCCTTTACGGCTTTTGCTCCGGATTATTATTTGGAAATGTCCTATTACTGGTTTGAAATCATGGTCGTGATCTATGTCGTCTTTGCCTTTACCACGATCGTTGTAGGCATAAGAAAGAAAGTTGAAGGGGTCAGTTATATCGTCTTGGGCATCCTTTTTCTGATCTTTGGGGCTTTGATGGAACTTTTTGTTCCTCAATTTCATTATGTCTTGTATCTGTGTTCTTTCATGTTTGTGATGCTGCTGGCGATTTCGGTCATGAGCCGATTCGCTACGATTTCTTCCAGGAAAGAGCACCTTGAAACCGCCGTATTGACCGATCCGCTGACCCAATTGGGCAATCGTACCGCTTTGTTCAATACGCTCAAGTCAGCCACAACAGTCACGAATGAATCTCAGTTGTATATCCTGTTCATCGATCTCAATAAATTCAAACACATCAATGATGTGTATGGCCATAAAGTGGGGGATGCCGTGCTGATCGAAGCCGCCAGCCGGTTTAGAAGAAGTACCCGCTCCAGCGATAAGATCTTTCGTTACGGCGGTGATGAGTTCATCATCCTGGCAGAGATTTCATCCGCTTTCTCGGTAGAGACCCTGATCCAGCGGATTCGAGCCAATTTTGAGACCCCGATGGTTTTTGAAGGGTTATCACTGACGATCAGTCTGGCCATCGGTCATGAAGTCTATGTGCCTGGGGTCAATGATCCTGATGAAGTGATAAAAAGCAGTGATCTGAAGATGTATGAAAACAAACGCGTCACCAGTGATTAAAAATGAACCGATTTCGGTTCATTTTTTTGTTTATTCGGCGAGTCTGCGTTTGACCAGTCCGGGATCGAAACTGTGATCCAAGGCTTCCTGAACCTCGATCGTATCGGACTTGACCAATTGGACCAACATCGTATCCATCGAGATCATGCCTTCATTGACGGAAGAGGAGATCGCATTTTGAAGCTGATGGGTCTTGCCTTCGCGGATCAGATTCTTGACAGCCGGGGTCGAATTCATGACTTCAAACACCGGTAAGAGTTTGCCTTGTTTGTCTTGGATCAGCTGTTGAGAGATGACGGCCTGTAAGACCATGGATAGCTGAACGCGGATCTGTTGCTGCTGAGCCGGAGGAAAGACATCGATGATGCGATCGACCGTGTTGGCAGCCCCTAAGGTATGTAGGGTCGAAAATACCAGATGACCGGTTTCTGCGGCCGTGATGGCCAAGGCGATCGTATCGAGATCGCGCATTTCACCCACAAACAAGACATCCGGGGCCTGTCTTAAGGCTGCTTTTAATGCGGAGGTCGTTGAGGTGCAGTCTGTTCCGATCTCGCGCTGAGACACAACGGACTGATTGTGCGCATACAGGAATTCGATCGGGTCTTCGATCGTGACGATGTGGGCTTGTCTGGTCTGATTGATCGTATCGATCAGGGTCGCGACCGTGGAGGATTTACCGCTGCCGGCCGGTCCGCTGATGATGACCAAGCCTTTGCGCATGTGGGCAAAAGCCGTGATGGCTTCCGGGATATGCAGGTCTTTGGCTTTGGGAACGTCGAATTTGACGATGCGCAAAACGGCAGCCAACGAGCCTCTTTGTCTGAACACGTTGACCCTGAAACGGGCCACTTGGGCAATCGAGAACGAGAAATCGTCATCGCCTTGATTCAGTAAGGCATCCTTATTGGTACGATGGGCCAGGACATAGATTTCGTTGATGAGGTTTTCAGTCATGACCGGCATCGTTTTTTCCTGAGTCAGTGGGCTGAGACGATTGTTGACTTTGATTTCGATGGGACAGCCGGCGACGATGAAGATGTCGGAGGCTTTCTGTTGTATGGCGCTGCTGATGATTTCTTGGATGTTCATTGAGGACCTTTCCAGATCGGATCCCCGTCTTGGGTGTAATCCTGATCGTTTTCTATCGATAACGTTTGACTGAGGATGGTAAAGTCCTGGGCCGAATGAATCGGATTGATGTGGACCGTGATGGTCACGGTATACTTGCCCGAGGTCTTGCTGATCGTAAACTGGGTTTTATCCCACACGACTTCAGGGTGGGTCTTGGAGAAAGCCAGGATCACTTTGGTCAGATCGGCACCCAAAGGAATTTCAGCGATGCCGTTTTGATATTCGCCTCGGATCGCGTTGACGCTTTCCAAGGCCCGGGTTTCTGCCTGATAACTGCCTTCCAGAAGGCTTAGGCTTTGTATCAGACCCTTGTGTTGGGCATTCGCCGTGACCAGTGATAAGCTCGCAAAACCCAAAACGCTCAAAACGATCAGGACAGTCAGGATGGTGGGCAAACCAAAGACACTGTTGAGGCTTCCTTTTCTCATGGGTTGACCTCCGTTTGGGCGCTGACCTTGATGGAAAACAGGGTCTTGCCTTTCTTGTTGGTCAAAATCAGATCGGCTTTGTTTAAATCGCTGCGGGTATCATAATGGATCGTTAAGGTGTACTCTGAAGCACTGCCGGAAGCCGCCCCATGAACGTCATAGGTGCTGATCACGGTGCTTACCGTGTTTTCAACAGGCCAAGGTTTTGTCGGATTGCGTAAGGCTTCTGCCTTCATGACGATCATGGCTGAGAGCGTCCGCAAAGCTTGCGTTTCACTGTGCATCCTGGCCGCACTGGTAAACATCGAAAGGGCCACCATCAGGGACACGCTGAGAATAAAGAGACTCAAGGTGAATTCAAGCAGAAAGAAATGGAGCTGTTTATTTTTCATGAGCCTAGTCCTTGTGAGAGCAGCGCATAGGTCAGACTGATCGTTTTTCCGCTGGGATCTTGATAGGTGATGGTGAGGTCGTGGGTACCAAAGCTAAAGCTCAGATCGCTCAGCGGAAGGATCTTTTGGGCTTCCAAGACACTGATCGAATCCGACTCTGAACTTTGTTCGACGAGGTAGCCGTTGGATTCATACACCAGCGTATAATAGGCTTCCTGCTTGAAACACAGGGCCGTGATGCCGTTTTGCGTGATCACGCGGATTTGATTCTGGCCGTCATGTTGCTTGATGCGGTTGTTGAAATACAGCAGGGCACTGTGCTGAGTCAGGCTCAGATCGCTTTCTTTGACCATCCTGGTATAAAACTGGGCTCCGCTGATGACCACGGTCCCGGCACCCACGATAAACAAGGTGATCATAAACAACACGACCAGGTTTTGGATCGGTGATTTTTTCATCAGGGTTTCCTCGAATAGACCGAGACATCCGGACGGATGTTGGCACCGATGGTCTTATAGTAGACCCAGTACGTCTCCGGATCGACTTGGATCCCGTAGTTCTCGATCAGATAATCCAGTTTGGCCGGATAGAAGCCTTCTGAGGCATAGCACAGGTTTAAAGCCCGCTGGATGGCGTTTTCGACTTGGATTCGTCTTTCTTCTTGGGTCTTGTTTTGAAGTACAGACGAGAAAAAGAAGAGACCCAGAATGATGAGCGGTACGAAGAGCCAGCGTAAAGCTTTCATATCAACCCAGTGAACTCATGATGCCGATCAGCGGAATGATCAGCGAGAAAAGGACCAACGCCACAAAACCGCTGAGCGTCAGGATCAAGATCGGCTCGATTTTGTTCAGTAAGGCCATTAAACTGTTTTCGGAATCTTCGCGGGTCTTCTTAGCGACATGTTCCATCACTTCATCGGTTTTGCCGGTCTTATAGGCGATCGTCAAGGTGTTTTGAAGCAAAGGCGGATAAATATCGGTGGCCATCAAGAGATCATAGAGACCCGATGAGGCATTCAGTGTTTTGCCTTTTTTATCCAGCTTTTCTCTTAAAGAACCGCTGGGGACTTGATCCAGGGCCAAAGCCATGGCTTCATTCTGATTGATGCCTGCCCGTAAAACGAGCTGACTGATGAAACTGAAACGGGCCAGATCGGCTTTGTATTTTCTCGAAGGAAACAGACGCAGGACTTTATCGGTGAGATCAACAGGCGTGTGTGACAGTTTGCCTTTGAGTAAGGTAATGATGACCCACAGGACCATGATGATCAACAGGGCCAAAGCCACAAAGACAATGGCTTTGGATCCTAAGAGCAAGGTTTCGATCCAGGCATCCAAGGAACCGCCTAAACTGGTATAGACATCCTGAAAGACCGGAATGACGACAAAGGTCAACACGCCCATGACCAAGACCAAGATCGTGATCAGCATCATCGGCATGATTAGGATTTCCTTCAGAAAGGATTTGGTTTCAGACTGACGCTGATAAAAGGCCGCCAGGTGATTGGCCACGGTGGCTTCCTGACCGATGGTTTCGGCAGCTTTGATGGCCATCAGGGCTTCCTTGGGGAAATGTCCGTCTTTTTCCATCGCCAGTGACAGTTTGCCGGTTTCTTTGAGATCCTCTTTGAGTTTCTTGAGATCGATCTTGTCTGAGCTTTCCAGAAAACGCAACCCTTCGCGAAGGTCCATGCCTGATTCATAGATCAAGGCAATCTGGGTATTAAAGAGACTGAGCGTTTCATCATCATAATAGGCATTCTTTTTCATATCGCTCCTTTCAATAGTAGAGTTTTTCCTGATATTTGCCCAAATAGGGTCCTTGAGCATCAAAAGTCGGATCGATGCGCTTCCAGGTTTCTTTTTTAAAGTAGATCGAAGGATTGATCCAGCCGATCCCATCGATGTAGGTCTCGATCCAGGCATGATAACCGGGATCGGTATAGCCGGTGACGACCCGGGTCGGAATATGCTGGACCCTTAGCATGGCGGTCATCAGCGAGGCATAATCGAAACAGATGCCTTTTTTCTTGGTGAACGCGTCATCGAGATTGGGGATCATGAAGTTCTCCAGGGCTGCTTTGACTTTGTCGTAATCGTAATCGATGTTGGTCACGATCCATTTGTAAATGGAATGGACCCGTGCCAGTTCGCTCTTGTCGTTTTGAGTCAGCTCAAACGACTTCAAGACAGCCAAGGTTTCTTTATCGTAATCCACGATCTGATTGGGATAGAGATAGATGCTTAAGGGATTGGTCAGTTCGGCTTTGACTTCCGTCGAAGCGGTCACGCTGTAACTGTTGCCGGATTTTTGTTTGAGGGTCCGGATGGTATAGGTTCCTGATCCGTTCATCAGCGGCAATACCGTAAACCGGTCTTCAAAGACGTCATAGGTCATGGTCACATCGCCTTGGATGATCTGGACTTTCTTGGTGTTGGCATCGGCAGGACCGATCACACAAACATAGCCTTCCGCCTTGTTGGTCATATCGATGATGTAGCCGTTTTTTTCAAATTTGACAGTTTGCGGACAACTGGGCAACAAGACCTCGTCGATCGTATAAGCCTTGCTTTCAACGCTTTCGGAAGGATAGGCTCTGAAGGGATTATAGAACTGGAGAACGACAAAAGCACCGACACCCAAAACGATGACGATGATCAGAATGACAATGATGGATTTAACGCTTTTTGTCATTCAAAGGGTTCCACGTCTTTCTGTTTTCATTATAGCACAAGCCTTAAACAAGACAGTCTCATCGAGTTGATGAAAACCTGACTAAATGACCCATTTAACAGGATTTCATGCCTGTCGTTTGATATAATGGAATCTATGAAAGTCTCAACCCTCACCATTTTAAAGAACATCGCGACGCATCACACCGTCGTCGCCTTACAGAAGTCTCTGATTTCTGTCATCGGGATCAGTTTTATCGCCGGTCTTTTGATGATCATTCAGAATCCGCCGGTCACTCAATTGTCCCAAATCGCCTTCATTACCAAAGACTGGGCCAACTTCGCCACAGCCAATGCGGGCTTGCTGGATCTGGGCATCCAGTTTACCTTGGGCTTCATCGGGGTCTATACCCTGATTGCCTTCATCATCGGACTGTGTCAGCATTATCAGATCGATCCGTTTCATCCGGTATTGTCAGGATTGGGAGTTTATTTGATTTTGTCTGTGGGACTCAACATCACCGCGGAAGGCGTTACTTTTGATTATCAGTATCTGGGATCCTCAGGGATCTTAGTCGCTTTTTTAGTGGGGATCCTGGTCGTTGAATTCAACCGTTTGACTTTGACTTTGCGCGGCAAGATCAAAACCAAAGATGAGGTATCGACCCGCTTGGCTCAACCGATCGAAGCCAGTCTGGCCAGCTTGATCCTGATCACTTTGGCCCTGATCGCGCGTTTCTTCCTTCAGCAAAAAGGGATCCTGATTCCGGATCTGTTCTTTAATACCTTATCGCCGCTACTGAAAAGTTCCAACACGATCTGGTTTGTATTGTTGGTCGTGACTTTGAGCAAACTGTCTTGGTTTATCGGCCTCAACGGCAACACACTGATCTTGGTGAGTCTGATGCCGATGATGATCCTGCTGAGTTCCGAAAACCTGATCGCGTATCAGCACGATAAAGCCTTGCCTTACATCCTGACGACAGGCTTCCTGTTTTTTGAGATGGGGGTCTTGCCTTTGGTCAGTGCGATCTTGCTGTTTTCCAAAAACAAGGCTCATCGTAGTTCAGCCAAACTGGGCTTAATGCCCTCACTCTTCAATTTCCCTGAAACCATGATTCTGGGCTTGCCTTTGACCTTCAACGGTTCCTATATGATTCCGTTTATCTTGAGCAGCGTGATCTCGCTGGGAGGGGCTTATCTGGTCATGATGGCATTCTGGGTCAGCAAGCCTTTGTTTGTCTTGTCACCGGCTTTGCCTGGTTTTCTTGGGGCTTTCTTCAGTACCCTAGACTGGAAAGCGTTGGTCTTGTGGTTTGTTTTATACCTCTTAAGTACCCTTGTTTATTGGCCGTTTATCCGACAACTAAATATTAAAGAAGCTCAGGCTGTAAGTACTCCAACCCAACAGGCTGAACCAACTGTGATAGAATTAATCTAGAGGATAACTTATGACCCACTGGTTTTGGATCATCATTGCTTTACTCACTTTGGCCGTAGAGATCATCACCGTCGGAACCCTGGTTTCGATCTGGTTTTCGATCGGGGCCGTTGCGGCCTACATCGCGGCCCAATTGAATTTAACCTTTGAAATGCAGCTTCTGATTTTCCTGGCCGTCAGCGTCTTGGCTTTTTTGACCATCCGTCCGATCGCCAAACGTTTCTTGTCTACCAAACAGCAGCCCACCAATGCGGACCGTTATATCGGTCAGCATGTCACCGTGACCGAAGCCGTCAGCAGTGAAAAATGGGGCGCCGTCATGATTCAAGGCGTTCGCTGGAGCATCAGAGAAGTCAACGGACACCCTGTCCAGGTTGGCGAAACCGTCGAAATCATCGCCCTTGAAGGGGCGAAGTTATTGGTCAAGAAAGACCAGTAAAGGAAAGGAACCCATGGATCCCATTGCCTTAGCTTTAACTTTTTTCTTCATCATTCTGATCGTTGTGCTTTTGGGGCTGACCATCAAAATCATCCCGCAGTCCATGCTTATGTCATTGAAAGACTGGGGGCCTATTCGCATACCTTGCCTAAAGGCTTACACATGATCTTTCCGCTGGTCGATCGCGTGGCCTTGGATGTGCCGCTGAAAGAACAAGTCTATGATTTTCCGCCTCAGCCCGTCATCACAAGGATAATGTCACGATGATGATCGATACGATCGTCTTCTTCCAGATCCTGGATCCCAAACTCTTTGCCTATGGCGTCCAAAACCCGATCAAAGCCATTGAGGCCTTGAGCGCCACCACCTTAAGAAACATCATCGGTGATTTGGAACTCGATGATACCCTGACTTCCAGAGAAGTCATCAATACGAAAATGCGCGTCATCTTGGATGATGCCACCGATCCTTGGGGCATCAAAGTCAACCGGGTCGAAGTCAAAAACATCCTGCCTCCCAAAGACATCCAGGAAGCCATGGAAAAACAGATGCGCGCCGAACGTGAAAGACGCGCCGTCATCCTGGCTGCCGAAGGGGAAAAGCGCGCTGCCATTCTGACCGCTGAAGGCGAGAAGGAATCAGTCGTCTTGAGAGCGGAAGCCAAAAAACAATCGTTGATCGCTGAAGCGGAAGGTCAAGCCCAAGCCATGGAAAGAGTCTATCAGGCTCAGGCCAGAGGCATCGAACTGATCAAGAAGGCCAATCCGGGTCAAGCCTATCTGACGCTCAAAGGCTTTGAAGCCTTGGAAAAAGTCGCCAACGGTCAAGCCACCAAGATCATCATTCCTTCCGAACTACAGAATCTGGCTTCGGTCATCGGGGCTGCCCAAGCCATCATGGATGACAAGAAACCGGCTGTTAAAGAAAAAGAAGCGCAATAACACTCTCACTTATGAACTAAGCTTGATTTCTATCAAACTTAGTTCTTTTTTTATGATTCTGACCCGTTTTGAGTAAAAAAATCAGATTTAACCCCCGAAAAGGTTGGATTGAGCCTTCAATCGTTTTATACTTTAATTTGAATGAAGGAGTAAAAAATGATACTAGAAATCAAACACATCAACAAAAGCTTTTCAGGTAAGCAAGTTCTGCATGACATTTCCTTTACCGTCACCTCAGGCAAAGCCGTGGGTTTCTTAGGCCGTAACGGAGCCGGAAAGACCACGACCATCCGTGCCTTGATGGATGTCTTCAAACCCGACAGCGGCGAATTCTTGCTGGATGGGGTCAAATTCGATCCCAGTACCAGTAAAGTCGGTTACTTGCCGGAAGAACGCGGTCTCTACGGAAAAGAAAAGATCCTGCCTCAGCTGATCTATTTTGCGACCCTCAGAGGCGCTACCAGAGCTCAAGCCAAAACCAGTGCTGAAGGTCTATTGGAAAGATTCGGACTCAGCCATGTCAAACATCAGAAACTGGAAACCTTATCTAAGGGCAACCAGCAGAAAGTACAGATCGCCCAAGCCTTGTTGAATGATCCCGACATCATCATTCTGGATGAACCCTTCAGCGGTTTGGATCCGGTCAATTCGATCGTCTTGGAAGACGTGATCCAGGAATCGATTCAAAAAGGCAAGCTCGTCATCTTCTCCAGCCATCAGATGGGCTATGTCGAAGCCTTTTGCGATGAGATCACCCTGATCGATCAGGGTCGTTTCATCCTCAGCGGCAATCTCAAGGAAATCAAAAGCAAACTGGGCAATGACCGCTTAAAAGTCAGCGCCAAGGATGAAGATCCCAGTGCACTCTCAAAACAGCTGATTGAAAACATCCGCGACATCGCCATTGAAAGCGCCGATCACGTTTTGATCATCGAATTGCTCAATCAGAAATCCAAACAGGATTTCGTATTGGAATGTTTCCAGAAAGGCATCATTTTAGACAGCTACGGTCCTTATGAACCCAGCCTTCAAGATATTTTCATCAAAATGGTAGGACAAGACAATGCATAACACCTTTAAAGTCTTTCAGTTTGAACTTCAAAGCATCTTTAACCGTAAATCCGTTCGCATCGTCATGATCATCATGGCCTTGGCTTTCTTTGCGGCAACCTGTATCCCAACCGTCCTGACTCTTTTTAAGGACAAGACCCCGGAAAATCCTGAGACCCCGATCGTGAACTTGGAGAACTCGGCCTTTACGCTTTTGTCTTCTGAATTGACCAAAGCTGAGCTCGTTTATTTTGTCGGCGACAAGGTCCTTTTCTATGAAAACGAAGCCGATATGAAAACAGCGGTCCAGGAAGGCAAGATCAGCAGCGGTTTTGTGATCACCTCACCGACCAGTTTCAAAACGATCCTCAAGAATAAAGAAATGTACAGTGCCTCCAGTGAAATGGTGCGTTACATCCTGACGACCATCACCACCGATCGCAATCTGGCTAAAGCCGGGATCGATCCTTTCAAAGTCAAAGCAGCTTCCAACTTCAAGGTCAATGCCTCTGAAGAGATCTTGGGTAAAGACGCCAATCAGAGTTTTCTGATCAGTTATATCCTGATGTTTGCGGTCTACATGCTGGTCATCGCTTATGGCCAAATGGTATCGACCTCTGTCGCTCGTGAAAAAGACAATCGGACCATGGAGATCCTGATCACCTCCACCAAACCGGATGCCTTGATCGTGGGTAAAGTCTTGGCCAATGCGTTGGCCGGACTGCTTCAGTTCTTATTTATCGCCGCCGTGGCCTTGTTGGGTTATTTCCTCAACAAGCCCAATTTTCCTGCG
>CAXXCK010000004.1:0-1242185 GCA_963678045.2 Erysipelotrichaceae bacterium | reverse complement strand
CCGATATGGACAAAACGTACAGAAACCTGTAAGAGTGTTCAAAACCGCATCTTCAAAGCGATCGAAGATATGACTGAAGTCAAATGCGACATGATCGATGTCAATGTAATCGGATTTAATTTTAACGCCCAATAGGGCGTTTTTTTATGGTTTATGGTAAAATAGTACAGTGAATGAAAGCAGGTAGCTATGATCCGACATAAATTACGCATTCAATTGGTCACATATCTCTATCAGCACGTGTTGCTGGAAAAATCAATCGCCGCGATCATCGTTGACGAAGAACTTGAACCGACCACTGAGGATCACGTTTATCTTTTGAATAACCTGTATAACCTTCTTGAAAATGAACAGGATTATGTGGCCTTTATCAAAGAACATCTGAATCCTGAATGGAAATATGAACGCTTGCTGGCCATCGACCGGGCCATACTTTTGTGTGCCATCAGTGAATTCGCCATCGATGAAGCCGCCAGGGCCATCGTCATCAATGAAGCCGTAGAGATCGCTAAAGTCTATTCCAGCGAAGACAGTTATGCCTTCATCAACGGGATCCTTGATCGTCTATGAGCCAAAACGCATACTCCGTTTCAGCATTGCTTCAAACCATCAAAATCAATCTGGAATCCACTCCCGCTTTTAGGTCGTTTTGGCTGAAAGGGGAGATTTCCAATTATACGGCGCATCGCAGCGGACACTGGTACTTCACCATAAAAGATGAAGGGGCCAGAGTGTCCTGCATCATGTTTGCGAATTATACCCTAGGGGTCCATTTCCCTGTCAAAGAAGGGGATAAAGTCTTAGTCAAAGCGTCGGTGTCGGTGTATCCGCCGCAAGGTTCGCTTCAGATCACCGTCACTCAAATGTCCTTGGATGGGATCGGTGACCTCTTTTTACAATTCGAAAAGTTAAAGAAGAAACTCTATGAAGAGGGCTTGTTTGATGCAGCACACAAAAAAAGCCTGCCCCGATATCCTGAGAGCATCGGGATCATTACCGGGGCTAAAACAGCCGCTTTGCAAGACATTCTGAAAACACTGAATCTGCGTTGGCCCGGACTTCAAACCACCGTGTATGAAACTCTGGTTCAGGGAGAAGGGGCCTGCTTCACAAATCGTAACTCAGCTTCAGCGCGCCGATCAGCAAGATCATCAGGTCTTGATCCTGGCTAGAGGCGGCGGATCGATCGAAGATCTGTGGGCCTTCAACGATGAACGGCTGGCCCGAACCATTTATCAGCTCAAGACACCCTTGATCAGCGGAATCGGTCACGAAGTCGATGTGACGATCGCGGATTATGTGGCTGACTTAAGAGCGGCGACGCCGACGGCCGCGGCTCAAGCCGTGGTACGGGATTTCCGTGAAGTCCAAACAGAAACCAAACAACTGGCTCGGATTCTGCAGAAACTGATCAAACAAAGACTCGATAAGGCGCAATTGAATGTCAATGCGCTCAAACAATATGCCCTGTGGACCAACCCTGAACTCTTGACCCAAGACAGTACGATCCATCTGACCATGATGACTCAACGCTTATTCACCTATGCCGCAACGATGAAACCGCACGAGAACCGTTTAAAGACACTCAACGAGGCTTTGAGGTTTGCGGCCATTCAATCTATACGATCAAAAGAAAATGCCTTGACCAGCCTGAAACACAATGTGATCTCAGCCCTTAAAAACACTCAGAATACTAAAATGTCCCATTTCGCTCAAAACGCGGGTCTGCTGAATGCCTATTCCCCGCTGGCCGTCATCCAAAGAGGCTATTCCATCACCATGAAAAATGGCCTGGTCATAAAGACCATCCATGACATCAAGAAAGATGATGTCCTCAACATTCGAATCACCGACGGTGAAATCACCGCCCAAGTCACCCAAAAGGAGTCCTATGGAAAAGAAAAACTTTGAAGCATCCATGAAACGGCTGAATGAAATCGTCGCGGCCTTGGAGAAAAACGAATCCAGTCTGGAAGAATCGATCACTCTGTTTGAAGAAGGCTTGAATCTGGTCAAAGAATGCGATCAGCAACTCAAAGGCTTTGAACAAAAAGTTCAGGAATTGATGAAAACTTATGGCAACACCTCAGACTGATCTTGTCCGTCTAGAGACACTCTTGGATCGCGTCAGTGCCAAATTGCCGCAGAGTAAAGTCAAAGACGCTTTAAGATATGCGCTTTTAGGAGCCGGTAAAAGAATCCGTCCGCAGCTGGTGTTCAGTATGCAGAACGATGTGACGGAAGCGGATCTTTTTTTGGCAGCCGCACTGGAAATGGTCCATACTTATTCGCTGATCCATGATGACCTGCCGGCCATGGACAATGATGATTTCAGACGGGGCAGACCGACGGTTCATAAAGCCTTTGATGAAGCCACAGCGATCTTAGCGGGGGATGCCTTGCTGAATCTTGCGTTTGAAATCCTTGCCGATGCCTCGGTGAATGACCACAAAAAAGTTTTGTGTTTACAGATCCTGGGTAAAAATGCCGGTTCAAAAGGGATGATCTTAGGACAGGATCAGGATATGTTTCCAACAGAGAATACGATTCAATCGATAACAGAAATGTATCGCAATAAGACCGGTAAACTGCTGGGTTGTGCCTTGGCCTTGGGCAGTGTCCTATCCGATCGGGAGAATTTGGCTGAGCTCATGCAAAATGTCGGTGAAGATCTGGGAATCCTGTTTCAGATTCAAGATGATTTGCTGGAGATTGAAGGAGACCCCACACTGATCGGAAAATCAGCGGACAGTGACTTGAAAAACGCTATAAAAAAACGTATGTAGCGCTGATGGGGCTTGAGCAATCCAAGGCGGAAATACGCCGATTGTCTGAAAAAATCGATACCGCCATACATCAAAATGTAGAAAAACCGGAGAAGTTGCTTAATATTATCTCGATGATTGAAAAAAGATCTCACTAAACCTTGACTTCTTGATGCAGAAAAACTCAGGAATTCAGCGTTTTAAGGTATAATCATAGGTAGATATGATTCAGAAACTAACCATCAAAAACTTTATTCTTATCAATGAAGTCACGCTCGATTTTAAATCGGGTTTTAGTGTGTTTACCGGTGAAACCGGGGCAGGGAAGTCGATCTTGATTGATGCCATCGGTATTTTACTTGGGGATCGTTTTTTGAGTGATGCAGTTGGAAAAGATGGATCCAGAGCCTCCATTGAAGGCATTTTCGACATCAAACGGGATTACATACAAACTTGGTTCGTTTCTAACGGCATTGAAAGCCCTAAGACATTCACCATCACCAGAGAAATCGATAAAGAAGGGAAGTCTTCATCCAGACTCAACGGGAAGACCATTTCTGTCGGCTTGCTTAAAGAACTCGGGGCGATGATGATCGACATTCACAATCAACACGATACCCAATATTTGCTCAATCCAAAATATCATTTGGGTCTATTGGATCGCTTCGTGAATGAGAAATCCTTGATGGCGGAAATTAAAATCGCTTTTCAGCACTATGACAGTATCCGAAGAGACATACAGAATAAAAAGACCAGTGCTTTAATCGCCGATGAACTGGAATTTCTTGAATTTCAGATCAAAGAAATCGATCAGGCTCATTTGATCGATGGCGAAGATCTGGAACTGGAACGCAAGCATAAGGAAATGATGTCTTTTGAAAAGATCGTTTCTCATTTGGGAACGGCACTGACTTTGCTTGATGAAAGCGATGGCGTCAGCGAGAAACTCTATGAAGCGCTACGAGAACTTAAACTCATTACTGAAAGTGATCAGATCATTGAGACCACCGAAGCAATCAACTCCTTGTATTATGATTTGACCGATAAGATCGCTGAACTCAATCAAAGCAAGAGCTTGTTAAATTTCGACGAAGATGACATCAATGCCATTCAAGAACGCCTCTTTTTGATTTCAAAACTGAAAAAGAAATACGGCCATACCATTTCGGAGATCCATGCTAAGAAACATGAATTTGAAGAACGGGTTGGTTTGATCAATCATCGTGAAGAAATCTTGGCTGCCTTAGAAAAAGAAGAGAAAGAAGCTTATGCAGCTTATCGAAAACTGGCTGATCAGATCAGTCTTTTAAGACAAACAAAAGCTACTGAACTTGAAGGTCTGGTACTTAAAGAATGCCATGATTTGTATTTGGAAAAAGCACAGTTCAGAATCGTATTCAATGAAAATTCCGATTCTGCAACCGGTTATGATGAGATCGAATTTTTAGTCTCTATGAATCCGGGAGAGTTGCTTAAACCTTTGGTGAAGGTAGCCAGCGGCGGGGAACTGTCCCGTTTGATGCTGGGTCTCAAGGTTATTTTCAATGATCTTCAACAGATTGAAACCGTTATTTTTGATGAAATTGATTCTGGCGTCTCCGGCAGAGTTGCCACGGCAATCGGTCAGAAAATGCACAAGATCGCCAAACATTCCCAGGTTTTTTCAGTGACACATCTTGGTCAGGTCGCTGCCTGCGGCGCTCAGCATTACCTGGTTTCCAAAGCCCAGGGTGAAGAGGCCACTACGACTTCCATATCGCTGCTCAACTATGATGAACGGATACAGGAACTGAGCCTCATCTCCACAGGGACGGCGTCAGATCACTCCAGAAACGCAGCCAAAGAACTTCTGGACACCTTACAAAGTCAAGTTGCTCAATTATGAACTGGGATACAGCAATAGAAAAGTATCTTGATCATTTGACTTACGTTGAACGAAAAGCAAAACTGACACAACAGTCCTATAAGAATGATTTGAAACAATACCAACACTATTTTGATGCCAAAGGCATCGCTTTTGACGATGTCGATACTAAAATACTCAATGAAATGATTGAATCGATGGCCGACGTCAAAAGCAATGCTTCCATTTTGAGGATGATTTCAGCCATCAAAGGACTTCACCGCTACTTGAACAGAATCGATGAAAACCGGATTGATCCGACAGTTAACCTGATATCCATCAAAAAGCAGCAAAAATTGCCGAAAAGCATATCATTCAATGAAGTCAATGACCTCCTGCAATCCGATGAAGGCAGTCATATGGGTTTAGATTTGGCTCTGATTGATCTATTATATTCATGTGGTTTACGGGTCAGTGAACTCGTATCTCTTAAGTTAAACCAAGTCTTTTTAGATGATGGTTATTTGAGGATCATCGGAAAAGGAAACAAAGAGAGAATGGTTCCGATGGGGAAACTGACGGTTTCTAACCTTCGTAATTACATCGCCGCTGCCCGAACGATGTGGCTTAAAAACAAGACCGAACTCGTCTTCATCAATAAAAAAGGGAAACCGATCAGTCGTCAATACGTCTACACGATGCTGGTTTCCAAAGAAAAAGCCTTGGGTTTAGAACACCATATCAGTCCGCACAAACTTCGTCACGGATTTGCAACTGCTTTACTGAATGGCGGTGCGGATCTCAGGGTAGTCCAGGAATTATTGGGTCATGCGGATATATCCACGACTCAGATCTATACCCATGTCGAAGAAAACAGATTAAGATCAGCTTACGATAAAATACACCCAAAACGTAAAGGAGACTAGTATGTCATACAAAAGAGTATTCATCATTGTTATGGATTCATTAGGTGTAGGAGCCAGTAAAGATGCCGCAGAGTATGGTGACGTCGGATCGGATACTTTTGGCCATATTGCCGATAATTATGCATTAAAGATTCCAAACCTTCAAAAGCTCGGGATCGGGAATTTACATCCTCTCAAAGGGGTAGAACCCGTAAAAAACCCATTAGGCTACTACTCAAAACTTTCAGAATTGAGCTTAGGGAAAGATACCATGACCGGACACTGGGAATTGATGGGTCTTTTCATCGATAAACCTTTCATTACCTTCACTGAAACCGGATTTCCAAAAGAACTCTTGGATGAACTGAGCCGCCGTACAGGACATACCATCATCGGCAATAAATCAGCCAGCGGAACTGATATTCTGGACGAATTAGGCGAAGAACACATGAAAACAAATGCCATGATCGTTTATACCTCTGCTGACTCTGTCCTTCAGATCGCCTGCCACGAAGAAACATTTGGGCTACAGGAACTCTATAGAGCCTGTGAAATTGCCCGTGAACTGACCATGAAACCTGAATGGCGAGTCGGTCGTATTATTGCACGTCCCTTCATTGGATCAAGAAAAGGGGAGTTTAAACGTACCAGTAACCGTCATGATTACGCCTTGAAACCTTTTGGCAAGACCGTTCTTGACTCGTTAAAAGATCAAAAATTCGATGTCATCAGTGTCGGGAAGATCAAAGACATTTTTGACGGAGAGGGGATTACCGAAGCTTACAAATCAAAATCCAATGAGGATGGAATGAACATCACGATAAAACTGGCTGAAAAACCGTTTAACGGACTTTGCTTCGTGAATCTCGTCGATTTTGATGCCTTATGGGGCCACAGAAGAAATGCGGTAGGATATGGTAAGGAAATCGAACTGTTTGACACTCAATTGGGAACTCTACTGACGAAAATAACCAAAGATGACCTGGTGATCTTGACTGCTGATCACGGTAATGATCCTACTTATGCCGGAACAGATCATACCAGAGAACAAATTCCGCTGGTGATCTATAGTCCTAATCTACAGCATAGTGGAGCTCTTGAAGATAGAACCTGCTTTGGAGCAGTAGGAGCAACTGTTGCAGATAATTTCAAAGTTACTTTACCGGATTATGGGCAATCCTATCTTAGTGAACTGAAGTAATTTATTCCTGACCCGTTAAGGGTCTTTTTTATGAATACAGTTAAACAAAAGGGAAAGGCATTATTAACTCTTATGACAAACAAGCTTGAGTCAATCAGATACGCAAATATTACATAATATACATTATGCGAAGTTAAATCAGACTGATTAATAAGGCTGATTAAGATCTATTTGTATTGATTCCAAGATCGTTTCGTTTAGCAATATGGATTGCAGTTGAAACGCTTTGCCTATCCATAGTTTTGGTATCAAATCATTATAGAATAAATGGTTTTTAGATATGAATCGAAACCTATATGAAGTAAATGTATTACTGAAAACATGAACAATAATACATTTACTGGTAGTCGCTGCATCAAAATCAGTAACGCTATAACAAAGTTCTTGATCATTGACTTGAGATGTATCGATTAAGTTTAAGAGCTTTACAAGGCTTGTCAGATCTCCATCTTGCTTATCATAGGCCGAAACACCTTGAAAATAATCAATCACGTCATACTGATTAACATATTTATCTGTTGCATCAATGGTCGGAGGATCGTTACTATCACCAATAACTGTGATCATAGCTGTTTTCCGGTCAAAATACCCATACTTGTCTTCAACATAATAAGTCGCATAATAGGTTCCCGTTTTATTGACTAAATCAGTTGACTCTACAACGACTTTTGAAGTCAAATCGCCCTCTTCTAAATCATAACACTGCGCATAATCCAGTAAATTCACGGGTTTTGAAGCGAAAATGGTTATATTTTCGACAGTTAAGACAGGATTGGTGTTAATTAACACTGAACTAATCTCTAGAGGCGAGCCACTATACTCGACAAACATTCCGGATATCCATACCGGAGCGATACTACTCCCTTCTACGATTCTACGTCTCATTTCGACACATACATCGAGCTTTGCCATCAATTCATAATAAGTCTGGTTGTCTGATACAAAACGAGATATGACGTTAGTGAAAACCGAACCGAACTTAAAATAAAGTTTATTGCCATAGGACAATGAACAGTTTGTTCCGGTGGCCCAGATCACACCGGTTTTACCTGGAGATTTTCGAGCGTATATCGGTGTTTCGATAATCTTGAATTGGGTATCATTGAGTTTGGAGTTCACAGAGTACAGATAATCTCCCTGTTTGAATTGAACTGGGGCTGAGATCGGGTAATATAAAGGGGTTTTTAAGTAAGTTTGGGAATTGTGAGCCAAGAAAACGATGTTGGTCATGTATTTATCGCTTGGTTTAAACCGCGATAACGGAACAGTTACTGTGAAACCGACATACTCATAAGTGTAATTGCACGTGATCGAAAAATATACTCCGGCTGCACAATAAGGAAGTCCCAACTGTTCATAAGCACTGGTCATACTCAAGTTCATCAAATCTGCAGTTACGGTAAACGCATCAGACAAACTGGTGAACTCCAGATGAATTGTATGATCAAGCGCTGTCTTATAGTGCTGATTCTCATTGATGAATGCCCAACCAGTGATCGTTAGGCTGTCGGAAGTCAATTTAGCATCCAATATCTCAAAATTCAGCGATTCTTTGGTTGCTGTTGAAATGGTATAAGAATTCACGCTTAATTCAGTAAGCGGACTTACGACAAGCAGTAAAACAAACACCTTTAGAAAGTTTTTTAGTTTCATTTTTTGATTCTGTAGATGAAATATGCGAATCCAAGACTGACGATCATCAGAATGGTTTGAATGCCAAAGACATCGATCATCGTCTTTGGTTTGGGCGGGGCAACAGAGAGAAGCGAAGTACTGGTTTTAACGACACAACTGTCTTTCCATTTCAACTCAACTGAGTCCAGTACAATGTTGTTTTTAGCATGTTTCAACACCGTAAAGCGCTGATCCAGTCCCACTATGACCCCATTGGTGTTTTGAATCAAAAACGGATCCTCTGAGTAAACGACCTCCCCTTCCTGAAGTCCGCTGAGATAAACACGGCTAAATCCGCAGTTTCCATAAGTGAATTCTTGAGTTTCGACATAGTCCTGATTGGTGATGGTGATGGTGCTCATAGTCTTATGTAAGCATCATATGGTACTAATCCTATAAAAAAGGTCCGTTAGGACCTCAATGATTATCTTCTTCTGCTTCCTCTGATTAAGAGCAAACGCATAATTTGAAGGACTGAAGCTAAGAATGCGGCAAGATACGTCATCGCAGCAGCATTAAGCATGCTTCTTGAATCGGCAACCTCATCCATTGAGATGTACTGTCCGTCTTCTAAGATCGATAGGGCTCGGCTGGATGCATTGAATTCCAAGGGTAAGGTTACCAGCTGGAACAGCGAAACAATGCCCAACATGCCTAAACCGATCCAGAATAAGAAATCCAAGCCTGAGGCCATCAAACCAATGAAGGCCACGATCCATCCGGCATAACCGGATACAATGGCAGCCGGTAAGATCGCATTACGAAGCCCGACGAAACTGTAACTTTCTGCATACTGAATCGCATGACCGACTTCATGAGCCGCAACGGCCACAGAAGCCACCGTAGAGTCATTGTAGACTTTGGGCGATAAGTTGACCGTATTGGTTCTGGGATCATAATGATCGCTCAGAAGCCCTCTTTGGCTTACCTGGATCTGTACATTATACAAACCCTTAGAGTCTAAAATTTTACGGGCTACCTGATAACCGGTGATGCCGTTTTCAGTCGGTACTTTAGAAAAGTGAGCATATTTGCTTTGAACCTGAGACTGAGCCCAGAACGACAAAGCAATGGCTACGATAAACAATACATTCTGATATAAATAACCCACAGTGACCTCTCTTATTTAACGGATTCTTTGAAGGCTTTTGCTGCTTTGAAAGCCGGAACTTTGGATGCAGGGACCTGAATCTTTTCTTTTGTTTTTGGATTGATTCCAGTTCTTGCGTTTCTGGCCTTCACTTCGAATTTACCAAAACCGGCAAGATCTACTTTATTACCGGCTTTGACTTGAGCTACGATGGTATCCAAGACCAGATCGACCGTTTCCAGTGCCGACTTCTTGGAACATCCGCAACTCTCAGCAACAGCATCAGCTAAAGCTTTCTTATTAACTACATTTGTCATAGAATTTCCTCCATTCTTGACCTTATCATAACAAACTTAGAGCCTTTATACAAATCATTCGGCTTTTAACTCTCTAGACATCAGGATATTGATGCTTTCAGAAGGTTTAGCGCCTTCATAGAGCACTCTGTAGACTTGTTCCGTAATCGGCATGTCGATTTTGTTGCGCAAAGCCTCTTCATAAACGACTTTGACCGCATTGACGCCTTCGACTGTTTTCTCATTGGTATCCCAAAAGATCTTGGCCGTATCGAATTGGCCGATGATGAGTCCGGCCTGATAGTTTCTTGAATGAACGGAGGTGCAGGTTACAATGAGATCCCCTACTCCGGTCAAGCCCAGGAAGGTTTCAGCCTTGGCTCCGAAAAACATGCCGTAGCGAGAAATCTCAGCCAACCCTCTGGTCATCAGCGCTGCACGGGCATTGTCACCGTATCCCAGGCCGCTCAGGATGCCGCTGGCTAAAGCAATGACATTCTTAACGGCAACTCCGATTTCGGCGCCTATGACGTCGGTATTGCGGTATACGCGGAAATAGTTGTTTGAGAATGTTTTTTGAATCAGGATCGCGGCTTCTTCATCATCAGAGACCGCATTGACCACAGTCAAGAGCCGTATGACGACTTCTTCCGCATGAGAAGGTCCGATCAAAGAAACGACGGCTTTCAATACCTCAGGCGGGATCGTGTCCTTGATGACCAAAGACAAACGTTTGTGGTTAGTCGGGTGAAACCCTTTGGCCACATTCACGATCGTGACCGGATGGGTAAAAGATCCGGCAATCTTTTGACAGACTTCCTCGATGGCCAAGGTCGGGACCGCTAAAATCAGGATCTCGGCATCCAGGACATCATCGAAATTCAAGGTGGCTTCAATGGTGTCATTCAGGATCTGATTCGGGAAGAAGCGTTCATTGCGATGATAACGTGATATATCCACGATTTCATCCAAATCACGGCCCCAGATCATCACCTCATGACGATTGTCGCTAAGGACCTGAGCCAAAGCGGTGCCCCAGCTTCCACTGCCTAGTATTCCAATTTTCATGTTAAAGTTCCTTCTTTCGGGCAATGATGCGAATCGGGGTTCCTTCCAGGATGAAGGCTTCCCTTAAGCGATTTTCAAGGTAACGTCGATAGGAGAAATGCATCAAGGCAGGATCATTGACAAACAAGACGAAGGTCGGCGGAGCGACGGCGACTTGAGAACCGTACAGGATGTTCAGACGCAAGCCTTTGTGCGTCGGCGGAGGCGTGATACGCTGGGCATCCGTCAACACTTCGTTGAGGACGCTGGTCTGGATCCGCATCTGAGAATAGTTGTAGACATTGTCGATGTTGGGTATGATCTGATGGATGCGTTGTTTGGTCAGGGCTGAGACAAAGAGAATCGGCGCATAACTGAGATAGATGAAGGCTTTGCGGATCTCCAGAGTGACCTTATTGATGGTAAATTCATCTTTTTCAACGCCATCCCATTTGTTGTAGATGATGACGATGGGTTTACCGGCTTCATGAGCATAGCCCGCGACATGCTTATCCTGATCGCGTATTCCGGCAATGCCATCGATGACAAAGAGAATGACATCCGCCCGTTCAATGGCCTGCAAAGATCTCAACACCGAGTATTTTTCAATATTTTCGTAGACTTTGCCCTTTTTACGGATCCCGGCGGTATCAATAACGACATATTCTTTGCCGTCTTTGGTAAAAGGCGTATCGACAGAATCGCGGGTAGTCCCCTCTTTATCGGAAACGATAACGCGTTCCTGATTTAAAATGGCATTGACCAGTGATGATTTGCCGACATTGGGCCGGCCGATGATGGCAAAACTGATCTTGCCTTCATAATCGTTGAGATTACGGTCCGGAAAATACGAGATGATCTTATCCAAAAGATCCCCGATCCCGATCCCGTGGACGCTGCTGACCGGAATCAGATTTTCAAAACCCAATGCATAAAATTCATAGGATGCATCGATTAAAGACTGATTGTCGACTTTATTGATGGCCATGATGACCGGTTTTTTGGTCTTATGCAGCAGTTTAGCGATGTATCGGTCATCATCCGTCATGCCTTCTTTGGCATTGGTGACGAAAACGATGACATCAGCTTCTTCAATGGCCACATCGACCTGCATCCGGATCTCTTTTTGATAATCCTGTTCTTTCAGTTGCAGACCGCCGGTGTCGATGACCCTGAAATCCTTGGTCAGCCAGTTGGCTTTGGCATATAAACGATCCCGGGTTACCCCAGGCGTATCTTCTACGATCGATATTCTTTCTCCTACGATACGGTTAAATAACGTGGATTTGCCGACATTGGGCCGGCCTACGATTGCGATGACGCCATCAATCATGTTGGTTTAACCTTTCTACTGTTTCTTGATACAGTTGGATAATCTTGTCTACCGTTTCATCAATGCTTAAAAAGCTGGTATCCAGTTCTATCGCATCACTTGCTTTTTTAAGCGGTGAGTGCTGACGGTTGCTGTCTGCAAAATCACGGTCTTTCAGTTCTTCATAAACTTCATCAAAGGTCAGCTGACTGCCTTTGTTTTGAAACTCTTCATGGCGTCGTTTGGCTCTTTCAAGCAGGAAAGCCACTTGAAATATTTTCAGTTCGGCATTAGGCAAGACAACGGTACCGATGTCTCGGCCATCTAGGATGAAGCCCTTCTTCTCGGTGATTTTCTGTTGGACATGGACCAGTTTCGCTCTGACCTGTGACAGTTTCGAGACTTGAGAGGCCCCTTTATCACACAGCGGATTTCGGATCTCATTACCGACGACCTTACCGTCCATGATTAGCTGCCCTTCTGAGGTGAAATCGAAGACGGTCGCATCCAGCATCTTGATCAAAGCCGTCTCATCATCCAAGGGAATATGAGCATTCAACGCTTTATACGCGGTCGCACGATACATGGATCCTGTATCGATATGGACATAACCCAGCAATTGCGCCAAACGCTTAGCGATGGTGCTTTTGCCAGAGGCGCTGGGCCCGTCGATGGCGATGTTGATCTTCATCAGAAACCCTGGGTCGAGATGATCCAATAGACGGCCAACCCGATCATAAACAAGAGCACAGTGACAAGAACAAAGACGATCACATTCAACACCTTGGTCGAACTGTTGACCGAACGGCTCATTTCAAGCAGTTCCTTGTCTACGGTTTCCAGTTTCATATGAATTTTCGCGGTTTCCTCTAAAACAGAGGCATTCTGAGGTCCGGCATTGATGAGTGGTTCAAGGTACTGCGGTTCAAAATCATTGCTGATGACCCGTTTGATCTCTTGGGTGATGTTGTCGTCAAAATGCGGTTCTTCATTCGCCGGTTCTGATGGTTTGACTACTTTGTTTATAATGTTGAGATCGGTGTCTTCCGTTGAAGAATAACCTTTCTTGATGTTATAGGATTTGACTTCATCAATGAATTCATCCAGCAGATCATGATGAAAAACAGGGTCCAAGGAAGGCTTGCGAGTATCCTTGTCCGATTCTTCTTTTGAATGTAAAGCGCTGTAGTCTTCTAGTTTGTTTCGGGTTTCAATACTGCTGAGATTCGGATTGATGCGTTTGAGTCGGTCGGCATACGGCGCTAAAACAGATGAAGTCAGCTCGCTCTCACGGCTGTTTTCGACTTCTTGGCGCAGTTCTGCATTTTTTCGTACACGGGATAGTGATTCCATAAAAATACCTCTTTGTTATTATATCAAATTTTACGTCCTCATGGGCAAAAGCCTTTGGACAGACTGCCTTGACCACAAAAAAACCGCTATTTTAAACGGTTTTTTGTTGTGGAAAACTTTTTACTTAAAGTATCTGACAAACATTTTCTTGAGTGGGACATACATCGCAAAGGCAACAGCCGCTACGATAAATCCTTTAAAAAGATTAAACAGAGAGATTGGGCCAATCAAAGCGATCTTTTCGGCATGCGTCGTAATGAAGTAATAAATCGGGAAAGTAATAAAGTAATTGACCAAGGCCATGACCACGGTCATCGACACGGTTGCGATGGCAAAGATCGGTACAAAACGCAGCAAGGTCTTGGCTGTTGACCAAGTCCTGAATTCTTTCCTGATCACGCTGGTATACCATGCGATCGGCAAGATATACCCGATACCGGCAAAGAAATTGGCAATTTCACCGGCAGGTGCATCTTTGGGAATCAGAATCCCATGCAGTATATTCTTGATCAATTCGATCGTGATCGCCGGTACTGGACCGACAAAGATACCGGTAAACAAGGCAGGGATATCGCTGGGATCGATTTTCAGAAATACGGGCCAGGGTCCCGGAACCGGGAACTCCAGCATCATCAACAGAAACGACAAAGCACTTAATACACCAATTAAAGTCAACTTACGCAGGTTGTTTTTCATTTTTTTCTCCTTTCAACAAAAAACCCCAGAATTATCCCAGGGCTTAACGTCAAAAGTGACATTTATCTTCTTTCATCCAGACTTTACTGTCGCCACCGGAATCAAACCGGTTCGTGCTCAATGAGCTCGCGGGGTATACCGCCGGTAGGGAATCACACCCTGCCCTGAAGATAGGTATAGTTTAAACTAGAAATACCGATTTGTAAAGACTAAGCTCTTCCGGCGTATTTACCGTCAACGGTATTGACAATGATCATTTCGCCTTCGGCAATGAACATGGGAACTTTGATTTCCAAACCCGTTTCCAAAACAGCATTTTTCATAGCGCTGGTTGCGGTATCTCCGCGAACCGCTGGTTCTGTCGTTACGATCTGCAACGTGACTTTATCCGGTAACAAAACGCCTAAGATCTCCCCTTCGTAGGATACGATGGTGACATTGTCATTGGCTTTCAAGAATGGCATTTCTTTTTCAAGATTGCTCTTTTGAATTTCGATCTGATCATAAGTGCTGGTATTCATGAAACACAAGGCATCTCCGCTGTCATAGAGATATTGCATTTCGCTCTTATCAATGTGCGCTGCTTCGACTTTGTCGCCGCCAGTGAATGTGAGTTCATTGATGACGCCGGTTCTGAGATTCTTTACTTTGGATTTGATAATCATTCCGCGCATGGCAGTCTTGTTGTGCTGCGTGTCGAGAACTGTGAAAATGCTATCTTCGTATACAAACGTAATTCCTGGTCTTAAATCATTGACGATGATCATAAATAGCCTCCTATTTAACACATCTATTTTAGTGGAAAGTAAGGATTTGTCAATCACTATCGTTTGAGTCGTCTGGCGTGATGTCATAATCCAGGATGTTTTCCATCACCATATCGTATTTCAAGACCGCTTGTATTGTTTCTTGGCCCTCATAGACTATGAAGGCTGTTTCCTCTTCGAAACTGACAGCGACCGACCACTCCCCTGCTTCAAAACTGAAATCAACCGGTTTAAAGGTTTTGAACTGTGCTTTGATTCGTTTGAATGTTTCTATTTCTACCAACGAGAAAGCGTCTACGGACTGGGCATAATCCAGTTCATTTTTGATCCTGAATTCATTGACGGCAATGTTACCGATCAGTCCCGAAATCAATGCGAACAGGATTAAGAACGGCACTAAGATAAAAGCCTTATGCTTCATAACCGATGAAGACCCGTATTGTTTTGTTTCGATAGACATAACGCAGATAGATCATTCCTTTTTCAGTGTCCCAACGACATCGGTCAATCTCTGTGACATATTCCATATAGCCATTGATCTCATAAAGTTTGTCCTCATCACAAATCAGTTCAATCTCACTGTTTCGAAACGTCATCCGTAATCGGTCGTCAGTAATCTTGATTTGGGATCCAAGTGCCACCCGTTTCCTGAGTTGGATCAGGGCGATGAAGTTTTGTCGTTCACTGATGCGATAATCATAGTGTGTCAAAAGATTCAACATGGCCATCGCCAATGACAGTACAAGAGGCATGATCAGTAGCACAATCAGGATTTCTATTAAGGTTGAAGCTTTTGAAGTGCGCATAGGATCTCACAGTGTTGACTGATGGCTATAAATAAGTAGGGTTTTGATGTGTCGCGTTCATTAAAAACCTGAATCATCGAAGTCAACAGGATCGATATGCCCATAATGGCTATCACAGCCTCAATCATCAAGAATGCTTTTTTCATGAATCCTTCCTGTCCCCAGCAGGATCACCACACTTCTGTTATTAAAGGTCAGGGTCTGTCCCATGTTGACATTGCCGCTTGCGTTGAAAGACACAGGAAAATCTGTTGCGATACTTGTTTCCAAGGTCGTTTTAGAATGGTGCCTCAACGATGAGTATTGTGTGTGAAGATAAGAGGATTGGAATTCCATCAGCACCAAGTAAGTCGATTCGATCGGTTTTAGAAACAATGACGCTGATAGAGAAAGCACCATCAAAACGACCACTGTCTCAATCAGCGAGTACCCTTTATTCGATCTTGGCTTGTCCATCTTCAATGATGATCCTGTCATTGTTCTGACAACTTGTCTGTGCTTCGCTGATATAACCCGAATCCACCAGCTGAGCCGGGTCATTAGCGATGTCGTTGAATTCGAGTTTATATTCTAAAATTGCCGCATCAATGACTTTGAGTTGAGCTTCACAGCCTTTTTGGTCAAACAAGACCATGACTTTCTGAATGTTTGGAATCGTCAGTAAAAACAAAAGTGTGATGACACTTAAGACGACGATCATCTCCAATAATGTAAATCCTTTTTTCATAGGTAATTCCCCATCATTTCTAGTGGTTTCAGCATCATCTGATAAATAACGACAATAATCAGGGTGACTTTAAAATAGGAATAAGCCAATACGGTTTTACCCAACTGCTTGATTCTGTGTGTGATCACGATTTCCTGTATCCGGTTATGATTGATCAGATGGGTTTCGATCGAAACCCCTTCTTCATTCATTTTGAAGTAAAGTTCAAGACCTGGATTGATCAGCGTCACAGCCAAACTCAAGGGTTCTCCCGATCTGAGCGCACGGATGGCTTGAACACAGCCGTGAGACAAAACAAGATCAGAACTCCACTGAATCTGACTGAAAATCTCATCGAAACTACCACCTAATCTATAAAAACTGACAAATTTGGAGACGAAGTGATATGAATTGAGCTGAGTCCAGGGATTATCGATCCAGTGCGCAGCGAACCATTGATATACTTTCAAAGTGTTTTGTTTAATGAGAATCAGCAGCATCAAGATCATTACGATGACAGAAAGGTCAACGATCATCACTCCCCTGATCAGGTTTTGATACAATGAAAACTCGACCGCTGATCCCATGAAATTCAACATCGAACTGAATGTCTTAAACAAAACACCATCCACAAAAACCATCATCATCAAACTTAAACCAAACAGAAATATCGGGTAAAGCAGTGCTTTGATCAAGGCATTCTTCAAGGTATCTTCGATTTGCACGGATGACAAAATGATCCTCAGTGCTTTTCGCTGTTCAGTGACCAACGCCAGACGGCAAAACCGGACATAGTGTTTTTTAGGCAGGATCTTCCTGAGCTGAGTCTCGTCACCCAAATCAAAGCCAAGGATCCGCTTCAATTCAGCACGATCGATCTCTTTATCCAGCAGTTCAGCCAGGATCTCAACCCCAAACAAGGGTTTCTTCGCCAGTGTTTTGAACGGTTTCAATACCTTAATCAGCGAATCGAAGTTCATAATGCATCTTTCTGACTTTTTCTGTCGTCTCCAGTCTTTGATGGATGACCATGATCAACACCGAATCGATCTCCTGTTTGGAAAGACCCAGGTTCTGTAGCCGGTCCACTGTCCTTTCTGCTGAATTGGAATGAATCGTTGAGAAAACGAGATGTCCGGTCAAAGCACAGCGCAAGGCTGCTTTTGCCTCGTTTTCATCCCGGATTTCACCGATAACGATGATGTTTGGGTCATGTCTCAACACTTGCTTCATGGCCGATTCAAAAGACAGATCCAGTCTTTCATTGACCTGAAGCTGAATCATGGATTCTTGGATCACTTCGATCGGATCTTCGATCGTGTAGATCTTTTGCTGACGGTATGACTTTAGGATCGTATACAGGGTCGTGGTCTTTCCGCTGCCCGTACTGCCTGAAATCAGGATGAGTCCTGAACTTTTTTGAAGTTGATTCGATATCAGGATTAAATCCTCGGGTCTGAATAAAGTCGATAATTTCAGATAATCTGGCGGATTCATGATTCGGATCACCAAACTTTCAAGGGCGTTGTTTTTGATGTGAGCGACTCTGAGCTGAATCAGCTGATTTCCGACTTTGACTTGAAAATACCCCGTTTGCGGTTTATAGCTTTTAAGCAGATCCAGTCTTGCTGAATATTTAAGGTATTCCAAAAGCGCTTTGTCCAGTGGATAGTTTTTAAGCTGGATCAAGCCTTTTAAGGTTCTTAATTCACAGGTTCCGCTCCCCTCTTTGAATGTCAAATGAAGATCGGTACTGTGAAGTTTGAGGGCTTTCAGCAGCAAAGCGTTAAAAAAAGCATCAGGGTTCATACCGTTAGATATGTGCCTGATGCGATCATTCCTTATTTTAAATAAATATTGTGGGCTTTTTCTTCGTTGAGCGTGGTCGATTCATCATGACCGGGATAAACAACATAGTCATGATCGATCGCCTTCAGTTTGCGCAGGCTCTGTTTCATCTTGGTCGGATTGCCTGTCCGCAGATCAGTGCGTCCAACACTTTGCATAAAGAGCGTGTCGCCGGTAAACATGACATTGTCGATGATCAGACAGACCGAACCGTCAGTATGTCCAGGCGTATCAAGCACATCGAATTTGAATTCGCCGATCGTCAAAGTGCTTGGATAAGGCAAGGTGGGCTGTAAGACCGTGAAACGTTTTGGAAATGAGTAATTCAGCTGAGGATCACTCATCAGGGCCTGATCGTCTTCGTTGATGTATATCGGGCAGGTATACTGCGTCATGATGTCGTTGATGGCCCCGATATGATCAAAATGGCCATGCGTCAAAAGAATGGCGATCAGTTCGTTTTCTCCGACAGCCTGAAGGATGCGTTCAGCTTTGGCTCCGGGATCGATGATGATGGCTTTTCCATTCTTAGAAAGGACATAGCAATTGGTTTGCAGGATCCCGACTTTGACGGTTTTGATGTCCATATAGTAAAAAAGCCGTTAGGCTTATTTTTTTTCCTTATGCATGGTTTGTTTGTTGCATCTCGGGCAAAACTTCTTAACTTCCATCTTTTCAGGATGCTTCTTTTTATTTCTGGTGTTAATGTAGTTTTCTTCGTTGCAAACAGTACATTTGAACATAATGTTCTCTCTCATATTGTTCTCCTTTTAACGCTTAATTAGTATATCATAGGATTTTTAATTTATCTACCAGAAAAATAAGATTGCAAAATATCTTTTACGACGCGCTGACAAAGGTTTTCATAAACCCAAATTCCGCTGTAGGCATCCGGTGCTCCGCACGCGATCGCGACTTCCGGTTTTTCAATTGGCCCATAGGCGATCATCAGGGAATTGACGGAATCCAGCAGGTTGCCAGAAGGGTCCGTTACTAAAGTCTGAGCAGACCCGGTCTTGCCGGCAACATTCACCGGAATCGACTTATAACTCTGAAGCAAGCCGTTGGTAACACCCAGTCTGAAACCAGTCTGGACTCTCTGCAGGGCTTTTTGATTCTGCAGTACATTGAGTACCGTAACATCGTTTTGGTAGGTGATGACATCAGAATTGGCTTCAGTGGCCTTTAAGAGGATGCGCGGCTGGATCCTGTATCCGCCATTGGCGATGGTTGAGATGTATTGGGCCATCTGCATGACGGTATACGTGTCATATTGTCCGATGGCAAAATCCAAAAGATGGCCGCCTAAGGTAGCCGACCCTTTATAACCGGTGGCTTCATAAGGCACATCCACGCCGGTCAAAGTACCTAAGCCGAACTGACTGTAATAATTTCTCATCGTATCAAAAGCCCCAATGTCGATATCGATGGGTTCATCATACTTATAATTGGCTTTACCCAGTCTCATGGCGATATGAAACATATACACGTTACTGGACAGCGCTAAAGCCTGGATTTCAGAAATTCTGCCTAAATAAGCATACGATTTCTTGATTTGTGTGTCTTTGATTTTAATGGCCGCATCATCGAGGATCTCGCCATATTTGATGACACCGGTATCTAAGCCCATGTATACGGTAGCCCCTTTGATGGTTGACCCGATCGACATCGATTGGGTCAAGACACGGGTGGGATCATTGACCAAAACCCCGTTCTCATACCCCATCGAGACCATGGCCAAAACATCCCCATTGTTGGGATCCATCATGACTATATTCAGATTTTTAAGGTAAGCTCGCTTCTTATCGTCCTTCGTGGTGGCCATCAAATTGGCCACGATGGTTTCTACAGTAGCCTGAAGTTTGGAATCAAAGCTCAGTGTGAGATCCTGACCGTTGACCCCTGGAGACAACTCCGTGAATCGGGCCAAGCCGGTTTCATCATAGGTCACTTGAACGGTTTTGTTTTGACCGTGTAAGAGCGATTCGTAATAGAGTTCGATGCCTGTCTTCCCGATGACGCTGTTGCGTGAATAACCCAAGGCGAGGTTATACAGCAAGCGATCGGAACTCAGACCTTGCTTGCTGGTGGTGACGGTGCCCAGTATTCGGGACAATAAGGGACCGTTTGGATAGGAACGGTCATAATAGATCTGCGCATCGAAGCCGTAAAAATCAGTGTTGTTTTCTGAGAGATACGCGATTTCTTCGATGGTGCAGTCATCTTTGATGATCTTGATGCTTTTGGCCGGGGTGGCATTCATCAAGGTATAGACGAGGTAAGTGCTTTTCATTTTGTCATCAAAGGCGATCTCGGTGTCGGTGATCCGATCCAGTTTAAGTTGATAGATGTCCGCGTCGGACAGTTTGCCCGCATAATAGTTGGTCCAGTCTTCTGCTGTGATCTTGGCTTTGGCCTGATCCGGATATTTCAAGATAAAAAGATCTTTCAGATCGCGGGGATAAAGTCCGCTGTTGTCGATGGTGAAATGGTCGACGAAATGAGCGGCCATGTCCCATTCTTGGGTACTGGTCACCTTTTCAGGAGGATAGTAGACTATGGACAGCCGTTCCCGGTTATCCACGAGCACTTCTCCGTTACGATCATAGATAATGCCCCTCAACGTCGGTACATCAATCGTACTTTTGGTGAACTCGACCAGTTTTTGCTCATATTCCGCATTTCTGGCGATTTGAATTGTATATAGATTGACCCAAACCACACTGAAAAGCAAGCCGACGACGACGATGATGATCTTAAAACGCCGATTCAGAGATTGATCCAGATTAAATTCTTTTTCTTTACGGGTATTGATTTCTGCCAATTCCTTGTTGTTGGAAGAGGCCAGTTTTTTCGGTTTTAGTTTTAGCACAGACCTATTATAAACATTTTATGCCCAAAATCATAGTGTGATATACTTGTTTAGAGGTCGAATATGAACAGAACACAAACAAGAAGCATCATGGTCAAAGACCTTCAGATCGGCGGCCAGAACAAAGTCATCATCCAATCGATGACCAATACAAAAACAAAAGACATCGAAGCAACACTTCAGCAGATCCGTGCTTTGGAAAGCTTCGGCTGTCAGATCATCCGTCTAGCGGTGCTGGATGAGGAAGACGCCATGGCCATCAAGGAAATCGTCAGCCAGACCAAGGTTCCTTTGGTCGCAGACATTCATTTCAACTATAAATTGGCACTGATGGCCATCGAAAACGGCATTCACAAGATCCGTTTGAATCCAGGCAACATCAAAAATAAAGACCACATCGAACAGGTCGTCACGGCCTGCAAGTCCAAACACATTCCGATCCGAATCGGGATCAATGCCGGATCGCTTGAAAAAACGATCTTGGCTAAATATCACGGAATTCCCTGCGCAGAAGCGATGATCGAGTCAGCACAGGAACACGTCAAGATCCTGACCGATCTGGATTTCCATGATATCGCCTTGTCTTTCAAATCCAGTGATGTCCGTTTGACGATCGATGTCTATGAGAAAGCGTCCAAACTCTTCCCCTATCCCCTTCATTTGGGCGTTACGGAAGCCGGAACGCTGTTGAGTTCATCGATCAAGTCGTCAGCCGCTTTGGGAGTCTTGCTTCACCAAGGCATCGGCGATACGATCCGAATCTCAATCAGTGATGATCCGACCGAAGAAATCAAAGTCGCAAAACAGCTGCTGAGGGCTTTTGGTCTTTATGCGAAAGTGGCTGATCTGGTGGCTTGTCCCACCTGCGGGCGTCTGCAGTACGACATGCTTCCCATCGTCAAAGAAATTGAAGCCTATCTGGATACGATCCAAAAAGACATCACGGTTGCCGTCATGGGCTGTGCCGTCAACGGACCCCAGGAAGCCTCCCGGGCTGACATCGGGGTAGCCGGCGGCTTCAAGGAAGCCTTGTTGTTCAGAAAAGGCCAGTTTATCCGTTCGATACCGCAAGAAAACATCGTCAAAGAACTGAAAATTGAAGTCGAGAAATACATTCTCGAAAACAATCTGTAAAAAAAAGGGAATCACTTCGGTTGATTCCCTTTTTCGATCTGACTGAGTTTGGATTTGATGTGCTGCTGTTCTTTGATGGATTTACGAATCATCTCGCGGCGTGCTTTGCGTTTGATTCTTTCGATTTCCTGTTCTTTCTTCTTTTTATAGTTGGGTTTGACCGCTACTTTTTTCTGGTTGACGATCCGGGCGATGGCCTTATCGGATTCTTTCTTCCTGAACGTGAACTTATAGCCGTAAGGTTTCATTTCACGCAGGCTGTCATCGGCCAGATTGCGGTGTTCAAACTTGATGCCGCGGTCCATAAGGGCACGGATCCCCTGATCATCTTTGAGGGTGTAAAAGACATAACTTTGTCCGTTACGGCCTGCTCTGCCGGTTCTGCCGGCGCGATGGATGTAGAAGTCTAGATCCTTAGGCAAGCCGATGGAGATGATGTCACTGATTTCAGGGATATCGATGCCTCGTGCTGCCAGATCGGTGGTCAAGACGTAAGAGACCGCCTGGTTTCGGATCAAGGTCAGGTTTTGCTGACGTTCGCGGACGCTGAGTTTGCCGTGCAAAACGATGTGCTTCATGCCTTTGTCGTTAAAGGCATTGCTCAGTTTGGTCAATTCTTCCAAATTGTTTAAAAAGATCAAAGCGATATACGGATTGATGACCTTAAACAAGTCAAACAAGACTTCCGCTGAACGGTGCTTTAAAGGGATTAAGACGTGTCTGATCTTAGGATCAAATTTTTCGTCGCTTTCAATCGAAATCTGTTGCGGATTCTTGAGATATTTCTTGATGAACGATTTCAGGTTGTCCGGCACGGTGGCGCTGAACACCAAGGTTTGATGCTGAGCTTTGATCTTATCCATCAAGGAATCCAGATCATCGATGGTGCTTTTTTCAAGCATCATATCGGCTTCATCGATGATGACGATCTTCGGACGCTGGATCTGAAGGACATTTTCTTCGATAAACATGGCTTTCAGTCGACCCAAGGTCCCGATGACAATGTGACTCTTTAAACTTTCCGAGCTGATTTTATCTGAACCTTTGGTTACCATTTTGATGCTGAGTTTTGGATCCAGCGTCTTAAACGGCTGGATCATGTTGAAGACCTGTTTGGCCAATTCCAGGGTCGGTACCAAGATCAACGCCTGCGTTTCATTGACTGAGGTGTCAATAATATTAAAAATCGGAAAGAGATAGGCATGCGTTTTACCGGTTCCGGTTTTGGAAACGGCAATCAAATCCTGGCCTGCGACAGCAACAGGAAAAACGTTCGCTTGAACGGCAGTTGATTCTTTAAAGCCAAATAACGTATTCAGTGTTTCTAAAGTGTATTTCATAAGTCTCCCGCACCATTATAATGATTTTTAAGTTTAAATGCAAAATATGTTATAGTTTAGCCATGAAAAACCGATTTAAAGTCATTGATGTCTACCCCAGGGGCTTCTGTAAAGGTGTTTTTAACGCCATTGAACTGGCCAAGAAGGCCAGAATGGATCATCCTGACGAAAAAATAAGTATTTTAGGCGAGTTGGTTCACAACAAAGATGTGTCCAAAGCCCTGCTTTCCCTTCAGATCGATACCATTGAAACCAAAAACAAGAAACGAATCGAGTTGCTGGATGAGGTCGATACCGGTTTGGTCATCTTTTCGGCCCACGGCATCAGTCCGCAGGTCATTGAGAAAGCACAGGCCAAAGGCTTGAGCATGATTGACGCGTCTTGTGAAGACGTCTTGGTGACACAAGATCAGATCAAGGCTTATCTCAAGGAAGAGTATGAAGTCCTGTATGTTGGCCAGAAAGGTCATCCGGAAGCTGAAGCCGTGCTGGATCTTGATCTCACCCATATTACTTTGGTAGAGGTCGGACAAGCCATTCCAAAAGTGACCACCGATAAACTCTTTGTCACCAACCAAACGACCATGAGCATCTTCGACATCAAAGCAACCTTATTGAAAATCAAAGAAACTTATCCTCATGCGATCATCAGCGATGAAACATGCAGCGCAACACGCTTAAGACAGGAAGCCATTCTGAAATTGCCGGCGACGGTCGACGGGATCATCATCATCGGCGATAAGAGTTCCAACAATACCAAAATGCTGGCGAAGATCGCCGCAAACAAAGCGATCAAAATGATCCTTCCGATTCAAAATCTCCGCGAACTAGAAGCCAACAAATTGGATGAATGTCATGAAGTGGCCATCACAGCCGGAGCTTCAACGCCGAAGTTCATCATTGATGAGATCGTCAATTTCGTCAAAGCCTATGCTCAGGATGAGACCGTCAGTAAAGAGAATTATTCAATCAACCCGTTCATTTAGGCGGGTTTTTATCAGTTCAATGAGGGCTTTGTGTTTTTGAGAATTGGGGTGAGAGCGCAGTATGGCTTTGATCCTGCCGAGTTCATTGTTGAGATAGGCTACATAGGTTGCATCTTGCAGGCTCAAAAGAAGTCCAAAATTGATCTGATACTCAGTCAAGTCTTCTTTTACCCCCGTATACACATAGCGCTGGGCAATATAGAAAAACCCATCGATCACGATTTTTTCATCACTGATCTTAAAACCCAGTTCCGCCATCCTTTGGCGTAAGAGCGGCTGTTTGGTGTTGGCCTGAACAATGATTTGAGGCATGGCTTTAAAACGTTCAAGATCCTGAGTAATGATTTTCAGGATCAAATCGGCTCCCATTCCGCCTAGCACGACGCAATCGACTGGATCCGGGACCGCTTTTAAGCCGTCGCTAAGTACATACTGAATATTTTCAAAAACATTTGCCTGAGCAAATGTTTTTTGAGCATGTTTCAAGGGTCCGATCCGCACATCAGCAGCAATCACCTGCAGCGCCACTTTGGTTTGAAGCGCCTGTAAAGCGAGATAACCGTGATCCGTGCCGATATCGGCTAAAACAGAACATGGCTGAACCAGACTGAGGATCATCGATAAGCGTTTTGAAAGCATTACACCTTATCCATGAAATCCCTTAAGCGTTTTGAACGATTGGGATGTTTGAGTTTACGCAAAGCCTTGGCTTCGATCTGACGAATACGTTCACGGGTGACGTTGAAGAGCTTACCGACTTCTTCCAAAGTACGGGTCCTTCCGTCGATCAAGCCGAAACGCAGTCTGAGGACCTTCTCTTCTCTTTCGGTCAAGCCTTCCAGGACGGAGTTGATTTCATCCTTCAGCAATTGATTGTTGGCATATTCATCCGGAGACATGGCATCTTTGTCTTCAATGAAGTCGCCTAGATGGCTGTCATCTTCTTCCCCGATCGGGGTTTCCAATGAAACAGGTTCCATGGCGATCTTTTTGATCTCACGAACCTTTTCGGAGGTCAGACGTGCCGTGGTTTCGATTTTGTTGTTTTCTTCGATGATTTCTTTGGAGTCGATGTCAAAACCGTTCTTCATGAATTCTTTGATCTTATCGATGCCGATGTTGGCGGCAACCGCAATTTCTTCATCGGTGGGTTCACGATCGTAGAGTTGAACCAGAGTACGCTGAATACGGGTGATCTTATTGATGGTTTCTACCATATGGACAGGAATACGGATGGTTCTGGCCTGATCCGCGATGGCGCGGGTAATGGCTTGTCTGATCCACCATGTCGCATAGGTCGAGAATTTGAAACCTTTGGTATGATCGAATTTTTCAACGGCTTTGACCAAGCCCATATTGCCTTCCTGGATCAGATCCAGAAACAGCATGCCCCTGCCCACATACTTCTTGGCAATGGAAACGACCAAACGCAGGTTGGCCGAAATCAGCTCATCCTTCGCATAATCACCGACAGTCAAGATCTTCTTGATGTCTTGGACTTCGACCAATTTCGCCATATAGTTGATGAAGATCGCATGCAGAAAGAACCGAGCCAGCAGCTGATCAGGCAGTTCAGCCCCAAAGTCTGCCTTTAACGTTTGTTTGATGAGGTAAGTATCCCGATTAAAGAGAATCGCAAAATCTTCGATTTCAGTGATCTCAAGGTAGTTGGCCAAAGAACTGAAGGTATCAAACTGAGACAGATCCGACCACATGCTTTTAAGTAGCGTTTCGCTCAATCCGCTGTAATACTTCTTGAAATGGAAACGGGCGTTGATGAGATAGGCTTCTTTGTTTTCACTCAAATACGCTTCAAGCGCCGCCGTTTCTTCTGGCGTCAAACTAAAGACGTTTTGATGTTTCTTATTGAAGACCGGGATGGATGTAAACACGTCTTCGAGGATGGCATCCAGGGCAATCTGGGCTTTGACGCCTTCGGCAATCTGGACAGCGTACACATTTTCCAAAGCGGTGGTCAGCAATTCAACGCGTCCGATTTCTTTAAGATACTGTTTGACCGGATCATTGACCCGATTCTGCGTGGTGACGTTATAATTCAAATCACTGATGGTTTCTTCTATTTCTTCACTTTCATCCAAGTGTTCTTCTAAGGTATCGATCTCATCTTCTAAAATGGCGCTGACCAACTCATTGTCTTCAACCAGTTCAACATCTTCAACCAGTTGAACGCCTTGTTTCAGAAGATCATCTAAGAAAGCAGCACTTTCTTCATCATTCAGATTGAAATTTTCCAAGTCATTTAAGACTTGTTCATGTGTCAAAGCCCCTTTCGCTTTGGCCGTCTCCAATAAATGAGTTTTCAATTCCGTGATCGTTGTGAATTTTTGTGACATCTTAAGCTCCTTTGATTTCTTTTCGCAATGCTTGGCGCTCTTCCCTCAGCTGTGACATGGTCTTCAAATGCCTTTGGTGCTCGTTAAGATCGAGTTCGTTTTTGATCAGTTGTTTGATCTGATCCATTTTTTCATCCAACAGGCTTATCTTGACCTGAATCATGGCATCGTTCAGGGACACTTCATTGTAGTCTTTGTAGTATATTTCGTTGGCCGAGAGATCCGTAAGCAGTCTGAGCATATCAGAATCTTCGATCGTATTGATGAAGTCTGCGATCGTGATCGTTTCATTCTTGCGGTAATAATCCAGAATGATCAAAGCACAGGTGTTGTGCAGAGGATTTGGCAAGAAGCCAAGCTTGTCTTTGAATTCGACAGCGGCTCTGACACTTTTCAGCATCATCCCCAAGATCTCATAATCCGCCCAATTGCGTATGTTTTGCGGACTTAGGTTCTGCTGACGAACGATGACCGACGGTTTGGTTTGAACCGTTTTCGAACTCAAAAGGTTCAATTGATCGATGGCGAATCCGGTCACATCACTGAGTTTACGGCTCAGGTTGTTTTGATCAAACTCATCTTTAACGGCATCGATTTCCGCCATCATCAGTTTGGCAAATTCCTTCTTCTGAGTATAGTTGTTCAAATCAAACTTTTTCAGCAGGTAATTGAAGACAAAGTCCGTGAACCCGATCTTGTTTGACACCAGGTTTCTGAGCGCATCCAAGGATTTCTTTTGGGCGATCTCATCGGGATCCAGTCCGGTATTGTTGACCACGACTTCCACACTGAGATGAAACGTGCTCAGCAGTTTACCGATCTTATAGGCCGCATTGAGCCCTGCCTCATCCCCATCATAACACAGAAGTACGTTGGTGGAGGCTTGTTGGATCAGACGGATCTGGTCAGAGGTACAGGCCGTACCCAAGGTGGCTGCGACGTTATAGATCTCAGCCCGGTCAAAAGCCAAGACATCCGTGACGCCTTCCACCAGAATGATCTGTTTTTGTTTCTTACAAAATGGAAGGGCCCGATGATAATTGTAGAGGAGCTTCCCCTTCACATAGACCGGTGTTTCCGAAGAATTGATGTATTTGCTGGATTCATTGGGATTCAGGGTTCTGGCACTGAAACCCACCGGATTGCCTGAGGCATCATGGATCGGAAAGAGGATCCGATTGTAGAAAACATCCGCTGGTCCGTTATCATTGATCCGTGTCACATTGGCGCTGACACATTCCTGCAAAGTAAAACCTTTGGCTTGAAGGAACTGGGTGGTCTGTAATTTATCCAAATTGAGCCCGATCTCAAACTTTTTGATCTGTTCTTCACGGATACCGCGTTTGATCAGATAAGGTTTGGCTTCGATCGTATCTGTGGTATTGAGAAGATATTGGGTATAATTGATCATCTCTTTCAACAGTTTATGCAAGCGCTGATGCTGAGGGTTGATTTGAGGGAGATCAGCCGTATAGGCTTCTTTTAAGGAATAGTTGACGTAATTGGCAACCTTGATGACGGCCTCATTAAAACTGATTTTTTCATAGGCCTTAACGAAGTTGAAAACATTGCCCCCTTCTCCGCATACGAAACATTTATAGATTTGTTTATCATTGGAGATGGAAAGCGATGGATCGTGGTCATCATGAAAAGGACAGACTGCCGCAAAGTTCTTCCCCTTTTTAACTAAGGGAATGTAACGCTGGATGATGTCGGCGATGTCAGCTCTTTTACGTATTTCGTTGATGTCTTCTTCGCTGATTCGACTCACAGGGCTCCTTTAAAAGCTGACTTTTGACTGAAGATAGGATTTCAGATCGCTGATGGCAATGCGTTCTTGAAGCATGGAATCCCGTTCACGGACCGTGACTTTCCCATCAATGGCAGAGTCAAAATCGACAGTGATACAATACGGCGTTCCGATCGCATCTTGTCTGCGGTAACGTTTCCCGATCGATCCGGCTTCATCATAATCCACCATAAAGGTTTCCGCCAAAGTCGCACGGATGACTTCAGCCTGTTCAGAGAGCTGCTTGCTTAAAGGCAAGATGGCTGCTTTGTAAGGGGCCAAGGCCGGATGGAAGTGAAGGACGACACGGGTATCGTTTTCCAGCTGTTGCTCTTCATAGGCATCACACAAGAACGATAAAAACAGACGTTCGACCCCGACTGCCGGTTCGACACAATAAGGGATGTATTTTTCATTGGTCAGCGGATCCAGATACTCCATCGAGGTCCCTGAGAATTTCTCATGCTGGGTCAAGTCGTAGTTGGTTCTGTCGGCAATGCCCCAGATTTCATCAAAACCCCAAGGGAATTTGTATTCGATGTCACTGGTCCCTGCCGAATAGTGAGACAACTCTGCTTTTTCATGTTCACGGATACGCAGGTTTTCAGGATTGACGCCCAAATTCAAAAGCCAATTGAAACAGGCTTCTTTCCAATAGGCGTACCACTGAAGGTCTTCACCCGGTTTACAGAAGAACTCGAGTTCCATCTGTTCAAATTCGCGGGTACGGAAAATAAAGTTGCCCGGGGTGATTTCGTTACGGAAGGATTTCCCAATCTGACCGATCCCAAACGGCACTTTTTTGCGCATTGTACGCTGAACGTTCTTGAAATTGACAAACATCCCCTGCGCCGTTTCCGGTCGAAGATAGATGACGCTCTTGGAATCTTCAACGACGCCTTGGAAAGTTTTAAACATCAGGTTGAATTGTCTGATTTCGGTAAAATCATGGGCACCGCAATTGGGACAAGCAATGTTGTTGTCTTTCATGTAGGCTTCCATTTCTTCTTTTTTCATCACAGAGGCATTGACCTTGCCTTGGGCAAAGGCATCGATCAGTTTATCGGCTCTGTGTCGGGTCTTGCATTGTTTGCAATCCATCAGCGGATCACTGAAGGTCTTCAGATGACCTGAAGCTTCCCATACTCTGGGGTTCATTAAAATGGCAGACTGAATCCCCACATTGTATTTGTTGGCTTGGATGAACTTCAGCCACCAGGCTTTTTTGATGTTGTCTTTGAGCTCGATGCCCAAAGGTCCAAAGTCCCAAGTATTGGCCAATCCGCCGTAAATTTCCGAACCGGGATAAACAAAACCGGACGTTTTTGCGTGATTGACAATGGTTTCAAAAGTGACAGACATAGGATTCTCCTTTATATCTAGTTTATTATAGACCATTTCTCAAGGAATACCCAGGATTTTAGAGAAATGTTGCTGTGATACTTCATGAAATCATAGAGCGTTTCGATGATGCTTTTATCCGGAGCCGTATAGCTCAGAAAGCGCGAGAAATTATCCAGAGTGACCTTATTGACGATCCTGAAGGTATACAGGAACTCCGAAGAATACAATGGGCTTTGAATCTCTTTTTGACAATTTACACAGATAAAGCCGCCTTCATCCATGGAAAGACTGTTGACCTGGCGTTCTCCGCATAAAGCACATTCATCGACCTGAGGTTCAATGCCCAGCCAAACCAAGGCAGAAACCAAGAAGAAAGACAAGGCATGCTTATAATTATCACCGGTTTCCACGGCAGCCATGCATAAAGTGTATACACGATAGACATCTTTGATGAGATTGAGGTCGTAACTTTCTTTCAGCAATTGCTCGGTCAGTTCACTCAACACGGTCATGACGGTTTGTTTATTGAGATCTTCGCGCAGTGCGCGATGCGACACGCTTAGGGATGCACTGTGTAAAAGCTGAAGCGTACTGCCTTCCTTTTCATCATAAATCAAGGTGCTTTCACTGAAAGGCAAGCAGGCAGAAGCATTCTTGCTTTCGACTTTCAAGAGTCCCTTTGCGATAAAAGTCAGGATCCCCTTCTCAAGACTCAGGGTCCTGATGAGAGCATCATCGTCTTTATACTCGCTTTGACTCAGCATGATGACGTTAAGCGACTCATTCATCGTAATTGGAACCCGTATTCTGCTTGTTGATCGCATTGAGTTTCTGCATTGAATTGCGCCAGTTTTTCTCTTCTTTTACAATCAAGTCCAGATAAATGTTTTTTTGGAAACGTTTTTCCAGTATTTCACGGGCGGCAGTACCGATGGCTTTGATTTTTTGACCTTGTTTGCCGATGATGATCGATTTCTGTGAATCCCGTTCGACCAGGATACTGGCTTGAATCAGGATGGCTTTCTTGTCTTCTTTGAAACTGTCGATCAGGATCGCTACGGAATGGGGTATTTCCTCCGTTGTTGAAATCAAGATCTGTTCACGAATGATCTCTGTGATGAAGAACTGTTCAGGATATTCGGTGACCATGTCGACCGGATAAAGCGCCTCCCCTTCAGGCAGGTAGGATTTAGTGACCTTCAATAACGTTTCAACATTGTCATTGTTGATGGCACTGACCGGAATGATCTCGCTGAACAGGTTGGTCTGATTGAGCTCTGTCAACTTAACGATCATTTGTTCACGAGTCAACAAATCGATTTTATTGAAAATCAAAAATATCGGAATGTGTTCTCTTTTGATCAGGTCCAACACAAATTGATCGCCTTGACCAAAAGGTTTGGTCGCATCCAGCAGAAAATAGACGAGGTCGACCCCATCCATGGCAGCAACCGCGGTTTTATTGAGTTGTTTGCCCAGTTCATGCAATGGTTTATGAATGCCCGGCGTGTCGATGAAAACGATTTGGGCATCGTCGGTCGTCATGATGGCTTTGATGCTGTTTCGCGTCGTCTGAGCCTTATCGGACACGATCGAGATCTTGTCTTTCAGGATTTGATTCAGTAAAGTGCTTTTCCCTGCGTTAGGCCTGCCGATCAGGGCAACAAATCCGACATTCATCAAAGATCCTCTTGGGTAAAACGCATGGGCAGCAGATCATTGATGGTCTGAGTCAGGGTTTCTTTTCCGTTGGATAAAATGATCGGCGTTTCATCATTGAGCAGTTCTGACAAGACTTGTCTGCAGATACCGCAGGGGGCACCGATGCGATGTCCGTCTGTCACGATGGCAATGGCTTCAATGTCATTTTTACGGTAACCATGGGAGTATGCGGCAAAAATGGCGCTTCTTTCTCCACAGTTGGTGGCACCGAAAGAAGCATTTTCAATGTTGGCACCCAAGAAGGTTTGGCCGTCTTTGGTCAAAACACAAGCGCCGACATGATAATTGGAGTAAGGGGCATAAGCATTACCCATCGCTTTGAAAGCGAGTTTAAGCAGTTCTTCGTGATTCATAGAATCCTCCTAGATGTGATTAAGCAGAAACATGATACCGATAATCAAGCTGATCATGGCACTCAACCCGACCGAAGCGGCACCGAGATCTTTGGCGACCTTGGCTTCCGGGGCAAATTTGGGTTCCAGATGATCGATCATGGCTTCAACGGCAGAGTTTAGATATTCAAAGCACAAAACCATGCCGATACAGACCAGCAACATACTGAGTTCTATCACGGTAAAGTGAAAAATCAAACCGACAGCAACCGCGATCCCGGCAAACCCAAATTGAAGCTGAATGCTGAAATCGTGAAGCAATCCGTCAAACAGGCCCGCAAAAGCATAATAGAATTTTCTGTAGATTCGGGTCAGCGGACTAACGTTGGATGATGTCATCGATTATCTCCTTTTGCAGATCAAACATGATTTTTTCATCGTTTTTATTCAGATGATCGTAACCGAGTAAATGTAAGAGGCCGTGGGTGATCAGGAATAAGTACTCCCGTTCTTCGGAATGGCCATAATCAGCGGCCTGTTTGGCCACGTAATCCAGATTGATGAAGATGTCTCCGATTTCATCGCTAAAATCATCCAAGGCAACGACCCCGTCATTATACGCAAAGCTGATGACGTCGGTCGGCCGATCTAACTTTCGGTAATCCCGATTGATGATCTGGATTGCCGCGCTGTCGATCAAAATGATGGAGTAGATGAATCGTGACGGTAAACCCAGGCGTTTCGAAACCGCCTTGTTGATTTGAGTGATTTTTGGCCTTAAGCCATGATAACGATTGTTTTCAGTTTGATTGATCAAGGTTGTTTTCACCCAATAATTATACCATAAGCAACCCGTTATCGTCAGAGGTCACCATATCTATAAAAAACAGACTTTGTCTGTCTTTAAAACCAAATATTTACGAGGTGACGATTTGATTTTTTCCGTTTCTTTTGGCAGTGTATAAGCGTTGATCCGCCAGTCGAATGATATCATCGGAATTGCCGGTGTCATACAGAGCCAATCCGCCGCTGATGGTCACGTTGATGCCTGCTGCGTTACCCGCTTCCTGGATCGACACGCGAATCCGTTCGCTGATGATTCTTGCTGATTCCAGCTCGGTATTTGGAAAGACCAGAAAAAACTCCTCGCCGCCGTAACGGCCGATGATGTCGCAGACTCTGACAGACAGGTTAATGTGCTTGGCGATCATCAGGATGACCTCATCCCCTTTCAGATGCCCCAGGGTATCATTGATCCTTTTGAAATCATCGACATCCAGAATCAGGACACACAGCGGATTTACGGAACCGTTGGAAGCGGAGATCTCCTGATCAAGATGGCTGATGATGCTTTCGTGATTGAAGAAACGGGTCATCGGATCACGTTTGGTCAAATCGGCCAAGATTTCATTCTGTTGACTGATCTTGCGGCTGAAAAGCCAGGATTGAACACGAGTCCGGCTGGCCATGATCCCGATGAACCAGGCAATCAGGACAAAAATCGAAATATTGCAGGAAGTGATGAAGCTGATTTCAGTATTTCCTTGCAGAAGATACATGGCTCCCAAATTGAGAAACCCCGTTAAAAAGACGATCGAGGTCAGGGTAGCACTGGAAAACTGAAGACTGGTCGCAAAAAAAGTCAGACCTATGATAAAGGGATGAATATAATCGGTGATCCCTAGGGTGGACAGATTTAAGGCAGTTGCCAAATAAAGGCTATTGACCACCATCGCAATTTGCAGCCAATACAGAAAACGGAAAGAGTATTTATCATAGTTTTGTTTTACAAAGAAAAGAATACTGAGCAATAAGGTATTGATGATCAAAAAGAGTCGTATAACCCCGTGATACGTGAAAGCTTGTTCGGGCAGAATCAGCAAGATCGTTTCCGATAGCTCAAGAAACAAGGAAATCACGAAAAGCATATTCAAATTGTTGATTGAATATTCATGTAAGAATTCCGTTTCAAACGCAGAGATCTGTTGTAATGCTCTGGTTGGATAAAAAATCCTGAACAATAATTTCCGCATGATCATTTCCCCGAATGGTTTAATCATAACTTAAAATCCAGGGGAAACACTTACAAAGAGTTACCTTTGTTGGGATTGTCCAAAAAAAGAGACAGAATGAATTCTGTCTCTTACTTGTTTGAATACGCTTCAATGACGATTTGAACCAAAGGATTACGAACGATGTCTACTGGAGTCAATTCCACGAATCCGATGTCTTTCTTTCCTTTGAGCAATTTGAGCGCCTGTATGAAACCTGAATCCTGTTTGAGATCGATCTGGGTCGTATCCCCGTTGATGATGATCTTGGTTCTGAATCCCATGCGGGTCAGCACCATCAGCATCTGGCTCTTGGTTGTATTTTGGGCTTCATCCAAGATCACAAAGGCATCTTCCAAAGTACGTCCACGCATATAGGCCATCGGAGCGATCTCGATGATGCCCTTCTCGATGTATTTTTGAACCTGCTCATTGCCCAACAGGTCATTCAGTCCGTCATACAAGGGTCGAAGATAGGGATCGACTTTTTCTTTCAGGTCGCCGGGAAGAAAACCCAAGGATTCGCCGGCTTCGACCACAGGACGCGTCAAGACAATCCGCTTGATGTCGCCTTTTTTAAGCAGATCGACGGCATAAACGACAGAAAGATAGGTCTTGCCGGTACCGGCGGGACCCGATACAAACACCATGTCATACCGAGCCATGGCTTCCATCAGTTTTTGCTGACCCAAGGTCTTGATTGTGATGGGTTTATTGAATGCCGTACGGCCGATGATGCGGCTGTTGAGTTTGAAAAAAGAGGCTTCGGTATTGTTGACGACACAATGTGACAGATAGATGATGTCGCGTTCATCTGGGGTCTTGCCCATCTGGATCCAACGGATCAGGGCATTGAGCGTTCTGTGCAACTGATCGACGGTCGTTTCTTCGAGACTGTCGATGATCAGGTTGTTGTCGCGGATGACGAAATCGACATTAAAGACTTGTTTCAGCAGTTTCAGGTTTTCATCCTGCTGACCGCATAGGGTTTGGAAGTGTTCGAAGGAACAAGGTTCAAGGGGGATGCTGTTTTTATGGATCAATGGAAGTCCTCAACGATCTTGGTTATCTTTATTATAAACAAAAAGAAGCCAATGGCTTCTTATTTTTTGCGGCTTGCTTTTCTGGCTGCTTCAGATTTGAGTTTACGTTTGACGCCCGGCTTAACATAGTATTCTCTTTTGCGGGTTTCAGCTAAGGTACCGTTACGAGAGACACTTCTTTAAAAGCGGCGCAGAGCATCATCAAGATTCTCATTATCTTTCAAGACTATACGTGGCATTTACATCCCTCCTCTCGGCACGATTATCATTATAACCATCTTATCGGATTAAATCAAGATTAATATGCGGTCTTCATCTCAGTTTGTGTCATTAATGCGACCCCGCCGGATGTTCCGATGCGATCAGCCCCGGCTTCGATCATGGCTTTGACGTCATCCATCGTTCTGACTCCGCCGGCTGCTTTGACTTTTGCTTTTCCGGTTACGGCTTCTTTCATGAGTTTGACATCGGCAACCGTCGCTCCGGCTGTCGAAAAACCGGTCGAGGTTTTCACGAAATGGGCTTTGGCTTTAACGGCCAACTGACAGGCTTTGATTTTTTCTTCATCGCTCAGCAAGCAGGTCTCGATGATGACCTTAACGGTCAGACCGCCGGTCGCATTGACGACGGCAGCGATGTCATCTTCAACCAGTTCGTAGTTTTTGTCTTTCAATGCTCCGACATTGATGACCATGTCGAATTCTTCAGCCCCGTTGAACAAGGCTTGGTGTGCTTCAAAGGCTTTGGTTTCCGAAGTGGTGGCTCCCAGCGGAAATCCGATGACGACACAGACTTTGACTTTGGTGCCTTTTAGGGCTTCTTTACAAGTGCTTACCCACGTCGGATTGACGCAGACGGAAGCAAACTGATACTGTTTGGCTTCTGCGCACAGCTGCAGGATCTGTTCCTGGGTGGCGTTTTGTTTCAATAAAGTATGATCGATGTACGTGTTAACCATGATGGTTCTCCTTTTCATCCTTGATTTCATTCAGGATTTGTTCACAGGCGGTGACATCCCCGATCCAGTGTTCTTTGCCGTTTAGGCGATAGATGTAATCTTCATTGCCTTTGCCTAAGACCAAGACCGTGTCATTGGTGTTGGCCAGTTCGATGGCCTGACGGATCGCATCAAACCGATCCAAGATGATCAGGTGCCTGGTATTCTTGATGCCGGTGGCGACTTGCTCCAAGATGCCCAAGGAGTCTTCGGTCCTGGGATCTTCCTCGGTCAGGATGATGTTGGTACAGTAGCGATCGGCCACGGTGCCCAAGATCGCGCGTTTTTTGGTGTCCCTTAACCCGGCAGCTCCGAACACGGTGATGATCTTATGATCTTTGGGGGTGATGATGTCTGCGTATTCAAAGACCTTTTCAAAGCCGTCAGGCGTGTGGGCATAATCCACGATGACTCGGTAGGATTGGCCCAAACGGACATGCTGGAGCCTTCCCTCGACCTGTGGCAGCGTTTTAATGCAGTCCAGGATGTTGGTGATGCGCATACCGTTGAGATGACAGGTCGCAATGACTGCCAAGAGGTTGTGGATGTTGAACATCCCCAAGAGATTGGTTTCAACCTCATAGGTCTTTTCATTGACGGTAAGGGTAAACAGGGTCTTATCATCCTTGAAGACGACATTATCGGCTTTATAGTCCGCTTGTTCATAAACGGCCGTGGTTTTCTTTTTGCAGGTCAGTTCTTCATTGAGTCTGAGCCCGTAAGGATCATCGAGGTTGAGGATCGCATAGCCGTCATTGCTGAGCAGGCTGAAGATCTTCTTCTTGGCTTGATAGTAGTTTTCCATGGTGCCGTGATAATCCAGATGATCATGGGTCAGGTTGGTAAAGATCGCCGTTTTGAGTTTCAAGGCATCGACGCGATGTTGTTCCAAACCTTGGCTGGATATTTCGATCGCCACCGCTTTCATCTTGGCTTTCACCATTTTATCCAGTATTTCGTGAAGACTGATGACTTCCGGCGTCGTATAATCCGGCTTTTCGGATACGTTTCCGTATTCCAGCCCGATCGTACCGATGTAGCCGCAGTTCAAATGGGTCGAATAGACCGCCTTGATGACTTTGGCAATCGTCGTCTTCCCGTTGGTTCCGGTTACCCCAAACAGTTTCAGTTTATCGGAAGGATTACCGTAAAAGATCGCCGCACAGCGATTGAGTTGGATGAATGAATCTTCCACTTTGATGTATTCGACAAAAGGAATGTAGGTGTTGAGTTCTTCGCAGTGCACGATCGCGATGGCGCCGTTTTCGACAGCCTGGCTGATGTGTTGGTGTCCGTCATGTTTCATGCCTCTGAGGCAGAAAAACAGCGAATTGTTCGCTTTGATCCGTGAATCCGACATCAAAGAATCGATTTCAATGGGTTTGGCATTTCTAAATAGGTTGTTTAATTTCATGGCAGTCTCGCAATCAAGGTATCCGCATCAGCATCAACGATAACACACTCAATTATAGCATGCTTCATGAAACCTGAGTTTTCAAAACGGACAGAATCATAGGCACTGCTGAATCCGAAAGCCCCCTTCTCATCCTGACCTTCAATCAAGACGTGGAGGTTTTTTCCGATCTGTGCATCCAGGTGTTTGGCATACAACACTTTAGACAGTTGAGTCAACACATGAACCCTTTGTTTCTTAACTTCTTCACTGTTGAGTTGCGGAAGGCGTTCTGCCTTGGTGAATTTCCGGACGGAAAACGGGAAGACATGCAGGAAACTGAACCCGATCTCTTGAATGAAACGCACGCTGTTTTCAAACCTCTGGGGGGTTTCCGTACTGAAACCGACGATCACATCGGTACTGATGCTGATGTCAGGCATCGCGCTGCGGATCGCTTCGACCCGCGTTTTGAAGAAGTCAGTGGTATATGGGCGGTTCATGTCGCAGAGAACTTCATCATCGCCGGATTGAAGCGAAATGTGCAGATGTCTGGCAAGTCGAGGATTGTTTTTCATCAGCTCGATCAGGGCATCATCCACTTCATTGATGTCGATGGAAGACAAACGAATGCGTTGAATGGTCGTTTCTTTGAGGATGTCGGTGATCAGGTCAGTCAGGCTGCTTTGAATGTCGCTGCCGTATTTACCGGTATGGATCCCGGCTAAGACGATCTCAAAATATTCTTTTTCGAGTTGTTTGACCATGTTGATGACATCGGTCTTGGGCAAAGAACGTTCTCTGCCGCGGGTATACGGAATGATGCAGTATGAACAAAACTGGTTACAGCCGTCCTGAATCTTCAAAAAAGCCCGAGTCTTGTTCTTAAAGGCGTTGATGGGAATGTTTTCAAATGTTTTGGGCATCGAAAAATCCGTGTTGGTTTTTTCATCCAGGCCCAGGATCAATTGAGCAAACTGATCTTTGTTTTTGTTGCCGATCAATAGGTCGATGTTGTACTTCTGTTGAAGCTCATCATGGTTGGATTGGACATAGCAGCCCACCACGACCAGTTTGGCTGACGGATTGTATTTGCGGGCTTGATTGATCTTCTGCCGGCTTTTGAAACTGGCCGTGTTGGTCACGGTACAGGTGTTGATGATGATCACGTCACTGTCTTCAAAGCCTTCGACTTCCTGATATCCGGCATCACAAAGCACTTCGCGGTAATACTCGGATTCATACGCATTGACTTTACAGCCTAAGGTCACGATCGAAAAAGTCTTCATTTCATTTTCCTTTTGAGTGCGAGCAGGGCTTTCTTTGTTTTGTCGCTGATGAAGGTGCAATTCAACAGATCGTCGATCAGGTCTGATTCTTTTTCACCATCCAGATCCGTGATCATTTTGATCATCGTTTGTCGATCATCCGAATGATACTGATACTCCGCTTTGAAACCCAGTTTCTTCAAGGAGAAGGTCCCCTGTTGATCGCGGATCAAATAGACCGCCTTTAAGACATCGTAATAGAAAATGACTTGAGTTGAAGAGACATCCAGTACCCGTATGTCGATGAAGGATCCCGCATAAGGATGGAGTCCATACGTCTGTGTTTTGATCATTCGCTTCGCATAATCTTTATAGAGACTGAAATACTGATCCAGGTCAAAGATGTTCATTTCTTTGTCATACAGGGTATTGAGCAGTTCATCGAAAAAAGCAATCCAGATGGTCGTCCCGTTGGCGCTTTTGAATGAACGGCATCGTTTCTTCAGTTCGGTGATTTTCAGATTGATGAGTTTATTGCGTTCCTGATAGCTCAAGGCCGGCCATAAATCATGCAGTTCTTTGCGTTCGCGTTCATAGGTGGTTTCAAACAATGTTTTATTTTTAAACGATTCAGTCAGGATCGCCGCGTTGAAAAAATCGAGCTCTGTTTTGATCTTAAGGGTCACATTCTGACTTTCTTTCGCTGTTTTCACGTAATAACTGATCAACAGTTTGATCGATTTGTGCTTCAGCGCCTTGATGGCCTGTTTATTGAGAATCTTGTTCAGTTTTTTCATAAGCCTAGCACACAATCTACAGTATGGATCGCCACCATGGATGCCGTTTCGGCCCGATAGATCCGGGGTCCCAAACTGACGACGCTAAACCCGTTCTGCTTCAAGAACTCGATTTCCTTAGGGGTGATGCCGCCTTCAGGACCAATGACGATGCCGATCGAAGCCACAGCTTTAAGCTGTTTTTTCAATTCCTGATCGGGATCCTGAGCCTCAAAGGCAACGAAATTCTGTTCGCACAGATAGTGTGAGATCGATTTCAGGGGAATCGGTTCGCAGAGTTCCGGGATGGTCAAGCGGTGGCACTGTTCCGCCGCTTCTTTTAGAATAAGCCGATACCGTTGCAGTTTATTGGAGTCCTTTTCCCATTTCACGATGTTTCTTTCCATCATCAAAGGCACGATGCGGGTGACTCCCAGTTCAGTGGCTTTCTGTAAGACCAATTCGAATTTTTCTTTACGGATCAAGGCTTGAAACAAGGTGATTTCCCGTTTAAGAACCGGCGTGAGGCAATGCTCATCGACCACGGCGATCAATTGACCCTGATCCAGAGTCAAATGGGCCAAAGCCATGACCAAAGTATTGCATAATAAAATCTTTTCTTGGGGATGCAGTTTTAAGACGATGGTGATCTGATGGGTCGTATCTTTATCGAAACTGACCTTGCTTTGCAGATCCAGTGATGCGTTGACGAAGAATTGATGCATTATTCCATCTTCCCTTCATTGGCCAGCAATCTCAGCTGTTTGACTTCATAGGGCTTCAATATGCGATATTCTCCTGGCTTAAGGTCTTTGACTTCAACAAAGCCAAAACGGGCTCTATGGAGCCTTAAAACGGTCAATCCGAAGGATTCGACCATTCTTTTGATTTGCCTGTTCTTGCCTTCGACCAAGACGATCGTAAAGTCGGTTTCCTGATGGGACAGATCCTTATGGGTCACCACGACTTTGGTCGGTAAGGTCATGACCCCATCGAGATCGATGCCTTGTTCCAAGGCTTTGATCTGAGACGTCGACAAGATCCCGTTGACCTTGACTTCATACAGTTTTTTGAGATGGTAACGCGGATGGGTCAGTTCATTGGAAAAATCCCCGTCGTTGGTCAGGATCAAGACACCGGTAGAGTCATAATCAAGCCGTCCGACCGGATAGATGCGCTCCGATGAGCCGATCAGATCGGTCACGGTCGGACGTCCTCGGTCATCGGTGACGGAACTCAACACCTTTTTGGGTTTGTTCAGCAGATAATAGACCTTGTTCTCGCCGTCCAGTTTCTTTCCGTCAAAGGTGACGATACTGCCTTTTTTGACGATGTGTCCCATTTCGGTGATGGTGATGCCATCGACTTGGACCCTGCCCTCTTTGATGAGGTCTTCGGCTTTACGGCGCGACGCGATCCCGGCTTTGGCAATGATTTTCTGAAGTCGTTCCATATTACTCAAAAAGCTGGCTTTCTTCGCTGGTCTCTTCGTAAGTGGGAAGATTGGGCAGTTCATCCAGGCTCATCAGTTTAAACAAATCCAAAAAGGAATCGGTGACGGCATACAGGATCGGCTTGCCGACGCTGTCCGCCCGGCCGCTTTCCGTGATCAGATCCATTGCGGCCAGTTTCTTCAGCATCAGTTCACAGCCGACGCCTCGGATCTCTTCGATCTCAACGCGGGTGACGGGTTGCTTGTAGGCGATGATGGCCAAGGTTTCCAAGGCCGACTGCGACAGCTGTCTTGTCTTGGATAAAGTCAGGATCCGTTCGATGTATTGGCGCAGGAATGGTTTGGTGATGAATTTGTATTTGCCGTTGAAAACGACGAGTTCCATACCTCGGTCTTCGTTTTGATAATGCTGGATCAAGTCATCAAGCAGGTCTTTGGTTTGTTCTAACGGGATGTCGATTGCGAGCGATAATTGCTCAAGGGTGACCCCGTCTTCCCCAAAGACGAAAATGACGCCTTCTAAGATCGCTTTATTCGGATTGTCCATACTTATCTCCTAATTTCAGTATAATGCGTTCTTCACTGACTTCCGCGATGCCCAAAACGCCTTGCCTTACCAATTCCAAAATGGCCAAGAAACTGACAATGAACAGGTTGAGCGTTTGCGCATCTTCGATAAAGTCCTCAAAGGCATAAAGGATCTTGTCTTCGGAAATCATCTGTAATATCTGACTCACGCGTTCTTCCATCGAAATCTCGCTTTTGGTGAATTGGACTTGTGAGGGATGAGAGAGATGGAAGCGGGCAATGCACTTTTCCATCGCTTTGATGAGCTCATAGACATCGGATTCATAATAATGGCCCTTGTCATCCAATTCGTTGAGGTACAGCGTATCGGCAGGTTTTTCCATCTGAAGCTGACGTTCTTCATAACGGGTTTGCAGACGTACAGAAATGTCTTTGAATTTCTGGTATTCGATCAGCCGTCTGACCAATTCATCTTTGGTGTCTTTCTCATAGTTGCCGACATCGAGTCCGATGTCGGTGACCGGAAGGCACTTTTTGGATTTGTATTCGATCAACGTTGCCAATTCTACCAGATATTCACTGGCAATTTCAAGCTGAGTTTCTTCCAAGGCATGGATGTACTCGATGTACTGATCGATCAACACATCGACTTCCAGGTTAAAAAGATCAAGTTTCTTCTCTTTGATCAGATGAAGCATCAAATCCAAAGGACCTTCAAAAAGGTCAAGGTTAACCTGAAAACGTACCATGTTCACCAACTTATAACCGATCGTAGATCAAAGGCACTTTGTCGACGGGCTGATCTTTGAGGATGTATGCAGCCCTGAAATCACTGATCCAGGATTCCGATAAAGGTCCGTCATGATAGATCGTGGCCAAGACATCGCCGATCTTGACAAACTCGCCTGTTTTACGGGCAAGGATAAAGCCGACCGCCGGATTGATGGCATCTTCTTTGGTGGCTCTGCCTGCTCCTAAAACCATGGCCAAATGACCCAATTGGGTCGTATGCATCGCTGCGATCCAGCCGCTTTGGGTTGAGTGGATTTCTGTTTTGAATTTTGAGTCGGGTAAAGACTCCGGATGATGGATCTGGTTTTGATTTCCGCCTTGAGCCTGAACCATCTCAGCCAGTTTGGCGAGGGCTTGGCCATTGTGCAGTTGGGCTATGAGCGCAGTTTCAGCTGCCTTGAGATCCGTAAACAACTGGGCTTGTTTCAGCATGACGGCCCCGGCTTTAACGCAGAGTTCAGTCAAATCGGCTGGTCCTTGTCCCTTCAAGGTCGCAATCGCTTCCTTGACTTCAAGGGCATTGCCGACTGCATTGCCCAAAGGCAGATTCATGTCGGTGATGAGCGCTTTGACATCGCGTTTCATCATGGTTCCGATGTCGATCATCGCTTTGGCTAAGATCGTTGCTTGCTGAGGGGTATTCATGAATGCCCCATCGCCGTATTTGACATCCAATAAGATGGTATCCGCGCCTGAGGCCAGTTTTTTTGACATGATGGAAGACGCAATCAAGGGAATCGAAGGTACGGTCCCGGTCACATCCCGTAAAGCATATAATTTTTTGTCTGCCGGAACCAGATTACCGCTTTGACCGACGATGGCCAAACCAACCTGTTCGACTTGTTTGATGAAATCTTCAGTCGGGATTGCGACATTGAAGCCGCTGATCGATTCGAGTTTGTCGATGGTTCCGCCGGTATGACCCAGCCCTCTTCCGCTCATCTTGGCGACTTTGGCTCCTAAAGAAGCCACCATCGGTCCCAAAACCAAGGACGTTTTATCCCCAACTCCGCCGGTACTGTGTTTGTCGACTTTGATTCCGGTGATCTTGGAGAGATCCAGGATATCGCCGCTGTTCATCATGGCTAAAGTCAGGGCCGTGGTTTCTTTGGCATTCATGCCTTTCAACACTATGGCCATCAGTAAGGAAGAAACTTGATAATCCGGAATCGAGCCTTTTACAAATCCGTCGATCCAAAACTGGATCTCGGCTTCGGTGAGTTCAAATCCTTCTCTTTTCTTTTCGATAAGGTCTAAAAATCGCATGTCATTCTCCTTCTTTCAGTGCTTGATTCAGCCTGTTTTTAATTTCATTGAGGGTACTTTGAGTGGTGAGTGAACCATATTCTTCAAAATGCAGGGGTGTACAAAATACGAGACTGATCTGCTGATGTCCGAATTTCATGAAGGACTTCGCATTTTTGATGGCCACCGGAATGATGGCCGTCTTGGTCAGATAAGCCGCATCCAGCAAATAGGCATGGGGCTCATCGAGGGTCAAGTCTTTTAAAAAGAGCTGATAATTGCGCTTTTGTTTCAAGCCTTGACTCATCTTGATCAAATCGTCGTCTCGGGTTTGAGGCGTACTCAGGATCGAGTCGATGGCTTTTAGAAATGAAGTCATGTATGGCAATCGGTCAGCGTTTTCAAGGAAGAAACTAAAATCAAGCGGATGGCCTGAAAGCAAAAAGAGGCCGTCATATTTACTGTCATGATTGGCTATGAAGGTGTAGCCGTCCTCCAAAGGAATCAGGTTGACGTTCTTCACTGCCAGTTTGACAGCGGCATTGCCGATGATGAAAGCAGCCCAGGTTCTCGCCAAATGAAATCGCCCGTCAAAGCCGAGTTTTTTGGATTGAAGGCGGCTTAACGCCATGGCTGGAGACACAAAGATGAGCTTGATGAAGATGAAAAAGCGTTTCATCGCGGTTTCCTCACATATCTCTTTTGCGTAAACTGATCAAACTCGAGTGAGTCAGCCAAAGTAAAGTCATGTTGATCAAAGGAAGGAAAGAAAGTATCACACGGATAATGACCCTTCACTTCCGAGATGATGAGTTCATCGGCATAATCCAGCGCCAACCGATACAGACTTGCTCCGCCGATAATAAAAACAAGATCTTCAGAGTGCTGTTTTTCTTTAAGGAAGGCATGGATATCATGAACGATCGAGATGTTTTCGTAAGGTAATGACGCTTGTGTGGTCATCACGAAATTGGTTCTGCCTGGTAAAGCTTTGCCGATACTGTCTAAGGTTTTACGCCCCATCAGGACACTGTGGCCCAGCGTGATCCGTTTAAATTCTTTCAGATCTTCCTTGATCGACCACGGTAAGGCGTTGTTGATGCCGATCCCCCGGTTTTCATCCATCGCAACAATGATCTTAAGCATCACACACTGACCTTGGCCGGAATCAGCGGATCGGGATCATAATTAAGCAGTTCGATGTCTTCATATCTGAAGTCTTCGATCTTTTTGATCAAGGGATTGAGTTTCAAGGTAGGCAAGGGTTTTGGTGTTCTGGACAATTGAGTCTTGACCTGTTCCAAATGATCGAGATAGATGTGAACATCCCCCATCGTATGTACAAAGTCACCGGCTTCATAGCCGCACACCTGAGCCAACATATGGGTCAGCAGCGCATACGATGCAATATTGAACGGAACGCCCAGGAACACATCCGCACTACGCTGATACAATTGGCAAGAAAGATATCTTTTGTCGGCAGAAACATAGAACTGCATCAAAAGGTGACACGGCGGCAAAGCCATGTCGGTCAGTTCAGCCGGATTCCAGGCACTCAAGATATGACGTCTTGAGAATGGATTATTGATTAAACCGTTGATCAGGGTCGTGAGTTGATCCACCCCGTTGAAATTGCGCCACTGTTTTCCGTAGACCGGACCCAAATCGCCATACTTCAAGGCAAAATTTTCATCTTCTTTGATCTTGGCGATGAACTGATCCATGGTTTCACCTTGATAAGATGCCGATTTACGGTATTTGTCATAAGGCCAGTCATTCCAGATACGAACCCCGTTAAGTACCAAGGGACGAATGTTGGTGTTGCCGGTGATGAACCACAACAATTCATGGACCACCGATTTGAAATGAACTTTTTTCGTGGTTAAAAGCGGAAAACCTTCGCGCAGATCGACCCTGAACTGATATCCGAATTCGGAAATCGTTCCCGTATTGGTACGGTCTAAACGCTGTTCGCCATGTTCTAAAATGTGTTTAAGTAGAGTGTGGTACGCTTGCATAGGAACCTCTCAAACATTATACAATGAAAAACCAATAAAAAGAAACGCTTAACGTTTCTATTTGGTGGTCAGGAATGAGACCTTTTCGGCGATGACTTCACAGTAATAAAAGGGCTTGTTTTCTTTGGTGTCAAAGGCGCTGGCTTGCAGTCTCCCTTTGATCCCGACCAACGAACCAACAGTGCACTGTTCAATGGCACTCTCTGCAACCCCTCTCCACAACGTGCATTGGATTTGATCAGTTTCATACTCTCCTTGAGAGTTCTTGAAATTGCGATCGACTTCCACCAGCATTTCAGCCAGTTTGATTCCGGCAGCCGTTTCCTTGATCTCCGGCAGTTTTACGACTTTTCCAACAATGACGACTTGATTCAGCATGTTTGCCTCCTGTATGTCATCAGTGTGCCAAAGATCGAAATACTATTCAAATCGCGATATGTGTCAACCTGTCATAAAAAACGGCACATAGTACTGTGCCGTATTGGTCTTATTGACCAGTTTGACTCTTTTCGATGATCACCACCGATTTCTCATCCGTCTTTAAGACAGAGTGGGCTTTTAGGATGGCTGTCTCATTAAGATCTTCGATGATGCGGATCGTGTCTTCCAGATTGAGATGCGCAAAGTGGCTGCGGATGAAATGAACGGCGTAATCATCCTGATCATCAAGTAAGCGATAGGTATAGGATAAATAGCGACGTTTCAGTTGTTTAAGATAAGGCAACAAAGGCGTCAGGTCTTTTTGAAGTACCTGATCGATCAAGTCGATAAACTGCTGCCTATTTTCAGTTTCACCGTAAAACATCGCATACCAATAGCTTGTATTGATCTCGATGTCAAAGCCGAAGTAGTCATGAATGATGCCGGCTTTGATCCAGCTTTCATACTCTGGATTCAGGCTGGTAAACAACAGTTCCAAAGCCATCTTGAGTTGCCATTCCAGGGTGGCTCTTTCAAAATCCGTGATGTCTTGAGGCTGAAGTTTAAAGGTGTAGGTCATCTTTGAAGCCTGGATGTCCATCGATACAACCTTCTCTTTGGTGACAACCTGAACCGGTTCTTGCGGTATGACATCAGTCTGCTTGATGAAAGGCACAAACGTTTTTTTAGCCTGATTGGCACAAACCAGCTCATAAATGGTTTCAGGATCAATCGACGTCACAACGACCATCAACGTATTGTGCGGATGATAATTCAAGGCATAACACTGTTCCAGTTCGGCTTTTGTGATGGCCAAAACACTTTCTTCAGAACCGCCGATATCGAACTTGATCGGCAACTGGTCATACAAGGCCTGGAAAGTCTCGTTCATCAGCCTGGATTCCGGCATTTGATGATACATCCGCAATTCCTGGATGATGATCTCTTTTTCCTTTTTTACGGAGGCTTCGGTGATCTTGAGTTCCTGGACGAAGTCCAGCAGCAAATCAAGGGGTTCTTGGATGTCTATTTTGGCGGTATTGAAGTAATAAACGGTCTCGTTATAAGACGTAAAGGCATTGACATTACAAGAGAGCTCACTGAAACGCTCCATGACATCCATCCCATTGTGATTTTCAAACAGTTTGTGTTCCAGAAAGTGAGCTACGCCCGGATTGAAAGTGGTGGTCTTTCCCTGCTCATCTTGTTGGACCAGATTCAAAGACCCGTAAGGAAAAGCCAGATAGGCCGAGGTGTTGACATTTTTTTCTTTGTGTAAGACGACAAGGGTCAATCCGTTATCCAGCGTTTGCGTATAAATGGTTTCGTTTAGGTTTTCGTTATAGTGTTTATTCATGTCATTCCTGTCCTGATACCGTATAGGTACATAGTTTCTTCAGGCTTTGCGCTGCGTTGACGATGCCTTGACGGTCTACCGCTTCGATTTCCATAATAAGCGCCGGCAAATCAAATGTCTTGTTTAAAAGCCAGGCTGAGAAAGCCAGGTTCATGAGGGAGGAGACATCGTCTTCGATCCCGATGTAATTGTTGATCAAAAGCGACTTGGCGGATTGAAACAGTGATTCTGAAAAAGCATTTTTTCTGATGGTTTCGATTTGTTCATCGATCAGCTGCAGGACCAAATCCCGTTGCGTTTTACTGATCCCGGTATGGATCGACATGATCCCGTCATAATGCATCAGATTGCTGTAGATGCTGTAACACAGATTTCTTTTTTCGCGTATTTCGGAAAAAAGCAATGAGTTCGGGAGCTGACCCAAGAGATAGGACATCAATCTAAACGCCATATAATCCGAATCCGAGTTGTTTTTTCCGGTGGTAAATAAAGTGACCAAAGACGTCTGTTTGACCTTCTTTGAAACGGCGGCTTCAAGATACGGTTTTTCGCTGACGCAATAAGAACTGGTGCCAAACGATTTTGGTTTGTTGGTGAATTTCTCCAGTTCATCATGAGTCTTCGGATCGATTTGACCTACTCCGATCACAAACACATCATCTTCCTTCAACATCCGATCATGGTAATTTTTAAGCTGGTCAACGGTGATTGATTCCAACAGATCCATCCTGCCTTGACTGAACACCGAAAGCGGCTCATTTTTACCGCCCAGGGCGTAGGCATTGATGGCAGCCAAAGTATTGGGTTTGTCCTGGATACGCAACAGATTGGATTTCATGTTTTGTTTGGCTTCGGCCAGGGTCTCCTCATTGATCAGCGGTTTTCTTAAACAATCTTGAATGAAAGAAAAGGCTTCCTTCAGATGGGCTTCTTTGGAATAACGTTCGCTGAGGGTATTGAATTTCATCTCCATCACGTGCTTGGTGCCATAACCGGAGGTCTTCACGTCAAAACTCAAAGCAAACAGGTCGTCTGTTTTCAGATTGATGCTTTGTTTGGTCGGATAAGTCTCATTGCGATCGATCATCAGATACGCCAAAAGATTTCTCATGGTGACTTCGGGTTCTTTGTTATCCGTCATATAACGAATGGAGAAATGGACATCTTTGAATTTATCGTTGATCAGTAATTGAATGTTGTCGGGTTTTACAGTGTTGCTCATGGGTTCCTTTTAAATTGTGGTCTAGTTTAGTATATAATATAATCATCTAAACAAAAAGGAAGAAGACCCATATGGCAATCCGCTTTGATCAACTTTCATTATTAACGGACTTTTACGAGTTCACCATGGCCTACACGTATTACAAGGAAAACAAACATGAAGAAGTCGCGTATTTCGATATGTTTGTCAGAAATATCCCGGATGGCGGCGGCTTTTTGATCTTCAACGGCCTCAATCGCCTGATCGATGTCATTCAGCATTTTAAATTCACCCCCAAAGACATCGATTTCTTAAGGAAATCATATCACTTCGACGAGGATTTCTTGGATTACCTCTTTAAAATGTCTTTGACGATTGATGTCTGGTCGGTTGAAGAAGGCACTCCGGTCTTTGCGAATGAACCTCTGGTGACCATCCGCGGGACCACCATTCAAGCCCAAATCATTGAAACGCTCTTACTGATTTGTATCAATTATCCGACGCTGGTCACCACCAAGGCTGCCCGTATCGTCAATGCCTCCAAAGGCAGAGCCGTCATGGAATTTGGAGCACGCCGTGCTCAAGGGATCGATGCTTCTTTGGAAGGTGCCCGTGGTGCCGTGATCGCCGGCTGTGTCGGTACATCCAACTCTTTGGCTGGTCAAGCCTATTCGGTTCCGGTATCAGGGACGATCGCGCACAGTTACATTCAGCTTCATGAAACCGAATATGATGCCTTCCTGAATTACTGCAAAGTCAATCCGACCAATACTGTCTTGTTGGTCGATACCTATGATACCCTTAAAAGCGGGGTCGTCAATGCCATCAAAGTAGCCCATGACTATCTGATTCCCCATGGCTATAAACTCAATGCGATCCGCCTAGACAGCGGTGACTTGGCATACTTATCCAAGAAAGCCAGAGCCATGCTGGATGAAGCCGGATTGACCGATACCAAAATCATCGCTTCCAATTCTTTGGATGAATACATCATCGATGATCTGATCCTGCAAGATGCCAAGATCGACATCTTCGGCGTCGGTGAAAACCTGGTCACTTCAAAATCAAACCCGGTCTTAGGCGGAGTCTACAAAGTAGTGGCGTATGAAAAACAAGACGAAATCGTCCCTGTCATCAAGATCAGCGACAACATCACCAAGATCACCAATCCGGGACTTAAAAATCTGATTCGTTTCTACGACAATGAGACGCATAAAGCTTTGGCGGATCTGATCTGTTTGGCCGATGAAGTCATCCCATTGGAAGCTTATCCCCTGTTTGATCCGGATTATCCCTGGAAAAAGAAGACAATCACCAACTATACTTTCAAACATCTTCAGGTTCCAGTTTTCGTCAATGGCCAACTGGTCTACAAACGCAAAACGACCTTGGAAACCAAAGCCTATTGTAAAGAACAGATGGATACCTTGTGGGATGAAGTGAAACGTCTCAGAAATCCGCATAACTACTATGTCGATCTGTCGCAGAAATTATGGGATTTAAAAAACGATCTCATCAATAAAAATAAAAAGGTCTAGGAGGAAACTCCCAGACCTTTTTTTCATTATCGTTTACCCTGATCGTAGGGTTCGCCTGCCGCTTTTGGAGCGGCTGACTTCGCAGAGCTGAATGCCAAGACGATCAGTGTCAGCACATACGGTAAGATTTGGTAGAAATATTTATCAATACCCAGTTTCATGAAGAAACTCAGTCCATTGGAGTTGGAAATGACTTGCATCAAACCAAAGAAGGCAGCAGCCATAAAGATCTTGGAAGGTTTCCACTGACCAAAGATGAGGACGGCCAAGGCCAAGAAGCCATAGCCGGAAACCGTACCGGTATATTCAACGGTCGTCGGGACAATCAGAACCAAACCGCCAAGACCAGCCAAGGCGCCGGAGATGATGACACCCGCATAACGCATCCGATTGACATTGATCCCGACAGAATCAGCCGCTTGAGGATGTTCACCGCACGCACGCAGACGCAATCCAAACCTGGTCTTGTACAGCACGAAGGATGCAACGATCAGGATGCTCAAGCCGATGAAGGTTGAGATATAGGCATTTTTGAAAAACAAATCGCCCAACACAGGAATATCACCCAAGAAAGGAATCTTTTCGATGCGGAAAACGTTTTTGAAGGATACCCCTTCTGTCCCTGTTTTGGTGATCAAACGGGATAAGAAATCATGAAACGCAAAGGCAAACAGATTCAAGGCGGTCCCTGAGATCGTCTGATTGGCTTTCAGGTTGATGGAAGCATAGGCGTGAAACAGCGAGAACAGAATACCGGAAATCGTCGCAATGATCATCGCTGCGATGATCAAGAGCTGAGGGGATAAAAGCGTCGGGAAAAAATAAATAAAGAAGATTCCGAAGGTTGCCCCAAAAACCATGATCCCTTCAAGGGCGATGTTGACGACCCCGCTTCGTTCCGAGAACATCCCGCCTAAGGCGACGATGGTCAACGGAATCATGAATGGAACCATGTTTCTGATCAAAAAGATCATTGTATCGGTATTCATTTTTTAGCTCCCTTCTTCGAAAAGAACTTGACGATCTGTTCCTGGAATATGAGTGAGAAAGCACTGGCATAAATGATGACGGCCGTCATGATCTTGACGACTTCTTCATTGAATCCCGATCTGGACAAAGCCGGACCGGCATTTTTTAAGGCTGCGATGAACGCGGCAGAGAAGATGATCCCGATCGGATTGCTCATGCCCAGCAAGGCGACGGAAATCCCGTCAAATCCTTCAGGAGCAAGAACAAGCAACTGATCAAAGACTTTGGTTACGGCGGAAATATACACCATGGCTCCGCCTAAGCCAGCCAGAGCACCGGAAATAGCCATAGACAAGCTGATGTTCAAACGGTCATTGATGCCAGCGTAACGGGCTGCATTGCGGTTGAATCCGCATGCTTTGAGTTCATAGCCGAAGGTCGTACGTTCCAAAATGACATAAATGAGGATGGCGACGAGGATGGCGATAAAGATACTGATGTCGGTCGAGTTGTTGCCAAAGATCTTATCCAGGCCGAAGGTCGGAATATGACTCAGCGGTGGTTGGGTACGAGAAGGATTGTTGACGTCTGCGATGACTTTGACCAGGTTACTGACCGTAATCATGGCGATGTAGTTCAACATGATGGCACTGATGACTTCATTGACATTTCGATAGGCTTTCAGCAAACCGCTGATCAAGCCGACCAATCCGCCGGCGATGATGGCCGCCGCCAATCCGACGATCCAAAGGTATTCAAGCGGTATAAAGGTCCATTTGATGCAAATATAGGCAGCCACGAAAGCCCCGGTGACAAACTGACCGGAAGCCCCGATGTTGAATAAACCTGTTTTAAAGGCAAAACCGACGGAAAGCCCGGTCATCAGGATGGGAGCCAAGAAGCGCAAAATGACGCCAAGGCCTTTGAGTCCTGAGTATCTTAGACCACCGGTAACGATGGTAAACAAGGCATCCAGCGGGTATGCCGCTTTGGTGACAAAGAAACTGGCAATCAATAAAATAACGATACCGAACACCAAACCGAAGAAAATCGACAGCAAGGCCGAAATGATCTTCTGGACTCCGGTATTCAAAAAGAGTTTTTTCATTCAACCTTCTCCCTTTTGGACCCAGACATGTACAAGCCCAATTCCTGCTGAGTGATTTGAGCAGGATCGACTTCCCCGACCAACTCACCTTCATACATCACCAAGATACGATCGCTCACGCTCATGACTTCGCTGAGTTCCAGGGAAACCAGAAGCACGGCTTTACCGGCATCTCGCTGTTCGACCAAAGACTTGTGAATGTATTCAATGGCTCCGACGTCTAGTCCGCGAGTCGGTTGAACCGCAATAAGAAGATCAGGATTGATGTCGATCTCTCTGGCCAAGATGGCCTTTTGCTGATTGCCTCCAGACATGCTTCGGGCAGTCGACTTAGGTCCGTTGGAAGAACGGATGTCAAATCGCTGAATCATCTTCTCAGCATACTGATAGATCTCGTTGAATTTCAGGAAGCCGTTGGTTTGAAATTTATCGGTAAAATAGGTTTGCAGGATCAGGTTTTCCGCTAAGTTATAGTCCAGGACCAAACCATGTTTATGACGGTCTTCCGGAATATGAGCGATCTTGTTGACTGAACGGTATCGAATCGATTTTTTTGACAGATCAACACCCTTATACATGATCTTGCCGCCACTGAGTTTCTTGAGTCCGGTGATACCGTATACCAGATCAGTCTGGCCATTGCCTTCGATACCGGCAATACACAAGATTTCTCCCCGCTTGATTCTGAAACTGACATCACGGACACTATCCTTGTTGTGTTTGGATTTCATCGATAAATGGCTGATATCCATAATGACTTCACCGGGCGTGGCCGTTTTTTTGTTGAATTCAAGCAAAACTTTGCGTCCGACCATCATCTCAGATAAGGATTCCTTGGTTGAGGTTGCCACATCGACGGTATCGATGAGTTTCCCTTTTCTCAGAATCGAAACACGATCTGCGACCGCTTTGATTTCATTGAGCTTATGCGTAATGAAGATAATGGTCTTGCCTTCTGAGATCAATTCTTTCATGATCTTCATCAGTTCTTCGATTTCTTGCGGTGTCAAAACCGCAGTCGGTTCATCAAAAATCAGGATATCATTGTCTCTGTAAAGCATCTTTAAGATCTCGACACGCTGCTGCATCCCAACCGAAATATCCGAAATCAGATGATCCGGTTCAATGAACAGATTATAGCGTTTAGACAATTCCAAGACTTTGCGTCTGGCTTCAGCCATGATCAAAGTACCGTTCTTGATGGTTTCTACGCCCAGAATGACGTTTTCCAATACGGTAAAATTATGGACCAATTTGAAATGCTGGTGGACCATCCCGATTCCGTAATGATTCGCATCATTCGGGTTTGTAATGTGGGCTTCTTGGCCTTTAATAAAAATAGTGCCTTTTTCTGGTTTGTATAATCCGAAAAGTACACTCATCAGGGTTGATTTGCCTGCACCGTTTTCACCGAGCAAAGCATGGATCTCACCTTTTTTGACTTTCAGCGTAATATCGTCATTCGCAATGATTCCAGGAAAAACCTTGGTTATATTTCTTAGTTCGATTACATACTCCATGATGAACTCCTTTTCGTAAATTATACCAAAATAATGTTCCTTTGAGTATATAAAAAAAAGGCGGATTTGCATCCGCCTTAACTTAAATTATTCAGCACCGATGACGGTGACAACAACGTGAGGAACGACCAGGTCAACAACTTTAGCAGCATCTTTTTTAACAACGATCGTGCCGGCAACTAACTTGGCATAGATTGCGTCATATTTTGCTTTATTGAAAGTCGTGAATTTTGAGGTTTCCATCGGTAAACCAACACCGTTCTTGGTAACATCCAAGGTAACGATGGTGCCGCCTTTGAACGTATTAGCATAGTAATCGGTCAAAGCAGCGTATACGGAAGTCGTCAGACCTTTCGTAGCGGAAGTGATAACGGAAGCCGAATTTGAGGATTGGTCAACATCGACGCCGATAACTTTGCCATTGGAAGCTTCAGCAGCAGCCATAACGGACAAACCAGCACCGCCGGCAGCAGCGAAGATAACTTCGACGCCTTCAGAGTACCAGCCAGAAGCCAAGGTCTAGTGAGCAGCATCCGGAGCAAAACTATTCAGGTATTCATACTTAACGGTAACATTGACACCCTTTTCAGCAGCAGCAACTTCAGCGCCCTGAACAAAACCGTGACCGAAACGGACAACGGCCGGTACAGCCATACCGCCCATGAAGCCTAAAGAAGTGTAACCGTCAGTAACGGCAGCATAGCCAGCCAAGAAGCCGGATTGTTCTTCAGCATAATAAATGGCGTAAACATTCTTTTCAATTTTGAATTTGGAATAGTCTTCGGTATGTGGATCAGCATCCAGCAAAACGAATTTAACATCAGGATACGTTGTTTGTGCTTCATAAACAGCCGGCGCAAACATGTAACCAGGAGTGACTACAACTTTGGCTCCGCCTTCAACAGCCAATCCAATCGCAGCGATATAAGCTGCAGTTGAAGCTTCTGTCGGTTTGTAGTACTGATACGTGATTTTCTTTTCTTCAGCGTATTGTTTTACGCCTTCCCATGCACCTTGGTTAAAGGATTTGTCATCGATGGTTCCGATATCGGTGACTAAAGCCAATTCATAAGTTGCCTTCTTAGGTGCACAAGCGGATAAGCTCATGACAACGAGAAGAACAGACAAAACAGCTATAATCTTCTTCATTTAATTCCTCCATGGCAAAACTTGCCAATTTCAGTGTATATTTTTAGCGTTGATAAGTCAACGCATACTCAAAAAAAAAGCGACTTTTCATCAAAAGTCGCTCTCATTATTCTTCCCGTAGACATCACGGGGTTTTGAACCTTGTTGAGGACCAATGATCCCCTTCTGTTCAAGCATGTCCATTATCCGAGCAGCCCGGTTGTAGCCGAGTCCGAAATGACGCTGAATGGTCGAAGTGGAAGCCCGTCGTGTTTCAAGTACGAACAGTTTGACTTCTTCGTAGAGCGGATCTTCGGTTTGATTTTTGTAGTTGATTTCATCTTCCGGATCATTGACGTGTAAGAACGCGTCATCGAAACTGGGTTTACGCTGTGAGGCGGTGGCTTCAGCCAAACGTCTTACTTCCTCATCGGATACATAGACGCCTTGGATACGGATCGAAGACGGTTCTCCGACCGGGAAAAACAGCATGTCCCCATAACCCAGCAAGCGTTCAGCCCCGACATGATCAAGAATGGTGCGTGAATCGATGCCGCTGGAGACGGCAAAGGCGATCCGGGACGGGATGTTGGCTTTGATGATGCCGGTGATGACATCGGTCGAAGGACGCTGGGTCGCGACGATCAGATGGATCCCTGCTGCACGGGCCAATTGGGTGATCCGCTGAATACTGGATTCCACTTCTTTACCTGCCACGATCATTAAGTCGGCCAATTCATCGATAATGACCACGATCCACGGCATGAATTCCAAGTGTTCCTGAGGCTGTTTGATCAGCAATTCATTGTAAGTCGTAATGTTTCTGACCCCGACTTTAGAAAAGACCTCATAACGGTTTTCCATCATGTTGACAACGACGCGAAGCATTTTTGCGGCTTCCGTCGCATCCGAGATGACCGGACAGATCAGATGAGGAATTTTCTGATACGCCACAAATTCTACCTTCTTAGGGTCGATCAGTAATAATTTGACTTCATCCGGTGAGGTTCTCAACAGGATGGTCGAGATGAAGGCATTGATACAGACGCTTTTACCGCTGCCGGTAGCACCGGCAATCAGTAAGTGAGGCATCTTATCGAGCTCAGTGTAGACCACCTTACCCATCAGATCCTTACCTAAAGGCACCAACAGTTTTTTGGTGGTACGGTCTCCGATGGTGGGATCTTTCATCATTTCGCTCAGACGGACCGGAATCATTTCCACATTGGGGATTTCGACCCCGACGGCATTTCTTCCTGGGATCGGGGCTTCAATGCGTAATTCCTTGGCTTGAAGTTCCATTTTGATGTTGTCTTGAATCGAGGAAATCTTTGAGATCTTGATGTTGGAATCCGGTTTGACTTCAAACTTCGTGACTGCCGGACCGATATGGGTCCCGATCAAGGTCGCATTGATGTCAAACTGACTGAGGATCTCGATCAGACGCTTGCCTTTGACGACGGCCGCATTTTGATTGGCGATCGATTTATTCTTGAGTACCACTTCTTCCAAAAGGTTCAAAGAAGGCAGCGTATAGTTGCCGATGCTTTGAATGGTCGCTGCCGAACTGGTGGTGATTTCAGGCAAACCGGTTTCTTTGATCGGGCGGCGCTTGGGCATCGGTTCATCCGGTTCAATAAACAACGGACGATCTTCCTCTGCTTCAAGTTTGATCTCACGTTCTTTACGGATTCTGGGTTTGAATTTTGGCCACAGTTGGTGATAGTCGATCAATAAAACTGACGCGATGATGAAAATGACGATGGCTGCGATGATGGTACCGGTACGGGCCAAAAGGACGTTGAACACGGTATACAGGGCAATACTGAAGAAACCGCCCTCATCCGGGACGCTCTTGGCATAGATTCTGCCCAGCTGGTTGATCCAGTCCCCCAAGGTTGAAGGGGTCGGTGAACGCAGGATCGCATTGAAAAGCAAAGCGCTCAGCCCAAACAGCACTAAGGACAGCCAGGTCCTCCAGATCAGTTTCGGCCAAGCTCTGAAGATCAAGGTGTAGGCAAACAACAAGCCGATCAAAGCATAGAAGACAGAATTCATGCCTGATCCAAAAAGAACGACCATCAGATTGTCCATGACGGATCCGACTACCCCAAAACGAAGTGCTGAAATGGCGACGACCGCTAAGGCAATCAAGGAATAGATGAAAATTAAAACTTTAGATTCTTTGTTTTTTTTGGATTTTGCCATGTTATTCAGGGAGATTGAGTTCTACGATGACCGGAAGCAGTAAGGGACGTTTCCCCGTCTCTTTCATTAAGTAGCGGGCCATGCGGTCCTTGGCGTCCTGACGGACGGACATGTTTTCATATTTCTTGGCTTCTACGGCTTCGACGATGGTGTTTTCGAAGATGTGACCGAGTTCTTTGACAATGTAATCGGCATCTTTGAGGTAAATGACCCCTCTGGATTGGACATCGGGTCCGCCGATGACCGCTTTGGAGTTGTAGTTGACGACCATGCCGATGACGATGACGCCATCCGTAGACAAAAGTTCACGGTCTTTGAGGATCAATCCGGAAACATCCAGATGTTCATTCCCATCGATCATGATCTCTTCGAGTTTGATCAAAGTCAGCATGTCTTTGAGTTCGCCGTCTTTGAAGGTCGCGACCTGGCCATTGTCCAGAACTATGATCTTATTAGCCTGATAGCCCATGTCTAAGGCGACATTGGCATTGTTGATCAAATGACGGTATTCGCCATGGACCGGAATATAGTATTTCGGTTTCAATAAATAGGTGATCATTTTCAGATCTTCGATCGAGGCATGCATCGAGGTGACTTTTTTACGGTCCAAAGTGATGATGGAGACGTCTTCTTTATAGAGTTCATTTTCCATGCGACCGGATTCTTTTTCGGTTCCCGGAACCATGGGAGACAAAATAACGACCGTATCTTCTTTACGCAATTCGATCAGTTTGTCTTCAGACATGGCGATCTTATACATGGTGTTGAAGACTTTAGGTCCGCTGCCTGAAACCAGGATGATCAGATCGTTGCGGTCATTGTTGAAGTTTTCACGGCTGACTTCGATGCCGACCGGCATTCTGTAGTATCCTAGTTTTTCGACATGACGCAATAAAGTACGCTGATCATCATTGTAGAAGAACACTTTCTTTTTGTATTTGGCTGCCAGATCCAAGACTTCGATCAGGCGATAAACGTTTTGTTCATACAGCGTCACGATGATGCGGCTGCTGGCATCATCCAAGGCTTTTTCGAAATAGTTTCCGATCAAGTGGCTGGGTGAGGTATGGCCGGGACGATCTGCTCCGACGGATTCAGTCATGAGCGCCAAGACGCCCTGTTTGCCAAGTTCAGAGAATTCGGTAATGTCGCACTGGAAAGCTTCATTGTGCGCATCAAAATCGATGATGAATTCACTGGTATAGACGATCCAGCCGTATTCGGTCCAAATGCCCATCCCAAACGCATCCGCCATGGAGTGAGTGATCCCAAACGTACGGATCTTTCGGGTGCCGATGTTGAAGGTCCCATTACGTTTGATGCGGTGGATTTCGACATCCTTGAGTTCAAACTGTTTGCACAGGTTGTCTAAAATCATCGCTGTCAAAGGTGTCGTATAGACCGGCACTTTGACTTCTTTGAGTAGATAAGGCAAAGCAGCCATGACGTCGTCATGACCCTGCGTGATAAAAACGGCTTTGATTCGGTTCTTGTTTTGAATCAGGTACTTAAAATCCGGGATGATCATTTCAATGCCCAAATGATCGGCAGCCGGGTATTTCAGTCCTGCATCGATGACATAGATGTCATCGTTAATTTCAATAACGGTAAGATTCTTACCGTCTTCATCCAAGCCTCCTAAAGCGAAAAGGCGTATTTGTTCCATTATTATTCCTCCTGATCTGCAACAGTGTTCTGATGTAGATATTATAGTACAAATATAGCGGTTATGACAGATTATGAAACTTGTTTGCCTTGAAGCGTCCAGGTTTTGGCTGAAGTGATCTCTACCTGCACGATTTGTCCGATGCAATTACTCGTCGGTTTGAAATTGACCAGCTTGTTGGCCTGAGTATAACCGCTGTAGATTTCGGGATTCTTTTTAGATGGCCCATCGACCAAGACCTTGACGATTTTTCCGACTTGATCCAGATTGTGTTTCAGGGCATGGACCCCAATTTGTTTGTTGAGACGCTGCAATCGATCATCTTTTTCGGCTTTAGTGACGTTGTCGATCATCGAAGCAGCCGGTGTTTTGTCTCTGGGCGAATAGATGAAAGAATACACGTTATCAAACTGACAGCGTTCGATCATCGCCAGGGTGTCTTGAAACTGAGCTTCGGTTTCATTGGGGAAACCCACGATGATGTCGGTCGACATGGCGATATCGGGAATTCTGGCTTTCAGTTTGTCAAAGATGGCCAGATACTCTTCTTTGGTGTAACGGCGGCCCATGATCTTAAGGATATCGTTGTTGCCCGACTGTAGCGGCAAATGGATAAAGGGCATGATGTTGGGATAGGTCGCAATGACTTCGATCAGCTTATCACTGAAATCCCAGGGATGAGAGGTCATGAATCGGACGCGCTCAATCCCCTTTTCGGCCACACTGGCCAAAAGATCGGCAAAATCAGCCGACAGGTTGAGATCTTTACCATAGGCATTGACGTTTTGTCCCAGTAAGGTCACTTCTTTGAAGCCCTCTCGAACCAGATCATCGATCTCGGACAGGATGTCTTCCTTCAAACGGGACCGTTCCTTGCCGCGGGTATACGGCACGATGCAATAGGTACAGAATTTATCGCAGCCATACATGATGTTGACCCAGGCTTTGGTTTTGTGATTGCGGGAAACCGGCAGATTCTCGTAGACTTCCCCTTCTTTGGAGAAGACTTCCACGACCCGTTCCTTGCTGAAATAGGCTTGGATCAGCAATTGCGGAATACGGTGGATGTTGTGGGTACCGAAAATGACGTCCACTTGATGAAATGTGCTCAGCAAACGGTTGACGACGCTTTCTTCCTGCGTCATACAGCCTCCGACCATGAAGATGACATCGGGATTGCTCTGTTTGATGACTTTGACATTGCCGACTTCACCAAAGACCTTGTTTTCGGCATTTTCTCGGATGGCACAGGTATTCAGTACGATCACATCGGCTTTATCCATGGCATCGACTTGACTAAAAGACATCTTTTCCAAGATGCCTCTGATCGTTTCGCTGTCACGCTCATTGGCCTGACAGCCATAAGTACGAATGTAATAGGTTTTATCCTGACCGATACTTTGATAGGTTTCAGGGATCTCAAAAAGCGAACGTTCGATGAGGGTTTCATCGATGGAGCGCTTCTGGGCTTGTTTCAGGTTGGGTAAATTCCATTCTTTATTCATAGGACTCCTTAAAAAAACCAAGCTCTGCTTGGTTTTACTTTTGACTAATGGCTGAAGTCGGGCAAACACCAATGCAAGCCAAACAATCGATACAGATCGATTCCTCGCACTCTGCTTTACCGTCAGCATCTAGGGACAAAGCACTGGTCGGGCAAACTCCCACACAGGCACCGCATCCGATACAAATATCTTTTGCTACAATTACTGGCATGTTTCAATCCTCCTTTGACTTATCAATTATACCATGATTTTACTTTTTCACAAGATTACGGACGAATTTGAAGACGGGTGATCGAGCGTGCTTTTCGGTTGGATTCATCAATGTCGATCAAGACGGCACAAAATTGAGCTTTGTCTTCACTGACGGTATAGGTCTTGACGGTAAAGCCCTTGAATTTATCCAGGACTTCGGTGATGTCTCGGCCGATGACGCTGTTGTATGGACCGGTCATTCCGACATCGCTGATGAAAGCACAGGATCCGATGAGACGCTCATCGGCCGTTTGAACATGCGTATGGGTTCCCAAGACGGCACTGCAGGTAAATTTGAACTGATGGGCAAACGCGATCTTTTCACTGGTGGCTTCCGCATGCAGGTCGACAATGACGATCTTGTCTTTGAAAGCAGGCATGAGTGCCGCCATGGACACAAAAGGACTTTCCAAGACGTTCTCCATAAACACAGACCCGCAAAGGTTCAATACGATGACGGGCGTTTTATTCACCATCACTTCAAGATAACCTTTGCCGATGTCTTCAGGCAAGATGTTGTAAGGTCTGATCAGGCGATCGGCCTGATCGATGAATTTATAGATCTCAGATTTTGAGAAGGCATGATTGCCTAAGGTGATCACATCGATCCCGTAACCCAGGAGTTCATGATAATGCGCTTCATTGATGCCTTTGCCGTGGGTGACGTTTTCGCCGTTGGCAATGACCAAATCAACTTGATGCTCATTACGCAAAGAAGGCAACACGTCTTTGACGGTTGCCCTTCCTGATTTACCGACGATGTCCCCGATAAATAGAATCTTCATTATTTCGCAATTTCCTGAGCTCTGGACTCACGGATGACCGTGACTTTGATCTGACCCGGATAGGTCATTTCTGCTTCGATCTTTTCTTTGATTTCGCGGGCTACTCTGTGACAGCCAAGATCATCCAGTTTGTCCGGAGTGACCATGACGCGGATCTCACGACCGGCTTGGATGGCATAGGTTTTTTCAACGCCTTCAAAGGAGTTGGCGATGGTTTCGAGCTGTTCGAGACGCTTGATGTAGTTTTCCATCCCTTCATAACGGGCTCCCGGACGGGCGGCACTGAGGGTGTCGGCGGCTTGGACCAATAAGGAATAGATGTTGTCGGCTTTGACGTCGCCGTGGTGGGATTCGATCGCATTGATGATGACGTGATGTTCGCCATGCTTCTTGCAGATCTTGGCGCCCAATTCAACGTGACTGCCTTCCATTTCAAAGTCTAGGGCTTTGCCGATGTCATGCAGCAAGCCGGCACGTTTGGCCAATTGCTGATTGAGTCCCAGTTCGGCGGCCATGATACCGGCGATCTTGGAAACTTCCATGATGTGAGTCAAAGCATTTTGACCGTAGGAATAACGGTAACGCATACGGCCGACCAATTCGACGATTTCACGATCCACTTTACCGATGGCGAGTTTGAATAAGGCTTCTTCACCGGTCTTGATGATGGATTCTTTGAGTTCGCTTTGGACACGGGTAACGACTTCTTCGATGCGTCCGGGTTGGATCCTGCCGTCTTTCAGCAAGATTTCCAGCGCTTGTCTGGCAACTTCACGGCGGATCGGATCGAAACACGAGATCGTGATGGTTTCCGGGGTATCATCGATCAGCAGATCGACGCCGGTTGCCTGTTCGATGGCACGGATGTTTCGTCCTTCACGGCCGATGATGCGGCCCTTCATTTCTTCATTGGGCAGATTGACGACGGAAACGGTACGTTCGATGGTTTCTTCCTGAGCGTAGCGTTGGATCGCGGTCCCGATGATTTCTTTGGCGACATCGGAAGCACGGGATTTCGCCTCGTCTTCCTGATCGCGGATATAGGCTTCCAATTCATTTCTGGTCTTGTTTTTGACCACGTCTAATAATTCTTGTTTGGCAGCCGACGCACTCATGCTGGCTACCCTTTCAAGTTCAACAATCTGCACGTCGATTTTCGCTTGCAGATCCTTTTCCATCTTCTCTAGATTTGATAGTTTGTCAGTAACTTGCTTATTTCTTTCGTCAAGTTGTTTTTCTTTCGAGGTCAACGTTTCATCTCTGAAACTGAGATTGTCTTCTCTCCGGCTTAATTTCTGTTCTGCTTCTTGCAGTTCCTGCCGTCTTTCTTTCAGTTCACGTTCAGCCGCCAATTTAAGTTCATAGGCTTGTGTTTTGCCGTCAAGAACGGCCTGGCGAACGATGTTTTCAGCTTTGTTGGAAGCTTCATCGGTCATGAGCTTCGCTTTTTGTTGATCTCTATTTAAACCTAACTTCGAGGCCATAATCATGATAGAAAGCCCCAAAGCAATACCTATAATACCAGCTAGGAAGGTTGGAAAAACAGTTTCAAATGGCATGTTATTTCCTCCTGCTATTTAAGAGTAAAAACTCTTATCTACATAATACCCTATAAACCAGCACTTTCACAAGTCAATGCATTAAAAAGAGCCTTAATTGGCTCTTTTTTCTTCGTTTATCAGTTGTAACTTCGCTTTTAGTTCAGTCATTATGGTCTCTGCAATCACCGGATTGGCTTCGAGATAGGCCTTGACAGCTTCTCGGCCTTGACCGATTTTTTCCGCTTTGTAGCTCATCCAGGATCCGGACTTCTGAACGATGTCGTTGTCAACAGCCAGGTCAACGAGTTCACCGATCCGTGAAATACCTACGCCGTACATGATTTCAACTTGAGCGATTTTGAATGGGGGGGCGACTTTATTCTTGACGACTTTGACGGTGACCTTGTTTCCGATCACTTCAGTGCCGTTTTTAATGGCTTCCCCTCTACGGATGTCGATACGGATCGACGCATAGAATTTCAAGGCTTTACCGCCGGCGGTGGTTTCCGGATTTCCGAACATCACGCCGATTTTTTCTCTTAACTGATTGATGAAGATACAGGTGCATTCACTGCGGTTCATGACGCCGGCCAGTTTACGCATGGCTTTTGACATCAGTCTGGCCTGTAGACCCATAGAAGAATCGGACATTTCACCGTCTAATTCAGCTTGTGGGACCAAAGCGGCCACGGAGTCGATGACGATCAAATCGATCGCTCCGCTTTTGATCAGCATTTCGGTGATTTCAAGCGCCTGTTCGCCGCTGTCTGGTTGAGACAAAACCAAATCGTCAATGTTGACACCCAAGGCTTTGGCATAGCGCGGATCGATGGCATTTTCAGCATCGATGAAGGCCGCTCTGCCGCCGCGTTTTTGAACTTCGGCAATCGCATGAAGCGCCAAGGTTGTTTTTCCGCTGGATTCAGGGCCATAGATTTCTATGATGCGTCCTTTGGGATAACCTCCGACGCCCAGTGCGGCATCGATGGAAATCGAGCCTGAGCTGATGGCATCGACATCGACATTGGCACGGTCACCCAAGCGCATGACGGATCCTTTACCGTATTGTTTTTCGATTTGTTTGATTGTTTCTTCCAACATGAGATTCTTTTTATCGTCCATAAGTCCTCCTTTATCGGGTTATGTGTCAATCTTAATCTTTCCTAATCAATTCTAGCAGATTTATAATCCCTTCTGTCACGGCGGCTTCGCGAAGGGCTTCCCGATTCAGGTTCGATATCCCGCCAAAGATCAGCGTTTGATGTCCATCCGCAATGGCACCGTACCATAAGCCGACCGGTTTATCTTCCATCGCCAAAGGACCCGCATTACCGCTGAAGGCAATTGCCAGATCGGATTTAAACAACACTCTTGTTTTTTCGGCCATTTCAGCGACGGTTTGCGGACTGATCGTTCCATATCGCTCGATCACTGTCGGATCGACATGAACCAAATCCAGTTTGGCTTGCGTGCTGTAAGCCACGATACTGCCTTTAAACACCTTGGAGGAGCCGGAGATGGCGGTCAGTTTTGATGCAAAGAGACCCCCTGTAAACGATTCACAGGTACAAAGCGTCAAGCCTTTCGAAAGCAAGGACTCGATCAGAGATTTCATTATTTGGACTCAAGCACCAAAGTACTGAGTTGTCTGAAATAATTGATGCCGCTGGTGATGGAGATCACAACCGAGAACCATAAGAAGAAATTGGCGACCGGCAAGTTATACAGTTCAAAGGGCAAATTAGACAATAAGAACAGGAAGATCGTCACCATTTGGACAACGGTCTTGAGTTTACCCAAGTAGCCTGCCGCGACGACCTTGCCTTTTTCAGCAGCCAGCATCCGCAAGCCATCGACAAAGACATCACGCCAGATCATGACCATGACGGCCACGACCGGGACCAAACCTTGATAAACAAACAGGATAAACAGCGTGTTGACCAGCAGTTTGTCCGCAATCGGGTCCATGAATTTACCAAAGGTCGAGATCTGATTATACTTGCGAGCCAGATACCCATCCAGAAAATCGGTAAAACTGGCAAGCATGAAAAGTCCGAGCACGATGAGATTGATGATGGGCAACGACACGAAGCCGATACTCAAGTGACCAAAAACGATCCCGTAGTGGGCAAACGGAAATACCGCAAAAAAGACGATCAGCGGTACGAACAAGATGCGTAATAACGTCAAGCGATTGGGCAGATTCATTGGGGTGCTCCCTTAAAGGTGAAATAGAAATAAGCGGTGTCTTTTAAAGTGATCAAAGACGGGTCTATGGTGATCGGCATGCCGTTGATGGAGATTTCCTGTTTAAAGACATAACCGATCCGGATTTCAATCACGGTCTCGTCTAATGCATTGGTAATCAAAGTAAAAACACTGTCTCTGGCATAGAGTCCGGTTGCTGGGGCAGCAACTTTGGCCCCATTGATCTTGGCACCCAACCAAGAAGAAGTATCAGGCTGATTGATGATCAGGGTAATTTGCTGGTCGGCATTATACCCGGTGATTTCATAATGGGTACTGTCTTTGGCCGTTACGGTCAACACCTTGACGACTGGATCGACAGGATCAACCGGCTCCTTCGGATCGTCTTCATGAACGATCGGATCGGGTACGACAATGACTTTCGGATCTTTTGCGGCGGCATTCAGCAGCGGCAGGATCGAACTAAAGAAAACATAAATCAAAGCCAAAACGATCAGGATGCTGATGACAAACATCGAGAGGTATCCGACATTAGCCTTGACTTTGGTTTTGATGTTTTTTTGCGTCGTGGTTTTGCTTTTTGATTTTACGACAGGGATGGTACGGCTTTTTATGCGATTCGTGCTTTCTTCCAGTTCCTCGATCTTTTTCAAGGCCGCAGTCTGGGTAAATTCATTGAGGGCTTCATTCAGGAGATCCTTATGATCATCGTAATTCAGATGAAGCGCATTGAAATAATAGCGGACGTAAAATTTGACATAAGTCAGTTCATCTTTAAAATAGGCGAGATTGCCTTGTTCGATTGCTTGCAGTTTTGCCAAGGGGACTTTTGTCTTTTCGCTCATAAGAGAAAGCGAGTATCCCAGTTCTTCACGTCTTGACTTCAGTATTTGTCCAATTTGGTTCATAAGTTTGTTATCTAGTGAATTATAACAAATATGACAAGGGATGACAAATAAAAAGGAGCATTACGCTCCTGTTTATTTAACATCTGATAAGCCATGTTCTGTCCCGTTGCCGGGGGCAATCATTTATCTACATTGCTGTCTCTCGTTCGCTTCATTTCGCGATTGAAAGTTCCTCTACCAAATTTGAGTTTCTCGCTTAAGGGGTTTACCGCGTTCCAAACTTCGAGTTTCCTTGAAGCCTACGTTACTGTGGCACGTTATGGGCCTTGACCATGGTTTTCACTTTAGGTGTCGGCTCCGCCGTCAGTTGCCTGCCTGGATTTATGGTTTCATCCAGCATAATCACTACAAGCATCTCAGCTTGTGCGAGCATGGACTTTCCTCTGGGTTGTTAAGGCCCAGCGATTGCCTTGATGTTACTTTTTATAGACTTCCTGTTCGAGTTTGGCTAACCTTTTCAGCAGATCCGTCTGTTGGACAGGTCCTTCCGATTGAGTCGCTTCCAAGCGTCCCTGAAGTTCTATGAGCTTATTCTGTAAGGCACTGTTGCTGCGTTGCAGCTGGTCGATCATACTGGTCTGAGCGTTGATCTGGCTTTGAAAAGTCTGATAATCCGTGATGATGTCATCCAACATCGTATCGACTTCAAGGATGGAATATCCTTTGAATTCGATGTTGAATTCTCTCTTGTAGATCTGTTCTGCACTCAGCTTGGGTTGATTGGCCATACATTACCTCACGCACACATTAAACCAAATTTAGGCTGTTTAATCAAGCGCTATGGCGTAATTCGGTCAGGACCAAGAGTAAAAGACAACCTTCATAGGCGCCCTATCGCAAACAGGGTGACAGAATAATTCATCTGAGACGGGCAAGAACAGTCTGATGGTTTTATCCAAAGAACTGAGTTGACATTAAATTAATAGGGTCTAATCAAAACGCTTAAAATGCATTGTGTAGAAAGTCATTGCATAATAAGGTATAATTACGTGAGGAGTTACGATGATCGGCTATCCAACGAAGAAAAAAACAAATCTGATTAAGCAAGTTACAGACAGTTCCCGACGCGGCTTAAGCTTTGAGGAAGACATCAACCAAAGCAACACCGCTTTTCTTGATCTCAATCTGGCCAACATCCATAAGAAACCGACCCCGATCACGATCGTCAAGGTCGACTACCCTTCCCGATCGAAAGCAAAAATCACGGAAGCGTACTTCAAGATTCCTTCGACGACCGATTACAACGGCGTCTACAAAGGCAAAGCCATCGACTTCGAAGCCAAAGAAACAGCCAGCAAAACCTCGTTCTCGCTCAGCAACATTCATCCGCATCAAATCAAGCACATGCAAAGTGTCAAAGAGCACGGCGGAATCTGTTTTTTACTGATCCGATTCAGCAGCTTTAATGAAACTTACTATTTAAGCATTGACAAACTGATCGAATTTACAAATAATCAAGAGCGTAAGTCCTTGCCTTACGATTGGATCAAGACCCACGGGGTTTTGATTCCCTACAATTATCGAATTCCTGTCAACTATCTAACTGTACTTGACCAACTCATTTAGGAGAAATGCATGACTAAAAAACCAAAGTTTAAATTCCACATTAGAATCGGCACCCTCTTATCGACCATCCTTTTGATTTTCATGATCAGTGCCTTGGTCATTGCCGGGACAGGCTTTGCCTACATTTCCAGTGTTGTCGCTTCGGCTCCGACTCTGGATCCGGCCGACTTCGACAGTTTGGAAAGCACCAAGATTTTTGATAAAGACGGCGTCTTGATCACCACCCTTGGCGGTGAAAAACGCGAACTCATCACTTATGATGATCTGCCTCAAAGCACCATCGATGCCTTTATGGCCATCGAAGATTCCCGTTTCTTTCAACACAACGGTTTTGACGTACCTCGTTTCATCAAGGTCTCTCTTGAGACTCTGACACAAGGCGAATTCGGCGCGGGGGGTTCTACCCTGACGATGCAGCTGGTCAAAAACACCTACTTCAGTTCAGCGGAACAGCTCGAAGCAGAATATAACATCATTGAAAAAATCAACCGTAAGATCCAAGAAATCTACATGGCCCTAGAAGCTGAACAGGTCCTGTCGAAACAACGCATTTTAGAACTGTATCTCAACAAGATCAATTTCGGTGTCCCTGCCAACAAACGCGGGATCCAGACTGCAGCCCAATTCTACTTCGGTAAAAACGTATCCGACCTGAATTTGGTCGAATCGGCCATGCTGGCCGGAATCATCAATAAACCGAGCCGCTATAATCCGTTGTACACGGCTGACACTGACATCAATTATGTCAAGGAATCGGTCGATAGAACTCATACCGTCCTCTACATGATGAAATATCACGGTTACATTACTTCGACTGAGTATGAGCAGGCCTTATTGGTCGATATTCCCAATCTCATCGTCGGATCCTTGGCCGCTACATCCAGTTCGCCTTATCAATCCTACATCGATACAGTCATCAATGAAGTCACGACTTTAACCGGACAAAATCCGGTCGATGTCCCGATGAACATCTATACCAATATGGATCGTGCCCTTCAGGACAAGGTCGAATCGATTCAAAACGGCAATGAATTCAAATGGGTCTACGATCATCTGCAGACCGCCATGATCACCGTGGATAACATGACCGGTGCCATCTTGGCCATCGGCGGAGGCCGTTACTATAACGGTGAACGTTTGTTCAACCGCGCCACCGACATGTTCAGACAGCCGGGATCCATCATGAAGTCAGTCTTGCCTTATCTCTTGGCGTTTGAATACCTCGGCTGGTCTACAAAACATGTCATCAGCGATGAACCTTATAGTTTCTCGGAGATCAATCCGAAAATGATCGTCTCAAATGTCAATGGCAAATATCAAGGCGACGTGACCGTAGAATATGCCATGGGCTTCTCTCTGAATATCCCTGCGATCTTGACCCTTAAGAATGTGGTCAGCGTCATCGGCAGTGCTGCGGTTGTCGAGCATCTCAACAACATGGGCTTTACTAAAGTCAATCTTGGTACCGGAGACATGGTCTTCGATCTGGGTTATGCGATTGGTGGCTCTACCTTAAGGGTTTCCCCTTTTCAGATGGCTGCCGCCTATGCCGTGCTCTTCAATGCCGGTCAATACATTCAGCCTCATACGGTAACCCGTATTGAATTCCAAGACGGAACCGATCCCATGGTGCCAAGTTACATCAAGACCCAGGTTGTTTCGCCTGAAGCGGCCTATCTGGTTACCCGTTTGCTAAAGAATAATGTCGACGGCAGTTACTTCAGCACCTACAAAATGTTAAGACGAAAATACCCGACCTATGTCAAGACCGGAACCTCCAACTGGGGTGAAGAAGGCTTGGCCCTGGGTATCCCGGACGGTTCGTCAAAAGACCACTGGATGTATTCCGGAACCAGTGAATATACCAATATGGTTTGGATCGGATTTGACACGGCTAAGCTTGGTCAACTTTCCTACATGAACAACACCATCGTCTATCAGAATTACCGTGAAAAAATAAGTGGCTTGTTAATAGATACGCTCTATGCCAACCGCACTGCCCCTGTTGATGTTGATAAGCCGAGCACGGTTGAAACCATCACGCATGTATTGGGTGTTTACCCTTATGTTGCTCCCCTTCCAAACATGAATCCGAATCTGATCACCACCGGGATGATCAAGAAATCCTTTGCCAGCCTTGGGACACTTAAGGTCCCTGCGGTTGCTGATCCCACAGGCATGACTGTCTCTGTTATTCCAGCTGGCGGTTTGAAACAAATCACGGTCAAACTGGATGATTACCCAGATCCTACAGCACTGGTCAGCGCTTTGCCGACACGAAACATGAGCTTGACTGTGAAGGACGTGACCATCACCGCTGTCGGTGTACGCATGTTTGATTACTCATGGGTCTACGGACCAGTGAAGTACTTTGCCCGTATCACCGTCGACGGCGTCACGGTCGACACCATCAGTTCTTCTTCCCCAATCATGTCGACCAGCCTGACCATTACCCCATCCAACACCACTGTTGTTTGCGGTTACTACGGTTACGAAACGGCAGCGACGCATTCAAAGGAAAAATGTGAGACGCTTGATTTCAACAACATCAACGTCACGGCCCCGGCAAAACTGGCTGGAAGCACCCTCACCAGTCTAGAAGAATGGCTCAGCATCAACGGCTTATCTGACTATACGATCACCTACAAGTTACCGACGACAACTGATCCAACCAAACTGGGCACCGTAGCCTCCATAACCAATCTGAATGAAGGCGAAACCTACAAATACAATCAGCTCAGCACCAAACACTTTGATATCGTCGTCTACGACAAGGTGATTAATCTCTATACCGAATTCATAAACAAGTCGTATTCTACGCCTGATTATTATCCGTATCTGCTTTATACTCAACCCGCCCCAGGCGCGGTCGTGACCTCGATCAAACTCAACCACACTGCGGTTGATGCGACGACACCGACCATCACCTTAAGCGATCTCTATGACGCGGTCCAAGCGAGTACGACCAATCTGATCTTCAACTAAAAAAGAGCTAATGAAGTTGTAAAGCCAAAGTAGACAAATAAATAAAAAAGCTTTATTCGAACCCCAGATCACGTTTATATTGAACTGGGGTTTTGTAATTTAAGGCGTAAGCTGGTCTTTTGTTGTTGAAGTAAGTGATATATTCACTGATGAGTTTTGGGATGTCATCGACTTTATGATAATTGAAATCATAATGCAGTTCGTCTTTGATCCATCCGTTGATTGCTTCTATAATCGGATTATCGGTTGGGGTCCCACTTCTGCTCATTGAGCGAGTTATGTTATAATTCAATTGAGTTTGATGATAAGCTCGACTGGAGTAGACTGAACCTTGGTCTGTGTGAAGGATGATGGGTTGTTCTGCTCCTTTTATTATGGTTTTAAGTTGATCTAGAGTTTCAAAGTAAGGCCGGATGTCTCCTCGTTTGGAAGATAATGATGAAGCGATAATCTCGTTATTAAAGGTGTCAAGGATATATGTCCACTCCCAAGCCACCCCTTTGTTCCTAAGGACCGTCATATCGGAGACGATAATCTCTAACGGTCTCTTGGCGTTCCAGGATCCCTGTACTTCATTTTTGAATACTTTGTGTTCCGTTCCAGGCTGTACGATGTGTCGCTTTCTGGCTTTACACCGGATTCCAGCGGCTTTTGCGCACACATGGGCGAGGTGATCTGAGAAAATCCATCCAGTTTGGTCTCGAATCACTGTGGCCAGATTTCGATATCCATACACTTTATGTTTCTGGTGAGCCTCTTTGAGAAGTTTTGTTAAATCGATTCGATCCAACTCATACTGAGTCTTGATTCCTTTTCGCTTGATCCATTTATAATAGCCCGATCTATTTAACCCTAGATACCTCAAGACGAAAGTTGGCCCATACTCTTTCTTTAACTTCTCAACTATTTGATAATCTTGCCGTCTAAAGTGACGTACACCTTCTTTGAACCAACTCCTTTCACGGTGTAACCTTTTTTTAACCGCTCTACCTCTACTCTAAGCGCTAGATTCTCTAGCTTTACCTGTTCGAGTTCACTCATCCCCGCTTCCGATTTTGCGGGATAAGGTCTTCCTTTCTTCTTGGGTTTTAGTCCTTCTTCCCCATGGTCCCGATATAGAATGACCCATCTTCCAGATTCCCAAAGGAAATATTCTCCTCCTTCGCTAAATCTCCTAATGATAACTGGTGTTCATAATATCGCTTGCACACTCTTAATTTCTCTTCGAAACTAAATTTCTTGTTTTTACCGCCTTTATTCCTTCCCATGTAATTCTCCTTTTCTAAAGAATATGAAAAAAGTAGACATTTATCAAATATTTTTTATTTGAGTTGTCTACTTTTAATTTACTGCTTCATAACGGCTCTTTTTTTTAGTGTATAAACATTCTGAACTTAGGGGGCATTGATCACAATGCGGTTTACGGGCCGTACAATGATACCGTCCGAAAAACAAGATCGCATGATGGGCATCGCTCCATTGTGATTCCGGGAGCGCTTTTTTTAGGATGCGCTCTGTCTTGGTCGGATCCGCATCCTGATCCACCAGACCCAAGCGTTTAGAGACCCTCAAGACATGGGTATCGACTGCCAAGCCGGGCTTATTGAAGCCCACTGCCAGGATGACATTGGCGGTCTTGCGTCCTATACCCGGCAGAGTCTGCAGGAGTTTGAAATCATCCGGAACTTCGCCGTGATAGTCTTGGGTCAGAATTTCACTGAGGGCTTTGATGTGTTTGGCTTTGGTTCTGAATAACCCGATCGAACGAATCAGGTTCTCCAGATCGATAAGCTCTGCCTGAGCCATATGCAAGGCATCCGGATAGGCTTTGAACAAGGCTGGGGTTACTTTATTGACTGACGGATCGGTAGCCTGTGCGCTTAAGATGACCGCTATCGTTAACTCGAAAACAGAGCGGTGATCCAGTTCACAGCCCGCATCTGGAACAGGATCGATGCGGTCTCGACCAGATGCCTAATCCTGGTTTCGTTTGCCTTCATTGAGTTGGGCAATGGTGGTTTTGTCCTTTTGCCATTGGGCCAAGATGCGGTCGATATAGGAGAAATTGACTTTATTGTACATCAGCGCTTCCCGTAAAAGCATGGACCAAAAAGGCGCGATCCATTCGAGTCAGCCAATCATTCAGTTTGTCGATTTCAGTAGAACTCAGGGTTCGTTTGAACTCCTTTTGGTACAGATCAATCAGATCGGCATCGCTGGTCAGGATGGTCTTCTCTTCAAACAAACCACCGATGAGATACTGCACATCGGCCCCCGTTGATCCGTATGCTGAGATAGCCCTTGCGGCTCAATCCGGCCATGGCCTTATCGATCTTCTCCGTACTTAGTCCGCTGCTTTTGGAAAGCGATTCTAAACTGATGGGGCGGTTGAGATCGTTGAAATGGACCAGCAATAACGCCGTCAGCGATTCTTCCGCACTCAGTTTCAGCGTGCCCATGTGATCCAATAACCAGATCCGTTGATCGATATAGTCTGCTTCAAACCATTTAGTCATAATTTTTATCCACCTTCCATAGAATTGAAAAATCAGTCAGATCAAGCAGCCACTCCCGGGTATCCTTGCTGACCCAATACACACTGTGCTGATCATAATAGGTCAAAGTGAGGGTAAAATCGCTCAGCTCGGTGCTCTGCGTAAACGCTGCTTTTGCGTTTTCGAAGTTGACCATTTTAGGATTGAGTTCGCCCAGGATGGACCATTTCTCATCAAAATGCAGATATCGATCTCCAAAGACCGGGCTCAAGCACTTTAAGGTCACAATTTTTACTGGTGATCGTGATTTCAGAGATCCATTCGCAATCCGAAAGATTATGAAGGTTCTCGACCATCGTGATGAAGCGTTGATTTTTATTTTGGTTATACTTGGCGACGGCGCTCACATGATAAAACAGGATCGATACTCCCAGACACAGTGCGATGAGCAGAAGACCAAGTGATGCTGCGATTTTTTTCAGTCGGGTCATGACTACATCTTACCAAAGACTGACTCACTTTAGAAGATTAAGTCCAAAAGTTTAAGGATCGTGTCGCTCCAAAAACCCCCTGCTGACATAAAAGCGACTTTATGGTATGATATTCGAGATGAAAATCAAAAAGATACGACGTAACAGAATTGTGATACTGACCTTGGCTTTGGCCGTTTTTTTAACTTTGTATGTGTACTTATCCGCAAAAAAACAGCCAGTCGTCTACTTCAAGGGACTCAATGCTGAAAACATACCTTATGAAGATCTGATCAGCCATATGACCGAAACGCCGACCGCTTATTTCTTTTGTACCGATACGGATTTAGACTGTCGATACATTGATACCGAGATCCTGAATATGCTGCTTGTCGATGCCCATGTCGAACGATTCGATAACCTCTTGTTGGTCGATACGAAGACCTTGGGGGCTACGGTGCTTCCCTCCGCGTTATTATCCCGTTTCGGATTCAGTGACTTCCCCGCATTTGCTTTGCTTTCCTATAAAAACGGCAGCATCGTCGTTCACAGCGTATTACAGTGGACCAATTCTAAACCCTTTACGATGTTGGATCTGAAAGAGTGGATGAAAGAAAACAAGCTCTGGCTTGCTTCCTATACAAATTGATTATTTGGAACTGACATCGTTGATGCCAGTTTTTTTATGGACGATTTTTGAGATGTAGAACGTCAGCACCAGCATCAAAGCACTGCCGATATAGATCCAGATCTGGTTTTCTTTGGCTTGAAAAACCTGTCCGAAAAGTGAAAACATCCCGATCATCACGATCTTACCGATGGCGATGCTGATCAGATACTTGCGCTTGGAATACTGTGCCAGACCGAAAGCCAGATTCATAAAAGAACTCGGAGTCGAGGGCAGCATGCTTAAGACAATAATCACGGCCATATCTTGACGGTTGACCCAATTGATAACCTGGTCCACTTTTTTGAATTTGTGCAGTTTTTCATGAAGACCGTAAAAACTGATGGTCCGATAAAACATAAACATCACGGTCGCCCCAAGCATCGTGCCGGCATAAGAAGTCAGAAAGCCCAAACCAAGGCCATAGATGTTGACATTGAGTATGACGATCAAAACCAAAGGCAAAGCCGGAATCAACGATTCAAGCATCGCTAAAAAGATGGGAGCCAGGATCCCGAAACTTTGAATGCGGTTGGCGACCTCGTTCCAATAGTTTGGATCAAACCATTGACTGAAATTCATGATGGAATCATCCCGACGAAGTCATGACAGAGTTTTGCGCTGCGCAACGATGCTTTATGAAGGTATTCAGAAAAAGACATGGAGTTTTCAGGATGCATGACGATGTCTGAGAGGGATCTCAAAATGATGATGGGGGTATTGAACGCATTGGCGACATTGGCCAAAGCTGTCCCTTCCATTTCACAAGCCATGGCTTGGGGATAATGATCCATGATCGATTGAAGTTGTTCATCTGTAGAAACAAACTGATTGCCTGAAACCAAAGGGCCATACCAGACCCGCTCGTGGCTTATGAGCGGTTTAAAGCGTTCGATCAGTACTTTATCCGTATGAAAGATAAAACGGTTCTTAGGGCCGAAATTGCGTTCATTGCCGAAAGGCGTGATGTCCATATCATGATAGGTCAGCCTGTCCGGAATCACAAGATCCAAGATCTTCTGATCAGGATGCAAACCCCCTGCCGTTCCGATGTTGATGATGTGGGAGATGTTGAAATGATCCAGACACACGGTCAGGCTCATGGCCGCACTGACCAAGCCGACACCGCTTTGAAACACGACCACGGATTTTCCGTTCATGATGCCTTCATGGAAGACGATCTGCTGATAGGTCACCTGCTTAGCCTGTTCTAGATACTTTAAAATGGCACTGACTTCTTCTTCCATGGCTCCGACGATGGCAATCATGTTCTTCTCCTTACCGCAAACAGCGTTTTTTCTTTATCAGGCAGGATACCTGGTTCAAAATCCGAATACAGATCGATACTGACCTGGTGTTTGTTTAAGATCTCAAGTATGGATTCAAGCGGATACACGCGCTGATTGAAGCTCAGCGTCTGAGCATGCCCTTGACGATCAAAAAAAGCAAAATGGTGATTGATCAGGTGATCAGGCAGGCTTTGTATCGTCCATTGAAACGGATGATCCAGGACCACGCCTTCTTCGATGTATTCCTCTTTGAATTCTTCGTAACGGCTTTCGTTATGCATATCGAAGAGGAAAACGCCCTGATCACTAAGATGCGTGATGGCTTCGTTCACTGTTTCTTCTACCTCATCCAAACTCAGCAGATAATTCAAACTGTCTCCAAACAACAGGATACCGTCATAATGGCCTAAGTTGCTTAAGTTTGTCATGGATCGCTGAAGCACTTTAAGTTCAGGATTGCGTTTGGCGTATTGGACCAGCATGGCCGGATCAATATCCAGTCCGGTCACGTCAAAATCCGCTTTGAGCTGTTCACTGATGGCGCCGGTCCCGCAAGCCAAGTCTAGGATGGAACCTTGTTTGAGGTAAGATCGTACCAGTGAGGCGTATTGGATCGACACGGCTTCATCTTCAACCAAAGCATCAAAGACTTCCGCTAAACTAATCGTCATAGCGTTCGACTTTCTTATCCGCCCATAACACATCCAGCTGATAATAATCGCGGGTCTCTTCCAGAAACAGATGAACCAAGACGCCAGGCGTATCGATCAGGATCCATCCGCTGTCCGGGGTCCCTTCTACATGGTGGATTTCCTGTTGGTCAGCTTGTAGGGCTTCGATGACGTAATCGCAGATGGCATCCAGCAATCGCGGATTATTGACACTGGCAATGATCATCGCTTCATGGATGAAATGACCGCCTTGAAAATCAAAGAGATCGATCTTGGTGGCTTTTTTTTCATTGAGAACCTTAACGATGAGTGGGATGGTTGCTTGCATTGGTTTCCTTTGTCAGATAGTCTGATTGTTTGCGGCTGACCAACGCCGCCGCTTTATCCAAATCGTGTTTTGCCAAAGCCAGTTCTTCTGAGACATCATAGTTTCTGGAAGGCTCGCACTTATCGGCGATGAAGATCACTTGGGTCACAGGATGGCCTTTTTGACCGGTCACGTGATTGGCTATGGCGCTTAAGATGACCTTGTCTTTGACCCAAAGATTCCTGCGGACAAAAGCAGAGCCCGTTTTCTGATGCCAGATCGGCGCCGGTTCGTTTTTATACGCCGGGTTTTCGAAATCAAGCCAGCCTTCATGGGTCTCTTTATGCCACATCTTTGAGCAATCATGAAACAGCGCCGCCAAACGGATCTGATGAGGATCCAGGTGATGGAACGCACCAAGTTCCAAAGCCAGCTTCTCGACTTGTTTCACATGGCCCCAGCGCCGTTCACTGACCAGACTTTTGGCGATGGATTCCAGATAGAGTTCATGATCCAGCATATAGTTGATGACTGCAGGCGTGGTGTCTGATACTTTGCCGTGACGGACATTGGTACTGGAGATCTGATCGATCCCTTCGATTCGGACCGCGGTCATGTCATCTCGGATGGCATCGTTCTCATGCCGCACGATGGTCAAAAACTTGACTCTTCTCAAGAGTTCATCGGCTTCTTTCCATTGCGAAAATTGAGCGGACTGATCGCTGCCGATGATCCAGCTGAATTGATGCATGGGATAATTGTCCTGTAAAGCATTGACCGTATTGATGGTGAAACTGGGCACCGGCAGACTCGCTTCGATCGTACAGATCTTGAGTTTGCGGTAAGGCTTGATCAGTCTTTCGATCATGCTGACCCGATGTTCAAAAAGGACCAAGGGCTGGTCTTTGAGTGGGGTCGAAACGGTAGGGATAAACCAGACCTCATCAAAGCGTTGCTGACGCAAGACCGATAAGGCGATTTTGAGATGACCACGATGAGGCGGGTTAAAACTGCCGCCAAAACAAGCTATTTTACTCATTGAGGGAAAGTGATTTTGTGTTTTTCCGATTCTTTGTATAAGACGAAGGTCCGGCCGATTTCACTGACCACTTCGCTTTTGGTTTGAGAGGCCAGATCCAGCATCATTTCTCTGACGTCACTGGTACAGGATTTCAACACGCTGATTTTGACCAATTCATGCGATTTCAATGAAATCTTGGCACTTTCGATCAGATTGAGGGTCAGTCCGTCTTTACCGATGATGACCAGGGCTTTGAGCGGATTGGCTAAGGATTTAAGATATGATTTTTGTTTGGGAGTGAGCATTACAAGAGGGCCTTTCTGAGGGAGATTTCCTGCTTAAGTTCTGTTTTGATCAGGATGGATTCGGCTTTGCCTTTGATCGACATCCAACCGATGCCGCTGAAGACCACGTCTGAGCGTTCATCGACCTTATTATAGCGTATTTGAGATTTCATGTCGGCCATCTCAGGATGATGTTTTTCCAAATAGGCTTGAGCATTCTTGCCGCTGCGGTGAAACGGCGTCGTTTCCGACAGATAGAAGGTCACCGACAGGGCTTCAGCGGGCGTGACAAGCAGTGTAATGAAAGGCGCAATGATGAAGGTCTGCGGATCGCTGATCTGGTAGGTCTTGGCTTTCAACGGTTTCATGACCGAATAGTTTTTGGCCGCACTCAGGCTCAGTTTTTCAAGGTAGCCCTGCAATTTGAAGCCCGGGGTATCGTAGAGCGTCCTGCCTTCAAAATCGACCTGATTGATCTTGAGGGTGGTGTGCGGAAAAGCCGAGACCGTCAAAGTCTGTGTGTCGGTGAGCGCATTGATGAGTGAACTCTTGCCGGCATTGGCCATCCCGATGAAGATCAGGTTGCCTCTGGTTCTTGACAGCATGTGTTTGAGATGTATGATCGACGCTTTTGATTTGAGCGAAGTCACCGCAACGGCCAAATGATCGATCTTGCGGTCTGCCAAAGAAAGATTGACCATGCGTTTGATCTTTTCTCTGGATAAGGTACGCGGCAAGAGATCCGATTTGGTAATGACCAAAATGATCGGCCTGTCTTTGAAGTGGGTTTCCATCATATCCAGGATCCGCACGTCATAATTGAGCAGGTCCATCAATAAGACAAAAGTCCCTTCGACCCGATTCAGCTGGTTCAAAAGATCTTTTAAGATGACTTCATCCTTGCGGATGACGGAGGCATCGCCGTAGTGTTTCAGTCTGAAACAACGGCGGCAGACCTCATGATTCAAATCCAAAACATAACCGATCCCGGTAGGATCGCTCATTTGCAATGGGGCTCCGCAGCCCTGACAGGTTTTACTCATCTTTGATTACCACGCTTTCGAGGATTCTGAAACAGCGCGTGACGAAGTGACGGTCACGCTTTAAAGGTTTGACTAAGAGATACGGACGTTTTAACCAAAACGCCAACAGGATATCCGTGATGACTTGATCGCCGATCACCAGGACCGATTTCACATCGGCATTGTTTTTTTTCAAATAGGACCTGACCATCCAGGGCAACGGTTTGAAGGATCGCATCAGGATGGGAAGATCCAGATCTTCACTGACTTTGAACTGGCGTTTGGTGAAGTTGTTGGTACACAGCAGGATCTGATGATCCGGTTTCATCGCTTCGATCCACTGCTTTAGAATCGGATCGATGCGTTGCTGATCAGGCGGTAACAAGGTATTATCGATATCCAGCAGTAAAAGCGCGTGAGCTTGGCCCATGGCTTCAAAATCAGTTTGAGTAACCGTGTGCAGGGAGGTGATGCGTTTGATCATCACAGCTCAAAGTGGATGAATTCCACATCTTTATGTTCACCTTCCTGAGAAGACGATTCTTCTTTTTCAGGTTCAGGTATAAAGTCTCTGATTTGGATCTCTTCGATGCCTTTGACCAGATAGGCGGAGGCCAAAACAATGTTCTGGCTGAACGTGGCTTCTTTATCCATCAAGGGCACGTCTTTGGCAGCCCTCCAGTTGGCTTTCTGATGGGTCAGTTTGATTTCATCAAAACTGCCGACCAGGATGCCTTCTTGAATGAACTGAGGGTTGGATTTGACGCGCTTGGCAATCAGTTCACCTTTGGCCGGACGGTTGAAGGTCTTGATTTCGCTTAACTTGATCCGTTTCATCAGACCGCTTTCGGTCTTGAGCAAGACCGCATTGAACCCGTTGCGCAAGGCGACTCCAAAAGTCATCGCGTCATCACTGAGGTTCATGGCTTTGACCCCTTTTGCCTTGGTTCCCATCAGCGAAATGTCCAAAAAGTCATAGCGGACCATAAAGCCGTTTTTCGAACACAACAGGACTTCTTCATCCTGATATAACGCAAAAGCACTGACCAGCTTGTCGTTCTTCTGCAAAAGCATCGCATCATAGGTCTTGTTCATGCGGGACACTTCAAACTCTTTGATCAAGGTCTTTTTCACGTAACCCTGCTGACTCAGAGTCAGGATATAGGCTTGCGTTTCATAGGTCTTGATGATGAAAGCTGCGATGACTTTCTCATGGTCATCGGATTTGACATAGTGGCTGAAATGACTGCCCAGATCTTTCCATTTGGAATCTTCCAGCGTATAGACCGGAATCAGGGCATAAGAGCCTTTATCGGTGATCATCATGAGATGATCATAGGTTTCTGCTTCAAGCACCCCGATCAGCTGATCCCCTTCTTTCACGGCAGGATCGACGGTTTCAGAAGCCTGATAAGAGCGCAGCGAGACCCGTTTGACATACCCGTCGCGGCTGGTTGTGACCATGACTCTTTCATTGGGGATCATACTCATCTTGTCGATGATGATTTCCTGAACGTCTCTTTCGATCAGGGTTCTGCGGGGCAGCGGGAATTGATCGCGGATGGCTTTCATTTCCTTGACGATGACGGATTTGAGGATCTCACCACTGGAGATGACCCCGTTGAGGAAACTCATCGTATTTTGAAGCTGCGCCAGTTCCGATTTGATCTCCAGAATGTCGGTGTTGGTCAATCGATACAGTCGTAAGGAAACAATGGCTTCAGCCTGGGCTTCCGTAAAGGCAAAACGTTCGATCAGCTTATTTTTGGCTTCGGATTTGTCTTTTGAAGAACGGATCAAGGCAATGATCTCATCCAGGACGCTGATGGCTTTGATGAGGCCTTCCAAGACATGGGCTCTGGCAGAGAGTTCATCGAGTTGGGCTTTGGATCGTTTCAGTACGACTTCTTTTCTGAAGGCGATGAAATCATCCAGGATCTGGATCAAGCCGCATTGGATCGGAGAGCGCTGTATGATCGAGACGATGTTGTAGTTGAAATAAACCTGCAGATCGGTATTTTTATACAGATAATTCAAAATCAGCTGAGGATCGTTTTCCTTTTTGATCTCGATGACGATCTTGAGTCCGTTGCGATCGGATTCATCACGGATATCAATGATGCCTTCGATCGATTTATTCAGCCGGATATCATCCATCTTCTTGACCAGATTGGATTTGATGACTTCATAAGGAATTTCGGTGATCGTCAGGACATGGTTGTGTTTGTTGACGGAGATCGAGACTTTGGAACGGATGACGATACGTCCTTTACCGGTCTCCAGCGCTTCATGGATGCCGCTTTCGCCTTGAACGATGCCGCCGGTCGGAAAGTCCGGTCCTTTGACGATTTCCAGAAGATCACTCAAGCGGCATTCGGGATGCCCGAGCCGATGGATCGTGGCTTCGATGATTTCGGTGATGTTGTGAGGCGGGATGTTGGTGGCATACCCGGCAGCGATGCCCATGGCGCCATTGATCAAAAGCTGCGGAACGCGTGAGGGCAAAACGACCGGTTCCAACGAGGTATCATCAAAATTCGGGGCAAACCCGACAGTGTGTTTAGACAGATCTTCCAAAAGATGGCCTGAAAACTGAGACAGTCTGGCTTCGGTATACCGCATGGCGGCCGCCGGATCATCATCGATCGACCCGTTGTTGCCTTGCATGTCGATCAAAGGCAGGTTCATTTTCCAGGACTGAGACATTCTGACCATGGCTTCATACACGGATGAATCGCCGTGGGGATGATAATTACCGATGACCAGACCGACTGTCTTGGCTGATTTGCGGTAACCTTTGTCAAAGGTATTCCCGTCTTCGTTCATGGCGTATAAAATACGGCGCTGAACAGGTTTGAGTCCATCGCGGACATCCGGTAAAGCCCGTTCCTGAATGATGTATTTGGAGTAACGCGCAAAGCGGTCTTCCATGATGGCTTCAAGCGAAGTATCGTCGTGAAGAGTTTCTTTGTCCATTACAAAACCTCCTTGCTGAAATCATCGTCTAAGGTAAAGTCGACATGATCTTCGATCCAGGTCCGTCTGATCGAGGCATTGTCGCCCATTAAGATGTTGACGGTCTTTTGAGCCATGATCGCATCGCCCAAAGTCACTTTGACCAAGGTCCGTTTGGTCGGATCCATCGTGGTATCCCACAACTGGTCCGCGTTCATTTCCCCCAGCCCTTTATAACGCTGCAATTCGACCTTCCCGTTTTTGTCGACGAAATCCTGTAAAGCCAATTCATCGAACGCATAGGCCGTGGTCTTGCCTTTGGTCATTTTATACAGCGGCGGCTGAGCCAAAAACACGTTACCGGCTTCGATCAGCGGTCTCATATAGCGGTAAAAGAAAGTCAAAAGCAGCACCTGGATATGGGCTCCGTCGGTATCGGCATCGGTCATGATGATGACTTTGCCGTAATTGATGTCTTCGATCGAGAAATCCGACCCGACCCCTGCCCCGATCGCATGGATCAGGGTATTGAGCTCTTCGTTCTTTTCGATGTCGGCGATGGATTTCTTCTCGGTATTGAGCACTTTGCCTCTTAAAGGCAAAATGGCTTGATATTTGGAATCACGGCCTTGTTTGGCAGATCCGCCGGCGGAATCCCCTTCGACCAGAAAGAGTTCATTCTTACGATAGTCGCGCGATTGGGCAGGCGCCAGTTTACCGGATAAGATCCGTTCTGATTTGCTGGACTGTTTCCCTTTACGGGCATCTTCCCGGGCCTTACGGCTGGCTTCACGGGCCAGTGCGGCCTTTTGGATCTTCTTCAGGATGTTGGTCGCAAACTCGCGGTGTTCTTCAAGGTAATACGACATTTTCTCCAAGACGAAGTTTTCGACGGCGATCTTGGCATCCGGGGTCCCCAAACGGCCTTTGGTCTGGCCTTCAAACTGAAGCAGATTCTCAGGGATGGAGACTGACACGATGGCGGTACAGCCTTCACGTACGTCATTGCCTTCAAAATTCTTGTCTTTGTCTTTCAGGATCAATATTTTACGGGCAAAATCATTCATGACTTTGGTCATGGCGGTCTTGTAGCCGATCTCATGGGTTCCGCCATCGGTCGTACGGACCAGATTGACAAACGAATAAGTGTTTTCCTGATAATCATCCGTATACTGCAAAGCGACCTGAATCCCGATCTCGTTGGATCGTCCTTCGAATGTCAAAGGATCGCTCATGGCGACTTTGTCTTCATTGAGGTATTCCAAGAAGGCTTTCAACCCGTCGGAATAATGATAGATTTCAGTTTTGTTGGTGCGTTCATCCACGACTTTCATCGAGATGTCTTTTAACAAGTAAGCACTTTCTCTGGCTCTTTCATTGATCAAAGCACTGTTGTAATCATAATGTCCGAAGATCTTGGGATCCGCTTTGAAGCGGACCGTCGATCCGGTCTTGTTGGTTTTTTGAAGCTGGACCAGCGGGCTGACTTTTCGTCCGCCTTCGCTGAAGGTCATCTGATACAGTGCCCCGCCGTAAGCCACGGTGACTTCAAGCCATTCGCTCAAGGCATTGACGACAGAAGCCCCTACTCCGTGCAGACCGCCCGAGGTCTTGTATCCGTTTTCGGCAGAGAACTTACCGCCTGCGTGAAGCACGGTAAAAATAACTTCGAGCGTGCTTTTGCCGGAGCTGTGTTTACCGACGGGCATACCCCGTCCTTCATCTTCAATCTTGATCACATTGTCTTTTTCAATGGTGATGGTGATGTTTCTTCCAAATCCGTTCAGGGCTTCATCGATCGCATTATCGACGATTTCCCACACCAGGTGGTGCAGTCCCCGCGCATCGGTGGAACCGATGTACATGCCCGGTCTTTTGCGAACAGCTTCAAGACCTTCCAGGATCTGTATACTACTTTCGTCATATTTTTTTTCAACGGCCATGGGTGATCCTCATACCTCACTATTATACACGAAAGCGGACTTGCTTAACAGTTCACAGCGCCGGATAATTTGCTATAATAGAGCCGAAAGAAGAGGACTTTTATGAACACGACAACCTTGTTGACCCTGGTCTTTGTCTACCTGATCGCCTATCTCTTCGGCTCTATCCCTTTTGCGCTCATCATCGGGAAGGTCTTTTATAAAAAGGACATCCGTAACTTCGGATCCGGAAATTTAGGCGGAACCAATGCCGGACGGGTCTTGGGTAAAGTGGCCGGCGTCACGGTGGCTTTTCTGGATTTGTCGAAAGCGTTCGTCGTCATGTGGGTCGCCATCAACTTCATCCCTTTGGAACACCGCAGTTATGTCGCCTTTGCCGGGATCTTTGCGGCCATCGGACACTGTTATCCGATCTTTGCCCAATTCAGAGGCGGTAAAGCGGTATCGACCGCGTTTGGCTATTTGTTGGGCGTCTCCATTTTCTTAGTCAATCCCATTTTAGTCTGGGTCTTGTTTTTTCTGCCGATCGCTTTGGCCTTGACCCTATTGCATTTTACGAAATACGTTTCGTTATCGGCTATGATTTCGGTGACTTTCACCGTGATTCTGTCTTTCATCGTTCAGCAGGATCTCACCATCAGCATCGCCTTGATCCTGATCGATATCTTGTTGATTTATCGACACCGTTCCAACATCGACCGGCTCAGAAAAGGCACGGAAAGAAAAGTAACTTGGATATAAAAAAAGATCGTGAGATCTTTTTTATTTGTTTTGGTCCATCGATTTCATGATCTGCTTGATCTGTGCTTCGGAAGGTTTCCTGCCCATCTGCATGTACATGGCTCTAATCATTTTTTCGTTGATCGGTGGGTTGTCTTTAAGTTGCTTGATGAATGTTTTACGTGTGAAGTAAAATCCAAGGGCTGCTCCGACGAGACCGCCAACAATAAACCAGATAATTGACTCTAACATTTTTTCACCGTCCTGCGATTATTTTACCTTGAAACGAATCAGAATACAAGATAAACAAAAAGAAAGCGCGACAGTGCTTTCTTTTTGGTCCACGCTTGAAACGAGTCGGAAGCATCATCTTTGGCACTCGATGACACAGAACCGAATTCACCTCGCTTCCACCTCATTTTAGCCAATCGATTGATTTAGTGCATTATATGCAATATTTATCTTATATTCGTTGATAAACTATCTATTTTTATATCATTTTCATTTAAAAGCTGAACAATGCTTATCAAAGGTTTATACGACTTTGCCCCTTTGCACAGGCTCAAAACACGAAGACTGAGGGCTTTGCTGATGACTTTGGGTGACGGTTCTTGTTTCAACAGATCAACCAGCTGTGTCTCAAACACGATCAGTTTGTCTTGAGGATTCAGGGCCTCGCGAAACCGTTTCAAGGCATGAAATAACCTACTGTTCCCCTCTTGAGCCACTTTGAGATCACGGGCACTCAGCAGACACAGCCGATATTCCAGTGAATCAGGTTGACTCTGAAGCGGTGATTTGATTTGAACGGCGTGTTCTTTGAGTTTACTGATGATCAAAGAATCTTCATTAAGATTTGGGATCAGCGTTTTGAGCATGACCAGGTATTCCTCTTCCTCATAACGCAAGAGCGTCTGATGGATCCGACTGATTCGGTCTGCTTGGAATCCGGAACGATCGATTGACAGGTCCCAGAATTCAGGATGAGACTGTTTCAGACAAGCACCGCAATCCAAGAGCCATTGTTGCATTAACGGCGGATACAGATCCAATCTATGCACCAAATCGTCATACACTTGCCTTTGAGGATCATTGTTCAGGATGGCCGCTTTGGCGAAATTGATGACCTGATGATTGTATCGAAATAAAATATCATCATGGTATAACGCGTAAAATGCGCTCAGGTCATCGATGAGTTTTAGCACCTGATTCTGAGTCAATGAAGCAAAACCGGACGTGATCCGGTTCAATACGTCGTTTTCTTTCTCAAGCAGAGTTTCCCTGATCCTGTAACGAACCCCCAGTTTGTTGAGAAAGTAATCCAAGAGCGCATAACTGTGTAGGAGCCGACCGTTTTCCAAACGGGATAAGGTCGTCAACGAACAGACTGTCTTTCCGATGTGAACCCCTTCGAAAGGGTGTTCCAAGGTACTTTTGATGAAGTTTTCTTGTTTGAAGGCACAATCGCCGGTGCTTAAACGTTCACGACGCAAAACCCCGATCAAATGACCCAGCCTTTTTTCTATCGTATGCGTCATGACACGTTGTCTTTTTCACTGTGGACCAAGCGATAATACAGTCCCTTTTGTTTTAGCAGCAGATCATGGGTCCCTGCTTCAGCAATGCCCTGATCCGTTAAAACATAGATCCAATCGGCATCCTTGATCGTACTGAGGCGGTGAGCCACCACCAACGTTGTCCTGTCTTTGGCCAACTCGTCTAAGGTGATCTGAATCTGATGCTCAGTCTTATTGTCTAAAGCACTGGTGGCTTCATCCAACAGTAAGATCTTTGGGTTTTTAAGAAACATTCTGGCCAAGGAAAGCCGTTGTCTTTGTCCGCCGGACAATTTGACGCCGCGTTCGCCGATGGTCGTATTGAGCCCTTCCGGCAAGTCGCTGATGAATTCCCAGGCTTCAGCCCGCTGGGCCGCTTTGATGATTTCGGCTTCAGTGGCGTTGATTTTACCGTAAGCGATGTTTTGACCCACGGTTCCAGCAAAAATGAACACGTCTTGCTGAACGATGCCGACCTGATCGCGCAGACTTTTGATGCTCAGATCACGGATGTCTTCACCATCCAGGGTAATACGGCCTTCCTGAAGCTCATAAAAACGCGGAATCAGGTTACACAGGGTGGATTTACCGCTGCCGCTGGGTCCGACGAAAGCCACTTTGGAACCGGCTTTGACACTGAAAGAGATATGACTCAGAACATGTTTGCCCTGACGATCGCCGTATTCGAAACTGACATCGTCAAAGGCGATATCGCCGATGACGTCAGTCAGATCATGAGCCCCTTCCCTGTCTTTTTGAGCCTCAATCGCCATGACTTCCAAGAATCGTTCAAAACCTGCCATGGCTTGGTTGTACATCATGATGAGTTCAGAAAACCGATTGATGGGCTGTTGAAAGACCCCAACATACAGGATGAACTCCACCAACTGTCCGATCGTCATCTGATCCATCATGACCAGATAACCGCCGTAGACAAAAACGACCAGCGTGATCAGCAGGATGAAGCCTTTGACGGTCACCCCGAATTCCGCCATGATCTTAAGGGCTCCTTTTCGGCTGACCGCAAAGAAATCATTGCCTTGGGCAAACTGGGCTTCTTCACGTTCTTCTGCGTTGTAGGCTTTGACGACACGGATCCCTGAGAAGTTGTCTTGTGCTTGGGCATTGATCTCAGCCAAACGTTCGCGCATCGATCTGAAAGCCGACCGGAATTTCAGGTTCTGTCTGACCCCGATGATGATCATCAGCGGGACTAAAAAGGTCATGACCAGAGCCAGTCTGACATTGCTGGTATACATCAAAACGAAACTGCCGACCAGCAACACGATCGCGATCAACAGATTTTCTGGGCCATGATGGGCCAATTCTGAGATCTCATTGAGGTCATTGACCAAGCGGCTCATCAGCTTACCGACTTTGATGTTGTCGAAATAGGAAACAGGCAAACTTTGGATGTGTCCAAACATTTCTTTACGCATGTCGTATTCCATATTGACCCCTAAGACGTGGCCATAATACTCCACGATATAATTCAAAATCAACCTCAAAACGAAAAACAAGGCGATCAGGATCGCCCATGAAAACAAGGTCGAAAGCTCTTTTAAGGGGATGATGTCTGAAATCAGAAAATTACTGAAACGCGGAATCACCAGATCCAAAGCGGCGATCAGAATGGCACTGATGACGTCCAGGATCAAGAGTCCCTTATAAGGTTTGTAATAGCGTAAAAAGTGTTTAACCATGGTCCCTCCTAATAAAAAACCCGATGTCTCGGGTTAAATAAGTCCCAAAAGGTGTAATGTTTTCCCTGTTATATCAGGTGGGTAAACTGTGACGAATTTTTGGATTCTCAGTTTCCTAAGCATTCACACCATCCATCAACTGCGGTTCTCCCATATTACATCATGTCGGAAATAAATTGTTCCTTTTGGGTACCTAAATTATATCACAATTATTTTATTGTCAAATGTAATTCGTCGAGTTGTTTGGCATCGACCGGGGTCGGCGCATCGGTCAGCGGGCATCGGGCTGAGGCATTTTTCGGGAAGGCTATGACGTCGCGAATCGAGTCGGATTGAGTCAATACCATGGCGAAACGGTCCAAACCAAAAGCAATACCGCCATGAGGAGGCGTCCCGTATTGGAAAGCATCAATAAAGAAACCGAATCTGGACTGGATCTGTTCCGGCGTAAAACCGATCAGTTCAAACATGGTCTTCTGAACTTCCTGATCATAGATACGCATCGATCCCCCCGCGACTTCAAAGCCGTTGAGGACCAAGTCATACGCACAGGCATGCACAGCCGCCGGATCGCTCTTCAAAAGATGCAGTTCATCTTCTTTTGGACGGGTAAACGGATGATGTTTGGCGACATAACGATTTTCTTCTTCATCGTATTCAAACAGCGGGAAATCAACGACCCACAAGTACTTGAAATCATCTTTTTTGGCCAGATTCAGTTTGTCTCTCAAAGCCAAACGGACAGAACCCAAGGCATTACACGCTTTCTCAAACTTATCGGCGGTGATCAGGATCAGGTCGCCGTCTTTTAAGTTCAGCGTTTCGCATAATCCTTTATTTTCTTCAGGGCTCAAGAATTTAACGACGGATCCTTCCAGCGTCTGATTCTGGTATTTCAGTACGACCAAGCCTTTGGCGCCGTTTTTCTTGGCGACTTCCGTCAGTTCATCGGTTTCCTTACGGGTCATTGAGGCACCGTTTTCTAAAACCAAGGCTTTGATGACCCCGTCTTTATACCCTAAAGCGGTACTGAAGATCGCAAAGGTCGATTGGGTGAAAAGCTGTTTGACTTCCTGCAGTTTCAAAGCGAAACGCAAATCCGGTTTATCGCTGCCGTAGAAATGCATCGCATCGGCATAAGCCATGGTCTGGATCGGAAGATCCAGTTTCAAACCCAGTACTTTATCCATGACGTCAGAAACCATGGTTTCAATGATGGCTCTGAACTCTGCTTCGTTGAGAAAAGACGCTTCGATGTCGACTTGGGTAAAGTCCAATTGTCTGTCGGCTCTGAGATCTTCATCGCGGAAACAGCGGGCAATCTGATAATAGCGTTCAAAACCCGCCACCATCAGCATTTGTTTGAAGATCTGCGGGGATTGGGCCAAGGCATAGAACTGTCCGGCATGGACACGCGAAGGAACCAGGTATTCTCGAGATCCTTCGGGGGTCGATTTGGTCAGCATCGGGGTTTCGATATCGATGAAACCGGCATTGTCCAGACAGTTTCTCATCGTTTGAACGATCTTGGCACGCTGGATCAGCCGTTTCTGCATCAAAGGTCTTCTTAAGTCAAGGTAACGGTATTTCAGCCGGGTATCTTCCAAGGCATCGGTTTCATCGGCGATGATCATCGGGGTCAATTCAGCCGAGTTGATGATGGTGACCTTAGACGCCTTGACTTCGATTTCGCCGGTGGCCAGTTTGACATTGGCATCCTTGCGCAACAAGACTTCCCCGCTGACTTCCAGCAGGTATTCGTTGCGGATCTCTTTGACGGAATCCGCCAAAGTCTCATCGATGACGATCTGGGTGATGCCGTTGCGGTCTCTTAAATCAATGAACACCATCGCGCCGAAGTTGCGCCGTTTGGCGACCCAGCCTAAAAGGGTGACTTGTTGACCGACATGAGTTTTGTTCAGTTCGTTGTTGTTATGGGTTCTATTCATGGGTTTCTCCTTCATGATCCAGTTCGCACGACTCATCGTGGACATGGCCTTCATCCAGCCAGTGGCTCAATTGATGAAGGATCTCTCCTTCATTCACGGTCACTTGAGTCTGGGTATTCATCTTCTTTAGGACGGCTTGTCCTTTTTTCATTTCATCTTCGCCGATGATGATGGCGACTTTGGCTTTTTTGCGTTCTGCGGTTTTAAACTGAGCTTTGAAGGATCGGCCGTAATAATCGAAATGGGTCATAAAGCCGTTGAGTCTGAGGAAATTGGCCAGCTGATAGGCATAGTCTGTGGCTTCCTGTCCCATCGAGACGATGAAGACATCGGTGCTTTCTTCTTCGCTGATGTCGATCTTCTCGGCATCTAAAGCCACCAGCAGACGTTCGATGCCCATCCCAAAGCCGATGCCGGATAAGGCTGGTCCGCCGAAATCCTTGACGAGATCATCATAGCGTCCACCGCCAAAGACCGTGGACTGAGAGCCCATGTCGGCATTGACCGAAACGACTTCAAAAACGGTATGTGTATAATAATCGAGACCTCTGACCAGCTTATCATTGACTTCAACGTCAATGTCGCTGGCTTTCAGGATCTTCAATACGGATTCAAAGTAGGCTTCTGATTCCGCGTTAAGATAATCGCGCAGTTTCGGAGCGCTAACCATCGCCGGATCCTCATGATCGACCTTACAGTCTAAGATACGCAGCGGGTTTTGTTCATAACGGCGCTTACAGTCGTCGCAGAAATGAAGGATCGGATCTTTGAAATGTTCCTTTAACGCGTGTTTATAGGCTTCACGGCTTGAGGCATCGCCCAAGGTGTTGATCAGGACTTTGAGATCCTTCATGCCTAAAGTCTGGACCACGGACAAGCCCAAAGAAATGACTTCCGCATCGATCAGCGGGTTCTTGTCTCCGATGACTTCGATCCCAAACTGATGGTGGATACGCATCCTTCCCTTTTGCGGCCGTTCATAACGGAAGCATGGGGACAGATAAAAGAATTTGTAAGGCATGTCCGGATTCGCATACAGTTTGTTTTCGACAAAACTGCGGATGATCCCGGCTGTGCCTTCCGGTTTTAAAGTCAGCGAACGTTCGCCGCGATCCATGAACGTGTACATTTCTTTGTTGACGACGTCACTGGAATCATTTTCGCGCTTAAACACTTCGGTATGTTCGAATTCCGGGGTGCGGATCTCCTCATAACCGAAGACATCGGTCAATTGTCGAACCAGCAGTTCGATCTTTTGCCATTTTCTGATTTCCGGACCAAACAGGTCCTGTGTTCCTCTGGGAACTTGATAAGATGCCATTTTTTCCTCCTTGAAACAAAAAAACGTCCGCTAAGGACGTTTTGATAAACGCGGTACCACCTTAGTTCACATTGCTGTGCACTCAACCTTTAACGCCGGTCTGCGGTCTTCCCTACTGATTTCAGGAAAACTCCTCTTGGGTGTCGATCACCGTGATGCATTGCGGACTTTTCACCAGCCGTCCGTCTCTAAGCATTGCAAACACATGATTTCCCAATCGTTGGAATTATAGAAAGTGTATCACAAGGAACACGGCTCTTCAAGTCTATTTTATCGCTCGGTCGACGCTGATGACGTTGGGGACTTTCTTCAGATTGGCGATGACGACTTTCAGGTGTTCAGCATCATTGACGACGATCGTCATGTTGGTGACGGCCGTGATTTTATCATCGAGCACCGAAGAATTGATCGAATTCATCCCGGCTTTGCATTGGGACAGGACCGTGACCAGATCTGAGACCAGAAAAGACCGATCCGTGGCCGTGATGTAGAGCTTGACATCATACTTGGCTTCGGTGATCGCTTCATCCCAGATGACATCGATCAGCCGTTTCGTTTCATTTTTGATGTTGGGACAATCGGCGCGATGGACTTTGACGCCCTGGCCTTTGCTGATGAAGCCCACGATCTCATCCCCTGGCACCGGTGAACAGCAGCCTGCCAGCGAGATCATCATCGAATCAACCCCGGCCACGCGGATCCCGGATTTGGAGATGCTGCGTTTGATCGGTTGTTTGAAGAGTTTCTCTAGATTGAATCCGTCCAGGATCGAACGTTTGGTCGTGAGTTTTTCCATGACTGCAGCCAAGGATAGCGATTTGACGGCCAAAGCATAAAAGAAATCATTGTCGTTGGAAACGGCAAAATGATTCAAAACGCTGTCAAGCCGTTTTGAATTGAGATATTCTTTCTCATCGAGATCACGGCGTTTCAGTTCATCCACAAACATCTGTCGGCCTTTTTCGATGAATTCGGCCCGATCTTCCAGTTCTTTGTGTTGAAGGAAGCCTTTGATCTTGCTGCGGGCATGACTGGTCTTGACGATCTTGAGCCAGTCTTCTGAAGGCCCGTTGGATTGTTTGGAGGTCTTGATCTGAACGACGTCGCCGGTTTTGAGCACCGTATTCAAAGGGACCATCGTGTTGTTGACGATGGCTCCAACCGTACTGTGTCCGATTTCGGTATGAATGCGGTAGGCAAAATCCAGCGGTGTTGCTCCGTTGGGCAAATCAATGACCCTTCCTTTGGGGGACATGACATAGACATTGGCTTCAAACACGTCATGAGTCAGGATATCCATGTATTCGCCGGCTGTTTCGGATTCATCCGTCAACATGCCCAGATCCTTGAACCAGCCCAGTTTGTCTTCGATCTCTTTTTGTTCCTGCGGTTGGGTCCGTTTGACCCCTTCTTTATAACGCCAGTGGGCAGCGACCCCTTTTTCGGCGATCGCATCCATCATCTCAGTCCGGATCTGTACTTCAAAGATGCTGCCTTCGGTCCCGACGATGGTGGTATGCAGCGACTGATACATGTTCATCTTAGGCATGGCGATATAATCTTTTAAACGACCCGGGATCGGGCGGTAATTGGCATGGATATAGCCCAGTATTTCGTAACAGTTGAGTTCGTTCTTGGTGACGATGCGGATCGCATTGAGATCCAGAATCTCATCAAAACGCTTGTTTTTGGTGGTCATCTTTTTGTAGATGCTGTAAAGATGCTTGGAACGGCCAAAGATCCTGAATTCGATGCCTTGTTCCGTCAGGACTTTACCGATTTCCTCGATCATGGTCTTGACCTGCTTGTCGCGTTCGACTTTGCGCAATTCGACCATGTGGGCGACTTCATAGTATTTTTCAGGATACAGGTAAAAGAAACTGAGATCCTCGAGTTCATTCTTGATTTCGCTGATCCCCAAACGATGAGCGATCGGCGCATAGACTTCCAAGGTTTCCGAGGCGATCTTCTTTTGTTTCTCTGGCGGCATGAACTTCAATGTGCGCATGTTGTGCAGACGGTCGACCAGTTTGATCAGGATGACTCGGATGTCTTTGGCCATGGCAATGAAGATCTTGCGGTGATTGACCGCAAGGTATTCTTTTTCATCTTTGAATTCAATATTACCGATCTTGGTGACCGATTCGACCAGGGTCGTGATTTCTTCATCAAAAGCCTTGACCATGGCTTCTCGCGGTACCCCGCAATCTTCGATCACGTCATGCAAAAGACCGGCACAAATGGTCTTGGGTCCGACTTTGAGCGTGCTTAAAATGAGGGCGACCTGGATCAAATGGTTGATGTAGGGTTCCCCGCTCTTGCGGAACTGGCCCTCATGTTTTTCCGTGGCGTAAGCCAGGGCTTTTTCGATGAGTTCCAAATGAGCCGGATTCGTGATGTAGGTTTTGATGCTGGCCCTTAACTGGTCAACGCCAATCTGATCGAACAGTGTGCTCATAAGACCTTTCTTTAGAAAAAAGGAGAGTGTTCTCTCCTATCAATCATAATTGATCAAGGCGAAGACGTTGTATCCCTTTAAGACGTCACGGCCTTTCAATGCGCTGAGTTCGATCAGGAAGGCACAGCCGACGACGATGCCGCCCAACTGTTCAACCAATTTGATCGTGGCTTCAACGGTACCGCCGGTAGCCAAAAGGTCATCGACGATCAGGACACGCTGACCCGGTGTAATGGCATCTTTATGAACGTGCAGTTCATTTTTGCCGTATTCCAAAGCATACGAATAACTGACGGTTTCTCTGGGCAGTTTGCCCGGTTTTCTGACCGGGACAAAACCGATCTCCAACGCGGATGAGACCGGACAGCCGAAAATGAATCCTCTGGATTCAGGTCCGACGACCAGCTCAGCGTGGGTTTCCTTGGCGAATTCGACCATTTGATCGGTGGCGGCCCTGAAAACCTTGCCGTCGGCCATCAACGGGGTGATGTCTCTGAAAAGGATGCCTTCTATCGGAAAATTCGGAATGTCTGCGATGTATTTTTTAAAGTCCATGTTGGTTCCTCACACTGTATCATTATAGTCAAAACGAAGCGATAAAACAAGCCTAAGTCCACGACTCGACAACCAAACTGAAACTGGTTTTTCCTCTGAAGGAATTCAGGCTCAGACGGCCTGAACAAGAAAGGATCTTCTTTTCGAATTGGCGCTCATCGCATTGATTGAAACACAAGACATCGATGGGAGTCCCATCACAGTCCACAGTCCATTTAAAGCCGTTTTTAAGCGCTTTGGCGCTTGTTACCAATCCTTTGTCTATTTGTACTTCCGGAAGTTCAAAGCCTTGCCCAAAGGGTTTATACGTCATTAAACGGGTATACGCTTCGATCGTAAAGAGCTCTGGACTAAAAAGTAAGGTAGATCGTTCAGAAGGTCCGACCAGGATCCCGTCGGTAGAAGCATAGACGCTTTGTTTGAATGCTTCATACTGATCATCGGCGATCTCGATTCCGGCAGCCAAGGCATGACCGCCATAGCGCATCGTATACACCAGGCTGTCTTTCAGCAAGCTTCTTAGATCATAGCCCAACGGCGCTCTTAGAGACCCCTTATAGGTATGATCGGTATGAGCCAAGACGATGACCGGCTTGTTGGTTTTGCGGGACAATTGGCCGGCGGTGATGCCGACGATGCCTTCATGAAAGTCAGGATCATCCAGGATGATGACCGCATGCGGATCAGAAAGGACCGCAGAAGTCTTGGTCATCATCGCATTGTTGATGGTCTTGCGTTTCTCATTGACGGCCTTGATCTGCTGGGCTTTCAAGAGGATGTCGAAATGATCCGTTGCACAGAAATACTCGACCATCGCATTGACGCTGACTTCATCGTTCATGCGCCCGATCGCGTTGATTTTGGGTACGATCTGAAAGGCAACGCCCAATTCATCCAATGCTTCGGTTTTATCGGATAGGGCTTGTAAAGCAGGATAATGGGCCTCATTGAAATGGCTCAGGCCTTGATTGATCAAAGTCCGGTTATAGCCCCACAGATCCATGACATCCGCGATCGATGCGACGGCAGCCAAGGCACACAGATAATCGTTTTGTTTTAAATGCGTCGACAGCATATAGGCCAAAGCACTCCCGCAGCTGGCACTGTAGGGGGCTTCAAGATAGTTGGGATGGATCAGAATCAAACAAGGAGGCAGGGTCGTGATCTCATGATGATCGATGATGATGACGTCAACTTTGGCTTTTTGAAGCTCGTCAAGGGCGTCAAAAGCACTGACGCCGTTGTCGACGGTGATGAAAAGCGTATACCCTTTTTCCAAGGCTTTGGTGACGGTCTTGGCGCTGAGCCCATAGCCTTCTTCAAAGCGGTGCGGAATATAATAGCCGACTTTGGCGCCGCAATCCCGCAATGTCTTGACCAGGATCGAAGTCGAACAGATGCCGTCAGCATCATAATCCCCGCAGACGATGATCTTTTCGCCCTGTTCAATGGCCGTCTGTATTCTTGCTTTGGCTTGAAGCAAAAGCGGATGAGAAGACGGAGCGATCGGTTTGGGATCCAACAGCTGATCGAGCTGATCGTCATCCAGCTGATTGTAGTAACAGACTTCTGCCAGCAAAGCGTCTTTTGTTTTATTCAGATAGTGTGTTTTTGAAATCATGATTTCAGTTTAGCATAAAAAAAGAGCAGCGAGGCTGCTCTTAATCATTAATTCCGATGACGGTCATTTCATCGATTTCTTCTTTTTTACGGACTTTGTGTTTGATCTTGATTTTCGGTTTACGGTTATAGCGGATATTCAGCCACAACTGCGCAGCGATGAAGATCGAGGAGTAAGCCCCGGCCAACAGACCGATGAACATGGCGAAGTTGAAGGTAAAGATCGCTCTGGAACCCAACAGTAACAAGAAGACCATAGGGATCAAGGTCGTCGCGGTGTTCCAGATGGAACGCAGTGTGACGGCCTGAAGGGCTTCGTTGACCACAGCTTTGTAGTCATCTTTGGTCATACTGGACTTGTTGAGGGTCTTTAAGGTCTCACGGATACGATCAAAGATAACGATCGTATCATCGACGGAGTACCCGATGATGGCCAAGACGACGGCAATCAGTTCGGTGGTCACGCTGAGTCTGAAGATGGCGAAGACGGATAAGACGATGAAGACGTCATGGAACAAGGCCACGATGGTCGCGATACCATAGTCCCATTCGAATCTGAAGGAGATAAACAAGAGCATCAGGATCCAGGCAATGACAGAAGCCAGGATGGCATTCTTGATCAGTTCATTCCCGATCAGCGGCGTTACGACGCTTTCATTGATGTCCAGTCCGTATTTCTCATGCATCGTTGTTCCAATCAAATCGAGTTTTTCACGGGACAAGGCTTCCGTCGTCGTGACGTTGGCGATCTTTGTTCCGGAGAGTTGGACCTGGAAATCTTTGAGTCCCAGATCTTTGAAATCCTGAGTCAATGTCGCTTCATCCAAGGCAATGTTGGAATTGACCTGAATGTTGGTGCCTGAGGCAAAATCGATGCCCAGGTTCATCGGATTTTTACCGATGGCAGTGTTGTAGACGGCCGACCCAAAGCCCAAAGTCAGGATGATGAGTGAGCCGATGATGAACGGTTTGGCTGATTTGATGAAATCAAAACCATGGAAGAAACCAAAGTAAATCTGTTCTTCGCCTTTGGTGACATCCGGGATGTGTTTCATTTTGACATTGAACCAGGTCTTTTTGTTTTCGATATAGCCTGAGTCGACTAAGAGACCCAAGAGGAATTTGACGAAGAAGACGTTGATCAGGATGGTGATGATGATCGTGACCATCAACATGGTCGCAAAACCTTTGACCGGTCCTGTTCCAAAGATATACATGATGACCGAAGCGATGAAGGTCGTGGATTGAGAATCGACGATCGTGATCCAAGACATATCATGGCCTTCGTTGAAGGCTTTTTTAACAGAACGGCCCAAATGGAGTTCATCTCGGATACGTTCAAAGGTGATGATGTTGGCATCCACGGTCATCCCGACCCCCAAAACCAACCCGGCGATACCCGGTAAGGTAAAGACGCCGCCGATGGAGTTATACAGCAGGATAACGGTAAAGACGTACAGCATCAGCATGATCGAAGCGATGATGCCTGGCAGACGATAGATGAGGATCATAAACAAGGCAACGCCGATGACCCCGATGATCCCGGCAAACGCCGTGGACTGAAACGCCGTGATCCCGAATTCGGCACTGACTTCATTGGAATAGATTTCCGTCATCTTGACCGGTAAGGAGCCTGAGTTGATCAGGTTGGACAATTGACGGGCATAGGCTTCGGTAAAACTGCCCTTGATGACCGCATCGCCCGAAATGGAAGACGTGACTTTAGCGGCGGAAATGAATTTCGGCGTTGTCTTGTCTTTTTCAGCGGCATAGGTATCGGTTCCGGCTTTAAAATCAAGCCAGGTTACCAAGACGTTATCCGTCATGGCTGAAACAGTCTTGGTGATTTCGGCAAATTTGGCTTTGTCTTTGATTTTCAAGGAAACCACGACGACGCCGTTTTCATACGCCAAAGAAGCGCCGCCTTCTTCAAGGATGGTCGCATCGGCCAACAGTTTATCGTTGACGTCTCTGAATTCCAGATTGGCGGTGGATGAAATCAAGTTACGGGCTTCATCCTGGTTGGTAACCCCGGCCAGCTGGATACGGATCCGGTTGGTGCCTTCAATGATGATATCGGGTTCATTGACCCCGATGATGTCGATACGCTTGCGGATACTGGCCACAACGGCAGTCATGTCCGGCAAGGTTCCCCCTTCGGTCAATGGACTGACCTCATAGACGATTTCGAAACCGCCCTGTAAGTCCAGGCCCAAGGTCATGTTGTCGATGACGCTTTTGGCGAAACCGGCAACCATGCCGACGACGATCAGGACCGTCAGTCCGAAAATGATTAACTTACTCTTTTTTCTTTTCATACCCTATCCTCCGAATAATGTTGAGAAATCGCTGAGTGTTTGATGTCTGCTTTCGACGACGGCCTGCTGAGACAGATAACTGACGATGTCTTCAGCTTTGAGGCTCATGATGTCATCGATGATTTGATGAAGATGCTTGGGATGACCTTCTGACCATTTGATTTTCCATAAGGCACTTTCAAACTGATCAAGCCTTAAACCTGGTAATTCTTCGCTTTGAATCATCCCAAGTTTCAACATCATCGTCAATTTGATTTGTGTGGAAAAAACATCTTCTTTTGGCATAGGTTCACCTAGTCGCTGTATCATTATAATTCATAAAGTCCAAGAATAAAAGCAAAATCACATTTAGCCAAGTTTATGGACCAAATCTTTGAAGATTCTCCCCCGCTGTTCGTAGTTATCGAACTGATCATAACTGGCGCAAGCCGGAGAAAACAGGACCACATCGCCGCTTTTTGCCAATTCCGCCGCTTTCGCCGTTGCTTCAGCGAGCGTCTCTACCACGATCGCATCCGGATAGAGCGCTTTGAGCTGATATTTGGTTTCACCGTAGACGATCATCGTTTTGACTTTATTCAAATAAGGGATCAAGGCCGCAAATCCGGTCTTTTTGTCGTAGCCGCCGGCCAACAACAGTAGCGGCTTTTCAAAGGCTTTCAGCGCCACGACTGTGGCTTCCGCATTGGTGCCTTTGGAATCGTTATAGTAGCTGACACCGCGGATCGTTTTGACGAATTCCACGCGGTGTTCAACCCCGTTGAAATCTCGGATACCCTGAGCGATCTGATCCAGACTGACGCCCAGTTTGTACGCCATGGCTGCCGCCACCATCGCATTTTGAACGTTATGCATGCCCACCAGCTTCAAATCGGACAGGTCAAACAATTTGGTCTCAAAGAGCCAGACGGCTTTGTCTTTGAGATACAGGTCCGCTTTCTTTTCCAAGGAGAATTCAATGACTTTACAAGGGCAGTTTTGGGTATAACGCACCACATTTTCATCATCAAGATTACGCAAGAACCAGTCTTCTCCGCGTTGATTGCGGTAGACCAGGGTCTTGGTGGTGTAATACTCATCCGTGTTTTTGAAGACATCCAGATGATCGGGGGTCAGGTTCATGATGACGCTGACCGTCGGATGAAAATGTTCCGTGCCCAACAGCTGAAATGCTGCAATTTCCAAAGCCACGGTCAGTTTATCTTGGGGATGATCGATCACCAGATCGCTTAAGGCCAAGCCGATGTTGCCGTAGGCTCCGTTGAGCGGATTCAAACTTTTCAGCAGCTCGCCCAATAAGGCTGTGGTGGTCGTTTTGCCGTTGGTGCCGGTAATGGCCCCATAGCGATAGTCCGCCAAAGAGGATGCATATTCGATCTCATTGAGGATCGGGATCTTTTTATCCGTAAAGCCTTTGAGAAAAGGCAAGGTATGCGGAATACCGGGATTCTTGATGATCAGATCGAACTCTTCTTCCCACAAGGATTCAGGATGTCCGTTTTCAATGACAGTCAACTTGGGATCTTCAAAATGGATCTGATGCGCTATCGCTTGGCCATCATTAAGAATCACCGTATGCCCTTCTTTCAACAAGAGTTTCGTGACGGCAATGCCGCTGCGGGCTGCCCCTAAAACCAAGACTTTCATAACAGACCTCCCATGAATAGACCGATCACGGCTAGTATGACCCCTAAGATCCAGAAGAAAGCCACCACACGGGTCTCTTTCCATCCGCTCAGGGTGAAACTGTAATGGATCGGCGTATAACGGAAAACCCTTCTTTTGAAGAGTTTGACCGAACCGATCTGAATCATGACACACAGGGTTTCAAACACGAAGACCCCGCCAAACACGATCAGTAAGACTTCCGTTTTCAAAACCATGGCGATGACCGCCAGTAAACCGCCCAAAGCCAAGGACCCGGTATCGCCCATGATGATCTTGGCCGGATGAATATTATAAGTCAGATAGGCGGCTAAGGATCCGATGACCATCAGGATGAAATTGACCAAAGGCACAAAACCGGCCTGATAAGTCAGCGCAAAGAAACCCAGTAAAGCAATGACCACGGTGCCCCCTGCCAAACCATCCATCCCGTCGGTGATGTTGACACCATTGCTGGCGCCGGTAAACATCACAAACACCAACACGGCATAGACCCAACCCAAATCGATCGGATTTGCGATAAACGGAATGAGGATCGTGCTGTTGGCAAACGAACTGTAGATCAGATAAACAGCTATGGCCAAGATCAATTGAGCCAGAAATTTCGTTGAGGCTTTGAGTCCGGCATTGTTTTTCTCGATGACGATCTTATAATCATCCCAATAACCAATCAGGCCATAGCCCAGATAGGTCAGATAAACGACGCCCATCCTCAGATCCGTAAAGCTTTGAGGCTGCAGAATTACTGCGATCAACAAAGGGATCAACACGAACAAAATGCCGCCCATAGTCGGTGTTTTCTTTTTGGTTTTGAATTGTTCCAGGGAATATTCAGAGACGCTTTGATGCGTATTCAAACGGTCCATCTGGGTGATGAAAGACGGATAAAGCAGGTAAGTCAACATAAAAGACAGGGGCAGAGCGAGCAGGTTCATAATGAAAATATTATAGCATTATTCTATCGGCTGCACACGATAAACGTGGCATCCACGGCATCCAGCGGGGTCATCGGCGCTACGGATTGGGAGCTGACGAACCCTTCCCCGTCGATGGAGACATTCAGATTAGCCAGTCTGAAGAAAGCCAGGACATCTTTTTTACTCCAGCCGGTCATGTCCGGCATCAGGATGTTGTCGTAAGAACTCAGCAACAGGATGCGCTGCGAACTCAAGAGGGTCGTGCCGGCTGAAGGATACTGGTTGATGATGCTTTTCCCTGAACCGATCAGGGTCACCGGATTGGCTTTGGATGCCAAAACAGCCGTTGAAAACGCCGGGGTATGATTGATGAAGCTGGGCAATTCACTGGAAGTCAAGACTTCCTGATTAACCGGATTACGGTCAAAGGTATAGAACTCGATGGTTTTGAGGATTTCTTTGATCTGTTTGGCTTTAAAAGACGGATTGTTGGAAGCCGGGCTTCTGAAGGCATAATACAACATGATCTGCGGATCGTCATAAGGCAAGCCGACGACGACCGAATAGATGTATTCGTCATCCACATAAGCACCGTCTCTGACCAATTGAGCGGTCCCCGTTTTACAGATGATCTCGACGCTGTCTAAGGCATACCGGTTGCATGAGCCTTCGGGATAAGTCACGACATAACGCATCAGATCAACGACCTGTTTGGCTGTCTCAGCGGAGATCGGCTGACCGACCACGGTCGGTTCCTTCTGGGTGAGGACTTCCTGCGTATCGCTGTTGATGATGCGGTCAACGATATAAGGCTTCATCATTGTGCCCTTATTCATGATGGCCGTATAGGCCTGAACCATTTGAAGCATGTTGACGGTGATGCCTTGACCAAAGCCGACATGCAGTAAATCCGAAGAAGATTCGACCTCAAACGAATCCAAGCTTTCAGGCTGGATGTCCGTATTGACCGGTACGAAAAAATTGAAATCCGCCAGATATTTTTTAAAGATTTCCGGATCAAGTCGCGTGGTTAAGAGACTGGCGATACCGACGTTGGAAGACACCGCATAACCGGTATTGTAGTCGATCATGCCGTAATTGATTCTGGCGGCGTTGTTGATGACGCCGATGGCACCGGCCATCGAGCTCAGACGGGTCAGTTTATAGTCTTTATAGCCATAAATAAAGCGGGAAGAGTCAAACAAAGCCGTCCCGTTATAGACCCCTTCTTGGATCGCAGCCGCATAGGTAAAGGTCTTCATGGTCGATCCCGGTTCATAAAGCAGTTGGGTCCCAAAATTCATGAAGTTGGTGGTGTTGATGTTGTTGAGATCGAAATTCTTGTTTTGGGCATAGGCCAGAATCTTACCGGTCTTCACTTCGATGATAGTGCCCCAAGTCTGGGTCGCCTTATAACTTGCTTCGGTTTCAGACATGGTCAGTTCCAGCTGATCCTGTAACGTCCGATCCAAAGTCAAAATAACGGAATTGCCGTTGGTTGCGTTTTGAATGGTTTGTTTGGATCCCGGCAAGACATAGCCTTGGGCATCCACGGTCGACACTTGAAAGCCGTCTTTCCCTTTCAGCGTTTGATCCAATGATGCTTCCAGTCCCATCCGGCCAACCAGATCGATGTCGAGTGTCTGATCATCATCGTTGGCGAAACCCAACAGATACGAGGCAAAACTGTCTAAAGGATAGGACCGTTTCAGTGTTTCATTGAAGCCCAACCCAGGCAGACCCAAGGCTTCGATCTGAGCCTTAACGGCGCCGCTGAGGTTGCGTCCGGCAACGCCGAACTCGGTCTGATACTGTGCTAAATTGAGCCGTTCAAGGATATAGGCTTGATCGGTGGCTAAAATCGAAGCCAATTGTTGGGCCGTGGTTTCAAAATCCGACACATAGGCCTGATGCCCATCGATCGCCGGCCGATTTTCATCGACGATCGCGTACAGGGTATAACTGACCACGTCTTCAGCCAGAATGTTCATGTCTTTGTCAAAGATCGTGCCCCGTCTGGCTGCCAAGACTTTGGTGCTGAGGTTGATGTTGCTGCTGTAGTTATGCAGATCGGTTTCACTGTGATAATGATAACCAAGGATGCTCACGCTAAAAAGGTTGGCCATGACCAACAATGCGACAAGGCCGATGATCGACCCGCTAAAAAGAAGCATGGTGTTGCTTCTGTTTTTCACTTATTCACCGTTTGAGCTGAACTCAACGACGTTGCTGTTGTTGAGGGTCAGGCCTGCTTGCTTGGCGATGGCAGCGACGCGTTCATAATCGCTGAGGGTTTGGATCTCTTTGGACAAGGTCTTGTTTTGACCTGTAAGCTGAGCCACGGCTTGGGTGTTGTTTTGAACTTTGACGCTCAAAGAAACATTGACGGAACGCAAAACGATGCTGGTAAAGATAAACGTCATCGCGACAAAGGTAAAAAACAAGATGGCCAACGCTTCAAGTTTGAATCTTTTTTTCGTTTTTCTGATGCGTGCGTTCATGCGTTGACCTTTCTCAGGATCCTCAGCTTGGCCGAATGGGCTCTAGGGTTTTCCTGCAGTTCTTCTTCTGTGGCTCTGGAATGCTTCTTTTCGATCAGCTCATAGTCGGCCGTCAAATCTCCGGTGATCGGCAGTTTGGATGGCACGGTGATGGCTGAGGCTTTGGCGAATACTTTTTTGACGATGCGGTCTTCCAGGGAGTGGAAGGTAATGACAGCCAGCCGGCCGTCTTGATTCAAAAGCGAGATGGCATCGATCAGAGCCTGTTCCAGAATCGACAGTTCCTGGTTGACTTCGATACGCAAGGCTTGGAAAACTTGCTTGGCAGGATGGCCTTTTTGGGCCAGGACCTTGGAAGGCAATGCCGATTTGATGACTTCAACCAATTGGAAGGTCGTTTCGATCGGTTTGATGACTCTTTGTTTTTCTATGGCTCTGGCGATCTGTTTGGCGTGTTGTTCTTCGCCGTAACTCAACATGATCTGAACCAGTCTTTCGTAAGGGTAAGTATTGACGACGGTATAGGCATCCAAGGGCTGACGGCGGTCCATTCTCATGTCCAGCCTGGCTTCGAAGCGATAACTGAAACCGCGGCTAGGATCATCAAACTGCGGGGATGAAACGCCCAGATCCATCAAGATCCCGTCGACTTTGTCGATGGAGAGTGCTTGAAGGATGGATTTCAGATGACTGAAGTTGTCATGGACCAAGGTGACCTTGGCTTCATATTCTTTCAGAATGCTTCTGGCTTCTTCGATGGCTTTGTCATCCTGATCCAGTCCGATCAGTCTGCCGGTGGTGAGTTTAGCCAAGATGCCCAAACTGTGCCCTGCTCTGCCTAAAGTACAATCCACATAAATACCGTCCGGTTTGACATTGAGTCCATCCAATGACTGATGATACAAGACAGGAATATGGCTCATGGCTTGATGTACTCGGTCAGTTCTTCAGCGACGCTTTCAAAGGCTTCACTGGCTAAAGCTGAATACGCATCCCAGCGCGGTGAGGACCAGATTTCAACGTGATCGGCAACACCCAAGACGACGCATTCTTTGACGATGCCAGCTTCTTCCAGTAGATTCTGTGGAATCAGGATACGGCCGGCACTGTCAACTTCGCATTCAGCGGCTTTGGAGGTCACCATGTGGATATACATGCGGGATTCTTTTTTGGTGTTGGGAAGCTGATAAAGCTGTTCGATGATGCGTTCCCATTGTTTGGGGGTATAGACCGTGATACAGCCGTCCAAACCTTTGGTCAAGATCAGAAGATTGCCCAGTTCATCACGAAAACGAGCCGGTACAATGATCCTTCCTTTACTATCGGTGTTGTGTCTGTATTCACCCATGAACATGTGTATTTTCTCCCACTATCTACCACTATCTGACACTATCTACCACCATTATACTGCTTATGGACAAAAATAAAAGAGATTTTAACATTTTCGGATAAAATCTCTTCGTTTACAGTTTTTTTAGCGGATCAGCCAGTTCAAGACGCCCACCAGACGGTCAGCCCAGTCTCGTTCATAATGTCTGGCCCCTTCGATCTGACGTGCCTGGATGCCTTTGTTGGGTTTATCTTGGAGTGCCTTCGCAAAGCGCTCATGGGACGCTTGATAGCGCTCATTGAGTTTGGGATCCTCAGATTCCAAGGTGCCGATGTCCATGTAGAACCTAGGCAAACAACCATCAAACTTTTCAATCCGTTTCAATAAGGGTTTTTCCGTATACCAAAAGGCATTGGACAGACCGAAAGCCCCTTCCAAATGTTCCGGATAACTCAGGATGGCCGCCAGGGTGATCACGCCCCCTAATGATGAGCCGCCCATGTAGACTTTGGTCGTCGGGTATTTTTGTTGATAATGAGGTAAGACTTCTTCCATGACGTATTTAAGGTAAAGATCCCCTTTTCCGCCGGTAGGGCCGTCAATGCCTTCTTCCTTCAGTGACTTGCGGATGAAAGGACTGTACTCGGCACAGCGGCCTTCAAAGGTCCCTGCGTTGCCAAGTCCCAAGACCCTCATCTTCGGACACTCAGGATCACTCAGTGCCTCTATGAACCTCCAGGAAGCCCCATAGGCTGCCTTTTGATCATCGAACAGATTCTGTCCGTCATGCATGATCAGTAAAGGACCGGCTTCATCATCCTGTAGGTTAGAGTAAAAATAGAAAGTTACCTTTCTATTTAATGTCTCACTGAATTTTGAATAGGTCCGATACGGTTTTTTCTTTCTCATAAAAAAAAGCGAAAACTCGCTTATTTACTGAGACCTTCGTAATGTCCGCAATTAGCACACACATGATGGGGCGCTTTATACTCGCCGCAAGATGGGCATTTTACCAAACTCGGAACCGCCAGTTTATAATGCGTTCTGCGTTTTGCTTTTCTCGTTTTGGAAACTCGTCTCTGTTGAACAGCCATGAATCACACCTCCTACTCATCGTGTTGTTTGTAATCTTTAAATGCTGCCAGTCGAGGGTCTGCTTCGGTCGCTTTGGATTTCTGATAATCCGCTTCCGTTGTGACTTCCCAACCTTCCCCCTTAGGATACGACTTTAATCCGGGTTTGACAAGCGTAATGGGCTTCTCTAGCAAAATCGCATTGAGAACGCCTTCATGCAGGTCCAATCCGTCTTTCGGGATCACGAAGACATCAGGGTCATCTTCTTCGTTAAAACCGTACACCAGTTCAGCGGTCGTCGTAAACGTATAATCGACATCTTCCAGCGTGATGGCACAGGGCACGATCATGGTGCCGCTGATGCTCAGCTCCGCCAGGATGTGATCTGTATCTTTCTCGTAAAAGAGTTTCCCTGCCACATGGATGTGTTCCAAGCGGCGTATGCCCATTTGGGCCGGGATTTCAGGAAAGCTGATCTCTGATTCGAAATCAAGTTCTTGTTCTTTTAGAGTGAACAACTCATGCTTCGTCCATTTCACAGAATCACCTAAAGTGTCAACGTTGATATTATAGGCAATAAGCGCTTTAAAGTCAAACATTAGTTATGTCAATCGCGATGCGCGTCGGCGTCTTTTGGATGACGGGAACAGATCAAATATGATACAGTAGATTCATGCCTAAAATCACCGGGATCGTTGTCGAGTATAACCCTTTCCACAACGGCCATCTTTATCACCTTCAAAAAGCCAAAGAACTCACTCAGTGTGATCTTTTGATCGCCGTCATGAGCGGTAATTTCGTTCAGCGCGGAGAACCCGCCATCTTGGATAAATGGACAAGGACCCAAGCCGCTTTGGATGCCGGAGTCGATCTGGTGATCGAACTCCCCTTCGCTTTGACGGTTCAAAGCGCCTCTCACTTTGCCAAAGGGGCTTTAACTTTATTGAATCTGGCCGGCTGTACTGATTTGGTTTTCGGTTCGGAAACCAATGATCTGGAAGTGCTTCAGATCATGGCGGACTGTCCGATCAATGTCGATGCCCTGAAAGAAAATCTCAAACAAGGCTATGGCTATCCGAAATCCGTCGGCATGATCCAAGGCGCTTATGCCCCGAATGATATTTTGGGGATTGCTTATCTCAAAGCCATCAAAGACACCGCCATGACGCCACTGTGTATCCAGCGGTCCAATGATTATCACGGTGAATCACTGGATCAAGAGATTGCCAGTGCGACCGCTCTACGCAAGGCGGCCCTGGATCATCAGGATGTCCACCCTTATACCCCCATGGCGGATGCCCTTGATCAAGGGCCTTTGGTCCATTTCACCCTGTATTATCCCTATCTACGGTTGAAACTGCTGACCACGCCGAAAGAAACCCTGGAGACCCTGTTTATGATGGAAGAAGGCATGGAGAATCATTTGGTCAAAATGGCTATGGCTTATGATGATTATGACAGTTTCATTCAAAATGCCATCTCAAAACGCTACACCAAAGCACGGGTCCAGCGTACCTTGGCTCATTTGATGGTCAATACCACCAAAGCCGAAATCAAACAGCTGACCCCGCTCAATACCCTAAGAATCCTGGGTTTCAATGAAAAAGGCCGACAGCATCTCAAAGCATTACAGAAACAAGAGATCCGCATCGCTTCGCGGTTCAGACAAATCCCTCAGGCGTACCGTCTGATCGAACATCGCAGCACCTTGGTATATGCCTCTGTCTTGACGAATGAACAAAGAAACAAACTGGTCCAGCGAGAAATCGAAGGTCCGGTCATACAACAAAAAATGCTTGATTAAGCATTTTTTCTTTATTTAATAAACCTGAATGTTTTGACTAAGGGCTCATTCAAGAGCTTCAGCAAAGCCTCAGATTCACCAACCACACGGAATCCCATGATCCTGAAATCATTGATAAAAATAGAATAGACCGTCTCTTTGAAGTCTTGGTGTCCATTAACGTATTTTTCATTTTGGATCAAGCCCAGAAACATCCTTCTTATTTCAGCATCGCTTTTTCTTGGCTGATCCGAAATACCCAATTGAATGTTATACCCATGATCAAAGGGCATCCAGATGACATCAACACCGTAATGATCGGCTAAAGCCCTGGTTTCCTGAATACTGCTAAAGGTCTCAAAGGTGATGTCCAATGTTGCGCTCTTTGCGGATTTGACTCGTTCAATGAGCATTGGATCGATAGTTTGTGATGAATCGTTTGGAAAAAAGGTCTTCTCTGGTAAAGGTTTGGTAAAAGTAAGTTGATTTGATAAGAGAAAGCGAGACCCGTCGATGGACACGTTTCCGCTTTTATAGTTGACTTTATATTCCCAAAACGAACCCCCGAATTGGCCACTGCCTCCCCCGTTACCACTGAAATCTGGATAGACCATTTCCGCATAACTCCATAGATAATCGTTCAGATTGTTATCATTTTTTGAAAGGGCTAATTGTTGAACGAAAAACAAAACGAATACAACGATGACCAAAAGAAAAATGGTTCTCTTTCTAAGTTTAGATAAGCTTTTAATGATTGGCTTGAACATGGTGTCCCCCGACTGTTAAAACCAGTGTAGCATCGATTTGTTTTTGCTGCAATAAAAACCCTTTAAGCAAGGCGCTTAAAGGGTTTTTGACTTATTTATCTTGCTTGATTGCCTGTTCAAGATCGTGTTTGATCTTGGTGGTAGACACTCCTTCGGTTCGAGGGAGATAGACCACTTCACATAAATCGGTCAGATAATCAAACTTCCCTGCCCAGTCATCACCGATGGCAAAGATGTCGACTTCATATTTGACGATATCGCTGCGTTTTTGTTCCCAATCGGATTCAGGGATGACCAGATCGACATAGCGAATGGCTTCCAGCATCATCTTGCGTTCTGCATAAGAATGATATGCTCTCTTGCCTTTGAATTCATTGATTTCATCCGTGGACAGCGCAACGATCAGATAGTCACCCAAAGCTTTGGCCCGTTTCAGTAAACGGATGTGGCCCCAGTGCAACAGATCGTACGTACCGTAAGTGATGACGCGTTTCATTTATTCCTCGACGTTATGGTAAACGTTTTGAACGTCTTCGATCAGATCCAGCATGTTCATCAATCGGTCAAACATGTCTTTGTCTTCGCCTTCGACTTTCACGCGTTCCTGAGGGATCATCGTGTTTTCCAAGACATCAAACTGTACATCCGGGATTAAACTTTCAATGGCCGTCTTGGCCGCATACAGCGAAGTCGGAGCGACATACACGGTCATGGACCCTTCTTCGACTTCAATGTCTTGAACATCGACATCGTGTTCGACCAGACAGTCCAGCATGGCCCCGTCATCTTCATAGGTGAAGGACAGGATCCCGACATTGTCGAAATTGTGGGCCACAGAACCGTTGACGCCCATTTTGGATTTGCTTTTGGTAAAACAGGTCCGAACTTCAGACACCGTTCTGTTGACATTATCAGTCAAGCAATCGACGATGATGAAGGAGTTATTGGGTCCGAAGCCTTCATAACGGACACTGGTATACGATTCATCGGATCCGCCTTTGGCTTTTTCGATGGCTCTTTTGATGACTTCAGCCGGAACCTGATTGGCTTTGGCCTTGGCGATCATCTGCTTCAAGCCCTGATTCATATCCGGATCAGGAACCCCGGCTTTGGCAGCCATATAAATTTCTTTGCCGAAACGGGAATAAACTTTGGTTTTGACAGCGTTGGTTCTGGCCATTGCTGCTTTTCTGACTTCAAATGCACGTCCCATAGGATCACCTCTTGTGTTTTATATCGCATTCATTATAAACAATACTGTCTTCATTTACAATCGTCTAAGCCCTTAAACTGGCCTCGGTTTGTTTCTTCAAAGCGTCCAGGATGGCGTTGAAATGCGTCTGGATCTCCTCATCGTTGAGAGTATGGTCTGCAGCCTGGAAAGCAATGCTGATGGCCAGGGACTTCTTGCCTTTCTCGATGTGTTCTCCGGTATAGACATCAAATACTTCGACGGATTTGACCAAGGTCTTGGCCGCATCGGTAATGATCTTTTCGATCTGACCGGCCGTGATCTCTGCTTTGACGACCAGCGCAAGATCGCGCATGACCATCGGCACTTTGACGATGGGGTTGTATTTGATTTTGGCAGTCTTGGTTTTCATCAAGGGTTCGAGATTGAGTTCAGCCATCAGGATCGATTCGATGCCCAGTTTCTGAGCCAAAGTCGGATGGATCCGTCCCAGGATGCCCAACACGGTTTTATCCAGGGTGACTTTCACGGTTTGATACGGGTGAAAGAACGGATGATCACTGAGGGCTTCATATCGGATTCGGCTCAAACTGTAGCCGTTTTCGCTCAAGATCGTTTCGACGAGGCCTTTGAGACTGTAGAAATCAGCTTCACGGGTTTCTTTTTGCCAGCGATTGATCGTGATCGAGCCGCTTTGGATTAAGGCAAGGCGTTCCTGACACAGGTCGCTTTGGCTCAGGGTCGAGACTTCAAAGAGCTGGAAGTCTTTGATTTTATGAGACTGGTTATACGCGACTGTTTCCAGTACGCTGTTGAGCAGGTTGTTTCTGACGTATTCACGTTCATCGGATAAGGGTGAAATCAAGGCTTGCGGATTGTCCAAAGGATAGACCCCTTGGATCGTCTTGTCTTTATTGACTAAGGTATAGGTGACGATCTCGTTCATTCCGAAACCCACGCACAAGGCGCGGATCTTGTTTCTGAGTTTTTGACGGTCATCATAGCCGCCTTGGGTCATCGGCATTTCAGGCAAAGTGCCCGGCAGGTCTTCATACCCGACAAAACGACCGACTTCTTCGATCAGATCCTGAGCGACATCGATATCCAGACGCCACGTCGGGATCGTGCAGACGATCATCTCGCCTTCTGAGACAGGTCTGAAACCCAATGCGGAGAAGATTTCCAGGTCTTTTTCTAAAGGATAGACATTCCCAAGCAGCTCATTGATGTGTTGCGGATGGACTTTGACGATTTTTTCAGGGGTCTTGGGCGTGCCGCTGATCACGGTGCTTTCGATGGCTTGCGCATCGGCCAGTTCGATCAAGAGTTGAACGGAACGCATGACGGCCTTATGGGCTGCGTTAAGATCCAAGCCTTTTTGAAAACGCAAGGAGGCTTCAGTCATCAGATTGACGCGACGCGAAGTGTGTCGAATCTGTGAGGGCGAAAATTGGGCTGCTTCAATGATGATGCCTTGGGTCGATTCATCGATCTTACTGTCGTCGCCGCCCATGATGCCGGCCAAACCGATGTGTTTGCCGTCACAGGTGATGACGATGTCTTCTTTATGCAGGTGAATATCCGACTCATCCAGGGTCTTGACGATGCCCAGCTGATTGTCTTTGACCGTAATTTCCATTTTCGCTAATTTGGAGGCATCATAAAAATGCATCGGCTGACCGGTTTCGATCATAACATAGTTGGAGATGTCGACGACATTGTTGATGGCTTTGATGCCGACCGCATTGAGGGCTTGTTTCATCCACAGCGGTGATTCTTTGACGGTCAGCTTACCGATTCTTTTACCGATAAACAAGGGACACTTGATGGTTTCAGAGGCCACCACTAAATTCGTGGGAGAACCCAAGGTCTCAAATTGTTGATAATCTGGCAAGGTGACTTGGCGGTTAAACAAAGCCCCGACTTCATAGGCCATAGACCACAAGGCATTGCAGTCTGAACGGTTGGGGGTCAGTTTGACTTCCAGGATGACATCATCCAGGCCCAGATAAGCCAGCGGGTCAGCGCCCAGAGGCGCATCCGGACCCAAGACTTCGATCCCGGCTTTTTGATCCTCAGACAGGGTCTTTGGATCGACCCCAAGTTCCAAGAGTGAACAGATCATCCCGTTGGATTCAACGCCTTTGATCGTGGTTTTTTTGATGGTGATCTTAGGCAAGACAGCGCCGTTTTGAGCGACGATGACTTTTTGGCCCGCTTTTACATTGGGGGCTCCGCAGATGATCGACAGGGTTTCAGATCCGGTGTTGACGGTGGTCTTACTGAGATGATCGGATTCCGGATGCTTCTCGCAGGTCAAAACTTCGCCGATGACCAGTTGGGTTCCGCTGGCCAAGGCTTGAGTACCTTCGACTTCCAGTCCGGCTAAGGTTAAACGATTGGCGAGGTCTTCAGCGCTCAATCCGGTGAGATCGACATACTGAGAGAGCCATTTTTTGCTTACTTTCATGGGTGTTTCCTCCTATTCGAACCGATTGAACGTCGATAAGAATCGAAGATCATTGGTGTAGAAATGACGAATATCGTCGATGCCGTATTTCAGCAAAGCCACGCGTTCGACGCCCAAACCAAAGGCGAAACCGCTGACTTTATCCGCATCGAAACCGGCCATGGTCAAGACATTGGGATGAACCATCCCGGCGCCTAAGATTTCGATCCAGCCTGTCTGTTTACAGGTCGGACAGCCTTTACCGTTACAAATGTGACAGGAAACGTCGACTTCTACGGAAGGTTCGGTGAACTGGAAATAGGACGGTCTGAAACGGATGACGCGGCTTTCACCAAACATCTTTTTGGCCAAGAGTTCAAGGGTTCCCTTTAAGTCAGCCAACGAGATCTTTTCACCCACGACCAGTCCTTCCATCTGAACGAACTGATGGGAGTGGGTCGCATCGTCATCGTCTTTGCGGTACACTTTACCGGGACAGATGACTTTGACCGGGATCTGGCCGTTGTATTCTTCCAAGGCACGGGTCTGAATGGCCGTCGTGTGGGTCCTTAAAAGCCAGTCCACATTGATGTAGAAAGTATCCTGCATGTCTCGAGCCGGATGATCCTGAGGGATGTTGGCGCGTTCGAAATTATAGTAGTCACGCTCAACTTCAGGACCTTCTTTGACCAAGTAGCCCATCCCGATGAAGTGTTCTTCGATTTCTTTTTGGACCAGGGTCAGCGGATGAAGGGTCCCGACTTTCAGTTTGGTGGCCGGTAAGGTCAGATCGATCTTATCTTTCTCCAAAGTCGCCAAGATGGCTTGTTGCTGAATGCGTTCCTGAGCCAAGGCATAAGCCTGTTCCAAAGTCTGTTTCAAGACATTGACTTTGGCCCCGAATTTCGGTTTTTCTTCCGCAATGAGGTCTTTCATCTGCGCCATCAAACCGGCTACTTTCCCCTTCTTGGAGAGGTACAGGTTGTAGATCTCCTGAAGCTGGGTTTTGTCGCTGGCATTTTGCAGTGCTTCTAAAGCTTCTTTTAATAGGTTTTCCATATTTTCCTCCTGAAAATAAAAAAATCGTCCCTACAGGAACGAAATGATCGCGGTACCATCCTGCTTTGCCCAGTTTCTGGGCACAGCTCTAATTCCGGTAACGGCGGATCCGTGAGTGATTGGCTCCTCTGATGGGGTGAATTCTTAGCCATGAAGCACTTTCAGCGTTTGTGTTTCTCTCTAAAGCGGCCAATACTATGTCCCAGTACGATTTCTGTACTATTATACCAAATCTGATTCAAGTTTCAAATCATTTACGGAAATGATGACACAGGATCCCGGCAGCCACGGCCACATTGAGCGATTCAAACGCATGACTTTCGATCACGATGTTTTGATCGCACAAGGCCAAAAGGTCTTTGCTGACGCCTGTTCCTTCATTCCCCATGATCAAGGCCACCGGAACGCTTCGATCAACCTGACTCAAAGAGACGGCATTTTCCAGGGCTGTCCCATAAACGTGAACCCCGTCTTTTTTCAATGTTTTGATGCTTTCAGACAGATCCGCTTGAGCCAAGGCGATGTGAAAGAGCGCGCCTTGAGTCGAACGGATGACTTTTTCATTGGTGAAATCGACGCAATCGTCTGAACACAGGACTCCATCAAACCCAAACGCGGTCGCAGAGCGGATGATGGTGCCCAGATTGCCCGGATCCTGGATGCGGTCACACAGGATCAGGCGCTGACCGCTGATCTTTTTTTGAAAATCCAGCCGGCAGACGGCCATGATGGATCCGACGGATTCCAGTTGAGACACTTTCTTGAACACTTTATCGCTTAAGACCACCGATTTCACCTGAGGGGCAGGATTGTCTTTGCCGGTGCTCAGCAAGATCAGTTCAACGGCCCCTGCTTTGAGGGCCTCTTGAACCAAATGGTCCCCTTCGATGAGAAAAGTCCCGCTTTCCTTGCGGTACTTTGCTTGATGTAGGGAGACCCAAGTCTTGACCTGTGCGTTGGTGAGTGAATCGATGGTCATGGTTGTTCTCTTAGAGGGCGTTGACGACGCTTTGACAGCGGCCGCACAGTCCGTCTTCCTGATGATCGTGGGTCACGTTCCAGCAGCGCGGGCAAGTCATGCCCTGGGCTTTGGAAACCGTGATGACCTGAGCCGGTCCGACCTGCAGATCGACTTCCGAAACAATCAGCCATTGGGCCAGATTCGGCACCAGACGAGTCAATTTCTCATGAGCCGCGATGTCGATGATGACTTCAACTTTGGCTTCCAGGGATTTTCCGATGACTTTATCGGCTCTGGCCAATTCCAATTGCTTGAAAATATCCGAACGCAATTGCAGCACTTCGTCCCAGTCTTCCTGAGCACTCACTCTGAACGGATTGAGTGCAAAACTTTGAAGATGGACAGATTCCTGATCAGCTTTGAAATGATCCCAGACTTCTTCACAGGTATGGGCCAAGACCGGAGCCAGAATACGCGTCAAAGCATTGATGCTTTCATACAAAACGGTCTGCACGGCCACACGGGTCTTGGAGGTTTTCGCATCGCAATAAAGGATGTCTTTGGTGAAATCCAGATAGTAGGCCGAGAGTTCATTGGTCATCAGATTGCTGACGCTGGATATGACGGATTTATAATCATAGGCATCATAGGCTTTGGCAGCCTGATCGACAACGTCAAAGACCTTCGACAAGACAAAGGCATCGACTTGAGGCAATTGTTCCAAAGGCAGGCAGTCTTTCTGACTGAAGTCTTTGAGGTTGGCCAACATGAACCTGAAGGTGTTTCTGAGTTTACGGTAGTTTTCGGTGACTTGTTTCAACAGGTCATCCGAGATCCGGACATCGGACTGATAGTCGATGGACGCTGTCCATAAGCGCAGGATATCGGCGCCTGAGGTGGAAACGACTTTATTGGGTTCAACGGAATTGCCTTGCGACTTGGACATCTTTTCGCCCTTGCCATCCAACACAAAGCCGTGTGATACGACGCTCTTATACGGCGCAAAGCCATACGCTGCCGTTGAAATGATCAAAGAGCTGTTGAACCAGCCGCGGTATTGGTCGGAGCCTTCCAGATACAGATCCACCGGCAAGCTTCCGCCGCGCTGTTTGATGACCCCGGTATGGGATGAGCCCGAATCAAACCAGACATCCATGATGTCGGTTTCTTTTCTGAACTGGCCCTCCGGCGATCCCGGATGGGTATACCCTGTCGGCAACAGCTCTTTGGCTTCTTTTTCAAACCAGATCGAAGAGCCGTGTTGTCTGAACAGATTTGAGACATGATCGAAGACGCCCTGATCCATGATCGGGGTATCGTCTTGGGCATAGAAGATCGGAATCGGCAAACCCCAGGCGCGCTGTCTGGAAATGCACCAGTCACCGCGGTCTTTGATCATGTTGGTCATGCGCAGTTTGCCCCATTCATTGACCCAATGGACCTGATCGATCTGTTCCAGTAAGGTTTTCCTGATTTTTTCGATGGAGGCAAACCACTGGGTGGTCGCTCTGTAAATGACCGGCTTTTTGGTACGCCAATCATGAGGATACGGATGCACGATGGATTCTTTGGCCAACAAGCAGCCCAAGTCATTCAATTTTTCAATGACGGTCAGATTGGCCTTTTCAACGAACTGACCGACCAGGAAATCCCCGGCTTCTTCAGTCATACAGCCGCGATCATCCACCGGACAAAAGGCCGGCAGGTTATATTTCATCCCGACGTTGAAGTCATCGACCCCATGTCCCGGCGCGGTATGGACACAGCCTGTCCCATCTTCTTCGGTGACATGCGAGCCTAAGATGACCAGTGAAACGCGGTCATAGAACGGGTGTTTGGTTTCGATCAGTTCAAGTTCAGAACCTTTGAAAGTCTTTAAAACGACATAGGGTGCCAGATTGAACTTGCCCATCAGGCTTTCGACCAGATCGTGAGCCACGATCAGATTGCCTTTGGTGGTTTCAACCAGGTCATATTTGAGCAGCGGATTCAGACAGATGGCCAAGTTGGCCGGGATCGTCCAGGGGGTGGTGGTCCAGATGACAAACTTGTCGCCTTTTTCTAAGATCCCCTTCCCATCGGTGACGTCAAAAGCCACGAAAATGGTGTCGTCTTTCTTATCATGATATTCGATTTCGGCTTCAGCCAAGGCACTTTCCGAAGACGGGCTCCAATAGACCGGTTTGAGTCCTTTATAGATCATCCCGTCCATGGCCATTTTCGCAAAGATCGAAATCTGAGCCGCTTCAAACTCAGGCTGTAAGGTCGCATAGTAATGATCATAATCCCCGATCGTCCCCAAGGCCTTCATGTCTTTCATCTGAGTCTGGATCTGTTTTTTGGCGAAATCATCGCATAAGGCACGGAATTGAGCCGTACTCATGGCTTTGCGGTTATGGCCGAGTTTGGTGATGGCCGTTTCGATCGGTAAACCGTGGGTATCCCAACCGGGGATATAATGGGCCTGAAAGCCCATCATGAAGTGGCTTTTGACCACGATGTCTTTGAGGATCTTGTTTAAGGCATGGCCGATGTGGATGTTGCCGTTGGCATAAGGCGGCCCGTCATGCAAAACGAAAGTCGGGGCTCCGTCTCTTTTTGTCAACATGGCTTCGTATAATCTTCCCTCTTCCCAGCGCGCTTGGAACTTGGGTTCCTTCTGCGTCAGGTTGCCGCGCATCTCAAACTGCGTATCCGGCATCAATAATGTGTCTTTGTATTCCATCGGTCACTTTCCTTTCAAATAAAAAGCGCCCTCTAAGGACGCTTAACGTGGTACCACCTTAGTTCGCTGCTTGCGCAACGCACTCCTTGCCTTAACGCGGCATTTCGATTGCTTCTACATCTCGAAGCAATGACTCACAAGGGATATCCTGACTGATTTAGGGCTTTTTCACACCATCCAAAAGCTCTCTGGTCCGCCTCAGTCGGCGCTGTCTTGATCGTTGTCTTTGGGTTGAACTAAACTGACTGCCGGAATGACGGGAATAACGAAGTCATCCAGGGCTTTGGTCAGGGCTGCCAATTGATCATGCATTTCCTGCTTGATGCCTTTGGCTTCCTTGGAGATCCGGGCGATCTCGACCAGTACGATACGGGCCGTCGAGAGGGCTTCCCTGACGATCGAATCGGCATTGGTCTGGGCAGAGGCAATGACGGAGTTGGCTTCTTTCAAAGCCAGTCTGGCAATGTCATCCGCGGCTTTCTCACGAACCGTGAGTTCGGAAAGCAGGTTCTGATAGCGTGTTTTGATCGAAATCAACTGGTCATTGGCTTCGGTCATCTGCTTGTTGTAGGTTTCCAACTGATGTTTTAAGGTCTCATGCTCAAAGGTCAGACGATCCAAGGTGTCATCCACAGAGAACCGGTCATAGCCGCGTTTGCTGATCCGAAATCTTGGTTTAGGGTCTCCCATGCGCTTGCTCCTTATTAAACGTCATTATGCCATAAGTCATATCCCTTTTCAAGGGTCTATTCTTCTTCCTGATCCTGATCGAAACTGATTTTTCCGTGGACACCGATGCTTTTTGGCGTACACAGGATGACGTTGTGTCCGATTTTCTGAATCGAACCGTCTAATGCGAAAATAACGCCGGTCAGAAAATCGATCGACCGTTGGGCATAATCGCGGTTGAGGCGATGCAGATTGATGACGGCGGCCTTTTTGTCTTTGAGGTAACGGGCTATGTCTTCAGCCTCGTCAAAAGAACGGGGTTCAAACAAAACCATCTTCGTGTCGGCACTGACCGTATTGACCAATTTCTTGTTGGAGGGTTGTTCATACTCACTGAGCATTTTTGCGTCTTCAGTATCCAGTTCAAGGTTTTCTTCAACGGGAGCGACGAAATTCTTAACTTTGTCTATCCATTTCATAGTTTCACCAGCCTGTGTTTATTATATCATATTGGCTCTGATCAAAAAAAAGGAGTTCTGATGAACTCCTCTTTAGTTTAGATTTTTTGGGTCTCCAGCAAGCCGTAGCCGCCGTCTAATCTTTTATACACCACTGAGATATCTTTATGTTCTTCATCGGTATAGATGAAGAAGGAATGTCCCAGCATTTCCATCCGCATGATGGCATCATCCAGGCTCATTTCTTCAGCCACGACCGTCTTGGTTTTGACGACTTTGGCTTTGGGTTCTGAGGCGATCGCTTCATCCGTTTCCATAAAAGCTTTGGAGAGTTTTTCACGATGTTTGCGATTGAGACGGGTCTTCAGTCTTCTGAGCTGATCTTCCAGTTTGTCGATGGCCAAATCGATGGCCGCGTAATAATCTGCGTGTTCTACCTCTGCTCTGATGATGCCCACTTTCGTGAGGATGGTGATCTCAACCTTTAAGGTATTCGGTTTGATCTTGACCTGCACGTTGGCGTTGGTATCTTCATCCACCAAGATAAACTTTTCAAGGAACGACAGTTTTTTCTCGGTCTTCTGAAGCATCCCTTCGGTTATGCTTAAATTCTGACCATGGATATGAAGTTTCATAAACACTTCCTCCTTACACACATTATACGCTTGTGCGTTATTTTTGATAGTCTATTAATCGTGAGAATTTTGTGATAAGATTGGATTAACGCGGGCCATTTGGCTTTATAAATTCTCACTCAAAAAGGTTTGCAGGTTTTCCCAGCAGACCTTTTTTATGTCTGCTTCGCTAAAGCCGATGTCAGCTAAAGCACGGACGAAATTCTGGGATTCTGAGGCATCATTGAGGTCGATTCCGTTACGCTGAAAGCCATCCAAAAAGTCCATATAATCAAATCCGATACACAGGTGTTGGACCCCCACCAGATTTTTTATGTATAAGGCATGTTTGGCCAAGGTGGCCGCCGTGTTTTCACCTTCGACGACACTGATGAAACGTTTGGCACTGACCAGACCGATCAGTCCGCCTTTTTGGGCGATGGCTTTGAGTTGCTGATCCGAGAGATTGCGGTCGACATTAGATACGGCACGGGCATTGGAATGGGTCGCCATGACCGGTTTGGTCGAGGCTTCAAGGATATCCCAAAAGCTTTTCTCGTTGGTATGAGACACATCGATGATCATCTTGATCTGATTCATGTGACGGATCGCGCTGTGACCCAAAGGCGTCAAGCCTCTTAAAGGACTGCCGGAAATACCGGTCGATAAGGCGTTGGATTCATTCCAAGTCAAGGACCCGATCCTGATTCCCTTGTCATACATCCAGTCTAGTAAAGTCTCGGGGTCATCCTGGATATAACACATGCCTTCCAAGGTCATCAAGGCATTGATCTTGGTCGGATGAAAAAGACCGCCGGTATAAGGATGCAACGTGTCTGCATTGTGTTTGATTTCGAGTCTGAGCTGTTCCACCATGGCTTTAGCGGTCTCTAAAGTTTCATCGCCTTTGAAGAAGGAAGCCATGCCTAAACCATAGACTTCGCCTTGAAGCCATTTGTGCAGATGATGGGTCTTGATGATGTCGCTCTCCCCTTTGAGATGACGGGCCAGCACATCAAAACCGATGTCCGCATGCGTATCGAAGATCTTCATATCAATAAATGGGATCATAATGAGTCATGGCAGAGGATTTAGACAGTCCGGTATCATAACTCAAATCGCGGGTTATCAGGCTAAGGGATGCTTTGGGCTGGGTCATGGTGATGATCCCTTCCAAGGCATACAAGGCAGCCATGGCTCTGTCTTTGGCTCTGAGAAACAGATCCAGGAAGCTTTCGGTCGAGGTCAGGGTCTCATCACACGGATGGGTCCACAAGGCATGGTTCAGGTTTAGGATATCGTGTTGAGTATCGGGATCCCCGATGACCATGTGACCTGAGAATTCCCAGAGTTTACCTGCCAATTTCTCACCGGCTTGGATGCCCGGGAATTTTAAGGTGTAGGGATCATACAGCAGTTTGGCCGTTGAAGCCATCGAAGCCAGACATGCTTCATAGACGGCTTCAGGAATGTCTTCTTCAAACAGATCCAAGACGATCTGACGATATAAGAAAGCCACCGCTTGTCGGGTTTCTTTGGTGGAAGCCACAAACTCAGGCATCTTGATGTTTTCGATCTTGAAGCCTTTGACTTGGGTCACCATCAAGGTATCCAGCATGCTTTCAAAACGGAAATGCCAGAATTTGGTCGGACCCGAGCCGATGACGCCGGTCTTGGCAAACACATAGGGATGGGCCACGGAATCCAAGGCCCAATGAGTCAAGTGACCGGCCAAAAAGACGGTCATGATGTTTCGCGCGGTTTCATCCTGGGTCGTTTGAATGACGCCCAAGGCGCTCTGATAAAAATCATTGATCTGTCCGCTGTGGATCCGATTGCCGATCTCTTTGACTTTGATGGCGGGATCGGCTTTTTCCCAAGGCAGGATCTTATAGTAAAACAGAAAATCAGGACCGCTGGATCCCATTGGATAGACCTGAGGATATTGGGCAATCAAGCTGGCTAAGGTTGGAGTCTCGATCGCTTCGATCGTATCCTGGGCTAAAAATGCATGCGTTATGATGTTAGGCATAAGTTTCCTCCTAGGCAACAAGGGCTTTCAGCCAGGCGATTATCTCCACCATGGCCAAGGTATCCATCTTGCAGTACTTCAATAAAGCTTCTTTGATGTCCTCTTCGTCATCGTTGTTTTGCAGGGTGCGGTAATGTTTCACCGCTTCCAACCCGTGTCCGATGGACAGTTGAGCATAGTTGAGCTCAGGGTTGATCACCGAGATGATGTTTTTCAGGGTGAAAGACCCCTTCATGGCGCTCAAATAGACAATGCCTTCCGTAAACAAAACCGCCAGATCGACCATTCTGCTGATCATCTGATCCAAATCTTCTTTATACTGCGGGAATTGATCTCCCAGTTCTTTCAATCGGATGGCTTCTGCGCCAAAAGCGTTATAGGCAAGGATGGTGCCTACTTTGGGGGTGTTTTCAATCAAAGTCTGAATGAAACGTTCCCGGCAATCCCCGGCTTCCAGAAACTCATAATGAGACAGATCGTCATTTTTAAGAATATGAAGCGAATACTGAAAACACAAAACATCCAAGGGACGCATGCCTTGATACGGCGGTATCCCATGAGTATCCCATTCGAAATCCATGAAGATCAACGGTTGGCTCAATTCTGACAACCAATGTCTTAAAACGACCTTATCCGCAAAGATGCCGCCGTTACGATCCGCCATGATCTGGGCAAACTGTAAGGGTGTGCCTTCCACTCGATCCAAAGGAACCTGGTTGATCTTCAGGATGCCTTCTTTGATGAAGGCGCGTTTGTTGGCGCTTTGGGTCAGAAAGAAAACGGAATCTTGCGTCAGATCGAATTGCTTCTGGAAACAGACTTCAAAATACTCACAGCGGTTGAGTGCCGGACATTCGTCGATCGACATCTTGACTTCATCGCTTTCCATCATTTCGGTCATGTTGACTAAGGCCTGTGTGAAATCCGTCTTGTGATTCTTCAGGACCTCGGTGATGTTTCCGGCGGATTTTCCGTTGGATCTCACAAAGGTGTCTCTGAAGACAAAACACGCCTCGATGTCCAGGGTCTCACCACGGACATAATCCGGATTGAAACTCATCGTCTTGATTTGATGAATGGGTAAGCCCAAGCCTTCCAGGACCCAGATGTGCATGGCCAGATAACGCTGATCTTCCACCTTGGCATTGGAACCCAGGGTCGTGAAATAGACGTCAAGACCCTCTGGTGTCAAGTGTACCAGAGGAATCTTGACGCGTAAGTTCAAATGCTCAAAACGGCCGTTGACGACGGCTTTTTTGAGTTGAAGCTGTTCCAAGACCAAGTGCGGATCAATGGAACGATAGCTGTTGAAAACATCGGTCAGACCGACTTTGTTGACCAGGATGTCCGATAAGGATTGGGTCATTTGAATGAATTTTTGCGGGGACTTGGACCCTTCCTGACGGATGTACCAAAAAAGCTTGGGACAAAATCCGTGTTTTAGGACATCACTGACATGAAACATCAGATTGCCTTATCAAATGGCGTATAGGTCATATTAAACGCTTCAGCAACGAATTGGTTGGTCAAATAGCCATTATGGGTATTGATGCCTGAAAGGACGGATTTATGTTTGGCAATGGTCCCTTCCAGCGTATTGCCGGCAATGATCAAGGCAAACTTCAAGGTCGCATTGGTCAAGGCTTGGGTCGAGGTAAACGGCACGGCGCCGGGCATGTTGGCGACACAGTAATGAACGATCCCATCGACTTCAAAGGTCGGATTATTGTGGGTCGTCGGATGGGTGGTTTCGAAACAGCCGCCTTGATCGACGGCGACATCGACCATGACTGTGCCCTTTTTCATCAGTTTAAGGTCTTCTTTTTTGACCAGATGCGGGGCTTTGGCACCGGGGATCAACACGGCTCCGATGACCGCATCGGCTTTCTTGAGTTCTTCATGAAGTCCGGCCGGCGTCGAATACAAGGTTTGGACCTTGCCTTCAAACAACTGGTCCAGTTCTTCCAAACGGTTCAGATTGGTATCCAGAATGCTGACTTTGGCACCTAAGCCCAACGCCATGATGGCGGCATTGGTACCGACGGTGCCGCCGCCGATGATGACGACATAGCCTTTGGTGACCCCGGGCACACCGCCCAGCAAGACCCCTCTGCCGCCAAACGGTTTCTCCAAATATTTGGCCGCTTCCTGAATGCTTAAACGGCCCGCTACTTCACTCATCGGTTTCAGCAAAGGCAAAGTGCCGTTGACGTCGATGGTTTCATAGGCAATGCCGGTGACTTTTCTTTTCATCAGTTCCAGCGTCAGTTTTTCGTTGGCTGCCAGATGCAGATAGGTATACAAAATGAGTCCTTCCTTCATCAGCGCATATTCCGATTCCAAGGGTTCTTTGACCTTGACGATCATGTCTGACTGAGCCCATACATCTGATGCTTTTTCGATGATCAACGCTCCTGCGTTTTGGTATTCTTCATCGCTAAAGCCTGATCCGGCGCCGGCTTGGGTTTCGATCAAGACCGTGTGACCGGCCTGAAGGTAACTCTTCACATGGGTCGGAACCAATCCGACACGATACTCCTGCGCTTTGATTTCTTTGACACATCCGATTTTCATACAATTTCTCCTGTTTGTTTAAAGACCCCTGGTCTGTTAGGCATGATCTACGAATTCGACACAGACTCCCTCAGGCACGATAAAGTCCTTGTTGAGCAGTGTCAGTTTTCCGGACGTGTGATCGATCGCAAAGACGACCGCATTATCGCTGTCTTTGTGTGCGACGACCAGAAACTTACCGTCAGGGCTGAGATTAAAATCACGGGGATGGACCCCTTGAGATTTGACGTTTTGGATCAGTTCGGCATGTTTGCCGGACTCATCGAGTTTGAATACGCTGATCGAATCATGACCGCGGTTGGAGACATAGACGAATTTTCCTTTGGGATCGATCCGGATGGCTGCCCCGCTCTTGATGTCTTGTTCATTGGCCGGCAAGGTACTGATGACCTGAGATTGTCTTAAGCCGTACCCGTCATGGACCAAAATCAAGAGTTCGCTGCTGAGTTCACAAAAAACATACAGGATGGGCTTGGTCGGATGAACGATCAGATGACGCGGTCCCTGACCTTCTTTGCAGGCAAAGGTATATTTGGGATGCAGCATCAGATACGGATCGACACTGTAGGCGACGATGCGGTTGAGTCCCAGATCACAGACCAAGACTTCATCAAGTTGTTTGAAGTACTTGATGTAGTGGGCATGCGATTGAGGACCGTATTCGATCTTTTGGATCAGACGGATCCCCTTTTTGGGCGTATAGGCATAACTGATGATGTTGCCCAGATGATAGTTGGCAGACAGCACGAGATTTTTTTCTTTGACGGCATCGACAAAGCATGGGGTCGAACCATCCTGCATGACTTCATTGACGAAGACGCCATGCTCAAAGCAAGCCAAACCGCCTTGTTTGTCTTTCTGACTGACGGCAAACATCGTATGGTCCATTCTGGCAAAATAAGTGGGATTCATTAACGGAAATTTCAATTCGAGATTGCTGAGGATGCCTTGATTAAAATCTGCAGTATAGATGCCTTCACTGTCACGTTTTGTATACGTTCCGAATATGAGTTTCATGGGGTCTCCTGTGTATCTCTATTATAGCAAAGAAAAAGCGGGTTTTACCCCGCTTTAAACTTTAGCTCTTTTCTCTTTGATGGCTGCGTGTGCCGCGGCAAGACGCGCTATCGGAACTCTGAAAGGCGAGCAGGAAACATAGGAGAGACCCACTCTGTGACAGAACTCAACCGAACTCGGATCGCCTCCGTGTTCACCACAAATGCCCAGCTTGATGTCCGGACGGGTCTGCTTGCCTAAGCGAGCAGCCATTTCGACCAATTTGCCGACGCCGTTTTGATCGAGTCTGGCAAACGGATCCTGTTCGAAGATCTTTTTGTCGTAGTAATGATTCAGGAAAGCCCCGGCATCATCTCTGGAGAACCCAAAGGTCATCTGAGTGAGGTCATTGGTTCCGAATGAGAAGAATTCCGCTTCGGTGGCGATTTCATCCGCCAACAAAGCTGCTCTCGGGATTTCGATCATGGTTCCGACCATGTATTCCAACTTCAATCCGCTCTTGGCGATGATTTCATCGGCAACGCGGACAACGATGTCTTTGACGTATTTCAATTCTTTGACTTCGCCGACCAGCGGGATCATGATTTCAGGCTTGATGTGCCATTCCGGATGTTTCTTGGCGACGTTGATGGCCGCTTCGATGACCGCTTGGGTCTGCATTTCAGCGATTTCAGGATAGGATACGGCCAAACGGCAACCGCGGTGACCCATCATCGGATTGAATTCATGCAGCGACGAAATGATGTTTTTGAGATCAGATACTTCCAGTTTCATTTCTTTGGCCAGATTGACGATGTCGTTTTCATCGGTCGGCAGGAATTCGTGCAGTGGCGGATCCAAATAACGGATCGTGACCGGTCTGAATTCCATGGCTTCATAGATGCCTTCGAAATCGCTTCGTTGCATTGGCAACAGTTTAGCCAAGGCTTTTCTTCTTTGTTCTTCTGTCTTGGAAACGATCATTTCGCGCATGGCTTTGATGCGTTCGCCTTCAAAGAACATGTGTTCGGTACGAACCAGCCCGATGCCTTCAGCCCCAAAGATGACCGCTTGAGCAGCATCCTTCGGAGTATCGGCATTGGTTCTGACTTTTAAGGTACGGACTTCATCGGCCCAACCCATCAGGGTTCTGAAATCGCCGGTGATCAGTGCCGGTACGGTCTTGATGGCTTGGCCATAGATCTTCCCGGTTGAACCGTCTAAAGAAATGGCATCGCCTTCACTGAAGGTCTTGCTGCCTAAAACGAAAGATTTGGGTCCGGTGAACTTGATGTCGCCGCAACCTGAAACACAGCAGGTTCCCATACCGCGGGCTACGACAGCCGCATGGGAAGTCATTCCTCCGCGAGCAGTCAGGATCCCTTGTGATACATGCATGCCTTCGATGTCTTCTGGTGAGGTTTCCAAACGGACCAAGACGACTTTTTCGCCGCGTTCAGTCCATTCAACCGCATCCGCAGCTGTAAAGACAACTTTACCGCTGGCTGCGCCAGGCGAAGCCGGCAAAGCAGAACCAACGACTTCAGCAGCTTTTAGAGCGGCTGGGTCGAATTGAGGATGTAATAGAGCATCGAGCTGTTTCGGATCGACTTGAAGGATGGCATCTTCTTTGGTGATCATGCCTTCAGCAACCAAATCAACAGCGATCTTCAAAGCCGCTGCAGCAGTACGTTTGCCGTTACGGGTCTGCAGCATATAGAGTTTGCCTTTTTCAATGGTGAATTCCATATCCTGCATGTCTCTGTAATGTTCTTCCAAACGATCGCAGATGGCAACGAATTCGTCGTAGACATGCGGCATGACCTGTTGAAGCTTATCGATGGTCATTGGGGTACGGATCCCGGCAACGACGTCTTCGCCCTGGGCATTCATCAAGAATTCCCCGAACAGTTTCTTTTCGCCGGTTGCGGCATTACGGGTAAAGGCAACGCCGGTTCCCGAAGTATCGCCCATGTTTCCAAAGACCATGGATTGAATGTTGACAGCGGTTCCCCATGAATGCGGGATTTCGTTGAGACGGCGGTAATAGATCGCACGCGGATTGTTCCAAGATCTGAAGACCGCTTTCACGGATTCGATCAACTGGATTTTTGGATCCTGCGGGAAGTCGGTGCCTTTGTGTTTCTTATAGAAAGCCTTGAAGCGAACGACCATTTCTCTGAGATCTTCCGGAGTAAATTCGGTATCCAGATGAATGTGTTTTTCTTCTTTCATCTCATCGATGATTTCTTCAAAGTTTTTCTTGGAGAGTTCCATGACAACATCGGAGAACATCTGAATGAAACGACGGTATGAATCATACGCAAAACGAGGATTTTGGGTCAATTCGGCAAAGCCGTCGACCACTTCATCGTTTAAGCCCAGATTCAAGATGGTGTCCATCATCCCCGGCATGGAAGCGCGGGCGCCTGAACGGACAGAAACCAGCAAAGGATTGGTTTTGGAGCCGAATTCTTTTCCGGTCGTTTTTTCCAATTTTGCCAAATAATCAAAGATTTCTTTCTGGATCTCCGGATGGATGCTTTCGTTATCGTCGTAGTAACGAATACAAGCTTCCGTAGTGATGGTAAAACCTTGAGGGACAGGCATCCCGAGCTTGGTCATTTCAGCCAAGTTCGCGCCTTTTCCACCCAACAGATTCTTCATTTTACCGTCAGCTTCAGAGAACAGATACACATATTTTGTGGTCATGTTTCCTCCTATGGCAGTTCGCCAAATAACATGTTAATTATACAAGAAATGATAGCGCTTTTCTACTCTACTTGCTCAAGTTTGATAACTGTAAACAAACCAGTTCAAATTGACGCTTGTATTCTTCAAGTTTCTTCTTTTCTTCTTCGACTTTGGCTGACGGAGCCGCGCTGATAAAGCGAGGATTGCTCAGCATGCCTTCCCCTCTGGTGATTTCTGATTGCAGTTTGTCTTTTTCTTTGGCCAAGCGGATCTTTTCGGCTTCCACATCGACCAGTTGAGTCAAAGCGATCGATAAGGTGCCTCCCAAGATCGGCCGGGTCATCGCTTCGCCTTCCAGTTTTTCAACGACCGAGGTCTTGACCATTTTGATCAGGGAATCTTTTTGGGTCTCATTGAGGCTCAGCGAGAGTTCGATGTCTAAAGGCAATGAAGGTTTGACATTGTATTCGGTCCGGATGGCTCTGATCTGAGAGATGATCGAGATCAGCTGACCGGTTTGGATCAAAGCCGCTTCATCATGAAGACCATAAGGCTTAGGCCATTCAGAGACGCACAAGGCTTCATCCGCAAAGCGGGCATAGATCTTTTCAGTGACAAAAGGCATGGTCGGATGACTCAGTTTCAAGATCCCTTTCAAGACGGAAACCAAGGTATTACGTGACGCCTTGACGATGGCTGGATCGCTTGAACTCAGATTGGCTTTACTGAGTTCGATGTACCAGGAGCAATAATCATCCCAGACAAACTCATACAGGAAACCGCCTGCCAAGGCAAAGTCATATTTCTCCATGGCTGACGACACTTTTTCCAAGGTCGCATCGAAGCGCTCCAAGATCCAGCGATCCGGCGCACTCAGCGCCAAACCGGTCAAGGGTTCTTCAGTGAAGTCTTCAGGCAGGTTCATTTCTACGAAACGGGAGGCATTCCACAGCTTGTTGATGAAATTCCAGGCCGCTTCGACTTTTTCAGTTGAATAGCGTAAATCAAGTCCAGGTGCTGAGTTGGTGGTCAAAAAGAAACGCAGCGCATCGGCCCCGTATTCTTCGATCACATCCATCGGATCGACCCCGTTGCCCAAGGATTTGCTCATCTTGCGTCCGTCATCGGCTCTGATCAAGCCATGGATCAAGGCATCTTTAAAGGGAACGTTGTTGGTGAAGTACCGGGCTTGAAAGATCATGCGTGCAGCCCAGAAGAAGATGATGTCGTAACCGGTAACCAAGACATCGGTCGGAAAATAGCGTTTCAGATCCGGAGTTTCTTCAGGCCAGCCTAAGGTACTGAACGGCCACAAAGCACTGGAGAACCAGGTATCCAGGACATCTTCATCCTGAGTCCAATTCTCACTGTCTTTGGGAGCCTCCAGTCCGACGTAGACTTCTTTGGTGTCATTGTGATACCAAACCGGGATCCGGTGACCCCACCACAATTGACGGGAGATACACCAGTCCTCGATGTTGGACATCCATTGGATGAAGGTATTTTCAAAACGTTCAGGGACAAAGTTGACTTTGCCTTCACTGTTTTGGGCTTCGATGGCGGCTTGTGCCAACGGTTTCATTTTAACGAACCATTGTTTGGACAGATAGGGTTCGACGATGACATCCGTTCTTTCGGAATGGCCGACTTGATGCAGGTGCTTTTCGATCTTGATCGTGTTGCCTTCATCGGTGATGCGTTGTGTCAGTTTCTTGCGGCAATCAAAACGATCGAGACCGTTAAAGACGCCGGCCTTTTCATTCATCGTGCCATCCGGATTCATACAGATGACTTTGGCCAAATCATATTTCTCAGCCAAGGCAAAATCATTGGGGTCATGGGCTGGGGTACATTTCATCGCCCCGGTCCCAAATTCCTGATCGATATAAGAGTCGGTGATGATCGGCAAGACTTCATGATTGGCCGGATTGATGACGTGTTTGCCGTGAAGATGGGCATAACGCGGATCATCGGGATGAACGACGACACAGACATCCCCAAACATGGTTTCAGGACGGGTCGTAGAAACCGCGATCTTTTCGCCTGTTTCGACGACGGTATAACTGAAAGTATAGAAGTTGCCTTCGACTTCTTTATGGATGACTTCGATGTTGGATAAGGCCGTCTTGGCCAAAGGATCCCAGTTGATGATGCGTTCACCTTGATAGATCAAGCCGTCGTTATAGTAATCGACGAAGACCTTGTTGACGGCTTTATTGAGCCCTTCATCCAAGGTAAAACGTTCACGGGTATAATCCAACGATAAGCCCAGTTTGGCCCACTGCTGACGGATATGGCCTGCGTATTCTTCTTTCCAGGCCCAAGCCTGTTCCAGAAACCTTTCTCGTCCCAATTCAAAGCGGTTGGTCCCCTGCTGTTTCAAGCGAGCATCGACTTTAGCTTGCGTGGCGATCCCGGCATGATCCATGCCCGGCAGCCACAGCATATCAAAACCCTGCATGCGTTTGTAGCGGGCAATGATGTCTTGCAAAGCCGTGTCCCATGCGTGGCCCAAGTGCAGTTTACCGGTGACGTTGGGAGGCGGAATGACGATACAGTAGGGTTTCTTGGAGAGATCGCCGGCAGTAAAATAGCCTTTGTCTACCCAAGACTTATACTGATGGGCTTCGACGTTTTTATGGTCGTATTTGAGGTCTAATGGTGTTTTCATAGTGCTCCTTTGAGTATCTTTCCAAGACGATTTGATCGTCAAGGTTTAAGCCATAGAAATGATAATCGCTGCGATGTCCCAGTTCAGGTTCATACTTGCGTTTGCGGTAAGTCCCTTCCTGTATAAATCCGGCCTTTTGAATGACCTTTCCCGAGGCGATGTTTTCAGCGTTGTGCTGGATCTCCACTCGGGCAAAGCCGCAGTGATGAAACATCACACTGATCAAAAGTTGGACAGCTTCTGATGCGATGCCTTGATTCCAGTAATGCTTGTTGAGGATGTAGCCGATCTCGCCCACATCGCCAAAGCGGACGGTATGGACATCCACCGTTCCGATCATCTTCATCTCGGGCTTGATCACGACACAATACGCCTCAGGGATGCCCATCTCAGGACGAGTCAGAAAACGTTCGGTGATGGCTTGTTTGCTGGAAGCGACATCAGCGTGTCTGGGAAACCACACAAACTTCAGGTTTTCTTCATCTCCCGCATACTCAAACATGTCCGCAGCATCTTGAACACCAATCGGTCTTAAGATAAAGCGCTCAGTTTCTATCGTTGGCAATCTCAGATTCAGCATATTTCCTCCTTGAAATAAAAAAAACGTCTCTGAAGGACGTTTAACGTGGTACCACCTTGTTTTCACTGCTGTGCTCATTGGACGATAACGGAATCACCGGAGCTGCTTACTGGTGTTTCGGCAGTTCGACTCGCGAAGGACGTATGCGTTCATCTTGGTTTTGTCTCATCAACCCAAAACTTTCTGGATGTCCAATGAACGGTTTGACTTCGGTCGTTGTCTTTAGAAACATTATAGTCATTCTTAGTCTTTGAGTCAATCAAGGAAAAATAAAACGAGTGATTGTTCACTCGTCTTGAAGGTTATCCGTTGAATATTCGCAGCCGCAGTATTCCTGTCGATACATCCCTAAACTTTTAGAGACATCGACACTGAAATCAATGCCTTTGTTTTTCTTGAAGTTGGAATAGAAATACTGGACCTGGGGGTAACCGCTTGCCAATCTTCTGGCGATCCCGTTGATCTTATCGGCGCTTTTTTGTCTGGAGATGGTCATGACCGTGGTCACGTAATCAAAATTATGCGTTGAGGCATACTTCAAGGCCTCGGTAATTCTTAATGCGTAACACATCCCGCAGCGCTGATACCCTTCTTTGTCATCTGCACGTTTGGTCAGATAGCTTGCGTGGTAATGGTCGTAATCATAGGGTTCTTCAAGGATGGTGATGGTACTGCCGTGTTTTTCATTGAAACGCTCAACGTAACGGTGCAGTTCAGCTAAACGGTGATCATATTCGGACTTTGGGTAAATGTTGGAATTGTTGTAGTAAAGGGTGATGTCGAAGCTGTCACAGAGATATTCTAAAGGCCAGGAATTGCAGACGGCACAGCAGGAATGCATCAAAAGGCTCGGTTTATGATCGAGTTGTTTGATTTCTTTCAGTTTTTCGATTTCCCATTGATGATCTGTTTTTTTGTTCATTCGATAAACATGGCATCTCCGAAGGAGAAGAACCTGTACTTCAATTGTACTGCTTTTTGATACGCCTGTAAGATAAATTCACGGTCGGCCAAAGCACTCACCAACATGACCAAGGTGCTTTTGGGCAAATGGAAATTGGTGATCAAGGCATCCACGGCTTTAAAGGTATAGCCCGGGGTGATGAAAATATCGGTGCTGGATGTTTCGGCAATGAAATGACCGTGACGATTCATTTGAGTTTCCAGCGTCCGTACACTGGTGGTTCCGACTGCTACGATGCGTCTTCCCTTTGCTTTAGCCTCATTGAGCGCTGTTGCGGCGCCTTCTGAAACCTCATAGAGTTCTTCATGCATCTTGTGATGAGAAACTTCATCCGCATCGACCGGTCTGAAGGTGCCCAAGCCCACATGCAGGGTGATCTTGACGAGTTCGACGCCCTTGTCTTGTATTTTTTCTAAGAGTTCAGGGGTAAAATGCAGTCCGGCAGTCGGGGCCGCAGCAGAACCGGGGTTTTTCGCATACACCGTCTGATAGCGTTCCTGATCGTCCAGTTTTTCTTTGATGTAGGGCGGTAAAGGCATGGTGCCCAGTTTTTCTAGGAGTTCCAAGAAAATGCCTTGGGTGATGATCTTGAAACGGCGGATCCCGGCTTCTCCCACCGCGATGCATTCAAACTTCAGGATGCCTTCACCGAAATCGATGATCGTGCCCAGATGAACCGTTTTGGCCTTTTTGACCAGACACTCGACTTCATTGTTTTCGATCTTCAGGATCAGACATTCCAGATGGGCATGGGTTTCTTCCTTGATGCCAAAAAGCCGTGCCGGTAAGACACGGGATTCATTGACGACCAAAACGTCGCCGCGATGCAGATGATCTAGGATATTGACAAAGACTTTGTCTTTGATCGTTTTGTGTTCTCGGTTTAAAACCATCAGCCGTGATGAAGAGCGATCCAGTAAGGGATGCTGGGCGATCAGTTCTTCGGGCAGTTCAAAATCAAAATCGGATGTTTTCATCAGAACCCTCTGGAATTGATGCTGTTGAGATGGTGCTTCTTGAAGTATTCATCTTTGAAATCCTGAAAACGGTCTTCAGTGATGGCCAAGCGAATGTCTTCGGTCAGTTTGATCAGAAAGCGCAGGTTATGGATCGACAATAAGCGTTGACCCAAGCCTTCTTCACAGCGGATCAGATGTCTCAGATACGCTCTTGAGAAATTCTTACAGGTGTAGCAATCGCATTCGGCATCGATCGGACCAAAGTCCTGTTCGTTTTTCGCGTTGCGGATGTTGAGCCGTCCGGTCGAGGTCATGAGTGTTCCGTGACGCGCGATCCGAGTCGGCAAGACGCAGTCAAACATATCGACCCCGCGCAAGACCCCTTCCAGGATCGCATCGGTAGATCCGACGCCCATCAGATAACGGGGCTTGTTTAAAGGCAGATGTGCGATGCTGTAGTCGATCATCTTATACAGGGTTTCTTTGGTTTCACCGACACTGGTGCCCCCGATCGAATAACCGGGAAAATCCATCTCGACCAAAGCTTTGGCACTGTGAGCGCGCAAGTCTTCAAATTCACCGCCCTGAACGATGCCAAACAAGGCCTGGTTGGGGTTGTTGTGGGCATCTTTGCCTCGCTGAGCCCAGCGCAAAGTACGTTCGACGCTTTTTTTCATATACTCGTGGGTAGCCGGAAATGGCGGACACTCATCAAAACTCATGATGATATCGGCTCCCAGATCATTTTGGATCTGAATGGCTTTTTCCGGAGACAAAAACATCGTATCCCCGTTGAGGTGATTTTTGAAGGTGACCCCCTCTTCGGTGATCTTGCGGGTATCGGCTAAAGAAAAAACCTGAAAGCCGCCGCTGTCAGTGAGGATGGGATTTTTGACATTCATAAAACGATGCAAACCTCCGGCCGCCTTGACGATGTGTTCGCCAGGACGCAGCCAGAGATGATAGGTATTGGCTAAAATGACCCCTGCCTGCATCGCTTCGATTTCTTCAGGAGCTATGTATTTGACGGTCGCTAAGGTACCTACCGGCATAAACATGGGGGTCAGCACATCGCCGTGAGGCGTATGCAGGATCCCAGTCCGGGCTCCGCTTTGGGCACAGACATGGGTAATTTCAAACGAAAACTCAGTCATTGACTTCCTCGACTTTGGCATTTCTGTAGGCATTCTTACGATCGATCGCTGACAAGTATTTCTTGCGCAGACGGATCGCATCCGGGGTGACTTCAACCAGTTCATCATCATTGATGAATTCAACGGCGTATTCTAAGGTCAATTGTTTAGGGGTGACCAGTCTCATCGCTTCATCATTGCCTGAGGAACGGACGGCGGTCTTTTTCTTTTCTTTGATCGGATTGACTTCCATGTCCATGTCTCTGGAGGCGATCCCAAGGATCATCCCGGTGTAGACTTCCGTCTGGGCACCGATGAAGAATTGGCCGCGTTCCTGCAGATAATAAATGGAATAGGTCATGGCGACACCGGTTTCGGTAGAGATCATGACGCCGTTAGGACGCTGCGGCAGCTCGCCGACATAATCGGTATAGCCCGCAAACTGACGGACGATAGTGCCTTCGCCGTGGGTATCATTGATGAATTCGGAACGATAACCGATCAGTGATCGGGTTGGGGCATTCCACGTAATCGTGACATAACCCTTCTTATCATCCATATTGTGCATTTGCGCTTTTCTCAGATTGAGCTTGGAAATGACGACCCCGGAATATTGTTCAGGGATGGTCGTGATGACTTCTTCCATCGGTTCCATCTTCTTGCCGTCGATGTAACGGTAAATGACTTCCGGCTTGGAAACAGCCAGTTCATAGCCTTCTCGGCGCATGTTTTCAACCAAGATCGTCAGATGCAGTTCCCCGCGGCCTGAGACCTTGAATTTATCGGTGGTATCCAAGGATTCGACTTTGAGCCCGACATTGACTTCGAGTTCTTTCATGAGCCGTTCTTTGATGTTTCTGGAGGTGACGTATTTGCCGGATCTGCCCGCAAACGGAGAAGTATTGACACAGAAGTTCATCGACAAAGTCGGTTCTTCAATGGTGATCATCGGTAAAGGATCGATGTTGTTGGGGTCACATAAGGTATCCCCGATGTTGATGTCCTGGATCCCGCCGACGATGACGATGTCACCGCTGTGGGCTTCAAGGACTTGTGTGCGTTTCATACCGACATAGATGAAAAGCTGAGAAACAGATTGACGAATCGTCGAAGCCCCGCGGGCAACGATGACGCTTTGTCCGACTTTAAGGGTGCCTTTGTAGAGTCTTCCGATACCCAAACGGCCCAGATAATCATCATAGGCCAAAGAACTGATCTGCATCTGAGTCGGTTCTTCATCCAAATCAGGATACATCCCGACTTGCTTGACGATCGTTTCAAACAAAGGTTCGAGGTCAGTCGAATCATCATTCATGTGGTGCTTGGCGATGCCTTGTCTGGCAATCCCGTACAGGATCGGGAAATCCAACTGTTCATCGGTCGCATCCAAGGATAAAAACAAATCGTAAACCAAATCAACGACTTCTTCGGCACGCTGATCGTTTTTATCGATTTTATTGATAAAGAGAATGGGTCTTAAACCCAGTTCAAGGGCTTTATGAAGCACGAAACGGGTCTGAGGCATCGGACCTTCTGACGCATCGACCAAAAGGACCACGGTATCAACGGTCCGAATGATGCGTTCGACTTCAGAAGAGAAATCGGCATGGCCCGGGGTATCGACGATGTTGATCTTAACACCATGGGATTGGATACTGCAATTCTTGGAATAAATGGTGATTCCGCGTTCTCTTTCCAAGGCATTGGAGTCCATAACCTGGGCTACCAAGACTTCGTTGGATCTGAAGACACCGGACTGCTGAAGCAACGCATCGACCAGCGTGCTCTTCCCGGCATCGACGTGCGCGATGACGGCGATATTAATAATTTTCTGTTCTCTCATAAGGTCCTGCTTTCAAAATACACTTTATTATACCACTTAATATCGATTTATGCTTATCCTGCTTGATTTCACCTTTCACTTCTTTTTCATATAAGATTATCTTTAAACCGATATAATATGTGTAAGGCCGAAATGCCTTGCGATAAATAATACTTCTTCATTCCCTCCACCCATTTTAGACTCAGGAATCAAAACAATTAAAAGCGATGAAAATCGCTTTTAATTATCCTATAATGAAACCATGACTTTAACTCAAGCCCTTCAGAAGTGGTTCGTTGAAAACCAGCGGATCCTGCCTTTCAGACAAGACAAAGACCCTTACCGGATCTGGATCTCGGAAATCATGGCTCAACAGACCCAGATCGATACGATGATCCCCTATTATGACCGCTGGATGACCAAGTGGCCTACTTTAAAAGACCTCGCAGGAGCTGACGAAAATGAACTCTTGAAACAATGGGAAGGCTTAGGGTATTACTCCAGAGTCAGAAACATCCATAAAGCAGCCCAACTTTTAGCCAACCTGGATTATCGGTTTCCTGATGAACTCAGCGAGATCCGATCCTTGCCTGGGATCGGAGCTTATACCTCCGCCGCGATCGCTTCGATCTGTTTTGAAACCAAAGCCGTGGCCATTGACGGGAATGTGTATCGTGTCGTCTCGCGCTTGTTTCGGTTTGAGGATGAGTTGGGTTCCAAATCACTTCAAGCCAAGGTCACGGAGAAAATGGAAGACTGGATGAACAGTGCCACGCCTTCGATCTTTACCCAAGCCATGATGGAACTAGGCGCTTTGATCTGTACGCCCAAAAATCCAGATTGTCAGCACTGCCCGCTCAAGGATCGCTGCAAAGCTTATGAATCCCAAAGCATGACCGATTACCCAAACAAAAAGGCTTCCAAAGCGAAGCCTGTCTATCATAAACAAATTTTGATTCAACTGAATTCGGATCGTAAGATCGCGTTGACTCAAACCGCATCGGATCAGCTGATGAAAGGTTACTGGCGTTTTCCTGAAACGGAACACGTTGATGACAAAGCCGTTCACTTGGGAGAACATCATCATGTCTTTACCCATCTGATCTGGGATCTGGATTTTTATCTTGTTTACGGTAATGAAGGAAACCAAATCGAATGGTTTGATCGGGCTCAGATCGAGGCTTTACCGCTGATCACGGCCCATCGTGTCTTCTTTGATAAGATCAAATCCAAAATCGACGCTTTTGAATCTTGATCTTGCTGATCTGATCAAACATCTTTGAGGCGGTCTTATAGCCTTTTTCGATCATGATGGCCCCTTTGCCCATACTGAATACCCCGATGGATTTTGATCGGACGTTGATGTTGAGGTCTGAGGTCGCGATCATCCAGTTATCGGATTCATGGATCGCCAAATCTATGATACGGGAACCAATGTCTCGAATGGAATTAGATTCCTTGAATTCGCTGGTATCCTGCATGGATACAGACACGACTTTTTCAAAACCCATGGCTTTAAGCGGAGCGACCGGGATGTTCATCATGACCCCGCCGTCCACCAACTGCATGTCTTCGACTTTGGTCGTATTGAAGACCAAAGGAAATGAACAGGAAGCCGTTAAGGCTCTGGCCAGTTCGATGTCGCTGACCACCAGGTATTCTTTTTGTTTCTCAAACGATTTGGGCTCGTTGGTGAAAATGACAGGTTTTCCGCTGACCAGGTCGACCGCCACACAGACAAATACCGTGGGTAGTTGAGAGATGTTTTGGATGCCCAACTCATTGAAATGGACTCTCAGCTTCTCTTCAAACTGATCGCTTTTGATGAAACCGTCTGTCTTCTTTAACACCAAAGGCAAGAGTTCCATATTCTGGGTCTTGAAAAGCTTGTCTTTGATGATCTGGGCTTCCAGATCCAGCATGCGTCTTTTGACCTCTTCTGTTTTTAATCCGCAAGCCAAAAACGCGGCGATGATGGAACCCATACTGGTTCCGGCAAAACCGTCAAAGGCAAGCTCATTTTCTTCAAACACCTGAGCGACCCCAATTTCACAATAAGCTTTGATGCCTCCGCCCGATAAGGCTAATCCCAATTTTCTTTTCATATCCTCATTCTATCAAAAAAAAGAAGCTTTGACCTGTTATAAGTCAAAGGCTTCTTCGGTGATGTCGGCTGAAATCCAATCGGACTGGGTCCGTTCAAGCAAATCATGGGCCCCTTGAGGACCCTGAGACTGAGCTTCATAGAATTCTAACGGGATCTGATGTTCCTTTTTGAATCGGTCCAGCGTACTGGCAAAGGACCAAGTCAGATCGACCATGTCCCAATTGGTAAACAAAGTCTTATCTAGGGCAAAGGCGTCATTAAGCAAACGTTCATAGGCTTCAGGCGTATTGATGCGGTTCTCATAGATACAACTCTGACAGAAATTCATCATGACCGGGCTGACTTGTTGAGCCAGGCCTGGTTTCTTCGCATTGAAACGGAAATAGATTCCTTCATCAGGCTGGATCTTGATGATCAGCATTTCCTGTTGAGGATGCAATGACGCAAACAAGCCGCCTTGAGCTGGTTTGAAGATGACCGTGATGTAGGTCGCCCGCTGATCAAGCCGTTTGCCGGTTCTCAGATAGATCGGAACACCGCTGAACCGGTCATCGTTGACTTTCAGATCCAAAGCCACAAAGGTTTCGGTTTGAGAGTCCGGTGCCACTTTGGGTTCGTCACGATAGGCCTTGAGTTCGCCGTTTTGATCATACTGGCCCAAAACAAGGTTATGGGGTTCTATTTTTCTAAGCGCTTCGACTTGTCGGGCTTGGATGGCTTGGGTCGAAAAATCATCCGGTTTGTCCATCAAAACATAAGATACCAACTGAAGCAGATGGTTTTGAACCATGTCTTGGATGGCCCCGGTCTGTTCATAATAGGAGCCTCGGTTTTCAACCCCGATCGTTTCTGAAGCGGTGATCTGGATCTCTTGGATGTAGTCTTTGTTCCAGATGCCTTCAAACAAACGGTTGGCGAAACGGATCATCAGGATATTCTGGATCATTTCTTTGCCCAGATAATGATCGATCCGATAGATGTTTTCTTCTTTGAAGATCTTGGCTAAATTCTGATTGAGCAGACGCGCATGCTCTTCATTAACCCCAAAGGGTTTCTCTAAAATGATGCGATGCAAACCTTGATTCAATGCTCCGCTGGCTTTCAGATGCGTCGCGATTGTTTCGAAAAATTCCGGGGCAACCGCAAAGTAATACAGGTGATCATCGGTGGCTTTGGTGTGGCTGAGGACGGCATAGTCTGTCTGTTCAGTCAAGCTCATTTCAACATAAACGATGTGTTTGATGAAACGGGCATAGACTTCCTCGCTGAACGGAAAACGGGACCCCTTTTGTAACCAGGGCTTGGCGGTCTCCAGATAGCTTGCGGTCGTATAATCCTTGCGTCCGATACAGCGAATGATGAGATCCTCAGCCAACAAATGGCGGGTCTCCAGCTGATAGAGCGCCGGAAGCAGTTTACGATAAGTCAGATCCCCTGTCGATCCAAAGATCGTAAAGATCAAAGGCCTACTCATGGTCTCCCCAATTTTCATAGTGGAAGAAACCGTCTTTGTCGGTTCTTTGATAAGTATGGGCCCCAAAGAAATCGCGTTGGGCTTGGATCATATTGGTCGATAATGAGGTACTTCTTAAAGCATCATAATAGCTGATGGCTGCGGTATACGACGGGGTCGGGATCCCATAATAGATCGATAAAGCCACGACTTCTCGTAAAGCGCTCAGGGATGACTGCATGATTTCACTGAAATAAGGATCCAACAGTAAGTTGGTCAGGTTTGGGTCTTTGAAGGCATGGGCAATCTCATTGAGGAATTTGGCCCGGATGATGCATCCGCCTCTGAAAAGTTTGGCGATCGCTTCATAATCCAGTTCCCAGGAATAGGCTATAGCCGCTTTTTTCATCAGATCAAAGCCTTGGGCATAGGAGATGACTTTCGCCGCATACAAAGCCTGTTCGACCAAGGCATCCAAAGCCGGCGGAACCGGGGCTTTGATCAAGGCGGTCGGCAGTAATTTTTCAGCTTGGATCCGTTTGTCCCGATCGGAAGAAATCAAACGGGCAAAGACGGCCGAGGTGATGACCGATATGTCTACCCCAAGATCCAGCGCTTCCTTGGATGTCCAAAGCCCGGTGCCTTTTTGACCTGCGGTATCCAAGATGCGATCGATCAGATCTGCGTCGCTGAGATTGTCTTTGGTTCTTAGGATCTGAGCCGTGATTTCAATAAGATAGGATTCCAAAGCCCGATGATTATACCCGGCAAATATGTCGGACAATTGGGCATTGGAGCGTTTCCCAACTTCTTTAAGAAGCTGATAGGACTCTGCGATCAATTCCATGTCACCGTATTCGATCCCGTTGTGGACCATTTTCACATAGTGACCAGACCCGTTTTCACCGATATACGACGTACAGGCTTCCCCGTCGACTTTGGCGGCAATGGCCGTTAAAATCGGTTCAATGGCTTTGTGGGCCGAGCGGTCTCCGGAAGGCATGATAGCCGGACCTTTTCTGGCCCCTTCTTCCCCGCCGGATACCCCCATCCCGATAAAACGGAAGCCTTTTTCGGCATAGGCTTTTTCTCTTCGGATCGTATCCATGAAATAGGAATTGCCGGCATCGATGACGATGTCGCCTTTTTCAAGAAACGGTTCAAGCTGAGTCAGCAAGGCATCGACCGGGGCTCCTGCTTTGACCATAACGATGATCTTACGGGGCTTTTCGAGTTTTTCGGCCAGTTCTTGCAGGGTTAGGGCAATCTGCAGACCCGGATTTTCTTTGACCACGTTTAAAGCAACTTCGGTGGTCCGGTTGTAGATGACCACAGAGAAACCGTGGTCCAAAATATTGAGGGCAAGATTCTTACCCATGACTGCCATTCCGATAACGGCTACATTGATGTTTTGCATGTTTTTTCCTCCAAACGAGCAGACAGATTAAGGCAACAGATCTTCAGTTGCGTCTTTGGCTTTTTGTGCTTGGATCCCCAGCTGAATGAAAGCAAGGAGTCCCAAAGCGATGGCGGGGATCATATAAAGTCCCCAGGGTGATACAAGGAGTGCCACACAGAGATACAAGATGACCGAGCACAAGGTCATCCAGCGTTTATTTTTTGTGTAGGCTTTGAGTCCTAAGATCATTCCCGTTAAAGTCAAAAGAATACTGGGAATCAGGGCTTGGGCCACAATGAGACCAAACAAAGCTGACCAACCGGGATCTCTGGTTGTGAAAAGACGGAACCACGCCGTGATCGCCGCGATGAGATACAATAGCGCAGCCGCACAGCTTGCTAAGAGTACTTTGTTTTTATGCATGAGGGCTCCTAAGGGGTATTATATCGGTTAAGTGAGTGTGAAACAAACAGGATGACTGATGAATACAGGCTATTGCAGGGCTGCGATCAGATCGGCAACCTTACGCAAACCGCCAAGACTTTCTTGTAGTCCGCCGATCCGATTGTTTTTTAACCATTGGGTTTCATAGTGCTTCAGCCGCAACGGCCATTCTCTTTTCAGCAAGGCCAATCGTTTCTGTCGGATTGTTTGACTTTGATTGGGAGCACAGATCATGAAACTGTGGATCATGATTTCCAGCAAGCGGATCGTATCCCCAAGTTCATTGACGCTGGCCTTCCCAAGAGTGCTGCTGCACTCAGCGAGTTTCATTCGTTTTTTGATCAGGGATAGTTCCTGCAGGATCACGTCACCCCGTTTCGCTTGGGCAAAAGGATGATCCTTCAAGGCGTCGATGAACTGATCGATTGATCCGTTGGCTGCCCAAATCACATCCATGATTTGAGTTGCGTTGTGGCGGTATTCCAGCTGATAGCGGCCTAAACGGCCTAAATCTGCCATGACCTCCCCCATCATTTTCTGTTTGTCCTGAAAGATGAATGCATTAAGATAGTCGATGCTGGCACGGACCGATCCGGCACAGGATGACCACGACACGGCAGCGCCATAAGTCAGGGTTAGATAGGATACCGCTAGGGGTTGAAAATGGCCGTTATCGCCCCAGTCGGTCAACAGAAAACCAAGCCCTGAATACAGTTTCGTATAGAAACAGGCATTGCGGATGTTTTCTAGACTGTCAGCGGTTCTTCCGGATATGGAATTCCACGAGGAAGTCCCAGGTGCCGACATAAAGGAAACATGATGATCCGCCAGGGTTTTCAAGCTTTCATTAAAGGGCGTATCATCGTCATAGCCCCAATCGACAAAGATCAGATCCTTGGGCAGTATCGAGAAGAGTTGCGGATAATGATTCAGGACATCGCCCCAGATCAGCGGGGTCTTACCATAGCTTTTGACATGATCGTAAAGTTTCAAAACATAGTCCAGATAAAGCGACCCGACGCCTTGTCGTTTGGCGGCTTCTTCCGTCTTTCCGTAACCCAGTTCATACGGTTCATCCAGGTTCAGGTGAAAATAGGGCGATTGAGCGATCTTGAGTACATCCCCGGTGTATGTCTTGACCAATTCTAGGCTTTCGGGATCCAGCAGATTGAGGGTGGAAGCCGCTTGAGGGCTGCCCCACATGACCATGCCGTCTTCACAATTGGCCAGCCTTTTGAACTCAGGCCGTTTCAGCCATGCCGCCATGTGTCCCAAACCGTTATGATTGGGGACGAAATCGATACATCGCTGATTGCAATACGCTTCAAGTTGCTCGAAATCGTCAATGGTGATCGGAGTTTCATCGCGGTATAACGTTTGAAAACTGGGATACAGAAAAGCAAACCCTTCCACATACAGTTCAAAGTGATTGTATTTCAAATCGGCCAAGAGATCGATGAGTTGGGTCAGTGTCTTTAAAGTCGGAATCTTATTTCTGGAGATATCCAACAGATAACCGCGGATCTTCAGATCCGGTTCATCTTCAATGGTCAGACAAGGTAGATCTGCACCCTGAGCAATGATTTGTTTCAAGGTCTTGAGGGCGTAAAAAGCTCCGGCTTCCTCTGAATGGATCACTGTGATCCGTTTGGGCGAAATGATCAGCCGATATGCCTGCTCACTTAACGATGGTTCCAACTGAAAATGAAAAGCCGGCTCTTTGGAGCGAATATCACAAGGCCACAGTCGTTTTAATTCCTTCAGAGCGCGTTTTGATTTTGAGTCAGAAAGGACACCCATACGCGATGGAAACACAAAACAACCTTCTTGAGCAGTTAAGGTTTTGACTTGTGGCAATAGGTTCATGGGTTCTCCTGACACAGTGGGACTCACTGGTAATTCATGTTTGACGTGTTGACAAAAGGCAACGGGAAAAGGGTCTCAAAAAGCTTCCCGATGGGGGTCCCGATCAGGTCTTCATTGTCATAGGGGCCAAACAGGATATGCTGGGCTTCACTGAAATCAGAGGTTTCATAATGGGCTTCTTTGAATCGAAACTGGTACAGACCATCATAATACCGGATAAAAAGCGCATCATGCTCATCCCCCAACACGTATTCAAAATAGGGCTGAAGCTGATCGATGAGACGGTTGAAATCCAGAATTTTCAGAGTTGAATCAAACGCATGATGTTTATGATGCAATCCAAGTTCAGCCAAGTCCTGAATGTAGGGATCATTATGGACCAGATCGAGATGAAGTTCTTTCAGATCATGCCGATGATAAAGCTGGGCGCTGACAGCCACCACGGCTTTGGCTGATCCTGCGAATTCCTTGATGGTTCCGGCGGTTTCACCCGCTTTGATCGCCAACACAAGGTATGCGGCGAGTTTATGGTCAAGGGTGATTCCGTAGAAAGTACACTGTTCCCAAGGATCAGGGGTCCTGATCGCTTCAATCAGTTTCTTAAAGTCCGCTTGAGAGCGTTGAAAGAGAAAAGGCTGTTGCCGATAAAAATCATAATAAGCGTGCAGATCTTGATCACGATACTCGATCAGTTGATAATCCGACACCATTTTCGGCAGTGTGAACGATGCCAATAACGATATATGGTCAGCCCCAAATCGCTTGTACAGGTCCCGATCGCCTGAAATGACGACCACATCAAGTCCTTCTTCCAGCATTTTCTGTTGAGCCAATTGGAGCAGTTGTGTGGCGATGCCCTTTCCTCTGAAGTCGGGATGAGTCGCTACGGCTCCGATCGAAGCCAATTTTAAATTGAAAAGTCCCAAGCGTAACTCATTGATCACATAGGAGACGATACCGACCACTTTGTTGTCTTCGAATGCGATAAACTGATGATCCAGATTGCTTTCACCCAGCAGAAAAGGAAATTTAAGAGGCATGTTTGGATTAAACACCTGAGTGACAAGATTCAAAGCTGCTTCATGAGTCGCTTTTGTACAAGCCAGAAAGTCCATGGTTCATCCTCCATCTTCATTTTACTCCATTTGAGTTAAAATTAAATCCCGATCTGTCCCATAAGGACACGCATGAGTAAAGTCGCTTTCCTATGGTAGAATGAAATCAACTCAAGCTTGTCTTTTTATCTCAGGAGAAAACATGTCTCAGAAAAAATGGATCATGAGTTTAGTCATAGGCGGCTGTATTTTAATGGCTGTGGTCGATGGATCATCGATGGATTATGTCACCAAGGCGCTTCTAAAGATAAGCACTTTCATCAGTATCCCTTTGATCTATTCAAAATGGATCGGTACGATTTCGCTTCGTTCCCTATTCAAGATAAAAGGTCGACAGCTTAAGACCGCTTTTGTTTTGGGGCTGATCCTGTATGGTTCGATTCTGGTCTTGTATTACGGATTAAAGTCGACCTTTGATTTTTCGATGGTCAGCGGTATCCTGGACAGAAACTTCGGTTCCGGCACGCTTGCTTTTTTGCCTGTAGCCTTGTATATCGCGCTGATCAACTCGTTTATCGAGGAGTTTTTCTTCAGAGGGTTTGCCTATCTGTGTTTGAAAAAGGTCAGTTCTCAGCGTTTGGCGAACTGGTTCAGCGCGGGATGTTTTTCACTCTATCATGTGTTTTTGATGGCTGGATTGTTTGAACTCCCACTTTATCTGAGTGCCATCGCGATCCTGGTCGTTGCCGGGGTATTGTTTAACCGTTTGGATCACACCAGCGCATCGATCATGCCTTCGTGGCTCCTGCACGCTTTCGCCAATTGGGGCATCAACACGATCGGCTTCATTCTCTTGAAGATCATCTAAAAAAACACCGTTTCCGGTGTTTTAGTTTATTGGGGCAGGCGGGATGGGAATCGGCAGGATGTCCGCATACAGCACAGGCTGAACCACGGTATAGTTGGCGGCTTTGGCTCCGGTTAGGGTATAGCCCCTGCCGGTGATCTTGATGTTGTTTCCAACCTCAGACTGAGCGAAGGAGAATCGCGGGGAACCGCTCAGATAGACCGCGTCTGATCCAAACACGTTGACCAAGGCGGCTTTACCGCCGGCACTGGCATAGGTACTACCGTCATAGATCTTGTCTCTCCCATAGAGGCCGCTAATCGTCAAGACCCGTTTGGTGATGGACAGTTGTCCGAAGACAAAAGCGAATTCATAGTTGCTGGAAGTCAGTGTACCCACTTCCGCGATGATCTGAAGCGGACTGTAGGAAATGACCAGACCAGGAGTATACAGACTGGTAATGCTTGGATTCCCGCTGATGTCGGTGAGATCATCTCCCAGGACAAAGCCGGTAATTTGATAATTAAAACTTGGGATCGGATCTCCGTAGGCAACGGCCACATTGGAAACACTCAGTGTCAATTTAGCTTTGGTAACACTGACGTCCACTTGATTTTCAACCGCCTTGTATTTGGAGGAGTCTTGCGGTGTGAAGAGTACGGTCGCTTTATAGGTTCCGGCTTGTTGAGGGACGGCACTGGTGTCTTTGAAACTGAAGGAACCCGGTACCACGACCCCGTTGATCATGGCTGATCCTTCCCCTAAACCAGAGGATGCGATCGATTGACCATAGGTGATGGGCGTGGTGATGGGCCAAGTGACACTGATGCCTTTGATGGGACCAAAAACCGGACTGTCTTGTTTCCCCGCATAATCTTTTGTTCCTTTGAGCGTAACCATGAAATATCGGCCTTCATCATTCATATCCAAAAGTAATTTCGAGGTTGTGGCCTGCGGGATATCCGCAAAGGGACCGGCTGCGGAATCTGAACTTTTCCATTGATAGCTGACAGTGGCGGCCAAAGGGGTCACGCTGGCACTGAGTTCAGTCCCGATGTATCCATTACCGCTGATGGCGGCAGTTTCGATTTTGGGCTTTTGAGTCAGTATCACTGCCGCTGCAATCACCGCGACCAACACCAAAACACCAACGATGATGAGTCTTCGTTTTTTTGTTTTGCTCAGATACATGGAAACCTCCCCCGCCTTTAGGCGAATACCACTGCTGAATAGGCCATCATGAGCCTCTTTAATTTCATTTTATATTAAATTTGTGCACATTAACCAAAATTGTCCGTTTAAATGATGAATGCGTGGAAAAGCAGCCTGAAGATTGTGAAAGAATGATAATCCTGCTCAATTCAAGACGTTTTCGATGAATTGGATGCCCAGACAATCCAAGCCGGTATGCGACGCGATTACCGCGGCAATGTCGGTAATAAAGATCCTGGAAGGATCATAGCCCTTTTCGATCAAGAGTGCTTTAGTCACTTGGGTTCTTGGACCTGCATGAGAATGAATGATGTAGATCGTACACGACTTCCCCGAAAATGTCGCATGGAGGGTTTCAATGGCTTCTTCAAGGGCTCTTTTTTCAGTACGGACTTTGGAATAGACATCGATCTTGCCTTTGGTCGACTTGTTGAGTTGAAGGATCGGACGAATCTTAAACATTTCTGCCAAGGAAGCTGCCAAAGGAGTCAATCTTCCCCCTACCCGCAAGTGATCCAAATCGTTGGGCAAAATCAAAGTATTGGCACTCTGAATGGCTTTGTTGAGGATCTCGATGATCGCTTCTTTGGGTTCATTCTGATCGATCAGACTTTGAGCCAAAAGACTGATGTGTTTTTGAATCATACAGGTCGAATAGACATCCACGAACTGGACATCAATTTCGACTTCATCCCCAGCCAAACGAATCGACTGGTAGGTGCTGGAAAGCCCTGCGGAAAGCGGGATCGCGATGACGGACTCAAAACCATCCTGTTTGATGGTTCTTAATAGATTTTCAATGCTCATATAGAGCGGTGTTGACGTTTTTGGATATTTTTTATCACTTAAAGCTTGGTAGACGTCCAGAGTGCTGATGTCTAAGCCATCATTGTAGGATTTGCCATCGATCAATACGACCAACGGAATCAGGTAAATCCCTTTATCTTTGGCTTCTTCTTGACTCAGTCCACTCCCTGAATCTGTCAATACGGCGATTTTACTCATACATACCCCTTTAATTGCTCTTAATTATTATACAACAAAGCACTACCATTAAGCATTTCAAACTAACTCTGCCTACAATTCATATACCCAACTGACACAGTATTCCCATGACCCGCATTGAGGTTTCGGGTCAAGAACCTGCCATGACCCTGTTAAATGCCTCTCGAGACAAGCCATTTCAAAATGACATTTGGCGATCCCGCCGTCATTGAGCTGCAGATCATATTTCATCATCGATCCGTAACCCGGCGTCCGATCCAGAAACAAATGATAGCCCTGAGGGTCTCTTACGAAGCGCCATGGCTGTTTATTGCTGGCCGAAGGACCGACTCTGACCAGATCCAACACGTCTGCGTAGTCTTTGGCAGCTTCTTTAGAAAGCGGATGCGTGAGATCCTGATCAAAAAACAACTCAGACCAAGCTTTGCGGTTATTTGATCCGGCACCAAAACGCATGGCTGAATCGATCAGGCTTCGATTGTCTTTCGGGATACCCAGCGGAGATACGACGGCGATGGTCTCATCCGCAGACAAAGTCAATTGCTTTTCAAAATCAGACCGATTGAAGGTCCCGCCCAACCAGACTGTCCCTAAACCCAGGTCTGTGGCTTTCAGGATGGCCATCTCAAAGAGAGCACCCAGTTCAAAAGGATCCCCTTTGTCACCGATCGTGGCGACCATGTAGGTATGGACACCGCTTAAGACGCCATAAGAACCCAGTTTGATTTTCTTGTCATCCGGGGTTTGATTGGATTTCAACAGCATAAATCTGATGTGTGATTGCGCCTGTGTATTCAAAGAGGCCAGAACCTGAGTCATTTCATCCAGCATAGCCTGAGGAATCGGTCTGGGATCATAAGTACGGCAAGAAATCCGAGCGCGGATGACTTGGGTAGCGGATTGTTTAAACATGGGTGCTCCTAAAGGTTTAACCTTTCATCTATTATGGCTTACTTAACCCGATTATACCAGTGATGTAAATTATTTCAACAATGTATATATTTTCATATTACTCATTGTAAATATTTGCACCACATGATAGACTTGTTTTTAGATTTTGAGGAGAGAGACCATGAGTCAAATTACGCTTAAGAAGTCCATCACGTATCTGGAAGCAGTCGCATTAGTCATTGGGGTCATTATCGGGTCGGGCATCTTTTTGAAACCGGGCAAAGTTTTCGCAGCAGCCGGGTCACCCTTGATGGGTTTGGCAGCGTGGGTCATCGGCGGGATCATCACCTTGGCCTCTGCCTTGACGATCGCCGAAATCGCGGCAGCCATCCCAAAGACAGGCGGTCTGTATACCTATCTTGAAGAACTATACGGAGAAGTCTGGGGATTCTTGCTGGGATGGGTCCAAACGGTCATCACCTACCCTGCAGCCGGGGCCGCTTTGGCCATCGCCTTTACGACCTATGCTACCTTTTTTATTCCGATGAACGATCTTCAGCAAAAACTCTTGGCGATCGTGGTCATCGTCTTTGTCATTACGATGAATGTACTGGCCACCAAGTTTGGCGGGATCATTCAGTCTTTATCTACCGTCGGCAAACTGATTCCGATCGTGGTCATCATCGCCTTTGGCTTGATCGGCGGACAAACCCACGACTTCAGCAACATGCCTGTGCTGACTCAAGGTGCCGGCATGGGAGCCGCCATCTTAGGTACGCTGTGGGCTTATGACGGGTGGATCGGGGTCACCAACATAGCCGGTGAACTTAAAAACCCGGCTAAGGAAATGCCCAAAGCCATCGTTTTAGGCGTCCTGCTTTGCATCACCGTGTATGTCTTGATCAATGTTGCCTTGCTGAATGTCAGTTCAGTAGAAACCCTGATTGCTTCAAAAACACCGGCATCCGATGTCGCGAGTGTCTTGTTTGGAACAGGCGGCGCCGCGTTTGTTACCGGCGGGATCATGGTTTCTGTCTTTGGAGCGATGAACGGTTATCTGTTGACAGGAGCCCGTGTTCCCTTAGCCATGGCTGAACGCAATCAGTTGCCGTTCTCCAAGACCTTGGGTGCCGTTCACCAGAGTTTCAGAACCCCGGCCAACGCGCTGATCTTCGAAGGCATCTTGGCAATCCTGTATGTTTTCTCAGGAACGTTTAACACCCTGACCGATTTGCTGGTCTTTGTCTTGTGGATCTTCTTTACTTTAGGAGTCGTTGGCGTCTTCGTACTTCGCAAACGCGTCAGTGCTCAGCTTCGTCCTTATAAAGTCCCGCTCTATCCGTTTACACCGATCGTCGGGATCGTCGGCGGGATCTTCATCCTGTATTCGACCATCCTTGATCAGCCTCAGAATTCGCTGGTCGGGATCGCGATCACCCTGATCGGGTTACCGGTGTTCTATTACCTGCAGCATCAGAAGAAAGCCTCCGCTTAAACTAAGAGACCCATTTGGGTCTCTTTTTAAATTGTTAAGATGTTAACGTCTAAAGTTCAGTTGAGGCCTTCAAGTTTGATCAGACCATAACCAGATACATCATCAAAGCCCGGTGTAGCCAGATCCATGGCCAATGAAGCCAAGATCGATTTGACTTCGGAAGGTTCCACCGCGCCATCATGATCAAGATCACTGGCTGATCTGGAGATGATCAGAGCAGCCGCTCCGGCGACATGCGGTGTCGCCATCGAAGTACCGGATAAGGTCGCATAACTCTTCTTATAACTGGAATAAACAGAGACACCCGGGGCAGAGAAATCGATCTTGCCGGTTGAATTGAAATAGGCCAAAGCACCTGCGCTATTGACCGCGGCGACTGAGAACACTTCCGGATAGCGTCCGGGGAGTTCGGTGAAATGGGCCGGATCATTACCCGCAGCGGCAACAACTGTGATGTTGGCAGCCACGGCATCCGCAATGACGTCATGCAAAGGCGTCAGTTGATCTTCAGTGGCTGTTCCAAAGCCCAAAGACATGTTGATGACATCCATGTCATGATCAATGCTCCACTGGATGCCTTTGACCAGACTGGCCAAAGAACCGATGCCCGAAGCATTGAGCACCTTGACCGCATACAAACTGGCTTTCGGCGCAACGCCGACGACACCGATGTTGTTATCCAGTGCCGCAATGATCCCGGCTACATGGGTGCCGTGACCATTATCGTCATTACCGCTTTTCTTTGAGTTGATGGCATTATAGTTGCCTTTGATGTTGGCAGCCAAGTCGGGATGGCTTAGGTTGATGCCGGTATCGACAACAGCCACTTTGACCCCTAAACCGGTGAAGCCCTTTGGCCAAGCAGAATCGGCATCGATCAACGAAATATTCCAGGTCAGACTTTGAGCCAACAGTTTGCATTCGATGTTTTCTACCAACGCTTTGACTTGGACATCTTTGCTGATCTTGTTTTTCTCTTGACCCGTCAAGACGAGAACAGACATGGTGGGGTTGAGTTGGTCGATTTTCTTATCATGAAGTTGATATTTCGTATCGACCAGTGAAACAGCAGAGGCACTGCGATACACCAAGACATACTCCTTGACCATGCTTTGAGCATGAACAGGCAGTACAGTTAACATCAGAAATGACACAGACAAAATCCAGGACAGGATTTTTTTCATGGGATCATCCTTTCTGTCACCCAGATTATACACCCGCCTATAAAAAACTTAAATAGTGCCAAACCACGCTAAAAACCTGAACCAATCTTCATGAAAAAACAGATAAATCGGCTTTATTCAAGGGGAAAACAGTCAAAAACTGGGTAACTTACTGTAAAAATATGATAGGATGAATTCACGTGAATTTGGCTACCGAACTAAGGGAGACTATGATGTATAAAAAACTGAGCCAGTTGAAAGACTACTTTACCGATGCTTTCACATGTCCAAAACCCTTTCGATCAGAATTTGAACAGAGTTTGGCAGACCATAATCAAAGCAGAATGCGCTTCGTTTTGCCGATGCTGTTTGTATTTTCAGCGATGATTACAAGTTACCTCTATTTTAGCAATGATTTCAGAAACCCTGATCCCTTTTTAGTGAGTGTATTGCGCATGCACAGTATTTTGATGTTTGTGACAACCTTAACTTACGTTTCACTCGGTTTGACCAGAAAAGGCAAAAGAACGCATTTAAATCTGGAAAAAATCATTCATCGTTTCTTTTTGTTTTTTGGAATTTTGTGGACCATGTTTTTCTCGCTGCAATCGCAAGTGTACAGCGATCAACTCACGGTTTATCAGTTCGGGGTTGGTTTTGTGGCCGTCATTTCCCTGCTCACGCCGTCTTTCTCCGTTTTACTTTATACGCTTACCACTGTGATCTTTGTCATGATGATCCCTGCTTATCAATCTGATTCCTATCTTTTGACCTCAGACATCCTAAACTCGGTCTATATGTTTTTCATAGCTTGCTTTGCCTCATTCACACTCTATCGCAATTTCTTGCGCGATTTTATTTTGCAAAAACGCATTCAGGAACAAAATACCGAACTGATCCATTTGAATTTTCAGTTAGAGGAACTGTCCAATCGAGATGCTTTGACCGGGATCCATAACCGCCGTTTCTTCGACAAACAGGTCTCTGATGAGTGGCAAACGGCCCATCAACAGCAAAAGATCTTATCTTTGGCCATCATGGACATCGATGACTTCAAAGGCTACAACGATCATTACGGACACATCAAAGGTGACCTTGTTTTACAGAAAGTCGTCCACTGCATCCAAGAAATCACCAAACGTCCAGGAGACAGTCTGGCCCGTTTTGGCGGCGAAGAGTTTGTGCTTTTGTTGCCCAATACGGATGAAGCCGGTGCACTGGCCGTATGCAACAAGATCCGTGCGGCCGTTGAAGCGATGAATCTGGAGCACGAAAAATCCTCCAGCGGCAAAGTGACGATCTCCATCGGAGTCTGGTCGATCACCCCTGAAGTGGACGAAAGTTTCCTGACTTTCATCCACAATGCCGATCTGGCGCTCTATGAAGCCAAAAAGCGAGGCAAGAACAGGGTCGTTTCCCAACTCGCCTTCACTGAAAACAGCCGCGCCTAAATTCAACACAAAAAAAAGCACCGAGGTGCTTTTAGTTTATCCTGCCGGCATAATGAGCCAGCCAGCGGGCATTGATTTTATCATGGTTTTCAACGCTGTCACTGACCAAGACAGGAACTTCTGCTTTGGCCTCCATCAGTAAGCGGCAAATTTCTACCGTCAAGGATTGGGCGATATAGATGCCGGTAATGGAAGACACAGAACAGATCTTTTCCAGTGAACCGGTTTCGATCAGGGCATCACCTTTGGGACCGCAATTGTCGATGACGACCTCTCCCAGTTCATACAGTTTCTTTCCGCTGGGATGACGGCTGGGTTCAGCCAAGGTATGCTGCATACTGGTGATGATGATGATTTTGTGGCCTTTGGCTTTGGCCGTCAAGGCCAAATCGATCACGACCCCATTGATTCCGGAATTGGAGATGACGATGAAGACGTCCTGAGGACGAACATCGTAAAGGCCATAGAGTTTATCGGCAATGTTGGGCCGTCTTTCAAAAATGTCATCCGGATTCTTAAAGTCTTCCAGGGTCGTCAGCCCTTTCGTCACAAAGTCTGAGGTTTCGATCATATGAAACGGAACGAGTGATCCGGCTCTGCCGGTACATTCAGCCCCAAAGCCCACCGAGTGACCCGATCCAAAGATATGGATGACCCCGTCATTTTTGATGGCCTGAGCACACAACTCGGCAGCTTTGACCAGGTTTGGCATTTCTTGTTTCTCTAAGGTATCGATCAGTTCCAGCGCTTGTTTGTAAAAAACATCCATGGTGATATGTGTCATGGTCTTGCTCCTAAGAATTCCATCGTCCGAGATAAACATCGGAGATTTTGCGATTGTGAACATCAGCGCCTGTGACGTTGGCACTCAGTAGGACGGGTGCTTCAAGGCCTTTGTCCTTCAGATAACGATAAGTTTCCGCCGTCAGCATCTGGGCAAAGATGTTACCCACCACATTGGCGACCTGGGTGATCTTAATGTCCTCTTTTAGAGTCAAGATGGTATCTTCAACCGGGGTGCAAAGATCCAAAACATAATCCGATAAAGCCACCAAGTCTTTGCCGTTTTGAGAGCGTGTCACGCTCTTGAGGTTACCGACAAAGAAGAGTTTTCTATGTTCAGCTTTGGCCAATTGAGCCACACCATAAGCAAGCCCGCTGACCTCAGCAGCCGCATAGACCAGCAAAGCATCCTGAGGCTGGATGTTGTAGAGATGCCACAGTTTTTCAGCCAGATCTTTTCGGTTGGTAAACTGCGGATCCTTCATGGCTTCAGCAGGAACATGGCCTCTTAAAACCAAATCTTTGAGATTGATCTGATGGTAAGGCATAAGCCCCCCTGCTCTGTATCCCAGTTCCATCGCAAAGGCCCGATCGGGACCTACGCCTAAAAGCTGGATCAACCCGTTGTCGATCATCACATCGCCCATGGCTTGCGCCATGGTCACCAAAGCCTGTCCTTGAGTGATTTTCGCCTGATCCAAAATGAGTTTGGCCGAAGCGAAATAGTCATGAGCATTCATTATTTTGTCCTCTTTCTTTCGATTCACACTATTAATATACACCCAAAAAAAGCGTTCTTATCTGTTGAAAAGCCATGTTTCTTATTTAGTTTAAGCATCCCTTACAAAACTCAGCTTAGGTACTTAGGTTAGGTCTAAAACAGTTTATGCGAAGTAACGATCGATAAAGTTGGCAATCCCATCATGATTATGGTCTGATGTTTCATGGCTGGCTGCGGCTTTGGCCAGCGGACTGGCATTGCCCATGGCCACACCCACGCCCACTTCTCTAAGCATGGCGATGTCATTGTCCGCATCCCCGAAAGCCATGATTTCTTCCATGGTCAAACCATTGAGTTCAGCGATTTTCAATACGCCTTTGGCTTTGCTGACCCGCGGATCGATGTACTCAAACAAAATGCTGTCCGTTTTGACGCCAAAGGCATCCGGATGGGTAAAACTCTTGGAGCGCTCGACCACTTTCGGCATGTCTTCTTCATGACACACGATATGGAGTTTGGGTTTTGGCGAGTTCAGATAAAGATCAAAATCGACGATGGTCATCGGCACTCTGTCCTGGTTTGAGAAGCGCTGCCCCACATCGTTTATATAAGGCATATAAAAGGTCCCGTTTTCGCTGATGGCAAAATTGACCGGCAAATCTTTGAAATGGGCAATGATTTGCTTAAGCAGATCCGGAGCCATGTAGTGGGTATGCGTGTCGATGCCCAAACGGTAATCTTTGATATGGGCTCCGTTGATCCCGATGAACGCATCCACCAACCCTGAAATGCCCCATTCTTCATACCAAGGCTCAGTGATGTCGATGTCTCTTCCGGTCGCTAAACCAAACAGCAAGCCTTTGAGTTTTATTTTCTTGATGGCTTCTATCGTTAAGGGGCTGACGTTTCCCGCTTCGTTCAATAAGGTTCCATCCACGTCACACATGATCATTTTGATTGCTTTCATCTCGTCTCCTTAAAAGTTATCTTTTCAATTATACAGGTTTAAGCATAATTGAAGTAATAAAAAAGACGGATCCTTTAAATACGGATCCGTCTTTGGTTGTTGAAGTTTCAGTGAGATTTATCGGCGGGTCAATGAACCGAAAATACCGCGGGCAATTTCCCTTCCGATGGAAGAACTCATCGTTCCCATAAAGGACTTGGCCATTTTCTGAATCTCAGTCGTATTCTTTTTGGCCGTTCTTTCGCGTTCGCGATCGAGTCTTTCCTGTTCTTTGCGTAAGCGTTCCGCTTCTTTGTTTTGCAGTACGACGGCTTTTTCCTGTTCTTTGGCTTGCTGAAGCATCTTGACTTGTTCCTGCTGAGCATCCATTTTGGCTTTCAGCAGTTCATAAGCGGACTCTTTATCGACGATCTGATCGTATTTGTAATAGAACGGAGAGTTGGTGATCAGCTCTTGACGCTTTTCAGGGGTGATCGTTCCGATGATACTATGGGGCGGATAGATCATGGCTCGTTCAACGATACTGGGTCTGCCGTCTTGATCCAGCATCGAGACCAAGGCTTCACCGGTTTTAAGTTCGGTGATGACTTGGGTGATGTCCAATGCCGGGTTTTGTCTGAAGGTTTCAGCCATGGCTTGTATGGCTTTGATTTCTCTTGGCGTGAAAGCACGCAAGGCGTGTTGAACCCGGTTACCGAGCTGATTGAGTACTTTATCCGGGATATCGATTGGATTTTGAGTGACAAAATACACGCCCACCCCTTTAGAGCGGATCAGACGTACGACCAATTCGATTTTATCCAACAAGGCTTTTGGGGCATCGGTAAACAACAAGTGGGCTTCGTCAAAGAAGAAAACGATCTTGGGTTTATCCAGATCCCCCACTTCAGGCAATGCTTCAAACAGTTCCGACAACAGCCACAACAGGAAGGTCGAATACAAAGCTGGCGCCATCATCAGTTTTTCCGACGCCAACACATTGATGAAGCCTTTCCCGTAGGGGTCCGTTTTCATCAGATCGTGGATATCAAACGAGGGTTCCGCAAAGAATTTCTCTGCCCCTTGATCTTCCAAGGTCAATAAGGCACGCTGAATCGCTCCGACCGAAGGTTTGGAAAGGTTACCGTATTCCGTGGTAAATTGGTTGGCATTGTCTCCGACATATTGCACCAGACTGCGGATGTCTTTCAGATCGATCAGCAGTAAGCCCATGTCGTCGGCAATCCGAAAGATGATCGTCAAGACCCCGGCTTGAACTTCATTGAGACCCAGGATACGACCCAACAATAAAGGTCCTATTTCAGAAATACTGGTTCTCAGCGGATGACCCAGTTCACCAAACACATCCCAAAGCCGGACCGGATAAGATTGAAATTCGAAAGGGTCCAGTTTCAGTTGGGTAATGCGTTCCTGAAGTTTGGGATTCATGATGCCGCTGGTGGCTAAGGAAGCAAGGTCCCCTTTCACGTCCGCCAGAAAAACAGGGATGCCTTGAGCGCTGAACTGTTCAGCCATGACTTTCAGGGTGATGGTTTTTCCGGTACCTGTGGCGCCGGCGATCAAGCCATGACGATTGGCCATTTTAAGATTCAAAAGAATCTCATTGTCGCTCTTCCCGATCGGGAAATTCACAGATGGTTGCATTTTTGTCCTCCAAGTCTACTTTATTTTCATTATAAGTCGACACACCGTGAAATACAAGGAAGGTAAACTTGCGTGTTCACAGGACTGAAAAAGTGATAAACTGAATGGGCTTAGATTAAAAGGACATGACGATGAAACAGACTTTGATTTGCCTCACTTTGATCCTGTTGACAGGATGTACCATAACTTCAAAACCCATTTCTGCCCGTTCGATCAAACGATCTTCATCAAATGAGTTTTATCATGCAGAGCTGAATCATTGTGTCGATGGCGATACGGCTCACTTTTTTGTCAACGGCGTTGAAGAAAAAGTCAGATTCTTATCCATCGACACTCCTGAGATTGCCCATAATAACGAGACTGCCTCTGAGCCATATGGCGAAGCAGCCAATGACACGACTTGTACCATCTTGATGAATTCCAAATCGATCCTGCTTGAAGTGGATCCCCTCGAAAAGCCTCGGGATCAGTATGGTCGATTGTTGGCTTGGGTGTGGGTCGATGAGGTGCTGATCCAAGCTCAGCTGGTTGAGCTCGGTTATGCCCAAGTGGCCTTTGTGACTCAAGAAAATCTGCATTCTGTGGATCTGTATCAAATCCAGGCTTTGGCGCTTAAAGCCCATCGCGGAATCTGGGGCAATTAAAAAGAGGAAATGATTCCTCTTTTTTACAGTTCAAATTCCAAATCCAGTAAAGGGGCGTGTTGTTGAGCCCCGTAAACATCGGTTTCCCTGATGTCACCGCTACACATCGGCCGGATAATGGTGGCTTTGATGGCGTTGGCGGGAATGAACTCGATGATGTTGATGATGTCTGATTCTTTGATCTTATACAATGAAGCGATCAAAGCGGCATTGATCCAATGATGACTGACCACCAAATCAAAGGTTGCCTTGTCTTTCAGAATGATGTCAAAGGTAATTTCATAAGGTCCTGAGTTCTTGGAACGAATGACTTTGGCGATGTCGATGAGCTTGATTTTCATACTGGCCTCACAGTTGGACCATGGTCTGCTTGAAGATGCCGACCGGGTCCGAGATTTCAATCAGATGATACAAACTGAAATTATAGACGGCTCCGACTTTGAAGTCGCTGGGCGAATAAGGAAAGGCCAGGTTTCCGGCCGTTGCGATACGACCCTCATACCCATAATGAAGCATGGTGCTTCTGGCGAAACTGCAGACCGTGTTGGCGATATCCTGAGTCTTGGCGACCGCATCGATGACGATGCAGAGTTCATGGCTCTTGATCTCTTTAATCGGTTCGAGATCGCCCATGACGCCGTTTTTACCGTATATCTTGAAATTGAGATGATAGCCTTCCAGATTCTTGAAATTGTCTTCGACCCGTTTGGTGACGCCCTGCAGAATCGAGTCGGTCTCTTTGATGAAGATGGGATCACGGACCCCGGCAATACTGACCGTTCTGAACCCGACACATTTGGCCGCTTCCAGTTTGATGAAATACGGACTGGAGCCGATGAATTTACTGCCGCGGACTTCGACTTCGTTTTCGTTGAGTTGAGTAAAAGTCGTGTTGTGCAGATCGATGATGCCTCCGGGTCCAGGCAAAATATACGGATTGGTCTTTTCGTATAAGGTATGCGCACTGACGCTCAGGGTCGTGCATTTTCTGGCCGGATTGAGGGTCTGAAGTACAAAGCGGTCTTCATAGATGGTCCCAAACATACAGTCGCTGCCGCTGCCGGGAGATGACGCGATGGCGGCACATTCCAATATCTTGCCCATATGCAAAGCCAAGCCTTGATCAAAGCCTTGGATGATCGGTAAGGCAGCAAACATGTTGGGATCGTAAGAGCGACCCGCGATGATGACCTGTGCGCCGTCTTTGAGGGCTTTGATGAAGGGTTCTACCCCCATCTGGCCCACGATGTGGGTTGATTCCAAGATGTCTTCACGGGTACATTCCGGGGCTGGATGCAAGGGTTTGACCTTGCCTTCTTCAAAGGCTTTCAAGACAAAATCTTTATCGAAATCCGCTTCGATGACCGCCATTTTGAAATGAAGGTTCTTTTCTGCGGCGATCTCGTTGACGATCTTGAGTTGCCAATCCAAATGCGGTTTGGCGCCGCTTCCGCCGGCACTGCCGACCAACACCGGGATATGATGCTTGATTCCGGCTTCGATCATGATGGCCAGATCGCGTTTGACCGCAAAATAATCGGTGAAAGAAACACCGGCCCCCAGATAATAGGGTCCCGGATCGGTCGAACCGGCATCCACCGCTATACAATCCGGTTTCAGTTTCATGCCTTCTTCGAAACTTGATATCGGGAATCCGTAACCCAGGATCGCCGTTGTCGATAGTACTTTAACGCATTTCATCGCTGGTCCTGCCTTTCATGGCCTTATTCAAAGCCAATATCCGCTGCATTTCATTGAATACGATCATAAACCCTTCATCGACGCCCATGCCCGGTTTAGCCAAGATCTGGACCGGTTGGGTCGCCATGGCGATATGAACACAGGCTTTGGCACTGAGATCGGTCTCATTACAGGTCCCGCCCTGATACGCCCCGATGCCTTTGGCTTTACAGTACAGCACCGCCTCGATCGTATTTTGAATGCCGCCCAAATCCGGGGTCTTGATTTGAACCATGTGTCCGGCTTTGTTGTCGGCAAAATAGATAATGTCTTCCAAGGTGTTGCACCATTCATCCGCGACGATTTCCACATCGATGTGATGATGATCCAGCAATGCCGTGATGGCTTTCAGTCCTTGCATCGTCAGTTCCCGGTCATCGAAATCGACGGGTCCTTCGATCCGCAAACGATAGGGTCCGCTGGCTTCTCTGAGGGTCTTCAAATACGCCACCATGGCTTCATAATCATCTTTGAAAATGAGTCCTAAGGTGCCATACACATCGATATGAAAGACGGGATGATAGGATTGATCCGTTTTATACTCATCAACCCGCTGACGCAACCAGGTCACATAATCCAAGAGTTTCTCACCTTGAAAGCCCAATTTGGCCGCGACATTGTTGATCAAGCCGTGAGGCAAGACTGCAGAGCCTTTGATGATCATCTTGTCGACATTGTCATATCGGTTATCCCCGCTTTGACTGAAGATCGGGATCAGGGTCTCACTGACTTGAGTTCCGTATTCTTTTGCTACGATGTTGGCCATTTGGGTATGATTGGCTTTGGCGACCCCATCCAAAAGGGCTTGAGTCAAGCCGTAACGAAGGGCCGTATGGATCCGATGACCCTGAATGGCTACATGATCAAATTCTTCTGCCAGGGCTTTAAATGAACTGAGTTCCCTGCCGATCAGTTTGGGTTTGAGTTCAGAATCGACCAAAACTTCAAATTCCTTGGCTAAAAACAAGGGATCACGGCCTCCACAACCGCTGTACTGAACGGCACAGCAATCCCCATAAGCGACCTGACCATCCTCAAGCACCAGCATAATCGTCAAGGATTCGCCGGCTTGACGGATATGGTTGAATCCCGGGGTCAAAGGATCCCCAAGATAAAAGTTCCCGTTGGCTTTTGCGCCACTTTTGATGGCTTTCTGATCGTCGAAGAAGAACCCGGTTCTTCCTTGACTCGTCACAACATCGATGATTTTCATAGATTTCCTTATCTTGGTCTTCCGACCAATTGTCCTTTACTGACCGCATAGATGTCGTCAATGACCATCTGAAAACTGACTTCACGGCGTTCTGTTTCAGCCCGTTCTTGAAGTTTCTTCACGTGGAATGCTTTGAGGTCCTCATCAAAAGGCAGATTACCGAAGTCCAGGAAGCGAACGGCACCGTGGTTGTCTCTGGCCGGCAAGGCTTTGTTGGCATTGCATTGGGCCGGGGCAAAGGGCACATCGATCAAACCGGCTTCAAAGCCTCTTAAAGCACTCAGTCCGAAATCATTCTCTCCCAGTTTCAAAACGGCTTCCAGGATACAGGTGGTTTCTTCTTCGATGATCGCCATTTCTTCCTGGATCGGGATGCTTTCCAAAGCGACCTGATCTTTCAGCATCTGGGTCATTTGTTTGGAGGCTTTCAAGCCGTTGGCGTTGGCTTCCGCCGTTGGTACGCCAAAAGCTTCATGAGGCGATTTGACGATGACTTTGGTGGCACCCGACAAGACTGCCGTGGCAGCGCCCCAGCTGATGACCGCATAGGCTTTGGCTTCATCCTGTGGGAAACCGCCCATCCATTGATGGAAGACCGTCGTAATCAAGACGTCCTTGAATCCGAAACGGATCAAGTAAGCCTTCGTCAGTTTTTCCAGGGTCCGGATGGCCGCGATGTCTTGGATCTGGTTACCGCATTGGCCATATCCAACCGTGATGCATTTGCAGCCCTGCTGGGCTGCCAAAAGGGCTTCCAGGATCGCCACGGCGTGCGAAATACAAGGCGGAACCAAGGTTCCCGTTAAAGGTCCAAATGGTTCACGGTTGATGGTGATGCCTTGTTCTTCATAGTATCCGATCAAGCGATCGACATATTGCCAATCCGTGATCGTCTTTTCCAATGAGTTGTTTTTACCGTAAGGGATATTATAGGAGATCCCGCCGCCTTCAAAGGAGGTAAAACCGCCGGCCAAGGTTATTTCAGCCAAGAGCCGCGCATCGGGCGTACCGTGACGGACTTGAAGTGGAACCTTGAGCGCTTCGATGATGTCGCGACAGACGGCGACCCCGTGATTGACCGCCGGGAATCCGTTGAGCAGCGACTTCCCGGTCCGGATGCTTTCATCGATGCCGGTCTGCGCTTCCACGTAACGGTTATGACGGGTATAACTGTCGATTGTCGTCGGTAAAAGATCGGCGCTGCCTTCATCCTGAAGAAACTTCAGCAGTTTCTTGTGTTCATGAGGCAAAGCGACCCCGGCTCTGGGTTGGATCAAAGTGACTTTGTCTTTCACGGCTTGAGCCAGTTTGGTGCTGAATCGTTTATTGGGATCGATGGCTTTTTGATAAGCCACCGCCTCTTGCAGGTCGACTTCTTTTCCAGTGGGCCATTGTCTTAAAACGTCTTCACGCAGTTTCAGAAAATCTTCCAGAGGCATTTTTGTGTTGATCATGTCAGTTTCTCCAAGGTTTTTTTAAGCAAACGCAAGACAAGGTCCGGGTGACGTTGAGCCAAGAGTCCCAAACAGCTGATGACGTAAGCAGAATCCAGATAAGCACTGAGTTTTTCAGGCAAGAGGATCTCCGGGGCTTGGTCTGACCAAAGGGCTTTGTTTAGGATAGAGACCGGATCTTTGGCGTGGATCAAAGGTCCGCCGATCCCGATGATCGTTTTGACATGGGTCAAGTCTTTGCCGCTTTGACTGGTACTGACGCCCATCGGTGAATAGACTGTTTCCAATCTTCCCGCATGGCGCTGTGCTGCGATTTCCGTGCACCAGCCTGCCAAGATCGAATCGAGCGTCGAATCCATGGTTGAATGTGGATCCAGATGGATCTGTTTCAGATAGGCTTCCAACCGCTCATCATGAAGCGGATCCGCTTGTTTGTGGCTGGCCACATGCGCCGCGCTGTAACGTACCCCAAGATCGCCTTCGACACTGCGTTTTTCCAGCGGTTCCCGCAGTCCTTTATAACTGGCTTGGTCCTTGATGGTGAATTTCGAATTCATACTGTAGACATCCGTTGTCGCGCCCCCGATATCGATGGCCATCAGATCGCCCAAACCCGCTTCGCTTTTCGTCCCGTGAGCCAGCAGCGTTAAAGCAGCCATGACGCTGGAAGGCGTGGGTAAGACAAGGTCATCGATCAAGGACGACAACTCCGTCAATCCTTTGGCTTTGATGATGGTTTTCAGAAAGAGTTCCCGGATCCGTTCTCGACAGGAGTCGACTTGAATGATCCCGTAAGAAGGCATGACATTATCGCAGACTTCAAAGTCAAACTTGGTTTTGGCAAAGACCGCTTTGACTTCATCGACACAGGTTTTGTTTCCGGCATAGATGATCGGAAAATCAGCCTTCAAAGTGGCAATCATGGCCGCATTGTGTTTGACCACTTCGGTATTGCCGCCATCGGTTCCCCCGCACAGCAGTAAAATATCGCACTCGGAAGTGCTGATCTCGAGCAGTTCGCTCTGGTTGAGTTCAAAAGCATACGTTCTGATGACTTTGGCACCAGCCGAATAACAGGCCAAGGTCGCTGCTTTCAAAGTCAAGTCCGGCACCAATCCGACCGCGATCATCTTGAGCCCGCCTTTGGCTGAACTGCAGATCAGGGTCTGATCGATCTTGACCTGATCCAAAGCCGGTTTCATTTTGGCTTTAACCCGATCGATGCCGATGGCGATGTCGGAATCGGCTGTCGTAACATCATTGGCCAGCGCTAAAATGGCTTCCTGATCGGTATCGACGAGGCAGCCTTTGGTAAAGGTCGATCCGACGTCAAACAAGCAATAAACCGGCATGTTATTGTGTTATCCCCAGATCCATGATCAGATCGTCGATGCCTTGGTTGATGTCGCAACCCGGCGGATAGACACGGTCAAAACCCATGGCTTTGAATTTGGCTTGGACCGGTTCAAAATCGCTTTTGCCGATGACCAGATTGCCCCCGACATACAAAAGCACATCCTTTAAGCCGGCTTCCTGGCAATAATCCCCAAAACCCCGGCAATCCAACTCTCCTTGGCCATAAAGACTGGAGACGAAGATGGCCTTGGCGTTGGTTTCGATGGCCGCATCGACGAATTCTTTCTGCGAAACCATGACGCCCAGATTGACCACTGAAAATCCGGCCTGAGTCAAAGCATACTCGATGATGCGGTTGCCCACCGCGTGGACGTCGGCGCCGATGACACCGATCACGACTGTCGTTTTTTCCATGGTTGCTCCTTAATCCCCAAAATGATTGATCGAATGGATGTCTTTGATGGTTTCATCACTGACCATGCCGACCAATTCATAGGTCTGTTTCTGTGGATCATAGACATAATCATCCAAAAGATGGAAGTTTTCAATTTGTAAGGTATGAGAAACATGGGTCCGGGGTCCCGTACAGAACTGCACGATGTCACTGCCGATCTTGATATGGGTCGGATCCAGATAACTGATGATGAAGTCTTTTTGGATCAGGGCTTTGACTTTTTTCTCAAGGAGGGCCAAAGAAAGTCGCGGTTTCTTATTGAAAGACAGGATAAAGCCGTGCTTGACATCCCCGTGACCGTCACAGACCAGGTTATACTCGGCTTCCAGGATATGGACCAAAAGATCTTCGGCACTGTGGGCCATTCGGCGATACTGCAAGGATTTATAGACGGTGCTTTTGATGTCTTGGGGTTCAGGACCAAACAGATTTGGCCTGACGACGATGACTTCCTCGCCGATCCCGATCAACAGGTCCCCGTTGATGCCCAACTGGGGATAGATCGAGTCAAAATGTTCTACGATCACCCGTTTTTTGTTGTCCAACGCCGATTTAATCGCCTCGACCAATTCATAGGCTTGGGTAAAGGCAAGTTCGAATCGTAAATCGATGTGATAAGTATGGGCGATGAATTTTTGTTTCGCATAATCGCGCATGAGCGGTGCCGGACGGGTATTGATCCCATCGTCATCATTGGTCAGTTCCAGTCCCGGAAACATGCCTTTGATCAAAAGCGACTTCCCGCTGCCGGCATCCCCGATGATCCCGATCAGTTTATCGTTGGGTAAAAGATATTTCTGTGAGATCTGATTGCCCAGATTCTGCATACGGGCAGAACCGCGCGGGGCAAAATAGGTCGCATAGCGTAATTGTTCAATGCTCAGGCTCATGGTTTCTCCTCTAGACGCGTCCTTCTTGAGACTTCGCCTCGATTAAACAACGAAAAAACAAGATGCGAGATCTTGTTTTACAGGATGATGATGTTAAGCAACACAACTTCTGGCATCATGATGGAAATGTGCTCCTTGGTTACTTTAAGTTTAACACTATTTAAGCCAAGACACAATTTCACCTTCGTGAAAAAAGCGGCTTTTATCCTTTTCTGACCAATCCGCTCTCGATGGCGACCCGTTTGACTTCAGCGGCGATGGTGTCCGCGACTCGCGGATCAAAGGCGGAAGGAATAATGTATTCTGCGGACAATTCGGTCTCAGAAATCAAAGAGGCCAGCGCCTGTGCTGCCGCGATCTTCATGGCTTGGGTGATTTGAGTCGCTTTGGCATCCAAAGCCCCTCTGAAAAGACCTGGAAAAACCAAGACATTATTGACTTGGTTGGGGGTGTCGGAACGTCCGGTCGCGACGATCAAAGCCCCGCCTTTTTTGGCTTCTGCGACGCTGATCTCCGGTTCAGGATTGGCCAAGGCAAAGACGATGGGGTCTTTGGCCATCGAGGCAACCATGGCTGAATTCACAAGGTTTGGGGCAGAAACCCCGATGAAGACATCCGCATCTGCCAAGGCCTCCGTCAATGTCAATTTGAGATCGCTAGGATTGGTGATGGCACAGAGTTCACGGGATAAGAAATCCAAGGTGTCATGATCACTTTGTCTCAGGATGCCTTCCTTTGAAAAGCCAAGGATGTTGACGACACCCAGCTCGTGAAGCATAAACATGATCGAACTGCCGGCGGCTCCGGCTCCGCTGACCACGACTTTGAGCTCTTTAAAGGACTTATGGACCAGCTTTAAAGCATTGATGAGTCCGGCGGCAACGACGATGGCGGTGCCATGCTGATCGTCATGAAAGACTGGGATATCCAAGGCTGCTTTGAGTTCACGTTCGATGGTGACACAGCGCGGCGCTGAAATGTCTTCAAGGTTGATCCCGCCAAACGATGGGGCTAAGGCTTTGCAGATCCGAATGATTTCTTGGGGATCTTTGGTGTCCAGCGCAATCGGGACGGCATCGATATCGGCAAAGGCTTTAAACAAAGCACACTTCCCTTCCATGACCGGTAAAGACGCTTTGGGTCCGATGTCGCCCAAACCCAAGACCGCGGTGCCATCGGTGATGACGGCGACACAGTTGCCTTTCCAGGTATACTGATAGACCGATTCCGGGTTTTCTTTGATGGCGAGACAAGGGGCTGCGACGCCTGGGGTGTATGCCAAACTCAACGCTTCTTTATTGTCTAAGGCACACTTCAGCTGGATGCTGAGTTTGCCTTGCCACTGGCCATGGGCCGCTAAAGCTTTCTCATAGATGTCAGACATAAGACCTCACTCTCTGTATTTGGCTTGTTCGATCTGATACAGATCCTGGCCTAGGGTATCGATGACGACGATGGCCGGAAAATCTTTGACCCAGAAGCGGTGAATAGCTTCCGGTCCCAGATCGTCATAACACAGTACTTCACTTTTTAAGATGCTTTTGGAGATGGTGGCTCCCAAGCCGCCGATGGCCGCAAAGTAGATGGCTTTGTTTTTGATCAACGCATCGATGACGGCCTGACTGCGATCACCCTTACCGATGATCCCTTTTAAACCAAGATCCAATAAGGCCGGGGTAAAGGGATCCATACGATAACTGGAGGTCGGTCCGGCAGATCCGACCGCGTGATCGGGTTTGGCCGGGGCCGGTCCGACATAATACAGGACTTCTCCAACCAAAGAAAGCGGTAAAGGCAAGCCCTGTTTCAGGCAATCCGATAAGCGCTGATGGGCTGCGTCACGTCCGGTGATCAAGGTGCCGCTGAGAAAGACTGAATCTCCGGCTCTCAGCGACAAAGCCGTTTCTTCATTCAAAGGCAAGGTAATGTGTATGGTTCTCATGGGCAACCTCACAAGGTTGCCTTCGCATGACGCGAGGCATGACAGCTAATGTTGATAGCAACAGGAATCGAAGCGATGTGGGTCGGATAAGATTCAAAGTTGATGGAAAGCGCCGTTGTAGAGCCTCCTAAGCCCGCAGGGCCCAGTCCCAGTTTGTTGATGGCCCCCAAGAGTTCTGCTTCCAGCTTCGCATAATTCGGATCCGGATTGGGATGATCTACCCCTCTAAGCACGGCCTGTTTGGCCATCAGGGCCGCTTTTTCAAAAGTGCCGCCGATGCCTACCCCGATGATCATCGGAGGACAGGCATTGGGTCCTGCTTTTTCAACGGTATCCAGGATAAATTGTTTGACCCCTTCCAAACCAGCGGAAGGCGCAAACATTTTCAAGGTGCTCATGTTTTCACTGCCAAAGCCTTTGGGCATGACTTCGATCTTGACTTGATCGCCGGGAACGATGGTGATGTGGATCACGGCTGGGGTATTGTCTTGGGTATTGCTTCGGTCAAACAACGGATCTTTGACCACGGATTTTCTGAGGTATCCTTCTGAATAGGCTTCTCTGACCCCTTGGTGGATGGCTTGATTAAGGTCCATCCCAACGACATGGACGTCTTGTCCAAGGTCGATAAAAACCACACTCATCCCGGTATCCTGACAGATGGCGATTCTTTCCAGTTTGGCATAACGGTCATTCTCCGTGATCTGACTCAAGACCACTTGTCCCAAGGGTGATTTTTCTGTTTGAGCGCTTTTGTTTAGGGCATCGATCATGGGCTGACCGATGTCGAAATTGGCCTCTAAACACAGTGCTTTGACGGTCTGAGTGATCAGGGATGCTTGAAGGGTTCGCATAGAATGCTCCTTTGGGGTCTACTTGTCTTTATTCTATCATAGGCCGCTTGACTTGATCGATGAAGGCCAGCGTGATCTTAACGGTCTTTGATCTTGACGCCCAAAAGCGTTGCGATCCCGATGGCTTGCTCAGAATCAACCGTCAGTCCTTTAAGCAATTGTGGACTCACGCGGATGTTTTGTACGGTACAACCGGAAAAATCCATTCCGTTCAAAGATGAATCGATGAAATCACAGTCGGTCATATCCGTTTTGACTGTCATCAAACCAAGTTGTCTGATGTTTTGAAAAGCACTTTCTGAGACATTGGACTCCATAAAACGAACATGTTCAAAATTGCTTTCACTGAAATCAGACAAAGGGAAAGCACACTTGATGAACTCAGTGTATTTGAGTTTGGATTTCCTGATGAGACTGCCTGTTCCTTTGCAATTCTCAAAACGGACACGAAAAAATAGACTCTGATTGAGCGCGGTGTTTGAGAGATCACATTGATCGAAATGACAATCCACGAAGGTGGTCTTTTTGAAATCTCCTGATAACCGGACCCGTTTGAAACGGCATCCGTTGAATTCATCCTGAAAGTCAAAATGAATCGTCATTTCCTCGAATTCAAAATCACGGAACTTACCGTCATGAGGCAGTTCTCCGTGATAAGGCTGACATTCCGGTGAAAAAATCGGTTCAAAAGGGTTTGGTTTTGCCATGTGTTACTCCAGGATGATCTTGGTCCCTATCACTGTAACACGAACCCAAATCAAGCTCCATTGAAAACCGATAATTAATCCTTTTTCCAAGCAGCCGGGTCTTTTTTCCACGCCGTGAGACAGGACAGATCCTCAGCGTGAATGGCGCCTTTTTCAAGAGCCACTTCAATCAGCGTATCGTAGTTTGTCAATGTTTTTAAAGGAATATCATGTTCAAGGAAATTGGCGGTACCCTTAGGCAATTGATAGGTAAAGATGGCCGCAACGCCCAAAACAAGGGCCCCTTCCCGCTTTGCCGCTTGACAGGCATCCAGGACACTGCCTCCGGTCGAGATCAGATCTTCAATGACGACCATTTTCTGACCTGGGGTGATGCGTCCTTCGATTTGGTTTTCTTTCCCGTGATCCTTCGCTTTGGAACGGATGTAGACCATCGGCAAGTCCATCAGATCGGCGATCCAACAGGCTTGCGGGATCCCGGCTGTCGCCGTTCCGGCGATGACTTCGACCTCAGGATAGTTGGCTTTGATCACCTCCACCAGGCTTCTGGCGATGTCTTTTCTGATCAGAGGATAACTCATTGTGATGCGGTTATCGCAATAGATGGGGCTTTTGATTCCGCTGGCCCAGGTATAGGGGTCATTGGGACTTAACGTGACGGCCTGAATGTCCAGTAAACTTGAGGCGATGCGTTTTGCGGTGCTCATAGGGCTTGGTTCCATTCCTTTTCGATCTGATGATAGGCTCTTACCGGATCATTAGCCTGGGTGATCGGACGGCCGACCACGATGTGAGTCGACCCGATCGATCGGGCTTGTTGAGGGGTGGTCACGCGAACTTGATCCTGATGATCAGCACTGCTTGGACGTATGCCCGGGGTCACTCGCAGAAATCTCGGCTGGGTTGCTTGAGCCACGGCTTGGGCTTCCAGCGGCGAACAGACGACCCCGTCGGCTCCGGCATCCATGGCCAAACGGGCATAATGAACCACGCTTTCCAATAGAGAAACCGGGATCAATTGTTCTTTGCGCATGGTGTCGTCATTGATCGAGGTCAGTTGGGTGACCGCAATCAATTTGGGAACGCTATGACCTTCTAAGGTGCCTTCAGTCAGTCCTTTTTTAGCAGCCTGGATCATTTTAGATCCCCCTGCCGCATGGACATTGACCATATCGATGCACAGTTTTGCCAAAGTGCGCATGGCACTTTCAACCGTATTGGGAATGTCATGGAGTTTAAGGTCCAAGAAGATGGCATGGCCTCGGGACTTGATGGAGGTGATGATCGAAGGTCCGCAAGCATAATAGAGCTCCATGCCTACTTTCACAAACAACACTTCTTTTGGATCAAAACGATCCAGAAACTGATCCACTTCCTTAGCAGAAGCGAAATCCAAAGCAATGATGGGTTTATCCATGATGTTCCTTTCTGGTCTCTTCGATCAAAGCAGAGAGACTGGTGATGTTGAGTTCATCCATTCGAGCAGGTAAAGCGTCGATCAGTTTCTTACAGATCATGGGATCGGCAAAGTTGGCCGTTCCGATCGCCACGGCACTGGCACCGGCCATGATCATCTCCAAGACATCATCGACAGTCATGACCCCGCCCATCCCGATGATGGGGATCTTGACGGCCCTGCTGACCTGATCGATCATTCTTATGGCCACCGGTTTGATGGCCGGACCTGAGAGGCCGCCGGTGAGGTTGGCCAAGACAGGACGACGCGTTTTGACATCGATCTTCATGCCCAACAAGGTATTGATCATCGTGATCCCGTCAGCCCCGCCTTTTTCAACCGCTTTGGCGATGGCGACGATGTCGGTGACATTGGGCGATAATTTGACATACAGAGGCACGGTACTCACCGCTTTACAGGCTTGGGTCAAGCGGTACGCCATCTCAGGATCGATCCCAAAGGCGATGCCGCCATGCTTGACGTTGGGACAGGAGATGTTGAGTTCGATGGCTTTGACGTAGGGAGCCAGGGTGATCTTTCTGCATACTTCGACATACTCTTCTTGAGTGGATCCGGCCACATTGACGATGACCGGAAGATCAAATTGTTGTAAAAATGGTAATTTCTTGGCTAAGACTTCGTCTAGTCCTGGGTTTTGAAGTCCGATTGCATTCAGCATCCCGCTGGCGGTTTCAGCGACGCGCGGGGTCATGTTGCCGTAACGGGCTTCCAGGGTGGTGGCTTTGACCATGATGGCTCCCAAAAGGCTCAAATCATACCACTGGGCCATTTCTTCACCAAATCCGAAACAGCCGCTGGCTGGCATGATGGGGTTTCTAAGTTCCAAACCCGGCAAACTGACATGTAAACGGTTCATAATTTGACCTCCCCGGTCTGAAAGACGGGTCCGTCATCACAGACTTTCACATTCTGCTGGGGGTTGGCGGCTTTTTGGCACACGCAAGCCGCGCAGGCCCCGACTCCGCAGGCCATTCTTTCTTCCAAGGAAACATAGGCATGCGGATGCTCGTGAAAACGATCATTGACCATCCGGTTGAGTCCTTTGGGACCGCAGGCATAGACCGCATCAAAAGCTCGTCCTTTGAGTTTGTCGTTGAGCAGGGTTTCGACCGTTCCGCGGGTACCCAGTGACCCATCATCGGTGGCGATATGTACCTGTCCGAACGGACTGAATTCTTGGACATAAAAGACGTTTTGAGCACTTTGAAACCCAAGCAGGATGATGACTTCCACGCGGTGTTGAGTCAAGCGTTTGGCCAGTTCATAGAGCGGCGGAATACCGATCCCTCCCCCGATCAACAAAGCCGTTTGTCTTGGTTTCAGGAAGTCCGTCGGAAAACCATGGCCCAGCGGACCAATCACATCCAAGGTGTCGCCAAGCTTTTGATTGACGATCGAACTTGTGCCTTCCCCGCTTGAGCGGATGATCACCGTGACTTGGCTGTTTTTATGATCGATCGCACACAGACTGATGGGACGTCTTAGAAGCAGATCCTGACGGGGAACTTTGATGTCGATGAATTGTCCTGCTTGGGTCATATCGTTGACCATCTCCCCTTTCAGGACCAATTCAACAACATCTTTAGCGAGCAGTCGTTTTGATACTAAAATCATGTTTTCTTGTCTCATCATTAGAGGCTCCTGGTCATAAAGGACCGTGATTCCAAAACCGAAATGATCGCGTTGGCGGTATCCAGACTGGTAAACAAAGGGACACCGCGTTCGATGGCTTCGCGGCGGATGATGAATCCGTCACTGGACGCTTCGCGGTCTTTGCCCATGGTGTTGATGACAAGGTTGACGGTGTTGCTGCGGATCAGTTCCAACAGGTTGTCTGACTCGGATTCATGGATCTTAGAGACGGCACTGACACTGAGTCCGTGCGATTGAAACCAGGCTGCCGTGCCTTTGGTGGCAATCAGTTTATAGCCGATGTCGGCAAAACGGTGAGCCAGTTCAAGGGCTTCTTCTTTGGTGTCATCCGCGATCGTAAACAAGACGGATCCGTAAGGGTTGAGTTTGTAACCGCTGGCTGAGAAGGCTTTATACAGGGCTTTGTCCAGGGTCTTGTCTGAACCCATGACTTCTCCGGTCGATTTCATTTCCGGGCCTAAGAAGGTATCGACCCGGGTCAGTTTCGCAAAGGAAAAGACCGGTGCTTTGACATGGACCGTTTTGGGGCTTGGGGCCAAGCCGTCTTCATAGCCCAACTCGTTTAAGGTCTTGCCTAAAATGATCTGGGTGGCGATTTGAGCCATCGGGATTTGGGTGACTTTGCTTAAGAAAGGCACTGTTCTGGAAGCCCTAGGGTTGACTTCGATGACATAGACCGTGTCGTCTTGAATGACAAACTGGACATTCATCATGCCGATGCAGTTGAGGCCCAAGGCCAGTTTACGGGTTATGTCGGTGATGTCTTGGATGTGCTGAGAAGACAAGGATTGAGGCGGATAGACCGCGATCGAATCGCCGGAATGGACACCGGCCCGTTCGATGTGTTCCATGATTCCGGGCAAAAGCACGTCTTTTCCGTCACAGATCGCATCGACTTCCACTTCTTTGCCTAAGAGATAACGATCAATCAGGACTGGATGCTGCTTGGACGCCTTGACGGCGTTTTTCATGTATTGTTCAAGGATGGTCTGGTTTTCAACGATCTCCATGGCCCTTCCTCCGATGACGTAACTGGGTCTCACCAAGACCGGATAACCGATCCGCTGGGCAATGTCGATGGCTTCCTCAAGGTTGGTGGCCGTGGCGCCCAGGGGCTGTTTGATGTTCATCTCGCGCAGCGCTTTTTCAAACAGCTTGCGGTCTTCGGCTCGATCGAGATCCTCGATCGAGGTCCCTAAGATCTGGACTCCGTAGCTTTGAAGCGGTTGAGCCAGATTGATGGCGGTCTGTCCGCCAAACTGAACGATGACGCCTTTCGGCGCTTCCAAATCGATGACGTTCATGACGTCTTCGATCGTCAGCGGTTCGAAATAGAGTTTATCCGCAATTGAGAAATCGGTGGAGACGGTCTCGGGATTACTGTTAATGATGATGGCCTCATAGCCGCTTTTTTGAATGGCTTTGACACAATGGACGGTCGCATAATCAAATTCGATGCCTTGACCGATCCGGATGGGTCCCGATCCCAAAACCAGGATCTTTTCTTTGGCTGAACGAAGGCTTTCCTGCTGGGTTTCGTAAGTTGAGTAAAAATAAGGTGTCGCGCTTTGGAATTCAGCCGCACAAGTGTCGACCATTTTATAGACCGGGATCAGTCCGCAGGTTTTGCGAAAGTCACGGATCTGGGAGCCTGAGCTCTCCCACGACTGGGCGATAAACGCATCTGAAAAGCCATTGGACTTCAAGATACGTAAGGTTTCAGCGTGAAACGGGTTTGCCTTGGCTAAGGCTTCGAGTTCTACGATGTGAGCCAGTTTATCCATGAAAAACAGGTCGATCCGCGTCAAGGAAGCCAGTTCCGTGGCTTTATAGCCTCGCCGTAGCGCCTCAGTCAAAGCAAACAAACGGTCATCCTGGGCTTTGATGAGCTTGGTGGTCAAGATCTCATCGCTCAGGTAGGTCATCTCTTTGAGTTCGATGTGGTTCGTGTTGAGTTCCAGCGAACGCACGGCTTTCAACAAGGCTTCTTCGATGTTTCGGCCGATGGCCATGACTTCGCCGGTGGCTTTCATCTGGGTTCCCAGACGGCGATCGCCTTTTTCGAATTTATCAAAAGGCCAGCGCGGGATCTTGGCGACGACATAATCCAAGGTCGGTTCAAACTGGGCATAGGTCGTTAAAGTGACCGGATTCTTGATTTCATCCAAGGTCAATCCAACGGCGATCTTGGCTGCGATCTTGGCGATCGGATAACCGGTGGCTTTGGAAGCCAGGGCGGAAGAACGCGAGACACGCGGATTGACTTCGATGATGTAGTAACGGTAGGAAAGCGGATCAAGGGCCAGCTGGACATTACAGCCGCCTTCGATCTTCAATGCCCGGATGATCTTCAGCGAGGCATCTCTTAAAAGCTGATATTCGACATCGCTGAGGGTCTGACTTGGGGCAAACACGATCGAATCACCGGTATGGATCCCGACCGGATCGAAGTTTTCCATATTACAGACGACGATCGCATTATCGGCTTTGTCGCGCATGACCTCATATTCGATTTCCTTGTATCCGGCAATGCTCATTTCAACCAGACATTGATTGACGGGAGACAATTTAAGTCCGTTTTCAACGATGAGTGCCAGCTCTTCCATCGTGTCACACAAGCCGCCGCCGGTTCCCCCTAAGGTAAAGGCCGGTCTGATGATCAGCGGGAAGCCTGTTTTCTGGGCAAACTCCACAGCCTCTTCGATCGTATGGACGATGGCACTGACCGGAACGGGTTCTCCCAAACGATTCATCAATTGTTTAAACAAGTCTCGGTCTTCGGCTTCTTCGATCGCTTGCAGTTTGGTACCCAGCAGTTCCACTTGAAGTTCATCCAGGATCCCGGATTTGGCCAGTTCCATGGCCATGTTTAAGCCGGTCTGTCCGCCTAAGGTCGCCAACAAAGCCTGAGGTCTTTCTTTACGCAGGATCTGCGATACGAATTCCAAGGTGATGGGTTCGATGTAGACGGTATCCGCAATTTCTTTATCGGTCATGATGGTGGCCGGATTGGAGTTGACCAAAACGACTTGATAGCCTTCTTCTCTAAGGGCCAGACAGGCTTGAGTCCCGGCGTAATCGAATTCAGCGGCCTGGCCGATGATGATCGGACCGGAGCCGATGACCATGATTTTATGAATATCGGTGCGTTTAGGCATGGGCAGCCTCCTTAGTGGCATCCATCATTTCCATGAATTCATCAAAGAGATGATTGCCGTCATGAGGACCCGGAGTGGCATCGGGATGAAACTGAACACTGAAGGCAGGCACCTGACGATGACGGATGCCTTCGATCGTGTTGTCGTTGATTTCAATGTGGGTGATCATCAGGATGGCTTTGTCGATGCTTAAAGGATCGACCGCATAGCCGTGATTTTGCGAAGTAAAATCGATCCGTCCGGTGGCGATCTCACGCACCGGATGGTTGAATCCGCGATGGCCGAATTTGAGTTTATAGGTGTCGGCTTTGTTGGCCAAAGCCAGCAGCTGATGACCCAGACAGATGCCAAAGACAGGAACTTTTCCCATCAGCTGTTTGATCGTTTCGATCGCTTCAGGGACATCTTTGGGGTCTCCCGGCCCGTTGGTCAGCATGACCCCATCGGGATTTTGATCCAAGATGGCTTGAGCACTTGTGTTGTAAGGCATGATGATACAATCGCATTCGCGCTTGCTGAGTTCTCTTAAGATGCTGTGTTTCAATCCGAAATCCAACACGACGACGCGTCGCTTGGTACCGGGATTGGGATAGGCCGACTGGGTCGAAACCTGCTGAACCTGATTGATCGGTAATGTCGTTGCTTGAAGTGTCAGCAATGCCGCATCAAGATCCTGATCGGCATTGAGAATCGCGCCTTTGATGACGCCTTTATCGCGCAGCTTACGGGTCAGCATACGGGTATCGATGCCTTGCAGACCCACGATCTTTTTCTGTTTCAAAAAGGTATCCAGATCCATCGCACAGCGCCAATTGGAGGGAACACGGGCTGCTTCTTTGACGATGATGCCTTTACAGGTCGGCGTGATCGATTCATAATCATCCCGGTTGATCCCGGTATTGCCGATCAAAGGATAAGTGAAGGTGATGATCTGACCGTTGTAGGACTGATCGGTGATCGATTCCTGATAACCGGTCATCCCGGTCGTAAAGACCACTTCACCGACCGTATCCGCATCATAGCCAAATCCTTCTCCAGAAAATATCGAACCGTCTTCCAGAATCAGTACTCTTTTCATGTCATTTCCTCCAGACGATCTTGCCGCTGACCAGGGTCATTACCGTATCGCCGCGCACTGTTTTGCCGATAAACGGCGAATTCGATGATTTTGAAACAAAGGAATCGGAAATCTTGATTTCTGTTTCCAAATCAAACAAGGCAAGATCCGCTCTTGAGCCGATCTGCAACCCTCCGACCTGAAGTCCGAAAATGGCGGCCGGTCTACTGCTCATCCAATTGATTAGGGATTCTAGGGTAAAGATGCCGTTTAAGACAAACTGCGTATACAACAAGGCAAAACCATATTCCAAACCAATGATTCCAAACGGAGCCTTTAACATCCCCGCCTTTTTCTCGTCGATGGTATGGGGGGCATGATCGCTGGCGATACAGTCGATGGTGCCGTCCAAGAGGCCCTGGATCAGCGCTTCCTGATCAGTTTTGCTTCGTAAAGGCGGATTCATTTTATAGTTGGCATCATCTTGAGTAAGGTCTTGATCAGACAAAAGCAGATGATGCGGGGTCACTTCGGCACTGACTTTGATCCCGGCTTGTTTGGCGTCTCGGATCACTCGGATCGTTTCCTTGGCAGACACATGACAGACATGATAGCGGGCTTCTGCGGCCTCAGCCAAAAGCAGATCCCGCGCGACTTGGCTGGATTCACATACGCTGGGAATCCCAGGTAAGCCAAGGCTTTGGCTTACGGTTCCTTCATGCATGACTCCACCGTATTTCAGGCTGTCATCTTCCGCATGGGCTGCGATGATGGTGTGGTTGTGGGCTGCTTGCTTCATGGCTTCAAACATGGTGTGGGCATCTTGAACTCCCACCCCGTCATTAGTGAACGCGATGGCGCCGGCTTTGATCAACGCCGCTTGATCGACTTGTTGGGTCGATCTCAGACCGGTCGTGATCGGGGCATACGCAAGCACATTAACAAGGGCGTCTTTTTTAACGAGTTCTGTAAAAGCAGTCAACTTCTCAACGGTATCAGGGGTCGGATTGGTATTGGGCATGGCACAGATCGTGGTAAACCCGCCTCGGGCAGCTGCCTGAGTTGCGCTTTTGATGGTTTCTTTGTGGGTAAAGCCGGGTTCTCTGAGATGGACATGAAGGTCCACCAGTCCGCTGGTCACCAAGGCTCCTTTCACATCGATCAATTCTGCTTCAGAGAAATTGAAGTGGGGATGATCCTGAATATCCAGGATCAGTCCGTTTTCGATGAGCACGGCACATGAAACCAAGTCATTGTCTTTGATGAGGCGTTTGGCATTGATCAGGATCGTTTTCATACGGACTCCCGGTAAGCGATGATCGCTTCCAAAACCGCCATGCGCAGATAAACCCCGTTGGTCATCTGTTCTATGATACGAGAGGCTTTGGATTCGACCAGACTGTCGGCCAGTTCCACATCCCGATTGACGGGAGCCGGATGCATCAGGATGGCCGTGGGTTTCATAAGACTGGCCCGTTGAAGTGTCAGTCCATATTTCTGGTGATACGTTTCTTTTGAAAAGGATTCCCCTTGATCATGACGTTCGTGCTGGACCCTCAACAGCATGACCACATCCATGTCGCTTATGATGTCATCCAGATCAGCACGCTGACCGTAGGCATCAAAGCCGCTGTCATACCAGCTCTCTGGTCCGCAAAAATAGACCTGGGCGTTCAATCGGTTCAGGATGATCGCGTTGGATCGGGCAACCCGCGAATTTCGGATGTCTCCGACGATGGCGATCTTGAGACCGTCGAAATGATGGAACTCTTCTTGGATGGTCATCAGATCCAAAAGACATTGGGTGGGGTGTTGTCCCCGTCCGTCTCCCCCGTTGATAAGGGCACAACGGATGTTTTCGCTTTGGATCAGGTCTTGATAGTATTCATCTTGGTTATGGCGGATGACCGCAATGTCGACGCCGATGGCCGATAAAGTCAAAACGGTATCATACAGGGTCTCGCCTTTGGAGACAGAACTGGTAGAGGGATCAAACTGGATTATTTCAAGTCCCAGTTTACGCTGGGCCATTTCAAAACTGCGGTGGGTCCGGGTACTGTTTTCAAAAAACAGATTGCTGACATAGACCGGCTTAGCCGGATGAAAAGAGCGGGTCTTGTTTTTAAAGCCCTCCGCATTGGCAATGAGCTGCAGGATCTCTGCGTCGGTGAGTGCTTCAATGGTCAACAGATGCTTTAGCTTCAGGGTGTTCATCTTTCATCCTCCTGTTTAAAAAAAAACGCTTTACCCGGCGTTGAGTAAAGAGTTTCCTAGTGATAGGGCTTGTTTAGTGAACGCTTATGGGTCTCTCAGTACTCATTTAAAGGTTACTATTCGGGTTTTAAGATGCTGATGCGATCGATGCCGTCGGTTTCTTTCAAGCTGACTTTGATGGCTTCTTCTTTGGATGTCGGGATATTCTTACCGATAAAATCGGCTCTGATCGGAAGTTCACGGTGTCCGCGATCGACCAAGACCGCCAGCGCGACACTCAGGGGCCTACCCATATCCATGATGGCGTCCATGGCAGCACGGATGGTCCTGCCGGTATACAGGACATCATCGACCAGAATGACTTGTTTTCCTTCGATGCTGAAGGATAAACTTGGTTTGATGAGATCGGGTGTTTTGACGATGTCGTCGCGGTAATAGGTGATGTCGAGTTCACCCACCGGAAGCTCGATCTGTTCCAAGAGTCTGAAGCGTTCCGCAATGCGTTTGGCCAAGGGGATGCCGCGGGTCTTTATGCCCACCAGCACCACATCATCCATCGTTTTGGAGCGTTCGATGATTTCATAGGTGATCCGGGTCAAGGCTCTTTTGATGGTTTCTTCATCGACGATGATTTTTTCTGTGATCATAGGTTCCTCCGATAAAAATCCCCAAGCCGAAGGGACTTGGGGATCTGTGCACAGGTGCAAAGCGTCTTGATAACGCGTTTCAGGTTCCTTTATAGTCTCTCGGTACTATCTTAAAGGAGATTGATTGTTCCCACATACTTTACCGTGAGAAGGTCTGCTTGTCAAGGTCAATCGCTAAAACGACTTATTGAGGCGTGATGGTGAGCGTGACGATGCTTTTGCCGCGGTACAGCCCGGTGATCGGATCAAAATCCTCATCTCCGTTGTAGGTGAAGGCACTTAAGGTCAGATTCCCGTCGATGTCTTGGGTTTTACTGTTGCCGGTCAGTTTGATCGAGGTCAGTAAGGTCTGATCCGTCACTTGCCTTTCCAACAGATGGCTGTAACGGACACCGGGCGTTTGATGAATGTCGTCGTAGAGATAAACTCGGATGTAATCCCACATCGAGTCCGGTTCATCGTGGGGACCCAGGATCACTTTCTGAAAAGTTTCTCCTGTTTTAAGTTTGAACGTCAAAGTAAAGCCGATTTTGTAATCCTGGATGTTGGGGTAAAGATTCCAGTATTTATTGAAGACGGTTGAGAAACGGCCTGATCCCGGATTAGTGACGTCGGTAAAGAAGACCGAGAAAACAACGATATCCACATCTTTTTTAAATAACCCAGTGGGATTGATAATCAAATCTCGGGTATCGTCATCATAGAAGTTGATTGTGATCGGATTGTCATCGACATAAGGCGGAAGCTTGACCTCCACGTTAAACTCGACACTGAGTCCCCCAGAATGAGTCACCGTAATCGGATAAGTTCCCACTTTGGTAAAATCGACTGCCTGTGTGACTGAAAACAAGGCAAGATCATCCTTCATCTCATCGATTGGATGAATGGAGCTTTCTTCTGTATTGGTGGTCAATTTAATCGTCAATCCGCTTAAGTCCAGGGCAGAGTCTTGTCCTAAGATATAAACCAATTTGGTTGGGAGCTGGGCAATGTCGATCTTAACGATTTCGATCTTTTTGGTACAAGCGCTTAAAGAGAGCAGCAATACAGTCAACAAAGCGAAGGCTTTTTTCATAGGTTACTCCTTATGAGATCATTATTTTTGACCACATTCATTGTGTCATATTTGGTCTCCGTTCACAACAGACTCGTGAATCTAAAATTGGGGTTATCCTTCCGCACGCTCATATGATCAGTGTAAACGCATCGTTTGGACCATCAAACGGTTTGGCATGATAGAATGGGACTACAGAATCTGGGGACCTCGATGGATAAACCATACCTTCCAACAGTGATCAAGCATCATTTTGACGTCATCGTCATCGGATCCGGCTTTGCCGGACTTTCAGCCGCGATCGAATGCAAAATGAATGGGGGCGATGTCCTCGTGCTTGAGAAAATGAAAGCCCTTGGCGGCAACTCGATCATCAGTGACGGGGGCATCGCAGCCCCGGGCACCCCGGAACAAAAAAACCTGGGGATCCAGGATTCCGTAGCGTTGATGTTTGATGACATGATGGCGTCTGCGGAAGGTCTCAATGATCCCAAGATCACCCAGATCGTCTGTGATCATGCCTTGGAGGCTTATGAATGGTCCAAGACGGTCTTGAAGGTCACGTATCTCCCACGGGTCGACATCTTTGGAGGCCATCAAGTCCCCCGCTGTTATACCCCTGATCCGCTTTCGGGGTCTACGATGATCCAGAAGATGAAACAAAAATGCAGTGAATTGGACATTCAGATCTTATGCGGGGCTTATGTCGAGTCCTTCATCCTGGATGACCATCATCGGGTATGCGGCATCAACACCGACATCAACTTCAGTTTGGATCCTGCTCATATTAAAGTGAAGTCATCCTTTTATGCGACTAAAGGCATCATCGTCGCTTCAGGCGGTTTTGCGGCAGATCTGGATTTTAGAAGAAAACATGAACAATTACTGGATGAAACGTCACTCACAACCAACAAACGCACGACAACGGCAGAAGTCTTAAGCGCTTGTATGGACATCGGCAGTGCAACGGCTCATTTGGATTTGATTCAGTGCTTGCCTTGGACCACCCCGGACGAACAAGGGTACCAAAAAGGCGGTCTCTTTGGGGATTACATCATTTCTTCCTATGGGATCCTCATCGATACGCAGACCGGAAAACGATTCGTCAATGAATTGGGAAACCGGAAAACAGTCACACAAGCGATCCAAAAGATTAAAAATGTCATCGGCCTGGCGGATGAACACAGTGTTGTTTCTGCAGGCTGGAATCTGAGTACCGTTCTTAAAAAGGGCATCGTCAAGGTTCATCCCGATTTGAGTGACTTGGCTCAAGTCTATGGTATCCCTGAAAACATACTCATCAAAACACTTCTGACCTACAATCAGGATGTGGTTCAAGGGCATGATTCTGACTATGGAAAACCCATTGAACCTTGGATGAAACCCTTGAATCATCCCCCCTATTACTCTATGAGGATCGCTCCAAAAACGCATTATTCACTGGGTGGTCTGGTGATCGATCCTCAAACCCATGTTTTGGATCATGAGGGCCATATCCTGCCAGGTCTGTTTGCGGTCGGGGAAGTCACCGGGCTGACTCATGGGGCAAATCGCTTGGGGAGTTGTTCGATCACGGAGTGTCTGGTAATGGGTCGGATCGCTGGAAGACAAGTATTGAACCCTTCGCTTTAGAATCGCAGACCTTACACCCCTTTTGAATTCATATATCCATAAAAAAGATCGATTCGCATCGATCTTTTTGTGATTATGGTTGTACCGGCGTCATGGCTTTCATGGTTGAGATCAAGCCACCCATCAAGCCATCGAATAAGGCCATATTGTCTTCTCCGGCTTTGATCAGCCAGACTTTGTCTTTCTTCACCATTTGAACTTCGACGGTGGTCAACTTGTCTTTTGCGGCACTGTTGGCGGCTTCCAAAAACAGGGTTACTCCCAGTTGATTCATTTCTGCCTCTGTCGCTCCGGAAAAAGCCATTTCAAAGGCTTTCGAGATGTATTGAAGCATGAAGGTCTGAAACACTTGACCGATGTTGACGGTTGTGAATTGAACTTTCACGATGGCACTTAAACCATCTTCCGCAATGGTGGTTTCCAGGATCTCATACTCATAAGAGAGGATCATTTCCATCATTTTATCCGAGATTTCTGTCGGGGTCTTTTCTGTCTTGAAGGGATCTTGAGTCATCGTGGAGACATCGCCGTCAAATAAACTCGGATAATCAATCACGGCTTTTTGCTTGAACGCATCCAAGAAAGTCACAATGGTCTCTTCAGGTTTGACTTTGGCGGCGCAGCCGCTTAGAGTGCTGATCAACAGAAATGAAACAAAACAAGCCAGTAGTACTTTTTTCATGGGGTCCCTCGTCATTATCCAATCCTAAGTCACAGACTTGCCAAATCTGCAGTCCATGTCTTGTATCGATGGATTAAGTGTACCAAAATTGTCACTGGTTTGCACGATATTGGTCAGATTATAGAAGCAAATATTGAGCTTCCATAGGAAAATTTGATGAATTCTTTATGAGCGCAGTCCATATACTAAAAAACCCCATTGAAACGGTTGCGTCAGGTAATGCGCACAATGATCAATGGGGTCAAAATCAATTCAGTTGTAAAACTATTTAGTCAATGAGAAACCACCGGTCCAACCGATTTGTTCACGGATGGCCAAGGTGATTTGAAGGAAACCCAAGGCTTCCAACTCACGGGCACGTTTCAGTGATCCGGCATCAACCACGACCAGTCCGCTGCCTTCAAGGGCTGAAATAAGCGTCGCCTTTGCGTCATCAACACTGGAAGCAAGCAAAACTGTTGTTGCAACATCTCCTGCTAAAGTTGAAGCGAAATTGGTGTTAAAAGCTTTGACGACCTTGGCCAAAGGTACGGTATGGGCAATGATCTCAGTGGCAGAACTGTCGGATGAGACGAGCAGATCATCCATGGTTGCGAAATTCACCGGATTGGTGATGTCAACAATGATCTTGCCTGCAAGCTCAGTTTTGTTGGCTTCCAAGATCGAAGCGACGGCCGCATACGGCACTGCCAAGACCACGATGTCTCCTAAGGTTGGGACTTGATCTTTCGATCCCAACAAGGTCACGGTGTTCCCTGCCTTTTCGAAGCGCTGGCCAATGACCTTAGCCATGTTGCCTTTTCCAAAAATAGTAATGTTTTTCATAGTGTTTATTTTCTCTTTCTTGTGATGCTTGTGTTTTCGTATGCATCTGCTATAATTATATCAGTACTATTTATATTGTATAGTATGCACTATTTTGTATCATAGTATCTATTTAGATACTTAGAGAAAGGTATGAGCGATTTATGGAACAAACGAACTTATCCGAATGCCCTGTCGAAGTGACACTTGGTTTATTATCCAGTAAATGGAAGACCTTGATCATCCGTGAATTATTGACTGGAACAAAACGCTTCAGTGAAATCAAACGCACCTTACCGGGTGTGACCCAAAAAATGCTGACTCAAAGTCTTCGCGGTCTTGAAGAAGACGGCTTGATTGAACGCAAGGTCTATCCAGTAGTCCCTCCTAAAGTAGAGTATCGCTTGTCCGAACTGGGTTGGAGTCTAAGTCCGGTCATCGATAAAATGAGAGAATTCGGGACCCATTATCGAAATACAGGACTCACCCGTAACGAAACCTCGGCCGTTTAATGCTCAAAAGAAAGACATTAGGCAAATGATATTTTTCATTTTATTTATACAGATAACCAAAAAAGAGCACTGAACAGGGTACTCTTTTATATGAGTTAGTTGACTGGATGATAAATTAACACCTTCTCGTGTTTGTTAATCGGTTTCTATCTATACAACTTCATTATTCAATGCCAAAGATAGGAGAGTTCTTCATCAACAACATAGATCTTTTTGCCTATTTTGTAATTACTAAACCTGTGAATCAAGTTAGCTGTGAATTCGAGATTGACGCCATGCCTCAAATAAACCTAAGCATTTGAAAATAAGGTTAAGAAAGCCAGATCCGTTTTCACCGATCTTCCAAAAATTCAAAGCAAGTTTCCAAATTGACGGGGTGTAGTCGTTGAATCGCGACCAATCGATGTGATTTGCCAGACCAATGCTTAAAATATCTGCCAGATAAAATGTGAGTGCCGTTAACGTCAATGCATAAATTACAGAAAATAGTGGACTTGCTGATTCATATTTGCGGATGAGATGTCCCATGCAAACCCCAACCGCAATATAGTAGAAACTCCAGACAATCGGCAGGAAAGCTTGAAGGATCCCCAAAACCAGGATCAGCCCGACACTGGCTCCTAACGTACTAACAAACATCATCACGGTATTGGTTGTTTGTCTAGCGAACCGCTTGCGTTGATGACCCACTAAATTGGATCGGTTATACACTGCGTTATAATGATCTGTACAGCTTGGACAAATTGGACCTTCATCCGTATATATGTTTCCACATTGTTTACAGATCATTGTCTCTTTGATATTTCGTAACACTCTAATCTCCCCCCATTAAATTTACCGCACTTCCCCAATGCATGATAAGTTTGCTGTCGTATTAAACTAAACCGTTGGTATCTTGTTCCTTTGATCGATCACCAACGAACAACGATCACCCCGGTTACAAAGCGTAAGCAATAAATCACACAAGTAAGATAACTTCATATATGATCACGGAATAGATTTTCCTTTAAATACTTACGATTAGGGACATTCAATCGTAAATATCTCACCAAATATTCTCATCTCACTTTTTTTGAAAAGATAGGAGATCTGGCGATCGGTATAATAGATGCGCCCACCTGAAAGATCACAGGATATGCCAGCGTGAAATTCGATGTCTTTATGATCATAATGAAATATAAAGCCGATTGACCCGTCTTCTTGTGTGAGATGAAAAACATCTTCGATCTTATTAAAAAACGCAGTCTCCAACCTTTTGATTTGTTTTGGATCGCTCACAACAATAGTCCAAGGATAGGTTCCTGTACAAAACGACGTAACACATCCACTATCATCGATGGTAACTGATTGAAGCTTTCCCTGCCCTAAATAATCAAGATTAACAAATCCTGTTGACACACTCTTATATCCAAGGTAACAAAGCGTAATGAGCAGTATTCCGGAAATGATTATTTTCCTAGTCATATTCCCCTCTTCAATTTCTTTCATTATCTGCCAAAAGATGAATTGTCAAGATGATGAGTCAGTAAGCGGGTCAGATTATATCCAATCTTCAACATTCATCCTTCTGTAATAAATCTGCTATTTTAATGGCTTCTATTAAGCTCATTTCTTCTGCTATGTTTTTCCCGACGATATCAAAACCAGTACCATGATCGACACTGGTTCGGATGATTGGAAGACCAATGGTTACATTTACGCCGGTGTTAAATCCCACTAATTTCAAGGGGATATGACCTTGATCATGATACATCGCGATGACCATGTCATAGTGGCCTTGCGCGGCTTTCAAGAACACCACATCCGGGGGAATCGGTCCAAAAACATTGATCCCCTTTTCCTTCACCTCATTCAGGGCCGGAATGATCTCATTGATTTCTTCATCTCCAAACAACCCGCCTTCTCCACTGTGCGGGTTAAGCCCTGCAACGGCGATCTTTGGATTCTTGATTTTCAGGTCCAGCAAGGCTTGGTTGGCTAATAATACAACATCGATAATTCGTTGTTTTTTAACTAAATCACACGCTTTTCTCAAAGAAACATGCGTTGAAATATGCATGACTCTCAAATTTTTATCGATGAGCATCATGGAGTATTTTTTGGTATTGGTAAGTTTCGCAAAAATCTCAGTATGTCCATCAAAAAGGTGTCCTGCTTTATGAAGTGCTTCTTTGTTTATGGGGGCTGTCACAACAGCACTGATTTTATGAGCCAGTGCGTCATAAATCGCTTTTTCTATGCATTGATAAGCAACTTCACCACAAGCCGGATCTACGACGCCCATCGTAAACTTCGATACGTCAAAATCAGACACATCGCGTACATTCAGTTTGTCTTGTACGAAATCTTCCATATCCTGCATTGTATGAAACGAAATGTCATATCCCAACAGGTCTGAATAATACTTCAGCAGTACGACACTGCCATAGACAATGCATCTTTTCCTTAAGGCATCATCTTTACTCAGTGCCTTTAAAATGATTTCTGGTCCAAGCCCTGCAGGGTCACCCATCGTTATTCCAATCCGTTTCAAAGTCAACACCCCTCTTTATTTTTATATTCAATGATGGATAAGGTATGTTCAAATGATGAAACCAAATCCTTAAGCTCTATTTGTTCATTTTTGCCATGAACATTCTGCATCCCGATTTTGACCTTGACTGCACTGAATCCTCGATCAATAAAGGCCTGGGCATCACTGCCACACAAGGTTTTAGCCAATGAAAGTGACAGTCCTTTATCGGCATAGGCTTTCCTGGTATATTCAATGATGTCACACTCTATAGGCAATGCGAATGGGTTACAGTCGATCACGTATTCAAATGAATATTGACCGCCATTCTTACAGATGGTTTCTTCCAGGAGCTGCTTTATTCCAAGGAGCATAACTTCAAGCGCGTTACGATCTGTCCACGTTATTTCACCTTTGATTTTTACATGATCAGGTATAACATTGGTGGTCAGCCCACCGCTTATCTTTGAAATATTGAGGGTCAAACCATCCTTATTGAGCCCAATTGGCAGCAATGAGACTAATTTTGATCCTAATAATATGGCATTAACCCCGGTATAGCCGGAAATATGAGATGCTTCCCCATAAACAGAAATATACAGTGAAGTCTGCCCTGCTCCGCCAGTGATGAGATCCCCGATTGGACCCCCACCACTATCCAAGACATAGATGAAGGCATTTTCCAAAAGTTTGCTTTCAACTTGTTTTGCGCCATAAAAGCATTCTTCTTCACAGGTGGTAAAAACAAAAATCACATTAGTTAATGAATCCTGCTGATCTTTATAGTGTTCCAATATTTCCAGCATGATCGAAATGCCTGCTTTATTATCAATACCGATGGCTGTCGTTCCCGTACTTTTGATCGATTCATCTGACACTTGAAACATAGGAGGAAACACTAAGTTTATGGTATCCATGTGTGAACAAAAAACAATTTTACGACCATTGTTTTTTGTTAAGTCCACAATAATGTTCCCTGTATTGGACCCGGTTTTTTCCTTTGAATCATCTTCGTAGCAGGGATAACCCATACTTTGAATTCTATTCAACAAATAAGAGGCCAAATCTTTTTCATGATAAGGAAAACTTTCAATTTTAATCAGCTCAACTAACGTTTTAGATAATCTATTTTCGGTCATCACAAATACCATGTTTTTCTATACTGGGATTATATCATTTAAAGATCGATTTTATCTTTCCTTACGGTCATGAACTGAGAAAATAAGAAACCTTTCAGAAGCTCCATGTATCAGTAAACATAAAGATAAATAATGGTTTCCCAGATCATCTTTCACAAAAAAAAAGCACCATTTCTGGTGCTTAGAATGTATCCAATGGAGCGGATGATGAGAATCGAACTCACGTAGTCAGCTTGGAAGGCTGAAGTTCTACCATTGAACTACATCCGCGGGTGGTAATAATTGGTGACCCGGAAAGGACTCGAACCTTCGACCCACTGATTAAAAGTCAGTTGCTCTACCACCTGAGCTACCGGGTCACATATTTGGCTGGGGTACCTGGATTCGGACCAGGGAGATGCCAGAGTCAAAGTCTGGTGCCTTACCGCTTGGCTATACCCCAATAGAATGGTGGGGAGAGACGGATTCGAACCGCCGAACTCGTAGAGAATTGATTTACAGTCAACCGCGTTTAGCCACTTCGCTATCTCCCCAGGTAATTAAGCCAATGGTGCCGACCACAGGACTTGAACCCGCAACCTACTGATTACAAATCAGTTGCTCTACCAATTGAGCTAGGTCGGCAGATGTAATGGTGGAGGCTGAGGGGCTCGAACCCCCGACCCTCTGCTTGTAAGGCAGACGCTCTCCCAGCTGAGCTAAGCCTCCAATACCATTCAAGTGCCTTATAACTATACCATAGTGAATGATTTCTAGTCAATAAAAAACGACGGTTTATTTAATTAAACGAGGTCAGGTGATATAATAGAAAAAAGTCAGAGGTACCTTATGCTTAAAGTCTTTAACACACACGCTCTCAGCTCCAATCAGCGCTTCACCCGAGCCATTCTGGTCGGCGTTCCCACTGCCTTGGGCTGTGCTCTGGTATACGGGGTCATCAGTTCTGCCATCCGGATCGAATTCTCACTGGTTTTCGTCGGGATCGGGTGGCTGATCGGAACCATGATCAAAAAATACGGCAGAGGCGTTCAACCCAAATTTTCCTTTCTCGCGGCCGGTTTGGCTGCTTTCAGTTTTGTGTTGGCTGATTTGATCGGCATCTTCGGATTGACTGTCCTGCTTCAGCCGGTTTTCCTTTCTCAGATGTTTATCCAAATCATCCCCGGATATCTTTCGGCCAGTCCCAGTGGCTTGCTGGGCTTGGCATTCAGAGCCTTCGGGGTCTATATGGCTTATACGACGGCCCGGATCGTCTGATGCGCTTCTATCGAGAAACCTGGGCCGATGTGGATCTTGACGCACTCGAGTTCAACATCAAATCCTTGCAGAATCATCATCATAAAGCCTTGATCGCCATCATCAAAGCCAACGCTTATGGCCACGGTGACGACATGATCGCCAAGAAGGCCCTGAAATCTGGCGCAAAGATTTTGGCCGTCTCGTCTTTGGATGAAGCCTTGTCTTTACGCTACAAACATGTTTTAGGACCCATCTTGGTTTTAGGTCACATCGCGCCCAAAGACATTCAGATCGCCATCAACGAAAAGATCATGGTGACGGTCACATCCTTAGCCTGGGCCAGAAACATCCTTCAAAACGACCTGCACGGTCTTGTGGCACACTTAAAGATCGATACCGGAATGAATCGAATGGGACTTAAGACCTTGGAAGAAATCCATGAAGTCTTAACTGAATTTGATCGGGCCGGCGTCGTGATCGATGGGGTCTATACCCATTTTGCCTCCAGCGACGATCCTACCGAAACCCAAACCAAGCTTCAATACGCCCGCTTTGAACTGATGCTGAGCAAACTGGACCGATCCTTCAACTGGGTCCATTGCTCCAACAGTGACGCGGCCATCCATTTTGATACCCCGCTATGCAATGCCGTCCGAATCGGTTTGGCTTTGTTTGGCTATGCGTCCTTTGACTTTGAACTCAAGCCGGTCATGACCTTAAAAACCAAACTGGTCAATGTCAAGACCATTGAGAAAGGTGAAACCGTCAGTTACGGAGCCACCTATACGGCGCCTCAGACTGAAATCATCGCCACCATCCCGATCGGCTATGCCGACGGTTGGAACCGTAAACACCAAGGCGATGTCGCCTACATCGGCGATGTGCCTTGTGAATACATCGGGCGCATCTGTATGGATCAATGCATGATCCGTTTGGATCGGCTTTATCCGGAAGGCACCGAAGTCGAGCTCTTAGGCAAGAAAGCCTCCATCTATCCGATGGCCAAGCATTTGGATACGATCCCCTATGAGATCCTGACTCAGCTCAGCGATCGCATCCCGAAGGTCTATTTCGAAAAAGGCAAGATCATCACCACCATCAATCCAAGACTCATCAAAAAGGGAGACTGACGAATCAGTCTCCCTTTTTTATTGTGCTAATGAATGCCTATTCCCACTCGATGGTGGCTGGCGGTTTGGAGGTCACATCCAGGATGATGCGGTTGATGCCTCTGACTTCATTGATGATGCGGTTGGAAAGCTTATCCAAGACCTCATAGGGGATCTTGGCGTAGTCGGCCGTCATCCCGTCGATGCTGGTGACCGCGCGGATGCCCAAGGCATAATCATAGGTCCGCTGATCGCCCATGACCCCTACGGAACGGATGTTGGTCAAAACGGTAAAGTATTGCCAGATCTCACGATCGAGACCGGCTTTTTTGATTTCGTCCTGTAAGATCGCATCACTGAGCCGTACGATGTCGCATTTGGCTTCGGTGACTTCCCCGATGATGCGGATCGCCAATCCGGGTCCCGGAAACGGCTGACGCCAGACCCAGGATTCTTCCAAGCCCAAAAGCAGGCCTAAGGCGCGCACTTCATCTTTAAACAAGGTATTCAAAGGTTCGATCAGTTTGAACTGAATGTCTTTGGGCAAGCCGCCAACATTGTGATGCGACTTGATCGTTTGGGCACTGTGGGTCCCCGATTCGATGATGTCGGTATAAAGGGTACCTTGAGCCAGCCATTTGATGTGTGACAGCTTTCCGGATTCCGATTCAAAGACACGGATGAATTCTTCACCGATAATCTTGCGCTTGCGTTCAGGATCTTCGACACCGGCCAGTTTGCTTAAGAAGCGTTCCTTGGCGTCGATCGAGATCAAATTGACCCCAAAGAAATCCTTGAAGGTCTTTTCGATCTGAGCCCCTTCATTCAACCGCATCAGCCCGTGATCGACAAACATACAGGTCAATTGAGGCCCGATGGCTTTGTGAAGCAAAGCCGCAACCACAGCCGAATCGACTCCGCCGCTAAGTGCACACAAAACCTGATCGTCCTTGACCAAGTCTTGGATCTCTTTGACTTTCTGATCGATGAAAGAACTGAGATCCCAGTTCTTTTGGGCATGACAGACTTCAAATACGAAATTGCTGAGCCATTGATTCCCGAAATCGGTGTGTCTGACTTCAGGATGAAATTGTAAGGCATAAAACTGCTTGGATGGATCGCTCATCGCAGCCAGGATCCCGTTGCCGCTGAAAGCATCTTCAGTGAACCCGTCCGGAACGGCAGCCACATGGTCACCGTGGCTCATCCAGACCTGCTGATCCAAAGGTAATGAAGTACTTAAAGGTGTGATCTTATTGAGGTGGATCTGGGATTTTCCGTATTCTTTGATCGTGCCCGGTTCGACTTTACCGCCCAGCTGATGGGCCATCAGCTGCATCCCGTAACAAATCCCCAAGATCGGAAAGCCCAAAGTATAGATCCTTGGATCGATGCTTAAGGTCTTCTCATCATAGACCGAATTGGGACCGCCGGAAAAGACGATGCCTTTTAAGTCTTTGTCATTCTCAAAAGTGCTTAAAGGCGTGTTATGCGGCAAGAGTTCCGAATAGACCCCCATTTCACGGATACGTCGGGCAATCAGTTGATTATACTGACTCCCGAAATCCAATACGACGATTTTATCGGCCACGGTAATTGGGTGCCTCCTGAACATTATCCACATCATGCGGATGCGATTCATTGAGACCCGCATTGGTGATCTTGACGAATTGAGCGTCCGTTTTTAGACGGCCGATGTTTTCACAGCCGACATAGCCCATGCCAGATCTGAGACCGCCCATCATCTGATAGATGACATCGGCGATCGGCCCTTTATAAGGCACCGTGGCTTCAATGCCTTCGGGTACCAGTTTATTGAGTTCTTTCTGTCCGCCTTGGAAGTAACGGTCAGAGGATCCGCGCTGCATGGCGCTTAAAGAGCCCATTCCGACATAGGATTTGACTTTCTTCCCATAGACTTCTACGACTTCGCCCGGGGTTTCTTCACACCCGGCCAAAAGTCCGCCCAGCATGACCGCATCGGCTCCGGCAGCCAAGGCTTTGACGATGTCGCCGGAGAATTTGATCCCGCCGTCGGCGATGATCGCCACGTTACGGTCTTTGGTGACCTGATAGACATCATTGATCGCGGTGATTTGTGGGACGCCGACCCCGGCCACGACACGGGTCGTACAGATGGAACCCGGACCGACTCCCACTTTCACGATGGAAGCGCCGGCTTCGATCAGGGCCAAGGCCGCTACCCCGGTCACGATGTTGCCGCCGATCAAGGTCAGTGACGGAAACGCCGTGTGTATTTTTTTAATGGTTTCCAAGACTCCTTTGGAATGACCGTGGGCCGAATCGACCGCGATGACATCCACTTCGGCGGCCACCAACGCTTTGACGCGTTCCATGGTTTCGGCCGATACGCCAACGGCTGCCCCGACCAATAATCGACCGGAAGCATCCAAAGCGGCTTTATCAGGCTCTGAAACTGACGCCTTTTTAACAGCGTCGATCATGGCTGCCTGAGCCTTAATCGAGAGGTTCTTATGAACGATACCCAGTCCCCCGGCACTCGCCAAAGCAATCGCCATCGTCGCTTCCGTCACAGTATCCATGGCTGCAGAAAGCAGCGGTACTTTCAAATTGATCTTATCGCTGAGGGCCGTTTTCAAGTCGACATTGGCCGGTACGACGGTCGAATAGGATGGGATCAGCATCAAGTCATCGAAGGTATACCCTTCTTTAACCAGTTTTCCATTCAAGTTGTCCATATGTTCCTCCTGTTATTTGGTAGATTATATCAAAAAACCCCTTGGGTTAAAAGGGGTCATCGTCTTTGTCTGACAACTTCGAAACACAACACGGCCGTGGCACTCACCGCATTTAAGGCAACTTTAAGATCCGTCGGATACGAAATCATCACGGCATCATCCATTTCATGCATAACGGCACTGGATAAGCCTCTCATTTCCCCACCGATGCCCAAGACCACATTTTGAGAGAAATCGAAATCCAAATAATCGATCGATTTTTCATTGCGGTAAGTCACCGCAAAGACATAACCGCTTTGTTTGAGCGTTCTGATCGATTCAGGCAAGTCTTCGCTCATGATCAGTTCAACGGCGTCAAACAGCCCCGCCGAGCTTTTCATCAGGGTCGCTTGGGCATTCTCCAATTGTCTGGTGCCCATCAGGATCGCATCGACCCCGGCAATGGCTGCCGTCCTAAAGATCTGACCCAGATTGAACGGGTCTTCGATGCCTTCCAGCACCAAGATAAAACCTTTTTCTTTTTTGATGACAGAGTCTAGTGACGATAAGCTTCTTTCACTGGCCAAGGTGATCAGACCGCCGTGGGTCTTACCGCTGGTCAGTTTGGCGATTTCTTCAGCGTTGACTCTTTTAAAGGGCACCTTTTCTCTTTGACACAGCCCTTCCACATAGTCCAGGTCACGGGTGGCTTTCTTGGCTTGGTCCAGGTAAACAACCTCGATTTGTCGGCGATGATACTTCAGGGCGGCTTTGACGGACAAGGCCCCTTCCAAAATGATCATAAGGCACTCTTTCTGCGGATGAAGTCACCCGCCTGTACACCAGTCGGTACATTGATCTTCATTCTCGCCATCGGTTTGTTGGCCATGATTTGAGCTTGATCCTGATCATCGATCAAACTGGTCAAGACAAAACCGTTGACGTCATGATTCGGACTGAATACTTCCAGGGTTTCTCCCAGTTTCAGGTTGTTTCTGATTTCAACAATGGCTTCTTGCTGATCGACGGAAATGACCGTGCCCACGAAATTCTGCAGGGCGCCTTCTTCCTGAGACACATAGACTTGACCGCGATGATCCGGCAAGTCCATCAGGTATCCGTCAAAGGTGTGACGGCTTTGGGCGCTTTGCAGTTCTGTTTTGAGGCGACTTCTCAACGCGTCATCCGCTGTGTTGTTTCTTAAGGCATCGATCCAATCCCGATACGCTTTGACGATCACGGCAATATAGTAAGCCGACTTCATACGGCCTTCGATCTTAAAACTGACGACGCCGGCCTTCATCAAGCCTTCGATCTCATCCAGGGTCTCCAAATCTTTGGACCCCATCGTAAAAGGATCATCTTTCAGGCTCAGAATCTGATCCGCTTTGGATAATTCATAGGCCCAGCGGCACGATTGAGCACAGCCGCCGCGATTGGCGTCTCGCAAGGTCATATCGTTGCTTAAAGTACAGCGGCCGGAAAAATTGACGCACATCCCACCGTGAATGAAGACTTCGGTCGGTAAGGAAGATTGCTTGGCAATGGATTCGATCGCATCCAGATCCAGTTCACGGGCCAACACGACGCGGCTGATGCCCATGGACTGGTAAAATTGGATCGTTTTGGAGTTGGTGATGGAAAGCTGCGTACTCAAATGAACCTCAAAACCGAGTTTGAGTTCTTGACACATTACCGCGATGGATAAGGAAGCCACGATGATCGCATCGACCTTGATCGCATCGAGCTCTTTCAGATAGTTCTCTAAACCAGTGAGGTCTTCTTCATGGGCGATCATGTTGACGGTCACAAACAACTTCTTCCCTAACGCATGGCCAAACTCTGCTGCTTCTTTCAGATCCGCGATCTCAAAGTTACTGGCTCTGGCCCGTAAGGAAAAGCGTTTTCCGCCGACATAGACCGCATCAGCCCCATAAAGGTAAGCTGTTTTTGCTCGGGCAAGATCGCCGGCTGGAGCCAGCAGTTCGATGGCGGTCATACGGTCTCCTTGCTGAGGTTGGTTTTACGGTAAAAGTAGCCTTTAAATAAAGAAAGGCTGGGATATTGAGCGTAGAAAAGATCATTTTTTGAGACGTCATAGGCTTTGATCTGATCGCTGATCAAGGCAAAGAACGCATTGGAACTTGATTCATCCATAAACAAAGGATCCAGATGGATGGCATGGGCTTGATTGAGTTGCGGCAGTTCTTCCAAGGGATTCAAGACATCCTGCGTAAAGACACAGAAGGTCTTGGCTTCTTGCAGGATCGGCATCATTTCCTGACGTTTCAGTTCGCGGATCGTATAGCCGGTCTCATTGAGGACCTTCTGGGATTGCCCGATGTGGGTCAAATAACTGCTTAAGAGTGGTCTGCGGCTGACTGACATCTGAAGATGCCCGGCCCCAAAGACCTCGATCTGATCCGGGAAAGCCGCACACAAGGATTGAATTTCTGACAAGGTCAATTCTTTGGAGATCATGAGGCGATCGACGCTTTTGAGTAAAATCCGCGCTTCCATCGTGTTGGTCAAAATGGTTTCAGGCGCATAGATCGTTTCACCGCGATAACCGGCTTCTTTCAGAATCATCAGGACCGAGAGGTCCGCAAACAAAAAGCCGGTGATCGGATAGGTCAAAAGCTCCTGGATCCAGGAATTCAATGCGGACAAGTCCCCTTCTTCAATGAAACCGTTGATTTCGACATATGTTTTTCGGGTGCTCGCTAAGGCGGCTTTCAACAAAGATAAAAAGGACGCTTTATCGCTGTGATACGGGTGTTTATACGAAAACAAAGGTTCGGTAATGACGAAATCGACCAGGTCAGAATTGAACTTGTCGATTTGATCAAGATGATGAAGATGAAGCGCAATCCTCATCTTAAGCCTCTATGTACGCTTTAGCGCGTTTATTGAACACAAGCAGGACGAAGACCACCGCCAGGACAGACACCCAACTCAACCAGCCAAAGACGGTCTGATAGCGTGCCCCTGCGGAAAGGTCCTTGGGCACGAAACCGCTCATCAAGGCATAGATCTTGTCTCCGTAATAGATCCCGACCGCAAAGAAAGTCTGATAGATCCCCATGGTGACTTCACGCATGTCCAGATCAAAGGGCTGCATGGCCATCCCCAACAACACGTTATAGGTCAATCCGTAACCAAAGCCATTGAGCGCATTGAGCCAAAACAAGGTCGTCGGATCGGTGATGAAGGAAGCCAGGATCGTAAAGATCCCGCTCAGGGACAAGCCTAGAATCAGGGTCCATTTGACGCCGATCTTCTTTTTCAAAACGATCCCCACCAAGACCCCGGCCACCAGCTGAGCGATCGAGTAGACCATTTCCACATAGGCGATCAACAGCGGACTCATCGCGATCAGTTCGGTTTTGGCGAAATTGTTCATGTTGGAACCGGATGACGCAAAACGGACGAAAGAGACGACGATGCCCAACAGCGATAGCAGGATAAAATGCGGGTTGGTCAAGGCTTTCTTGACTTTGGCCAGCGAGAAATTGCGGGTCGGTTTCTTGTTGTCTTTCACAAACATCAAGAAGATCAGGGCAAACGCAGACAAGACAGCCGAGACACCCCACATCCAGGCATAATCGATGGGCTTGGTCGAGGTGGCGACATATTGCAGCGGCGACATCAGAAACTCCGCCAACAGCGGTGCCACCGACAAGACCGATACCGAGAAAATGGCTTGTTTGGGACTGAAGGTTTCCGCAAACATGACATTGAAGAGACTCAGTAAACTGGCCCCGGCCCCCAAAGCCAACGAAGACCAATACAGGCTTTCATAAGACGGATCCAGAATGACCAGGATCGATGACCCCAAGACAAAAGCCAAAGCCAAGGCAATGAAGAACTTGCGGCTTTTGAAGAAATCCGATAAGGCAAAGACCGGTAAACGGACAAAAATCGAGATCAGTCCATAGGCAGCCGCCATGGTGGCTGCCGCACTGAGATCCAAACCCAAGCCCCCATCGGCAACCGATCCTGTCGCATAGTTCTTGCGGTAAGCCCGGATGATGTTGATGGCGCTCCAGAAAAGCACCAAAAGGACAAAGACGAAGACCTGATAACGGGTCAGTTTGTATTTTTTGATCAAAAAGATACTTAAAGCCAAAGTCAGGATGATCGTTACGACGATCAGAATCAGTTTGTTGGACAGAAGTGCAGTCATGGAGGGTTTTCCTTAATGTGTTCATTTTAAAGCATTATCCGGTAAAAATAAAGCAATACCCTAAAGTGACCATGTTATAATTTTCAAAAAGGTGACTTATGAAAACGATCGATCTGAGAAGTGATACGGTAACCCAACCGACCCAAGCCATGCGGGATGCCATGGCGATTGCACTTGTGGGCGATGATGTCTACGGGGACGACCCCACCATGAATGAACTCGAACGGGTTGCAGCCCAGCTCGTCAACAAGCCTGCTGCCCTCTTTGTGCCTTCCGGCACCATGGGCAATCAGTTGGCCCTGATGACCCATACCCAACGCGGCGATGAGATCATCACCGGCAGCCACAACCACATCGTCATCCATGAAGTCGGGGCGATCCCGGTCTTATCGGGAGCCGGCGTCAGAACGATCTCGCATCCGGATGATTTCATTACCCCGGCTCAACTAATCCGAGCCATCCGCTCCAGCGACATCCATGAACCCAGAAGCACGGTCCTGTCGATGGAAAATGCCCTGTCCAACGGCAAAGTCATGCCTTTATCGCTCATGAAAGAGAATTTTGAAATCGCCAAAGCCCATGGTTTGAAAGTCCATCTGGACGGCGCCAGACTTTTCAATGCGGCGATCGCCTTGAAGGTGGACGCCACTGAGTTGACCCAATACTGTGACTCGGTCATGTTTTGTCTGTCTAAAGGACTGTGTGCACCGGTCGGTTCGATCTTGGCAGGTCCCAAAGACTTCATCGATAGAGCCAGAAAAAACCGCAAACTGTTGGGCGGCGGGATGCGTCAAGTCGGTTTTCTGGCGGCAGCCGGACTGATTGCCCTGGGTGAGATGAGAGCGCGTCTTCATGAGGATCACGACAACGCGCAGTATCTGGCCAAGAAACTCTTGGAAACCGGACTGGTGACCTTGAATTTAGAGGATGTCCAGATCAACATGGTCTTCTTTGATTTCATCGATCCCCATTTCAACCATGATGACTTTCCGGCCTACTTGCTGAAAAACAACGTCAAAATAAACCCTGATTTTCCAACCTACCGTTTCGTGACCCATTATTGGATTACCCAAGAAGACATCGACACCGTGGTCGAGTTGATCAAACACTACTAAACAAAAAGACCTTTCGGTCTTTTTTAGTTTTTGATGACGTCGAGCACTTTCTGGACATCTTCTTCAGGATTGACTTTATCGAATACCGCGGCGATCTTGCCTTGCGGATCGACGACGAAGGTCGTTCTGACCACGCCCATGACGGCTTTCCCGTACATATTTTTTTCCTTATAGACATCATATAAGGTTACAACTTCTTTTTGATCATCGGCCAAGAGTTCAAAATTCAGATTGAATTTGGCTAAGAACTTGGAATGGCTCTTCGCATCGTCCTTGGAGATCCCAAAGACTTTGATCTTGCGTTTGCTGAACTCATCCATGTTGTCCCGATAGGAACAGGCTTGGATCGTACAGCCCGGGGTATCATCCTTAGGATAGAAATACAACACGACATACTGTCCTCTGTAGTCGGATAAGGTTCTGGCCTCACCGTTTTGATTCATCAGGGTAAAATCTGGAGCGACTTCGTTTACATTAGGTTTACTCATACAACCCTCCTGGTTTAATTAAAGCACATCAGGGTGCCACATCAAGGCATTTGCTCAGACAGTTTCACGATACGGGCTTCAAAGGGTCTAAAGACCATCTTGGTGACCATGGGTCCAAACGTGGGATAATTGCACAGCTGGGTTTCCATTTCCAGTGTTTGATCGATCTTAAACAAGGCCGGTTTATCGCTCATGTTGATGAAGACCATCAGTCTTTCATGGCCATCTTCGCGCTTGAAAGCCAGGATCTGCTTGTGGTTTTCCAGCACCGGGGTGATCGATCCGGTTCTTAGCGCAATGTGGTTTTGATGATAGGCGATCAAAGTTTTGGTGTAGTGAAGGATCGAATTTGGGTCGGCAAGATCCGCTTTGACGTTGATCGTTTTATGATTGGGATTCAAAACAAACCACGGCTTGACCTCTGAAAAACCTGCTGTGTCGCTGTCGTCCCATTGCATGATGGTCCTGGCATTGTCTCGGGTCATCTTTTGAATGATCTTTCTGGCCACGAAACCAGGGACATGCATCATCGACTGAAGCATCTTCAGATCGTTGATGGCTTCAAAATCTTCCCAGTCTTTTTCGTCGATCTTGAGGTTGGTCATCCCGATTTCTTCGCCTTGATAAATGAAGGGGGTCCCGTAGGAGCACAGAGTCAAGGTCGTCAGGGCTTTCTGGCTTTCGACCCTGAATTTTTTCGCATCCCCAAAGCGGGAGACCGATCTTCCCTGATCATGGTTGGATAAGAAACTGCCCATCCAGAAATGACGCTCATAGGCGGCTTTTTGCCACTTGAAGAAGATCGATTTGAATTCAGGGATACTCCAGCGGTACAGTTTTCTGAAGTCGTATTTGCCTAAAGGTCCGCAGCCGATCAAGACCAGATCAAAATGAAACATCATGTCGAGCTGTTTCTTGTCAAAACCGCAATATTCTTCACAGCTGTCGGGATTGACCAGCATGCCTTCGCCCAGATACAAACCAGGATATTTGCTCATGACTTCATCATACATTTCCCGAAGATACACATGGGATTTGGGCTGGGACACGATCAGATCGCCCGCAAACTGAAGTCCTTTTTTATGCGGTTCTTTATCCGGCAAGCCTGGGGCTTTGGCGATGATGTTGATGACATCCATTCTGAAACCGGCAATGCCCTTCTCCATCCAGAATTTCATGATCTGATAGATTTCCTGACGGACTTCGGGGTTCTCCCAGTTCAGATCGACCTGCTGAGGCGTCCACATCGTCAGGTAGTATTCATCGGGCAGATTCGATTTGGTCCAGGCCGGTCCCCCAAACAAAGAGATCCAGTTGTTGGGCTCTTTGCTGTTACGGGCCGGTTTGAAGAGATAGTAATCACGGTACTTGGATGAGGGATCGGCCATGGCCTGTTTGAACCAGGGGTGTTCGCTGGAGGTGTGGTTGGCCACCAGATCCATCAATATTCCGATGTTTCTGGCTTTGGCTTCACGGATCAGGGTTTCCATGTCAGCCATGGTGCCGTATTCAGGCTGTATGTTATAATAATCAGAGATGTCATATCCGTAATCCACATTCGGAGAAACATAGACAGGACAAAGCCAGATCATCCTGATTCCCAGATCTTGCAGGTAATCCAGTTTAGAAATGATGCCTTGAAGATCACCGATCCCGTCATGATTCGCATCACGAAAAGATCTTGGCCAAATCTGATAAACCACGTCATTCATGTGTGTTTTATACATAAAGGTTCCTCTTGAGTTTATTTTACCACTGAAAACCATGAAACAACACGACCTCTTAACACAGTATCCAAGGCTCCACATGGTGGTTGCCGTCAGTAAAACCCGTCCGATATCGGCCATCCAGGCTCGACTCTTGGAGGGCTTTACCCATTTCGGTGAAAACAGAGCCCCTGAACTCACTGAAAAAGCAGCCTTGGGCTTGCCGGTCACCTGGCACTTCATCGGCCGGATCCAGACCAACAAACTCAAAGACATCGTCAGCGCAGCCCAGTGGATCCATTCCGTCGATTCCTTGAAACAACTGCTTTTGATTGAAAAATACGCTGCGGCCCAAGAAAAAACCATCAAGGTGCTGTTTCAGCTCAATCTTACCCAGGAAGCTCAAAAAGGCGGTCTGGAACCCAAGGATCTAGATCCCTTGATCCAAGCTTGCCAAACATTGAGTCACATAGAACTCAAAGGGCTGATGACGATGGGACCCACCGATACGGATCCGGTCAAGACTGAAGCCTGCTTTAAACAGGCACAGCTTATTTTCTTACAGACACAAAAAAGTCATCCTGAGATGACTGAGTTGTCGATGGGCATGAGCCATGATTATGATTTGGCGTATCGTTACGGTTCCACCTGTTTCAGACTAGGAACCATCTTATTCACTTAAACTTCGATGACTTTGGGATCGTTGCGATGGACAATCGCATAAGCCAGGTTGAACCCTGTATACAAGACCCAGCTTGGAACGATGCAGCTCAAAGCGAAAACGACCTCGGTCAGGGTGGACTTCGTCGCCACATTGCGGACAAAAGCCATAAACGGGATGTTCCCGTTGATAAACAGGATCCGCAGCGACGGATCGACGACACCGGCCCCAAACAATCCGATCAGCACCAAACCATACAGAACCAAAGGAAGCAAGAGCTTCTTTTTTTGCGGACTGAGGATGCCCCACAAGATCCCGATCACCCCATAGATTGCACTGACACAAGCCAAACCCGCCAGGCATTTCAGCCAATCTTCACTGAAACCCTGAAAGGAGAAGACCATCAGCGTACTCAGGTAAGTCAAAACGACCGACAGCGTCAGGTGGATGTAGATGAGCACGAAGAATCGTTTAAACTGAACCATGGGTTCTCAAATCCGTGATCATCGTTTTTAAACGGGACAAGCCTTCAAGCAGGTCCGTTTCACTCACCGCATAAGACAAGCGGAAATTATGGTCGGCTCCAAAATAGATGCCTGGGACCAAGGCGACTTGATACTCATTCATCGCCTTGAGACAGAAGGTTTCAGAATCCAGTTTGAATTCAGAAATATCCGGGAAAATATAGAAGGCTCCTTCCGGTTTGATGCAGGGCAAGCCCATCTCCGTGATGGCCTTGTAGACCAAGTCCCGTCGGGTATGGTAGCTGTCTCGCATCCAGGTCGAATCGGTCTTGAGCGCTTGCAGGGCTGCGATCTGATTGAAGGTCGTGATCCCGGCCACCAGATAGGCATGCATCAGGGCAATGGCTTTGGCGATGGGCAAATCAGCCAGGACATACCCGACGCGCCACCCCGTCATCGCATACGGTTTGGATAAACTTTGCGTGATGATCAAGCGATCGCGGATGCTTTCATCCTCACACAACATGGTGAAATCAGGAGTAAACACAAGCTGATTATAGACATCATCGCTGATCAAAAACAGATCGTATTTTTTGGCTGCGTTTTTAACCGCGTCCAAGCTGCATTTGTTTAGGATGGTTCCGGTCGGGTTGTTGGGAGAAGTGATCAGAATCGCTTTGGTTTTGGGTGTGATCAGTTTGTCCAGGGCTTCCGGATCGATCTGAAAGTTGGTGCTGTTGGTGTCCAGCACAACGAGTTTGGCTTTACAGACCGAAATCATCGGGCCATAAGTCACATACATGGGAGACGGGATGATGACTTCATCGCCCTCACACAAGATGCTCATCAAACTGGCGGCCAAGCCTTCAGTGGCGCCGTTGGTGATGACGACCTCTTCCCAGACATAGGCCAAATGATGAGAGTGCCGTTCAAAATCAGCGACCGCCCTTCTCAAACTTTCCAGTCCCGAATTGGGCGGATAATGGGTCTTGTTTTCTTTGAGCGCCACAATGGCGGCTTCTTTGATGAGTTCATCGGTATTGAATTCCGGTTCGCCGATCGTAAAGTTGATGACGCCCGGGAGGGATTTGGCTGCTTCAGAAAACTTGCGGATCCCGCTTTGTTTTAACTGTCTGACTTGAGGGTTGATTCGATTAAGCATGGTGATCTCCTAGTTTATCCATTATGTCAAAAAAGCCTTGGCCTGTCAAAGTGGCTTTACGCAACCACAGGCTAAACAAAAGCACAAAAGCGATCATCAAAACAGACACACTCAGGAAGGCCGTGCCCAAACTGACCTGATCGCCAAAGTAGCCAAAGACCGGAAAGAGGACGGCCATGATGACACTGTAGGCCATCGCATTGACGGACAACAAAGTCGCCCTGACATCCGAGCTGATCTTGCGATTGATGTGATGGGTCATCGTGACATACAAGATTGATTCGGCCACCCCATTGAAGAAAAAGGCGATCATGCCCCAAGGAACCAGCGGCATAAACACAAGACTGCCCGTCAACATCAGACTGGAAATAAAGATCAACCGATTATCAAAACGGTCGATCAGTTTATTCACGACCAATCCGGCTAAAATGGAACCAAACGTGTTGACGGTATACCAGAGCGCAATGGCACTCAAGGTGTAACTTCGATCAATGAGATAGGTGCTGAGATAAAAATAGAACGTCGCTGAGACGGCTTGAAACAAGGCCCCATACAGCATCAGCCAGCCTAGGGTCGGTTGTTGTTTGATCGTTTGAACAGCGATGATGATCAAGGCTTTGAGACTGGACTTTTTCTGGTCCGCTTTGATCAGGGGTTCTTTCAGGAAACTGGCGATCAGAATGCCCAAAACCAGGATGACTAAAGTCGCCCCGATCGCATAGTCATAGCGCAGATCAGCCAAGATCCCCCCTGCCATGACGGCGATCAAACCCGAAAACTGGAAAACAACTTCACGGTAGCCTTGAACTTTCGCAAAATGAGCTTGGGTGCCCGTCTCAACCATCGTGTCATAAACAAAGGCACTGTCCGCTCCGGATTCCAGATTATACGACAAGGCCGCAAAAATGAAACTGACCAAGGCCAGTCCGAAATTTGTGACAAACAAGAGCAAAACCAAGTAGATCATGCGGCATAGGACAGCCAGGATACGGCTGAGCTTGCGGCCGAAGCGATCGGCGATCAGACCGGTGGGGATCTCAAAAACCAGCGAAGCCATATGAAAAACGCTCTCGCACAACCCGATCTCGACCAGGGTCAACCCTTTATTGGCCAGATAACTGACCCAAAGAACTTGGGTAAAATTCAGATTCGAGACAAACTCAAACACATAGTTCAGTTTAATGTTGTGATTGACAGAACTCATGATGAAAGCCCGCAGCCAGAACTCTTTAAGCCGTGGACAGTGTTGGCTTTTACAAGACCCAATTTAGTGGAGTTCTGGAAAACAACCCGCGCTGAAAGTCGCCATTTCAGGGAAATATGAGTGTGTTGTCCAGGGTTGATAATCTTCATGGCACAATTATATCATAGGCCTTTGTCCATGCTTTATTCCTGGTTAAAATCTGTTATAATAGGTCCATAGGAAAGGAAATCTCATGAAAAAATACGCTTGTAACGCTTGTGACTATATCTATGACCCTGCCTTGGGAGATCCGGATTCCGGAATCGCTCCCGGAACTGCTTTCGAAGATCTCCCCGAAGATTGGTATTGCCCACTCTGCGGTGTCGATAAGAGCAACTTCTCTCCGTTAGACTAACACAAAAACAGTGTCCGATAAGGACACTGTTTTTTTATGGGACTGGATGGCAGTCTGGACTCAATACGCGATGGAACCCAGTTTATCGAAAGTCGTACGATCGAGGATCGTGATTCCGATGCTGCTCATCAGATACAGTTTGTTGCCGACATAAACGCTGCGGCTGATCCAGGTGTTTTGATCGTAACTGCTGGAGACACTGATCGATTTGACCAGTTGGACATCCGTTTCAGTGATCTTCAACACTTTGATGCCTGATTCATAGGTGTAGTTGCAAACGAGATCGCCTTTTTCACCCGTGGTGCAGGTCGTATTGTTATAGTGATAATCCGAATACGGGATATATACCAAGTTGCGCTGATCATCCAGGACGATGGCTTTGTGGTTGTATTGCGCTTCACTGTAACCTGAAGGTCCCAGGATATTAAGGCTGGTGATTTCAGTCGGGTGAGCCGGATCTGCCACATTGAACAAACTGAGCTTGACGCCGAAACGTTCAACACTGTTCCAAGTCTGACCGTTTTCGGTGATCGGCTTGACAGTCAGGTCTTCGGCGATGCCCCAGATGACACTGTCAGAAAGCGGATGCAGATAAGTGGAGAAGCCCGGCACTTTCAATTCGCCGGTGACGGAAATGTTGGCTGGATCAGCAAGATCGACGACAAACAACGGGTCGATGTTCAAGAAGGTCACGACATAGCCTTTATCGCCGATGAAACGGACGGCACGGATGGTTTCTTTCTCGGCCAGGTTTTCAATACTGTCGAGTTTATTCATGGTCATATCCAAGGTGACGATGCGATTGGTGGCTTTCGTGTCCCAATTGGTCAAAGCAACGCGTAAGGTTCCGTTATAAATGTCCAATGAGAACTGGTTCAGCAGATAACCCACGACACTGCCTTGGGCCTTCATTTCCATGGAGGCGACATCGAAACGGATCAGATCGGTATAAGAAACACCGACTTTGGTCGTTTCATTGTAGTCGTAACGGGATTGGGCAATGATCAGGTTGGCTTCATTCATGTATACGGTCTGGATCCAACCCAAATAGGAGGTCAAGGCCGGTTCGACGGCTTTGGTCAAATCGATCTTGAGGATGTTGACAAATGAGTTGCCTTGATTCTTAGGCAAGATGTACGCGTTACCCTTGTCGATCGATGAGATCACGCTGCCGTCTTCACAATCGGTGACGGTCGGTTCTACGACGATCGGATTATTTTTCTCGTCATAGATCAAGGTTTGCCACTGATTGGCAATGACGATCAGTTGATCATCTTTCAAACGGGAGGTGAAATAACCGCCCTTGAGGTCATAGGAGGCAGTGACGGCCAAACTGGTCAGGTCCACGACTTCAATGAAGGTGTCCTGTCCGCCCCAATAACCCCACCAGATGCTTTTACCGATCATGGCATCTTCACGGATGCCGATGCCGCCATACTGAGAGATGGTTCCCATGATGATCAGTTGGGTATCGGTCAGATAGAGTTCTGAAGCCCAGCGGTATTCTTTCGCATCGCTGGCCGGTTCATAAGAAAAGGTCTTGACGACTTTGTTAGTGTCTACGCTGATCACATAGACTTTGTTGTTGAGGATGTTGACGATGAATTGGCCGTTGGTCTTCACGGTATCCCCTTCATCGATTCCCTGCACTTGAGTATTGGTATGAGAACTGTTGTCCGCTACCGCCTCGGAAAAATCACCGCTCTTTTGATTATACCAACCGCCTCGGGATGCATTATCCACCAGGATGTTTTTTAAGACGGATTTGTCGGTGATGCGGGTCAGATTCTGACTGAGATCGGGATACTTGAAGGTGACACCGCAGCCAACCAACCCGATCATGATGAACACACTAAGAAGCAGAGCACTGATTTTTTTCATATCTACTCCTCCTGTCATTCTATTTATAGCATTCCCAATGTTAAGTTAGGATTAACTTATTTCAAACTATCGACGATATCTTTGGCTAACGCATCCAATTCGGATTCATTGTGATCTTTGTAGGATGATTTGATGATGAAAGGTTCTCCGACCATGGTGATGTTTTTCATTTTATCCAGATAACTCATGACGGTTTCCTGAGTCTTGCCGCCCCAGCTTGAATTGAAGATCAGTGAGATCTTGCGGTTTTGAACGTTCAGCGCGGCCATTTCATGCAACAAGGCATGATTCTTATAAAAGACATCCGCATTGTAGGTCGGTGTCGCTAAGACCAGGTTGGAATACTTCCAGATCTCGGAAATCACATAGGACAGATCATACTGGGCCACATCCATGATCTTCATGTTTTTGACCCCGAGACGAGACAGTTTATTGGCCAGCGTATCCACGACCATTTCAGTGTTGTTGTACATCGATCCATAGACCAAAAGCACGCTCTTGACTTCAGGGGTATAGGTGCTCCATTGTTCATACTTGTTGAGGATGAAACTCAAATCAGCGCCGCGATACAAAGGACCATGTAAGGGACAGATCATCAAGATCTCATCTTGGCTCAATTTCTTCATCAGGGTCTGAACCGGTCCCCCGAATTTCCCGACGATGTTGGAATAGTAACGGCGCGCTTCAGACAGATAATCCTGCGCATAATCACATTCATCCGCAAAGATCCCGCCGTTGAGCCCGCCGAAGGTTCCAAAAGCATCCGCTGAAAACAGGATCTTTTGTGATTTTTCGTAAGTCACCATGGCTTCAGGCCAATGGACCATCGGGGCTGTATAGAACTTAAGGGTATGTTTGCCGATCGAAAGTTCATCTTGATCTTTGATCACCTGATAACTGGCTTTGGCATCGACATCATAGAATTGTTCAAAAAACTGGAAAGTCTTCACATTGCCGATCAATTTGACCTCAGGATACTCATGGATTATGGAGACGATGTTGGCACAATGATCAGGCTCCATGTGATTGATGACCAGGTAATCCAAAGGACGGCCGTTGAGCGCATACTTGACATTGGCCATAAAGACATCGCTGATGGAAAGATCGACCGTATCCAAAAGGGCTGTTTTCTCATCCACGATCACATACGCATTGTAAGCGATGCCGTTGTTGAGCGGAAACATATTTTCAAAGCGGGACAGGCGTCGTTCACTGCCGCCTACCCAATAGATGTTTTCAGAAATTTCATGTGTGTTGTGCATAAGGTTGTTCCCCTTTTATGAGGAATATTATACCGTAAAGACAGCAGGTAAACCAGATAATGACCGTATTTCAGCGACAAGACGAGAAATTAAAGCCTCTGAATCGATGACAGAAGCCTCCATGAAACAGGTTCAGTCCAATGATTTGACACACCGGCTCTGAGTATCTACAATGAAAACAGAATCAAAAAGGAGCATTATGAAAGAAATTACCGGATTTGATGAGAAAGACATCGCTGAGAATAAGATCATTGCTGCACTTGCCTACATTTTTTTCTTGATTCCCTTATTGGCTGCGCCGAAATCGAAGTTTGCGAAGTTTCATACCAATCAAGGTTTATGGCTCAACATCGTTGAGTTCGCCGGATGGGTGATCCTGCCAAGGTTACCATTGCTTGGGGGTTTGCTGTATTGGGCTTTCAGTCTGGTGTCCTTTGCCGCAACGGTCTATCTGGTCTATGTGACCTATACTGGTAAAGCGTATGAGCTGCCTGTGGTCGGCAGTGCCGTCCTGATCAAATGATCCAAACAAAAACGCTGAGGTTCAGCGTTTTTTTATGCCGTCTTGGACTTGGTCCGAATCCAGATGAAGAGATAGAGTCCCACAGCGATCAAGCCAAACATCTCGCTTAGGGACAATAACAGCGTCACATAGACTGAGGACCCTCCCGCAATACTCAAGACCCCCTTGATAAACAGATAGTTGATTAAAAAAACCAGCGCCGTATGATAAGTCAGGCTTAGCCATCCGATGTAGGGGGCCTCTTTTTGAAGGGTCCTTTGGAGGATCAGCCAGATGCTTCCTGCAATCAGTACAGCCAGCGCCATGAGTTCCATAGACCAGGAAGAAACCCCATGGGCAAACAAGGCATAAAAGCGGGTCAATCCAAACAAGCCAACGCTCAACAGAGCGTAATTTCTCACAGTTTTCTTCATCTTAAGCTCCAAAATAGAGGATGTCGCTCACCTTGCGTTCTGAGTCGCTGCGTCCATCCGTGGGATTATTGATGATTTGACCATTGAACCATAGGGTTGACGATCCCCCGCCATCCAGGTTATAGGCAATGAGGGCACCTTTATCCGCAAAGACCTGAGCCAGTTGTTTCAAAGTCATGCCGGCACTCACACTCGAGCGTCCATCGACCACCACGATCAGATAATGCAAAGGTGTGATCATCCCGATGGCGGTTCTGGGATTGGCTTTAGAAGAAACAAAACTGGTCGTACAGGATTGAATGACCCCGTCTTTTACCAAAACCGGTCCAAAAGAGAAACTTTGTTGAATGCCTTCTGAAATCAGCTGAGCCCCGTTGACGCTGTTTTCATCGACCAGGGTGAATCCCCCATCCAAGCCCACCAGTAAGCTGATGTTATCCGGAGCACTGCGGGCTTCATCGCGATACAAGATCCCGTTGCGGATGATAAGACCAGACTCTCTGAATCCGTAATAATCTCCGTTGATGGCCAAGATCGCATGATTGGCGACGGCCATATCCGAGGTCGTTTGAGTGATGTTTTTTCCGTAGGTGTTGTTGGCAAAAGCACTTTTGAGCACTGTTGCGCTATTGGCAACGACATCAACGACATAATATACGATGCCGTTTTCATTGACCGTCTCGATCGTGATGGCTAAATTCTCATCCTGATACGAGTTGTCTGTGATAACGGCTTCTGATGAGATGGTTCCTGTCGGAGTGTTTTCACTGGGTGTCACGACCTGATACGACTGAGTCAAAACAAAAGCGTCCAATAAGACTGTCGAATCGATGAGAATAAGCGAAAGGACAATAAGAGATAGGAAGATTAGGGGTTTCTTTTTGAATCGGTTCATAAGCGCTCCTTTTAATCAAATCCAGTATAAAAAACCATTGTGTCATCACAATGGCTTTTTGTTTATTTATTGATTGACGGGAGACTTTGTACAAACAGAAGGAAATCCGCATAAGAGCCCTGATGATCTGCATTGATTGGCTGATTGGGCCGTGAGATCAGGTGCGTATCGATCAGATAGGTTTCAATCCCCAAGACCTTGGCGATCATGTCTTCCTGGGCATCATTGCCCACCATCATGCATTCCTGAGGGGTCTTTTGGATGTCTGAGAGGATCTCTTGGAAGAATTTGGGTTGAGGTTTACAGTAGTGATTGTTTTCAAACGAGGTGACATAACTGAAATCCGCCCGATTCATTCCGGTCCAGCCGATGCGTTTTTCAATGGCGATCTTGGGAAACATCGGGTTGGTGGCGATGACCAAGGTGTAGCCTTTTTGTTTAAGCACACTGACCGCTTCTTTCATCTCGGTGTTCTCGATGACCGCCGATCTGATCTTATCGAAATCGGATTGATAGAAGATTTCGAAACGGCGCTGCATTTCCGTCAGTTTTTCATTGACCACGGAACCCAAGGCATTCATAAACACGACTTCATTGGTTTTATCGCTGGTGTCCTTGACCATGGCGATCGTGGCATCCCAGATCAGTTTCATGAACGCTTCCGGGCTGTACATATCGGTGAAGTGACTCGATAATCCGCCGAAATAGATTTTCTCAAAGTCTTTGTTGGCGATTGGCAATAAAGTCCCATCCAGATCAAATAAGATCGTGTTTAGCATCATTCCTCCATGCCCAGTAAGGCTTTGACATAATTGGGCAAGGCAAAGGAACCCACATGAAGTTCAGGGTTATAGTACTGCGTCTTGAGTCCTATGGCTGTCCATCGCGCGAAATCCGCATCCTTGATCGGATCATAGTGCTTGCTGGCAAATCCAAACAGCCAGTGTCCGGAGGCATAGGTCGGGATAAACGCTTGATAGACCTTGGCGATCGGGAAGGTTTCCTTGATGCGCTGATGGGCTCTCTGCATGTTTTTTTGATAGTGTTCATAAAACGGAGATTCGTGCTGATTGACCAGGATCCCGTCGTCTTTGAGGGCCGCAAAGCAATCCTTGTAGAAACTTTGGGTAAACAAACCTTCGCCGACACTAAACGGATCGGTCGAATCGACGATGATCAGATCATAGTCATTTTTCTTCTGGGCAACAAAAGCCAAGCCGTCCATAAAATACAGATGGACCCTGGGGTCGCTTAAGCCGCTGGTCGATTTGGGAAAGAACTGCTTACAAATGGTCACGACTTCTTCGTCGATCTCGACCATGTCGATGTGGGTGACTTGCGGATAACGGCACAATTCACGGACGGTTCCGCCATCCCCTGCCCCGATGACCAGGATGCGCTGCGCTTTGGGATGAACGGCCATGGGGACATGAACGATCATGTCGTGATAAATAAACTCGTCTTTTTCCGTGATCATCACGTAATCATCCAGGGTAAAAAACTTACCCAATTCGTCATTCTCAAAAACTTCCAGTTTCTGAAACTTGGTTTGAGCTGAATACAAGGTCCGTAAGACCTTGATCGAGAAATTGATCGTGTCTGAGTGTTTTTCTGTGAACCACTTTTCCATGGCTGCTCCTATTCTTCGTCATTCAAGTGATAAATGTTGGTCCCGTTAAAGATCTCGGTCATTTCTTCCTTGATGTTGAGTTTGATGAGTTTCTTGATGCTATCTTCCAAATCATCCGGATCTTTCTTAAACAGATAGTTGTTGAGATCCATTTCTTTCAGCATCATCTTGGTATGAAAGATGTTGGATTGAAAAACGTTGACGTCGACAGCTTCGTATTTTCTTAGCGTATCCTTATCGATGAAGTTTTGGATCGAACTGATCTCATGATCGATGAAGAATTTTTTGCCTTCAATGTTACGGGTAAAGCCTCTGACCCGGTAGTCGATCGTGATGATGTCTGAATCAAAACTGCCGATCAGATAATCCAAGGCTTTCAAAGGGGAGATCTTACCGCAGGTCGAGACATCGATGTCCACTCTGAACGTGGAAATCTGATTGTCCGGATGGTACTCAGGATAGGTATGAACCGTCACATGGCTCTTGTCCAAATGGGCGACGATCGTATCCGGTCGGATGAAATCGTCGATGACCGCAACATTGCAGGACTTATCCAGCAGTTTGTCATCGACCGGTTCTTCACTGATCAGCATGGTGACGCTGGCCCCTTGGGGATCATAATCCTGTTTGGCGATGTTTAAAATGGAGGCCCCGATGATGTTGGTGACTTCAGCCAGGATCTTGGTCAAACGGGTAGAATTATATTGTTCATCGATATAAGCAAGGTAATCCTTGCGTTCCTGACGGGTTTCAGCGTAACAGATATCATAAATGTTGAAACTAAGCGTCTTGGTCAAATTGTTGAATCCATACAAAGCAATCTTTTTCATAGCGCTCCTTCATCCCCACAATACACCTGACATTATACCAAGGAAAGCCGGAATCGCTCAAAAATCGTCAATGACCCTCATGGATCTCCACCAAGGCTTTGACCATGGCGACCAGTTCTTTTTCCTTCTTATATTTCTTGTATGCCGTTTCCAAGGTCCCTTGATCATACGCAGACAACAATTCTGCTTTGACATCGACCCAGGCACTCGCATTGGCCAAAGCCAATTTCAAGTGCTCTCTGAACAGGGCTTTCTGATCGATGGCCTGGACGGAATCGAATTTCAGCACCACATTGGCGGTGATGTCGATCCCAGAGAGGGTAATGAAAGTCGAGGTCTCGCTATGGGTGGCTTTGAAATCGCCTGTCGCCTTGACGCCTACCAATTCGATCTCGTAGTTGCGCAGGTAAGGCAGATAAGCCTTGACTTTCTTGTCTGTTTTGATCGATAAGGTTTTGTCTTTATAACTGAATTCCGTACAAAAGATTTCTTTCTTCAGATAGGCGGTTGTTTCATTGTCATCTTCAATCAAGGTAAACTCGCTCTCTTCTGACGGATACACTTTGACGATCAGGGTCGTCGGATTGGCGGTAGGGTCCTCATTGTCTTCCCATTTTGACATCGGTAAAATGGTCCCGCTTCTGACAAACACCGGGATCGATTCGATGTCGCTGTAGACATCGATCCAGCGACCGCCCTTGATCAGGGCTGAGGTCGTAAAATCGACCCAGGTCCCTGCCGGCAGATAGACTTTGGTTAAGGCTCTGTTGAGTTTTTTGATGAGGGGCGTGATGACCGGGGCAACCAACAGGTTGCGTCCCAGAAAATAACTGTTTTTGGCTTTATAGGCTTGCGGGTCTTTGGGGAACTCATAATACAGCGGCGTTAAAAAAGGCACGCCTTTGACCGCATTGTGATGCAGTCCGGTATACAGATATGGAATCAGTCTGGTCCTTAAATGCATGGCCTGTGCGATCGCATTTTGATAAGGCTGAACCATCATCCAGGGTTCACGGATGGCCATTTCATTTTTGGTGGAATGCAGTCTCAGGATCGGACTGAAACAGCCAAACTGGACCCATCGGGTCAACAGTTCAGGTTCTTCATGGCCTTTGTAGTGGCCTCCGATGTCATGGCTCCACCAGCTGAAATTCACATTGGCAGCCGTGGCGGTGAAATAAGGCTGAAAAGCCAAGGACTCCCAAGTCGATACGGTGTCGCCTGAAAACCCGATCGGATAGCGATGACCGCCGGCTTGTGTCCATCTTGAAAATGTAAATGGTCTTTTCTTATGGTCACGGGCCAGATCCAAGGCATGCAGATGATTCAACACAAACAACGGATCCACGCCTTGCATAGTGGTCTTGTTGCCTTGCTGCCAGTCGATCCACCAGAAATCCACCCCTTTTTCTTCATAAGGATGGTGTAACAAGTTGAAATAACCTTCGGCAAAATGTGGATCTTCGATTTGAAAGTCGATGGTGACCTGAGTCTTGGGATCAATACCCATCCATGCACAAAAAGCGTCATACTGCGCTTCATGAGGCCTTATGCCTAAAGCCGGATGCAGATTCAGGGATGTTCTGATTTTTCTGGTGTGCAGTTGTTTGATGAAGGTCTCAAAATCCGGAAAATGCTTCGGATCGGCCGAATAACCGGTCCAACCGTAGTGATAATCATGACCGGGTATGTCCGTCAGATGCCAATCCATATCGACGATACACACCGATAAAGGGATGTTGAGGGCTTTGAAATGATCCACGGTCTCTAAGAGTGCTTTGTCGGTGTAGTTATAGTACTTGCTCCACCAGTTGCCCAAAGCATACCGGGGAAACTTCGGCACGGCCCCCATGAATTTCTGCATTTCAGCATGGACTTCTTTGAAGTCATCCCGGGATGCGATGAAAATCAGATCGGTATTGCGGTTGGTTCTGGGTTTGATCGACCCGTCTTGATTGAACAGTGGGGTCTGGGATTCATCCAGGACCACATACCCGTCTTCAGAGAAATAACCGTCATTGAGTTTGAGTTCCCCATTGACCTGATCCAAAGTACGCGCTGTGCCCAAGAGATTATGCGCGGTCTTTTGCCCATACAAATACGGTCTCGAATAGCCCTTGACCGTGACTTTCAGGTTATTTTTCGGATCCAATAATGGATTAAAGCTCAAGATAAAAACATCGTTTTCAATCACGAGGTTGTCTTTGGTTAAAGTTTTTGTAAATGAGACCCGATCCGTATAACGGCTGATCATGGTGAGACTGGGTTCATCGGTAAACAGTCGATCAGGCGCAACTTCCAGCCTGAAACAATGCCTTGTCAGTAAAGTCAGCCGATATTGACCGGATTGGATCATGTTTTCGTGGTTCATCTTAAATTCAAGATCCGGATGTTTTGTGTCCATAAAACGCCTCCTGCTCTTCATACTCCATCATAAATGAATGTCTCTATTTTAACATATGCGTCTCTTTATATAGTGATATTTGATGGAATTGAAGATGAAGCGGTCACTTCAAAATTCAAGAGCCGTCAAGACGCCTGACGCGTCTTTTCTTTTAACCTATGGTAAAATAGGAACGAAAACCAAGGAGAAGCCCATGAAACTCGCAGTTGCCCTCATCAATAACGCCCCTGCTTTCCATTTCGGACAAGCCAACGATTTTAAGATCATCACCATCGAAGACGGAAAGATCACTTTGACCCAAGACCTTCACGATGAGGATCATACCCATCAAGCCAGACCCCAATTTCTGAAAGACTTGGGTGTTGAGGCCTTGATTTGTAACGGCATCGGATCCGGAGCCGTTGACCGTCTGGTCGCCGTCAACATTGCCTTATACGGTTTCAATAATCTGACGGTTGCGGATGCCATCCATGCGTTTGTCAAAGGCACTTTACCTCAACAGACCGATGTCTTTGAATGCAAATGCTGAAAAACCGATAACGTGGTACACTAGGACTAAGGAACCATGCACATCTACATCTTGCTGAAACAGCACGGACAATGGTCTAACGGCAGTTCTCAAGCGATGGTCCGCAAGCTGTGCGATCTGATCGAACTCAAAGATGAATTGGTCTACACTCAAGGCAAACCTGCTTTCCTGCACTCCAATTACTTTTTAAGCGTGTCCCACAGTGCCCAAGTCATGGCCATTGCCATTGCCGATCAAGACATCGGGATCGATCTTGAAAAAAACCGCGACATTAAAACCGACGTGATCGATCGGGTCAAACTCGATGAAGATCAGCCTTTGATGGACTGGTGTCGACGTGAAGCCGTGGTCAAGCTGTTCAATGATCATGATTATCTGTTCAAACCAGCCCCTGAAGGACTCTGTTTTACACCTTTAGAGGTCTATGACGGATTCACCTGTGTCCTTGCCTCGCATCACAAACCCGACGACATCAAAATCTTTCATCTCAAAGAAGAAACCTTATAAAAACGCACTGATCAGCTCAGTGCGTTTTTTATGTTGGATTCGATTTGGTCATGGATCTGGATGGCCATCTGGGCATATGGCGTATCTTTATACAATGCATACGGGATGGGCTTATCGATGATGACTTGCAGGGTATGTTTCAGTTGACCCCGTTTGTCCATCTCATGAGTGTGGATCTGAGTGACGGGAACAATGCTGACTTTGGCCAGATAAGCCGGCAGTAAGGCCCCTGCTTTAAACGGCAACAAGGCATTGCTTTTGGAACGGGTCCCTTCCGGAAAGATCAGGATCGAGCGTCCTTCTTTCAGGGTCCTGGCACTTTGTCTCAGCATGGTGACATTGTCTTCGAAGGCTTCGCGTTTGAAGGTGATGAATCCGATCAGCTTGCCCCATTTTCCGATGACCGGGATCTTGAGGTTTTCAACTTTGGAGATGAAAGTCATGGGTCGAGTGAAGGCACTCATTAAGAGTAAAGGATCAAACTGGCCTTGATGATTGCTGACGTAATAGACGGTTTCCTGAGGAATCTCGCCGTGCTGGATGATGTTGGTCTTGATCTTCATGAACTTGAAGAAAGCCAGACACCAGCCCCGTAAAGTAAACCAGCGCTCATCAAAGGAACGCTTTTTCTGTCTGAGTCCGGAAAAATAGACCGGGATCAGAAGCAAGGCGAACTTGAGCCATTGGACAATCGTCATTTCAGGTCCCGACTTTGAAGATCAGTTCGCCGCTCGCGACGACTGTTCCTCTCACCGACGCTTTCGCCGTGGCAAAACCGACCGGTCCGCGTTGTTTGACCAAACTTACTTCCAAGGTCAGCAGATCGCCCGGGATGACGGGCTGTTTGAAACGGACGTTTTCCATGCCGGCAAAATACGCGATCTTGCCTTTGTAGGCTTCCTGAGACAAGAGAAGCACAGCGCCGGTTTGAGCCAAGGCTTCCATGATCAAGACGCCGGGCATGATGTGCTGTTGGGGAAAATGACCCAAAAAATGCATTTCATTGGCACTGACGGCTTTGGTGCCGATGATGGTGGTGTTGTCGGTGATCGATTCGATCGTATCGACCAGTAAAAACGGATAACGATGTGGGATGATGGCTTGGATCTGGTTGGAATTATACAGCATTACTGTCCCTCCCATTTCTTGAGCACGATCGAGGCATTGTGGCCCCCAAAACCCAAGGAATTGCTCATGGCGATCTTTATATCGGCATGACGGGGCGTATTGGCGACGATGTCCAGATCACATAAGGGATCGGAAGTCACGTGACCGATGGTGGCCGGAATCAGGCCATCCTGTAATGCTTTGACACAGATGACGGCTTCAACGGCGCCTGAAGCGCCCAAAAGATGACCGGTCGATGATTTGGTTGAGGAAACAGGAATCTGATAGGCTCTTTCTTTGAACACATTTTTAACGGCCAAGGTTTCGGTCTTGTCATTGAGCGGGGTCGAGGTCCCGTGGGCATTGATGTAGTCGATGTCTTGGATGGTCAGTTTCGCATCGTCGATGGCCAGTGCCATCGCATGGGCTCCCATCGATCCGTCTTCCAAAGGGGCCGTGATGTGGTTGGCGTCACAGGAAGTCCCGTAACCCACCATTTCACCATAGATCGTGGCTTGTCTGGCCAAGGCATGGTCGAGTTCTTCCAAGACCAAGACGGCAGCGCCTTCGCCCATGACGAAACCGGAGCGGTTGGCATCAAACGGGATTGAGGCATGAAGCGGATCCTGGCCTTCATGAAGGGCACGCATGACCATGAATCCGGCAATGCCCAGCGGGGTGATGGCGGCTTCAGAGCCCCCTGCCAGCATGACATCCTGATACCCGTCACGGATCTTATGGAACGCTTCGCCGATCGCGTTGGTTCCGGCTGCACAGGCCGTGACGATGGCACTGCAGTGGCCTTGAGCCTGGGCGTCGATGGCGACTTGGCCGGCGGCCAGATTGATCAGGGTCATCGGGATGAAAAACGGCGAGATTCGGGTCGGACCGCGTTCTTTGAGGGAATTGTTGGCGTTTTCAAGGGATTGAAGTCCTCCGATCCCGGAACCGATGATGACCCCGTAGCGTTGCTTGTTGAGGGTCAGCGGATCCAGCGCCGCATCCGCCACGGCTTGTTTGGCCGCGATACGCGCAAACTGGGTAAAACGGTCATTGAACTTCAGTTCACGAGCCGTAAAATAGGACTCCATATCGAGATTCTTGACTTCCGCAGCCAGTTTGGCTTTGTAGTCTGTGGTATCAAACAGGGTGATGAAATCAATGCCGCACTTGGCTGCTTTGATGCCTTCCCACAGTTCATTGACAGTGTTTCCGATGGGCGAAACGGCGCCCATGCCGGTGATGACGACTCTTCTTGTCATGGTGTTACCTCACATGGCCATTCCGCCATCCACATGGATGACTTGGCCGCTGATATACGATGCTTTATCACTGGCCAGAAACAAGGCACATTCCGCAATGTCTAGCGGTGAACCGAATCTGGCGAGCGGGATTTGTTTTAGGATGGCTGCTTTGACGTCTTCGGATAAGACATCGGTCATTTTGGTTTGAATGAAGCCCGGGGCGATCGCATTGACCGTGATGTTGCGTGAAGCAAATTCACGGGCCAGGGATTTCGTTAAGGCAATGACGCCGCCTTTGGAAGCCGCATAATTGGCCTGTCCGGCATTGCCGATGACCCCGATGACCGAAGACATGTTGATGATGCGGCCTGACTTGGCTCGTAGCATGTGTTTGGAGACCTGCTGGATCGTGTTGAAGGCCCCTTTGAGGTTGACCGCGATGACGTCATCGAAGTCGCTTTCTTTCATTCGCAGGATCAAACCGTCTTTGGTGATCCCGGAGTTGTTGATCAGGACATCGATCTTACCAAAGGTATCCAGGGTATCTTGGACCATCTTGCCGACAGCCGCGTAATCTGAGACATCGCATCCCACCACCAGGGTCTTGGCCCCTAAGGCAACACACTGATCGCTGACGGCTTGGGCCGCGGCTTGGGATGACGCATAATTGATGACGACATCATAGCCGGCTTCAGAAAAGCTCAAAGCCAACTGCTTGCCGATGCCGTTACTGGCCCCGGTGATGAGGGCAACCGGTCTACTCATGGTTAAGTTCTCCTTTGATCTTGTCGATCGAAGCCAACGATTCTGCACAATAGACTTTGACGCTGGGATCGATCTGTCGGATGAGCCCGGCTAATGTTTTTCCGGGTCCGATCTCGATGAAGGTATCAAAACCCTCAGCGATCATGGTTTGTATGGTTTTGACCCATTGGACACTGTGATAGATCTGTTGGGTCAAAGCTTCTTTCAGATCGCTTTCCGGTTTACCGCTGATGTTGAAATACACCGGTAAGCTGGGTTCTTTCACTGGTACTGCTTGAAGTAAGGCATTGAGTTTTACTGAGGCGTCTTTGAGCAGGCTGCTGTGAAAGGCACCGGAGACGGACAGTGGAATGATGCGGGATACGCCCTTCTCTTTCAAAGACAATTCGACTTTGCGTAAGGCTTCGATTTCTCCGCTGAGCACGAATTGGCTGGGCGAATTGTAGTTGGCGATCTCAACGATCCCCTCTTCATTTTCATCTAAGACTTCTTGGATCAGATCCAGGCGATCGGAGAGCACGGCGCTCATCGAACTGGTTCCTGCCGGCAAAGCCGAGGCCATGATCTGGCCGCGCTGGCGAACCAAAGGCAAGACGGTATCCAGAGTGAAGGCTTTCGCATAGGTCAGCGCTGAATATTCACCCAGACTCAGTCCGGCAACGCCTTGGGCTTTGTAACCCTCTTCATCCAGGGCAGCGGCGATGGCCAGCGAGGTCACCAAGAGACAGACTTGGGTATAAGCGGTGTCGTTGAGGACTTCTTGAGGGCCCTCAAACGTGATTTTCTTGAGATCGAAATCGGTCACGGCTTGATCAAAAACGGCTTTGGATGAAGCATAGGTGTCATATACTTCTTTGCCCATGCCCACTTTTTGAGCGCCTTGGCCGACAAACACATAGGCCAGTTTCATACGGAGGCCGCCTTCATCTCACCCATCAGTTCATCGATGAGTTCAGAGACATGGACGATCTTGTCGATCCGATAGCCGTTGGCACCGGTAAAGACCAAACCGTGATCGGGTTCGCCGCTGACGGAATTGATCAGGGCTTCAGTGATGCAGTACGGGGTGGTCGGCGGATTGCAGGGCCGTAAACAGTTGACGCACTGAATCGGCGCGATACGGCCTTGTCTGAGGCGTTTGACGAAATCATTGACGATGGCCCGTCCGGGGTAACCGGAAGGACTGATGACGTATTCGATGTCTTCTTGTTTGGCAGTGAGGAATACTGCTTTGAATTTTTCATTCGCATCGCATTCAAAGGTGGCGATGAAACGGGTCGCCATCTGAACGGCAGCAGCGCCTTTTTTCAAAAAGGAAGCGATATCGGCTCCGGTGTAGATGCCTCCGGCCACCACCAAAGGGATCGAGGTCCCTAAATCCGCGAGGGCTTTCTTGCAGTCTTCCAGGATGTCTTCGAGTTTTTGTTCACTGTGGGCTTTCAGATCATCCCAGGAGAAACCCAGGTGACCTCCGGCCAATGGGCCTTCGATCACAATGAAATCAGGATAGCGGGTATAACGTTGGAACCAGCGTCGGCACAGCAAATACGCGGCCTTGCCTGAGGACACGATGGGCGCCAAAGCCACTTTGTCATTTTTGACCAAATTGGGCAATTCCAAAGGCAAACCGGCTCCGGAGATGATCACATCGATGTCCATCTCGCCGATTTCTGTTGCGTAACGGTCATAATGCTGACCGGCAACCATGATGTTGACGCCCAAGAGACCTTTGCCTTGGGCAATGTCTCGTGCTTTTTTGATTTCTGCTTTGAGGGCTTTGATGTTGGCGGTAAAGGGGTCGCGCTTGAAGTCTGGGTCACGATATCCGGGTTGAGCTGCCGAGATGACGCCCATGCCCCCTTCTTTCATGACTGCACCGGCCAAGCCGCCCAAAGAGACCCCGATGCCCATGCCCCCTTGGATGATGGGGATGTCCAACTGTTTCCCCTTGAAATGGAGGAAACTCATCGGAGCGCCTCTAGTTTTTCATTGAGGTAAACGGCTTGTTGTCTGGCATCGCTGACCATGTCTTCAAAGATCGCACGCAAAGGTTTGACTTCTTTGACCATCCCGGCGATCTGGCCCATCATGACGGAGCCGTTTTCCATATCTCCGTCAAAAACAGCTTTGCGTAAAGAGCCTAAAGTCAATTTCTCGAGTTCTTCACGATCTGCCCCTTCTTTTTCAAGTTTGATGTAGCGTTGGCTCATCTGGTTTTTCTTGATGCGGACCGGGGCGGAAACAGAGCGACCGGTCACGACGGTATCGGTATCTTTTGCGTTTAAGATCGCATTTTTATAGTTGACATGGATGGGGCATTCTTCCGCCACCAGCAAGCAGGTTCCCACTTGAACGCCGATGGCGCCCAAGGATAAAGCCGCATTGAAACCACGGCCATCGGCGATCCCGCCGGCCGCAATGACCGGAATCGTCAAGGTATCGACGACCTGAGGGACCAAAGCCATGGTGGTCAGTTCACCGACGTGACCGCCGGCTTCTGTGCCTTCAACGATGACCATATCGGCTCCGGCTTGCTGCATGCGCAGCGCCAAAGCCACGGTCGGAACGATCGGAACTACGATGATGCCCAGTGCTTTCAGGCGCGGGATATATTTGCCCGGATTACCGGCACCGGTCGTAACCAAGGCCGGTTTCAGTTCCGCGATCAAATCAAAGATGGCTTCGGTATGGGGATTCATCATCATGACGTTGACCCCAAACGGTTTGTCGGTCAATTCACGGCATTTTAAGATTGCGGCTCTGGCTACTTCAGCCGGCCAGGCTCCGGTTCCGATGATGCCCAAAGCCCCGCTGTTACTGACGGCGGCGGCAAATTCAGCCGTGGCGATGTTGGCCATGGCGCCTTGTACGATCGGATACTTGATCCCTAAGATTTCATTCAGCAGCATGTGTTTTTTCCTCCTGGAGTTCTATCAATGTCCCTGCCCAGATCAATCCGGCCCCAAATCCGACCACCAGGATCTTCATACCGGGTCGAATCGTGCCTTTGGCCTTGGCTTGCGCAAAGGCGATCGGGATACTGGCGGACGAGGTATTCCCGAATTCATCCATATTGATGACAAACTTCGTCATCGGAAACTGCATTTTATCGGCCACATGGCCTAAGATACGCGCATTGGCTTGATGGGGTACGATCAAATCGATGTCTTGGATCGTCAGCTTGCTTTTGGTAAGGACTTGACGGATCGCATCTTCCACGGCTCTGACCGCAAAACGGAAGACCGCTTGGCCTTTCATGCGCAGATACGGGGTTTCACCCTGGATGTTGCGTAAGGAAGCATTCAAAGCAGGACCATCCGTCGTTAAGGTATTGTCGGTGTCGCCTTGCGCATTCACGAAGTGAGTCCATTTTATGGCCGTCTCTGAGCGACCGATAACGAAACAGCCGGCTCCGTCTCCAAACAAGACGGCGGTCGATCGATCGGTGTAATCCAGGATCTTGCTTAGGGTCTCACTGCCGATGATCAAGGCCGTCGTGACTTGACCGCTGTTGATCAAGGCATCCACGGTCTGCAGTGCCAGCAGGAATCCGCTGCAGGCTCCGTTGAGATCAAACACCATCATGCGCTGATTGGACAAGCCCAGTTTGGCTTGAACCAAAGCCGCCGTACACGGCATCATCGCATCAGGGGTCAAGGTCGCAACCAGGATACAATCGATCGTTGAGGGATCGAGTTGGGCATCCTGAATGGCATTTTGAGCGGCTCTGAGGGCTAAATCCGAGGTATTTTCAGTTTTAGACAAGTAACGGGTTTGGATGCCGGTCCGTTCACGGATCCAGGCATCACTGGTCTCCATCACTTTGGAGAAATCATCATTGATGACTTTATTGTCGGGGACGGCATAACCGACGCCCAGGATCACGGGACCGCTCATACTTTGACTCCGATATCTCGGTATTTTTTGTAGCGCAGATCCAGTAAGGTCGAAGTTCTTAATTTTCTGAGTTCGCTCAGATCATGTCGGATCAAGGCTTTCATGGCGGTAATGACCGGTGCGCTGTTGTTTTCAAAACCTTCAAAAGGTTCAGGGATGATCTTATCGATGATGCCTTTGTTGAAAAGATCCTGAGCCGTACATTCCATCAGTTCGGCTGCTTCCTGGGCCCGGCTGTCATCCTTCCACAGGATGGAGGCAAAGCCTTCGGGAGACAGGATCGAATAGATCGCATTTTCCAGCATATACAGCTTGTCGGCTACGCTTAGCGCCAAGGCGCCGCCGCTGCCCCCTTCCGATAAAACGAAGGCAATGACGGGCGTCTTTAAGTTTGAAAACAGTTTTAGCGTACTGGCGATGGCTTCGGCCTGACCGCGTTCTTCAGCCCCTTTACCGGGAAAAGCCCCGGCCGTATCGACGATACACAAAATGGGCCGTTTGAATTTTTCAGCTTGTTTGGCCAAACGCATGGCTTTGCGGTAGCCTTCAGGATGAGCCATCCCAAAGTGACAAGCCATGTTTTCTTCCAGGTTACGGCCTTTGGATTGAGCCAAAACAGTTACCGGGATGCCTTCAAAATACGCCAGACCGGCCAAGATGGCTTTGTCGTCGCCATAAGCGCGATCCCCGGCGATTTCGATGAAATCATCGACCAGATAAGGGATCAGATCGAGGGCTTTGGGACGATCGGTCTTACGGGCATTGAGCACCCGTTGCCAGGCACTGATGTGTTGGGTCATGCTTTCACCGTATGCATCGCGATCAAGGTCGATAAGGTCGTTTTCAGATCCTTACGGGCCACGATGCGGTCCACAAAGCCTTTCTCCAGAAGGAATTCCGCTTTTTGGAAGGCTTCCGGTAATTGTTCATTCATGGTTTTTTCAATGACGCGTCTGCCCGCAAAACCGATGAGGGCTTTGGGTTCGGCCAGGATGATGTCTCCCAGCATCGCAAAGGAAGCTGAAACACCGCCGGTGGTCGGATGGGTCAGGACACTGACATAGAAACCGCCGTGATCATCGAAACGAGCCAATGCAGATGCCGTCTTGGACATCTGAAACAAAGACAGGATGCCTTCTTGCATACGGGCTCCGCCGGAGGCGCTTAAGATGATCAGGGGGTATTTTTTCTTATCGGCCACTTCGATCAGACGGGTGATCTTTTCCCCGACGATCTGGCCCATGGAGCCCATGATGAAGCGGCCATCCATCACGGCGATGGCACAGGGCTGATCGTTGATTTTGGCAATGCCGGTCACGACGGCTTCATTGAGTGAAGTCAAGTCTTGGGCTTTGGTGATTTTTTTGAGATACTCGGGAAAATCGTTGAGCTTGTTGCTTTTGGCTGAGCGATAAAGTTCCTTGAAACTTTTCTCATCGGTCAGCTGACTAAGCCGCTCTTGAGCCGGCAAGGGAAAATGATAGTTACATTGTGGACACACCGACAAATGGACTTTGAGGTCATACTGCGAGATCGGCGTATTGCACGAAGGACACATCAAAGGCGTCAGATCGGCGTTTTTGGGCTGAGCCTTGTCATTTTTCGTAAACAGCTTTTGAAACAGGTTGAGCCGTTCTTTACGTTTGTTGAATTGATTGTTCACGTGCTTTGAGCTCCTTGATCCATTCTGCCGCAAAATCAGTGGTGTATCTGCCGCTGATGAAGGTCGAATTAAACATGGTGAAATAACAGAATTCGATGTTGTTGTCGATGCCGTCGATGATGTACTCTTCCAAAGCCCCTCTCATGCGTTTGATCGCATTGAGCCGGGTATCGCCGAAACAGATCAGTTTGGCGATCATCGAGTCATAAAACGGGACGATCGTATACCCGTTGTAGGCTGCACTGTCGATGCGGACATCTTTGCCGCCAGGCGCATGATAGAACGTGATCTTGCCGGCGGATGGCTTGAAGTCATTGCGGAAGTCTTCCGCATTGATGCGGCATTCGATGGCGTGACCCAGGATCTTGATGTCTTCTTGAGCGTAAGGCAAGGTGCCGCCTCCGGCTGCGCGGATCATGTTTTTGATCAGATCGATGCCGGTGATCATTTCGGTGACCGGATGTTCGACCTGGATACGGGTATTCATCTCCATGAAGTAATAGTTGTTTTGATTGTCCAAAAGAAACTCAACCGTTCCGACACTGTCATAATTGACCGCTTTGGCGGCTTTGACCGCATCGGTACACATCGCTTCTCTCAAAGCGGCGCTGAGATAATGACAAGGGGCTTCTTCGATGACTTTCTGATGACGGCGCTGGAAGGAACAGTCACGTTCAAACAGATGCAAGACATGGCCGTGTTTATCGGCTATGATCTGTACTTCGACGTGTTTGGCCGCTTTGACCAGTTTCTCCAGATAGATGCTTTCATCATTGAAGTAATTCTTGGCTTCCTGACGGATGATGGGATAAACGGCTTTGAATTCCTCATCGTTGTTGACGATGCGGATGCCTCTTCCCCCGCCTCCGGCCGCCGCTTTGATCATCAGCGGATAACCATAGGCATGGGCTTGTTTGAGTCCGTCATCCAGGGAATCGATCGGATCGATCGAACCGGGAATGATGGGAACGGAAGCATCGCTCATCAAGCGTCTGGCGTTGATTTTGTTGCCCATCAGATCGATACAGGTGGGATTGGGACCGATGAAGATCATGCCGCATTCTTCGACCAAACGGGCGAATTTCGCATTTTCAGACAAGAATCCGAAGCCGGGATGGATCGCATCGCAGTTTTTCAATTGCGCAGCGGAAATGATGTTGTTGATGTTGAGATAACTGTCTTTGCTGTTGGCTTTGCCGACACAGACCGCTTCATCCGCGATGTGGACATGCAGCGCTTCTTTATCAGCTTCGGAATAGATCGCCACGGTCTTGATGCCGAGGTCTTTGCAGGCTCGGATGATTCGTACCGCGATCTCGCCTCGGTTGGCAACGCAGATCTTACGCAGCATCGGCTTCACCGATACAGATGAGTCTTTGATTGAATTCGACCATGGTGCCGGTTATCGGCAGTGACTTTGGTGACGATCCCGCCGCGATGGGCTTTGATCTCATTCATGACTTTCATGGCTTCGATGACACATACCACATCCCCTTCATTGACTTTCTGACCGACGCTCACGAAAGGCGCCGAGGTCGGCGATGGTGAGGCATACAGGGTCCCGACCAGCGGGGCTTTGACCCAACCGCTTTCATCTTCGATCACCGGTTCGGATGACCCTAAAATGGTCAGCGGAACACTGGGTTTGGCTGTGACTTTTTCGAAGACGACGGGGGCCGTCAATTCTTTTTTCAAACGGATCTTTGAACCGTTGAGTTCAAGTTCCATTTCTGAGATCTCGCTCTTTTCAAAAAGCGCGATGATCTTTTTTATTTCTTGGATGTCCATCATCGACTCACAAAAAGAGACTAAGCTCCTTTTTTCGCACTAACGACGTTGACGACGTCTTGAACCGTCAGCAATTTGACCAATTCTTCATCTTCGATACGGACATCGAAGGCACTTTCCAATTCCAAAGCCAATTCTACGGCAGACAATGAATCGATATCGAGATCTTCTCTGAGTTTGGCTTCCGGGGTGACCAGGGCCGGATCCACGTGGATGGCATTGACCAAGACATCTTTGATTTCGTTAAACATGAGGGTTCTCCTTGAGCTTGTGAAAAAGCATAGGCCAAAGTATAGGGTTTAAAGGGGGCTTGTAAAGGCTTATTTGTGAAATTTATGTGAAATTATGGGGCTTAAAATTGATAAAAGCGCTTACACTTGTGTCCGATTGCCAATATGGTAAAATGGTCGTAAGGAAGCAAGGTCGCCTTATGCCCAACAATAAACTCGATGAAACGCTCATCTTAGCTCAGCTTGATCCGTTTTACAGTAAACTCAGTGTCATCTCAGAAACCAAATCGACCAATGACGATCTTAAAAAATCAGCCTCGACTTTTGACAATGCCACGGTCTTGATCAGTGAAAAACAAACGGCCGGCAAAGGCCGCCACGGACGTTCATTCGTCAGTAATGAAGGTAAAGGCATCTATTGCTCGATCTTGTTGAAACCTGCCTTTGAGCCCAATCTCTATCTGAAACTTTCGATTCTTTCCGGCATCATCCTGTGTGAAACGATCCGCAAACACACCGGGGTGATCCCTACCCTGAAATGGCCCAACGATGTCTTGATCAAAGGCAAAAAGGTCGCCGGGATCCTGTGTGAGAGCAGCTTCAGTGCCGGTAAACAATCGACCTTCATCTTGGGTTTTGGCCTCAATGTCTATCTGCAGGACTTTCCTCAGGAACTTCAAGCGATCGCAACGACCCTGGAAGACAATTGCTCTCGTCCGCTAGACAGAAACACCTTGGTTCTTGAATTTCTGAATCGTTTGGCCACCTATTATCAGCGTTTGGACAAGATCAGTCTTGAAAAGATGGCTGCCCCTTACGAACTCAGAACCGGAACGCCGATTACGGTCCACGGACCCAAATCGACCTATCAGGCCACCATCGAAGGCATCGAAGATGACGGACAGCTTCAAATCAGAGTCAATGACACCATTGAATCCCTGATCTCTTATGAGATATCCATTCGGGAAGAAGACGATTTAACCCAACCCAGACTCTAGCCGGCAAGCCCTATTCAGCCGGTTTTTTTATCCCTTTCCCGCTTTGGCCTTATCCATCAAAATCAGGGCAAATTCAGGCTGCAAAATAAGGATTAAGATGTATGGGTTTTCAGACGTAAACCATTTGATTAAATCATAGGTGTGGTCTACAATAGAGGTCATACTTTAGCGAGGTAAATTATGGGAAAAACACTCACGGCAAAGATACTGGAAAATCACCTGTTACAAGGCACTTTGGACACCGGAAATGAGATCGCCGTCAAAGTCAATCAGACCCTGACTCAAGACTCGACCGGGACCATGGCCTATCTACAATTACTGGCTTTAGACCCGGATAAGGTCAACACCGATCTTTCGGTCGCTTACATCGATCACAACATGCTTCAGACCGGATTCGAAAATGCGGATGATCATGCCTTCATCCAATCGGTTGCCCAACATTACGGCATCATTTACTCCAAAGCCGGCGGCGGGATCTGTCATCAGGTCCACCTGGAACGTTTCTCAAAGCCCAATACGGTATTGATCGGTTCAGACAGCCATACCCCGACTTGCGGCGGTGTGGGTGCGATCGCCATCGGTGCCGGCGGTTTGGATGTCGCGATCGGAATGGCCAAAGGCTTCTACTTCATGAAAGTCCCCAAAGTCTATAACATCATCCTGACCGGCAAGCCCAAAACCAGCCTCAACGGCAAAGACATCATCTTAAGCGTCCTCAAGGCCATCACGGTCAGAGGCGGGGTCGGCTATGTCCTGGAATACTCCGGAGACGGCTTGCAGTTTCTCAGCGTCACCGATCGGGCAACCATCTGCAACATGGGCGCTGAAGCCGGCGCCACGACGTCCATTTTCCCTTCGGACGATCGTACCAAGACTTATTTCGCTCAACAAGGCCGTCCTGATGATTTCGTCGCGATCAGTGCCGATCCGGATGCACTCTACGATGAGACCTTGACTTTAAATCTCAGCGAGATCGTTCCGATGACCGCCAAACCGCATTCACCCGACAACGTCGTCAAAGTGAGTGAAGTCGCCGGCATCATGATCGATCAGGTCGCCATCGGCTCCTGCACCAATTCTTCCTATTCCGACATGATGAAAGTGGCCATGATCCTCAAAGGCAAAGCCGTTCATCCGGATGTATCCTTGGTCATTACGCCGGGTTCGGCCAACATCCTGCGCTTGCTGGCTGAAAACGGGGCTTTGGCCGACATGGTTTCTGCCGGTGCCCGTATCTTGGAATCCGGATGCGGACCTTGTATCGGAATGGGTCAAGCCCCCAAATCCGAAGGCGTCTCCTTAAGAACCTTCAACCGTAACTTCTTGGGCCGCAGCGGAACGCAAAATGCCCAAGTCTATATCGTTTCCCCTGAAACCGCAGCCTATTCTGCCATCGAAGGCGTCATCAGCGATCCATTGGCTCATGATGATGATCTTTCCGTCGTTCAGCCGGCAACCTACGGTAAAGTCGACCGTTATTTCATTTTCCCCAACGGTCAGCTCAAAGCCAATCCGATCCTGATGGGTCCCAACATCAAACCATTCCCGTTGGCAGAACGTTTGTCTGCCCAATTGAATTTACCGGTTTTGATCAAGCTCAAAGACAATGTCACCACCGATGACATCGTGCCTTCGCATGCGAAACTGTTGCCTTATCGTTCCAACATCCCTTATCTGGCTGATTTCTGTCTGAGTTCGTTTGATCCGACAGTCGCTCAACGGGCCAAAGCGCTCAACGGATCGATCATCGTCGCCAAAGAAAACTATGGTCAAGGCTCCAGCCGTGAACACGCGGCCCTGATTCCTTTGTATCTGCAGATCAAAGCGGTCATTGCGGTCAGTTATGCCCGAATCCACCGCAGTAATCTGATCAACGCGGGCATCCTGCCTTTTGTCTTTGAAAACCCGGCTGATTATGATCGCATCGCGTCTTCGGATTCGATCAAATTGGTCAACGTGACCGATCAGATTCTTTCCGGGGATAAGATCGAAGCAATCATCCTGCCTTCCAACACCAAAATCACCCTGAATCTCAATTTGAGCGATCGTGAACGCGAGGTCTTACTGAATGCCGGTTATCTCAACTTCGTCAAAGGCTTGAAAGTAGGTCAATCATGACCAAAGTCACTTTGATTCCCGGTGACGGCATCGGACCCGAAATCAGTCAAGCCATGATGGCCGTCGTCAAGGCTTCCGGCGTGACCATCGACTGGGAAATCACCCCGGCCGGTCTGGTGACCCTTGAACAAGAAGGCACACTGTTTCCACAGCGTGTTTTCGATTCGTTTGAACGCAATAAGATCGCCATCAAAGGTCCTTTGGCGACCCCCATCGGCAAAGGCCACCGTTCACTCAATGTCATGCTACGCAAGAAATACGACTTGTATGCCTGCGTACGGCCGGTCAGATCGATCGCCCACATCGCGCCTAAATTCCCCAATGTCGATCTGGTCATCTTCAGAGAAAACACAGAAGATCTCTATATGGGCATCGAAGAAGTGATCAGTGAGGATGAAGCCCACTCGATCAAAGTCATCACCCGCAAAGCGACTTTGCGCATCGCCAAAGCCGCTTATGAGTATGCGGTCAAAGAAAACCGCAAAAAAGTCACCATCGTCACCAAAGCCAACATCATGAAGGCCACCGACGGTCTTTTCCTGGATACCTGCCGAAGTGTCGCTGCCCTGTATCCGCAAATCCAAACCGATGAGATCCTCATCGACAACATGTGTATGCAACTGGTCGTCGATCCCACCAAAACCGACATCATCCTGACCGAGAATCTGTATGGAGACATCCTGTCCGATCTGTGTGCCGGCTTGGTTGGCGGTTTAGGCTTTGTCCCGGGCGCCAATCTTGGCGAAGACTATGCCCTGTTTGAATCGGTTCACGGCACCGCGCCCGATATTGCCGGACAAGGCATCGCCAATCCCACCGCGATGATCCTGACGTCTGCCATGCTATTGAAACACCTGGGTTATACGACACAAGCACAGAATATTGAAGATGCTGTTCAGCTCGTCTATTCCGATCCTTTGAATTACACCAAGGATCTGCACGGTTCTCTGGATACCCAAGCCATTACCGCTAAAATCATCGATGCCATCACAGCGAAGGAAGTGACCGTATGAAAAAAGCCGAAACCCAAAAACTGCTGACTGAATTGGCAGCCGTGATTGCCGAAAACAACGTCATCCCGCAGGAACTCTACGAGAAAAACAACGTCAAACGCGGCTTGCGCAACGCCAACGGGACCGGAGTCCTGGTTGGGATCACCCATGTCGGCAATGTCGTCGGTTACGAAAAAAACGGTGACGTCAAAATCCCGGTCCAAGGCCAGTTGTATTATCGCGGGATCAGTATTTTTGATATCGTCAACGGTTTTCAGCAGGATCATCGGCTGGGCTATGAAGAAACCGCGTACTTGCTGCTGTTTGGACGTTTGCCCAATGCCCGGCAGCTTCATGATTTCAATGAACTCCTCGACGATGCCCGATCCCTGCCCCATTCCTATAAAGAAGACGTCATCTTCAAGATCCCGGCAACCAACATCATGAACAAGCTTCAGCGCACGGTCTTGACCCTGTATTCCTACGATGACAATCCGGATGATACCTCGATCGAAAACGTCTTAAGACAATCCATTGATCTGATCGCCAAGCTGCCTTTGATGGCTGCCTATTCCTATCAAGCCAAGAAACATTACTTCGATCATGAATCGCTGATCATCCATACCCCTAAAAAGGGTGTCGGGATCGCCGAGAATTTCCTGTATTTGATTCGTCCAGACGGCAAATACACCAAAGAAGAAGTTGAAATGCTCGATCTCTTGATGGTCATCCAGGCTGAACACGGCGGAGGCAACAACTCTTCTTTCGCGACCCATGTCGTCTCTTCAACCGGAACCGATACCTATTCCGCAATCTCGACCGCGATCGGTTCATTAAAAGGCCCCAAACACGGTGGAGCCAATGCCATGGTCGAAGCCATGATCAAAGACATTGAAACCCATCTGACCAACCAAAAGGATGAGTCTGAAATCAAAACCTATCTGCGCAAGATCCTCAAGAAAGAAGCCTTCGATAAAACCGGGCTGATTTACGGTTTGGGTCACGCGGTGTATACCCTGTCTGATCCCAGAGCCATCCTGCTGAAACAAAAAGCAGCCACTTTGGCCCTTCATAAGGGTCGTAATGAAGAATTCGAACTGATCAGCAAGATCGAATCGATCGGCTGTGCTTTACTCAACGAAAAAGTTAAAATCGATAATCACATGGCTGCCAATGTCGATCTCTATGCCGGTTTTGTCTTGAATATGCTGGGCATCCCTGAAGAACTCTTTACCCCGGTCTTTGCGATCTCGCGGATTTCCGGCTGGTGCGCTCACCGATTGGAACAGATCCTGGATGATAAGATCATGCGTCCCGCTTATGTCACGTTGCGGGACAACACCGACTATACTCCGATGAAAGATCGGCCATGATCAAGATCGGCATCCCTGTTCGCGCTCATAAGGGACGCTATGTTGTCAACGCCGACTATGTTTCTGCCCTTGACCAGGCACACGCCGAAACCGTCATGATTTTACCCAATTCGGATCTGAAACAAATCCTGCCAACCCTGCAAGGGATCTTGATCCCGGGGGGCGTGGATGTCGATCCGATGCAGTATGGTGAATCCTGTACTTTCAGCGAAGCCTGCGACAAGCTTACCGACACCTTGGACATTCAACTGATCAAGGCAGCCTGTGAAGCCAAACTGGAGATCTTTGGGATCTGCCGGGGACTTCAGATCCTCAATGTCGCACTGGGCGGAAGCTTGATCCAAGACATCGCTCACGAGGCTCAGAGTCTGATCGACCACAGTTTCAGCATGAATCATGACCTGCCTTTGAAAGGCCACCTGATCCGGGTTTACCCTCAAACCAGGTTGGCTACGCTCTTGCCTGAATCGATCGAAGTCAATACCTATCATCATCAAGCTATAAAAAAACTGGCCGATGGATTATCGGTCAGTGCTTTGGCAAAGGATGGGATCATCGAAGCGGTTGAAGGTAACAAGATCCTGGCTGTACAATGGCATCCTGAACGGATGACATCGGATCCTTTGTTTCAAAACCTGTTTGATGATTTCGTGAAACGCGCTTCTCTATAAACAATGATCACGCAACGCATGATCGACCATGGGTTTCAACACTGAAACCCATTTTTCATAGCCTTTGGCGTTCATATGAAGCATGTCTTCAATAAAGTATTCCGGTTTGGGTTTGCCTTTGTCCAGAAATTCAGGTTGAAGATCGACGAAAGTAAACCCTTGGTCTTTGGAAAGACGCTTGATCAGACGGTTGGCTTTGACGACGTCATTGACCACATGGAAACGGCTGGGAGCCGGGGTCAGGGATATGTAGAAGAACTTGGTATGAGGCAATGCCTTTTTAAGCAGGTCATAAAACTCTTTGACCTTGTCGCACACATACTCGGCCGGGGCACTGTCAAAATCCCCGTTGATGTCGTTGGTCCCTGAAAACAGGATCACCAAACGCGGATGATGAGGGAAAACGATCCGAGGTAAAGCATCGATCGCATCCTGGATGCGGGAACCCCCAAAACCAGCCTTGACGATCGAGTAGGTCTTGAAGTCTTCTTTCAGGCTTTCCCAATAGACGATGCTGCTGGATCCGATAAACAACAGATCGACCTGATCCATGCCTTGATGGATCTCTTCTATTTTGCTAATCTCTGCTTCCCAGATTGGGTTCATTATGCTGCCTTTCTGATCTCAAAACGTTTGTATTTGGCGTTATCTTGAGGGATCATGATCGGTGCGATCAGGATGGTTAAATCAGGAACGATATCGAAGGCTTTGAATTCGGTCTTCATTTTATGCTGTAAACCGCTCAAAAAATCATTGGTAAGCGGTTCAGTGAGCGGATCGATCGTGAGTTCCAGCGCGTTGACCTCGTATTGAATGGCTTTGAATTCGCGGATCTGATTGCTGTAGGTGATGATCCAACGGCTGATCAGATCAGGAAAGACATGCTGAAGGTGGCCAGTCTGAGTCAGAAACATCATGACATCATCTTGCCGACCGATGATGTGGTCCAGGACACGGTAGTGCGAGCCGCAAGGACAGCGATCTTTCAAGACCACCCAATCATTCATCCGATAGCGAAACAGCGGCTGGACCGTATTGACAAGGTTGGTAAGCACCAACTGTGCCGGAATTCCCGGATCCACGACCGGTTTTCCGTGTTCGTCGATCAGTTCGGCAAACACGAGGTCCTCATTAAGGTGCAAGTTGCCTGCTTTACAGGCAGAAGCCACCTGACCTTCCGAGGCTTGATAGATTTCAATGACCTTACAATGAAAGAAGCTTGAGAACTTTTCTTTTTCTTCGGCACTCAGCACTTCCGCATAACACACGATACAACTGAACAAACTGGTGATCGCATCGCGGTGAGGCAACAGCAAGCGTACAAAACTGGGCGGAGCCATTAAGATGTTGATCTTCTTACGGTTGAGGGTGTCGACCACTGTCTCCATCGGGCTCATTGTGGACAGATAATCCAGGTGGATCAGCGGACTGTTGATGTCTGAAAAGCCCTGTGAAAAGACCCTTAAGCAAAACAGAATACGAAACGGAAGATATTTCAGTGACAGACCGCTTCGGGCAAAAAAAACAAAGGGCAGTTTCTTGGTCAAGGCCTTATCGGTCAGATACAAGCCCTTATTGCCGCTGGTCCCGCTTGAGAGTCCCACGACGACCTGATCATGAAAGTAACCGGTATAGTCTTTTCGGGCTTCCTTGTCTAAGGCAAAAGCCTCGACCTCAGTCCGTTTGAAACCACAGGTATTGATCTCATCAAAATGATCCATCATTATTTTTTTATCCATTATCGGGAGCGCATAAAAATCATCCCAGGTCCTGATGCCTTCTTTTAAACCCAATTGGGCATAATAAGGCGCTTTGGCTTGAGCCAAGGCAAAGTTTTTTACGGATGGTTCTGAGCTGCATGGCTTTGATCTGTTTCGGTGAATAAAACCTAAAACCCAGTTTAAGCCGCAGATAATCCGACAGACCCATTTTAGTCCTCCAGTTTTTTCAGTTTTTCACTGGGAGCCGTTTTATTGAGTGAACGGCTCATGAGGTCTTCGATGCCGTAACGATAGTGCTTCTTCTCCCACAGGATTAAAACAAAACCCCAAAAAAGCGTCAAACTTAAACCAAACAGCAAAGCACCGCTGATATCCAGGTAGATTTTAAATCCCAACGAACGAAGACTGCTCATGATCAAAGCACTCAACAGGCTTTCAACGAAGAAAACAGACAGTCCGCCTTTGGAGTAACGTCCAAAGAAACGGGCGATCACACCGGATTTGTGTTTTTTGAAATCATACCAGGTCAAAACCCCCAGGATCAGCAAGGCAAACAGACCCAATTGGGCCATCATGATCGCAAACCAGATTGGATCAATCGATCTTTTGAGCATCGTATCGGGCAAGATGATGTAAAAGAGTACCCCGACAGCCAGCAAGACAGACCCGACACTGGAGACTTTCAAGGTAAAATGTTTGTCTTTTTCAAGCATTAAAAGCGCCACCCACATGCCCATCAGAGCAAACGAGAAATACGGCAGGATCGGATTGTTTTTATTGACCAGCCAATTGAGCGGGACGATGATGACCCAATTTAAGGTATCCCGTCCTTGAAGATAGACATCATACAGCGGGATCCTCAGCAGCGATAAGGCAAAGAAAATCAAAGTCATGATAAGAACCAAGGCGGATCGGCGCCGATTGGGCATAAATTTATGTAGTGCGAGATAAACACAGCCCAACAGCAGAATGTTCATGGCGATCATGACCAAGGAATCGATGTAGAGAAAACGGTCTAGACTGGGCAAGATCAGGGTTTGGGTATTGATCCAGTGAACCAGGATGCTTTCATCCATGGTCTTGAGATCCATGTTGACGATGCCGGGACCAGTGGTGTTGAAATAGAGGTACGCAATCAGCATCATCCATCCAAACGATTTCAAGATATAGGTGAACACCGCTTTGGGACTCAAATGGTATTCTTTGATTTTACGCTCATATTGAAGGGTATGGACCAAACCGCTGATCATCGCAAACAGACCGGCAAACATCAACAATAAGCCGATGATCGTGACCGTTAAAGGCGGATTATCCAGATCCAGTTCATACAGACCGCTAAAGTGATAAAAAGCACTATGCATCATGACTAAGATGAATAGGCCAAAACCTCTGAGCACGTCAAGTCCCTTGTAATTTTTTGGCATACATAACCTCTAGACTAATCATAACATATCCTGGATTTATGTGACCCAAACAAAAAGGATGCTTACGCATCCTTCGTTGAGAAATAGTGTTCTGCTTTCGCCTCGACTTTGATCTTGCCTTCTTCCAAGACGATGACTCTTTGAGACAAAGCTTTCGCAAAGGCCATGTCGTGGGTGATCAGGATCAGGGTCAATCCTTGATCGTGCAATCCTTTTAGGATATCGATGACTTTTTGGGTATTCTCTGAATCCAGGGATGAGGTCGGCTCATCGATCAAGAGCACTGTTGGTTTCAGGATCAGTGCCCTGCCGATGGCAATGCGCTGCTGCTGACCTCCTGAACATTTAAACGGATACTTATCGGCCTGATCCTGCAGTCCCAAAGAACTCAGGATGGCCATGGCTTCTGCTCGGCAGGCTTTCATGGGCAGTTTGGTTCTCAAATGATAAGGCAAAGCCAGATTGTCCAAGACGGTCCGATGCATAAAAAGATTGAATTCCTGGAAAACAACGCCCAGTTCCTGCGAGATCTCTTTGGATCGCTTCCCGTTGACATAGGCAGACTTCCCTTCGATCTCATAGGAGCCTTCTTTAAACGGCAGCAAACCGCTCAGGATCTTTAACAGGGTCGTTTTTCCGCTTCCGGAAAGACCCAAGATCCCCACGATCTCACCTTGATCGATCGTAAAGGAGATCTCATCCAATACTTTCTGAGACTCATAGGCATAGCTCAGTGATTTGACATCGATCAGACTCATCGCTGCACCAACAGTTTCTTTTCAAACTGCTTTCCGATATAGACTACGACCAGGCTAAACAACAGATATAGACCGCCGGCGATAAACAAGGCGTCGACACGCATGTCTTGAGCCACGATCTCTTTGGCGCTTCTGAGCATTTCACCGATGGCGATGGCGGCTAATAAAGAGGTATCTTTGACCAAGGTGATGGCTTCATTGATCAGCGGCAATAAGGTATTTCTGAACATCGTCGGCAAGATGACATACCAAACGGTTTGGAACTTTGTCAGTCCCAAGACTTCGGCGGCTTGCCATTGACCCTTAGGGATAATGGCCAGTCCGCTGCGGAAGATTTCGGTAAAATAGGCTGCGTAATTGATGATGAAAGTGATGGCTCCGGCCGCAAAGCGGTCCATGCGCATCGGAAACAACAAAGGCAAGCCATACATGGTGACATACAACTGAAGTAAAAGCGGTGTCCCGCGGATGATCCAGGTAAAGACACTGATGACTTTACGGGCCGGTTTGATCAGATCGGCTGCCAACCCGATCAACATGCCTAAGGGTAAGGCAAAGATCATGGTCAAGGCATAGACGCTGACAGAAATGGCAAACCCGTCCAGAAGGACGGGGAATATTTTTAGCCAGTAAGTCATGTTAACGGGTCAGGAGGTTTTCGCCAAACCACTTGGTTGAGATTTCAGCAGCAGTACCGTCTTTGATCATCGCATCGATGATTTCGTCGATTTTGTCACGAAGCGCCACATCATCCATTCTGAATCCGATCCCGTAGTTTTCAGAGTTGAAGACTTCAGAGGCGACACGGAAAGCAGATGGATCTTTAGAGACCGCATAGCGGGCAAAGATTTCATCCGCAACGATCGCATCGATGTTGCCGGCACGTAAGTCAAGCACGGCTTCGCTGATGGTGGTGAATTTGACCATTTCTTTAACTGAACTGAATACGGCATTGCCTTCCAAAGCGGCCTGTCCGGAAGAAGCCATTTCGACCCCGACTTTCAAACCGGTCAAATCCGTAATCGCATTGGTGGTCTTGCCTGACAAGGTCAGGATGACGATGCGGTTGTTGAAATACGGTTGTGAGAAGAGGATTTCTTTCTCACGGTCAGCGGTGATGGTCAAACCGTTCCAGATGACATCGATGTTTTTGCCGTTGAGTTCCATGACTTTGGAATCCCAGTCAATGATCTGGAAGACCGCTTCCACACCCAAACGATCGGCCACTTCTTTGGCGATGTCGATGTCAAAGCCGGTCACGACCCCGTTATCGGTAAAGCCCATCGGCGGATATTCAGTAAACCCGACAACCAGTTTCCCGCTGTCGAGGACGTTTTGCAAACTCTTATCCCCTGTTGCCTTTGCACTGCATCCGGCAATTAGAATCAATACCAATCCTAAACTCACTAGTTTCTTTAACATACGCTTTCTCCTGTTCAATGAAAACAGTATACTTCATTACTTTATCATTGTAAAGCGTTAAAGTGATAAAAGTTTAAAAAAATTATTTTTTAGAAATAACCTTTCGGTATCCGCCGTTTCCGTGCTGTAAACAACGGTTGACCCTGGAGATCGTGGCCGAACTCATTTTGGTTTTTTGTTCGATGGCTTCATAAGTCTCTCCCGCCATCAAGAGCTTGGCAACGTTCAGGCGGTCAGCCATATCATTGATCTCGTTGATCGTACACAGATCATCAAAAAAATCATAGGCTTCTTCAATGGTTTCTAGTTTAAGGATGCTTTCAAACAGCACATCAAGTTTGGTTTCTTTTTTCATGGGGATCCTTTGGGGTTGACTTAGGTCTTATTAGGGTCAGTTTATCACTTTATCATTCTAAAGTCATCCCTTATCCCATAAAAAAAACACCGGTATGAACCCGGTGTTAGTGCAGATCGTAGGCTTTTTCGTAAGCTTTCTGATTCAATAAGGTCAATTCAGGATTCTTCTTGCCGAACTTTTCATCGATGATGTCCAGTCCGTCTTGTTTGGAGAAGATGTCCATGTGGGCCGCCAAGGTTCCCAAGGCTGCCATATTCTGAACTTTCGGATTACCGATCGCCATGGCGATCGCATTGAAGTCGACTTTGAGGATATGGATGTCGGATGGGACCTGATCGGTATTGACCAAAGCTTCGTTGACGATGAGCCATGCCCCTTTTTCAAGTTTGGGCTGGAACTTCGTCAAAGCCATCTGATTCATCGCCAGCAACAAGGTGATGCCTTCAGCGATGATCGGCGAGGCGATTTCCGCATCATCGATGACGACCTGACAATTGGCTGTCCCGCCGCGCATCTCAGGACCGTAGGAAGGCATCCAGCTGGTGTTGAAGCCCTTCTTCATGGCCATCAAAGCCACCATCTGTCCCATCGACAAGACGCCCTGTCCGCCAAATCCGGCGCAAACCAGTTTGATCGTTTTCATTGGACTTTATCCTTGTCTTTATAGACGCCCAAGGGGAAATATGGGGCCATTTTTTCTTTGATGAACTTTAAGGAATCGATTGGAGACAAGCCCCAGCCGATGTTGCAGGAAGAGAGCACTTCGACCATCGAGAATCCTTTGTGATCGACTTGATTCTGGAAGGCCTTTTTGATGGCGGTCTTGGCTTTGCGGACGCTCACCGGATCGGCCACCATGCAGCGTTCGACATAATAAGTGCCTGGGATGGTCGCGATGAGTTCGCTCATCTTGATCGGTTCGCCCTGAGTCTTGACATCCCTCCCGTAAGGCGAGGTCGTGGTGATCTGGCCAGGCAAGGTGGTCGGGGCCATTTGACCGCCGGTCATCCCATAGATCGCATTGTTGACGAAGATGACGGTGATGTTTTCACCGCGATGAGCGGCTTGGACGATTTCACCGGTTCCGATGGAAGCGAGATCGCCGTCGCCCTGATAGGTAAAGACGATGGACTCCGGACGGACGCGTTTGACCCCGGTCGCTACGGCCGGAGCACGGCCATGGGCCGCTTGGATCGAATCACAGTTGAAAAATTCATAACTCATGACGGAACAGCCGACAGACGCGATCAGGACGCTGCGGTCCAAAATGTTGAGTTCTTCCAGGACTTCAGCCACCAAACGGTGGATGATGCCGTGGGTACAACCCGGACAATAGGTCAGCGGTTTATCGGTCAGGCCTGTGGTTTTTTTGAAGATGACGGCCATGTTACTTGCCTCCCAAATGCGATTTGACCGCATTGACAATTTCTTTGGGTTCGAAAATGACACCGCCGGTACGGCCATAGAAATGGACCGGAACGATTCCGTTGACCGCCAATTTGACATCGACGATCATCTGTCCCATGGACAACTCGGCACACAAGACGAATTTGACCGACTTGCTGGCCTCATGGATCGCGTCATAAGGAAACGGAACTAAGGTCTTGGGTCTGAACAAACCGGCTTTGATGCCCTCTTCGCGAAGCGACTTGATGGCGGATTTGACGATGCGTGAGGGTGTGCCATAGGCCACGATCAAGACTTCCGCATCCTCACATTCATATTTTTCAAAATCGGTTTCTTTTTGTGCGATCAGCAAGTATTTGTTGTTGAGCAAGATATTGTGGTCTTCAAGTTCATTGGCATCCAAATGCATGGAGTTGACGACGTTGAGATGATCACGGGTGCCCTTTCCGGTCGCAGCCCACAGATTGGGGGCTTTGGGGATCGGGGTCTCATCGATTTCGACCGGTTCCATCATCTGTCCGATGATGCCGTCTGCCATGACCATGACCGGGATCCGATAGGTATCGGCCAGTCTAAAGGCATTTCTGACCATGTCGGTGGCTTCCTGAACGCCGTTAGGCGCCAAGACGATGACACGATAGTCGCCGTTACCGCCGCCCCGGGTGGCTTGATTATAGTCGCCCTGGGAGGGCAAGATCCCGCCTAAGCCAGGCCCACCGCGCGAAATCGACACGATGACCACCGGCAGTTGGGCACCGGCACAATAAGAAATGCCTTCCTGTTTCAGGGCAATGCCAGGAGAGGAAGACGAGGTCATGACTCGGGCTCCGGCCGCAGCGGCTCCATAGACCATATTGATGGCTGCGAGTTCGCTTTCGGCTTGGACGAAAACACCGCCGCTTTTAGCGAGGTATTTCGACATGTATTCGGGGACTTCATTCTGCGGGGTGATCGGATAACCGAAGAACCCTTCGCATCCGGCCGAAATGGCCGCTTGGGCAATGGCTTCATTGCCTTTCATGAGTACTTTTGCCATTAAACGTCCAACCTTTCTACGGTGATGACCGAATCGGGACACATCAGGGCACAATTGGTGCACGCGATGCATTTATCCTGATCGACACAATGAGCCGGGTTATACCCGATCCCATTGACTTTGGTCATGTCTAAAGCCAAGATCTTCATCGGGCAGACGCTGACACACAAGCCGCAGCCTTTACAGGTCTCACTGGCGAAACTGACTCTTCCTTTCATAATGTATCTCCTTTCATCCAATCGTCTCGCAGGATCAAATGATCGAAGAGCACGAGTGGATTATGAATGGCGTGACTGAGGGTCTTAAACTTGGCATCGATCATCGTGTAGACGATCGGGATACCGACTTCTTGACTGAAGGCTTCAAGGTCGATCTGAGCCTTCAGGATGTCTTGCGGATCGCTTTGATCCAGCATGTGGGTATTGTGGACCAGCCCGCTGATGCGCAGATGGCTGCGCGACTCAAAGAGGCTGATCATGGGTTGGATCTGATCCAGAAAAGATTCAGGCCGGTTGGCGTTGACCACCAGCCAGACTTTGGCATTTTGGAGCACATCGTCGAAGCTGGCCAAAGGCTTGAGCCCGTTTTCACTGCCGGCACAATCGATGATCAGCGGGATCTGACGTGAGATCGCCCCTCTCAGGTTTCCGCTTAAGGCCGGGAAATCCTGGTTGATGTGATGTTTGAGGATCGAGCCGATGACGTCGACCCCTTTGGAGGCCAGCCACACGGCTTGTTCGCGGGGTCTGAAATAGGGATTGATGATGTCCAGATCGGCTAAAGCACAGGGGGCTTTAAGCAAAGCCAGCTGCGAGGCAAATTCGCTTTTACCGACCCCATAGGCTCCGGTGATGATGATGACTTCGCTCATTTGGTGGCGATGTGGATACTGTTGATCTTGCTCATCATCTCGATGCGGCGTTCTGCCATGCGTTCCGCGACCAGATAACTGGGGGTATTGGTGTCTTTGGATTCACGGATGATTTCGCGGATTCTGTCATAGATCAAATCGATCGCATGCAAGGACGCTTCTTTATTATACCCGATTTTTTCCTGATAAACATTGATCAGTCCACCGGCGTTGATGACATAATCCGGCGCATAGACGATGCCTCGTTCATGAAGCATCTTGCCGTGCTTTTCGGTGTCTTCGAGTTGATTGTTGGCACTGCCGGCGATGACTTTGGCTTTGATCAAAGGAATCGTCTTATCGTTTAAGGTGGCTCCCAAAGCACAAGGCGCATACACATCGACATCCAGGGTATGGATGAGATCTTTATCGACGATGGTGGCCCCGGTTTTTTCCGAGACTTCCTTCAAGGCTTCTTCATCGATGTCGGAAATATACAGGATCGCGCCTTCTTCATGCAGAAGATCGGCCAAACCGGCGCCCACATGCCCTACGCCGGAAATGGCTACTCTGATGCCTTCCAGTTTGGAACTGCCGAATTCTTCTTTAATGCAAGCTTTGATGCCTTTGAGTACGCCATAGGCGGTAAACGGAGAAGGATCGCCGGAAGTCGTAGGCAAGCCCATGACGTGATCCGTTTCGATCTTGACCAGATTCATATCCAAGGGAGAAGTCCCGACATCTTCGGCGGTGATGAAGCGACCGCCCAATGAATCGACATAGCGTCCGAAGGCCCTCCAGAAGGCTTCGCGTTTGACGGTGTCTTTACGCAAGGCTTTGGAGTTGCCGATGATGACCGCTTTGCCCCCGCCCAGATTCAATCCGGCACAGGCTGCTTTTTTGGTCATCCCGCGGGCTAAACGCATGACATCCAAGACTGCTTCTTCTTCATTGTCGTATTCCCAAACGCGTGTTCCGCCTAAGGCTGGACCTAAAGTGGTGTTATGAATGCAAATAAAACCCTTTAAGCCGGAATTACGATCATACAGATAAATCAGTTGTTCGTAGCCGTACTTCTCCATATACTCAAATTTAAGCATTATGTTCTCCTTGAGGCCTGACACGATGTTTTTGGCCTCTCTTCATTTTGATTATATCAAAAAGGACTTCCTGATGAAAGCCCTTTCATAATTTTCACCGATAGGGTTTGAGCGCTTCTTCGCCTTTGAGATAGCGTAAGCCGCCAAAAGCCAAAGCCCGCATTTCATCTTCTCCGGGATACAGTGATACCCCTGCGATGAAGGAGACCCGTTTGGTGATTTCATCGGTGATGTAGGTATTATAGGCTACCCCGCCGGTAAGGATGATCTGATCGACCTGTCCGTTGACGACCGTGGCGATCGCCCCGATTTCCTTGGCGATCTGATAAATCATCGCATCCAGGATCAGCTTCGCATGGGGATCATTAAGCGAGCGTTCATAGACTTCTTTGACGTCACTGGTTCCCAAGTGAGAAACTAAGCCCCCCTGCCCGACCAGCAGTTTGGCGATCTTTTCATAATCATGACGGTTGTTTTGGATGACCTGGATGACCATGCGCGACGTCAGTCCCCCGGCTCTTTCCGGTGAAAACGGCCCTTCTCCGTCTAAGGCATTGGAGGTATCGATGACCCGACCGTGGGAATGGATCCCCACTGAGATTCCGCCGCCGATGTGGGCAATCACCAGATTGAGCTCTGAAGTGCTTTTGCCGATCGATTTGGCGTATTCCAGGGCGATCTGTTTGGTGTTTAAGGCATGAAAACCGCTGCGGCGATCATACCCCTTCAAGCCGGAGATCCGGGCAAGATCGGAATACTCATCCGTCATCGGGGCGTTGACGAAAACGACTTCCTTGCCGGTTTCCTGAGCCCATTCATACCCGATGCAGATCCCGACATTACTGATGTGAGACCCGTTGTTTTCGTGAGAAATATCATCATAAACAGAATCATCGACCCGATAGACGCCGCCCGGGATGGGTTTGGTGACGGCCCCTCTGACCACGATGAGATCCATCGAAGACAGCAAGACGTTTCTTGATTTGAGGTATTCATCGATGACGCTTTTGCGGTAATGGGTCTGAGAAAGGATGTTGGGAAACCCGGCCAGTTCTTCAGAAGCATGTCTGAAGGTCTGATTGGCGATCATGGTTTCACCCTCAAACAAAGCGATCTTGCTCGAGGTAGACCCCAGATTCAACACAAAGATCTTAGACATGGGCTGCTCCTTTGGATTGAGCCATCAGAATGGCCAATAAGATCGAATTGAACTTGGCTTCATCGCTGTCTGAGCGGGAGGTCAGCACGATGGGGGCGGCTGCCCCGCTGATGACGCAAGCCACCGAACCTTTCGCAAAATAGGTGATGGTTTTATACAGGATATTGCCGGCTTCGATGTTGGGCATCAAGAGGATGTCCGCCTTGCCGGCATTGGGATTGGTCATGCCTTTATGATGGGCTGCTTCAACGGAAATACTGCCGTCAAAGGCAAAGGGTCCATCGACTTCACAGCCCAGGATCTGACCTGATTTCTGTAGTTCGCTCAGTTGCGCTGCATCCAGCGTCGCCTGCATCTTCGGATTGACCTTTTCGACAGCACAGATCACGGCCACTTTCGGATTGATGATGCCTAAAGCCGTGGTCACCGGGATACAATTTTCGATGATCTGTTGTTTGGCGGTTACATCCGGGGCAATGTTCATGGCCCCATCCGACATCAGAAAGAGTTTTTCGTAAGCCGGGACGGTAAAGACAGTCACATGTGACAACAGATGATCCGTCCGCAAGCCCCACTCTTTGTTGAGTACAGCTTTTAATAGGACACTGGTATCGACCAAGCCTTTCATCAAGAGATCTGCCTGATGGCTGCTGACCAAGCGCACTGCTTTTTCGCAAGCCATGATCGCATCAGGTTCATCGATGAAGGTCAAACCGGTCAGCGCATAGTCATGAGCCTGACACAGTTGTCGCATGCGTTGTTCGTCCCCGATCAGGATCGCCGTCACATACCCTTGTCTGACGGCCTGATTCACTGCGGAAAGCACCTCTTCATCGGCAGCCGCAGCCACAGCCAAAATCGTCTGATGCGTTAATCTGAGTCGTCCAATGAGTGTTTCCTGTAAAGTCATAGGGTTCCTTTTACCGGGTCTCGGTAGTTTTCAGTAGATTCTTCTTTGTGTGATCTTATCGGTTTGAAGCTGATAGGCTGAATTCAGAAAATTGAAATAGGATCCGGGCGTGATGATGCCGTTGAGCCGAAACATCCCGATGTCTTTGTCTTTGATGAAATGATCGACCAGTTCGACACAGTTGGTCCCAAAGGCAAAGTAGGTTTTGAGATAGCCTGTTTTGAATTTATAGAAGGTCGCCTGGGTCGCATCGGAGAGACGCTGGACATAAGGCAACGGCTGGCGTTCATTGAATTTGGGTTTCCAGGTCTTGGTCCGTTTCATCATGGCTTGGAGCCGTTCTTGGAAATGGGTGGCTTGGGTCTCATCCATGTCATAGACAAACCCGATCATGCGTTTGTTTTCCTTGGTGAGACAGAATTTCAAATATACTTGGGGATCGCTGACGATCAAGACCCCGTCTCCGATGCTGTTGTTGAGATATCGGTGATCCGGATCATGGGCGCCATAGGAATAGACTTTATTTTGATAGATCATATCGACATGGCCCAGATTATCCGACCGCTTCCCTTTCATGTGGAATAAGATCTCCAACTGATTGGGTTCTAGGGGCAAATAGTCCGTACTGAGATCGACGCCGAGATTCTGAAGCTGAGTCAAAACACGCTGCGGATACAGCATGGCGACAAAATGAGGCAAAGGCAAACGAAACAGTTTGTTGATTTTCTTGCCTAAAACGCCGGCAGTCAGCAGTTGTATGCCCGACAGGATCTGAAACAGACCCACATAGATCAGATAGAACCCGGCCACCCACAACAACCGAAGCATACTGGGAATGGGATCAAACAAAAGGACAAAAGCGAAACCCAGCGAGATGACCGCATCGATCAAGGACCACAGCCGGGGATGTACATCATCGATCCGATAGACATAATAGATCATCGCCTTGGAGATGGCCGAGATCGAAGCCCATAAGCCATAAACAAACGGAATCATGGCCACGCGCATCTCGGGGATGCGCCACAGCATGACATTGATGACCAACAGGAATCCGGCATTCATCAGATGCTGAGGCTTCTTGTCAGCATTGCTGTCAAAGAAGAACTGGATCACTTGAAAGACACACAGGATCATCAGGGCGATGCGGTTGATCAGGACCAAGACCCAAGAGACAAGATCCATTTCAAAGAATAAAAGAATGCCCAGACTCAGGATCAATAGCCCTGACAGCAGGACACTGGAATGGTGGATCTTGTTTTTAAAGATGTTCATGATTAAAGTATAGAGGCTTAGGCTCAAAGACGCAATAACTCGATGAGATGTTGTCAAACTAGCGTTCAATCGTCTATGATAAAGACACAGGTGACCCCATGAACGATAAACTTGAAGGCTTATTTGATTATATCCTCCAGATCAGAAACGATGAAAGCTCGATTGAACTGTTCAAGGCCCATGAAGCCCAGATCAAAGCGTTGGAAGCCATCGAGCTCTTTGACTTGTTCAACCGCTTGCTTCAGCTGGATGAACCCAAAGCCATCTTGCCCTATCTGGATAAACTGATGCACATTTTTGCCCAAGGACTCTTAAGCAAGCAGCGTGAGCTGCCTGAAGGCAGTATCCTTCATTACCTTCATCGTGAAAATGAAGCCATGAAACTCAAACTGAATGCCATACAAACCGTGATGCATGCCCAGCTTCAAGCGGTTGAAACCGAATCTTTAACCCCCTTGTTTGCGGAGCTGGATGCCTTTACTGCCCACTATCTCAAGATTCAAAACGTACTCTTTCCGCATCTTGAAAAAGCCGATGAACGCTGTGTCGGATTGAAGATCATGTGGTCGCTTCAGGATCAGACCAAAGCCACCTTAAAGCAGATCCTCATCCGTTTACCGGAAGAAAACACTTTGGATACCGATCTCATCATCCTGATCGGCAATTATTTCTTCAGTGCCTTCGGGCTGATCCAGAAAGAAGAAATGATCCTGTTTCAGGTCGCTATGGATCTTTTGGATGAAACCACACTTGAACTCGTTAAAGCTCAATGTGCTGAGTTTGAACCCTGTTTCATTGAGGCCTTGCCCAAAGTCATCGTGGAAGCACTGCCTGAAACCTTCTCTTTCTTCACCAGTGAAACCGGTCATCTGTCGTTTGATCAGCTGAAGCTGATGATGAATGCCTTACCGGTCGATTTGACCCTGATCGATGAAGAAGACAAAGTCTGTTACTTCAACACGACTTCAGACCGGCTGTTTCCCCGCTCAGCGGCTGTCATCGGACGCAATGTCCGCAATTGCCATCCCGCAGAAAGCGTCCATGTGGTCAACGAGATACTGAGTGCGTTTAAAAACAATACACGCCAGGAAGCAACGTTTTGGATCCACATGAAAGACAAATTCATTTTGATTAAGTATGTTGCTTTGCGCGATGAGAAACAGCATTATCAAGGCTGTCTGGAAATCACCCAGGAGATCAGTGAGATCCAAGCCCTCAGCGGCAATAAACGACTCTTAGACTGGAACTAAAAAGAACAACTGACTTCAGTTGTTCTTTTTTTAAAGTGTTAACCGCCCCTGCGATTGATGGTTCCTCGACCGATGCCGTGTTTGACCATGGCATGATGGCCTTTACTGACCAGTCCGCGGAACACAGCCTGACCGGCTGTTCTGGGGTCATGTTTCATTGGGGCAAAGTCACCGTGTTTGTCTTCAGGGGCTTGCGGTGCATGTCCTAATGTCCCCAGTTTAGAGTTCTGGCGCATTAAGCATCCTCCTTGATAAGGTTACCCTTATTTACCCTCAGTATAGTCCTTTAGGTAGGCTTGTCAACTGAGCTCAACGGACTTTATTTTGAGCCATTTGACACGCGCGGCAGATGCCTTCGATCTCCAAACGGTGATGAAGGACTTTAAAGCCTTCGATGGAATCATCAAGATGGATCGGACACTCTTTCAACGGGATCGTTTGATGACAAACCACGCATTTGACCACATGATGACCATGGCTGTCTTTGAGCGCATAGTGCTTTTCCTTAGGCTGGAACTCATCGCTGAGCTCAACAAGCGCATGATCCAAGAAATCATCCACGACACGATACAGTGTCGCCAAAGGCACATCGGGACACAACGATTGAAGCTGAGCCACGCTGAGGGCCGATTTGGTGGTTTCAAAAGCGTTGAGCACTTGCAGTCGCGCCGATGTTTTTTTCAGTGAAGTTGGCCACATCATGAACGTAACCGTTTTAAAGGCAAAAGTGCCATATAGGTCAATACTGCCAGCAAGACCACGGTTCCGCCGGGTTTTGCGCCTAGATAAAACGACAGAATCAGTCCGCCAATCATATAAAACAGCGAGAAGAACAGTGACCACATCAAAGTAGAGCGATAGCTCTTGGACAACTGCATGGCGCTTGCGACCGGCAAGATCAACAGCGAGGACAAGATCAACGTACCGACCGTTTTGGCGGCGATGCTCAAGGTGACCCCCAGCATGATCATGAAAATGATATTGACCAGTTTGATGTTGATGCCCATATGCTGAGCCATTTGTTCATCAAAGGTCATCGCAAAGATTTCCTTGTAAAAGAGTGTGTACACCAACACCACGATCACCACCACGATGCTGATCATGATGACTTCCTGTTTGGTGATCGCCACGATCGAACCAAACAGAAATGCATTGAAGCGATTGGTGTCACGGACAAAGGATGACAAAGTCGCAGCCAAACCGATGCCCAGAGACATCAGGATGGCAATGGAGACATCCGCATAATGAGGCAAGCGTTTACGCAAACGATCGATCAGGAAGACCCCGATCAAGGCAAAAGCCATCGAACTGATCAAAGGATCGATGCCCAGGATGAGGCCGATGGCGACCCCGGCCAAGGTCGTATGGGCCACGGCGTCTCCCACCATGGACATGCGACGTAAGACGATGGTCTGTCCGATCAATGGGGCCATCAGACCCACCAACACGCCCACCCATAAAGCCCTGATCATAAAGTCATAATTAAAGATGTTCATGGGTTTCTCCTAGGTGAATGTGACGATGAGCCAGTTCTTCCTGGATGGAAGAGGCTTCAAGCTGCAGGATATCGACTTCTTCCAGACAGAAGATCCGATCGGCCACGGTTTGAGCCAAACCCAGATCATGGGTGATCATGATGATCGTAAGACCTTCTTCCTGAAAGGTTTTTCAGCAAGTGAAACAACTCTAAGGTAAAGCTGGAATCCAAGGCACTGGTCGGTTCATCAGAAACAAGAGTTTGGGTTTGATCAGTAAGGCTTTGGCGATAAAGACACGCTGACATTGTCCGCCGGACAATTCAGACAGTTGTTTATGAATTTCAGCCTTTAAGCCCATCTTGACCAACATGGCTTTGGCTGCCTCGATCTGTGTCTTGGAAGGCCGTTTAAACAGACCCAGGACCGGAGTATAGGCACTCAGTACGATTTCAAGGGCTGTGGCTGGAAAACCGTTGTGTTGAGAAAACTCGTGTTGACCGACATAGACCCGCTCAGTCGGTTTTAAAGGCAAGCCTGTGATCGGATCCTTAAGGCTTAATTCGCCTTCCTGAACACTCAAAAGACCGGCCAAGACTTTAAGCAAAGTCGTCTTGCCGGTGCCGTTGTTTCCGATGAAGGTCACCCATTCACCGGCTTGGACCTCGATGCTGAAATGCGTGAAAAGAGTTTTTCCGGATAGCTGTATCCCAAAATGGTTTGCTTTGAGTAAGGTCATTCTTGTAACGCTTTCTTGAGCCACTGCAGATTTTGGTTCATGATGCTCAGCAGATCATCGCCGGCTTGGATCTGGGCCGTATTGAGGCTTTCTCCCGGTCTCAGGATGCCGGTCTTGGCCCCGGTTCATTGGCGATCGTCTTGGCCACATCCGCATTGGCCTCATCTCATAAAGGATATACGGAATCGAATAGCGTTTGACCAGGTCGATGATCTTGGCCATGACCGAGGCACTGGGTTCCGCATCGGGTTCCAGCCCCATGATGGGGATCATCGTCAGTCCATAGTCTTGAGCCAGATAGCCAAAAGCCGCATGATTGGTGATGAAGACATCCCGTTTGCGCTGATCGACCACCGTTTGATATTGCGCATCCAAATCAACAAACTCGGCTTTGGCTTTTTCGAAATTGGCCTCATAAGTGTTTTGATGCGACGGATCGGCTTTGATCAGGGCTGCTTTGATGTTTTCCATCATCGTGATGATGTTTCGGATGGAGGTCCAGATGTGGGGATCGATCTGTTTATTTTCCTGGTTGATGAGGGTCGGGATCCCTTCGGATACGACAACGACCTCTTGTCCCGCATGTTTGACATTGTCGTAGGCATCTTTGAACCAGGGCTCAAAATCATTGCCTAGGATAAGAATCAGCGAAGCATTGGTCAGGGTCATCATGGTTTGGGTGCTGGGTTCAAATTCATGGGGCTCACTGCCGGAAGGCATCACGTCGATGATCTTGACCAGTTCTCCCCCGATTTTTTGGGTCAGATCTTCCAAGACGTAAAAACTGACCACGACTTGAAGTTGATCACTATGAAACCTTGGGTGTACACGCACTCAAACTCAACAACAGGATCAGGATAAGGTTTATTTTTCTCATGGGTCTCCTAAATGATAATCATTCTCATTTAGAGTATAAATCTTTTCAGGGTTTGATTCAAGCCGGACGACTCTTAAAAAAGGAACCGTGAGGTTCCTGAAGCTTATAAAGTGAAATAAATGAAGCCGCCGCTGGCGGTGGTGGTATGAAGCCACAAGCCCAGATCGATGATCAGGCGTTGACCGCCATCCAGGATATGTGCCAAAGCCAGACTGGGATCGCTGAGATCCAAGCCTGTGATCAAGACCCAATGATAGGCTTCCAGGTTATGGACTTTACCGTTGTTGAGATTGAGAAACGCGATGGGGGCATCGGCCTTGAGCCCTTCAGCCAAGAAAGCGATGACCTCCGACAAGGCCGGACGATGGGAGACGGTCTTGGGAATCTCAAGCGCATGGTTGAGATGAGCGATGTTTTTGGAAATCAGGAATTTCCCGTACCCGTTATAAAACCGGTCCAAACGGTTGATTCCGCCAAAGCCCGGGGTAACAAAGCCCCAGAGTTCATTCATGGCGGCTTTGGCTTCATCGATGGTTTTGGCAGATTGCTTCGGATTGACCTGATACAAAGCCATCATCGAGGCCGCCGTTGGCCCGCAACCGGAAAGACGCTGCCAAGGTTTGGAGTACCATTCCTGGTCACAGCCGTAAAGATCAGATCCGTCGATCTTCAAGGCTTCTATGTTTTTGAGACTGAGATAATCGTTCATGGGGATTCCTTTTTATGCAAAATAAGAATAGCACATTTCTGTGCTATTCTGGTTTCATTTGCTTTGTCTTTATTTTGGGTCAAACAATTTCGCGATGGATTTCGGATCGCGGTGACGCTGATAAAACGGGGTCAGATTGCCTTGATAGAACGGATGACGCTGCGGATAGGACTTCCCTTCGCTTTGATACAGGATCCCGCAAGCCAGTTTTTCTTCATCCAGGGCTAGTTTCATGGCAGCGGTCTTATCCGTTTTGACATGGCTTTCATCCAGCCAGAAAGTATGGGACTTATACCAGGCAAAGGTATTCACTTTGTTGTAGGTGACGCACGGATGGAAGATGTCCACGATTGCATACCCGTTATGCAAGATCGCAGCCTTGATCAGTTCTTTGGTTTTTTCCTGATCGCCGCTGAAACCTCGTCCGACAAAGGTGGCTCCCATGGCAAGTGCCAAAGCCATCGGGTTGATGGGTTGATTATAGACCCCGTCTTGCTGGATCGGGGTAACCAACCCGATCGGAGAGGTCGGTGAGGCTTGACCTTTGGTTAAACCATAGACCATGTTGTTGTGAACGATGTGGACCAGATGCGGATTGCGCCGAATGTTGTGGATGAGGTGATTGCCCCCTTCTCCGTACATGTCGCCGTCTCCGCCTTCCGCAATGACCGTCAGGCTCGGATTGACCGCACTGATGGCACTGGCAACCGAAAGACCGCGTCCGTGCAAGCCGTTGAAATAGCTCGCATCGACGTATTGAGGCATCTTGGCCGCTTGACCGATTCCGGACGAGAAGACCACTTGAGTGGGATCCAGATTCAGTTCAGTCAAGGCTTTGATCAGAATGTTTCTTAAGGGAAAATTGCCGCAACCTGGGCACCAGGCCATGTCGATGTCATGGTTGAATTCGAAATTGCTCATGCTTTTTCCTCCATCTTGGAAACCAGTTCATCGATGTGATACGGTTCTCCGTTGTACTTCAGAATGCGTTTATCGACTTTGATCCCATAGGTCATCTGGATCAGATTGGCAAATTGTCCCGTCGCGTTGTTTTCGATCACAGTGATCGTCTTGGCTTTGGCCAAAACAGGACCCAAGGATTGAGGTAAAGGATACACTTGAATGAAGTGCAGATGGGTCTTGTTCCAGTGCGGATGCGTCGAGAGGGCTTCTTCGATGACCCCATGGGTCGAGCCCCAGCTTAAAACGAGATCGGTTTGTTGATCACTGCCGCTGATCAGCGGTTCCATGATGTCTTGTTTCATGAGTTCAAACTTGTTGAGCCGTTTCTCATGCATGGCGACCCTCATGTCGAAAGATTCGGTGATCATGCCTTCTTCATCGTGTTCATCGGAATCGACTTTCACATAACCCAAGCCATAGCCCGGAACCCCTCGAGGAGATAAGCCGCTTGGGTCAAAGGCATAGCGTTTATAGTCCCGTTTGGTTTCAACGACGAAACTTTCCAGGTATTTGGGATTGAACTCTAGGGCTTCAGTCTGACTCATGGATTCAAGCCAGTATTGATCCGACAAACACAAAAGCCGGGATCTGATACTTATCAGCCATATAAAAGGCCCTGGACATGACTTCGACGCCATCTTGCAGCCGTCCCGGCGCAAAGATCATGCGCGGAAACTCACCATGGCCCGCATACAAGACCAAATTCAGATCGGCTTGTTCGGTACGGGTCGGTAAACCGGTGGCCGGACCCGGGCGCTGGGCCACATGGATGACCGCCGGCGTTTCGGTGATGCCGGACAAACTGACCGCTTCGGTCATCAAGGCAAAGCCGCCGCCGGAGGTGGTGGTCAGGGCTCTTGCCCCGGCATACCAGGCTCCCAAAACCATATTCAAAGCTGCGATTTCATCTTCGGCCTGTTCGACCAGGATCTCAAAATCTTTGCTTTGGGTTTCCAAAGAGCGTCATCAACGAAGTGCCCGGCGACATCGGATAAGCTGCCACATAATTGACCCCGCCGGCAATCGCGCCCATGCTTAAGACATCATTGCCGGTCAAAGCTTTTTTAGGGGTAAAATTGAGGGGCTTGAGGGCTTTAGGACGATCCGGTTCGACTTGACCTAAGGCATAGCCTAAGTCAAAAGCCGTGATGTTGCCGCTGACGATGTCATCCCCGCGTTTACTGAAGCGTTTGGTGATCAAGGCTTTCGCATTGTCTTTGGACAGTGCCAGCATGCCGCCAATATACCCAAACATGGCCGTGTTTTCATACAAACGATTCCCGGCTTGTTTGGCCAGGTCTAAGAAAGCCACTTCTTTGGTTTTTAAGTGTGCAGGGACCGACTTTAAAAAGGGGTGCCTCCCCGATGATGAGGGTATCCGTCTTTAAGCGCGGAATGAGTCTCTCTAAGGCATGATCATTGAACAAAAACAGATAATCGATCGTATAACGTAAGGCTTGTATCGGGTGATCGGAGACGCGTATCTCAACGGAATTGTTTCCGCCTCGAACACGGCTCATCACCTCTTTGGATGAAAAAACATAGGCTTCCTGGGTCAGGGTCTCAACTAAGAATTCTTCGACAGTCTGTAAACCCTGTCCCGCTTCACCAGACAAAACAATGGTAATCGAGTCTCGCATAAAAGCTCCTTTCAAAATTTCAGATCCATTGTCACCACGAATTCATCTTTCACCTGAAGTCTTTAGAATGGTAACCCTACTTTAGCGTAATCTGCTAGGCCTTTCAATTCATTTACCCAACTAAAAACCTTCCCGCTCAAGAAGGTTTTTAGAAAGGAGATCTATGAAGAATGAAATCTATTGGATACAAGTTCATCATAAAAGATTGAACACCAAGTTGCATTGATAATGACTGTAAACTTTGTTTAGACATTCAGGATCTCGATCGAGGTGGCTTTGACAGTGATGCCGTTTCTGAAAAGTTGCGGTTTATTGCTTAAGTTGATCAAGGCAAGATGGTTGGTTTCCGCTTCGCGGTAATGAACTTCAACACTGTCCTTGGCAGGATGGTTGACACTGAGGATCAGCTTATGGGTCAAGGCAGTGGTCTCTTCCCACTGTTGCCGCTGGCCTTCATCATAGTCTGAAATCAGATCCGAGGTAAACAAGAGCGAACCGAAAATCCGGTTGACTTGAGCCAGGACTTCTTTTTGAGCAGGCGTCATGAGGATGTTGTCATGTCGCAGAAGAAACACATCCGGATCGTTGAGAAAAGCACGATGATCCAGATGACGTCTTCCAATCGTATTGAGGATGGCGTTTTTGGTGGAGACCCGTTCACGGTGGATCAGCTGATAATACCAGGGTCCGTCCCAATCCAGACTGATATCCGGACCGATACGGCAATAATCGACCATCCCAAACGCGGACCCCAACGGAACGCCGCAGCCTAGGATCAATTTATCTTTCACACAAGTGCGTAAGAAATCCATGGCTTCAGCCATACGCTGGCCACGTGTTTTGGTTGGATGATGCCCTAACGCAGCTGCGTAGAGAAAATCCAATTTGACGAGTCCGTATCCCCATTCGTTGAGCACGACATCGAAACAATGGCGAAGATAATCCCGGACCGCTGTATTTTCCAGATCCAGACAGTAATTGAAGCCCCAGCCGTATCCGGCCAGTTCAAAGTTGCCTTGCGCATCTTTCAGGATCCACTCCGGATGATCTTTGATCAGCTGAGAATCCTTTTGAGCGACAAAGGGCGCCAGCCACAAGCCTGCGATCGAGCCTTGAGCCAAGATCTCATCCGCGATTGCTTTCATGCCTGAAGGAAACTTGATCGGATCCACAGACAGCCAATCTCCGACAGCAGTCTGATACCCGTCATCGATCTGGATGATGTCCATCGGCCGAACCAAATTGGCGTTGGCTTGAAGGGTCTGATGGAGGATGCCTTCGGTGATCTGATGATAGTAATTGTACCAACTGGTAAAACCCATTCTGTCGGGAGTCGTCGGTTTGGGTATGCCTAAAGCTTTGAAATAGCCGTCAAACGATGCTTCTTCATGGGCCGTGATGAAGAAAAGATCCATGGAGGTCGATTGGGTGATCAAGACCCCGGCGACATCTTTATGAATGATGAGCTTGTTGTGGGGACAATCCGCTTCAAACACTGTAAAGCCGGTGCGCTCATTGAGCGAGCCCATCAGCTGGATCATTTCTCCGTCTTTGAGATAACAAAAGGTAAAGCCGTGAAAATGGCCTCTGGCTTTACTGAAGTTGACGATCTCCGTGTCGCCGTATTTGGAAAAGAGATAGCGGTCGTTGAGCCGTTTGGCCAAGGCGGATATGTGGGGTTGTTTTTCTTTGATCGAACGTTCATGGCTTTCGGTCCAAGACTGATACCCGTTCATAAAAATACGGTGAGTCGGTTTATAAGCCACCTCATAGACCAGATCCAATCGATCCAGCGTCAAAGGCATTTTGGGATTGACAGTCAAAAAGACAGACTGTGACCCGTTGTCATTTTGAATGGACCAGCGGATTTCCATCTCCTGATTGTCGGTGGGTTCAGACAAACTCAGGGCTTTGATGACCCCATCGACGGTATAGGTCAGCTTTACAATGAATTGGTCTGCGATCAGTGTACTCATGGAGGTGCTCCTTGTGAAACCAAGCTGGTGAAATGGCGATGATTTTGAAATGAAAGTTTTACGCTTGATTTGATTGTAGCACATCCTTGTGTCAAGCGTTGCGCTTCAGCCAAAGCGTCTCACTTTGAGACTTGGTGAATCGTTGAAACCGCCCTGTTTTAGCGTATAATGGGAGTGCCTAAAGCTAAGGAAAAGTGCCATGAACAGTCTTATCGAATTCAAAGAAGTCAAAAAACACTATCAAATCGGTGAAGTTACCATTGAAGCCCTCAAAGGGGTCGATTTCACCATTAAGAAAGGCGAATTCGTCGTGATTCTGGGCGCTTCCGGCGCCGGGAAGTCAACGGTACTCAACCTGTTGGGCGGGATGGATACCGTGTCTTACGGAGAAATCAAAGTCCAAGGGGAAGACATCACCCAATACAAAGACCGAAAGCTGACCCAATATCGCCGAGAAAAAGTCGGGTTTGTCTTTCAGTTCTACAATCTGATTTCGAACCTGACCGCCCTGGAGAATGTCGAGTTTGCCTCCGCGGTCTCCAAACACGCTTTCAATCCCAAAGAGATTCTGGCCAGAGTCGGTTTGACCGATCGGGCCAATAATTTCCCGACCCAGCTTTCCGGCGGTGAACAGCAACGCGTCGCCATTGCCAGGGCGGTCGCCAAGAACCCCCTGCTGTTGTTGTGCGATGAACCCACCGGAGCCCTGGATGACATCAGCAGTCAAGCCATCCTGAACTTGCTGGATGAACTCAACCGGGATCTCCATAAGACCGTCATACTGATTACCCACAATGCCCAGATCGCAGAGATGGCCAGTAAAGTCATCCACATCAAAGGCGGAATGGTTGATCATGTCTTTTTGAATGAAACCCGCAAGACTGTCGCGGAGATCGATTGGAAATGAAGCATCTTATCTTAAGGTCTTTACGCGAGATCCGCTCAACCAGAGCTCAGTTTATCTCGATCATTTTGATCATTGCCATCGGCAGTGCCATCTTCAGCGGTCTTTTTTCGACCGTCCATCTGATTGAAACCTGGCTGAATGATTACTATACGACCACGGATTTTGCGGATGGCTGGGTTTATGTCTCCCCCGTCGATACCGCCCGGATTGCCCAGTTTCAACAAGACAACCCCCTGCTTACGATCGAAGGCCGGAACTCGTTTCAATTTGATTCGGTACTCAAAGGCGAATCGGTAACCTATCGCTTTTATACCAAAACGACCATCAACGGGCTGATGCTGATGGAAGGTTCATCGGAAATAAAGGACAATGAGATCCTGATCGATGAATCCTTTGCCCAGAAAAACAATCTGAAGTTGAATGATCCCATCACGATCACCGTGGATGATCAAACCTATACTTATCACATCAAAGGCACCTTTGAAAGTCCTGAATTTGCCTATAAGTCCAAAGACTTCTCCGATTCCATGAGCAACAAGAAAGGCTTTGGGATCATTTATGCTTCCAATGATACTTTGATCGAATTGAATCATCATTCCAAAGTGTATAAAGAGGCCTTGGCGACGGCTACCCTTGAATTCGATCAAGCCCAAGTCAAACTCGATGACGCCAGACAAACCCTACTGGATCAGCAAGCCCTTCTGGACACGCAAAAAACTCAAATCAAGCTCGCGTATGCGAGTAATCCGGTACTGATGCAGCAGGTCCTATCGACCTTGGTTCCTCATCAGGACAAACTGGATCAGGCTTTTGCGGATTTTCAAGTTGCACTAGAGAAATTTGATAAAGAAAAAGCCGAGGGTCTGGCCAAAATAGAAGACTTAACGAGTGCTACTTTCGAACTCTTGGTGAAAGGTACGCCTTCCGACATCACCGCCTTTGTCATCACATTGGAAGATGAAGGGCTGTATCAAAATCATCGCTTAAGAGCCGATCACCCGGCTTTCACGATGCTGGATAATGTCTTGTCTCCGATCAAAGTCATGACTTCGATCTTTCCGATCCTGTTTTTCCTGGTGGCGTCGATCATCATCCTGATCTCGATGTCCAAAACAATAGAAAACGAAAGGACCCAGATCGCGGTCTTCAAAGCCTTAGGCATGAAAAAGTCTACGATTGTCTTGAGTTATCTTTTCTATGGCTGGTGGGCTGCTTTGGCTGGTTCGATCCTCTTTGCCATCTTAGGCAACATCTATATTCCGAAATTGTTGATGGCCATCTTCACCACCCGTTACAGTCTGCCTTCGGTTCCCTATGCTTTGTATCCGATCTACACGGTGATTGCGGTTGCGTTGTCGCTGTTTTTCTCCAGTGCCGCGATCCTGTTGGCGATCCGGCCCATCCTAAACGAGATTCCCGCTCAAGGCATGCGTCCAAAGCCGCCCAAATCAACCAAACGTTCCGTCTTGGAACGCTGGCCCTGGTTTTGGCAAAACCTGTCTTATACACAAAAACTCATCACCCGAAACATCTTAATGGGCAAAGTAAAGATCCTGTTGAGCTCAATCGGGATCATTGGTTCCATTGCCCTGTTGATCACCGGTTTATCTTTACGCAATTCAGCTTCGTTGATGATCAACAGCAGCATCAATGCCTATCAGTTCCAATACGCGATCCAAACCCAAGATAATCAAGATCAAAGTACGCTGACTTTACCCATAGAAACCCAGACGATCGAACGGGTCAAAGTCTTACCCGGAGAAATCAACGACATCAGTATGACCGTTGAAATGGTCGAGACCCATCAAACGCTCTTGGCGCTTCATGATCACTCAGGTTCATTGATCGAAGTGACTGATGACTCGGTCATCATCACCAAATCGATGGCCATCATCTTTGGCTATGAGTTGGGAGACCGCATCGATTTCGTGGTCGATGATCAGCCTTATTCAGCCATCATCACCAGCATCACCAATCAGTATCTGAATAAAAACATGATCATCACTTTCAATCATGCCTTAGCTATGGGACTTGATGGGGCCACCAACAAATTTTATGTGTCGACCCCCTCGCATACCATTGCTCAAGCCGAAATCGACTCCTTGTTGAGCGATCCCAACATTCAATCCGTGGATACGAAAGTCAAGTATCAAAAGACTTCTCAAGAAATGATGAGCATGCTGAATACGCTGATCATGGTCATCGTCTTGTCTTCGCTCTTATTGTCGATCACGGTCATTTATAATCTGGCGTCCATCAACATCTTTGAGCGTCAGCGTGAACTGGCGACCCTCAGGGTCCTGGGTTATACGGTTCGTGAAGTTGAGAACCTGGTCTATGCGGAAAACTACCTGTTGACGATCTTAGGCGCCTTGGGCGGATTACCGGCCGGGATCTTTCTCTTTCAAACCATCGCCCATTTGGTGTCCAGCAACGAGTTTGTCATGAGTGCGGAAGTCCAATGGTCAATCATCGCACTGGCTTTGTTTTCCGGTTTCTTCTTCACCTTCATCACCAACCGCATCCTTCGTCTTAAAATCGTCGCCATCAAACTGGTGGAGTCGCTTAAAGCCGTCGAATAAAAGAAAGCCAAACTTCACTGAAGTTTGGCTTTTTATTTATTTTCCCATCTCTGTGACATAGGCATGTCGCAAGACGTCCACGAAAGTCTCAATTGGCTGGGCTCCGGGTATGACGGATTTCTTGTTGATTCTGAAATAAGGAACACCGCGGATGTTGATGGCTTTGGCTTCAGCGATATCGGAAAGCACTTCTTCTCTGAGCTTATCCGAATACAGCATGGCTTTGACTTCTTCCTTGCTGATGCCATAGTCAACTGCAAACTGACTTATGACCTCATAATCGGCCAAGTTCTTGCCTTGGGTAAAGTACGCATCATACAGGGCCGCATTCAGTGCTTTGGCTTGGGTCTTGGGGGCCAGTTTCATCAAACGGTGGGCATCAAAGGTATTGGTGGGTTTGACCAGATCGTAATTGTAGACTAAACCGATGGCTTTGGCTTTGTTGACGACATTTTGCATCATGGCCTTGGCTTCGTCTAAGGATACCCCGTATTTAGAGGCCAATCCTTGCGCCGTCGATTGTTTTGCGATTTTGGGAGCTGACGGATCCAACTGATAGGCTTTATAGATGATCTCGACTTTATCTGTCAGTTTCAGTTCTTCCAAAGCCCGTTCTAAATGGACTTTCCCGATGTAACAAAACGGACAGCTATAATCAGACCAGACTTCGATTTTCATAAAAAAACCTCGCTTTACCGCTTCATTATACGATACAACGAGGATTTATGCTTTGGTTTTGACTTCTTTCAAGGTTCAAAGTTATGATCGACTTTGGCTAATAAGGCAACATAATTGTGGCCATAAGCCTTTGCGCATTGCGGACAAGTCGTATAAAAGGCAAACATTTCTTTTAGAGTCCGGCCTTTTAAGCGAAGCACTTCATCGAAGTCTTTCATCCAGGTCGTGATTTCACTAAACGGTCCATCATAGACTTTACAGAAATACAATCCCTCGATCGTCTCAAAGGCATAGCCTTTGACCGGACCTTTGACCAAAAAGTGATGATCGCATCTAAAAGAACTGACATCTTGAGACAGGATCAGGTAACGATCATCGTAGGCTGCTTTGGCAGCCACAATATCCCCTTGGATTCTGGTCATGATTTTATCTAAGTTCAAAGGACGATACATAAAACTGGTGGAGTGCCCTTTGATGAATCGGTAGCCACTGAAATCAAAAATCTTTTCTTCCCACTTTCCGGGTCGAAATTTGGGGCAGCATCCTGTCACGTTGTCTTCAGGCGTAAATCCAGGAATCTCCGTTGTGATCATACAGGAATCCTCCTTAGTCTCATTGTAACGCACAAAGGCAACTTGTGAACAAAGACTATCTTAAAACAAAAGGTCCACCTTAGGACCTTTGGGGATTGTTGTAAGTCAGTCTGTCCAATCTTTGATCAGAATGTCATTGGGATAATCTTTGATCGGCAGTAAAACATCGAACGTACCATAATCGATTGCGGGAGGTAACTGGAATTTGTTAAAGACTCGAATCAATGGAGGTTCATCTCCAAACTGGAAAATCATCACTCTCATTGTCTTGAAAACCGCCTCATAATCATACTCATCCGGAAACTGGCTTTCTATCGCTATGGCTTTCATTTTGGGGATGATCAGGGCTTTATAGTCAAACCCAGCTCTAAATACATCCGAAAAAGTCAGCGGTGTTCCATTGGGTTTGTAAGTCACCCTCAGGTATTCTCCTTCTTCAACGCCCAAATAGAGAAGTCGATCAACATTCATGTATGGCCCTACAGGACTAGCAACTATTTTATACCAAACTTCTTTGGCTTTGTTTTTGACTGCCAAATCTATTTTTTGCTTGTCAGCAGCAATAATTTTATCAGCAATGGCTTGATGGACCACACTGAGTGAATCACTTTGGTTGATGATCATCCGAACCACGGTCTGGTCGCGTGTTTCAACCAAAATCTCAGCAGGATTTATCGTGAGATAATTGTTGAATTTCCTTTCTGGCGGGGTTTCAAACAGGGATTTATCAGAGGCATACCGTTGATTGATAGCCAGAATGTCCTTTAGTTTATCCAGCGGAATAATCACCGCACTGGGCCTGAAATCATTAAAGAACTCCGGATAATTCTGATCAAAAGTCAAAAATAAAGAATCAGAGTTTAAATAGAAACCCACATCCCCTCTTATGCCGGTAAATCCTCCCAAATAGGTGTAGTTCACAAGACTAAAACCTTCTGAGTCCAATTCAGCATTGCTTTGGATATCCATCATGATCAACTCGTTGAGCCTGGAAACGTAATCACTGCCTGTCACAAACAAATCACTCAGGGAGATCGTATTGCCGGTATTGAGATCAAAGGTCATCGATTTATCAATTCGGTAACTGCAACCGCTTTGATCCATGGAAGGCTGATTGGTATCGATACAAGCATAAGAAATCACTGACAACAGATTATTGAAATTGAAGATCTCATGGGTAGAGATATCAATAGAATCGACTCGAGTATCCTTTACATTGAATTGCTTGAATAAGCCACGGTAGATCGGCGCCTGCTTGAAATCAACATAGCGTTTTAAATCTTCAGACGTTTTGAAAATAGTCTCATTGATTTTGGCTTCAACCGTATTATCAAGCAAACCATCCACGACGATGTATTGGTGAGATGAAGTCAATCCGTCTTCAGAAACAAAATTTTTACTTTCATATTTGATGGTTAGGTTATTGTAAAACCAGCTTGGATTGGTATCGGGCAAAGTGATGGTTTTCCCGCTTGGTCCTTCAAACGGGACAAGCTCAGTCGTTGGAAATTCAGGTAAGTTAGGCATCTCGATGACCGTTTCGGTTTTGGTACACCCGCTCAACGATAACAAAAGACTCAGAAACAGGCTGCACTTTTTCATTTGATTTTGACGTAGCCGGCATTTTCCATCAGCTGCTGGCCTTGTTTGGTCAGGATGTAATCGACGATCTGTCGTACCGGACTGTCTGCGGCTTCACTCTTCCTGAATACCGCATAGTAGGCCGTACAGATCGGATAGGACTTGTTGGTGAAGTTTTCCGGAGTAGGATAGACGCCATTGACTTTGACCATCTTGACATTGGGATTGACTTCCATGTCGTTGACATAGTAATAGAATGAATACCCGATCGCATCGGGTTTATTGTCATAGTTGGCCACAGAGGAAATCAAGCCTTCCATAAAGTCTTCTACCCAGGTGACCGGGGCTTCCATAGGGATACTATCTTTCATGACCAATTGTAAGAATCCGGTTTGAGAACCGGAATTGACAGGTCTTTGTAAAGCACGGATCGGCACATCCTGTCCGCCCACTTCTTTCCAGTTGGTAATTTCCCCTTTGTAGATCTTTCGGATCTGTTCAAGCGTCAAAGAATCGATCGGATTGTCTTTGTTGACTAAGAAAACAAATGCTTCAGAGACGATCGGGATGATTTCAAGTTCAATCTTCAAGTCTTTGGCTTCAGCGCTTTCTTCCTGAGACGGAGCAGTCACAAAAATCAGATCCGCGTCCTTATGAAACAGATTCAAATACGCGGGATGCGTCTTGTTGTGCAAGACATAAGGTCGTACTTCTTCAATCGACTTCTCGGTCAAGGTCGCAACCAACGCTTCTGATAACGGAATGGTGACGGTAGAACCGTCAATCTCAGGCAAGGTTTCCAAAGTAAAAGATAAAGGTTTTACGATTTCAGTCTTGGTCGTGCAGCCCCCCATAAAAACAAGCAAACACACAATGATTATTTTCTTCATGGCCCACCTCATAGATTGATTTTATCATAGATCTTAAATCCAATAAATACTAAAATCCCTTGATTTAAAGCGACTTAATAAAGATATTTGACCAAGAAACCCAGTTTGGGATGATTTCTCATTTTGACCACGATCGTCGCAAACGCTAAGGAAAGCAGATACACAAAGAAGAAACGGATCAAACTCATGATGCCGCCCAAGCTTTGGCCAAACAGCGGAAACGAGACCTCAAACAAGATGACAAACAAAGGGTGGACAAAGAAGATGACAGTGCTCGAATCCCGCAAGAAGCGGTAGTCCCACCTGAACTTAATGTCCAATCCCAACAAGAATTGAAAATTGAAATACGCGACCGGGATGATGAAGATCATCACGTTGTAGTCGATGGGTCTGCTGAAATAACGAAGCGAAAACGCTTCAACGGTCAGGCAAGCCAGCGAAATCAGCGCATATAATCCTGCTTTTTTGGGTTCCAGAATGGATTTCTTTTCACTGATCATGGCTCCCATGGTGACAAACAACAAGCCATACATCAGCCCGTTACGGGTCGTATTGAACAGAAAAAAGAAAAGCTTATACGCATTGGCGATCGTCGGTATGTCTCGGATGACCCCATAATAGGCATCCCCAAACAAACCGACAAAATAAAACACCGCGGCAATCATCAACAGGTTCTTTAAACCGATGCGGCGTCCCAACACATGAACCATCGTGACGGCAAACAGTAAAGCCGGAAAAAACCACAATTGAAGGTAAGTTCCATAGACAACAGCCCACCAGAGATAAGCCAAGGCAAACACAGGCAAAGAAAAACCGCTGCCGTAATAATAGCGATCCAAGACATCAAACAAATAAACAGCACTCCATACCAAATAAATAGCCAACATTCTTTTGACGTATTTATAGTAATATTCATTGACCGTAAAACGGCCGACTTTGATCGTTTTGGAGCCGCGTTTGGTATAAAAGAGGTAACCTGAAATCATGAAATAGAGCGGGACGACATTCCTGGCCAAGATCTGGATCAGGATGAAATTAGGGGTGATGCTGATTGATTTTAGAGGAGAAGTATGGGCAGCCACCACGAAAATCGATAAGATAAACTTACCGACATCCAAACCATGCAGTGCTTTGTGAGTAGGCAATCTATTTTCCAAATGAAACCTCATGACCAAAAGACATCATTAGTTCAAATTCTAGCGTAATTCTATGACTTTGTATACAAGTTCCTGATGAATCGTCACGCATGAACTTGGTTTCGTCTATTTATTCCCGGATGGGTAGGATATGGTAAAATAATGGCAATCAAATGAGGTACTTATGATCCAGTCTTATAAAGGAAAATCCCCGATCTTGGGGAAAAATGTCTATATCGCCCCCACCGCAACCGTAGCCGGAGATGTGGTTTTAGGCGATGATGTATCGGTTTGGCCTTCAGCGGTCATTCGCGGGGATATGAATCGAATCGTGATTGGGGATCGGACCAATGTCCAGGATGGGGCCGTGATCCATGTCGATGTAGAAACCCCGGTCATCATCGGGTGCGATGTGACCATTGGTCATTTGGCTCATGTTCATGGGGCCAATGTCGAAGATGAAGTTTTGATCGGCAGTGCTTCGATCGTCTTGGACAGAGCCCTGATCAAAAAGCACGCCATGGTGGCCGCGGGGGCGTTGATCACCCCAAACAAAGTCATTGAGTCCAATACTTTGGTGGCCGGCGTTCCTGCTGTTGTGAAACGCAACATCAGTGAAGAAGAAATTGAACACATCCGGTCCAATGCCTTAGAGTATGTGGCCATGAAAAACGAATACCTCAAGAATAAGTAAAGGATCCATCGGATCCTTTTTTTGACTTTATTTTATTCAAACAGAGAGAGTTGTTCTATCCCGTACTCTTTCTGATAGGTCTTGATGATGTCGCGCATGAGGTAGTGAATGCCATGCCGCTGACATTCCTGAGTGAAGATCGCCCATAGGGTTTTGGAGTGGGGTGAAGCACATTCATACGCATTCCCAAAAGTCTGTCTGTATTTGTCTTTGAGTCCCGGAAACAAGAGATCCAGTTTATCATAATACCAGTCTCGCTGATTCGTCCTCAAAGTAACGCCGAAATGCGGTAAGGCAAAGATGAACTTCGCATTGTGTTCATAGGCCAACTGAACCATCTTTTTGATGTTTTCAGGGGTATCTTCAATAAACGGCAAGACAGGCATCAAGATGACCCCGGCATATAAACCTTGATCGCTTAAGCTTTTGACCGCTTGAAAACGCTCTGAACTGCATGGGACATTCTGTTCAATTTTTCTGGAGAGTTCATCATCGCTGGTGGTGATGGTGATGGCCACCAACACCGGTGAATGTTTGGTGATTTCCTTCAACAGGTCCGCATCCCGCAAGATCAGGGTGCTTTTGGTAAAGATGGCAGTCCCAAAACCATAGCGATGGATCAAAGCCAAAGCCCCGCGGGTCAACACCATTTCTTTTTCAAAAGGGTTATACGGATCGCTCATGGCACCGGTGCCCACGACCCCCTTCTTGCGTTTTGATTTCAGATCTTTTTCAATCAGCGTCAATGCATTGGCTTTGGCCCGAACATGATCAAAATCCTCGATCTGATAGCAGTCGCTGCGGCTGTCGCAGTAAATACAACCGTGGTTACAGCCTTTGTAGATGTTCATGTTGTAGTGGGAACCAAACCATTCATTGTCACTTCGGTATTCGGAAACGATGGTTTTGGCGTCAATCAGATCGATCGGCATCAGACCCCCTGCTTTAAGACAAACCCGAGCAGGGCTGAATTCAAGACATCCGGTTTCTCAAAGATCGTCACATGTCCGCAGTCAGGAATGATCAGATATTCGGCATTTTTGATCTCATCGACGATGATCTGCGAAAACTTTCTGGGTTTCAGAATGTCGTTTTCACCGCAGACCACCAAAGTCGGACAACTGATGTTCTTGAGTTCTGAAGTCATGGTCACATCCTTCAAGAAGGTTTCATACAAGGTGATCTGTCCTTCAAAATAACTGGGGGCCGTTGACTTCATGGCTTGGGTCCGTCTTGAAAGCATGTCCTGATTGTTTCTGATGAACGTATCCGAGTAGATCGAGGGCATCATCAGTTTGAAGAAGCGTTCGCCGTCATTGGATTTGGCCGCATCGATCCAGCCATAGACAAAAGCACTCAAAACCGTATCGAGTTCACTGACGGAATCGATCACGGCGATGCTTTGGATGCGGGTAGGATGATCGATGGCCAATCTCATGGCAACTTCTCCGCCATAAGATGTCCCGATCAGATGGGCTTTGTCGATGTGAAGCAGATCCATCAAGGCGATCGTGTCACAGGCATGTTGCTTAAAGGTATACGGACCTTGTGGTTTATCGGATTTCAGCTGGCCTCTGAAATCCTGGAGCACGATACGGAAACCCAGTTTCTCAAAGACCGGGATCTGAAAGGACCAGCTGCTGGTCGAGGCCATGACCCCATTGAGAAACAAGACGACTTTATCACTGGTCGGGTTGCCTTTTTCTTCATAAAACAGACTGATGCCATTGATTTGAGCGATTGCCATGAGTTCTCCTTATTGTTATGATTTCGTGTTGATTCTGCGCAAACCTGATTTTGGTAACCGACAAAATTTTGTGCCCAGTTGATTTTGAGGCTGGATTTTTGGGATGTTATTTAACCGTTGCGGATGAATCCATGACATAAGTATAGCATAATGAACCCTAAGAAAAATGCGCTGGAATCAAGGTCCAGCGCATTTCGAATTTCATTTGTAACAGCTTATTTTCCGTTAAGTTTGAGCAGTTTGACGAGTTCGACGACCAGAATGGGAGTCAAGGACAAGCCGATGACGACTTCCCAGTGCTGCAGATCGATCGGAACCACTTTGAACAGCGTATTGACGCCGGGAATGAACAGGACTGCCAACATCATACTGACGTTGATCAAGGTCGAGCCGATCAGCCACTTGTTGACCATGAAAGAAGTCAGGATACTGCGGCTGTTGGAATGGATGTTGAAGGAGTGAGCCAACTGACTGAATGCCAAGACACAGAACGCCATTGAACGGCCCAGTTCCAAGGAACCGCCGTTGTTGGGATCCAAACCATACAGATAGGCGGCTATGGTCAAGCCCCCGATCATCAACCCCTGATAGACGATGCGCATGATCATGGGTTTACTGAGTAAACTGGTATCGCGATTGGGCATTCTTTTCATGATGCCCTTTTCAGCCGGGTCGACCCCTAAAGCCAAGGCCGGTAAACTGTCTGTGACCAGATTGATCCACAGGATGTGGATCGGCAGAAGCGGGGTGTTCCAATTCAGGATGGTGGCGACCAGAAGGACGCCCAATTCACCCACATTACAGGACAAGAGATAACTGATGGCTTTGGCAATGTTGTCACGGATACGTCGGCCTTCTTCGACCGCATGGACGACCGTGGCAAAATTGTCATCGGCCAAGACCATATCGGCAGCCCCTTTGGCCACTTCGGTACCGACGATGCCCATGGCAGCGCCGATGTCTGATTTCTTCAAGGCCGGGGCATCATTGACGCCGTCTCCGGTCATGGCGACGATTTCGCCGTGCTTCTTCCAGGCATCGATGATACGCATCTTGTGTTCCGGTGAAACACGCGCATAAACAGCAATGTGTTTGACATTATTGAAGAGGTCTTCTTCGCTCATTTGATCGAGTTCGACCCCGGTGATGACACGATCCCCTTCATTCATCAGTCCGATCTGGCGACCGATGGCTTCAGCCGTCGTACGGTGGTCTCCGGTGATCATGATGGGTCGGATACCGGCACTGCGGCATTCCTGTATGGCAGCTTTGACTTCTTCACGCGGCGGATCGATCATGCCCATCAACCCGACAAAAGTCAGATGATTTTCAACAGACAAGTCGCCGTCCGCAATGATGGTTTCCAGTTCTCTGCGGGCCAAAGACAACACACGCAAGGCTTGTGAACCCATTTTTTCATTCGCATTACGAATGTCGATGCGGTCTGCTTCCGTGATCAAACGTCGGTCTTCGCCCAAAGCGATATGCGTGACCCCGGCCAAGACTTCATCGACCCCGCCTTTGACATAGGCGATGATCTTGTCTTGAGTCTGATGGACGGTCGTCATTTTCTTACGGCCTGAATCAAACGGGACTTCCGCAACACGCGGATAATTCTCTCTGATGATCTCGGTTTCAAGATCGGATTTGATGGCCCATTCGGAAAGGGCTGTTTCTGTCGGATCCCCGACCCAGGAACCATCGACCATGCGGGCATCATTACACAAGAAGGCGCCTTTACGCAGCTCATTGAGGTTGGATTCATGATTGACCCACGTATCGGTGACGGTCATTTTATTTTGAGTCAGTGTTCCGGTCTTATCAGAACAGATGACCGTGGCACCGCCTAACGTCTCTACACTGGATAGATTACGGATGATCGCATTTCGGTTGGCCATGCGTTGAACGCCCATCGCCATGACGATGGTCGCCACAGCCGGCAAGCTTTCCGGGATGACCGCAACGGCCAAGGAAACTGAAGTCAGAAACATATCCAGGATATCGTGCTTGTTGAAGACCCCGATCGCAAAGATCAGGACGACGGCAAACAAGGCACCGATGCCTAAGATCTTACCCAACTCATTGAGTTTTCGTTGAAGGGGGGTATCTTCTTTGTCTGTGGAGGTCAGCATCGTGGCGATCTTACCGACTTCGGTAGCCATTCCGACGGCAGTGACCAAACCTAAGGCTCTGCCGTAAGTCACATTAGAAGAAGCATAGGCCATATTCTTGCGATCCCCTAAACTGGCGTTCGCTTCCAAAATAAGGTCAGCGTTTTTATCGACGGGGACAGATTCTCCGGTCAAGGATGATTCCTGGATCTGACAGCTGGAGGTTTTGACCAGGCGCACATCCGCAGCGACACGATCCCCGGCTTCCAGAATCAGGATGTCTCCGACCACAACGTCTTTGGAGGCCACCACGACTTCGGATCCGTTACGACGTACTTTCGCCATCGGGGCCGACATTTCTTTTAACGCCGACAGGGCTTTTTCTGCCTTGTTTTCTTGAAGGATGCCTAAGATCGCATTCAGGATGACGATGGCCATGATGATGGCAGCGTCTGTCCCTTCTCCCAAAAATGCCGAGATGATGGCGGCGGCGATCAGGATCATGATCATGACATCACTGAATTGTTCAATAAACAAGCGGATGAAACTCTTCTTCTTGCCTTCATCGAGTTTGTTTTCGCCATGTTCAGTTCTGGATTTATCAACCCCTTCTTGGGTCAATCCAGCTTGGACATCCGTGTCTTTCAAGACATCCAATAAACTTCTTTCATGCCATTTTTTCTGTATGCTCATGTTGCTCCTTTTGGGGTCTAAAATAAAAGACCCTATCACAAAAAATGATAAAGTCTCGAGATTTTGATACGTCCGGACGGTTAGTCGTGCTGACGAAGCGGATCACCATTTAGGCCTCTACTCCCTTTACTGTTAAACTCTATCATTTCACAGTCCATTCGTCAATCAAACTCTCGTGTCACAGACGCAATTTTTACAGTTATTTCACTTGATTTTAAGGATGATTTTACGCATAGTGACCTTATGAAAGATCAGGTATAAAATCTATGAGTCAATTTTCAAAACCTTCAGTGACGATCGAAACGCGCGTCACCAACACACTCGAAAAAGCCTGGGCAAGCTGGACCCAAGCCCAACACATCACGCAGTGGAATCATGCCTCTGACGATTGGGTCTGCCCGTCGGCTGAGAATGATTTACGTGTCGGGGGTCGTTTCAGTTCCCGGATGGAAGCCAAGGACGGCAGTTTCGGCTTTGATTTCTGGGGCATCCATGACGAGATCGCCTTGAACCAGTTCATCAAAAGCACCTTGGGCGATGGCCGAAAAATGGAAGTTCACTTCATTCCTGAAGCCGGAACAGTACGCGTGGTAGAAAGCTTTGAGATCGAGGATGTGAACTCTCTGGATCGGCAGCGCCAGGGTTGGCAAGCCATTTTGGACAACTACAAAGCCCACACGGAAAGCCTGTGAAGACGTGATCCACGACACCAGAAAGACACTCCCATGACCCCTAAAATTACCCCATTTCTATGGTTTGACACGCAAGCCCTTCAAGCCGCTGAGTTCTATGTATCAATTTTCAAAGACAGTAAGATTCTTGATCCCGATGAGGCAGCTTTAAAGGCCATGAATGACGAGTCTGAGCCTGTTCAATCCGTTTCTTTTGAACTGCATGGACAGCCTCTAATCGCATTCAACGGGGGTCCTTATTTCAAATTCACCCCAGCCATCTCACTGTTTGTGGATTGTGAAGATCAAGCGGAAATCGACCGCTTGTGGGATGCACTGTTGGAGGGCGGCGAAGCCAGCCAATGCGGCTGGCTCACGGATCAGTTCGGGCTCTCTTGGCAGATCGTCCCTTCTCAACTTCCCGAGTTACTGAATCATCCTGACCCGATCAAGGCTCAAAGGGTGATGGAAGCAATGCTGAAGATGTCCAAACTCAACATCGCAGAATTGGAAAAAGCAGCGCAATAAAAGGAATGTCCAATGGACATTCCTTTTTCTTGTTTAGGGAATCAATTCACTGATGCGATGGATGATTTTGATGGCTTCTGAGAACTCAAAGGATTGAATGGCTGAAATGAGTTTATCGGTGAGCTCGGCATCCAGGGTACTCAAGGCATCTTTGTTGGCTTCGATGACATCCAAGCCCGAGGTATCAAAGGCTAGTAGGAGTTCCTCGGCGTTTGTCAAGGCATCCCGGACTTCCTTCGGATTGATGTTGACCGAACTGAGCGAAGCGATGGCCTCAAAAGGTTTTTCCAGAATCGACAACGCCTGTTCTAACTGTGATTTCAATTTCAAGATATCCTGAAACATGGCGGAAACGTCTTCTCCGCGCTGAACGCGTTTTTCAATCACTTCGGTTTGAGTATGGACCGCTGTCCAACCCAGATTACCGGAGGCCCCTTTCAAGGCATGGGCGCAGTGCTTGATTTCTGTCGTGGCGACATTGGGATCCGCAAAACAAGCATTGATCTTGTTGAGGTAATCCAGGGTCATCCGATTCATCAGTTCAAACATCTTCTTGGCGTTGCCCTGCAGATTACTCAGACCGCGCTGGACATCCAGCCCATTGATCTCGCACAAACGCAATTCATAGCTTTTATCGCTGATCTTATTGTTGTCGACCATGACCGTCATGGTTTTGAGTTTGTTTTGTCTGACGGGTTCTTCAGGCAGCCACTTGATGATGGTGTCAAAGAAACGCTGCGGATCGATCGGCTTAGAGACAAAATCGTTCATCCCGGCTCTTAGACAGTCATCCTGATCTTCTTTGAAGACATTGGCCGTCATGGCGACGATCGAAATCGGATTGCCCGATTCACGGATTTTGCGCGTGGCTTCCAGGCCATCCATGATGGGCATCTGAACATCCATCAAGACCAGGTCATAGTCATTCTTTTCAATCAGATCCAAGGCAACTTGGCCGTTTTCGGCAATGGTCGAGATGACACCGGCCGTTTCCAAGGTACTGACCGTAACTTCCTGATTGATCTCATTGTCTTCGACGACCAAAATATGACGATCACTCAGTTTATGCAGGTTTTGTTCATGCAGTTGTTGAGACAGCGGGTGGATGGAGAAAGCATAATGTTGATCATCCGACAACAGATTGACCAACAGATCATAGACCTTGGAGTTGGTGATGGGTTTGATCAGCACGCTGTCGACCCCGATCCGTTTCAATTCATCCATCTCCAGCTCTTGAACATAGGAAGTGATCATGACGGTATAAGGTCTGTGCTTCAAGCTCAATCCGTTCATCATCAAGACGGTATCGATCCCATCCATTTCAGGCATCATCAGATCGATCAGGATCGTGTGATAAGGCTTATTATGACTTTCAGCCTCATCGATCATCCGCAACCCTTCTTTGCCTGATGCGGCACAATCGGCTTGGATCTTGAGATCGGCAAACAAAGCCGTGATCAGTTCGAGCTGATCCGGCATGTCGTCGATGATCAGGACGCGTAACTTGGAAATTTCTTCGAAGATCGGGGTTGTCGTCGTCACATCGACGGCTTCAAAGGGAATCTCAAACCAGAACGTCGATCCGCTGCCCAGCGTACTGTCGACCCCGATCGTCCCTTCCATCATGTTGACCAGACGGCGGCTGATGGACAGCCCTAAGCCTGTTCCACCGTATTTTCGTGTGGTCGAGACATCAGCCTGAACGAAATCGGTAAACAGTTTGTTTTTTTGTTCAGGAGTCATCCCGATTCCGGTATCCGTGACTTCAAAACGGATCAGGAAATGCGGTTCTTCCTGTTTGATGATCCTGGCGACCAAAGAGACAGTGCCGGCCGAAGTGAACTTGACGGAATTGTTCATCAGGTTCAATAAGATTTGGCTGAAACGGACCCCGTCCCCGCGGACGACCTTGGGGATGTGATCCAAGTCGATCGACAGTTTGAGTCCTTTACGGTTGATTTCATTTTCCAAGATGCTGGCGACCTGCTCAACGCTCTTGGTGATTTCAAAATCATGAATATCCAAAGTCAGCCGATCGGCTTCGATCTTGGACAGATCCAAAATGTCGTTGATGATCTGAAGCAGATGCTTGGCAGAGGTCGACAGTTTATCCAATTGACCCATCTGACGCATGGTCAAAGTATCTCTTCTCAGCAGGTGCGCATAACCGATGATCGCATTGATGGGGGTACGGATCTCATGGGACATGTTGGAAAGGAAGGCACTTTTAGCCTTGTTGGCGGCTTCAGCCGCTTGTTTGGCCGCTTCGAGCTGAGTCGTCCGTTCCAAAACCAGTTCTTCAAGATGATTTTTGTAGTTTTCAAGTTCCAGCTTTGCCAAGATCTTGTCGGTGACATCACTGACGGTTCCAATCAGCGATTCCACTTTTCCAGAGGGTCCGATTTGAGCTTCAGCTTGTTCCTCAAGCCACAGCGTCTTGCCGTTAACGATGGCCTTATGGGTATAATTCAGGAATTGTTTTTCTTCCGCTTTACTGATGAGATCCTGTAATTGCAGGGTATCTTCCTCATTGAAATACGATTTGAACAAATCAAAAGAGACTGGGGTTCCCGGATCAAGCTCATAGATATGATAGCCTTCCTCAGACAAGGTCATTGAATAATCCGATAGTTTCAAGATCCAATGCCCAGTCTTTGAGACACGTTGGGCCCGATTCAACAGGGCCTCACTTTGTTTCAACTGAGATAAGGCCATGAGCCGTTTTGAATTCAACAGTACGATACCGATACGGTCTGCGATCTGCATACAGAACGAAGCTTCTTCATTGGACCAGGTATGATCTTCATCCAAAAAACTGAATGCGACAAAACCGCTCATGGTCCCTTGCGAAAGGATCGTACTGTCAAAACAGGAGCGTATGCCTGCCGGCAGGATCAGCGTTTTTTTGACATAATCGAGTCTGGGATCATGCATCAGCGCGTCCGTGTCGAAATAACGGTGGCCTTTCAGATAGTCGATGAAATCGCCGTACTCCTGAGCGTTGAGCACCTTGCCCAAAGACTCTGTTCTTTTGTTGGTCGCAGTGACCCCGATGCAGGTCAGCGCGGTCCGCTGTTCATTCATCTCCCACACCGTCACCCGCTGATATCCCATCTGTCTCATGATGAGTTCGGATGATTCGGCAATAAACTGATCCATATCTCCGTTGATCCCGCTGGGCATGGTGTTGATCTTAGAAATGAGGGCAGCCTGGGTATTGAGGAGTTCAGCCTGCTTTTTTTGTTCATTTTCACGACTTCGTTGTTCAGTGATGTCTTGTCCGACAGCACAAATCATGAGTTTTTGGTTATATTCAACCGGTTTGACAGTCACGTGCTTGATGCGCACCGAGCCATTTTTATGACGGTATGAATTTTCAAATACAAGGGTCTGACCGGATAGCAGTTGATCGACCATTCTGTTTAATTGATCCTCATCGTTACCGAGTTGAATGTCTCTGTTTGTGAATTTGGAAAATTCTTCGGCAGTATAGCCCAGACTGGTATAGGCCGCTTCATTGAATGAGACGAACTTGAAAGATTCGGCATCGATCAAGACGACGGCATCCTGAACATAGGAAAACATGACATTGACCAAGTCTGTTTTTTCCTGCAGGATGCGTTCATTCTGAATCCGATTGATAAAGGCAACCAAGCGTTGAAGGATGGTGTCGGCCAACGTTTTTTCTTCGCTCAGGAAAGGTCCTTCGTCTTCAGGGGCATGATCATGAGCATAAGTGATGCACAGTTTAACAGTCTCTTTTGAATGGGTCTGACCGCTTACGCACAGACCGATCGCTTTGGCACTGAAACCTTGGGTCGCAAACGTCTTGTCTTCTACTCGAATTTGGACTTGGGCGTCATCCGGATACAGCATCGCGACTTTGATCGTTTCAGGAAAACTGGCCAAAACGGCGTCGATCCCTTGTGAACCGGTTTCGGTCTCACTGAATATTTTCTGCAGACAGGTCAATTCTTTGACCCGTTCACGCAAGGTCAGTTGATCCTTGATGATTTGGAATTCCATGGCTTTACGGGCAGAAATATCAATGATCGAGACCATGATGGCCGGTTCGTTCTCAAATTCTACGATGTTGCCGGACATCAAAGCCCAGTACGTATTGCCGTCGAAATCAAGCAGTTCGATTTCAAAATCATATACAAATCCGTTTTTACGGATTTCTTTTAGGAAGGCATCCCGATCCGCATCGTTTTTATAGTAATTGCTGGCCGGGGCTCCGATCCCCTGATCGCCTGAGAAATTCAGCAGCTTTTGGGCTGTTTTATTCCCGTAGACCAAAACACCGTCGCGGATCCTGGATATGATGATGGGAAATGGCGTGTTTTCCAACAAAGCCTTGAAGCGTTTTTCACTGATTTCCAGTTTCTGTTGGGTCAAGACCGTTGTGGTAATGTTTCGGACAAAGGAGATGTATTCTTTATTGGAGGGCAGATAATACAGACGACACTCAAAATACTCGATGTCTTGATTGATCGATAGCATGTAGATGAATGATGACATTTTTCCAGTGCTTTTGGCATCCTGGGCTGCAGTTTCAAATTGAAGGGCCACCGATAAAGGTAAAACTTCTCTGATTTTCTTGTTGAGGAAGGCTTCCGGAGGAACATACAGATTTGAATTCTGCTGAGCACGATAATCGATGATCAGGAGGTTCTCATCATACTTAAAAAACAGATCCGGCAAAGCTTGAAACATCGATTCAAACAAGGATTCCGTTTCTTTGAGTTTGGTCCTGGCCATTTCAAGTTCAGTACGGTCATATACATAACCCAAAGTACGGGGTTGCACTGTGTTGTCCGGGTTGAAGACATGGGTGATCCGAATCGACTTTTCGATGCCCTTGGGATGTTTATAGTGAACGCGGATCGAAAAATTCACGTTTTCCGAGACTTGTGAAAATGATTTCGCAAACAACGGCTTGTCTTCGTCGGAGAGATTATCGTAAAGCAGCTTAGGGTCGATGTGGCGGTTGCCCTGCTGATCCGCAGGCTGATCGGTAAAGTCCAAGATCTCAGATGCGATCTGATCGATCTTTAAGCTGTTGGTGCTTTCGTCAAAGACCCAATTGCCGATACGCATCAGCGTATTGGCTTGTTCCATCATGCGCAACTGTTGCTGAATTCTAAGCAGATCTTCGTGTGTCATGAGCTTCTCCTAGAGGTCAGCCGAGGTACGCCAAATCAGGTTAAAACGTTCAATCTGATCGATGAAGGCTTCCACCACCAACGGATCAAACTGACTGCCTTTTTTACCTTGAATGTAGATCACGGTGTCATCCAGGGTCCAGGCCGGTTTATAAACGCGTTTGTTGGTTAAGGCATCAAAGACGTCGACCAGGGCCATGATGCGGGCGGATATGGGGATATCGGTGCCTTTGAGGCCTTTGGGGTAGCCGCTGCCGTCATAGTGCTCATGGTGGAATTCTGCGATGTTCATGGCTTCCTGAAAGAACAAGCGCGAATCATCGATCCCAAGGGTGGTGTTGCCTTTGGCGATTTCTGAAAGATTGATGGCCCGACGCAAAGAATCGGCCCCGATGGTCGTATGGGTCTTCATGATTTCGAATTCTTCAGGGGTCAGTTTACCGGGCTTAAGCAGGATATGATCGGGAACTCCGACTTTGCCGATGTCATGAAGCGGCGACGCCTTAATGATGGTGTCTACGAATTTATCGGTCAGCTGATTTTGGAGCGCTGGCTGAAGCTGCAGCTGCTTGGCAATGACTTCATAGTAGGACTTGGTCCTGAAGATGTGGTCGCCGGTGTCGATGTCGCGGGTTTCTACCAATTGGGTCACGACCCTGATGGTCGCATCCAAAATGATCTGATTTTCCTTGATCCGGTTTTGAACTTCTTTCTCCAGCCAGACGTTTTGATTCTTCAGTCTGTCTCGGGCGACTTTGAGTTCAAGGTGGGCTTCAACGCGGGCAATGACGACAGCCGGGGTGAAAGGCTTGGTGATGTAGTCGACAGCCCCGTGTTTAAAACCGGCTTCTTCATCGATACTGGAGTCCAGGGAAGTGATGAAGATGATCGGGATCTCTCGATACAGCTTGCTGGATTTGACCTTATCGGCAAAAGCAAAACCGCTCATTTCGGGCATGTTGATGTCACACAGGATCAGCTCAGGATGAGATACCGTGCCTAAACTGTTGTAGGCATCAAGCCCGCTTCTGAAGGCTCTGACTAAGAAATTCGGTGATAATAATCCGTTTAGAATCGATAGGTTGATCGGTTCATCATCAATGATCATGAGTTCTGTTTTTTTCATAGTTCCCCTACTGGCTCATCAATTATCGTTATGCGTAAACTCACCTTAATTAGGTTAATTATATCATTCTTGGTCCCCTTTGGGTTATGATTAAGACGTGAGAAATCCGCCAGGAGTAACTATGTTAAAAGATCAGCCGTGGATATGGTTTGCGCCTGAAATGCAGTTGGAATGGAAACAGGCCCGAGATGAAGGACAAGATGTCCGATTACTGAGGGCAATCTGTGAAGAAGTCGCCAAAAGAGCCAAAACCGAAAATAAGGAAGAGATGGCCAGAGCCTTGAAACTTCAGTTGGATCATGCCCCCAAAGTCAAGGGTTATCCTTTCATCGAGCCGTCTGATTATCCTTCCATTCAGACCCATAAACCCAAACGAAGACACCGTTTTGAAACCAGTCTCAGCGACGCTGAACTGAAAGACAAAATAGCCGGAGCCTGGATCGGCCGCATCAGCGGCTGTCTGTTGGGCAAACCGGTCGAAGGATGGCAAAGCAAAGACTTGCTGAAACTGTTAAAAGACACCAACAACTATCCGATGAACCGCTACCTCATGAGAAAAGAGTTCACTCAGGCTTGGTTGACCAAGACCGATCCGAATCGGGCTTGGGCCGATACGCTTGAAGGCTGTGCCCCCATCGATGATGATACCAATTACACCGTCTTGGCCCTGAAACTGGTTCAGCAAGTCGGTAAAGAGTTCACTTCCAACGATGTGCTGGAAGCGTGGCTGAACTGGTTGCCGATGCTGGCGACTTGTACGGCAGAACGCATTGCGTATCGAAATGCGGCCAACGGTCTGCTGGCCCCGGAAACGGCCACCCACTTCAATCCCTACCGGGAATGGATCGGGGCTCAGATCAGAGCGGATTTCTTTGGCTACATCAATGTCGGACATCCGGATCTGGCTGCGGAGATGGCGTTTCGGGATGCCTGTATTTCCCACACTAAAAACGGGATCTACGGTGAAATGTTTATGGCAGCCATGATCGCTGCCGCAGCGGTCTGTGATGATATGATCCTGGTGATCGAAGCCGGACTCGATGAGATTCCGGCCCGATCCCGTTTAAGCAAAGACATCCAGGCCGTGCTGGAGTGGCACGGTGCTCAATGGACCTATGACCAATGTATTGCTCAGATCCACAAACTCTATGATGAAACGGATGGCCATGGCTGGTGTCATACCAATCCCAATGCGATGCTGGTGGTCACGGCCTTACTGTATGGGGAAAAAGACTTCGGAAAGAGCCTAGGCATGGCCGTTCAGCCCGGTTTTGATACCGACTGTAACGGAGCCACGACTGGATCCATTCTGGGCATCATGCTGGGAGAAAAGCTGATCCCGCAGTCTTGGATCGAACCTCATCAAAATACGCTGGCAACTTCGATTCAGGGTTATCCGACAGTCCGTGTCGATGCCTTGGTTGAAGCGACCCTCAAACTAATCTAAAGAAAAGACCACGTGAGTGGTCTTTATTCTTCGAATTTCAACATATGACTCAGTTTGACTTGTTTGGTCTTCAGATACTGTTCATTTTTTTCATTGTGATTGAGCTGGATGGGGACGCGTTCTACGATCTCGATCCCATAGCCTGACAGACCGACCAGTTTACGCGGGTTGTTGGTCATAAGACGCAGTTTCGAAATCTTGAGATCGGCCAGGATCTGAGCCCCGATGCCATAATCGCGCATGTCGGCCGCAAAGCCCAAGGCCAGATTGGCTTCAACCGTATCCATGCCTTCATCCTGAAGATGATAAGCGCGGATCTTGTTGATGAGTCCGATGCCTCGGCCTTCCTGACGCATGTACAACAAGACGCCTCGGCCTTCTTTTTCGATGGCTTTCATGGCGGCATCATACTGCTGACCGCAATCGCAGCGCAAAGACCCAAAGGCATCACCGGTCAAGCATTCACTGTGAACGCGGATCAAAACGGGTTCTCCGTTACTGATATCCCCTTTGACCAAAGCCACATGGTGTTCTTTGGTCAAGGTGTTTTCATATCCGATGATCGTAAAATTTCCGTAACGGGTCGGCATGTTGGCACTGGAGGCTCTTTTGATGGTGGATTCCCGTTGACGGCGATGGGCGATCAGATCTTCGATCTTGATGACCAGCAAGCCTTTTTGTTCAGCCAGTTCACTGAGCTCCTGTGCCGTATAGCGTTTCCCGTCGGGATGGGCAATCTCACTGACCAAACCGACCGGTCTCAATTGGGCCAAACGGGCCAGATCGACGGAGGCTTCCACATGGCCGACTCTTTTCAAAACGCCGCCGAAATGGGATTGAATGATGTACACATGGCCCGGCTGAACAAAATCAGTCAGGGTCGAATTGTAGTCGGCCAGTTTCAGGATGGTATCCAGTCTGGCTTCCAAGGATTTGTCGTTTTTGACGCTTTTGGCTTGAATGGAGATCGAATTGACGACCAGATAGGTATTGTCATCAAAACTGGCTTGGAAACCCAGATCCAGCATGCGTGAGGCTTCCAAGGCCACATGAAGGGTCGATTGTCCGACAGCGTTGAAGAACGCCAGCGTTTCCGGGGTCGCTTTCTCTGCGGCCATCAAAAGATGGGCTTTGGAAGTCGGGCTGTCGTCGTCCATGATGATAAGCGGTTTTCCCTGTTGAATGGCGTTGATGGCCATGGGGATCGTATTGAATTTCATAGTTGCTCCTTATGCAATGATGCTTTGCTATACCTTTTATAGCACACTAAGAGGGCCCTGAGTGAAATGATGCTCCACTTTGTTCAGTAACTTAACCAATTCTTCACATTTCACGCGGGTTGACCCCTCTCAACAAAAAAACAAGCAAGGGATTGCTTGTTTATTCGACTTGTTCTATGGTGAAATGCATGGTATCCGGCAAGATCCAACAGACATCCATCTCAATCAAACGATCTTCTGTATCATAGGTTTTGACGATCGAGTAGCAATAGCCGGTGCCGACAGGAACCCCTAAGATCTCCGCTTCTTTCTTTTTCAGATTTTCGGCTTCGATCGTACGAACGGATTTTGACACTTCCAAATTAAACTTTGATTCTATCGCAGTGTAATAGGGTTCATTGGTTTCAAGAATGGATTCAAAACCCGGATAAAGATCCTGAGGGAAATAACAATCCATGAGGACCTGCGGTTTATCATTGGCACAATAGAGTCTTCTGGTATAAAGCACTTTCTTAAACGGCAATTGAATGTCTGCATTCTTTGACAGTTTATGGTCCTTTTTGAGAATGAGGGTATGAATCGAAGGGGTCGCTTTGCTTAAACGGATGATGTCATAGAGTGAGGTGAACTTCTCAAAGACGACTTTTGAGATTCGGCCGTAGTTGACGACCCACTGGTCATGTTTAACTAAGATATGATTGCTTGAAGCCAAGGCTTCATAGGCTTCTTTGACTTGTTCAGGCAGCAAACTCAACTCAGCAGCCAAGTCTGAGATTTCCGGTAGGATCATCCCTTGATGCAGCTCGCCCCGGATCATTCTAGCGCGGAGTTCGATTTCAAGCTGTTGGGATAATGGCGTTTTGGAGCGACGATCAATGGTTATGTTCATGAGAGCACCTGGGTATAGGTCAGTTTAAGATAGCGGCCCGGATAGGTAGAGCGAATGAAAAACAAGGGTTGATGCTTGTCATCCAGATACGTACTGTTGAAGACATACGATGCCTCGTGACGTCCGACCTGCAGTAGTTGCGCGGTAGAAGACATGAGGTTCTCTAAATTGAAGTCATGGGATGAATGGGTCAACGGCAACTGATACATGTCTTTGGCCAACAGCGTGACCGAATAGTTCGGATTGATAAAGACTTTATCCAAATTCGGGAAAATTGAGCAAGGCAGGATCATTTCCTGAATGTAGACCGGGGTCTTGTGATGGATCGCCGTGATCATGATCCTAAACGCGTTTTCCCCTTCTTTCAGGTTCAGAAACTGATAGGCCAGATCATGATGATCGATGATTTCGATCAGGTTTAACTTTTTGGTGATACCCAGTTTCAGGAAGCATTCTTCCACGCTTTTGTAGTCATGGACAGAGGCTTCGACCTTGGGAACGGTCGTCACAAAGGTTCCTTTTCCACGGATCCGGGTAATCAGATGTTCCTTGGATAAAACGGCATAAGCTTGTTTAACGACGATGTTGCTGATGCCGAATTGGACACAAATGTCGTCATCGGTAGGCAGCTGATCATCGTGGTTCAAAAGGTGGTCAGCGATCGCTTGGCGGATGCTTACGGCCAACTGTTGATAGATCGGTGTTTTTGAAGATTTATTGATGAAGAGATAGTACATACCAAGATTATAACAAATTAAGGTATAAATTGCACATTTTATAATCTTTATATCTCAAAAACAAGCTCAAGGATCCTCCTTGAGCTTATCGATTCATGTTGGGCTGGAATTTCAATTTCTCTTTATACATCTTCTTTTCTGCTGTTTTTAAGACCTCATCCAGGCTTTCTTTGAACTCAGTTTTGGTTTCAACGCCCAGGGCCAAACTGATGGGTTCATCCTTAATTTTCTCATGCGCCAATTTGAGATTGATCCGTTCAATGATGCGTTGAGCATCTTCTGTGGTGGTATTGGGCAACAGCAAGACGAACTCATCACCGCCCCATCGGGCGACCAAATCATCGGGTCGGCAAGATGCCATCAAGACTTTGGCGGCCTTGTAGATCAGCTGATCGCCGACATCATGGCCATAGCGATCGTTGATTTGTTTCAAGCGGTTGACGTCCCCCATGACGATCGAGATCGGCAGTTTTCTGGTGGCGTTCAGACGTCGGATTTCTTCTTCAAGATAGCGGCGGTTGTACAGGCCGGTGGCCACATCGTGGTAACTGATGTATAGCAGATCCGCTTCTGCTTTTTTGCGGTTCTCAATGTTTCTGGATACCCCGACGATTTCAAGTACTGCTCCATTGGGTTTGAATTTGGTGGAAGTTTCGACCCAAACCAGACTGCCGTCTTTACAGTTCCATTGCGATTCCGTAATCATCTCACAGCGGTTGCTGGGATCCATCTTATAACTGATCAGACTTCGTTCAAGCTTGCTTTTTAAATAGTCGATATAATCCGTCGCTACCGTTTCATTGAATCTACGGCTCATGGCTTCAGATGGGGTAAAACCGGTCAAAGCTTGGATCGATGGGGTGAAATAGGTAAAGCGGCTTTGATTCAGGTTATAGATGAAGATCACATCCATCGTGTTTTCAGCCAATAGACGATATCGTTCTTCGCTTTCTTTCAAAGCCTGATCGATTTCCACGATGGGGGTGATGTCTCGGCCTTGGGAATAGATGCGGTCATTGAGGATCCGTATGTTCCATTCGATGTGATGATATTGCCCCTCTTTATCCAGGATTCGATTGGTATAAAGGAGTATGTGTCCATTCTTGCTGCCTTCCAAAACTTTAGCAGTCTTAGCCCGATCATCGGGATGGACCAGCTCATAGCCGTTGATCATGCCTATTTCTTCGCCAGAATAGCCTAAAATTTCCATCCATGCCGGATTGGTCATTAAAATATTGGCATTTTTATCGGTGATGATCATAAGATCCATACTCAAAGCGATGATGTTGTTGAGTTCATCGCTTCTTAAAGTATTCATCTCCGATAGGCCTTCATTATGGTGTGCGTTCTCGTTCATACTTTCCCATTTTTGATCGTGTTGCCACGAATCCCCTTTACTGACACAGAGTGTGATTCTTCGCGCTCTGTCGGAATTTCATTTAAATTTTTTGATGTTGAGTAAAACACGCATGGTGTTTTCAACAGTATTCTCCAAATTGACCGGTCCGTTGATCAAAGCGTCATTGAGCGTCGTGGCTTCAGGAACGATGCAAAAGACGGCACTGATCCCGTGTTGATAGAGCGGGGCCATGTTTCCGCTGATTCTGCCTGCATAGGCAATGACCGGGACTTTATGACGTTTGGCGACTTTTGCGATGCCAGATACCGTTTTTCCAAACGACGTCTGTTCATCGATGCTGCCTTCACCGGTCAACACCAGATTCGTATCTTTCAGCGCTTCTTCAAAACGGGTCAGCTGAATCACGGTGTTGATGCCGGAAGTCAGTTTAGCGTTGAGTACGCCTAGGAAAGCAGCACCGATCCCGCCGGCTGCACCGGCTCCTTGAACGGAATCCACTTCCTTGCTGAGGGTTTTTCTAAAGATCGAGGCATAATGCTTCAGGTTCTTATCCAGAATCTCGACCATCAAGAGATCAGCGCCTTTTTGAGGTCCATAAACCAGACTGGCTCCTTTAGAGCCCGTCAATGGATTCATGACATCACAGGCAACCGTGATCTCGATGTCTTTTAGTCGCGGATCCAAGCCGGAAACATCAATAGAGGCCAACTGATTTAAAAAGCCGCCGCCCAAACGCAATTCGCGTCCGATTGTATCGGTAAATTTGATACCCAACGCGCTGAGCATGCCGGCTCCGCCGTCATTGGTGGAACTGCCGCCTAAGCCGACGATCAGCCGTTTTGGATGATGTTCCAAAGCAGCCAAGATCACCTGGCCTACCCCATACGAGGTCGTCGCAAAAGGATTTCTGAGGTCTTTGGGAACCAGCTGTAAACCGCAGGCCTGGGCAACTTCGACCACTGCGGTCTCCTGATCGCCCAAGAGTCCGTATTTGGCACTGACTTGCTCACGCAAGGGTCCCATGACAGTAACCGTATAAAAAGTCCCGTTGGTAGAATCCACCAGCGAGTCCAATAAACCTTCTCCGCCATCAGACATGGGCATTTTTACGATTTGGGCTTCCGGAAAGATTTTACGGATGCCGTTCTCCATGCTTTGACATACGATTGGAGCACTCATGCTCTCTTTAAATGAATCAGGGGGCTAACAGTATTTTCATAGCTCATCTTCTTTCCTGGTTAGTTTACACAATTTTCTTAATCTTGACCATAACAATGGTTATGAAAAACAACTCTGTTGCTTTGATCACTCGTTAAGTCAAAGATTCAAATCGCAAGTTACCTTATCCGCTACGGAAAATCCAAATCCTATATTGTTTATTATATCACCAAACCGTAAAACACAGATAAATCAGAACTCAGATTACTCATATTTATAAACAAAAAGAAACTTGCTTTATTGACATAAGGCATAAAACAAGGCATTTTATGACAATCCAAAGCATATTGATCGATCAAAGTCGACTGTCTTTGACCAATCTTGCGTTAAAGAAGTCATCCATGATGCAAAATACATCCTGATTATGGAATTCATCGTCCATGATCCGATGCATGACCCCTTCGATCACCAAGTGCAACTTTTGATCATGGGTGACCTTGGCATAAGCATTCTGACTGCTTCTGAGCGGAATGACCTCGTCTTGGCTGCCGTGAACAAACAGGACCGGACAGTTTACTTTACTGATGGAGTCTTTGCCTAACGCAACGACACTTCTGAAGACAAAAGAAAAGCTGTCCGGTAAAGGCGCAAAATCAGGATTGCCGGGCTTGGGTTTCTTTATGATGGATCGAACTGCCCCTTCTGCCACGTTTTTGACCGTTTGAAGCGAGAGATACTCAAAGGCCGGAGCCAAGAGCACGACCCTTTCGACGGGATATTCCGAGGCCAGTATGCTGGCGATGACCCCGCCCATGGAGAATCCAACCAGCCAGACTTTACGATTCTGATGGATCAGCGTTTCAAGGGGTTCTCTGGTTCTTTGGATCCAGACTAAGGGATCAACATCCGCTTCATTGCCCTGATCAAACACGTCCACGGTGATGACTTCATGACCTTTGGCTTCGAAGTACGCTTTCAAATGATCAAATTCTACCGTTTTTCTGACCCCGAAACCGTGGATACAGTAAAGGACAGGCAACTTAGCCCTTCTTCTGCGTTGAATCCAGTATTTTATTTTATTGATTAAGTTTCTCATGGTTTAATAATACGGGCTTTTAGTCAAAAGGTCCAAGGTCATTGGATGATTTTATGGATTTACCCGTTTATTTCATGGCTTTTCACGTAAATCGAAACGGCTCAAAGGCTGAGGACCGGTCACGATCTCTCTGGTGACTTGAAGCAGGGCCTCCTCATTGACGATCGTATGCCACTTGACTAGGGTAATTTTGCCGTTTTCTATTTCCAAAGCGGTCAGACTGGTGGGATAAATACAGCACCCGGTATTGAAGTAAGGCAATTCGGTTGCCCGAGGGAATTTGTAACGATGGGTATGACCGCAAATCAGCATGGTCTGGTGCTTTTCGATCCACTTGTTGTAGTTTCTTTCGATTTTATGACGTTTCTGCGTATTCTTGACCGGACTGGCCGGATTCTGAAACCCGAAGGCATGAACGAAACGCCAGAAATACCGCAGTGACAGCATCGAAAAGATCAGGTCTGATCATTGGCCATATCCCCTTGATGACCATGAAGGATCAGGATTTCCTGTTGCGTCTCTTTGACCTTAAGGATCAACGCTTCGATCGGTTTGATGTGATTGAGCAGATCGAATCTGGACTCATTGTATTTGTCGTAACAGGTATACAGATTCTTGATGACATAATCCTGATTGTTGAGGAAAATGTTGTGATTGCCGTAGATCATGATGAGGCGTTTGCTCTCATGAAAAGACCGCAGGGCCATGAACGCATCCGCATGAGCCAGTTTGATGTCCCGATATGAGGCATGTTCCCACAGTTCATCCCCGTCTCCGGCTTCGACGTAGATGAAGTCATTGTTGTAGTAATGGTACAGGGCATAGATGTAGGCATTCTGGTTACGGCTGAATTCATCCGAAGCGCTGCCGTCGCCCCGATGGCAGTCGCTCATAAAAACATATTTAGAATGGTCGTCGATGGTTTCGACTCTGGCATGCTTATAGGCATTGGTCAAACGTTCTTCCGTTTTCATTGAACCCTCGCATGATCGCTGTGATCGCTGTTTATGAAAGGATGACACTAAGCTTAACCTCATTTTACACCTTAATGGCCTCTTGTTTACAGGCTATTTTTCAAACTAGGCTTAAAAAAACCGAAGTGAATTCGGTTGATTAAGCCAGTAAATGATCTAGGAGAATCTTGATGCCGATCCCGACTAAGACCAGTCCGCCGATGATTTCAGCCGTGTTGTCCAGTTGGGCAGCCCAGCGTTTTCCAAGTAGTACTCCGATGAAGGACAACCCAAACGTGACTACCGCAATGATCAAAGCGGTGCTGATGATTTCTGTTTTGAGTAAAGCCAAGGAGATTCCGACAGCCAAGGCATCGATGCTGGTGGCGATCGAGATGGTGATCATGGCTTTCACATCGGTTCCCGGATCGACCTCACAACTGAGATCTTTGGGCTGAAACCCTTCATAGATCATCTTGCCTCCGATCGCCAGCAACAAGACGAAGGCGATCCAATGATCAAACGAATCGATCAGACTGCTGAAGGACAAGCCTAAGGTATAAACCGATCCACACCATGAAACCTTGAAAGAAACCAAAATAAAGACCGACTTTCAGGGCCAAGCGCAGATGCTTTTCTTTAGAACAAAGGCCTTTGACCAAGGCTGCCGCAAAGGCATCCATTGACAAGCCGACTCCTAAGATGATGATTGCAGACAGATCCATAGGTCCTCTTTCCAGCAAATAAAAACTCATATCCGCTTGGATTATGAGTTTTCTTGTTTAAGGTCTGCCAGATGATGTCTCATCAGCGTGCTGATCAAACCGCACCGGGTGCCAAGGTCTTCCTCATAAATCAAAATAATTCTAGGTCATCACGATGGCAATGTCAAGGCAACACTCAGGCTGTTTTGCGCACCAGCTTGACCAGATCCCGTTTAAAGAACAGGACCAAGGCGAGAATGACATACAGGGCCATGACCGGCGTTTCGACGCTTTCCATGCCTGAATTCAGTTTGACGAGCCCTTCGGCCAACAGTTCTGCGCCGATCAGGATCAAAATCAGGCCCAAACCTTGAAGATCCATGACAGATTCAGTTTGAGTGACGATTTAAAGACGAGTACGCCCAGAATCAGGGCCCGATGATTCCGATTAGCGTGCCTAAGGCCACATCATTGGCATGGACCGATAAATTGGCCATCGTAAAGACAACCAGTTCCAAGCCTTCTCTGAAGACACCCAAAAAGGCCAACACAGCCAAGCCCAATCCGGTCGAGGTCTTGGTGACACTCGCACTGATCGAGCCGGAAATCGATTGATTCTGAGCTGCCAGCCAGACTACAAAATAAGCGATCAAACAGAGGCGAGCAGCATCATGATGCCTTCGATCAGTTCCATGGTGTCTTCTTCCAAGCCTTGGGCACTCATAAACAAAAGACCGCCTCCAAGAATACTGATTACGACGCCCACAATGGCTCCGATGATCACATAGGGTTTCAAGGCTTGTTTGTTTTGCTGAGTCAAGGTGGCTAAAATGATCCCGACGATGAGCACAGCCTCCAAACTTTCCCGAAATGACAGGATGATACTTGAGTTCATGGTGATTCCCTTTGCCTTTCTTTATTACGGATACAGTGTAAAGGAAAATAGGGCTCACGACCAATGATATGCCTTGTTAATAGAGGCTAAAAAAAGCGCTTCATGCGAAGCGCTTTGATACATTAGAGAACTTTAGCCAGGAATTTATCCATGGACAGATGATTGTTGATGCCTTCGATCAGGTTGATCGAATTCTTCATGTCATGCAGCAAGACCCCGCCGACCAAGCCTTCTTCAGTAAAGAAGTAACGGGCTGTCGCGTGATGAATGTCATCCGCGATGTCGATGACGCTGTATTTCTTGTTGGGATCTTTTCCGGGATCGCCCAAGGCATACACTTCTGTATTCATCGACTGCATGCTGACGGCAGGAACGACACCCACATACGTTGCCGTGTCTCCGGCCGCATTGGCTCCGGCAACCCTGCCCTGTTCAAGGGCTTGAGGCCAGATCGCATAGTTGATGCCTGAGAATTCGACACAGTCTCCGGCCGCATAGATACCGCTCAGGTTGGTTTCCATCTTGTCGTTGACGACGATGGCTCTGCCGATGGTGATCCGATTTCTTTGGCGAGATCGACATTGGCTTTGACCCCGGCGGAGACCACGACCAGATCGCCTTCGATGAAGCGTCCATCGGCCAGCATCACGCCTTTGGCCCAATTGTTTTCGGCACTGATCTCGGTGATTTGAACAGCGGTATGAACGGCGATGTTTTGGGCTTCCACGATCTTGCGCAAACGGGCAGAAGAGACATCATCGAGTTGTCTTGTCATCAGCATCGGCGCCAATTCCAGGACCACGACTTCCAGATCGAGTTTCTTAAACTGCCATGCGGCTTCCAGGCCCAAGATCCCGCCGCCGATGACGACGACCTTTTTGATCATCGGTATCAGTTCTTTGATCTTATCGACGTCTTTGGTATTACGGATGACGACGACATTCTCATTCACACTGCCTTTGATCGGCGGGATAAAGCAGGAAGCCCCGGTCGTCAGGATGAGTTTTGAGTAAGTGATCGCACTGCCGTCGCTTAAGGTGACTTGCTTGGCTTCAGGATCGATCTTAAGGGCTTTGACGCCCAAACGCAGGTCGATTCTGTTTTCGCCGTACCATTCGCGTTCCTTCAACAGGAACCCGGCTGTTTCATAGTCTCCCATGAAGTCTTTGGTCAGCTGAGGACGGTTATAGATGAATTTTTGTTCTTCAGAGACAATGATGATTTTAGCGGTGTTGTTTCTGACACGGATGGCTTCTGCGGCATTGACGGCGGCGGCTCCGCCCCGACCAAGACGAAAGTCTCATCGGTATCCTGTTTGAAGGTCACGTCGTTGTAGGGGATCTCAATGAACTGATCGGCTGGTGCACCACAGACCGGACAGATGTTCGGACGGTTTTCTGAGATAATGATTTCGCCGCACAGGATGCATTTCCACGCTCTTAAACGGCCGCTGACTTGATCGCGAGCCAAGAGTTTCTTGCCGAAATTCAAACCGAAGGCTTTGGCTTGAGCCAGTTTCTTATCATCGGGATTGAAACGGATACTGAGTCCATCCAAGACATCCATTCTCAGCATGCCCAAACGAGCCACCAGATTGGGTACCCCTTCTCCACTCCAGCCATAGGATCCAAAGACAGAGGCGAGTTTACCGCCGTGGACCGGCGGATACAGAATCGAAGTCAGGTCCATAAGGGTTTCAAGGCATCTCCCAAAATCGTCGGGGTACCCAACAACAGTCCGTCGGCATAAAAGATTTCTCCGGCGACTTTTGCGATCGGGGTCGTGACCAGATCATAGGAACGGACATCGATGTCTCCGGCTTCCAGGATCCCGGCTTTGATGGCCAAAGCCATTTTTTCAGTGTAACCATAAGAAGACACATAAGGCATGATGACGGTCTTGCGGGTATTGGGATTGACGATGGTGGCCCACTTGCGGTAAGTTTCCATGATTTCAGGAATGCGGACATCCAAGACGGGACCGTGTCCCGGAGCGATCATGGTCAGCTTCAAATCCTGAATCCGATCCAGCGCTTTCAGCATGAAACTGGGGAAGGGTCCTAAGATCATGTCGTAATAATATTTCAACGCTTCGTGATAGTCATCCAGTGCCGTGACTTTAGACAAGAGCACCTGGTCGAAACTGTAGTGGGCTCCAAAAGAGTCACAGGTAAACAAGACGCCGGTTTCCTTGACATAGGTATACATAGTATCCGGCCAATGCAGATTGGGAGCCATGATGAATTCCAAGATCAGATCGCCCAGATCCAAAGTATCCCCTTCACTGACGACACGGGCCTTAAAATCGCCGTTGACGATTTCCTTCAGATATTCGATGGCCAGCGCCGTTCCGATGATTTCGATCGACGGATTGAGTTCAAGCAGTTTGACGACCGATCCGCTGTGATCGGGTTCCGTATGGTTGACGATGATGTAGTCGACCTTTTTCGGATCCACGACTTCTCTGACCTTTTCGATGTATTGGTCATAGGTCTTCAGTTTGGCGGTTCGATCAAGGCTGTTTTGGTGCTGCCTTTGAGCACATAAGAGTTGTAGGTGGTTCCGAACTTGGTTTCCATGATGATGTCAAAGACACGCAAATCAGGATCCAAAGCCCCTACCCAGGTCAGATTTTTAGTTAATTCAAGTGATTTCATAGTTTTCTCCCGTTAAAATTTATTATACCACTTCTATTTTTAATGCCGGATTTTACTCTTTAAAAAAAGCCTGTTGTCAGGCTGATGCTCATGCTTCTTCTTCACTGACCCGCATGGTGACAGGTTCAGACACGCTTTGATTCTTGCGCTTGGGTTTGGCATCCGATCCTGCCTTTGCAAAGGCGCGACCGGATTTTTCTCAAAGATCACGACTTTTGATCCTTTCAGGACGATCATCGATGCTTCACTGATCAGTTTCAAGGCCAGCATGTCTTCGTTGGTCGTGTCGGAAGGATAGACACGGCGTTTCAAAGATCCGAAACGGCGCTTGTTGTAGGTGCGCCAGGACAATAACACCACCAGAAAGAACAGGAATAAAACAAAGGTCCATAAGGTAAAATTCCGTATTTCAGCATTGCTGAGCGAAAATGAGACCTTTAGGTTCTTGGTGATCCACAGGTCTGTGTTGAAGAGCGCACTGATAAAAAAGGCATAGACCAAGACCATGTAGGTCCACATCATCACATTGATCAAAACGGCAATGATTTTGTTGATGAGGGGCTGGTTCGACGATACGATAAACACGGCATTGTGATCTAGAGAGGGCTTCTGCTTCCTCTGTCGGGTGAACTCCATGTGGCATAACCTCCTTTCATTCTGGAACGTATGGCTTTGGGGATGGCGGCAATGACGATCAAAACGTTGATCATCCAGTAAACGGTCGGATACCAGCCTGCCCACAGAAAATAGCTGAGCACGTTGTCATAACGCGCGTCATTGTATAAGGATACAAAAAGTTGGATCCCGCTCAACAAGACCATCGCAAACGAGGAAAATGAGAACCAGATCAGAAACTGCTGAAAGCTGGTCGCCGAGAAGATGAACACGATCGTGACGATCAGCCACACGACTGACCATAAAGTCGAGAAGATCTGTTCAAGATAGATCGGCCAGATCCGTCTTTGTCTGAAATCCAGAAAGATATCCCAGTGCTTGATGACCACTTCCTGGCCGCCTTGAGCCATCGGACCCGTTGTTTCCAGATCCCCGATAAGGTTTCAGGAACCAGCATCCAGCATAAGGCTTTGGGTTCATAGCGGATGTCCCAGAATTTCCGTTCCAGTTTCCAGGAAACGGCGATGTCTTCAGTGATCATGTCCCGATCCCACAGCCCGACATCGACCAAGGCTTTTTTACGATAGGCCACGATGACCCCGGAAACCGTCATGACTTTGCCCAAGATACGCTGCGTCCGTTTGATCGAACCGATGATGGAGGCATACTCCACGATTTGGAGCTTGGCCAACAAGGTATCCCGGTTACGGATACGCGGGTTGCCGGTAACCGCCCCGACACGTTCCCCGTTTTGAATGAAATGGCGGATCATATGATACGGCGCCATGTCATCCAGCAACGCATCCGAGTCGATACACAAGAGATATTCGGTCGTAGAGGCATGGGCCGCCATATGCAAGGCATTGGCTTTGCCTTTGTTTTCATGGCAGTCGATGACCCTTAAACGATCATATTTCTGGGCTAAGGCGATCAGGATCTCGCCTGTCTTATCTTTACTGCCGTCATTGACGGCAATGATCTCGTAATCCGGATAGGATAATTTGGATAAAAACGCCATGGTTTCAGCAATGGTTTCTGCTTCGTTGTAACACGGAACCAAGATACTGATCTTTGGCCATTGGACGCCTTCGATGTCCACGGCTTTATCACGCTCGCGAAACATCGCAAAGACGATGGCACCGGCGATCCAAAACAGAGACATGACGAAGGGATACCAAAAAACAAATTGTTCCATGAGTTGAATGGGGATGGGTAAACTATCAAATATCAGCATAAGCGCTCCTTAAGGGGTCATGATTTAAAACACAACCATGCAATAATACCATATTATTCTTAAAACAGATTTTATATGCTCATATAAAATATATGAATCCCTCTTTATCGGGTGTAATCGTTTACATGACCGGATTTGGCAACCGATGGCCAAGACATCCTCGGCGCAAACCCTGTCAGAATAAGCCGAAAAGTGGATCAAATCAGCGATCCTATCGTTTACCATAAATGATTAAACGATTATACGAATAAACTTTTATAATTTTATTCATACGATGATTTTCCTTTATTTCGAATAATGTTTCATATAATAAGGCGAATATTTGCTTTTTTGTCTAAAAAAGACTATAATGCAGGTGTATCCTCTACGGCACATTCGTGTTGCCGCGTAAGAGCAGATTATTTTTCTAATCGACCTAAAACCAGTATCCGGAGGATACGTTTTGGACATTCACAGATTAGTTGAATACATTTGAATCTTAATACTCCAAGAAAGGAGGACTTCCTATGCTATGGACAATTGTTGTAATCTTGATTGTACTTTGGTTGTTGGGTATGGTAACAGCCACCACGATGGGCGGATTGATTCATATCCTGCTTGTCATCGCTGTGATCGTTGTGTTGGTCAGACTAATTCAAGGTAAAAGGATCCTTTAAACCTTTCAAAGGAGCATGTCATGAAATTGAATAAAAATATGGGTTTCCTGTTGTTGAGCATCTGGCTGATCTTAATGGGGGCGTCTCAACTGATGACGCTGCCTATTCCGTCCCTGGATGTCATCTTAGGGGCCTTGGCTGTTGTATCCGGTGTCTTTATCCTGATGGGCAAATAAGCCCTTAGGAGCCGATTATGACCTTGCATAACGCAAGGTTTTATTTTGCCTTCTTTCAGTTGAATTTCCCGCAATAACAGTCAAGTCAAGGCTGAAACAGTGTGATACACTGGATTCAGGTCCACATGAGTCAACAGGAAAATCTCGAGGCGATCCGCAAAGTACAGCAGTACATGCAGCCCCATCTCAACGACAGAATCACCCTTCAATCCCTAGCCAAAATCAGCGGGTATTCCCCCTATCATTTTGCCCATCTGTTCAAGGCCGCTTTAGGCATGGGGCCCTTGACCTATCTTCGCAAGCTCAGACTGACCCAAGCGTCATTGAGGGTCCGGGATCACTCAGATCCGATCCTGACCATTGCCTTTGATTTTCAGTTTGACTCCCATGAAGGATTCACCCGTGCCTTTTCGAGACAATTCGGACTCAGTCCGCAGGCCTATCGCCTAAGCGCTGTGCCGATCTCGCATTTTCATCCCTTCCTGTTGCCCAAAGAACCCCAAGGAGACCAACCCATGAAATCCACTCAAACCGTATTTGTCCAAATCATCGAAAGAGAAGCCCGTAAGGCCATCGTAAAACGCGGCATCAAAGCTCAAGATTACTTCGAGTATTGCGAAGAAGTCGGCTGCGACGTCTGGGGCATTCTGTCTTCAGTCAAAGAAGCGTTGAATGAACCCATGGGCATGTGGCTGCCGTCATCGCTCCTCAAACCCGGGACCTCCGTGTACGTTCAGGGGGTAGAAGTACCGCTGGAGTATGACAAAGCCTTACCTCAAGGGTTTGAACTGATGGATCTTGAACCTTGTCTGTATCTTTTCTTTCAAGGCGAACCTTACGAGGATTCTGATTATCAACAAGCCATCGGCCAGGTCTGGGACGCCATCGATCATTACCAGCCTGAGACCTTTGGGCTTCGTTTCGCCCCGGAAAAAGGACCTCGCATCCAGTTGGAACCCAAAGGTGAACGAGGCTATATCGAAGCCCGTCCCATCGTCAGAGTGTAAACCAAACCTTCTATCGAAGGTTTTTTTATCGATCTGCGATGAATCGGGTTTTTATTTTGATGATTTTCAAGCAGGTCAATACGCACACGGGTTTACAAGTGCTATGATTTGCCTGTTAAAAACAGAAAAGCAGGTCCCTATGATTTCCTTCAATGAACTCAATTTACTCGATCTTTCTCAGAAAACCGTTTTGATTACCGGTGCCAACAATGGGCTTGGTTATGAAACTTCCCGTTATTTCGCCAAACAAGGCGCCAAGGTCATCATGACTTCCCGCTCGAAAGAACGCGGAGAAAAAGCGGTCTTGGCCATCAAGACTGAACTGCCTCAAGCCAAACTGACCTTGGTCGCTTTGGATCTGGGCGACTCCAAGTCGATCGATGCCCTTTCCGCTCAGCTTCATGCGATGAATCAAAAGATCGATATCCTGATCAACAATGCCGGCATCATGGCTGTACCTTATGCCTTGACCAAAGACGGCTATGAAAGCCAGATCGGGGTCAACCATCTCGGTCATTTCAGATTGACGGCTTTGATTCTTGATTTAATCGATGAACACGGGCGCATCGTCAACTTGTCCAGTATGGCTCACCGATCCGGGTCGCTTGATTTCAAGAATTTCATGTATGAACACGGACGATACAATGCTTTTTCTTCGTATTCCAGATCGAAGTTGTGTAATTTACTGTTTACGATGGCCTTGGGCGATAAGCTTCAGGCTGCCGGTAAACAAATCATCGTGACGGCAGCCCACCCGGGCGTTGCCAAGACCGGCTTGTTTGATACCGGAAAGCGTTCTGCTTTCATTCAGTTCTTCATCAATCTGTATCTCAATTCGGTTCAAAGCGCTCAAGACGGCGCCAAGCCTACCATCATGGCTGCGCTGGATCCGCAGGCACAGTGCGGCAACTATTATGGTCCTTCCAAGAGTGCTGAGGTTCAATTGGATACCCCGATCAAATTGGCACTGGACAAAGACAATCAGGATAAACTGTGGGCTTATTCCCTGGATAAGACCAAGGTTCATTACTTCATCTAAAACAAACGGATCTTCTTAGGAAGATCCGTTTTAAAACTGATTCATTTTATCAATAAAGCGTTTGAGCTGATCGGAGCGAGGGTGCTCGAAACTGGCTTTGGAAGGTCCGGTTTCGATGATCTTGCTGCCATCGACAAACATCATCGATTCGCAGACATTCCGGGCAAACCCCAGATGATGGGTCACCAGAATGACATTGAGTCCTTCTTGGATCAAAGTCTGAAGCATTTCCAGAACTTCCACGGACAGATCAGGATCCAAAGCACTGGTAGGCTCATCCAGTAAAAGCAACTGAGGTCGATTGACGACGGCACGGATGATGGCGATGCGCTGTTGCTGACCCCCGGATAAGGTGACCGGAGACTGGTCAGCCTGTTTCTCCAAACCAAAGCGTTTCAGATAGGTCATGGCTAGGGCCTTGGCTTCACGTTGATCCAACCCGAAGACTTTGATCAGCGGCAAGGTAATGTTGTCCAGGGCACTCAGATGAGGAAATAAGCCGTTGTTTTGAAAGACGAAACCGATTTTCCGGCGATGTTCCAAGAGTTCTTTTTCGGTAAAAAGCAGCGGGACCCCATTGAGTTCGACTTGTCCTTCATCCGGATAGAGTAAACCGCCCAAGATCCTCAATAAAGTACTTTTACCGCTGCCGCTGGGTCCCAAGATGGCCAGGCTGGTGGTTTCAATTTCAACATCCAGATGATCCAAGACCAGGTTATCGTCGAAGGATTTGGACAGATTGCTCAGTTTAAGTTTCATATTTGAACCTCTTTTCCAACGCTTTGGACAACATCGAGACCGGGAAAGTCAAAGACAGATAAAGCAGCGCCAAAACCAAATAACTTTCAAAATAGATCGCAAAATTGTTGGCGGTGATTTCTTTGGTGACCTGCATCAATTCAATGACCGCAATAGTCGACAAGAGACTGCTGTCTTTGATGACAGAGGCAAACTGCCCTGCTAAGGCCGGTAAGACCCTGACCGTCAATTGAGGCAAGATGACATAGCGGAACGTCTGACGTCGGGTCAACCCGATGGCTTTGGCGATCTCGGTCTGTTTGGATTCGATCGAGACATATCCGCCTCGGATGATTTCGGAAATATAAGCCCCTTCAAAGATCGACAGGATCAAGACCCCGGCAATAAAGCGGTTATCGACGCCCCAAGCCGTTCCGATGACGTAATAGAAAAAGATGATTTGAACCAAGAGCGGTGTCCCGCGGATCAGTTGGACATACGCCGCACTGAGATAATTCAGATACAGGATCCTGCTTTGTTTTCCCCAAGCGACAAACAGTCCGATCAATAGGGAAATCATCATTGAGAATAAACTGATCTGAATGGTCAGGATGAACCCCTGCATAAAACGGATCCGATAATCCCATAAGGTCGATAACGAAAACGGAATCTTAGCCAAGGCAGCGCTTAGAGTCAAGAAACCGCCCAGACTTAAAACGACCAGAAACGCATTCAGTAATTTTTTGCTTGTTTTAAGTGAAACCATATTACTCAAAGAAGAAAGCAAAGCCCATCGCATCAAAGGCCTTTTTCTCTTCCTTCAGATGTTTCTCGATCAGATCGGCAAAACCGCCGTGTTGAGTGAATTTGACTAAAAAGGCATTGAACTTCGCCGTGAGCTCACTGCCTTTTTTAAAGGCGGCGCCCCATTCTTCGGCGACCTGATCGGGGATGAACACGGCTTTCAGGGTACTCGCATTGGCATTGACGTTTCGGGTGATGGTCAATTGATCATAGATGAACGCATCCGCACGGCCATTGACGACTTCGGCTACCGCGGCACTTTCATCATCGAGCCGCAAGATGGTCGCTTTGGGATAATTGGCACTGACATAGGTATCGCCGGTCGATCCGGTCTTGACGACGATCGTCTTGTTGGTTTGATTGAGATCAGCGGCCTGGCTGACTTCAGCGTTCACGTTGACCATGAAGGCCAGATACGCTTTGGCATACCCGTGACTGAAATCGACGCTTTCTTTGCGCTTTTCCGTGATCGTCATCGAGGAGATGACCATATCGACTTTGCCGGTTTCCAATGCCGGAATCAAACCGGTCCAGTTGGTATTTTGAATTTCGATGGGGAGGCCCAAATAATCCGCAAACGCCGTGGCGAGGTCGACGGAGACCCCATAAGGTTTGCCTTGGGTGTCTTTGGTCTCAAAAGGCGGATAAGCCAATTCCATTCCAACCACCAGGGTTTCTTTCTTGGGGGTACAGCCGGTCATACTCAGAAGCAGCACGGCAAAAATCGTGATTAGTTTTTTCATTCAGAACTCCTTTGTCTTAGAATCATCTCTATTATAGACATTTTTACTGATTTAAGCATCTAAGCCACCCTAAAATCAAGCCAGATTGTTGTTTTTTCTTGCGTGGTAAAGGCTTATAGCACACAATAAAGAGTGGGAGAACCCCTATGAATCCACACACCACCGACTCAAAACCTCTATCTGACTCGCAAACCTCTTTAGATACTCAAGATCAAAACTCGCTTTTAGAGCGCCAAGCCCAGTTTCTGAAAGCCAACAATCAGGACAGTGATCAAGATACCCTTCAAAACTGGATTCTGGAAGATCAGGTTTTTATCGATGAGGCAAACCACTTTGTGACCTCATTCAACGCCCTATCGCCCAGTTTTTTCGGTTACCCCGGCAATCTCAATGAAGATTCTCCGATGGTGGCCTACTTGCGTAAACTGGAAACAAACCTGTTTTATGTCAACAACGCGGGCGATCCATATGAACAAGGAGATTCCTTGCTGGATGGGAAAGTGTTTGAACGGAAACTGCTTGAGCTTTTTTATCAGAAGTTTGGGATGGATAAAGAAACCAGTTGGGGCTATGTGACCTCAGGGGGCAGTGAAAGCAACCTCTGGGGCATTTATAACGGATTCAGAAAGGTTTCAAACGGACGGCTTTATTTCTGCAGTGCCGCCCATTACAGTGTTTTGAAAGCCGTCACCAACGGATCTCAGAGTCTCTTTCCGTATACGATCATCGATCAAATCAGTCCGAAAGATGAACGCATCGATGTGGAAAAACTGATCGAAGCCATTTCAGAACGGGTCAAGACCCATCAGGAAAGCCCTGTTTTACTGTTGACTTGGGGTACGACGAAAACGGGAGCCTGTGACGATGTGATTCAGATCACCCAACGGCTCAAAGGTTTAGGCATCCCCTTTTATCTCCATGTGGATGCGGCTTATTTCGGCGGGATCCCCAACAATCAGATCGAAGCCCCGATTTGTCCATCCTTGGATGCGATGAATGCCCATTCCGTCTCAGTCAGTTTCCATAAATTCTTTGGGGTTCCCAACATCAACAGTGTGGTCTTATCAAAAGACAAAGCCGACGGGAATTTCGTCAGTTATCTGGGTCATCGCGATACGACTTTCTTAGGATCCAGGACCTTTCCGGTCTTGTCTGCGCTTCAGCGCATCAAGGAAATCCTTCAGCGCAGTCCCAAGGATCTCTATGTCAGAAACATCCGTGCCTTTGAAGAAAAACTAATTCAAAATAAGCTAAGTTTCTTCAGGGCGCCTTATTCCAGTATCTTTGTGGTTCCTTGTCCTTCTAAATGGATCTTGAGCCGATACAGCCTGGCGTCTTTTGACGGGGCAACCAAAACTCAAAGCCTGGCCCATCTCATCATCAATCCCTTTCATACCTTTGATGAACTCGAGGCTTTGATCAGCGATCTGATCCTGGATCAAAAAGCACATCCGCAAACCATAGACCTATAAAAAGAGCACCTTGTGCTCTTTGTTTTATTGTGAGGCTTTGACCGCCAGATCCAGGTTGCTTAAGGTGATCCGTTTGACGCCTGTTTTTAAGATGGCTTGGATTTGGGTCTCATTTTGAACCAATCCGCCAGCCCAGACTTCCGCCTGGATGTCTTTGATGAAAGAAGGAAAGATCTCATAGATCAGCGCCGGTAAGAATTCCACCACATCGGGTTTGACCGACTCGACGATCTGCAGACTGCGCTTGATCGATTTGGAATCCATGATGAAGAGTCTTAAGATACCCAGACAATGGTTCTTGAGCGTCATCTCGATGATCTTGGGTTTGGAACTGATGACCCCATCGACATGAATCTGCTGAATCAGAAACTGGGCTCCGAATTCATCATTGGCCAAACCTTGGATGAGTTCGATATGGACGATGACTTCACGCTGATACTCATGGGCCAAGTTGACCATGTCTTTGAGATGATTGATGTGGACATCCTGCAGGATAAAGACCTTTAAAGGAGTCAGCAGGAAGGCTTCCAAACCTTTCATGGAGGTAATGACGGGAATAACGGGTTGTTTGGAGATCATTGTTGTTTCACCATGGAGCGCGTGATCAAGACATCGACCCCGCTGTTTAAGACATCATGCAAGACGATTTGATTCATGAGCACCGGAGCATTGACTTCCACCTTCTCCAGCAAGCTCATGACTTTGAACTGATCTTCTTTGCGAATGGGAGCACTGGTGGCGACCGGACAGCGCGCAACGCTGGCACCGATGATTTTCACGGTCCCCGTCAGCATGCGTTTGGGTTCCGTCGTTTCCTGGATGGCGTAAACCTCGCCTCTGAGACACGCGTTGCCTAAGGTCGAAAAGACGCCGTTTTCTAGAGTCACGGTGACTTGACAGCCTTTGGGACACACGATACAGGTGATTGGCTTACTCATCGCTTAACTCCACGCTTAAATTATAATTGATTTTATCCAGCAGTGCGCTTGAGAGTGTTAAAGTTTGCATTTCGGAAGGATGAAGATCGTTTTTGAGGACCTTTAAGAGCACCGTGTCGTTGGAGATGATCCTGAGGACCCCTTTGTGAAGGGGTTTGTTGACGCGATACTTCAAGATCAGCGATGGACTCTCTGAGGTATAGGTCTGAGGCAAGACATAAGACAAGGCACCGCTAAAGGTGATCGGGATACTTTTTTGATGGACTTGACGGTTGAGATGGGTCAGAATCGATTTGGCTACCCATTGGCCTTCCATCGAGACATGATCGACCAGATCATGGATGTGCAGTACGTTGCCGCAGGCAAAGATGCCTTCGACATTGGTCATCAGCTGACTGTCGACCTTGGGTCCTTTGGTTTTGGGATCCAAGATCACGCTGGCTTTTTCGCTTAAGACATTGTCCGGGATCAGCCCTACCGATAAGAGCACGGTATCCACTTCCACATCGATGGCTGTCTCAAAGATGGGTTTTCGCTGCTCATCGACCTGACACAGGGTGATGCCTTCGACCCGTCCGTCACCGCGGATGTCGGTGATCGTGGTCGAAAGGTACAGCGGAATGTTGAAATCCTGCAGGCATTGGACGATGTTGCGGTTGAGTCCGTTGGAGTAAGGCATGATTTCGGCGACACCGACGACGGTGGCCTTAGCCAAGGAAAGCCGTCTGGCCATGATCAGCCCGATGTCTCCCGAACCCAGGATAAAGATCCGTTTGCCTACCAGATACCCGTCCATATTGAGATATTTCTGGGCACTGCCGGCGGTCCATACCCCGACACAGCGGTCTCCAGGGATCTGGATGTTGCCGCGGGTCCGTTCTCTGGCTCCCATGGCCAAGACGATGACTTCCGCTTGAATGCTTTCAATGCCCAAGGGATCACAAAACGTAACGAGTTTTTCTTTGGTAATATCCAGTACCGTCGCATTGAGACGATACGGGATCTGAAGAGCCATGAAACGGTCGATGTTGATTTGGGCATACATCGGTCCGGTGTATTCTTTCTTATACAGCGTCAAGCCAAACCCGTTGTGGATACATTGATTGAGGATCCCACCCAGTTCATTGTCCTTCTCGATCAGCAGGATGTCGTCGATGCCTTGTTCTTTCAGGCTGATCGCACAGGCAAGGCCGGCACTGCCGCCCCCGATGATGATGACTTTATTTTGTTTCATACAGGGCCTCCATCGGGATCAGGAAATGAGAATCATCGTTGTCGTACAGGACTTGCTCTTTGGAGATCTTGAGCTCTTTAGACAGAATATCCACGATTTTGTGCTCACAGAATCCGCCTTGACAGCGACCGCTGCCTGGACGGATGCGCCGCTTGATGCCTTTGATGCTTTTGGTTTGAGCCGGAGAATGGATCGCATCGATGACCTCCTGAAGCGAAACATCTTCACACAGACACACGATCTTACCGTAATTGGGATTGTGTTGGATCAGGTCGTTGCGCGCTTGGAGCGGCAGTTCGCTGGCCGGTTTGGGATGGATGTAGACTTCCCGTTCAACGGATGAGGGATGAAACGCCGGTTCGACAAAGTGGGTCAACACATACTCAGCGATCGCCGGTGAACTGGCCAGGCCCGGAGAATCGATCCCGATCACATTGACCCAGTTGTGATGATTTTCGATGATGAAATCTTTGGTGGGACTGCCGGGTCTGACGCCAGCAAACTGTCTGATCATGCGGCTTTGGGGCAAAGGGATGATCACATCGGATATCTTGTCATTGACCTCACGCAAGCCTTCTTGGGTCGTGTCGTTGTCATACGGGTCATCGATCAGGATACTGTTGGGTCCAAACAACAGATTGCCTTCGACGGTTTTGACCGCCAAGACACCTTTGCCTTTGTCTGTGGGCAAGGGAAACAGAATATGGTTGAGGTAAGAGGCATCGGTCTTATCGGTGACTTGATACTCTCCCCTTTTATAACGCAAGGTATGCGGATAATCGGCTTGAGCCAGTCTGGCGATTTTATCGCCGTTGAGTCCGCTGCAGTTGATGACCATTTTGGCTTGATAGGACGCTTTGGCGGTCGTCACTGTATACAGATATCCATGCTCGACTTGGATGACCGGTTCGCTGGTATGCAGACGTACCCCGTTGAAGCAGGCATTGTCAATCAGGGCATAACCCATTTGCCAAGGCAAGATCGCTGCCGTGGTTGGGAAAAACAAGGCGTTGGTCACGGACCGGGCAATGTTGGGCTCTTTGAGCCTGAGCGTATCCTGATCAAGCAGTTCACAAGGGATCTTGCGTTCCTTGGCTTTGAGTTGGATGGTTTGCAGCATCTGCAGTTCATGTTCATCGTGAGCCACCAGCATGCTGCCGCACTCCACTAAAGGTACTTGCAGTTTGGCGCACAAGTCACGATACAGTGCAGCCCCCCTGACATTCAGCATGGCCTTGAGGGTGTTGTCTTTGGGATCATAGCCGGTATGGATGATGCCGCTGTTGGCGCTGCTGACTTCATTGAGGACTTCCGCATTCTTTTCCAAAACCAAAACGCTCAGATTGGTCAAACTGAGGGTATAGGCCATTTGACAGCCGATGATGCCTGCGCCGATGATGATGATGTCGTTCATGTGTCCTCCAAGTAAAAAAGCGAAAACAATCTTTTGGGTCGGTCTCGCTTTCTCTGCCTGTGATTAACTTGTACTTTCATTATACACTTTTATTAAGCACCGCGAAAGAAAACAGAGCCTCGATTGGGCTCTGTGTCATTCTTTTTGCTGAAGTGAGAAATGCATGATCTCGCTGATCCCGTAGACTTCCATGACCTCATAGACGGTGTCGTTGTCATAGTTCTCGACGATCGTATGATAAGCTGCCGCTCCTTCTGGGACCCCCAAAAGAAAGGCATCGGATTTCTTGAGATTGACCCCGTTCATGATGCGGGTCGATTGGGTCAGTTTGATTCCGTAGGTGTGCTCCATGAATCTGAAGTAGGGCTGGCTTTTAGCCAATTCATTCTCAAAACCAGGAAAACGGTTTTCAGGAAAATAAGTATAGACCAAAACATAAGGCAGTTCATCGCCATAATAGACCCGTTTGGTATAGAGGGCACTGGTGGTCTTGAGGGATTCAGCGATATAACCTTTTACTTTCTTTTTGGTTTCCAGTTCCAAGGTCTTGATCGAAGGCTCAACCTTCAGATTGCGCCGGATGCTATCATAGATCGTGAAATAATCATCAAAGAAGGTCCTAGGGACGTTGCCGGTACTGACCATCCAGGATTCGTTTTGATATGTGACCCGCTTTTCTTTTTCAAGCAATCGATAAGCTTTGATAACTTGAGCCGGTTCGATGCCCAACTCAACAGCCAACTCCTCGCTGTTTTGCAGAGGTTCCCCTTTTCGCAAGATACCCATGGAGATCATCGATCTCAGGATCAGCTGAAGTTGTTTGTCATAGGGAATCTTAGAACGGCGGTCGATGCTGAAGTCATTCATGGGGTCACCTTATAGTTAAAACTGAGATAGACACAGGGATAGATCGTATTGGAATAAAACAAAGGATTATTCTGGTCATCGAAATAGACACTATCAATGACATGCGCTGCCTGATCGGTTTCGATCTGCAGCTGTTGGGCATCGCTGTTGTTTAAATTGACCAGTCTGAAATCATGGGTCGAACTGTCTACTTTGATCCCATACAGGGATTTCGCAACAGTGACCACGGACAGATTGGGGTTGATGAAGACCGATTCGAAATTCGGAAAGGTTTTTCTGGGCATGATCAGTTCGACGCTGTATACCGGGGTATTGATGATGCTGGCGGTCAAAACGAAGCGGTAGGCTTCTTCGCCCTCTTCCATTTTCAAAGCACTGAAAGCCAAATCATGATCTTTGACGATGTCCATCAGATTGACTTTTTTGCTGGCACCCAAAGCACTGAAACGCTGTTCGATGTCTTTGAAGTCATGGATGTCGAGTTGGACACAGGGTAAGGCTCTGACGAAAGTACCCTTGCCTTGGACCCGGGTGATCAGACCTTCTTTGCTCAATACCTGATAAGCCTGTTTGACGACGATGTTGCTGATTTCAAATTTCTTGCATAATTCGTCTTCGGTGGGTAACTGATCCATGTGTTTCAACTGATGATTCACGATGGCCAAGCGAATACTGTCTGAAAGTTGGGCATAGATCGGACGATTGCTGATCTTGTTGATGAAGACGTAGTTCATAGTGAATATATTATCACAATTATGACCATTTCAATAATGATTTATATTAAATATAGTATATATTTAAAGTTTATTTCAAAAAGCAGGCTTAAGGGGTCTTTAAGGGCTCGCTTTCAGGAAGACTGAGCATTTTTCCGTTGATCGCTGGGCTTGAAAGCGGTATCCATCTTCACAAAACGCGTTCATCTCACTGATCGAACTGATGCGGTTTAAAATCATGAAATCCGCCATTTTACCTCTGGCTTTTTTGGCGTTGGTACTGATGATTTTCTCTTGGCCTTTGACGGATTCCACAAAGATGACCTGATGGATCTTGGACTTCAACGGGGCCATCAGCCCTGAAAACTCCTGTGAGGAAAGATCGATGATCAAGGGTTCATCTTTGAGTGCTTGGATGATCTTTTTAGACCACAGGGATTTGAGTTTGAGTTCAGGCAAACTCATCGTAAAATCCAAACGGTAAGGCCAGATGACAGCGCAGGGATGAAGAAGCCCATACATCGCAGACAAGATCCGGACATGATCATGGAGATAGGCACTTTGTTGCTCATCATAAGCAGAAAGTTTGAGCTGATCATATACGACACCGGTATACAGGGTGATCGCTGAACCCTGTGGCGTGGCTTTGGGATCGAAGTTGCGATACAGCGCCACAGTCTTATCCAGCAGCTTCCCTTTGATGCCCATGGCACTACCCAGTGCCTCTGGACTCATTTTTCTGAGTTTTCGAAAAAGCGACAAGGTCGCTTTTTGATCCAACAAGGGATAATCACTGTGAAAGGACAGCTCAGGACTGGCCTGAGTCTTACTGGGTGAGAGAATGAGTTTCATGGGTCAGGTCGATGAGATCCTTGATGACTTCTGAAGCCAAGATCAGTCCGCAGACCGAAGGGACAAAGGCCACACTGCCCGGGACAACATGGCGCTTGACTTGAGATCTAGCGGCGGGATCAATGGGATCCGGCAAGGCTTCCAGGGTCGAAAGGTGATCACGGGGCTGTTCTGTGGAATAAACAACTTTCAAATGGGTTATCCCGCGTTTTTTCAGTTCATGGCGCATGACTTTGGCCAACGGACAAACGGAAGTCTTGGTGAGGTCGGTGATGACGAATTTGGTTGGGTCAAGTTTATTGCCGGCACCCATGGCACAGATGATGGGGACCTTGGCTTCATGGGCCCTTAAAACAAGTTCTATTTTTGCCGTCACGGTATCGATCGCATCGATGATGTAGTCATAAGACGCAAAATCGATCGAAGAGGCATTGTCGGGAAGAAGAAACATCTTATGGGTCACAACGTTACAGTGAGGGTTGATCTCCAGGATCCGTTCTTTCATCACGTCCACCTTATAATGTCCGATGGTTTTATGCGTGGCGATGATCTGGCGGTTGATGTTGGAAAGCGTGACCGTATCATCATCAAACAGGTCCAAACTGCCGACCCCGCTCCTGGCCAATGCTTCTACCGCAAAACCGCCGACGCCGCCAATCCCAAAAACAGCCACTCTGCTTTGTTGTAATGCAGTAATGCCCTCTTTACCCAAAAGCAACTCTGATCTGATGAATTGGTGATGCATGCGGTTCCCTCTCGATTTGACGCTTTCATTTTATCATTTCTGTCGATTGACAGCAGGATTACCCTTCACAAAAAAACCTCGTGAGAGGTTTTGATTCCAGATTAATTCTCTTCAAAAATAAAGCCGTTTTTAAAGACTTCAAGACAGGCATCGACCACCTTCTCATCGAATAGGATGCCTCGCTTGTCGGTGATCTCTTTCAAGGCCGCATCTATGCCCAAACTGGGACGATAGGGTCGGTGAGAGGCCATGGCTTCAATGACATCCGCTACACAGATGATCTTGGACTGGATCAGCAAATCATCGCCTTTGAGGCCCCTTGGATAACCGGAGCCATCTAATCTTTCGTGATGCTGATACACGATTTCAGCAATGGGCCAGGGAAAGTCTACTTCTTTCAGGATGTCATACCCGCTTTGAACGTGGGTCTTAATGAAGCTGTACTCTAAAGGGGTCAGTTTTCCCGGTTTGCTTAAGATTTCAGCCGGAATGCTGATCTTGCCGAGGTCATGGACGATGGATGACATACGGATGCCTTCGATGTCGGTTGGACTCAAAGCCAGCTGTTTGGCGATTTCAACAGCCAAGGTTGTGACCCGGCCCTGATGGCCGGAGGTATAAGGATCGCGCATTTCAACGGTCTTGGAAACCATTTCGACTGTTTCGATCATGGCGGAAATCAATTTCTGTTCATCGGCTTTCGATTTCTCTTCAGCCAGTTTTCTTAAGGTGATGACTTCTGAAAAAAGCAGGATCCCGCCGATCTTGCCGTCGGGTTTGTACCAGGGATGGATTTCCCAGCTGACCCAATCGGTATGACCGTCTGACCTTACAAAAGGTTCTGCTTCAGCAGACAGGATTTCACCGTGAAGACAACGCTGATGGATGTTTTTCCAGTGATCAGGCAGATTCGGGAACAGTTCATAATGAGATTTACCGATGATGGGTTCATCCGGTAAGCCATAATCTGACAAATAGCGTTTACTGGACGCCAGATAGTGCATGTTGTTATCCAGCATCGCGATCGCTGCCGGAGCGTATTCCGCAAAAAGTCTCAGTAATTCCTGATTCTGCTTTAAATGCTTCTCAGTCTTTTTCCGCTCCGTGATGTCCAGCGAAAGGATGAACAATCCTTCAGGGACAGGTTCGATGAACAATTCAAACTCCCCTTTGCTGTTATCGGGAAAGATGAACGTATTTTCAAAACGACCGATTTCCCGCTTTTTCATGCATACTTTCATCAAACGGAACAAGTCTGAGTTATCAAAACCCGGATAGGTCTCAAACATCGTTTTGCCGATCAGTTCCTCAGAGGGTTTTTTACTATGGCGGATTGCGGCATTGTTGAGGTATAAATAGCGGAAATCAAAATCGATGATCTGACAGCCTTCCATCATGTTGTCAAGCGTATGGCGGTATCGTTTTTCTGAATCAGAAATATCTTTAATGAATTCCAAACGTTCACTGACATCGCGGATGACGATCACGGTTCGTTTTTCACCGGATTCCGTCGTAAAGATCCTAGAGGTCAATTCGCCCGGAAAACGAGATCCATCTGCTTTGACGAAGTTGAGGACCCCGGTATAGATCCCTTGAAGCGAGCGGGTCTTAACGGCATCTGAAAGCTGTTCATCCGTGGTGTCTACGATGCCTTCGCGGCCTTTTTCACAGATCTCCTGTTCACTCATCTGAAACATGACACAGGCTGAAGGATTGGCAGCTAAAATACGACCGTCCGGAATGGTGAGTAAAATGGCATCGGTGCAAAACTCAAAAATACTGGCGTACTCGTTTTGGCTGACGTTTTGTCTGTCTTTGCTTAGTCGTTCTGCCAAACTTTGACGATCAGGGTTTTCCATTTTACCTCCTGCATTATGGTCAAGGTGCCGATCTGTGTAAATAGACCGACAAAGGTGGGTTAAATACTGGTTATATACGTCTATTCTAACATATTGAATAATAATGTTTTGGATAATTATTATATCTTTATAGCCTACAAAAAGATGATTCACCCATATAATCATTGTAAAGAGAGCGCCTTGGTCCATTTCTGATCACGCCACACTCACAGTGACCAAACAAAAGATCATTTTATTCTTCAGTCTGTTTGATCTTTATTTAGTTAAAGAACACAATGAAATGAGCTTGTTTAACATCAATACCTGAATGTAAAGTTCTAATCGAAGCGTTTCATCCAGAAAGTGTCCTGGTACGGGTGAGAACTTTTCTTGACGGCCCCACTTTACTGATAAGATCAAAAGGAATATGATTCTCATAGGTGATCACATGAGCAAAAAAACAAGAAAATCCCAGCGTCATGTTGGATGGATAATCGGTTTCATCGTTTTACTTTTAGCAACGTCAATCGGAGGATACGTTTATGTCAAATCTGAAATAGACAGAAAGAATAACATTCACATTCAGGAAGAAATAGAAAAAGAAAAAGAAAAAGCACGTGAAGTGAAACGTGTTGATGTCATCGGTAAAGCAAGTGTTATGGTTTCCGGATATTACTATCAGGAAGCGATCGATCTTCTGAAGAGTGATGTCGACATTTATAACGTTAAAATCGAAAGCGAGATACAAAAGATTGAGGATGTCGTGGCTGGTCTTAAACCCTACACTGGCCGGATTGAACAGGTCTTTTTTCACACCTTGATTGTTTATCCTGAATTGGCATTTGGGCCTACCAGCTCACAAGCTCAAGGCTATAACTATTGGATGACGACCGAACTGGAATTTCAACGCATGTTGCCGTTATTGATGGAAAGAGGCTATGTGTTGGTTCGGATCAGCGATTTGTATGATGTTGATGCACAAGGCAATGTATCCAAAAAAGAACTCTACCTTCCGGAAGGAAAGCGACCGCTGTTAATGTCCGTCGATAATGTCGGCTATCCGGAGTCTAGAAAAAAAGACGGTTTTGCTTCACGGTTGATCCTTGATGAGAATAATGAGGTAACGGCTGTCATCCGAAACCCAGAGGGTGTTGAAATCACTTCCCGAACCGCGGAAGTCTTTCCGATAGTCGACGATTTCGTTAAAGCCCACCCAGAATTTTCATATAGAGGGGCAAAAGGCATGGTCGGCATCACGGGCAGTTGGGGTGTTATGGGCTATGACCCAAAAATCGCAACAGAAGCCGCTACCGCGAAAAAAATAGCGGATCGCATGAAAGCATTAGGCTGGGACTTTGTTTCCCACAGTTATACGCATTCCGATGGTAAATATTTTAGTGTAAACTCCACGCTTGAAGGCTTAAAAGAAGATACTGAATTGTTCAAAAAATGGATCGTTCCGATCATCGGGGATTCACATGTCTTTATTGCACCTTTTGGTATCACTTTAAAAGGAGAACTATATCAGTATTTGACTGATGAAGGATATACTTTCTATCTAAATGTCGACCGTCGCTCGCAACCCAAGATTTTAGGAAAAAGTGTGCTGATGCCTCGAGTCAATTTGGATGGGTTTGTCATGAATCGTGATAAAGCGTATATTACTGAGCACTTCTTTGATGTCGATCAAGTTTACGACTCACGGAGGCCTGTGTTTCAATAAGGATCCTATTAAGATACTTCTTAAAACGGATAATAAAACTGATTTGGCAATCATTATTCATGAAACGTGCAACAATCGTGCAAATACCTTTCAATAATCCCGCCAACTTTACACATCAAGAGTTGAAAAAAAAACGCCTATTGAGGCGGTTTTTTTACTATATTCTTCGAATTACTTTAAATTAATGGTGCCCGGGGACGGATGATGACCATTCCCAACATAAACGCACATAATGCCCATTAAAAGGCCTAAACGATGATATCTACCCCTTAATTATACTAGACTTTCTTTGATTTTCATCTATTTCTAAAAATTCCAGGCAATTTCCAGGCAATTTCCATATTACGGAATATTGAATTCAAATAACTAAAACTAAATCACCAAGTTCGATTTACTTTTTCTGTTTTACAAATCTAACACTTACAAAGGGTTTACATTTTTCAGCACTGTATTCAAATTCTGTTAATGTTGTTTGGCATCTAATTTTCCCATTGTCGTACCCATATGATACTTCTCAGAGGGCTCTTATAAATCCACAGCAGTCCAGAGATTGTAATATTTTAACGGAATTATTTATGATTAACGAGAATTAAATAGCTAGTCAAAAAACCTCCAATCTCATACAATTCGAACACTTGCTCAAATTCTACGAAAATCTCTATAATGAATTTCTCTCAAATGTTGAAGCTATTGTTGACGATCGTATGACTAGACTGTTTATAGAGGATTATTTGTTCTTTTACATTACTAGAACCCTGTTAAGTTAACAAAAACACCATTAATGACCTAAAATCGGCGATTTCGTGCAAATACTTCGTCACTATTTAGAAAAGATGCGATAATATATTAAAGGTAAAACTATGACTGAAAAAAGCAAATTTAAAAGAGAGATCGATTACCCTAAGGATTTTGAGTTCAAATTTATATCGGGGGCATTTGGCGGTTTTCTTCAAAATGACAAATTCGTCATGACTTTTTTTAATGATGTTCCAGATATTCCTGATTTCGAAATGATCGAGATTCTAGATGATGGTTCCCCGGTTACAAAGCTTGGTCCCGAAGAGAAAATGAATGGGTCAAGAAAGAAAATAATCGGCGGATTTATGATGGATAGAGAAGTTGCACTAGCATTATATAAATGGCTCGATACATCTATTAAAGAATATGATAAATCAAAATCATCCTCCTCAGAAACAACGGTAAAGAAATAACAAAATGACTACTTTCTCAAGTACTAATACTTATTATAAGAACATCAACAAGATCGATGAGTTTGAAAGTTCAACAAATGATAGTCCCGAAAAATTACCAGTTTTTAGGTTATATCAAAGTTTGTCACAAAGAAGCAGTTCTTTAGTGCAATCCAGTTTTGAGGTAATTAAGTCTATAACTGTTGACACACATCTTATTCGTATTTTCAGTTTGATTAGTAAAGTAAAATTACTTGATTATTCTGACTTCGAAGTTTGCGATAAGAACTTATTTGAATTGAATAAAAGCATTACTATTTCGTTATTAATGAAACTAGATTATGTGCCTAAAGTAATCCCTGAAGAAAATGGAACCTTTACATTACAGTTTATTAAGCCAGACAAATCATCAATTCTTGTTAGTATTGAAAATGAGTCTTCAATTAAGATGTTCGAAAAAAACAAGAATGCCCAAGTATTCTCGAATTTTGAAAAAGTCATTGATTACTGCGAAAGTGTTTGTAATGGAAATTAGTGAAAAGTACACCGATAAATATGGTCGTGCGATTAAAAAGAAGCATTTAATAGATCAACTAAGTCCGTTGATTTTTTTTGAACTTGAAGGTGCCTCAGTAACAAAATATAATGACAGACACATATCATATGTTAAAGACGAAATGATTGAGGCTTACAAAGATAGATTTATGGGAATAGCAGAGTTTAAAGGCAATATATTTCCTTCTCTTAAAGCAATAGATGTAAACCCGGTTGATGAATCTAGTAGCCATTATGTTATTACGGATAAAGATGGTATTATTATCATCAATCACCAACAATTTGTTGATTTTGAGGAGGACTATAATCTATTGTTTAAGAATTGCACTTTTTTTGACCGTGATCTTGGATTAACTCTTTAGTTACAGATGTCTTCAATAATTATTTAACTGAGTATACATTTGAGTATACATTCAAACAATAGTGAGAAACATATGAGAAAATTAGGAAAGCAGATTCCTTTTTAGAAAAGGAAGAACACGTAGGATAAGTCTAGAAAAGCAGTGCTTAAGTTTCTCATATCCTCCGCCATAAGTACGTAAAACCCTTATTCTGAGTCTGTTCAATTATTTGTGACAGATAAATAAAAGGGCTAAATTAGAGAGCTAACTGCCGATACTGAATCGGAGTTAGCTCTTTTAATTGTTCCTGTAGTCTTTCTTCATTGTAATAGATAACGTAATCCGAGACAACCTGAATCATTCTTTCTACGGTAAGATGCTTGAATAAGTAAACAGATTCTGTTTTTAAGGCACTGAACCATGACTCGATGGGAACGTTGTCGACGCAGCTTCCTTTGTATGAGACACTATGAATGATATTATTTTGTTTAAGCGTCTCTTTGTATTGGAGTGAAGTGAATTGGTAGCCCTGGTCAGAATGTAGAATTAAGTTTTGTCGGTAATTCGCTGAGACATTCCCATATGCTTTACTTAAGGTGTCCATTACGATCTGATTATCGTTTCTCCGAGACAAAGTATAGGCGATAATCGACTTGTCATAGAGGTCCTTGATCGCGCAGATATAAAGTTTTCTCCCAACCGGAAACAGATAACTGATGTCGATCGACCATTTCTGATTCGGTCTTGTTGTGCTAAAATCTCTTTGAAGAAGATTCGGAATATGGTGGTGTGCTAACTTGCCATATTTGTGCTTCTTCTTTCGGATGACGGATTGGACACTGTTCAATCTCATGTATCGGTATACGGTCCCGTTGGTTAAACAGATGCCGTATACCTTTTTAATGTTCATCCGTAAACGTCTTATCCCTTGTCTATTGTCTTTCATATACTGTTCAAACACGATCTGGCAGACTGAAGCGTCAAACGCCTTATAATCAGGCCTACCTAAGTTAATCCAGCTGTAATACCCGTTTCTGGAACACTGGAGCACGCGACAGAGTTTCGCCACTGAATATCTGTCCTTTAATCGCTCAATCACTTTATACTTGGATCGCGCTTCCTTAGGTAGGCCATCGCTTTTTTTATATCTTCAATCATCCAAATGTGTTTGATCAGTTCTTCTTTATTCATGTCTTCTAATCGGACAGACTTTGGTCGACCTTTCTTAATTACTCCTTCAACACTCCTCCCTCGTCGATCGATGAGTCGTCCATGTTTCAACTTCATGTCTCTCCACTCTCGGATCTTCTTGGGATTTCCTAAATCATATTCTCGCGCTAACTCTTGCGATGTTTTTTCGCCACTGAGATACAACTCCAGTATTTTCTCTTTCTCTTCAAGCGTATACACGGCGTGTTTTATTGTCTTTCTTTCTCGCATTTTCTTCTCCTTGCGTTTAGCCTATAAAAAAACACATCAAATTTCAAGTTTCTAATGTGTCCTTTTATTTATCTGTCCCTTTTAACTAAACTAACTCTTTATAAGGGTTTTTTCAATGTTACATCTCTCAAATATCATTTCAGAAATTTGACAAACTACTATGAAATACCACAAAGAATGGAGTTGTCCAAGCGAAATCCTTTCAGAATAGGTCGATTTACAACTCAAAGGTGTAAGTAACATCTGTAAAACAAATACCCTTTGAAACACGATTTTGACTTTAGGTACTTAATTATCGCTTCCAAGATCATTAAAAAGGGGTCTTTTTGGTATCTTTACATCCAAATCAATTGGAATAGTGACTTTTTCCCCAACCCATCGTCCTGGAATACACTATATATTGGGTACTAGACTTTTTGGGTAAAAGTCACCGATTTCGATTTAAAAAGTTGATTATACCGCTATTTTACTGGAGATTTTCAATGTCAAAATGTTGTACCCACAAGTTTTACAAAACGCATTTTTTTGTGGTATGTGATTATTGAGTGGTATGAAGTGCATAATCTCCTTATTTTAAAAGGTATAAACTACTTTTCGGCTTGCCGAAAATGTTAAAATCGGGGGTGAATCCCACACCCCTTATCCTGCTTACTAATTTCCAAAAATATTGATTATACTTTTTTTGGATAAAACTCATTTATATAGCTTTTGTTAGATAATTGGATCTTTCCCATAACGATTGTTAATATCCTGTATCATTAACGAAAGCTTATTAAGGTCACTTAACTATCCAAATCCATTATTGAAACTTTCCTCTCTGAAGACTATCAAATAAACATCCCGTACTCATAAAAAGTAACCATGAGTTTTAGGATGTATAAATCGGGTTATTGTGTTTAGAATAAAGGGATAATCAAAATCATAAACACAAAACTCAACGGGAACAGAGTGTTCACGCAAATGAAATAAATCGATTGATTTATCTAGTATCAATGATGTTATTGGATCATGTATATAAAACCATCAAGGATCTTAACTTCACTTTTATCGATCCCAAGGTATGCTGATTTCAATCTATTGTTCATAAGTTTATACTCAGAGAATTTGGTGATTTCACCCGCTTCATCACGTTCAATCTTTTCTATGCACTTCAGTAAAGAGACATAGAGACCTCGTTCTGACAAATTAGAAAAATTCAATCGGTACTCACCACGTCTTATTTTCGTTATAGCCGGATCATTCAAACTTAACCTGGTATATAGTTGGCTAATGTGGCTTTGAGAACATTTCAGGTTTCTCGCTACTTCAGTTTGAGATATCATGATGACTCCTTTGTCATCAGTATGTTTTTTAAGTAAATCCAACAGCACTTGAGAAGTATCTCTACTTTTTTGCAGTTCTTTTCTATATACAGGTAAATCGCCCATGTTTCCACCTCTTGTGCTTCATTCATTATAAAGATTTCTAATGCGATAATTGGTAAAACTTAATATCTCTGTTCGCATTATTGCTGTTCATATTTTCTGTTTTTTTCGAAATAGATATTATGTTGATATGAAAATGATCGATCCGTATTTATGTTAGAATTAATTTTCAAAGCCCATTTACCGCCTCTAAATAAGTCATAACTGCAGACCCCATGGCTATGGAATTCATTGTGAATGAACCGCCATTATTAATGCTAAGTTCACTTTTCAAAGTACTCAGGTTGATTTCTGATAAACGTGTACTTTCTGAAAAGAAAGTTGGCGAATGTTGAATTAAAGGCCCGCTTAAAATCACCAATTGTGGATTAAGCAATCTTATAAAGTTGGTTAATCCAATGCTAAAGTAGTGAGCAGCCTCTAGTATGATTTGTTTTGCTAATGGTTCTCCTGATTCTGCTTTATTACATATCTCCATAAAAGTAAGAGATCTCTCCCTTTTCGAAGTGGTTTCTTTTCTTTGCATCTGATTGTATCTATCACTAATTGAATTAATTGATACGAACGTTTCCAATGAAGCTTGAACAATTTCCTGGTTATGATTGTTGGATTCAATAATCATGTGTCCAAGGGCATCTTCAGAGTCATTGATTGATCTGATCAGAACCCCAGACGAGATTACCCCAGTTCTGATTCCAACACCACAATGGATATAAGCGACATTTTGTTTTCCCCTACCCGAACCTATATGATGTTCGCAGATGACAGCCGCATTGGCTCCATTGTCTAGAAAAGCTGGTAACCCAATAATGGTTTCCAGTTGATTCTTGAGCTTTACTCGATCAACACCATGAACGACACCTACACCGAGCCCAACAATTTTATTCATACTTAATAATTTACTTTTTAAAAGATCCAGGATCAACTTAGGCAAATCTGATATTGATTCGTCCATATTATATGAATCACTTTGGATTCTTTCTTCGATTTGCGGTTCAAACTTCAGATTGGTCAAAATAATATGAGTGTATGTTCTTGAAACATCAATACCGATAAGATAATAATCATCTCTCACAACATCATACATTGTCGGTTTTCTACCTCCGGTTGAATCCGCGATGGAGGCACTGGTAATAAGTTTCAATTTTTCCAGGATTGCCATATCCCTATTCAAAGTTGTAAGTTTCAATTTTGATTTGGATAGAATTTCATTTTTTGTTAGTGGACCGTCTTTTTGTATGATATTGAGGATATTCTTTGTCCGAATATCCAGTAACTTTATAGTCTCAAAGGCATTCATGAGGACTGTCCTTTCCGGTTAAACATCAAACCACTTAAATAAACTGTATTTTACAAAATCAATCGAAACTGTGAAGAAGATCGATATTGAGAGAATCATCAAGATCTGTAAAGCACTGAGCGGCGGAATCAACAATCCGAAAAACGCTAGCAGTCCAAACCCAATGATGGTGATTGCATTCACGCCCATAAGTTTAGGGTTTGGCATCGATGACCAGAAGTGTTTGCGTTCTCTAACGATGAGTATTCTAAATTGAGTATTAAAGACTAAACTAACCAATACTAAGGTCTGAATCTTATCGAAACTGAGTTTAAAGATTTGGCTCCCAATAATAACCAGCAATAGATCTTCAAGAGCAAACAACAACCCTAAAATCATTGATGATATTGTAATGTTTTTCACGTTCCACTTGTTTGGTGAATCGGTAGAAATCACGTTATCCGTTGCGATGGACATTGTTACAAAATCGTTGGCGAAAACCAATAAGGACATCCCAAGTAAGGATACAAGTACATTCCTAAAAACGAAGAATCCAACGGTGAACAAAACGATGACTTCTACGACTTTTGTAATCTTATTGATGACCCAAGTCAACATCCTTTGATAGGTTTGTCGGCTGATCATAAGAGTATCAATGATTTCACCTAAACCCGGGCGAGTTAAAACAATACTGGCTGAAGCTTTAGCCACATCCGTAGCATCGCTTACAGCCGTTCCCAATTCAGCTTGCTTCAGTGCTGGTGAGTCGTTTACCCCATCTCCGGTCATCCCGACGACATGGCCATGATCCTGTAGCAATTTAACGATCTTGTACTTATCCTCAGGAAAGACTTCCGCGAATCCATCACTATTTTCGATCAGATCGAGTTGTTCTGCATGATCTAATCCTTCAAGATCACTGATCTTATAAATATTTCCTCCAATGCCAACCTGTTTCGATATTTCTTGTGCTATCGCAATACTGTCTCCAGTCAACAACAAGATTTTAATGCCTAATCCTTGTATTTCATGAATCATCTGCTTTGAATCGACTCTTGGAGGATCGGAGATTCCCAATAAGCCAACCAAATCATACTTCTCGGTATTATCTGGATCAGAGATAGCGACTGCGATCGTTCTAAACCCTTTTTTAGAAAAATCTTCAACGGCTTCGTTGGCTTTTTTTATGACAGAAACATCCGTTTCTGTACAAAAACTAAATATGGTTTGCGCCGCACCTTTGATGATGATCAATGTTTCATTCTTGGTTTCAACGATTGCGGAGGTTCTTTTTCTTTCGGGGCTAAAGGGAATGTAGTTGGTTTTCTCGTAGCCAGAGAAATCAATCGAATGTTGATCTGCGACATCCAGTATCGAGAGATCGATCGCGTCCATGTCTTCTTTCTGTGAAGCAAGGGCAGCAAACCTAAGAACATCGTCTTTCGTATGACCCTCGTAAGGTATGGTTTCCATGACTGTCAATTTGTTTTGGGTAATGGTTCCTGTCTTGTCAAAACAGAAAATATCCAAAGAAGCAGCGTCTTCAATCGAATCCAATCGAGTGACTAAAACTCCCTTCTTTGCCAAATCCATGGAGCCTACCGCTTGTACGATCGTAAGAACTGCAGGTAAGGCGACAGGAATGGATCCAATCAGGAAAATAACGACAAAGGATAAGATGAAAATCAGATCTTTATGTAACACGAATGCGGAAATTGAAACAATGATCGAAGCGATGATACCCAGGTACATCATGTTTTTTACGATGTGCAGCATCAATTCTTCTTGTTTTGACCTGGGTCGCGCCATTTTAACTAGTTCGACCGTTTTCCCAAAGTATGTATTGGATGCTGTATTGACTGCAATGCATTTTGAATCACCACGTTTAATGATGGAACTCGAATACATGATGTCACCTTGTTGAAGTTCTTTTGGCAAGGATTCGCCGGTCAATGAGGATTCATCGACCGACACTTTTCCGCTGATGATTTTCACATCTGCCGGAACCAGGTCACCCAATCGGAGATTAATGATATCACCAACAACGATTTCCCTCGCATTGACAATCTGCCAAGCACCATCACGCAATACTTTGACCTCGATCTCTAGTTTCTTTTTCAGTAACCCAACTGCTTTTTGAGAGTTTTGTGACTGCATGAATCCAATCACCGAATTGGCAGTCAACAGAACGAAAATGATGATGCTTTCCGTTGTGTGATTGAGATAAATGGTGAGAAGAATCGAGATCTCCAGCAACCAGGGCATTGGTCCCCAATATCTTTTCAATAATTCAAAGATTGGGTTCTTATGAGTTTCTTTGATTTCATTATAGCCATAATCGATTAGTCTTTGTTTTACTTCAGCACCGGATAGTCCTTCGCTTATAGAATTCAGTGACGTATAGACTTCATCGATTGGTAACTCTTTATAATCTAGAGTTGTTTTTACGTTTGCTTTCACAGTTTTACTCTTTTCAGTTACAATCTAGTCCCTGGTTAATAATCGCTTGAATGATTTCGAAATCATCGGATACAGAAGAAAAATAATCCACGCCAAGATACCAGCTAAACTTACGAGCTGGGCAACTCGTATAGTTCCAAACATCAAGCTATCAGTTCGCATGCCTTCAATAAAGAAACGACCGATGGAATAAAGTCCCAGATAGGTGAATGCAACAAGCCCAGATCTTTTCGACTTTCTCAAGAGAATCATCAATATTCCAAATACGATGACGTTCCAGATTGACTCATACAAAAAAGTAGGGTGATAGTATGTCCCGCCGATCAACATCCCCTTTTGTATAAAGCTGGGAAAGTGCTGGATGAACTCATATGAAACCGGACCACCGTACGCCTCACTGTTAAAGAAATTGCCCCATCTTCCAAAGGCCTGAGCAAGAATAAGCGAAGGTGCAACCACATCGAATCCATTTAGGAGATTGATCTTCTTATTTTTCGCAATGATGATTGCAGCGATAACGGCAAAGATGATACCGCCATGGATCGCTAATCCTCCGGCCCGGATATTCAGGATATTGATTAAGTCATTTTTATAGAGGTCCCACTCAAAGGCAACATAATATAGACGAGCACCAATAAATGCGATAGGTAAGATCATGTACGTCATATCCATGAGGATACTGTAATTCATGTTTCTGTATTTACTGTTGTATTTGGCGATCTCCATACCGACTAACATCCCAGTCAGAATAAGAACCGCATACCATTTAATGTCGAGACCGAATATACTGAATGCATTTGGATTCATAAGAACCTCCATGAATTTTATTCCAAAGGTATTATAGTACTTTTAACCAATTTGGCAATAAGTTTGCTACTCTTCTTGGATTTAATCACCTTGAGGCTATTTGAAACACGTTTATAAAGATATTTGATTCCAAAATAAAAAGGTCAAGAAGACCTTTTTATGCAATAAAGTCAATTAGACAAAATCGAGTATCGTAAACTAGGTTGATGCATCACGGTTTCGATGACCCCGTTGAAAATTGCCGGAATGATCAATACCAGCGTGGACAAGGGCAAGCCGATTTCATGAATCAAGGTACTGTTTGAGTCAGGATCGCCTTTGCGCCTTCTTTGAAATGCACTGATTGGTAAACCTACAATATTACCGATCATCATCATTTGGATCGCCGACAGGATTACCTCAGACTTCTCTTTTCCATAGGCAGAAATCACTTCCTGAAACGCTTTCTCATCAACGATGCCTTTGGTATCAGCATAGTGCTGTGCAAATAAGATTGCTTTCATCTCCTCAGGTTTGACATACTCACCGCTTCCGTTTAGAAAAGCTGAGATCTCTTCTTGAGTAAAACCCTGACTTAATGCCATTTGCGTATGACCATAGGCACAAACAGCACAGCCGTTGACTTCGGTTACAGCCAGCATCAGCCGCTCGACAAAATCCTGACTGATAACTTCTTGTTTTCGATTTCTCATCAGCATCTTTACGGACCGAGTCCACTTAACCAAAGCCAAATAGTATTCTCCAATCGTATAAATCTTAGGTTGTTTTTTATTTTCCATTTATTCGACCTCATTTTGGATCTGATGAAACGCATCGTCCTTCATTCTATTCTTTATTTCTTAAGATAAAAACTGTACTTGTGTTTCTTGCGATAACTTCGAAAACCGATATAACCTATAATGTAAACCAGACTGATGATGAACCTGAGCCATTCCTGGTTGAACAGACTTGAGATTGCAAAGGCACTGAAATGAATCAGCAACAGAATCATGAGGTCATCATTCAGTTTCAGTTTGCGTCTAGGATAAAACCAGATCATGTACACAGCAAATCCTGTAAACTCAGCTTCCATAAACAGATTCCAGAAGTTGGAGGTCTTGAAATCGTTATAAGCTGAACTCAGCAGAAATACAATGCCTAAGCCATAAATGAACAACAAGGCATCTTTCCTTTTCATGGTCAAACCTGTTTAAGCCTTTTCAAGTGCTTTGGAGTACTTAATGTATTCACCGGGCAGATCGTGCACCAGGTCCTTGGAGCATACAGAAAGCCAAGAACCGTTCCGATAATGACCGTAGATAACAGCATGGAGTAGATACGATATGAGAAATGAATCAAGAAAGAAGGAGCGGGTATCGATATTAACTGTGGCAACGTTAGCGGAACTTTATAAAACATAAACAGACGTATGAAACTTAATGGCTCGATTCTGCCCGAAGCGACCCCTAGGGTGGACATGATCGCAATAAACATATTCAATCCCAAATACAGAATAAAGAACAACTTGACATCCGATGATGACAGCCATTTAGGGCGTTTTAAATGTAGACTGACCTTGCCTAAAGTCTTGTTGAGAAAACTGGCTCGCGGGCAATATTTCTGACACCAAGTCTTATCATGGTGTTTAAAATATAAAATTACCGGTGAGATATAACATAGTAAACCGATCAAGGCGAACGTGATGTTGATCATCCCAAATCCAAAAATGGCCAAGGTGATGATGTAACTCAGATCCTGCCAATTCCGTTGCGCAGTCCTGGTCATCGTCAACTTTCTAAAGTTAGAGCCCGCTCATGGATCTGATCCAATTCTTTTTGACCCAGGACCTTTTCACTGATCCAAGCGATACCTAAAATCCCGAAGATATTGATGATAAAACGCGTGATCGTAAAGGTCAAGCCCATTGAAGCAGCTTCAAACAACAACAATGGAATCTTCGTTGTTGACCAAGCACCGATCATGATGAGCACATTCTTGAATGAACTGCCCTTCTTCAATAAAATCAAAGCTACCGGAAAAGCCGCGTACAATGGACCGGCTGCAGCTGAACCCAAGAAGAAGGCCAAAAGGACCCCGACTATTCCGCTGTCTTTTCCCATCGCTTTCACCATGGTCTCGCGTTTGACCCAAACATCGAGTAGCCCAAGCAAAACAAAGACAGGAGGCAATACCATAACCATTTCGATCATACTGTTGTAGGCTTTGGTTGTGCTGGCAATAAATAATCTTTGTTCAACAAAATACAGGACACCGTAAAGTGCCAGCATGATCATAAATAGGCGATATCTTTTTAGTAATTTTTTCATTTGATAACCACTCCCATGATCAAGGCAACCATCAACGAAAAGATGAAAGCCAGACCATTTCTTAAATAAGCTGCCTTTTTACCGAAAAACTTGATTTCCATTGGGATCGTTACGATGCCGACCATCATTAAGGTTGAGATGAATGCGGCGATCTGCATATACCCGGCACCGCTTTTGATCAAAGCCGCTGCCAATGGAAACGCAATAAAGCCAGGAATCAAGGTGATTGACCCCAAAATCGAAGCCAGGATGACACCTCCCCAACCGGAATCTCCACCGATTAATGAAGAGATCTGTTGAGGCGTCAATACACTCAGAACAAAACCAATGAGTAGAAGGATGACCAAAAACTGCGGCAAAATATTCTCAAACGACTTCCAAGCTTTTTTCAAAGCCTGGATCGTTTTTTCTTTTGATTTGAACCAAGAGAATCCTAAGGCAACAGCCGCTATGATATAGGCTGCATTATCCATGGTGATGTCCTTCATGATGATGGTCATGATTGTGCTCATGTGATCCGCAGCCGGCACATTCATGCGCATCCAACGGTTTGGTTAAGGTCTTATTAAGGTATGCCGTCAAGGCATCTTCAACACTCTTATCTTCAGCCGATACACACTGGATGTTCAAAGCAACCAGACGGTTATAAGCGCCTTTGCCCATCCCGTTCATGATCAACACATCAACACCTTTATCTTTTAAGAACTTCGGACGTTCATGATGAACATTGACTTCATCATGAATATCTTCTTGATGAATAACGATATTGTTTTCAACTTCTATGATTCTGAAATCATTGCATTGGCCAAAGTGACCCGCGACATTGAGGCCATTTAGGCCGATAGCGATTTTCATACTGATTTCTCCTCTTTCATTGGTTAGGGATGCTTCATCAAACAATTTTGTATCAACCACGTTAATCGGTCCGCCTTCGATCTCAAGAACCTTACTGAGCACAAAAGCTTCAGCAATCTTGACTCGAGCACTGGCATAAATCCGTTGGACAGTAGTACGGCTGATCTGCATCAACGTTGCACAGTTTTCCTGACTGAGGCGTTCATAGTCACATTTACGGATGACTTCAAATTCATCCAGAGTCAAAACAACGGATCCCTGTTCACCGATTTTCTCAGGAACAAATTTACAACAAAGCGGCTTTTCCATAATGTTTCGTGATTTGAAAGGTCTGGGCATAGCACTCCTTTATGAACATATGTTCATTATTAGTATACTCACTCTTTCTCTGAATACAAGTAAAATAAACAAAACCTCGGAAATGACTCGAGGTTTTATCCCACTTCATTGAAGTGTGTTCAAGGATACGATTTAGATCGTTGATGATTCAATGTTTCTGTGATGTTAGTTGGACCCTCTTCCATTTCGGTAACCGCCCTGATTTAGAGCGACATGGTCGGTAGGCACAGATCCATCAAGATAGGATTGAAATGTAGAGAGATGATTTTCAGAAGCATTCATCAGATTTGTGAATACTCGTTCTACAGTGGAAGGAAAGTCTTGCTTCAAATAGTTTTCATAGAGTGCGATATTGGCAGTTTCAGCCTGAACGCCAATGGCGTAAGCTTCTTCCAGTGTGTTAGGAACGACTGCGAATTGACTTCCGTTGTCTGCAGGAACATCAAATCCGTAAATCGCAAATTGATTGGACAAGGCTGCTATATGTTGCGTCTCGGCTTGAATCAAGTTTACAAATGGGCTGACTTCACCGAATTTTTCTACTAAGGCGACATACTCTGCTCTGGCTTTATATTCATCTTGGATGAGCACAGTTAATGCGGCTTCAAGGTTTTGTACTTCCAGATAGGTTGTGGTTGAGACCTCGTTCACCAAGGGTGTGAATCTACTTTGGCCATTTGTGTTTCTCATTGTAGACAGGTTAGAACTGATCGGCTGAGCCATAGCGCTGATTGCGAATGCGCCGATGGCAAGTCCTACAGCTCCGGATGCGATAACGGATGCGATGATGGTTTGTTTTTTCATGTTGTAATACTCCTGAAGTGGTTTACTTCTAAGGGAAATATACTAGGTTCATGTCACGAAACCATGTTTTTTCTATGCCGGAACTGTAACAAATACCTCTCTTACACCAACTGGAGTTCAGAGTTGAGTTGATATGTAAATGCACTATATGTTGTGTAACCACCAGACAGGTTATAGATATTGGTGTATCCCTTACCTTTTAAGGCCATAATGGCGACATAAGCTCGCAACCCAACCTGGCAATTCACAACGATTGGGGTTTCCTTTGAGACTGTTATCTCATCGAGACGATTGCGCAATTCATCCACTTCGATGTTGACTGCGTTTTTGATTGAACCCTCTGCGTATTCTTCAGGGGTCCTGACATCGAGAAAGAAAGCACCTTGGCTGGCTAATTCTTCGATTTGATTGACATAAGCTACCTTATACTGATTTTCAATAACATTTTCCGCGATGTATCCCAAAATATTGACTGGATCTTTGGCAGATGAGAACGGTGGCGCATAAGCCAATTCAAGATCTGACAAATCTGTAACCTTTAGTCCGGCCTTAATTGAGGTCGCAATGACATCGATCCTCTTTTCGGTGCCCTCCGGTCCAACAGCCTGCGCTCCCAATATTACCAGGGTTTCCGGATTGAAAATTAATTTTAGGGCGATGTTTGAAGCCCCGGGATAGTATGAAGCATGATTGCCTCGATGGGCATGGATTGCCTGATAAGCTATCTTTTTTGATTCAAGTAGTCTTTGGTTATTCCCTGTGGCAGCTACCGTCAGATTAAATACTTTTAAGACTGAAGTTCCCAGAGATCCGTTGTATTGGGTATCTTTTCCATTAATGATGTCGGCAACGATTCTGCCTTGACGGTTAGCCGGCCAAGCTAAAGCAATCGCGGTATCGCTTTTCGTGACGAAATCTTTGACTTGTATTGCATCACCGATGGCATACACACCATCCACGATTTGTTGTGTAGATGAATCCATCACTTCAAGTTTCGATGTTGTGACGATATGTCCGCGAGGACCTAATAATAAACCAGCCTTCTTGGCCAAGGTATTTTCAGGAACCACTCCAATCGATAAAATGATCAAATCTGTTTCGATTTCTTTCCCGCTTTCTAAATGGATCTTTTTACCACTATCTGAAAACTTCAACAAACCATCTCCTAAGACTAAACGAACTCCGTTTCTGTTCAATTCCTGATGAACCAGTTGGGCCATTTCAAAATCAAGAGGAGCCAGGACTTGGGGCATTTTTTCCACTATGGTGACTTCAATACCGCGCTCTGTGAGATTTTCAGCCATCTCGACCCCAATGAATCCGCCACCTACAACGACAGCTTTCTTAGGAGCCTTATCAGCGATGAAATTATAGATCGCATCAGTATCTGCAATATTTCTAAGTACAAACAAATTACTCGATTCTTTCAGACCTTCAATTGGAGGAACGATAGGCTTGGCACCCGGAGATAATATCAAGGCATCGTAGGATTCCTGATATGTTTCTCCGGTTTGGGTCTTTCGAACCGTGATCGTTTTCGCTTCTTTATTTACTTCAATGACTTCCGAAAAATTGCGGATATCCATATTAAAACGCGTCGACATTCCATCCACGGTTTGGACCAACAGGTCCTCACGTTCAGTGATCACTTTTCCAATATAATAAGGCAATCCACAGTTCGCAAAGCTGATGTATTCATCGCGTTCAAACATTATGATTTGGTCATTTTCGTTTAAACGACGCAAACGTGCAGCAGCGGTTGCTCCACCTGCCACTCCACCGACAATCAGTATTTTTTTCATTTTGATTTCCTTTAGTGTGAGATAACTATCTCACTAATCCAAATTTCCAAGATCCAACACCACCGATATTATGAACGTTGGTATACCCAACTTTCTTTAGGAAATCCGTGGCATCTGCTGCTCTTGCACCGCTTAGACAGATCACAAAGATCGTTTGTTCTTTGTTTGGGAGTGCTTTTTCATACTTTTGCGGTAATGTGTTCAAAGGAATGTTGACCGCGCCTTTAACGTGTCCTTCCTTGAATTCGCCTGTTGTTCTGACATCGATCAGTTTGATCGATTTATCCTGTTGAAGCTGCTCATAGGCTTTGTCTTGACTAAGATTGTTTGATTTGAAAAAATTGAACATGTTACCCTCGCTTTGTTTGTTTGTTCATCCTGGTTTCACTTCTATTCCATTCTAAGATTTACTTCATGGTATTGGTCGGTATGAGACCAAAAGTCTGCATAAAATCCAAGGCGCATTTTAATCTGTCAAATTCAGCACGTCGACTTTCACGAAGCGCTTCCTTTCCTTCTGAAAACAACACTATCGTTGGTTCTACAAAGACCCGATATTGACCGGCTATGGTCGGATTTTGTAATGCATCCAGGGATATTAACTCAATCGGATAGTCTCTGATCAGATCCATGAGTTGCGACAATGTGGCTTCACATAGTGTGCAATCGGGTTTTGAGAAAAAGAGAATATATGGAATCTGGTTTCTTCTTAAATCACTTATTTTTTGTGAAAGGATCTCTGATTCCCTTTTGTCTGTCAACAAAATTGCCTCCCTTCACAAGACAGACGCAGTTTAGTTTGCGTCAGTTTATTTTGTACCTATAAAGATTCAATGCTAGACAAGAAGGTCTCAATTGGCTGATTGCCGACGAGCTCGATCGTGTCATTGATGACGATCTTGGGAACCCCAGAGACGTTGTACTTCTCTGAGAGCTCATAGAAGGTTTGAGCCTCTATCATCTCGCCGACAACGTTTTTGTTCATCATGGCCAGTTTGTGAGCCTTTTGAACAGCACCAGGGCAATGCGGGCAGCTCATTGTCACAAAAACCTTAATGTTGATGGGCTTATCGATCTTTGCAACTCTCGCTGCAAAGTCTGCAGGCACATAACTAACTTCTCCTGACATCTCAACCAAAGCCGATAAAAATGAATTAAATTCATGACCTGCTGGTACACCATTGAATTTAACACCCTTGTATTGATCATCTTTATCCAGAATCACAAAACTCGGGGCCATTTCAATATTGTATTTGGCAACTTCTTCGGAATTCTTATCAAGATCATAAACTTTAACACTAATCTTATCGCTGACTTCTGCAACTTCATTAATAATTTGAAGCGTCGGTTCACAGGAATCGCAATCCGTTTCTTTCGTAAACAAGACGATCGTAATCTTGTCCTTCATCGGATCCAGGATCTTTTTCACTTGTTTCTGTAAGTCTTTATTGAGTAGTTTTTCCATTGTTTTTCCTCCTTAATGGATATTCAGGTATTCGTTGGCAGCCAACGCTGCTTTCGCACCATCCGCCGCTGCGATGATGATTTGTTTGTATGGGCTTTGAGTCATGTCACCGGAAGCGAACAAGCCGGGGCAACTGGTTTGTCCTCTATCATCGACAATGACTTCATTTCGTTCGTTCAATTCAACCAGATGCTGAATCAAAGCTGTATTTGGCATATTCCCTATTTCTATGAATAATCCGGCACCACTGATGACGCTTTCCTCTTGGGTCAGCTTATTCAGAACACGAACGCCTCTCAGCGACTCATCTCCCACAGCTTCAAGGATTTGAGTTTCAAGATGAATTTTGATTTTAGGATTGGCTTTCATCCGATCTATCAGAACCTGATCAGCCCTCAGTTGGCTTCGATGAATCAAAGTCACACTGTTGGCAACCATGGCCACATCGATTGCTGCTTCTACAGCAGAGTTACCACCACCGGCGAGCAAGACATCTTTCCCTTTATACAGCGGTGCATCACAGATTGCACAATATGCGATACCACGGTTCGAATACTCAGATTCACCCTTAACACTTAATTTTCGAGGGTTTGAGCCTAAGGATGCGATGATCGTTTTAGCTTTATATGTCGTTCCATCCATAAGTGTAACGAGGAATCCTTCAGTATTCTTGTCAAGGCTCTTTACTTCTGCATCTTCCAAAATGGGTACATCTAGCTCTAAGAGATGATTTCTGAATTTCTCTGCTAATTCTTCTCCTGAGAGCGTCTCTAGACCGAGATAATTTTCAACATAAGAGGTATTAAGCAATTGTCCTCCGGCTTTTTTGGCAATCAACGCCACCTGACGCCCTTTCCGTGCTCCATAGAGCGCAGCGTTGTAGCCGGAAGGTCCACCGCCTAAAACAAGAATGTCATAGTGAATAGTTGGTTCAGGTTTTGTACTCTGTTTGGACTCTTTGAGATTAAATCCTAAGTTTAGATTCATGATTACCTCCTGACAATCGCTATTATACGGGGACACTTCTTGAATTTCAAGTATGATACTCACACTATTGAGCAACTAAATGAATGTTTATTGTGTTGAGATTGACTATTGCTTTTCATTACAAGTCTCTTTCATAACAAAAAACTCTGCATAAAAAATCCTAAAGTTTTTTCGACTAAGTCAAGTTTGGCTCCCTCTATGATATTAGTAATGATATTACTGTCAAAACAGTGCATATTCCTGGTTGCTCTAGAGCAGTGACAAGGTTTGATTTTACTCTAGGAGGTTTAGTGATTATACTGAAACCATGAGATATACCGAAGAAGATTTCGAAACCATTTATCGAGCTACCATAACACAAGTCAGTAAACATGTGTTATTTAAAGTGCAGAATCTTGAAGATGCCCAGGATCTTGTGCAAGACCTTTACTACGCTCTTTATCGTCATATGCAACAAAGTCACGACAAAATTGAAAACCCGCAAGCCTATCTGATTCAAATGGCCAATAATGAGTTGACCAGTTACTATCAGGCAAAACTTCGAAGACCGGTCACTCTGATCAATGATGAAATGAATTTAATTGAATCAGTTCCGGATGATTTCGAACTCGAAACTGAGGTATTGAATAAAGTAACATCACAAGCATTATGGGATGAGATCGACAAGCTGCCTGAACCGGATAAGACATTGCTGATTGCCCGATACCGTTATGAGATGAGTTTTATCGATATCTCCAAACAAATTAGTCTTCCGGAATCAACCATAAAAAGCAAAGTGTATAACGCACTGGAGGCATTGAAGAAAAAGTTTCAAAAATAGTTTCGACTAAATACACTAAGCATGGCTCTATAGAAGCGAAAGGACTTAAACCAAATGAACCAGTTCCAAAAAAACATAAAATCAAATGCCTTAAATGAAGACAGGATGCTGGCCAATATCTATGCGCGCGCTGAAAAAGATGGTATAAGATCCGATTGGGCTAAAGCCCCTAAGGAGTCATTTATGAAAAAGAGAAGTTTCTTCTATCTCGGTATGGCTTTTGTCCTGACCTTCGCCATCATCATTTCAAACCCGTTGAATTGGTTTGCTAAAGACAATTCAAATGTAGTTGCAGCCATTGTCTCTGTAGACATTAACCCAAGTTTTGAATTATCCGTGAATAATGCCGGACTAGTCATTAAGATTGATGCATTGAATACTGATGCTCAATCTCTGGACACGACAGCATTGATCGGCCTACCTGTCGAAGACGCTGTGGATACCATTGTATCCTTGGCAGCCGATGCCGGATTTATCGATATTACGGATCTTGAAGATGATTACGTTGTTGTGAGCACCGTTGTTGCCCAAGGTACCCCTGCTGAATTAGGCGATACTTTACAAACAAGACTACAGGATCGCATCAGATTGAGCGATACCTTACAGTGTATCAATTTGGTACAAATCAAAGCGACGCTTCAAGAACAAGCCCAAGCTCGTGATAAAGATGTTCCTGTCGGACTCTATGTCATCAATGGAATGATTCAGACTCAAAATGGTGAAATGCTGAGTGTTAAAGAATTCTTCGCAAACGATGCAAACAAACTTGCCATTCAAACCCGAGCTCATATCAGTCAAGCAACTCAAGAGAAGATTCGTGAGAGACTGGAAACTGCATTGAACAAACTTGATCAAAGCGGAGTAGATACTAGCGAGCTCAGAACACGTTTAGAAAATGCCGGAACTGCAGACATGATTCAGATCCAAAGTGAAATCAAGAATCAAATGAATAAACCTGATGATTCTGGAAATGGTAGCGGAAACGGCAGCGGGAATGGTTCAGGGACTCAACAAGGCTCGGGTACAGAAATCCAAACTGAAACTCAAACCAATACTCAGACCCAAACCAATACTCAAACTCAAACCGATACTCCTTCGGGTGATGGTTCAGGCACAACAAATGGTCAACAACCAAGAGATTCCGGAACCGGATCTGGAACTGGAGGAACTTCCTCTGGAACTGAGACCGGTGGAAATGGCTTTGGTGGACATTAATTAAAACAACTTAACTTCATCCCCCTTGAAATGAAGTTGTATAAAAAGGAGAGTTCAATCTGAATTCTCTTTTTTTATTGAAATATGGAATAAATTCAGATATTTGTAACACTAAAAACATACATTTTACGTAGACTGACACTAAGAAAAAAGGAGTTTGTATGAAAAGGAAAATACCGTATCGAAAAATCAGTCAGATCGTATTCTTTGTTATAATCGGAGGTATTGCTATCAATAATGGACTAGAAGAACTGGGTAATGGATTACCTTATATCCCTGCCCTCTCACTGCATGCTATATGCCCATTTGGCGGGGTTGAAACGCTCTACAATCTTGCTACCATTGGAAATTATGTCAAGAATATCTCTGCCTCATCTCTCATCATACTAAGCTTAAGTCTCATCTTGGCTATCTTGTTTGGTCCTGTCATTTGCGGCTGGGTTTGTCCGTTAGGCAGTCTACAAGAATGGACAGGTAATTTGGGCAGAAAGATCTTCAAAAAGAAATACAACCGTTTTGTGAATCCAAAACTGGATAAAGTCTTAAGATTCTTTCGTTACTTCATCCTCGTTTGGGTCATCTACGTGACAGCCCGATCCGGTACCCTTCTGTTCAAAAACATTGATCCTTACTTTGCGCTATTCAATTTCTTCACTGGGGAAGTGGCACCGATGGCCATGATCATCTTGGGTATCACAATCATTGGGTCGTTATTTATAGAGCGTCCTTGGTGTAAATATGCCTGTCCTTATGGTGCTGTACTTGGTCTGACTAACAAATTTCGTATCTTCAAAATTAAGAGAACGCCATCAAGCTGCATCAACTGTAAGAAATGTGACCGGGAATGCCCAATGAATATCACGATCTCCGATAAGGAAACGATCAATGATCATCAATGCATCAGTTGCATGAAATGCACTTCTGAACAATCCTGTCCGATTAAAAATACCGTCGAATTCAAGACGAAATAAGGAGAAAACATGGTACTCAATTCAAAATTATTAATGTGGATCATCCCTTCAGTTCTGTTCTTAGGGATCGGAACCAGTATGGTTACCGGTCTTTGGAACAGCGGTGATAAAATTCCTTCTCGTTATCAAGATAACGAACTTAATCCGTATGACCCCCAATCGATTTCAGGATCCTATAGTTTTGCGGCTATCTCAGACTATTTCGAGATTCCGGTTGATGTTTTATATCAAGCCTTCAGTATCTCCAACTCCTTTGATCCCGCTGATTTCAAAGCAAAGAACCTGGGTTCTATTTATGAACCCATGGAAACTGAAGTTGGGACAGAAGCGATTCAAGCTTTCGTAGCATTATACAACGGACTACCGTATGAGTTGGTTGACGTCACTCTTCCGGAAGAAGCAGTGCGATTGATCCGTGAACACAACACTACTTTATCAACAGAACAAAATGCTTATATCAACACCCATACAATCACCGTGGTACCTCTTGATCCCTCCAAGGTCACCTTGAGCGAGGATGAGGAGTCAAGTACCGATTTCGCAGTCAAAGGACCAACGACTATTCAAGAAGTGCTGGATGCGGGCTTGACCAAAGTTGAATTTGAAACCATTGTGGGGACTTCGGTCACCTTCACCAATGAGACAGTAAAAGACTTCTGCATAGAAAAAGGATTATCGTTCTCAGAAATCAAGATTGCCTTGCAAGATGCAGTTAACAAGTAAAAAGAAGGCATGCCAATCAAGACATGCCTTCTTTTTATTTACTTTTTGTTTGTTTTAATGCCAAGCATCAGATAGATAGGACACACATTGACGGCAGCAGTCACAACCAGAACTGCCGCTACAACATACATAACAATGGATATTGTTGAGCTAGCTCCGAGCATGACACCTACAATAACAAGAACTGCCGCTAATAAATATCGAATATAAGAATCTGTCTTCCCAACGTTTTTCATAGAGATAATCTCCTTCGATTGCATTATGCTCCAAAAAAGTATAAATCAAAGTGATTTGCTCATAAGCACTTCAGAATCATATAAACCAGAAAACTGTCACCTCTATTACAGTTCAAGAATTAATATAAGTGAGTTTGCCAAAATTTCCCGATTTATTTGTGACCACAATTGATCTTGAGCACCTTATTTGTAAACAACATTCATCTGAATCAGATTTTTTATTGTATCAGGAGCCAATACTTTACCATAGGATAATACCTTTTCATCGACGACTAAACCTGGTGTGCTCATAATGTTATAGGCCGCAATATCTTTGTAATCAGTAACCTTAATGAATTCAGCTTCTATCCCCAATTTCTTTACGGCTTCTATGGCATTTGCTTCCAATCTCTGACAATTCGGACAACCTGAACCTAAAATTTTGATAATCATGTGTTTTCTCGCTTTCTTTATTTCTCGGTTTTACCGCTAAACGGTCTATAACAAATACATTCCAAAGGCATTGAATAAGAACCCAATAATCATGATACCTACAGTTACGATTGATACAAATACAATCAGTAATTTATTTTTCACAACCTTCTTCAGCATGACGATACTGGGCAAGGATAAGGCTGTAACCGCCATCATGAAGGCCAGCGCCGTCCCAATACCAACACCCTTTGTAACAAGCGCTTCAGCCACTGGTAAGGTCCCAAAGATATCCGCATACATAGGCACACCAACTAGTGTAGCCAAAGGGACAGAGTACCATTTATCGGCTCCCAAGACCGCCGTAATCACGCTTTCAGGAATCACGTTATGGATTAGAGCACCAATCCCTACCCCGATCAAAACATACAACCACACTTTGTGTACGATCTCTTTGACTGCATCAATCCCGATCTGAATCCTGTCTCTACGAGTTAAGGCTTCCGCTTCGATCTCAGGCATATCCATTTTTCTGAAGACAAACGATTCTACTTGATCTTCTAAGTGAAGTTTTGAGATGATCGTACCGCTGACAACGGCTAAAATGACACCTACCACAACATAGGCGATCGCAATTTTCCAATTGAAGATACTGGCCAAAAGAATAACTGACGCTAAATCAACCAATGGGGATGAAATTAGAAATGAGAATGTGACGCCGATGGGTAAACCCGCAGACGTAAACCCAATGAATAGCGGGATTGATGAGCATGAACAAAACGGCGTGATCGTTCCTAACAAAGCACCCAACAGGTTGGCTGAAACACCTTTGTATTTTCCCAGGATCTTACGGGTACGTTCCGGTGGAAAGTAACTTTGAATGTAGGAAACAGTAAATATCAGTACTGAAAGAAGGATAAAAATCTTTACTGTGTCATACATAAAAAACTGAAGACTTGCTCCAGTCTGACTGGTTACGTTAAGACCAAGGCCTTTTTCGACAATAAAGCTCATTAAGTCACTGAGCCAAGTCATTTTCAGAAATATGTCGTTTATCCATCCGAACACTTGCATATAACCTCCATACATAGACATTCATCTATGTATTTGATTATAGGCGCAATAGATCAGCAAGTCAACGATATATTGATTTTTATCTATATTTAGTATTTCTGGAAACTTATTCTTTGTTCTCACAACAAGATTGATCATCAGACAGAGTTGGATCAAAGCTCAATTCTGTTCTTAATCTCTCTAAAAACTCAACATTCAGACTGTATTTCATCCATACCCCTTCTTTACGAACATTTACCAATCCACAGGATGTTAATTTTTTCATATGAAAACTGAGCGTAGGCTGTGATATCTTGAAATCATCAAGGATGTTGCATGCACAAAGCTCACACTTGCTGCTAAGTCGCTTGATGATGGTCAGCCGTGTTGAATCCCCTAAAGCTTTCAGAATATCTACAATATTGTATTCCATTTTCCCCTCGCTTTCTGTAGATTCGATTATATAGACTATCATCTATATTCTAACGCATTTACGAATCAATATGTACTTCTTTTCATTGTTCATTGCATTGTTTTATCACCAAAGGTTCATTCTAGTAAGACGAACAAATTGGTTCTTAAAGAAGTTTTCCTTTGAAAGATTGTTTCTCACTTTTTGATTATTGAAGAAATCCAAATATCAGATTAGGAACTAATTTTTCTATATAAAGCAATTTAAGTCAAAATGCTGTTTATATTTTTTACTTGAGTCTACACTGAAACGGTAAGCCAAAGAGGTGATTTTATGCAAAATCTTATCCAAAGCAATGATTTTAAGAGGAAGGCGTTTATTGAACCACCCAAAAGGATAAATTTCTTTCTAAAGATGGGGATTAAAGTTTCTCAGAGAATTACCGGCAAGGATTTATTAGTCCCCAAACTTCTGGCATGGGTACCAAAGGTTGCGGTTAGCTCTGGAATTCTAGAATCATTTATCGCTCATGGCAATAAAGATTTAAACGCACGTATGCTCAAACTGATCAGAATCCAAACATCACTGTCTGTTTCTTGTCCGTTTTGTATCGATATGAACACTTTTGGATATCAAGAAGATGGAATCACTGACGCCGAAATAGAAGTATTGAGAGGAAGAAGAATATTGTCTGAAGTAACGACTTTTAGTGACAAGGAAATAATCGTATTGGATTATGTCAGACACTTATGTGCTAGTCCAATTGTTATGCCTGCTGAAATATCTAGCAAGGTAGTTCAAAACTTCTCGGAACGCGAAATCGTCATCTTAGCAAGCACAGTTGCCCAAGTCGATTACTGGGCAAGACTGATACAAGGACTAGGTGTTCCCCCTGAGGGATTTATGGATCAATGTGATTTGTAAAATCCATCACTTTAGCTCCAGCCATATGTAAAGTGTAGAGTGCACAATAAATTGCCTACAGGTAGTAAAACGAACCGGTGGTCTGGTTCATTTAGAAATGGAGGACAGCAATGTCTGAATACAAAGTCATATTTCATGTAGATGAGATGGAAAAGTGGAAATTGGTTTTGGCCAATACTAGAAATCTGATTAATGCATTTCAAGATTCGAATGTAATCGTTGAGGTTTTAGCAAACTCTGATGCTGTTCAATTTCTTGTAACAACTAATCAAAACGAAGACACATTGAAAGTACTTAAGGATTTATCAAATACAGTTCATTTCGCTGTATGCAATAATTCACTCAGATCTCTTGGGTTAACTCCAGGGAATCTATTGAGTTTTGTAACCATCGTGCCTTCGGGAGTTGCTGAATTGACTATCAAACAACACGACGGTTATGCTTATATTAAACCATGAGATTTCGAAGGAAAAAATAACGTAATACTAGTTATTTGCTGAAATCAATTACTTCATTTACGATATGACCAATAAAAAAAGCAATGAGACTATATTTGTTCCTCATTGCTTCCTCAAAATTGCTATTAACCTAGGTCTTTTATATACAATTCATATTGCTCTTTCGTTATCTCGCCTCTTGCATAGCGATTCTTTACAATTTCAATTGCTGAGATTTTGGAGTCCTGTTCATAAAGTTGCTCATTGTAATGTACTGATCCATGAGACATTCTTATAACTCCAAGAATGATCAACACTATGACGATGATTGAAACTAAACCACCAAACCACATAAAACCACCCGTCATTCCATTTCCCCATCCAAGATTTCCAAATCCGCCCATCATAATGCCTTCCTCTGACGATGTGATTCGAATAAGCAAAATCTCTTCATCGCCGTTACTTTCTTTTTGAACACAAGATTGTGTTTCTAAGATGATCATACCAACAATATGTTACGAAAGTGTGTATAAAGCATTCTGCTCAATAAAGTCAATAGTAAGACTTTAACATTCTGCATCTTCGATGTAATGTAGATGTCAAAAGCCAATGAGAGCATCAATGATTAGCTTAACTTGATTAAATTGCATCTATTCCAGCGAAATTCACATTCTAGAATTAACTGCATTTATTCAGATGATGCTCATAGTGGTTCAATTTATTTATTTCTTCATTTTGAACTGTCCTCACTTTTAAAGAATTCCAGTTCTACATCCTGATCCTCATCATCTTCGAAATCCCAAGGAGCTTTTAATTTCATTCCACTCAAATGTGCTTGGTATGTTTGCTCAGATCTAGCTTTGGCATAGCTTAGTTTCTTTTTATCATCTCCATGAACCGCAATTACATATTCCTTGATCAACTTTACTTCTTTAAATATTTTTACAATAAGTTTCCCAGCTTCATGTTCATTGTAAAGTGAATCCATTACCCCCTTCAAATAGGCCTTTTGCTGCTCCCCTGGGATGACTGCTCCTCGTATGTCCAACTCAGTGGATAAAACTGTATTAATCATTTCCGATTTACTTTCAAAATCATTTTGTTCGCAGTATTCATTGACTTGAGAGAATTGTTGATCAGTGACCAAGATCTCAAATAAGGTCTTATTTGAATTCTTTTTACGCATCATGTTCCTCCATGAGTTTAATAAACTCAATATCTGCCATAATTACACGTTCTACTATTTGGAGCTCAACAAAGTGATCATCAAGATGATTCCTAATCTCTCGAATTATTGGAACCCGATTATAATGAATTGAATAATTAATGGGTCCTTGGATCATATTTTGTTCGATTACTTTCCAAATGAACTCAGAAGCTGATTTATCAGCTATGATTCCACGCTCAATACCACTATTAATCCTTTTAAGGAGGCTTGTCTTGATATAAAACCTTAATCGTTTTGTCTTTTTTTCACTAGTCACATTGTTCACATTTATTCCTTTCATTTGGAAATCGTGTTTTATTTATATGTCATAGGACCTACGGTAACAACGCCCATCCTGTGAGTGCACACAATTAAGATGATAAGTCTATGCAGAAATATCTATTGAATAATTTGAATAAGGTATTATCATCGCTTTTTTCTACTGAATCACATCTTGCTCATAGCAATTCTATGAATTCGAATGAAGGTTAAAATTCACCCCATACCTTTCAGATCTTTGTTGATTCATTCTCTAATTAGTAAAATCTATAATCTTTTCAACCATCATTGACTGTTTATTTTCATAGATTTCTCTTACAGTTTAAAAATTAGAGAAACATGCCATTTTTCTCCTGAGTTTCTTTAAAAGTCAGAAGCAAATCATTTTCAAACGCCATGTGAGCAGTTTCCACCAGGTATTGAACTGTCTCTACACTCTCATCTCGATTCTTTTTGATTATGAGTGCATTTTCAACGATCAAGCTGAAGTCATCATCAGGAATAGAATCCGGATCAATCGAGACGATTAGGTTATCGTGAATACCACAAGCCAAAGTGATCATAACCGCATCGTTAGGATCTGGGAACATGTTCTCATCACCAATCATGAGATATCCATACAATTGCTCAAGTGTACTATAACGAACAAGGTCATAACCACAAACTGATGATGCAACATAGGCGAAGTTGATTTCTTTTATTTCATCTTTGCTCAAGCTTTCAACCATGATGAATGGAAAGAATTTGGAAATGAGATATGCGAACTTCTCAAGATGGTCGTGATCTAAAAAAGCTAATCTGATATCAAGCATTGCTAGTTCGAATTTGTATTTTTCCATATTAATTGCTCTCGCTTTCGGATAAAATGTCTTCAATAATCTTCGGATCAATCAGTTGATAGATGGCAGGTATCGCTTCAAACAACATCTTTCGCGGTATTAAGTACTTATCTAGCCAATTGTACTTAATGTATGCATATTCGTATGCCTTGTCTCGATATCTTTTCGCTAACCTCAATCCACAAGAAAAGAGTATTTCCAAATCAGGACCACTATACATTTTCTTGTGTAGTACTTGAATCATTTCATCAAGGCTACTAAGTTCAACTCGTTTCATTTGATAGAATCCCTTGCAGCTTTCGCTGGACAAACTTTACAAAACTCATCGGCTAGTTCAACACTTCTATAAGTCTTAATGAGAATTTCCAATTCATCAAGATATGGCAATGCTCCACCCTCAATTAACTTCAACCGCTTTTCAGAGATACCCATTTTTAATGCGGCTATCTGTCTATCACTTAAACCTCGGCCATCAACTACCGCGCGTAGTCTTGCTCTCTTAAATAGATTAACTTTCTCCAAATCTAGAATTTTCATGGGAATATCCCCCTTTAGACTCAATGATGGGCTTAAATTTCCAATTGTCAAGCCTTCAGAATTATTTGAAAAAAGCCTTATAAAATAAGCATATTATTAATGTTTTCTATTACACAATATGTTGTGTATGATTTCCGACAAAGCGATTAATAAATATTCAAGATCAATCTCCATAATCCTGTGATTCTATAAGGCTATTCTCAAGTAATCAGTAAAAACACAGAAAATTCAGGAGCCAAAATGATTACACAACATCTTATGTAGTAAAGAAAATTATGTGAAATTTGTCATTTACCCTACTTTTCATTACTTTCCTCATCTTCTACCTCCTCCTTTCTAAGGTGGTCAATTAAGCTAACAGTCTTTTTTACAGACTCCGGCAAGACATGTGTATAGACATTTAAGGTCATTACTGCTGAAGAATGACCAAGTCTTTCTGCAACGGCTGCAGGATCCATGTTATTCCCAATCAGCACAGAAGCATGTGAGTGCCTAAATCCATGAATCTTGATTTCTTTCATACCTATCTTTTTTACCATTCTATTTTTTCGGTTTTGGATGGTTGTATCAGCGAAAGGCATTAGCGGATTATTTGGTCTGTTGAAGATAAAATGTTTCATCGAAAAGCCAGGTTCTTGTTTGCGATAATTGTAGTAATCCAGCATCATATCATAGGTTAATTGATCCAGAGGGATCTTTCTTTTAGACCCTTTTGTCTTTGGTGTCTGCATCACTAATCCCATACCAGTGATTTTGTTTGTACAAGACTTATTGACATCAATCTCACATGTATCAACCTTAAAGTCAGAAAATTGAAGCGCTTTAATTTCACCTCTGCGTACACCGGTCCAATACAGTAAAGTGAAGAATATCTTCCAGTGCTTCTCATCCAAATCATCAGTATTAAAGCCAGTTATAAAATTATGAAATTCTTCTACCGTCCAAATAGAATCCGCGGTGAGTGGTAGTTTATCGTTCTTCAATCGTTGAATGTTATTTACCGGATTCACGTTCAAGTCGAAATATTCAACTCCATGACTGAAAACAGATTTTGCAAGAGTCAATAGGTCATTTTTATACTTTGGAGATAATGAAGATGATTGGAGCTGATCAGCCCACTTTCTTACATCGAGTTTTGTGATCTCAACAATATTGCGTTTTCCAAAAGTAGGAAGCAAATACATTTTAAGCATTCGTTGAGTTCCAGTGTAACTGGTTGGTTTTACTCGAATCTTTCTCGAAGATTGGTAATCATCTACGAGTTCTTTGAAAGTCACTTTTGGTTTCTCAATAACTGTCTTCTGAAGTGACTCTACAAAGTCCTTGCAGGCACGCCCAGCTTCTTTTTTCCCACTAAAACCGGCTTGATATTTTCTTTTCTCTTCACCAGTATTGGGATCTTTGTAAAGTACTCTGTAGAAATATGAAACACCACTTTTTGTCTTACCAACTTGCATAATTTACCTCCTACCTTAATGTTACTGTTTTAGCAACCGGTTTTGAGATATCAATTTGGACTGTCATTAATCGCTAAAGATTGACATAGATTGCACTCATTGGACATAGATCCAGGCAATTTCCAGGCAATTTTTAGGGTTTTCCTGCTTTTCGGAAATTGCCCTATATAGCAAAAAAGCGCCTGTTTAAGCGCTTTTTTTGAACCTTAGGTAAGGTTAATGTTCACTATGGTGCCCGGGGACGGACTCGAACCGTCATGACTTGCGTCGGTGGATTTTGAGTCCACTGCGTCTACCAATTTCACCACTCGGGCATTGCTTTATTATTCTAACTTATTGAGCCTAAAAGGTCAATTAATTTCCGAACACTTTTTTAATCAGTTATAATGAAAACATGACAATGAAAAAACTGCCACTCATCGATAAAGTAGCCTATGGATTTGGGGATCTGGGTAACGGACTGGCCATGCAGGTGGTGGGTTCTTATTTGGTTTTCTTCATGACTTCGATTTTGCATATACCGGGAACCATTGCCGGCTTGGCCATCGGTATCTCGATCTTCTGGGATGCGATCACCGATCCCATCATGGGCTATATTTCAGACAACACCCGATCAAAGAAGTTCGGAAGACGTCACGGTTATCTGCTGATCGGAGCCATCGGCGTTTCAATCAGTATTCTGGGCTTGTTCTTTATTCCACTAGATTCATCATTGACCGTTAAGGTCACCCTGATCTTTGTTTTCATTATCTCCTATAAGACCTTTATCACCATCCTGGTGACACCTTATACAGCGTTAGGCTCAGAGCTTTCTCAAGGCTATGAAGAACGTACCCAGATCCAATCGATCCGATCGATCTTCTTCATGAGCGGGGTTGCACTGATGATGGTGGGAGGCATGTATGTGTTCTTCCGCAGTACTGCACAATATCCTACCGGACAATTGAATCCGCAAGGATACACCAACATTGCCCTCTTTACGGCGGTCTTCTCTTTAGCGGCGATCTTGGTTGTTTATTTCAAAACCAAAAAGTACATCGAACCGTTAAGCAAGAATCATGGTTTACTGGGCGAAGCCTCTTCGATCGGCCTAATCTTAAAAACATTCATGAATACCTACAAAAACGGAGCCTTTGTCGCGGTGGCAACGTCATACATGTTTTGTAACATCGCCACAGCCATCGTCAACAACATCGGCATTCATGTCTTTACCTACTCGTTTGCCTTTGATTCATCCATGATTGCGACAGTCATCGGCGTCCAGTTTTTCTTCAGCATAATATCTCAACCCATATGGGTTTATTTAGTTGGTAAGTTCGATAAAAGAAGCGCCTTATTGATGGGCTTGCTGATCACTTTTGGGGCAGCCATGTATTTCATGGTGATTGCCTTCCTTCATTCTTCCTTTCAACAAAGCATCTGGATCTTTATGCCCTACTCCGTTGTAGCCGGCATCGGTACCGGAGCCATGTTCAGCATCCCCTCCTCCATGGTTGGCGATACGATTGACGTTGAGGAGCTTAATAGCGGGATCCGCAATGAAGGTGTCTTCTTTGGTAGTATGACTCTTTTCTACAAGAGTTCTCAAGCTGTTGTTGTTTTCATCTTAGGAGTCCTGCTTGATTTGATCGGTTTTAATTCTCACATCACCATCCAAGCAGAATCGACTCAGCTGTTTCTGGGTTTGATTCTAAGCCTGGGTTGCGCCTTAGCAGTTGTGTTATCCGGCTTAAGTATCTATCGATATCCATTAAGCAAGAAAAGAGTTTTAGAGATTCGTGAACAATTGAGTGCCTCTCGTCAACAGACTCACGACTGATTCGTAAAATAACACAACTTTAGTAATGACAATTCCAGTTCAATTAGGTATAATTAAAAAGCACTTGGAGGATTGGCCGAGCGGTTTAAGGCACCATCTTGGAAAGGTGGCGAAGTGCAAGCTTCCGTGAGTTCGAATCTCATGTCCTCCGCCATAAGTACGCAAAACCCTGATAGAATCAGGGTTTTTGTATGTTTACGTTTAATTTTACGTTTAAATTTAAACTTAATCTTAAACTTAATGATTTTAAACCATAAGAAAACCCTTTATTTGAGTCTGTTCGATTAATTGTGACAGATAAATAAAAGGGCTAAATTAGAGAGCTAACTGCCGATATTGAATCGGGGTTAGCTCTTTTAATTGTTCCTGAAATCTTTCTTCATTGTAATAGATAACGTAATCTGAGACAACTTGAATCATTTTTTCTTCAGTAAGATGCTTGAATAAGTAGACAGATTCGGTTTTTAAAGCACTGAACCAGGACTCGATGGGGACGTTGTCGACACAGTTGCCTTTGTACGAGACACTATGGATGACGTTATTTTGTTTAAGCGTCTCTTTGTATTGAGTAGAAGTAAATTGGTAACCCTGATCAGAATGAAGGATCAGATTCTGTCTTTGATACGCTGAGCCATTCTCAAATGCTTTACTTAAGGTGTCCATTACGATCTGATTATCGTTTCTCCGAGACAAAGTATAAGCGATAATCGACTTGTCATAGAGGTCTTTGATCGCACAGATATACAGCTTCTTCCCCAGTGGGAAAAGATGACTGATGTCGATCGACCATTTCTGATTGGGTCCGGTTGTGCTAAAATCTCTTTGAAGAAGATTCGGGATATGGTGGTGTGCTAACTTGCCATATTTGTGCTTCTTCTTTCGGATGACGGATTGGACACTGTTCAATCTCATGTATCGGTATACGGTCCCGTTGGTTAAACAGATGCCGTATACCTTTTTAATGTTCATCCGTAAACGTCTTATCCCTTGTCTATTGTCTTTCATATACTGTTCAAACACGATCTGGCAGACTGAAGCGTCAAACGCCTTATAATCTGGCCTACCTAAGTTAATCCAGCTGTAATACCCGTTTCTGGAACACTGGAGCACACGACAGAGTCGCGCAATTGGATATCTGTCCTTTAAACGGTCAATCACTTTATACTTGGATCTCGCTTCCTTAGGTAGGCCATTGCTTTTTTTATGTCTTCAATCATCCTGATATGTTTGATCAGTTCCTCTTTATTCATGTCTTCCAGTTTGATACACTTTGGGCGGCTCTTTCGAACTCTTCCGTCGATGTTTCTTCCCCGTCGATCGATGAGTCGTCCGTGCTTAAGTTTCATATCCCGCCACTCTCGAATCTTCTTGGGGTTTCCTAAATCGTATTCCCGTGCTAATACTTGAGATGTTTTCTCTCCACTCAGATACAACTCTAATATTTTTTCTTTTTCTTCAAGCGTATACACGGCGAGCTTTATTGTCTTGCGTTCTTTCATTTTCACTCCTTGCGTTTAGCCTATAAAAAAACACATTAAATTTCAAGTTTCTAATGTGTCCTTTTATTAATCTGTCTCTTTTAATTGAACTAACTCTTTATAAGGGTTTTGACAAATATGGCGTAGGACATCTTATACTCTTTTAATCGATATAATAAAACAAGTAATATCACTTTACTTAACAACTAGAAATCTTTTTAATCTCTTTGAAACATAATGATAAAAGAATAAATTACAAAAAATCAATAACCAATCTAAATCTTTACAAAGTCCTAATTTAGGAATTAGAGTTGATGATCAGCGATTATTTAAACGATCCAAGATCTTCTGAGTTTCTACTTCCACATCACTGTATGTCATAAGAATCCCCTGTTGATCTGTAAAAAGTACGAAATCTGTTTCAGGAATATCTCCATTCATAAATGGAGCTGCGATATAGATTCTAACGATTTTTCTTGCTTCATAATTAACGACCAGATTTCCTAGATTTCTTGGCGATGTATACCCCATAAGTAGTGTTCCTTGAGTGTTTATATCTCCAGAGAAATAGGTGACAGATCCATAAAAATTAAACCCAAGTTCTTTAAGTAAAACGAAAAGCGTGTCAATCTCACCCGTCGATAAAGTCGAGTTAATCATCAATTGACCTAAGTTCTGTCTTGAGAACTTCTCTGATGCTTCTAAGTTTAAAACTTTCAGCTCATCATAATGGCTTGAACCGTAATATTCTCCCAGAAAATCTCCAGTTAAATATCCAACTTTATACCAGTCCTCACTATCAACAGCGTCAAGGATCGTGGCGTATAACTTTTCAGAGGCTTGATCCTGATACCAGGTCAATGCTGGTTTGGCACCGATTCCCAACACTATGAAAACAACAAGCAGGACCTGCCATAAACGAATTGAACGATGAGATTTCTTGATAATTCTAGATTCCACTTCCTTAGAGTAAAGAAGCGTATTCAAAACTGCTTCATTGACTTTCTGATCAGGTTCTTGCTTCTCAGCTTGTAGAAGTTCCATGACGGATATCTCTAGTGTTTCAGACAAACGCTCGACGATTGCAATATCCGGGAAGTTGATTCCTCTTTCCCATTTCGAAACAGCACCATCTGAAACATGGAGTTTGTACGCAAGTTGACTTTGAGTCATCCCAAGTTCCTTGCGTCTGATTGCTATGAATTGTCCAATCGATTTGCTATTCATAATGATCCAACTTTCTATGACTTCATAATGAGTCCAACACGTGATATTTTCAATGGATTTAAAGTAGAATGTGTCTTATATTCAAACTGATTCCGAAATGAATGACTGATTCAAAGAATTCAAAGTCCAGATTCTAGACAACCTTTTAGACTAGATTCTACTTTGGTAGATTTATTAAGAAAGTCATCTAGTAAAGTCGGCAAGAATTAAATAATTATTACGAGTTTACTATCCTAATTAATCATCCATATCACAATTTAATCATTATTTTCAACTTAATACTATATTTTGCTGAATGTAGTTTAGACATTGGGTCTGCAAATCCATTATTCATCATTTTTGCTTTAACCACTTAAGCATAATAGATTTTAGTTTATGGTCGAATCTATTCTTAAGTTAAGTTTAATTTTAAGTTTAAATGGACGAATAATCAGAAAGATTTAGAATGAATTAGAAATCAAAACCCGTATTGAATAAGGAAAAAGAAGAGGTGGAAAGGTTAAGAAACCATTTAAGTCCTCTCTCATGTCCTCCGCCATTACAAATAAACCCGCTTAAACAGCGGGTTTTTTGATGGTCAGAGACCATTTTGACCATACAATGACCATACAAATATATACTGGTTGAAGTTAAGTCAACCTTATCTCTAGACCTTTCCGAAGCATATTTTCCACTCGAACACATTTGGTTGTCTGGTTCAATTTATAAGTTCCAGCATTCCCATAATGATTCTACAAAAAACGATTTACTTCACTTGCCATTTTAACCTTTTTCTTTCAACACTATGACTCTCAATAATGATGCTCCGTTTTTCTCAAAATGTTAAACTCCTTTCGAAATCGATTTTGCATTATCAACTGCATTATTTCCAGTTCTCCAAACTCCAACCACTTTCAATACGATCTTTTAATAATGCGACATTCCACACCCCATAGCTCGATAAAGAAAGAAAGTGTTTATCAAGAAGCGTTACTTGTTTCCTTGAATGTATTCTCTCGTCGATCTCGTACCATTTTCTCCAACCTTTGTATGGATTATAATCTAGACTCCTGAACTTAGTCGGTACCTTTACAGACTTTGGTACATCGAAGCATCCAATGAATTTTATTAATCCCATATCACTTGCTGCAACAAGGATAATTTTAATAAAATACCTTTCTTTTTCTTCAAGAATTTCTGGATTGAAATCATTTGATTCGGTTAATATTGGTTTTAAAACTCTAACAATGTCAATTCTTGGTTCACTTTTCGCTACGCATTGCATAAATCCAAATCCACTGTTAGTTTTAATAGAATATACACTTCCAATCTCAGCATTAAGTTTGTTCATACTAATATCCAGCTCGCTTTAGTAGTTGCATGCCTATTTGTATTGCATCATCATATATGGGATTAGAAACTGCAATACTGTTTATTTTATTCATGAGAGTCCCTCCATTTTTTATAATCCGTACATATCAATTAAGCATTGCTCTACCGCTCTGGAATAGTCCATAACTTGTAGAGTCATTATTTCACTCATATATGCATACCCAAATCGTTTGTTTGCACGATTTTTCCCACCTTATAGTTTTTACAATACTCTGCCGGGGATAATTTATCAAGTCGACTATGCATACGTTTTCGATTGTAAAAAAGGTCAATATATTCAAATAAACTTCGTTCTAGGTGCTCTAGATTTTGATACTTGCGATGATGAACCCATTCTTTCTTGAGCGTTGCGAAGAAACTCTCTGCACAGGCGTTATCATAGGGATTTCCACCTCGGCTCATGCTGCTTTGGATCTGGTGTTCTTCGAGATAATGATGGTAAGCTTTGCTGCTGTACTGACACCCGCGATCACTGTGAAACAATAGACTTCCCTGGGGTTCTCGATTCGTCAAAGCAATGGCCATCGCTCTCATGGTCAGTTGACTGTTGGGCTTCTTGCTTAAGGCATAACCGATGACTTCGCGATTGAACAGATCGATCACGACAGCGACGTAGACCCATCCTTCGACCGTCTTGACATAGGTGATGTCTCCACACCAGACTTTATCGGGCTCATTTACGTTAAATGAACGGTCTAACGCATTCTCACTGTATCTCTTCTCAATGTCTTCTTTCGGATATGGGATGAATTAATTTGTCGAAATACAATAGAGCCCGTTTTCTCGCATTAATCGACGAATTCGCCCTAAACAACAGGTGATATTGATTTTGATGAGCTCATCCTGGATCCTTTTGGGTCCATAGGTTTCTTAATTCTCATAATGGATTTCTTTGATCACTTTAACCAATGCTTCATCCTCGATCTGGCGTGCTGTCTTCTTCTTGTTTCTCCAGCGGTAATATCCGCTCTCCTTGACCCGAAACGCTTTGCACATCCTTACCACTGTGAACTCTGAGCGATATTCCTCCATAAACTCATACTTCATCACTGGGGTTGCATAAAGATGCGCAGGGACTTTTTTAAGATATTGACCTCCTCTTCTAATTCTCGGATTCTCTTCTCTTTCTCCTTCAATCTCGCAGTGAGTTCCTTATCGCTTTTTACTGCGGTCGCCTTATGACCCTTTTCTTCATGGTAAGTCGGCAGCTGATTACTTCTTCGGTATTCTCTCACCCACTTACAGACTGTGTTCGTGTCGATCCCCATTTCCTCAGCGACACTGGTGGCTGACTTTCCGCTTTCTAAAATATAGTTCACCGTTCTTTGGCGAATTTCTGGGGTATATTTACTATTGTTGTTTAGCATTGGTTCTCCTTTTGTACTCATACAACTCTAACATTGTGACTTTACAAAAGTCGACCTATTCCACAAGTCAACCTATTCCAAAATAGTACAATTTCCATAATATTACATCTTCAAATTTCAATATAGACATAATTCAGTATACTTTAATAGAAATATTTTTCTATTCTCATAAATAAAAGAATGGTCTATTTAATTGCTTGACATCGATGTTTGAACACTGTAAGATAAGTAAGTGCTTACTTACACAAGGAAGGGTACTATGAACGAAGAAGTCGGTAAAAGACTAAGTCGAGATGATCGACGTGAACAGATTATTCAGGCTGCCTTAGTTGTTTTCATAGAGAAAGGCTTTGCCTCTACCACCACTTCTGAAATCGCTAAAGCAGCGGGTATTTCAGAAGTAACCTTATTTAGGAATTTCAATTCTAAAAAGGAAATCTTCTATGCAGGTATTGACCCTATTCTATTGAAAGCGATGGATAAAGACATCACGCCAGTAAATGATAACTTCGATTCAAAACAGATCGAAGAGATCATCTTCAATAGAATAAAGTTTCTAGAAGATCATCGAGGTATTGTGAAGTTAATCTTGAATGAAAATATGTTGAATCAAAAGGATGAGAACTACATCCATAAGATGGTCTTAAGTTTAAAAGAAATGCTTGAGAAAAATAAAGTAGTTTGTGATGAGTTCACGATTAGGCTCTTAATGGGATCCTTCCTATCCTTTCTGTATCAACCAGAAACAAAAGAAGAGCTCGTTGAGGAGTACGCAAAACGTCTATCAGAATTGATTATGAGGAAGTCATCCTAAAGAAAGAGGAAAAATAATATGACCAAGATTTTTATTTTCATTGGTTCTCTCATCCAGAGAAAACCTTTTAAGTCGCTCTTATTAACTTTATTGATCGTAGCAGCAATGATTGCGGGAGCAAGTCAGATGAGACTAGCGACTGGTAATGAGACATTGGTTCAAGCCGATAATTCTGTTTTGTTGTCTAATAAAGCAATGGAAGAAAGTTTTGGGGGAGAGTCTATTTTGATTTTATTAGAATCAAAAGACAACACAGACTTACTATCATTAGATAACATTACAAAGCTCTATACGATTGAGCAAGAACTTAGTTATGAGGAGAATATATTCTCTATCGTAAGTCCTGCGACAGTGGTTCATCAGATCACCACTAAACAATCCGTAGAGATCATTAAACAATTAAAAGTAATTGCGAGTGGTTTATCTGATATGGGTTCTAATATGACCACTTTGGGGAATGAACTCCTCTCCAAAGACATTAAGGATCCTGGAGAGATCTTAACCAAACTTAATGATTTAGCTTCGATGACCAGTACTTTTGGACAACTCATCGCAGCTCAAAATACGATGTCAACTGGAGCGGGTCAAATCAGTTCAGGTCTATCTACAGTTGCGGATGGTTTATTGACCCTTTCTCAACAATTATCTAACTTAGCTTCTGCTCAACCAGCAGGTAGTTTACAAACCACGCTTAACGCAATGGCAGCCAATCTAAGCGTTACTTCTAATGGGGTAAAGACGATAGGGACCAACTCAGGCAATCTTCAAACAGGGACTTCTAATACAGCCACAGCACTGACCAATATCAGTAATAAGCTTGCCTCAGAATTAGGTTCAATGAAATATGGTTTAGATCAAGGTCTAACTCCTGATCAATTAAAAACCATGGCAGATAATTTCATTTTGATGGGAGATAAACTTCAATCAATTTCAGAAGGTCTAACCATGTTTGGGGTCAAGAGTTCGATGATGATTCCTGCCGTGCCTACCCTAGAAACAGAACTTACATCGATGATCTATGACTCTAATAACATCATGAGAAGTGCTTTCTCAGAAGTTGTGCTCAATGATCATCAAGCATTAATGGTCATACGTTTAGCCGGTAATCTAAAAGACACAGAAAAAGATCGCATAACTGCGAATATCGCGAAAGTCATCGATAAGGCTAACTTCACTCAATTGACCACCACCATGTCAGGAAAGACAGTCTTGGATGCAGCCTTAAGAGCTGAAATGAAATCCAGTATGATGATGATGATTGGATTGGCAGTCTTGGTTATGTTTGGAGTCTTACTCTTAGTATTTAAAGTAAAGTGGAGAATGCTTAGTTTAGCTGTGGTATTTATCTCAGTTATCGCAACTTTAGGATTTATGGGTTGGATCAAAGTGCCAGTCACAATGGTTTCGATGGCGGTATTCCCCATCATCATTGGCTTAGGCATAGATTATTCCATTCAATTCCATAATCGATATGAAGAAGAAAAATCTGTCAAAGAAACCACAGAAAAGATAGGGAAAGCCATTGCGATAGCTGTCCTTGCGACCATCTTAGGATTCATTTCCTTGTATGCATCACCTGTTCCTATGATCCAAGACTTTGGGAAGATGCTTACGATTGGGGTCATCATCAGCTTCTTAGGTAGTATCTTCTTATTATTCCCTATCCTACATATAGGATCTCAAAATGAGAAACCAAAAAAGATAACCAAGGTTGAAGATAAACTAAACAACGCAGGTGTCATGGATAAGTTCTTAGCAGCTACAACAAGACTCATGATCAAGTTAACGGTCCCAGTATTACTCCTGTTTGCATTGGTTGCGGGAGCTGGTTTTGCGGTGGATCAATATGTCGCAGTTGAGACAGACATCGAAAAATTCATGCCTCAAGATCTTCAAGCCCTTACCGATATCCATACCATTCGTGATGCGGTTGGGACAACCGATCAAATCGTTGTCTACATCACCACAGACAATGTCTTAAAAGAATCCAATCTTACTTGGATCAAAAACAGTAGCGAATATATTCTAGCTAAGTATCCAGAATCCGTTGTCTCTATAAAATCTATAGATTCATTGATTCAGTTAATAACCGATGGGAATGAGACAGTGTATACAGATGTCTTGACCCTGCTGAATGATCTACCTGATACACAACGCTCAATGTTTGTGAGTGTTGATCATAAAGAAACCGTCTTGTTGATCAATACGAAACATCTTTCTACCCAAGCGTATAAAGATCTAATCGCCAATCTTAAATTGGATCTATCCAACACAACGATGAAACTTGAGATCACAGGTAAGAGTGTCTTGGATGTTGAAATGGTTAATGGTTTGACTTCAGGAAGAATCAATATGACCTTATTGGGTTTAGGTCTAGTATTTATGGCCTTACTATTCATCTATCGTAATCTCATCAAGGCGATCTTACCAATCATCCCAGTCATCTTGATCATTGGGATCTCAAGTGGAGTTATGTATCTTACGGGAATCAAATTCACTCCGATTACTGCCACACTAGGTGCCCTTGTCTTAGGTATGGGAACAGAAATGACAGTCATGCTGATGGAAAGATATATAGAAGAACGTCATGCAGGTCTACCTAAAATTGAAGCTATGGTGGTTTCGGTTACGATGATTGGGAAAGCCATCGTCGCTTCCGGTTTGACTACCGTTGGCGGATTCGCAGTCCTTCTATTCTCTAATTTTGTGATCCTAAAAGATTTCGGATTTATGACTGTCATAAACATCAGTTTGGCTTTATTGAGTACCTTCATCATCTTGCCACCACTGATCGTATTGGTTGATAGAGCCATCGTTAAGAAAACAAGAAAAGAGAGAAAAGCAGATAAGTTAAAGATCGACCAAGCCTAAACTTAGTTCATTGTAGAAAGGGAAAGAACGAGAAATCGTCGAGGAAAACCAAATGTTAAGTCCCATCATTATCTTATTATTGATCTTGCTAGCTTATGTTTATACTCCTCAGATTCTTAAACAAAAGAAGATTTGGTATACGATTGCTTGGATCGTTATGATTTTGGTAGTCATATTTAAAGACCTTGTATTTCTAACGCCTTTGGTTAAAGGCTATGTAGGATTCGCATTCTTCTATGTGGTCATGATCACAGGAGCACTAGATCCTAAATGGACTTTGACTAAGAGACTGAGAAGTGTAAGAACTTCCTACTCTATCCTAGGATTTACGCTACTAATCGCTCATCCTTTATCTTATTCGATAGTGGTCTTAAGTGGTTCTATAGCAATCCCTTGGTTTGGATTAGGTGCTTTCTTAGTGATGGTCCCGCTCTTTATCACCAGTTATATCAGTATTAGAAAAAGAATGAAAGCGAAGACTTGGTCCAGTCTACAGAAATGGGCATACTTATCATATGGCTTGATTCTAATCCATTTGATCGTGAATGCCTCTACAGTCCCAAATAGAGTCGTTGCGATTGGATTGTTTATTCCTTATATTGTTCTAAAACTACTTAAAGAATTAAAGAAAAAGTAAATAAATAAGATGAAAAGCCATCCAATGTGGATGGCTTCTTCTATTCCTATAGGAAAAGTAAATATGCCCGAGTAAATTCAAATACTTCAAATTCACTTCACAAAAGAGTTATAGACTACAAAGGTCAAGGGAGACACAGTATGTTAGAACTAAGAAATATTGATAAATCCTACAAATTGGTAGGTCAATGGATTCCTGCTTTAAAGGGCATCCTAAATTCCGATTTTGATCCCCTTTGAGGCTAATTGATTCCAGTTTGACTAACTAAAGCTATCTGTAAGTTTTAAGTATCGCTGACCATACAAATGACCATCCAAAATGAAAGACACGGGAAAGCCTAGGAACAGTTTTGCTTAAATGTGCTTGAATTAGCGTGTTTTGAAGGCCAGGGAAAGCCTTAATTCTCATCTCATGTCCTCCGCCATAGTGAACAAAACCCGCTGAATCAGCGGGTTTTCTTATGTCTCTGACCATACAATGACCATACAAAGTAATCAAGAGAAAATCATGATAATCTTGACTTATCTTGAGCAGGGTCATTTTCCCAAGCATATATGATTGCCCCTAACCCACTCTTCTTTGCTTCTTCATAACATTCTATAGCGTCCGGGTCTTGATAATTCTCGTTATTGACAATTTTAATCTCTTCGACGCGTATCAATCTCCAACCTTCATTCGCCGCATATGCCTCAGCAGCTTGCAAGGCAGATTCGGGATTGGCAGTTTTAACCCAACAATTGATAAACCCACCCGTAACTTCTTGGCTTTCATCATTATCTGGTAAAGGCATACTTTCAATCATAAGGTAATAGATATCCATCGTTTCCTCCATGGCGTTTCGATCTGCCTTCTATCCTAGGATGACCAAAATCAAGTTTATTAGTAATTCCTTATCTTTAGGATCTGATGCAGCAATCAAAATCGTCATTGCTGCAAGTGTCTCATCATTGATTCTTTTGTTTCCAGAAATAAACAATGCTTTGTTTCTATCTAGAAAATACAGGAAAATTGTTGAAGCGATGCGCTTGTTTCCGTCGATGAAGCTATGATTCTTTGTAATCAAATAAAGCAGATTGGCTGCTTTTGATTCTAAAGTCGGGTAGAGTTCCTTTCCATCAAATGTTTGATAAATGGTGGATATACTTGAGTTAAAAGATTGATCACGTTCTCTAGCGAAATTATCACTTTTCCCTGAGAACTTGCTCCGATGAATGATGTCCATACATTCACTGTAATTGATACGATAGGTATCTCTGATTCCTTCAGGTGTTCTAAATGTTCTGTGATCATAATCATCAAGAATTGAAAGCCCTCTATTGTAGGCGATAAGGAATTGAAGAACATCATTTCCGCTTAATGGTAGATCGCCATCAAGTTGACGATATGCATCTAGCATTACAGTGATCTCGCGTAAATTTGGAATCTTTATTCTAGATTGGTTTATGACGTAACCATTCTTCAAATAGTCCGATAATACACCATTAACCCATTTTCTGAATTTTGTAGCCTGTTTCGACTTTACTCTATAACCTACAGATAAAATGGCATCCAAGTTATAGTGTTTTATCTGTCTTTTGACCTTTCGAGATCCTTCGTTTCGAACTACTAAGAAATCCTTAGTAGTTGCCTGTTCGTCTATCTCTTTCTCATTAAGAATATTCCGAAGATGCATGACAACATTTTCAGTTGTCGTTTCAAAAAGGTCAGCGATTTGCGCCTGCGTCAACCAAACCGTTTCATGAATAGGATCAAAATTCACGTCTAAACTCTCGTGACCATCTTCACTTTTAAATCTAACAAGAATATTGTTAACAACAGGTTCTTTCATGTGTTTATTATAACATTTCATATCTTGCGACTGTCATCAACATTCTGACTATACAGATTATTGGACAACTACCTTTCCACAAGTTTATTGAATTAATTGTTCGCTTTCTTGGCTTAAGAAATAATCATTGCTTTTACTAAAATAACTCGTTGACCATACAAAATGTATAAGCCGGGAAACAATGGGTAAATAATGACTGAAATGTGCTGGAATTATCGGCATTTGAAGGCCAGGGAAAGCCTTAATTCTCATCTCATATCCTCCGCCATAGTGAACAAACCCGCTGAATCAGCGGGTTTTCTTATGCTTTTAGACCATTTTACAAAGGGACTTCGCTTCTCTCACCACCCAATTCACTCTCGTTAGCAAATTTGAACAAAAAATACTATACTAAACATACGTGATATGGAGGATTTATATGAAGGACCCCTACAAGAAATGTCCCACTTTTGAAACAAAAAGTTTTCTTTTGAGACTGGTTTCGGAAGAGGATTCGGAAGATCTGCTTCAATGTTACTCTGATAGCAAAGCACAAAAATTTTTCAACTCTGACAGGTGTACCGGTGATTTCTGTATGTACAATGTTGACGATGTGATGCAATGCATTAAAGCTTGGCTTTATGCTTATTCTCAACAAGAATTTATCCGTTTTTCAATCATCGATAAATCGCGAACCAAAGCGATTGGAACAATAGAAATGTTTGGTTATGTCGGAAAATACAAAAATAAAACAGGGATACTTAGAGTCGATGTTTCTTCTGAATATGAAAATAGGGATTTCCTAAGCGAGTTATTTGGTATTTGTAACGAGCACTTTTTCGATTTGTTTGAGGTTGATATCATCGCAACCAAGGCAATTCCTCAAGCTGTTGAAAGACGGAACGCATTAATCAAAAATGATTTTTATGAAGGCAAAGTATACGAAGGAGATCACTATTATTTGCATTCAAAACAAGCATAGTCAAAAGCAGCATTATCAATTCATGAATTCAACTAGCCTTGGGATACTAAGTTAACGACAAGGCAAATAAGATTAGTACTGACAATACATTCGACCATATAAAAAACTATCAAAAACAAAGGGTCCCCAATGATTCGATGAACAGAACGAATTGGTTACGCATCCAGTTTCATGATAAATAAACACCTAAAATTCACTGCAGTTCAATCTATGATATAGTTTAAATAAAGTTTGGAGTACACTGGTACTCAACCATAAACAAAGGGAAACAATGCAAAAATCTAGACCGTTAACGATTGAGAATCGATGGGATATACTTTATGTCGAGTATCCGGAAGTTTACGATGCTTTTGCCAGTGTTTCAAAAGAGCCTAAGATGATCGATGTCATGAAAGATCATTTTGATTTTAGCAATAAGATCGTTCTCGATATCGGTTCCGGAGCCGGGGATTCAACATTTCTGCTTTCATCGTTATCAAAACAAGTGATCGGTTTAGAAATCGAAGACAACATGAGAGAAATCGCAGAACAGAAACTCAAAGATTTGAAAATGACCAATGTCAGTTTCATAAAAGGATCCGCATTGGATATTGCGATACCCGATCAAAGCGTGGACGCCACTGTTGCAGTCACCTTACCTCTTTTCTTGGAAGATGAGATTAGGACTTATGTTCATGAAGCAATGCGTGTTACTAAAAACGGCGGGTTTGTGATCAATGTGGGCATTGCTCCATTTTGTTATGGTGGTGACTTGGCTGAGATCATTTTAGGTAAATCTAAAATCACGGAAGAAGATACAGAAGGTGTAGTTGATCGGATATTGAGAAACGAATTCGGATTCTCATTCTTCGACTACGAGGCTGTACAAACCTATGATTCCGTTGATCAACTTGTCTCCACTTATGGTTTTATTTTCGGACAGAAAGCGATTGACCATATCAGAAAGACTCATCGAAAACACATCATCTGGACTTATCGAGTTCATTATCTGCAAATAACCAGATAGTTTCATTTATAGCGTTTAATAAATTAATCCATAAGTGTGATCATACAAAACGTTAATGCCATTTATAGACTGGAAGGAATTGTTGAAATATCGGCTTTAGAAGGCCAGGGAAAGCTTTAATTCTCTTCTTTTCCCCTCTGCCATATGAATTCTTAAGAGTTTATAAAGTCAAAGTATTTTAGGCTCAGACGTTGGACTACCATAATTGCCGGTTACAGAATCGTTTCTTTCAACATCCTAAGCTTACTTACTCTTAAAAAGTCCTTATTCACAGCGACTTTTTTATTGTTTGTCTATTTTTTCTCAAATCTAAGTGTAAAATGATTTTGAGGTGGATTATATGAGAAAAATAATAATTATGATGATGGTATTGCTGTTGGGGGGCTGTACTGAGACCAAGCCTATACCAAGACCTTCTTTTTCCTTGGAAACTTATCCTAAAATATATGGATCCACGGTTTCCATCCCTTTAGAAGAATTGTTGATGGCAACTTTGACCGAACAAACCATTGAAACAGTTCGACCTTATGTCCCAGCTTCTAAGACCCACGAAGCTTATCTGCTTCTGATAAACAAAACAGCGGATATGATCTTTGTGACCAGTCCTTCAGCCGAAGAACTCTCTGCAGCCGCTACAGCCAAAGTAGAATTTGAAATAACCCCGATCACCTCTGAAGCGTTTGTGTTTCTCGTCAACAAAGACAATCCAATCGATTCTTTAACCATTGAACAGATCCAGAAAATTTACACCGGGGAAATCACCAATTGGAAGGATTTGGGTGGCGATGATGTCCCCATCCGAGCCATGCAGAGACCTGTCAATTCCGGCAGTCAGACTGGCTTTCTTGACTTGGTTATGAAAGGTCTTACGGTCATGCTTCCCCCTGTTGATTGGGTCTCGGCTGAAATGGGCAGTCTGGTCGATACGGTCGCAGCCTATGACAATAAGCCTGACGCCATTGGTTATTCATATTACTACTATGTGAATGATATGAAAGACAATCCCAACATTAAGCTGTTGAAAGTTAACGGGATACTGCCCGATTCAACCACGATTTCGAATTCGAAATATCCAATCCATACAAACTATTACGCAGTGCTACGAAAAGATGAACCTGTGGAAAGCAATACCAGAAATATCCTTAAGTATCTCTTAAGCGCAGAAGGACAGGATCTGGTTGAAGCGGCTGGGTATGTCAAACTGAGTGGATACGTCACGGATGATGATCCTGAATACCAACCTTTTCCATCTTTCCCAAAGCCTGAAACACTCCAGTTTGCGGATGCACACGGGACAGTAGCGAAAGCGGACAGTCAACCGTATTGGACCACCAATAATGTAGATATTCCCTATCTTGATTCCTTAAGTGAAATGACGGATGATGGGGTCAAAATTATCTATGAGCCAGCAATCGTCACTGGTTTATCTGATAAAGCCATCCAAAATAAGATTAATGCGCTGATCGAAGATAAAATAAATGAGTTAAAGAAATACGCTAAGTTCGAGAACCTTCCGGTTTACTCAGGATTTTATGCGGCTTATCCAGAAGGTAAAACAAGAATCAAAAGTGCTTCGATCTGGAACTGGGCCAGCTACAACAGCAACAATATCCTTTCAATCCGTTTTGATGTCGGGATTGAAATCAATAATGACTACACTGCTTCCGGCGAATATGACTTTACGATCATCGACAGCTTAAATATCGACCTCAATACGGGTGACGAACTCTCCTTGGCCGATCTATTTGTCAATGACAGCGATTATCAAAGTGCATTGAATGCCCTGGTACTTTTCAAGTCGAACAACCAAATCGATCCCGTTCCCGAAGATATGAAATGGTATGTTGATACTTATCAGTATGTTGGCGGTTTTACTGGGATCAGAGGAGATGTCAAGTTTGTACTTAATGGTGAACAGATCATTCTGTTGTTCAACGAACACTATCCAGAATTCAAAAATGATTTTTCAACCACATCCATCTCACTCAACATGTTTGACATGAAAGACCTCATGGCCATTGGTCAACGTTTTGCGAATATTTCAACCGATTTGTATACTAAAGCTAAAATAAGTAATACCAGAAATTATCTTTACCCTTCTCATGTCGCCATCACGCGAGAAACCATCAATAAACTAAACATCTTTTCTCAGATCACGACCTATGATAATCTTTCAGAGATTCATAAGACCCTTCGTGATCAATTATTGGCCACTGATAGAGAAACCCTGTCTAACATTGAAGATCCAAATGTCCCTTCGATGTATTACTCTTTCACTGCTTCTCCAAATGGTCCCTACATGAATGTACGTAGTCTTATGATTTATTATGATGTCTATAAGTATATGTACGCAACTTATAAACCGGATGGAACTCAAATCACCTTAAGCGATGTCTTCGCCGATGGTTTTGATTATCAGACTTACTATAAGACACTGATCAAACAAACGTATGAACAAGACAAAGAAATGTATCAGGAACCATTGAATATTGATGCGGTGTATGAAGTATTGGTGACCACACTGATGATAAATGGATCGGATGGCAATTGTTCTGTTACCTTGAGCAATGAATTCATAAAGAATTTCGGTTGGAATCCCGGAGAATTTACATTCACCCTCAAAATAACCGATGATGCTTCGATGTTTAAGATCAAACCCTGGCAAACTGAACCCTATTAAGCCCTTCAAAGGGCTTTTTTGTAGATTAACCACAGAAAGGTGGTAAAGGAAACTTCTTCTTCAGTCCTCTCTGCAAAATCGCGATATACCGCAATTTTGCCTAATATCAAATCACTCAGTTAACTTTGCTTAGAAATAGCGTGTATCTCTTTTTAATGTTGAGCATGACCGTTGAGAAAACCAAACATAGTGAGTGTGATATAGTGGTGTTAACAAGCAGACATCATACATTTAATAACTCATCATGATCAGTGCCTAAGCAACGCTTAAAGGAAGGAGAACGACATGCTTAAACTGAATCCACGATTAAAAACCTATCCTTGGATAATCATGGGGATCAGTGCTGGGCTTTTTTTTCTTAGTTCTGTCATCATTGTTCCGGCTTTGAGGAGTATAGTCAGCAATCTCCCATTGGGAAATAACTTTTATCTGTTTCTGTCGATAACACTCGTCAGTCTGATTATTCTGAATCTGTTGCTTTTCAAGAAAATAGCCTGGTTCAAATTGGTAGCCATCAGCCTGATCATTGCAGCCGTGCAAAACATGTCTGCCTACATTGCTTTTCCTTTCTACATGCTTTTTTATGTGATGGGAGGCAACGCCATGACACCGATCTCCAATTTGATTTATGTCTATGTACTCAGTTTGGTGGCGGTCCTGATTTATTCCATGGCCATGTATGAAAAGAAAAGGCTCTCGAAACTTCCCTTCTTGACTGGATTGGTTTCTTTCCCGATCGCCTTTCTTTTCACTGTGCTCACCAGCAACAATCTAGATACTTCAATTTACGGTTTCTTTCTGTCCATTGGGACCACAGTGGGTCTCTACATTGGTCTAAAGGAACACGTGATCAATTTAGATAAAAAATAGTAAACAAAACCTGAAAGAATCAGGTTTTGTTTGTGTTTTAGATAATGGCATGGTTTCAATTGATGCTGAACTCGAAGGGCTTTATTGATATCCGATCATCTGTAAACTGAAGCGTGTTATTGAAGGCATCATCGATCTTAACAACCAACAAACCTGATTTGATCGATCCGGCAGCAATCTCACCGGTCATACTCTTATCAATGTTGTTTTTATCTTTGGTAGAAATGATCTCGCGTTCTTTCGTCCCACCGATGATTTTTATTGAATCTTCTTTGATCGAGAAAGGTTCTTTGGTCAAATTTTCGATGTTAAAATACACATACAAATATGAAACTCCCTCTTTACTTTCTATCTTGGTTCCATCATCAAGAAAAGCGTAATCGAGGGTTTCCGTGTATTCAAAACCCAGATCGAGGATTCCGTTCATGGTCGTTTGGTCTCCCCTTTCATCGATCGGAACAAGATATTTATCATAACTATTGTCATAAATACCAAGAATGAATTTAATGCGATCAACTTGTGCTATGATCGTGGGATCCGTCGTCAGATAGTTACCGGCATTCTGAAAATTCATGAACCTGGCATAATTTAATCGCGTCAATGGGCTTTGTAAATGACTCATTAAGTGCAACACACCTTTGGGATTATCGATGAATAATCTTAAGAAAGCCGCATTGGGATCTTTAAAGACTGGGTAACCTTCTGCACAAAAGCACATTGTATAAGCCGGATCTGCATTGAGTCTGCTTTCCCATTTATTGACCGATCGATAGTCGTAGGCGGATGAACAATGATTCCTTGGAATATAGGCTGTATCGACTATCAAAACGGGTATGATCAGCACTAAGGCAAGGATGATAAACCGATTTCTTACAACGCTAACCTTTGGTAGCCTAATCTTTTTAATAGAACCCGAAAGCATACGTCTCGACTGATTCTCATAAACCTTTCGATATATATAAAACAAAATGATGCCAATTCCAATAACGATGGTCGATACAATCAGTGTGATCGTGAAGTTCATACTTGTTAAATCCCCATTTCTTCTTCAAACAAGTAATAGTAGGTTCGATTGACATCGAGCCATCTTTCCTTGAGATAAATCCGATATTTCATATTCAACTCCGGTCTGATTCTTTTTATTTTCGTCTTATTTACCACCATGGATTTATTGATCCGAATAAATGCGGGTGATAATTTCTGAATTTCATAAAGGGTCAAATCAGAAAGGTACTCACATTTCTCACAGTGAACGGTTATCTCTTTTCCAAAACTCTCAACAAACAAGATCTCATCGATGTTGACCACATGGGTCTCACGATGATTAAAAACAGGAATGGTCGTCAATTTTTTCGGAATCAATACGAAATCACCATCTTCAACAATGGAAGCATTTCGCAGGTCTTCTTGGTTTATATGATGTAAAGATGGTGATAATTCAATTTTCATATTGTCCCCACTCACTATCTGATTCTATTCTATCCATTAAAAACAAAGTTACAACAACTTTGGCCTATGTTTCTTAAATTGAGTGATATCCTGCACTAAAATCAACTGAGTCCCGCTTGCTTTTCGAACACTCAAATCTAAGTTCACAAATACCGTGTATAATACATTTATCATGAAATCCTTTCTTAAGAACTCAGCCATCATCATACTCGTTTTGGGACTTGCCACTTTTTTATCTTATCTTTTTGCCTATTTCAATTTTCAGGAAGCCACGATCATCATCATCTACATGTTGGCGGTCATCATCGTTTCCCAAACCACATCGACCTATATCTATGGTTTAGCGGCTTCCCTGATCAGTGTTTTGGCATTCAACTTCTTCTTTACCCATCCCTTATATACTTTCAATGTGTCACAACCGGATTACATCTTTACGTTCTTTGTCATGTTTGTCGCCAGTTTCCTGTCCAGTTCCTTGACTTCAAAACTCAAAAACGAGAAGATCGTCTCTCAGGAAAGAACGAAACAAGTCTTGCTGATCGAAGGAATCAACAAGCTCTTTCAGAATTTACCGCTTCAAAGTGCGCTCAACGCTACCACTCATCTGATCTCAGAATCGGTCGATGGGAATGTCGAGATCCAAATCAAGCTGGGACAAAATGACATGACCAGTTCCACCAGAGAAGTGACAGAAGACACCGGTTCCAAAAAAACCAAAGCCACCCTGAGTTTGAATGCACAGCCGATCGGCTCATTGACGATCACGTCGAGCCAAGTGATCCATCAGACCTGGATCAACAGTTTGGCCGCCATCCTAAGTCAAAACATCGAAAAAATCGATCTTGTCGACAAACAAAATCAAGCTGAACTCAAGATTCGCGAACAGAAGCTGCGCAACAACCTCTTGGGCGCGATCTCCCATGATCTGAGGACCCCTTTGGCCACCATCATCGGCTCCAGTGATACCCTTATCGAAAATGCCTCGCTTCTGTCTGAAGCGGATAAGCTGCTTTTGCTCAACAACATCAAGGATGATTCCACTTGGCTGATGAACTCGGTTGAAAACATCCTGAGTTTCATGCGGGTCGAAGAAGGTTTTCATCTTAACACCCAACTGGAATCGGTGGAAGAATTGTTTGGGGATGTCTTATCCAGAGTCGTGGCCCATACCGATTCCAGAATAGAAATGGATCTGCCTGAACAGCCCATCTATTATCCAATGGACATCCAGCTGATGGAGAAAGTCCTGCTGAATCTGGTGGACAATGCCTTGAAGTATTCCGCCAAGGACAGCAAGATCGGATTAAGAGCTTCTGTGATGCAGGATGAACTCATCTTTGAAGTATCGGATCAGGGCCAAGGCATTCCTGACGATGAAAAGAAAAGAATTTTCGAGCGGTTCTACACCTTTAAAGGCGACAACAATCTCAACCGCAGAGGCTTAGGCTTGGGCTTGGCAATCTGTAAAAGCATCGTAGAAGCCCATCATGGGATCATCATCGCCAAAGACAACCATCCTACCGGAACCATTATCCGCTGTATCTTCCCCTACAAAGGAGTCCAACATGAAAATCCTGCTCATTGAAGATGATGCTTCGCTACGAAGCTTCATGCGCGTCTTATTGGGTGCTCAAGGCTATGAGATCCTTGAAGCAGCCGATGGAAGACAAGGCATCACCTTATCGCTGTCGCATCAATGCGACATCATCATCTTGGATCTGGGCTTACCGGATGTCGATGGCTTGGATGTTTTGGCTCAAATTCGGCCTTTTGTTCATTGCGCCATCATCATCGTCAGTGCCCGGGACAAAGAAAACGACAAGATCACCGCGCTGGACAGTGGGGCTGACGATTATCTGACCAAACCCTTCAGTGCTCAGGAACTCTTAGCCAGGATTCGCGTCGGACTCAGACATCGTCCCGTCATGAAACCGGAAGATCAGCAACGCATCCACATCAAAGATCTCTGTGTCGATTTTGAAAAACACCTGTGTTTGATCGAAGATCAGGAAGTCCATCTGACTCCCATCGAGTTTGATGTCCTTGGCATTTTGATCCGCAATCACGGTAAGATCCTGACCCATTTCAATCTGGTCAAACAAGTCTGGGGAGAAGGCTCAATCGAGTCGGATATCCAAACCTTGCGCGTCACCATGGCCAATCTCAGACGCAAGATCGAAAAGAATCCGGCTCAGCCCAAATACATCCTGACTGAAATCGGCATCGGATATCGCTTCATCGAAAGCTGACTTTATACCGTCTTTATGTCATCCATGGTTTATTAACACCGTTTTTATACGGTTTTTTTTATACTTCATACGAGGTGAAAACTATGAAAGAAGATCTTATCCGTTTGATTATCGAATCGACCAAGGCCTATGATTTCGTCAATGCCCAAAAAGCGATCGCTGAATTGTTCGCACTGGATATGAACAGCAGTAAGCCCCATCTGTATTTGGGCATCATCAGTGAACTCAAGAAAAACAAGGGTGAAGCCATGCGTCATTTCAGGGCTGCCTTGGCCTTGGACGGGACCGATCAGGTCGTGTTGTATAACTTATATCGGGTGGGTGACGGTTCACGGACTCCCATTCGGTTTGAATAGAGGTCGCTCATGTATATCATCGTTGTCGGCTGTGAAGTCTTATCCGCAAAATTAGCCAAGGAATTGGCCAATCTGAATCATAATGTCGCTGTCGTCGAACGCGACGAAAAGAAACTGGAAGCCTTGGGCATCGGCTTTAACGGCCTGATCATCAAAGGCATCGAATTCGATCAGGACAACCTGATCGAAGCCGGCATCCATCAGGCCGATGTTGTTTTGGCACTGACGGACGATGACAATCTCAACATCACCGTATCCTTGGTTTCGACCCACATCTTCAAGGTCAAACGCGTGATTGCCCAAGTCATCGATCCGGATCGCCGCAACATCTATGAACTCTTGGGGATCGAATCGTTCAGTACGATCAAGATGGGGGTCAATGCCCTATTATCTCGAATGGACATCACCAAAGTAGAACAGCTCGTCCAAGTCAGTTCCGGTGTTGAAATCACACGCATCCAGCTCAATCGCGATCTGCCGATCACGGTGAGTCAGGTCTACGAACAAACCAGTGCGATCATTTCTGTTTACATCCACAATGGGGTCACCAATCTTGTCAACCCGGACACAGTTCTTGTCAACGAAGACTTGGTGGTCTGTACGCATCACATACGGGATCGTCAGAATCTGATGGATCTCTTAGTAAAGGAGCACTAAATGAAAGCACTCGTCATCGGAGGAGGCAAAGTCGGTTACTTCCTGGTCAAGACCCTTTTGGAACACAAAACCAAAGTCACCTTGATCGAAAAGGATCGTGATCGAGCTGAAGTCATCTCCAAGGAGTTGAATATTGAAGTCTTATGCGGGGATGGTTCAGACATCTCGATCTTAAATGATGCCGGGATCCAAAACAGTGAGATCGTGGCTGCCGTTACCGGCAGCGATGAAGAAAACCTGGTCATCTGTCAGATCGTTAAAGTCAGTTTTGGAAAAAGCAAAACCATCGCCCGGATCAATAACCCCAAAAACATCAAAATGTTCAATCAGTTGGGCGTGGATAAGACCGTGTGTTCGACCGAAGTCATCGCCTCCATGATCAACAATGAGATGACCAATGAAACGGTCAAGGTCATTCAAACCTTTGACCGCGGAAACATGGTGGTCGCCGAGATCAATATCCACCCCAAACACAGCTGGGCCAATCAACTGATCAGAGACATAAAACTGCCCGGTAATTCGGTCTTGATTTCTGTCATCCGCAAAGATGAAGTCATTTACGCCAAAGGAGACACCCTGATCCACAAGGATGACATCGTCATGATGGTCGGCAACCATGACGCCGTCGATCACCTCAAGTCACACTTATGAAAAAAGAGCTTTATTATCTGAAAGGTTATTTCGTTGAGATCCTCTTCACCTTAGGGCTGATGCTGATCTATGCGCTCATCGTTTGGGTCATGACACTATGAATGATCAATTCAAAGGCTTAAAGATCGTATCGTATTATACCGGCTACATCATCCTGGGATTCAGTATCCTGAACTTGTTGCCGGTGGCCGTTGCGCTTTTGTATCGCGATTACAACAGTGCGCTTGATTTCATCCTGAACTTTGCCATAGCAGCCATCCTGGCGCTCTTGATGATGACTTACGGTCAAGAGACAAGAACCCTGAAGAACTCGATCAATCTGCGCTACGGACTAACCGTCGCATCATTGACTTGGATCATCTTGACGATGCTGGCAGCCATTCCGTATGTGCTCAGCGGTCACATGTTGTCTTATTTGGATGCCTGCTTCGATGTGATGAGCGGTTTTACGACCACCGGAGTCTTCATGCTGCAGGATCTCGACCATATCTCCCAGGCTTTGAATTTCTGGAGACATTTGTTGACCTTTGTCGGCGGACAAGGCATGGTGGTCTTGGCCCTGAGTTTCTTTGTCAAAGAAATGGGATCAGCCTATAAGTTCTATGTCGGTGAAGGAAAAGATATTGTTTTGACTCCCAACGTCAAAGGCACCTCCCAATGGATCTGGAAAATCAGTATGGTCTATCTGGCCATCGGAACAATGATCCTGTGGATTTCTGCCATGGGCTTGGGACTGAGTCCCCTGCCGGCTTTCTTTCATGCCCTGTATATCTTTGAAGCTGCCTGGAGCACCGGCGGCTTTGCCCCTAATCTTCAAAACATCATGTATTATCATGATTTCGGATTTGAACTGATCGGAATGGTGTTCTTCATCATCGGTTCATTCAACTTCGGTTTGCATTTTGCCTTGATCCAAGGCAGGCGTAAAGAATTCTTTAAAAACATCGAAGTCATCAGTTTTACCGTCACTTCCCTGTTGGCGACCGCCTTGGCTGTGTACGGTTTGAAAAGCAGCGGAGTTTATACGGATGCGATCGGCTTATTCAGAAGAGTGGTCTATAATGTGCTGTCAGCCCATACCACCACCGGTTTTGGCTCCATCTTCGCCAGACAATTTGCGCTGGAATGGGGCGGCTTGGGCATTACGGTCATGGTGATTGCCATGCTGATCGGCGGATCAGCCTGTTCTACTGCCGGCGGGATCAAAGGATTAAGAATGGGCATCATCTTTAAAGGCATCGTTTCGGACATCAAGAAACTGGTCAGCGGTGAAAATTCGATCAAGGTCGTGAAGTATCACCACATCAAAGACCTGGTTCTGGATGATGCAGTCTTCAGATCCTCTGCTGCGGTTGCTATTTTATACCTGGTTATGTTCGCAGGTGGTGTCATCCTCTCAACAGCGTATGGTTATCCGTTGGCTGAATCCGCCTTTGAAGTGGCTTCTGTTTCCGGCAATGTCGGGTTATCGATCGGGATCATTTCGGCCCAAATGCCGACTTTGATGAAGTGGTATTACATGATGGCCATGTATTTGGGAAGATTAGAATTCATCTCGGTCTTGGCTTTGATCGGATTGATGTTCAAAGGAGTAAAACAATGGTTAAGACGCTACTAGGACTGATCTTGTCTCTCTCTTTGCAGAAAACCCCAGTTACCTCGATCAATGACTTGATCGAACACAGTTTGTCCCTTGATCATCAAAGCGTTACGCTTGAAGCTGAAGTGATCGGAGAAGTGCTTGAACGCGGTGATCATGCGTGGGTCAACGTCAATGACGGGACCAACGCCATCGGCATTTATTTGAGACTAGACCAGACGACCCAGTTGAAAGTCTTTGGAGACTATTTCAATGTCGGGGATAAAGTCAGCATACAAGGCGTTTTTGAACGGTCCTGCATCGAACACGGCGGAGAAATGGACGTTCACGCAATCACAATTCACGTGATCAAAGCCGGCCATCCGATTACCCATACCATTTCAGCTTGGAAATTCGTTTCGTCAATCATCCTGTTGAGCATAGCCTTAATCGGACTGTATTTTAAACGGCATTTCTTCAACAAGGCAAAAATTGAGATACAAGAGGATAAGTGAAAGTAACTAGTATCACGTTAATTATAAGTAATCTGAGAGATTTAGAGAATCAATAGTGTACTCTTGTCCTGTCTCTGATAACCCAATAACCCGTCTCATCAGCGGGTTTTCTAATGCATATATGTCTATTTCGAAAAGATATTTAAAAACTTCCTTTTTTGAACATTTACTTAGTAAATAACGGCACGCTATAATGAAATCAACTATTGCCGGGGGAACTATGAAAAAGATATTTGTATTGATCATGCTTGTCCTCATGAGCGGCTGCGGAAGAGCCAATGCCAATCACGAAACAATCATCATGGATGATGAGACACTATGGAACCAATATCATGTCAACATGGCTGTTTTTGAGGATCGATTCGTAGAAAGACGTACGGCTAAAAATCCGCTTTCAAAACTGAAGACTTCTCTATCGATCAATTCCAGATCGACTTTATCTGGATCCTTCATGAATTTTGAGATCACCCAAAACTCAAAGCCCTATGAATTCAGTATGGCTTTCAAGAAATCCATCGATGAATTCACCCTGGATATCGATGACCTGAGATTCACCGTGACGATCAGTCCGATCACGGCCTCCTCTGAACAAAGTTACCCTTGGATCTACATCACCGGAGTTCACGATCAACTGAACTACTTTATCCTCTTGTCGCCGGGCGATGACAATGATCTTCTACACAATAAATACTACACCAAGGATGATTTCAAATCGGAGGACAGACAAAGGGTCACGGCGTTGATTCTGTCGATATTCACCCTTCCTGTCCAACGGCCTTGATTCGACAAGTCATTTTATCCATATCAATGAAAAACACAGCGGATGTTCCGCTGTGTTCTTTTTTAATCGATAGGATAAGTCTGTGTATAACGGTCTTTCTGATCCGTGGGTACTGTGAAGGAACCCAGGGTTTTCCCCTTTTGAGAGACCAGAGTCTGACGTCCTTTCATCGAACGCGTGAAGGCTTTTGAATAGATGATTTGCAACTGATCGGCGTCTTTTGGACTTTTCGGCAGAGCCAACAAGAGCGATTGATGTTGGTTGGGTCGGCGGGCAAAGCGTTTCTTGGTTGTCCGGATCGGTTTGCCTTGGGCATCAACCCCGGTATAGACATAGATGACCTGTCTTCTGCCCAAAAGAAGGATCAGAATCAGCAGTGACGCGATCATAAGGAACCAGTTTTGCGGTTGAGCCAAGGGACTGCCGTCGGCGATGATGACCACAGTCGTCAAGGTCGCGGTGTTGCCTAAAATATCCGTGGCTCTGACTTCAACCTGATATTCCCCAAGCTTTTCAATGAGGATGCCCTGTGCGGTCAGCTTTTTCCAGACGTCTTCCCCGGCAATGCGGTATTCGATCACGAAGGCCAGCAAGTCTTCACCGGGCGTGCTGAGGATGGTGATCGCATCGTCGCATTGACCTTTACTGGTTATGCTGCCGTTCTTACAAGTCAGGGTCAGCACCAGTTTCTGCGGAGCCCGATTGTCGATGGTGAATTTCTCTGAACTGGCTGTGATCTGGATCCTTCCGTCTGAAACCGTGATCCGGTATTGGGCTTCAGAAGTCTGAAGGATACCGGTGTTTAAGACATGGTCATAACCCAAGGCAGTCAAACCTTGTGCCAAAGTAACCCATTGGCTGCCGTCAAAGAATTCCAAGGTGGTGGTGAGCGTATCGAAATCCAGGTCTTCCGGATTGGTCCAGCTGACATGAACGTTTTGGCCGTCTTTGTATGCTTCGCCGGTTCCAGGCGTCAAAACGAGCAGACCGGTAGGCGCATCATTGATGGCTCTGACGATGAATTTGACTTTGGCGATGCTGGTGAGTCCGAATTGATCGGTCACGGTATAGAACACCTCTTCGGTTCCGTTGAAGTTCAACTTAGGAATATAGGTGATGGTTTGTCCATCAGCTTGAAGACGGATCCGGCCGTATTTGGGCTGAGCGATCTCTGAGATCGTTAAGTGATCCCCTTCTAAAGCAAGATCCACATCCAGATCGTTCTGGGTCAAGGTGATCGAGGCTTGACTATCTTCATTCAGAGTTACCACATCATCCACCGCGAGTACGATGTCATTGACCGGTTTGACCCGGATGGTGATCGTCGCAACGGCACTGGCTCCCGATTCATCCACAATGGTATAGCTGAGGGTCACTTCTCCGTTGAAATCTAGATCAGGGACATAGTCCACGATTCCGTCGGTGATGCTTAGGACCCCGTGTAATGAGGCACTGGTCAGCGGTTCCACCAAGACAGGTCGTTTTGATACGCTATGCAGATTCAGTGCGTCATCCGTGTCGATGTCGATGTCGTTGACCAACGGATCAAACTGCAGATGACCGTCTTCATCCATCTCAAAGGCATCATTCACTGCCTTGGGCGCATCATTGATTGCCAGGACATGTATTATGACATGCGCCGTGGCGCTTGCTTGATCGCCGTCGGTGATCGTGTAATCAAACTCGACCAGTCCATTGAAATCCGGTTTGGGAACAAACAGGATCTTACCGTCAAGTACTGACAGGCTTCCATAGGCATTGACGTCAAAGTCATTGAGGATGGTCATCGTCTCACTGACTGATCCCAGATTCAAAGCCGGATTGAAATCCACATCAACATCATTGTGCAGGACATCCAGCAGGATCGATTCGTCTTCCTTGGTTTCAGCCTCGTCATCGTTAGCTTTCGGACTATCATTGACGGGACGGATCGTGATCATCACCTTTGCCTGATCGATGTTGCCATCCGCATCCACGATCACATAGGACACTTCATCTGGGCCATTATAGTTGGCCTCAGGCGTGTATTTCAGGGATTGACCGACGATCACAACGGTCCCGTGCATCGGCGTTCCCAAGCCCGATTCCAAGAGCCTCAAGGCGACTTGATCAGGATCCAGATTCAGATCCGGATCGAAATCGATGTCTTGATCATTGGCCAAAACGTCGACCGTGATGGCATGATCTTCATCCACTTCAACGCTTTCGCCCAAAGCAACCGGGGCATCGGCGGATTTCATGACAGTGATGATGACTTGGGCTGTGGAAAGAGCCCCGGTCTCATCAATAATCGTATACTCAAAGCCGGCTTCTCCGTTGAAATTGGCGTCAGGAACAAACCGGACTTGACCGGCTTCAATCGAAACCGTTCCGTGCTTAACGGAGAAGAAGCCATCGGTTTTCAAACCGATCGATTCTAAGCGGTAATCCAAATTCAAAACCGGATCGCGATCGGTATCGCGGTCATTGGCCAAGACATCCAACAAAACCGATTCGTCTTCAGAAATCGTAAAGCGATCTTCTGTGGCTTCTGGCGCGTCATTGACTTGTCTGATCGTGACACTGACCGAAGCACTGCTGTAGGCACCTTGCGCGTCCTGGGTCAAATAAGTGAAACTGATCAGGCCGTTGAAGTCTGGTTTGGGCGTAAGCACGATCTTTTGATCGACCAAAGTCAGGACAGCGTTTTCAATCAGTGGCAAATCCTTCGCGATCAGAATCCTTGGACTCTGATCACAGATCCCGTTGATCAGGCAATCCGCATCGATGTCTTGGTCATTGGCCAAGACGTCGATCGTGACCGGGACATCTTCATCGGTCAGCGCTTCATCGTCAAAGGCCACCGGCCCATCATTGATGGGCTTGATGTGGACCGTCACCAAGGCCGTGTCCGTCAAACCGGCGGCATCCGTCACGGTATAACTGAAGGTCACATCCCCATTCACGTCTTTATGGGGCACAAAGAGGATCTTGTTGCCCAATCGGGTCAGTGTTCCATAGGCACTGGTCGCCAACGGACTTTCCAAAGACAAGACTTCATCCAACGGGTACTCATTGAGCACACTCAGCCCATCCACATCGGTATCATTGGAGAGCACCTCGATCACGATTGAATGGTCTTCATCCACGCTGACTTCATCATCATGAGCAACCGGGGCATCATTGACTGCGGTGACACTCAAGGTCAAAGTCGAAGTGCTTTTCAGTCCGTCATGGTCCCTCACGGTATACGAGATGACCAGAGTCCCGTTATAATCAGCCTCAGGGACGACCCGGATCTGATTGTCTTCGATGGAGACGGTCGCATGATCAAGGGGAAGCACGCTGAATAGACTTAAGGTCGTATCGCTGGGATAGGCATTCAAAGCCACCGAAGCATCCACATCGGTATCATTGAACAGCACATCGACCAAGATCGCACTGTCTTCCTTCGTTGTTGCCGAATCTGCCTTCGCCACCGGATTGTCATTGACAGCACTCACTGTGAGCGACACCGTCGCCGTCGATTCTTTTCCGGCTTCATCCTTCAGGGTATACGTAAACTGATCTTCCCCGTTGACATTCTCACGGGGGGTATAAAGCAGGGTGTTGTTGTCGATCGTCACCGTGCCCAAGTCTCCTTGAGTAACAGCGGTGATGATCAGTTTTTCGGTAATGGGATAAAGATTGACCAGCGGATCACGATCAACATCGGTATCATTAGCCAAGACATCCAGGATGATGGCTTGGTCTTCGTCGGTGATTGCGCTGTCATCGACAGCCGTAGGTGCATCATTGATCGCATCCAGGGTCACCGTCACTAGGGCGTCATCCGTGGCCCCATCGGCATCCGTGATTTGATATCGGATCACAAAGGCCCCATTGACATGGGCTTGCGGAGCCAGGGCGATCTGGTTGTCGACGACGGTCGCGTTGAGCAGACCACCGGCACTCAGAATTCGGATCGACCAGCTTTCAGTGGCAAGGAAATTGAGCGAAGCATCGAAATCGACATCCTCATCATTGACAAGCACATCGATGAGATAGGTCTCATCCTCTTTGCCTTTCAACGTATCATCCTGAGCGACAGGCGCATCATTGACCGGATTGATCGTGAGCGTGACTTTGGCTGTTGAAATGACCCCAAAGGCATCTTGGATATCGACGGTAAAGACTTCGACGCCATTGAAGTTGGACACAGGCGTATAGCGTATCTTTGACCCTTCCAGTGACACGGTCCCGTGTTGGAGTCCGATCCATGAATCTTCGATGATGGATAGCAATTCATTGACTTCCGCATTCAGATAGGAATCCAGATCCGGATCCGTATCGTTGGCCAAGAGATCCAATAGGATCGATTGGTCTTCATCCAACTCGCCTTGATCGTCTTTGGCTGTGGGGCTGTCATTTTGCGGACGGATGGTCACGGTCACTTCAGAAGAGTCTGTCGCTCCGCTTTGGTCGACGATCGTGACTTGGAAGGTATCCGTTCCGTTGTGGTCAGGATCAGGGGTATACGTAACCAAACCCGCTGTGCAAGAAACCGTCCCGTGAAGGGCCGCACTGCAGGAAAATACACTCAGGCTTTCTAAGCTTGCATCAGCATTGAGTTTCGGATCAGTATCGACGTCGGTATCATTGAGGGTGGGATCGAATACGACGGATCCGTCTTCATCGACCTGGATCGCATCATCGATCGCCAAGGGTCCATCATTGACCTGAGCCACATCAATGGTCAAGGTCGCCTGAGCGGCAGCATTATGCTGGTCAAAGGTCTCATACACGATCGTGATCGTTTTATTAAAATTAGTCATCGGGGTCACGCGGATCGTATTGTTGACGACTTGGGCGCTGCCGCTATCGATCGAGATGATCCTGACGCTTAAGGACTGAGGATCCAGCGTGTTGGTCAGGCTGTCCAGATCGACATCACTGTCGTTGATCAGGACCGCAAAATCCTTGGTGCTGTCTTCATTCATCGTTCCGCTGTCGTTTTGGGCACTGGGGCCATCGTTGACGGCGGTTACGGAAACAAGGACCGCAGCGGTCGAACTTCTGCCGGTGTTGTCGATGATGGTGACCGAAAAGGATACAGAGCCGTTGTAGTTGGCCTGCGGGGTGAATCTGACTTGATTGTTCTCGATCACGGCGCTTCCGTGGGCCACGCTCTCGATGCTTGAAACGCTCAGGGTTTGGCTCAACGGATAAGCGAGCGGATGCAAATTAAGCAGCGCCGACTGATCGACATCAGTATCATTGGCCAGTACGTCGATGAGGATACTTTGATCTTCAGGGGTACTGACACTGTTGGCAACGGCGACCGGGGCATCTTCCATCGGGACGATCGTCACTGAAACGGTAGTACTTCTCTGAACACCGGCTTTGTCTTTCATCGTATACGTAAAGCTGGCCGGGCCATTATAATTGGCTGTCGGCGTAAACCGGATCTTTCCGGAAACAAGGAGGGCCGTTCCGTGGGTCACGGCAGAGACGGAAACCAAAGACAGGACCTCATTGACGGGATTGTTGAGGCCCGTCGTCAAATCGACATCGGTATCATTGGCCAAGACATCGATCAAGATCAAGGCATCTTCGTTGGTCGTGGCCGAATCCGCAACCGCGACCGGGGCATCATTGACAGATACCACCGTAAAGGTCACTGTCGCTGAACTTTCGACCCCTTCTGAGTCCTTCATCGTGTAGGTGATTGAAACGGATCCGTTATAATTGGCTGTTGGGGTCAAGGTGATCAGACCGGCTGAGGTGAACGTTGCCGTCCCATTCAAGACCTCGGAGATCGAAACCAAGGTCAGCGTTTCCGCTGTCCGCGGGTAAAGATTCAAGGCGGCATCCTGATCGATGTCGGTATCATTGGTCAGCACGTTGATTGCGAGGTCAGTATCTTCATTGCCGTTTTTCGCATCGTTGACTGCACTGGGCGCATCATTGACAGGCAAGACCGTCACGGTAACCGTGGCTGTGGCGCTGAGTCCGCCGGCATCACTCAAGGTGTAGGTAAAACTGTCTGTCCCATTGAATTGGGCATTGGGGGTATACCGTACTTCTCCTGCGCTCAGGATCGTCACGCTTCCGTGAGCAGCGGTACTGACGGCAGAAACATGAAGCGCATCATTGACCGAGACATTGATCAGCGCATCCAGATCCACATCCGTATCATTCAAACGGACCTCGATCACCAAGGACTGATCTTCATTGGTACTGACTTTGTCTTCATTGGCTATTGGGGCATCATTGATCGGCGTGATCGTCAAGGTGATCGTGGCGGTCGCTGTCGATCCGCTGGGATCGGTCACTTTATAGGTCAAGGTCACGGTCCGATTGTCGTCCGCGGATGGGGTATAAGACAGGATGCTGCCGCTGAAACTGGCCGTCCCATGAAGCGGCTGATCCAGCAGTTCATAGATCAAGCCTTCCTGAACAAGCACGTTTTTCAGCGGATCCATATCCACATCGTCATCATTTAGAGCACAATCCACACTGACAGACCCATCTTCATCCAGTGTCTTCGCATCATCCTTCGCCGTCGGATCATCATTGACGGAACGGATCGTGATCGTCACGGTCCCGGTGGTTTTGGCGCCGCTGGGGTCCATGGCTGTATAGGTCAAAGTAACTTCGCCATTATAATTTGCTTCTGGAACAAACACGGCTTTGCCTTGAGCATCCACCGAAACAGACCCATGGGTCACATTACTGAATCCGCTGGGATCCAAATGCAGGATCTCTGCCGAAGGGGTAAGATTCACATCCGTATTCAACAGCAGATCCTGATCGACATCCGAATCATTCAGCAAGAGATCCAGCTGGATCGGTGTGTCTTCATCGGTTTGGGCATTGTCATGATTCACGGTTGGGGCATCATTGCGTCCGTTGATTTTGACTTTGACACTGGCCGTGGAAGTCAGACCGGCCAAATCGGAAATCGTATAGGTAAAGGTATCCAAGCCATTATAGTTGGCATTAGGAGTATAGCGGATCGAAGTTCCATACAGGACAGCCGTTCCGTGGGCAGGCTGCGTATAACTGATGACACTGAGGATTTCAGCGCCCGGGGCATTGCTGGAAAGATCGGGATCGGTATCGTTGGCCAGGACATTGATCACCAGTGTGCCGTCTTCATTGAGGACACTGTTGAGATCGGCGTTGGCCGTTGGGGCTTCATTGACTGAATTGACGATGAATTTGAAGGTTTCCTTGGCACTGAGAGCGCCTGACGGATCTTTCGCTGTCAGTTCGATGGTGGTGGTCCCGTTCCATTTTCCGTTGGGCACGATAGTGATCTTGCGCAAGCCGTCCGCCAACTTCTCCAGACTCAGGTTGGCCAAAGGAACCAAGACTTTGTTGGTGCTGTTGATGATCAGGCTCAGATCGTCCAAGGCATGATCCACATCATAAACATAGAAGGATATGGCCCCTGAACTTTGGCCTTCATCGACGGTCTTGTCAGGCAGATCGGTCACAATGACGGGGGCGTCATTGACAGGATCGATGGTCAGATCCACGGTAAAGACCCCTTGGATCCCGGTAAGGCTGTTCATCGCATAGGTAAAGCTGTCTTTGCCGTTGTAGTTGAGTACCGGTGTATAGAGGATGGATTTCCCGTCTGACGCGATCTCAACGCTGCCGTGACTCGGCAAAGCGATGATCGATTCGATGATGACGCTTTCCAAGGCCGCATTGGTACTCAGATCGATGTCATCATTGGCCAAGACATCCAGGCGCGTGATCGTGTCTTCATTCAAGGTAAAGGCATCATTGCCGTTACGAGGCGCATCATCCACCGGGGTGACTTGTACAGTAAAGCTGGTCGTAGTGAAGGCCCCGTTGGTATCCGTGACCTTAATGCTGATGAGCGAGGACCCGTTTTGATCCGCTTGGGATTTGGCTTGGATCGTTCTGTCAGCTTGATTCAGAGTCGTCAAGGCTGCGATCGTCAAATCGCCATTGGCGATCAGCGAAGTCAAGGCACTGCTTGCGCTTAGGGTCAAGCTTGAATTGCCGTCTTCTTCATCCGAGATCTGAAAGACAACGCTGCCAAAGCCGTTGGAATCATCTTCATTGAAACTTTGGTCCGCTATGGGGGTGATCGTCGGGGCATCATTGACAGGGTTGACCGTCACACTGACCAAGCCGGTATAAGTCTGTGATCCTACCGCATCGACCATGGTGTAACGCAACACTTCCACGACGGCAGTCTTGGATGTCCAGTTGCGATCCGGTATGAATTTGAGCGTATCGCGGGTCGTGAGCGCATTGTACACGATCGCAGTCGACCAGTTGCCGGCAACCGAAATCCCATCCGCATCCTCGATCGAAACGAGTCTCAAATCATCGCCTTCCAAAAGTTCATCGACATCATCGTTGATCAGGACATCGATGATCTTGTCGGTATTTTCGTCGGTCGCGGCACTGTCGTTGACCGGTGTGGGTTGATCATTCACCGCCGTGACCGTCAGATTGAAGAAGGTGGTGGTCGTGGCGTTGTTTTTGTCACGGACCGTCAGCGTGATTCTGACGATTCCGCTTCGATTGGCGGCAGGCAGGACTTTGATCGTTCTGTCCGTTCCGGTACTGATCGGCATCACCAGATAAGCGGCGGAGTTGGGCACCAGGATCGCGGTATTGGAACTGGCTGTGACGGTGAGGGCTCCCCCGTCTTCCACGTCGTTGACCGTGAAGTCAAGAACCTCCGTTGCGCCATCTTCCGCAATGGTTTGCGCATTGATGAGGGTGATGGTCGGGGCATCATTGACTGAAGTGACCGTGATATTGACTGTAAAGGTCTGTTGTCTGCCTGACGCATCTTCCACAGTATAGTGAAGGACATCTGTCCCGTAGTAATTCAAAGCCGGGGTATACAGGATCCGTTGTTGATCCGCGGTGATCGACGCACTGCCATGAGCGGGCGCAACGGCGATCGAAACGATCTTGAGCGCTTCAGTCAATGGATTGGTGATCAGATCGACATCATCGTTGGTGAGGACGATGAGTTCTTTGGGGGTATCTTCAACGACTGTGACCGAGTCATCCCCATTGGCCGGGTCATCATTGACGCTGGTCACCACGAGATCGATCGACGACGTAGACTTAGCCCCATCGGCATCCACGATCGTATAAGTAAACGACACCGCCCCATTATAGTTCGCATCGGGCGTATAGGTAATCACGGATCCCAAAACACTGAGCGTGCCGTGCAGGGTCCCTGAAAAGCCGGTCGGATCGATTCGGATGGTTTCGGCTTCGGGATGCAGATTCAGCAGCGGATCCAGATCGACGTCATGACTCAGATCCGGTGTCAGATCGATGGGCGTATCTTCCGCTGTCGAGGTATTGATGGGCAATGCCACCGGCGCATCATTGACCGCTTCGATGGTCAGCGTCACAGTCACTTGGGTGGTGGCGCTTGAACTGAGGCTATTGTCATTGACGGTGACGATGAAGGTATCCACTCCGTTATAATCGGGATCCGTTTGATAGGTATATTTCCCCTGCTCATCGACCGTAACGGTCCCATGAAGCGGGGCTTTTTCTAAAGAATAGGTCAAGTCTGCATTATCCACATCGGTCGCCTGCAGCTGTCCGCTGATCGAGCCATCTTCCGACAAGCTCAGATCCACATTGTCCAAGACTGGGGCATCATTGATCGGCAGTACCGTGACCGTGATGTCAAAAGTCGCTGTATTGACCCCATCTGACGCCGTAATGGTCAAAATCAGCGTTCCGGTCTGATTCTCATTGGGCATCAGGGTAATGGTCTTTTCATTCCAGGTCCCTTCATACGTGATCGACGTGTTGGGGATCAACGATGGATTGCTTGAATCCAGGGTCAGGATCAGATTGCGGACATCCGTCTCATAATCGGCCAACTCAAAGGTAAAGACCCCTTGTGTATCTTCATTCATCGTCCATGCCCCGTCATTTTGAATGACGGTGTTGGTGATGATCGGGGCATCGTTTTGCGGGGCAATCTTCAAGGTAACTGTGGCTTCGGTTTCCGAAGTGCCATCGCTGAGACGATAGGTAAACTGATCAGGGCCGTAGTAATTCAAGGCCGGGGTATATGTCAGGGTTTGATCCAGGTTGATCGTAAGCGTCCCATGGCTGGGCTGCGATCCGATCGAGACCGACAAAGCATCCGATTCCGTATCGCTGTCATTGGCCAAGACATCGATCACCGTGATGATGTCTTCATCCAACGCCACCTCATCGTCCAAGGCGATCGGGGCATCGTTGATTGGTGTAACATGGATCGTCAGATCGGAAACGGCTTGACCGCCATCGGCATCACCGATGGTGATTTGGATCGTCTCTGTCCCATACCAGTCTGCCGCCGGGACCAGATGCAGGGTCCCGTCGGGATTGACACTGATCAAGGTTCCGTTTTGAGAACTGCTGATCGCGATGACCCGCAAGAGCTTTGTTTCCGCATCGCTGTCATTTTGCAGGACATCGATGTCGGCAACCGTATCTTCCTCCATGCTGATCTCATCGAGGGTTGCGACCGGATCATCATTGACCGGCATGACCAAAATATCCACGCTTCGGCTCACGCTCAGTGTTCCGTCAGACAGGCTGACCCACAGTTTCGTTGTCCCAAAGGCATTGGCCTTGGGTTTGATCGTCAACGAGACGACATTATTTTCTAGGGTATAGGTAATGTCTTTGGCTTCATAGAGCTCCGAGACATAATTCGACAGGCTGATACTCATCGCATCCTGATCCGGATCAGAAATCAAAAACGTGATCGTGACACTCTGGTCTTCGTTGAGGATGACCTGAGGTTGCAAGTTTGACAGGATCGGGGCATCATTTTTAGCCGTGATCTGTAAACTGACCGTACCTGGCTGGCTGTCTAGGGCTCCGTCGTTGAGATGGTACACAAACTCATCCAAGCCATGATAATCGGCTTCAGGGACATAGCGGACATCCCCAGTCTCGCCAAGCGTCAAGGTCCCATGGCTGGGAGCCTGATCGATCACCAGGGTCAACGCATCGTCATCGACATCGCTGTCGGATAAGATGAGATCCATTGTGAGCGACTCGTCTTCCTGGAGTGTCTCATTGAAATCCTGTGCCATTGGCGCGTCATTGACCGACACCACGTTTAAATCGATTGCCAGACTGGTCGATGCGATGCCATCGCTGAGGGTGATCTTGAGCGTGGCATTCCCATAGGCATTGGCCAAGGAAGTCAAAGTGAGCTGCAGGCTGTCTGCGAGCCTTTCCTGGGCGATCCCGTCACTCAAAAGGATGATGGTTGAGGTGTTGAGGATCGATACGACGGCACTCAAAGCATCGCCGTCCGCATCCTTCAGCAGGATGCTGAGTAGTTCGGAGTGCTGGTCTTCATCCCAAGTCAAGCTGCTGTGATCCGCTTCCAGTGTCGGCGCATCATTGATCGCCAAGATCTCGATGGCGATGTTTCGGGTGGTGACGACGTTGGTCACTTGATTTCTGACGGAATAGGTAAACCGATCCGTTCCGAACCGATCCGGATCAGGCTGATAGGTCAAGACCCCGGTAGACGTATCCAGGGACAAGATCTGTCCCAGCTTTGGATCTGAAACAGAGAAAGACAAAGGATCGCCGTTTGGATTGGACACCGGCAAGACAAGGGTCAAAGCCCCGCTGTCTTCTTCGATGGTCCGCTCGGTATTGCCGGCCCAAAACGAGGCCGGAAACTCGACCCCGATCACAAAGCGCCGTAAAACGCTGGCTCCAGAAGGATCCTGATAACTGACTGTAAACTCATCCAACCCATTAGGGTTGGGCGACACAACACTGCGGGTGTAGACGTACTGATTGAGACCGTTGAGGACAAGCGTTCCGTAAGACGGACCCGTAATGACCTCAAAGGTCAGCGGATCCCCATCGACATCGGTGACCCCGGATAATGGATTGAAGGTTAAAGATCTGGAAATTTCGTTGGGCAAGGCCGTGGTCCAGGTATTCGTATAAGGCGCATCATTGAGTGCCGAAACAACAAAATGGACCGTCGAACTGACTACTGTCGTGCCATCGGAGGCCATATAAGTCGCTGTGTCTGTACCATGATAATTCCAATCGGGCGTGTATCGTAAAGCCCCATTGACCACACTGACGGTCCCATGGGAGGGCTGTGAGATGGATAACAACTGCAACAAGGTATCCGGTGAATCCGGATCAAGGTCATTGGCGACCGGCGAGAAATAGACCGAGCTGTCCTCTGAGGTTTCTACCGAATCCTCCATCGCCACAGGGGTATCCTCAACTGGGACGACGATGACCTGAAAGCTCCGTTCGCTTTGGCTGGTTTTGTCTTTTGCGATGATCTTGATCGTCGTTGAACCCGAAACGTTTTCATTGGGAACAAGCACCAACCCATACACCCCGTTGCCTTTGTCAGTCAGGATCAGGTGCTGATCATCGTTGGAGATCAAGGCGCCGGTTTCTGAGACGATCTGGATCGTCAAGGGATCCTGATCCCGATCAGTGACCTGAAACACAATCTCTGAAGAGGCTTTATCCTCATAGAGATAAACCGTTTTGACAGCCGACACGACCGGCGCAAAGAATTGGCCGTCGATCGAGACGGTCACGGTCGAAACACTGCTTGAAACACCGTCACTGACGGTGACGTCAAAGTGATCCAATCCGCGGTAATTGGCCGCACTGGTGTAGCTGACCACGCCATCGACCAAACTGGCAGTCCCGTGAGCAGCGGCGGATACGGCGATGACACTCAGAAGATCATTCTCAAAATCACGGTCATTGGCCAATACATCGATGATTTTCTTGGTGGACAGATCGACATAGACTTCGTCGTCCATCGCCAACGGCGCATCGTTGACCGGTAAGATGGTCAAGCTTGTTGTGAGAGAGGTAAAGCCTGATCCGTCACTGACATCCAGGGTCAGATGGACCAGCCCGCTTTGATTGGCTGTCGGAGACACATACACACTCAGGGTAGTGCCGGACAAGACTGTTCTGATGGAAGCCAAAGACAAGAGTTCCGCTTTGTCTGTCCGAACGGTCACGCTCAAGAGATTTGATGCGGTTTCAAAATCGGAGAGATCAAAAACGAGGACCGCATCGACTGCATCTTCATCGATCGAAACGGGATTATTGGGATCCGGCGTGATGATCGGCAGATCATTTTGCGCAACGGCCTTCAAGGTCAGGGTCCCTTCTGAGACATCTGTCCCATCGGTGACCTGATACGTCACTGTGATCAATTCATTACTGTTGGCCTTGGGAGTAAACAGCCATTTGCCCGCTTGGCCTTCCAAAGGAACCAAGGTCCCTGCGGATCCGATCGGCAGGAAGTCAACGAAACTCAGTTTATCCTGATCGATGTCGATATCGTTGACCAACAAAAAGGCTGTATCGATCGTCAAAGGCTGATCTTCTACATAGTGGATCAGATCATCTTTGGTGCGCGGGGCATCATTGACCGCTTTGATCACCACGGACAGCAGTTTCGTGGTGACGCTGAACCCGTCTGAGACTCGTACGGAAAGCACGGCCACACCGGATTTTTCAGGCATCACATCAAAACTCAGGTCGATTTTACCGTCAAGGGATCCAACACCGCTCAGCACGATGCTGCTGGTCGGAATCAGATTTTCATTCAGACTGGCTACTTGAACCATTAGGTTTTGGACTTTGGTTTCCACATCCCCGATTAAAAATTGGATCGTATGGGTCGGGCTGTCTTCGAATATCGAGACAGAATCCGGCAAATCAAGTAAAGTCGGGGCATCATTGATCGTACGGACATAGACACTGACACTGGCGCTGGATGCAACGCCGGCCACATCGATGAGGGTATAGGTAAAGACATCCTTGCCTGACCAGTTCAATTCTGGGGTATATTCGATCACGGATCCGACGATACGGACCACGCCGTGAGTGGCTGCAGAAACACTCTGAAGCACCAAGGCTTCATCCAAGGTATTGCCCAAATCCACATCCGTGTCGTTTTGAAGCACAGCGAGCTCGCTCATTGTGTCTTCACTGATGATGAAAGAGTCGTTGTTGGCTTTTGGGGCATCATTGCGGGGATTCACCGTGATAACCAACACCGAGCTTGCGGTACTGGTCCCGTCACTGATGGTCAGGGTCAGCGTTTCGATCCCGTGGCGATTGTTGTTGGGGGTATAGGTCAACGATTTCTTGTCAGCGGCGATCACGGCGGATCCAAATGAGCCTGCCGTGATGCCTTGGATCGTCAAGGTTTCATTTTCCGGATCGGTGTCATTGACCAACGGATATATGGTGATGGGGGTATCTTCACTGGTCTGAACCTGATCTTCCACAGCCACTGGGGCATCATTGACAGCCGTGACGTTGACTTTGAAGGTTCTCGTCGTGACATTGTTGGAGCTGTCTTTGACCGCCACGCTGAGGGTGACCGGTCCGCCGTTTTGATTGGCAACAGGCTTCAGGGTCAAGACCAACACCGTGCCGGATTTGACCCAAGTCGGTACCGGCAATAAAGCCGGGTTGCTTGAAGTGATTTCGACCGACAGGTTCTCAAAGGCTGTTTCGGAATCCGAGATGACGAAACTCAGATCCGTGAACGAATCTTCAGCGATCGATTTATCAGCCACCGCTTCCACAAAAGGAAACGTATCGATCGTAATCGTTTCTGTGATGGCATTGCCTAAGGCATCAGCGGCATACACTGTGTAGGTTCCGCCCAAGGCGACTGTGAAGGCGCTTTGAGTCAAAACGGTGCCCAGGGTACTGAAATAAGCCTTGTCTTTGATCCCTAAGGCATATTTGCGAACCACGTTGCCGGAATACACATCATTGGCGGTGAACGTCACTGAAGCGCCGCCCTGCGGATCCGAAAAAGCACTCAACGCCGTGATCACGGGAGCGCTTTGATCCAATTGATACGTTTTGGTGGCAACGGGCGAAACATTGCCCGCAGCATCGATCACACGGACGTTGACGGTATGCTGACCATCGGTTGAGATCGTAAAACTGCTGCTGTAATCGATCCATGCTCCATTATCGAGCTGGGTTTGTCTTTGTTCCGGACTCTGATTGAGTGCCGCAGCAACAGTAGACAAGGTGACGATGATCGGGGTCTTGGTCCATGCGGTAGAGCTTGGCGATAACACCGGAGCCTGGGACGGAGCAATTGTATCAATGTTGGTCACATTGACTTCAAAGGTCGCTGAGGAGCGGCCTGAATAATCCACGGCATAATAACTGCGGGATTCATTGGTAACAGCAATGAAAGACGTGACGCCTCCGTCAACGATCTTTTCTCCGCTGATGGCATCATAAATGCCTTCAATGCCGCTTTGACTGTCCAAGGCTGTGATCAAAACCGTGACAGGCATATTTGACCAGGTTTCATTGTATAGAGCGGTCACTACTGGGTCTTCGGTATCGATGATTTTTAAACTGGTAGATTTGAACTGGACCGAATTGGTCCCGTTGGCAGTCGACGTGAATTCCACAAACACAAAGCGGGTCCCTTCAGGAATCATGACCGTCCCGCTTAAGGGCTCAAAAGAGCCAGGAACCAAGGCGGATCGATCAATACTGAAGGTCTTGAGCGGATTTTCCAAGGATTCTTCGGTCGTGAATATCAGATGAAACGACGCTTCATCCTCGCTGAAACCCGCTTCTGAGGCAATCAGGGCTAAAGTGGCATAATCAATACTAAGGTGACCCAGGTCGATGGACGCTCCAATCGACTGCAGATCGATGTATTGGATCGCACTCCCATGGTCTGAATTAAAGGTAATGATGCCGTTACTCAGCAAGGCATCGATGGTTGAAAGGTCACTGGGCGTCTGAGAATACAGTTCCAGGTTGAACCCCGCAAACGCCACGCCTGATGAACTCGCATGGGTTATTTTCAAGTTGGTGTTGAGCGGACTCAGGATATACATCGCACTGAGCAAAATACTAAAAAAGACCTTCATAAAACGAACTTGCCATCTCTTCATATCGATTACCTTTTCCTTTTTGAAACCTGAATATTGTCAGATGATCAAACAATACAGAGCCCCCAAAAAGTAAATGTCTGTTTGATTTACCTAAAAGATGCCTCTTTCCGGATCAATATCACCTTAAGTTCGTCGCAGGTGACACAGCGGAATCTAACCAAGATTGTCTGAATCTTCGTATTTCCGCCTTCACACCATCCCGTATAACCCAAGGATACCAAAACAGATAAAGCAACTTGGATAAAGCATACCATTATACTAATTAAGTTTAAAGATATTATATGAATTATCGTTCAAAAATAAGCATTTTTGACGATTAAAACCTTATGGAATATGGCAAATTCCCAAATAATAGTGAAAATAATTATCTTTTTCCACATAGGCTGACATTTTAGGCTAAACAAAGTGTTCAAAACCGCTCATGAGTGACGTTATCGGCTCAAGTTTGGCCCATAAAAAACAGAGCCCGCAAGACTCTGTTTTGGATTTGACTAAAAACCTTTTTTCAGATCAGCTGAAAATCAGTTCATCATCGAGTGCTTCGCTCAGATGAAGCGTGTTGAACTTATCGATCAGGTCTGAGACCGTCAATCGGGCTTTATCCGGTCCCTTTATATCCAAGATGATCTGGCCTTTATGAAACATCAGCAAACGGCTGCCGACTTCGATGGCTTGTTTCAGATTGTGGGTGACCATGATCGTGGTCAACTGCTTCTCCCGTACCAAATCTTGGGTTAAGCCAATGATGAGTTCGGAAGTCTTGGGATCCAAAGCAGCCGTGTGTTCATCAAGTAAGAGCAGTTTGGGTTCGACCATCGTCGCCATCAACAGACTCAAGGCCTGTCTCTGGCCTCCGGAAAGCGTTCCGACTTTATTGAACAGCTTTTCTTCCATATTCAGGTTGAGTCGGGTCAGTAAAGTTTTGAACTGCGGAATCGATTTGGTTTGAACGCCTTTGGTGAGATTGAAAGGTCGTCCCTTATTGGCTGCCATCGACAGATTTTCAAGGATGGTTAAAGATGGTGCCGTGCCTTTGAGGGGATCCTGATAGACCCTGGCTATGTGGCGGGAGCGTCTGTTTTCGGCTTGAGCCGAGATATCATGACCTGCAAATTCGATCTGGCCGTGATCGGCTTTCAGGGTTCCGGCAATCAGGTTCAGCAGGGTTGATTTCCCGCTGCCGTTAGAACCGATGACCGTGATGAACTCGCCGGGTTCAACGGTGAGGTTGAGATCCTTGTACAGCTGCATTTCATTGGGTGTACCTTGATGAAAACCCTTATCGAGATGAATCAGTTTTAGCATGGTTGAATCCTCCTGTCAGTGTCGATAGGTTGTTTTTAAGAGTGCCGTTGTTGATAACGATGGCGGATACGAAGATCACCACAGACATCAGTTTCAGGTAACAGGGAGGCAGTTTCAAAGACAAAGCCACGGCAATGCTCAGCCGATACACAAGGGAACCCAAGATGACCTTGGAAGTCAGTTTTAACGATTTTGCCCAACTGAAGACCGTGATCCCCAAAACGACCGAAGCCAGACCGGCAACGACCGTACCGCTGCCCATCGAAATATCATAGAAACGAAACAGCTGCATGATGATGGACCCCGCCACGGCAGCGATCCCATTGGACAGCATCAGACCGATGATTTTGGTTTTACCGATATCTTCACCCAGTGCTGTGACCAATTGAGGATTGTCTCCGGTGATCCGCATCAGGAAACCCAGTTTGGTGTTCAAAAACCAATCCAGAGTCCATTTCAAACCCATCACCAGCAGAAGCACAATCACGATCGGATAGGCTTTTGAGACCCAGGGTACCATCGCAGGATCCAGCGTCGTCACCCATTTCGGGATCGTGAACAGGGTCACTTCATTAAACACGGGCAAATTAGAACGATTGCCTCCGACCATCAGATTGATCGAGTAAAGCCCAGTCATGACCAAGATCCCGCTTAAGAGTCCGGATATCTTGAGTTTGACGTGAAGCAGTCCCGTCAAGCTTCCGGCCAAAGCCCCTCCGATAAAGGCTGCCCCCATCGCCAGGGGCACAGGAACCTTGTTTAGGATCGCCATGGCCGCAATGACCGCCCCTAAGGGAAAACTCCCGTCGACACTCAGATCGGCGAAATCCAGAATGTTGTAAGTAAGCGTGATCGCGATGGCCAAGATGCCGTAGGCCAATCCTTGAACCAGCACGTCACTGATCAGCGTCGCCATATTATTGGTGCAGCGTAGCGCGATTCTTCAAGGCATCCGGAATCGTGATACCCAAGCGCTCAGCCACCTTCACATCGATTTCCAGCGCCGTATTGCTTGCTCCGCTGACGGCGACATCCGCCGGTTTTTTTCCGTTAAAGAGAATATCGACCACGATCGGTCCGGCTTGATTGCCCAGTTTTTCATAGCTCAACCCATCCACCGCGAGAATGCCTTGTCCGATGCCGCCGTTTTCAGCCGCAAAGACCGGAATCCCAAAAGCCGTGGCCTTATCGGTAATCAGCGGCGTTGCGGTAACGATGAGGTTATCGGTGACATTGTAGATGGCATCGACTTCATTGGCCAGTTGGCTGGCAGCTGAAGATATTTCATCATTGTTGGTAACGCCGATAATGATTGTTTCCAGTCCGACTCCCGGGGCTAAAGCTTTGACTTGGTCGACTTGGATCTTGCCGTTGACTTCACCCAGGTTATACATCAAACCGATTTTTTTCGCATTGGGAAGCAGTTCTTTGATCAGCGCGAGTTGTAATCCCAGTGGAGCCGCATCAGAGACTCCGGTCACATTACCGCCCGGTTTGTCATTGGAAGTCACGATACCAGCAGCGACCGCATCGGTCACAGCGTTGAAGACGACCGGAATCCCGCTGTCTTTGGTGGCGTTGTACGCGGCCTGAGCCGAGATCGTCGCAATGGCGTAAATCAGGTCTACCCCGTCACTGACAAATTGTTTGGCGATAAGATCCGCATTTTCCGCTTTGCCATCCGCATTCTTGATGACGACCTTTACTTTGGTCTCATCATAACCCTGTTGTGCTAAATAGTCCGTCATACCGCTGAGTGCCGCATCCAAAGCCGGATGAGTCACCAGCTGGATGATGCCGATCACTTTGATGTTGTCTGTCTTTTTGCTTGAGGTACAACCCACAAGCGCTAAGCTCACTGCCAGTAAAACAATGCCGATTCTCACTACTCTTTTCATGTTTTTCCCTCTCTCAACGAATAAAAAAGCCGCGCAGTTCTACGCGGCTTCGTTGATGTGAAGTTTTAGTTATGCCAGCGTAGATACTTTACCAAGTGAAACAGGTCAATATCGTGCTGACATTAACCGTGCTAACTAAAATAAAAGTAAAAATAACTGGCAACATGCAAATTTTGTTTAAGTTTTACGTTGTTCATCATTCGCACCAGGCCTTTCCCTTAAGATTATAGTGACCCTGTTGTAAATTTGCAAGATAAAAATGTACATTTTACATTATTGTGAAATATTTACATTTCCCATAAAATGCGATGATGGGATTTCATATAATGACCTTATGGATATTTCTTATATGCTTCAAAATCGACAATAAATCCTTGGTACCATCTTGTCTTGACGATATATTCAAGAGCTTTCTAAACACGTTGATACAAGAACTCACTAATGAAAAAATCAGAAATGATGTTTTATCTCACTTTCATCTAAATTCTATTCCCGATTTAATGAAATGCAACTTTAGTTGCGGAAATGAAAACCTTCCTTGATGGTAAAGAATCATTGATGCCTTTATAATGAACATCATGGAGAATCAATTATGACAACAGGAGAAATCATTCAGAATAAACGTAAACAATGCGGGTGGTCACAGGATCAGTTGGCTGAAAAACTGGACATATCCCGTCAATCGATTTCCAAGTGGGAACAGGACCTGGCCTTGCCGGATCTGGAAAACGGATCAAAACTCTGCGAAGCACTTGAGATCACCGTCGAAGAGCTCTTACATCCCAACTGTGACAAACAAGAAAGACAAACAATCCCAGAAAATTCATTTCAATCGGCTGAGAAATTCATCCGTAAAAGCTGGCATTTCTCTGGACTCTATTTGGCTTTTGTCGGTTTGGCTTTTTCTGCCGCAGGTTTCATCTTCAAGCTCGTTTCTGAAGCCATGAACAAACAGTTTCAAAGCAATGTGGACAGCATGCTGGGTGGCTTATCCGGTTTGTTTCCCAGCCTCAATACTTCCAGTTTCTTAAGTCCCTTTCTGAATTTCTTTATCGGAGCAGGATTGCTGATCATGATGATTGGTTTGGGCATCTTCGCTTACGGTCAGTTTCAAAAACAAAAAGCCCGCTAGAAGCAAACAAATTCTTCAAACCTTATAAATATAGAAATAACCCGTTGAATCAGCGGGTTATTTCTTGTTTGGGTTTGGTTTTTACAAACGGCATGAACCCGGAACTTGACTGTTGGTTGGACTCAAAAATGGCTTTAAAGTTTGGATCAAAATCGAGGATCGGATCCGTTTTGTCCGAGATGGTCAACAGATCCTCATTTAAGGATACTCGAATGGTTTCATGCGTATTGTTGAAGTAGATTGTAACATCCAGGGTCGTCATCCCTTCATCCAGATCAGCGGTGGACAACTGCCTTTGATCCTGTACTGCATCAGACAAATTGGAGTAACACAGCGTGTATTCATAGGCATGCAGTTCTGTGACGCTGTCCCAGGTGTTAAATGTCACGCTCTTGACAAAATCCTTCAAGTCGTCAGGCGTCATATATCCTGTTCCGGTTTTGTTTTTAAAGTAGTCCTTGGTTTTTCCAGTCGGGCTGACGATGACATTCTTAAGCTGAATAGGGAGTTGGTTTGTTATCGGGGCAATGACAAGATCGTAATAGTAAAATTTTATGGGTTCCGGATCCGTGACGAGGGCTTTGACCAAGCGGATGATCTTGACTTCAAAGCGTGTGCCTTTGGCACTGCCGATTGCTTCTTGATTGAAATAGTTCTTCATCGAATAATTCAGTTGTTGGTTATCTGCGGTCAGTGTTTTAGGCAAATGCGCCGTTTCACAGGCGTCGATATACGCGTTTAAAGTCTGTATAAACTGAGCGCTTTGAGGATCGATCTGAATCGGATCAAGGGCCACGTTGTTGAATTTCCATAAAACACCCAATGACTTATCGATTTGCCGGCAAACGATCCAATGGTCATTTTGAGAAACAACGATGGCAGTGTCTTTGGCTGAATTACTATAAATGATCTCCGCCGTGCCAAAGTCCAGTTTACGATTCAATTCCGCATTGAGCTGAGACAAGGAAAAACGATATCCCAAAAGATAAGCAAGGGCAATGGTCAATAGAGCGGCAAACGAAGCATAAAGCAGTGTTTTCTGTTTTCTCATTTTTATTTCCTAAGTTGGATTTCCAGTTGAAAATGTTCCGAATAGCCCTCATAGCTAAGGGTCAAAGACTCAAACTCCATCGGGACCTGATCAACCACAAGGATATGATTGTTTTTGGGCAGATCTGGCCAGTCTTGTCTGAAGGATAAGACCTTTCCGTTTCGTAGGATAAGCTTTGAAAGCTGAGCCAGCGGGATATCATCCGGACTGCTTCCAAAGAAACCAAACGGCTTGATGTCTCGATAGAGGATCACCAGAGTTCCATCGGTATACTGCTGTATCTCATCAAAAATCAAGGTTTGGTGATCCAGTGTGATGCTTCCTAAGGATGAAACACTGCGTGCGAGTTGGATATGGTTTGGATTTTCCCCCAAACTGGCCAGATAGAACTGATCGGTGAGATCTTGTGTCCCCACATCCTGTGATGCTTGATAAGATCCGATCAACGCTTGACCACTGATCCAAATCACACTCAGACTAAGCAGGATACACAACGATTTTGAAATCAGCCACAACCAGCCCCAAAGTGGTCTATGAACCTGATTTAAGGCTTTGCCGATGGCTTTGGGATCCCCCATCTCCAGGATCGCCAGGCGATCTGCTTCTTGGCGATCATGAGTTTTTTCATAATAGTAAGCTTCGAGCTCACTTAAATGATCCTTTAGTTCGATGGCGATATTTTTGCGGTCAAACGGAAAACGGATCTGTTTGGTGATTGTATCTATGAATTCATTTTGTCGTTTGTGCGACATATTTTGAACCGTTGAGAACCTTCACTACGGAGTCTTTATACGCTTCCCAGTTCTGTTTCTCTTCAGCGAACTGCTGAAGACCCAGATTGGTGATTTTATAGTATTTCCTTTTTGTTTTGCTTTCAGTTTCTGTCAAATAGGACTTGATCCATTTTTCATTCTCCAATTTATGAAGAATGGGATACAAGGTGCCCTCTTTCAGTTGAAAAGATTGGTCTGACAGAACTTCAAGTTCTTTGATGATTTCATAACCATACATATCTTTACGGCTGATCAGACTTAAGATCAATAAGTTGGAACTGCTTCCCATAAAGTTCTTTGCCATACCTAGACCTCCTATGCCTATTATACATAGAGTCACTATGCCATACAAGCTTTTCATGAAGAAAATGTAAAGTCTTAAGACGAGGTCAGTAACCTGCACCATTTTAGCAATGATATCCCATAAATCACCCCACTATATTTGATGGTTTCGTGCTCAAGTCGTCTTGCCTAAACATAGCACGGCGAATCCGTTGTCGATAGTTCCTGGTTCAGTGTTAAAATAGGAGTGACTATTTTTGATTTTGAAGTCATAGTTCAAAGGAGACTCATGAAAAACTTAAAGAAAATATTTAGTATCTTCGCTGTTATGGTCATATTGACCGGTGCCTATGCCGTTTATGAATACTCGCAAATCGACAAAATCGATCCTGTGATCGAGGCTTATACATTTAATGGACAAACGATTGAATACAAAGAAGCCACCATCCGCTATCATCTGCTTGGCGGATTGATCCCCATTGATCAAAAATACACCCACGATCAAGACATCCGAATCACCTCCGATCAAATCTTTAACCAATTTCCGGTATCCGATGATACGCGAATCACGGTCACTGCCCCGGATAAAAGTATCCAAACCTATGTCGGATCCCAGGAACTTGCTTTCGAAGAAAACGGCAACTATAAAATCGAACTGGATGATCGCAATCAAGACGGATCCAAGACCCATTTTGAATTCATTGTCATCCAAGACAGTGTGGCCAAGGTGACGATCTCAAACCTGAATCCTTATCAAGGTGACGTTTTGATCATCGACCTTTCCAACATCAAGCTCAACAGCACTATAACAATCGACAGTCATTTCGGGGCTTCTGCCATTACTCAGGCAGACCACACAGCGCGGTTCTATTTACCGATCGAATACCATGAAGCAGCCACCACCTATCCTTTGAGTCTGCTGATCAATGGAAAGAAATATGACTATACCCTCACCGTAAAGCCGTTTGCCTTTAAAAAAGATTATTTCACGGTCGATCCTAAAATCGTCGAAGGGACGGTAGGCAACTCGGATGCGACAAACGAATTCAAAAATAAAGTCGCTCCACTCTATGACTTATTTGAGCCCTCAGAGCTGTGGACCGGAAGTTTCATCCTGCCGGTGACCGGGGCAAAGCAGTCATCCAACTTCGGTGACCTGCGCTATGTCAACGGTGCCACGACGCCAACCCGTCACGGCGGAATCGATTATGCGATTGCTTGCGGAACTCCGATTTATGCCAGCAATACCGGCAAAGTGCAATTTGCCGATTTCCTGACCATTTACGGCAATACCGTCCTTATTGAACACGGACTGGGTCTTAAGACGAGCTACTACCACATGTTGGATCTGAGCGTCAAAGCCGGACAAACGATTGAAAAAGGCCAACTTATCGGTCATGTCGGAACGACCGGCTATTCGACCGGCTGCCATCTTCATTTCCAGGCCATGATCAAAAACCAGCCGATCAACCCTGATTTCCTGTATAAACTCGTCAGATAAACCAGGCTTAAACAAAAAAAGCATTTAAAGGAGACACTATGGATGAAATTACCCCCTCATTATTGTTGTCAAAGCCCGGAGACCTCATCCCGTTCGGACTTTATCCTGCTCATGCTGACGGGAGAGATAAAAGCCCGATTCAATGGCGCGTACTTCAAAAAACACAGGACAGTGTGCTTCTTTTAAGTGAGTTCATTATAGATTGCCGGCCTTTTCATCATCATGTGACTCATTTGGTCGCCGAAGAGGATCAACCCCTCAGATGGTCCAATCAGATCTCCGATGTCACTTGGGAAGAAAGCGATCTACGCCAATGGCTCAATGAAGTCTTTTATGGGGAAGCTTTCAGTCCCGCCGAGAAAGAACAGATCCTGCTCAACGCTTGTATCGACAACGGACAAGACAGTCCTGATACGAGTGACAAAGTCTTCTTACTGAATGTGGCCGAAGTCAAACAATGGACCAGTGCTAAAAACGAACCCGACAAACTCATCCGCAAAACGATCGGAACTCAGTATGCCAAAGCCGAAAAAAGCGACGGCAGCCATCTTTATGTCTATGATAAAGCCGTCAAAGAAAACTACCTATCCATCCACGGAGAGTACCAAGGTTGTTCATGGTGGTGGCTAAGGTCCCAGGTCAAACGGGCTTCTACAGCTTATTTTATCGGAAAAGAAGGCAGTATCCGCAACTACGGAAGGATTGATTTACCTTACTACGGCATCAGACCCGCCATAAAAATCAGAATCGATCATTAACGGCCTTTTTATCATCCGATAATTCAAGGCATTTCCCTACCCACTTTGCTTGCGTTAAGGTTAAAATGAGAATCGAAGAAAGACATACAGAGATTCTTCTGAGATTCATTTCCTGAAAGGAAAACGATAAGCATGTCACAAACCCAACTCAATCCCAAAGTCGATGCATTTCTGGTTTCAGAAACCAAATGGAAGGACGTTTTTACTCAACTCAGATCACTCATCACCGAATTCGATTTGATCGAAGAGCTCAAATGGGGCCAGCCGACGTATACCCTACACGGTAAAAATGTCGTGTTGATGCATGGCTTTAAAGAATACTGTGCCCTACTCTTCATCAAAGGGGCTTTGATGAGCGATCCTTTGGGGATCTTGATTCAGCAAACCGACAATGTCCAGGCTGCCCGCCAAATCCGCTTTAAAACACTGGATCAGGTTGTACAGTTAAGGGAATCCCTAAAAGGCTATCTTCAAGAAGCCATCGACAATGAAGCCTCCGGAAAAGAAATCGAGTTCAAGAAACCCGCTGAATTTCCGGTCGCCGAGGAATTAAAAGCCAAATTCGAGGCTGAACCTCGTTTTAAAGCGGCTTTTGAGGCCTTGACGCCTGGTCGACAAAGAGCTTACCTTCTGTTTTTTGCCGCACCTAAACAAGCGTCGACCCGTCTGTCCCGGATCGAGAAATACACTGATATGATCATGGATGGCAAAGGGCTCAACGATTAACCCAACCCCAAAACGAGGACTTCCTCGTTTTTTCATGGTCTTTCGACAATCTCACACAAAGCTCACTCATTGCTGGACAGATCCTCTGTTAGGGTAATGGTGTGTTGTTTCAAAAACGAACGAAAAGAGGATCAACCATGGAATGGATCATATTAGGACTTCTTTTGATCGTGGTGCTTTCAGGATCATACGCCAATCGCTCGATCGCCATCACTCACTATGACATCGCTACTTCTAAGGTACCTGATGATTTTACACCGATGACCCTTATCCAGATTTCAGATTTACACAATGCTGCTTTTGGAAAAGATCAAACCAAACTGATCAGTGCGATCAAAGCCCAAGCCCCGGATCTCATCGTCTTGACCGGAGACATGGTCGGTAACTGGGATGCGCGTTACGAGAACGCCTTGGTCCTGATTCAAGAGGCTGTCAAACTGGCACCCGTGATCGTGGTGGACGGCAATCATGATGCCAGGCAACCCAACTACCCGCTTCAGAAACAAGCCATGATCGATGCAGGCGCCATCGTGCTTGAAGATGCCTCGATGTTGATCGACAACCACGGCAGTACCTTCAATCTGATCGGCTTGAAAGAACGCTTCGCACCGCTTAACCGGGCTACCCCGATCGCAGATCAGATCGATCCCGATCGGTTTAACCTTCTGTTGGCCCATCATCCGTCCGCGTTCATGGATTATGCCAAAGCCGGCGCTGATCTGACCTTGACCGGACACGCCCACGGGGGACAATTCCGATTCTTCAACATCGGTATCTTTTCACCGGATGAAGGGTTCTTTCCCAGTTATGATGCCGGACACTATCATCTGGGTCAGTCTTCCATGATCGTCAGCCGAGGATTGGGAGAAAGCATGCTGCCCTTGCGTTTGTTTAACGGACCTGAGTTGGTGGTCATTTCCTTAAAAGCCGAGTAAATCCTATAAAAAGCGTTGTTATTCTTTTTTAGGCCCATTGGGTCAACCATGACCGCAAGCGTACCAGTCACTCAATGACCTTAATAGTAAAAATGTGAGTTTCAAGAATCGGGTGATCCCTTTCAAGTCTATGAATCGCTTGAGCCATTCTCAGGGTAAGTTCAGCTTTCCAACCCCTATTCTCCCTTCAAAGCACGCTTCATAAGCGTGCTTTTGATTAGTCAACAGCGTTAAAGTGCTGTAGAATAAGAAAGCATCATCAGATAAAAAGGAAACAGCGATGAAAACACTCACATTGAATAACGGGACCACGATCCCAGTCTTAGGCAGTGGAACCAACACGTTTGGTAAAGAAAACCATGATTATATGGGGGCCATCAACCATGACACCACAGAAATCGAGGGTGCCCTTCATCTTGGCTATACCCTGTTTGATACGGCCATCGCTTACCGCAATGAATCCGTCTTGGCTTTGGCCATCCAACGCGCCGGGATCGATCGTAAAGCCTTGTTTTTAACATCCAAAATACCGGGTCAGCCTGAGTATATGGAAACGGATAAACTGGTCGAAGATTCCGTCTTATCCAGTCTCAAAGCTCTGGATACCGCGTATATCGATCTGTATTTGATCCACCATCCGTGGGAAGATCTCAATGACATCCTGAGGGTCTGGAAAGTATTGGAAAATCAGGTCGATTTGGGACGAATCAAAACCTTAGGCGTCTCCAACTTCAATCGCGAACAACTTGAATACCTGCTTGACCACGCAAGAATCAAACCCGCTGTCAATCAGATCGAGTCTCATCCCGGTTTCTGGGAAGATGACCTGATCGAGTTTTGTCAGAAAGCCGGAGTGGCCATCGAAGCCTGGGGTCCCATCAAAAAAGTCAGCGACGAGGCCAAAGCAGTACTGACCAAAATCGGAAATCATTACGGCAAAACTTGGGCTCAGGTGATCCTGCGTTATCAGATCGAACGCGATGTCATCGTCATCCCCAAATCCAAAGACAAAGAAAGACAGGCTCAAAACCTCGACATCTTTGATTTTGCCTTAACGCCCAGAGAAAGAGCCCGAATCAAAAAGCTGTAAACCCAACACGACCCTGTCGTGTTTTTTTAAGCATCTCAGATGAAAAACCAGAATGAGCCACTCATAATGTGATTAACCAGGCACTCTAAAAAGCCTATGGAGGCGCATTATGCTTTATCCCTATCTGAATTTTAACGGCAACACCAAAGTCGCCATCGATTTCTATTGTCAAGTGTTTGATTTGGATGATCCTCAAATCATGACTTACGGGAATGATCCGCAGATCCCGGAAATGATGAAAGACTGGATCATGCATGCCCAGCTGATGATCAACGGAACCCGCGTCATGTTTTCAGATGCCATTCCAAGTGATCCGGTCGTTGAAGGCAACAATGTGACCCTGATGCTGGTTCATGACGATCCTGCCGTACTTGAGCGTTGGTTTAACCGGCTCAGTGACGGGGCCGACCTCTGGCAACCTTTACAAAAGACCTTCTTCAGTGAGCTTTACGGTTCACTGCAAGATCGCTTCGGCACCGTTTGGCAATTCAACTGCGAACCGAAATCCTGAATCCATCGTTCATGTCACAAATGTAAAATTTGTGACATTTTTACATTTATGAAAATTTTTTCTTTACAAGTGTTTTTATCTCTGTTAGACTAATCGCAAGATTGATAGAGGCGCGTTTGAGATGAGTAGTTAAGGGAGAGGTCACTCGATGAACTTAACGAAAGGTGAGAACGCCGAAACGGTCGGATTGAAACCCGGCAAGTTGGTGCTTGAGGAAACACTTCAAGGACTCCTGTCCACATGGACAGAGGAGCTATTGATGTGTACCTTGTTTAAATTGGGTTGCATCGGTAGGTGCAATCTTTTATTTACTCAAGGAGGACACTAAAAATGAGTAATCAAAATCAGCATCTTCAAGAATTGAGCAGTACGGAAACGCCTTTAGCCAGAGAAATCACTTTGTTTGGCGGGGTCAGCATTCTGATCGGCATCATGGTCGGATCAGGCATCTTTTACTTGGGATCCTATGTGTTCATTTATGCGGGGAATTCTCAAGGTTTGGCTTTATTGGCTTGGGTCGTAGGCGGGATCGTGACCCTGATCTCCGGTTTGTGTTATGCTGAATTGGGCGCGATGATGCCCAAAGCCGGCGGCAGTTATGTCTATCTGCGTGAAGCTTACGGCAAAGGCGTCGCCTTCATGAGCGGATTCAGCGGCTTCATCCTGGGCTCGTCCGGATCGATCGCAGCCTTGGCTTTGGCCTTCTCGACCATCCTCAACAACTTCCTGCCGATCAAAGAAGGCACTCAAAAAGCCGTCGCCGTGACCTTGATCATCGTGTTGACCGTCATCAACTATTACGGGGTCAAATTCGGTTCTTGGGTCCAAAACCTGTTTACCGTCGCGAAACTGATTCCGATTCTCATCATTTTGGGCTTCGGGCTGATCGTCGGAACGCAGACTCCGGATCTCTCGCTGGGAAACATCAGCGTTGCCAACCTCAGTTCAGTCATCTCCATGGTGGCCATGGGCGTGGTCGCCACGCTGTGGGCGTATGAAGGCTGGACCAACCTCAACACGGTGTCCGAAGAACTCAAAAACCCCAAGCGCAATCTGCCTTTGGCGCTGATCATCGCGATCGGCTGTGTGACCCTTCTGTATGTTGCCTTCAACTTTGCGATCTATCGCGTCTTGAGCTTTCAAGAAGTCGTCGCTTCGATCGAAGCCGGCAATTACTTCTTGGGCACCGCTGTCGCTCAAAACGTCTTAGGCTCTGCCGGGGCCTTGCTGGTCGGGGCAGGCATGCTGATTTCGGTCTTTGGGGCCACCAACGGCTGCGTCATGGTCTTTCCGAGAAGTTATTATGCGATGGCCAAAGACGGACTCTTCTTCAGAGCCATCGGTGACATCCATCCAAAAACCAAGACACCAGCCAACGCCATCCTCTTATCGGCCATCGTCTCCATCATCCTGGTCTTCTTCCGCAACCTCAATCAGTTGACTTCCCTGGTCGTTTTACAGGGGCTCATCTTCAACGGTTTGATCTTCTTGTCTGTCATCATCTTCAGACGCAAATTTCCGACCTTGGAAAGACCGTATCGCGTTTGGGGCTATCCGATCATCCCGATCCTGGCTGCACTGGTCATGGTTGGCTTGCTGATCAACACGATGATGACCAGCGATTTGACCAATTCCCTGATTTCCCTGGCCATACCGGCCGCTGCTTATGTGATTTATCTGTTTATCCCGAAGCCAACGCTTCAATAGGAGTTCTTATGAGACACATCGTCTATAACGGCCATCTGTATCAGAATCGGGGGCAATTCGTTTCTGCCCTCTTGATTCAAGACGGGCTCATCGTAGCGTGCGGTACTGATCAGGAGATCCTGGCACATCAAACCCCCGATACGGTGCTGATCGATCTGCAAGGCAAAACAGCCTTACCGGGCTTCAACGATTCCCATCTGCATTTCTACATGAGTGCCGTGGCCTTTCAAACCGTCGATCTGTATGGGCTAAACTCCATTCAGGCCATTCTTGACAGAGCCAATGCCTTTCTCAGCGATCACCCTAACCCAGCCCATCAAGCCTTGTTTGGGCGAGGCTGGAATCAGGATTACTTCATCAATGATAGCCGCTTGCTGAACCGCACGGATCTGGATCGGATCAGTACCGATTTCCCGATCGCGTTTTCTCGGGCTTGCGGTCACGTGATCAGCGTCAACTCCAAGGCTTTGGAGGTCTTAGGCATTACGCAAAATACCCCTCAAGTCGAAGGCGGACAATTTGATCTCGATGAAACGGGTCAACCCAACGGGATCTTCCGTGAAAATGCCTTGAGCCTATTAAGTCCGCTTCAGGCTTCGCTTTCTGTGGATGAACGGGTAAGCTTACTAAAACAAGTCAGTGCCATCGCCAACCAATACGGGATCACTTCCGTCCAAACCAACGATCTGACGATCGGCAACGCCGAATCACAGGTCCTGGAAGCCGCGTATCATCGCTATGCGTCTGAAGATCCGACCGTCCGAATTGTTCATCAAGTCAGTTTCAGTGACCTGGAGGCTTTCAAAACCCGACTCCAAAGCGGCTATCATGCGCAAGAGAACGATTTTAACCGTTACGGTCCTTTAAAACTGTTCATCGATGGCTCCTTGGGAGCCAGAACGGCCAGATTGAGACAACCCTATCACGATGAACCTTCCACGCTAGGCATCCAGTGCATGAGTCCGGAGGTCTTGGACAGCTATATCGCCACTGCGAATCAAAACAACATCTCCGTGGCCGTCCATGCGATCGGAGACGGAGCCATGGCTCAGGTCTTGGACAGTTATCAGAAAGTCATTTCCGCTGCCAACCCCTTGCGTCACGGGATCGTACATTGTCAGATCACCGATTTACCGCTTCTAGAACGTTTTAAAGCGTTGGACATCTTAGCCTATGTGCAACCCATCTTTTTGCATTATGACATGCATATGGTGGAAAGCCGTGTCGGTCATCAACTGGCTTCGACCTCCTACGCTTTCAACACGATGGAGAAATTGGGCCTGCATGTGGCATACGGGACCGATTCTCCGGTCGAAGGGCTCAATGTCTTCCACAACATCCACTGTGCCCTCAATCGTCAAGATTTGAGTTTGTTTCCGGATGAGGGCTTCTTCCCATCCGAAAAAGTCGATCTGGAAACTGCGATCGACAATTACACGGTAGGATCAGCCTTTGCCAGTTTTGAAGAAGACCATAAAGGCAGACTCTTGCCCGGCTATGTGGCCGATCTGGTCGTGGTGGATCAGCCCTTGTTTTCTCTTGAACCCAGTCAAATCAAGTCCGTCAAGGTCGACATGACCATGGTCAACGGAAAAGTTGTCTATACCCGCTAAAACCAAAAAGAAACCCGAGGGTTTCTTTTTTTAATCACTTTGAGAAAAAGGTGTATCCGATCCAAATCACTTCCATCAAGGCAAGCGCAGGGACACCCAGATAAAACAAGGGCTTTTTGGTTTTATGGTGAAATAGACGCATGCCCAGATAGACCCCAAACCAGCCTCCAAACAAAGCGATGCCCATGAGGATTCTTTCAGGGATACGGTACCTGTGGTTTTGGGCATAGCTTTTATCCAGTCCCATCACGGTAAACCCGACACCGCTCATAATGACCAGCATGAGCCCTGGAATCAGAAAGTCTTTCATCCGTTTCTGCCAAATACGTGATCCCAGTAACGCTGGACACTGCCTTGGCTTTTTTCCAACGCTACAGCAGCTTCTGGATCACCTTCAAGGTGTTTTAGCATCCATTCCCCTTCCTTGAGGCAAAGCACATCATGGCCGGGAAAGACTTCCCGGATCAAAAACAGACTGTACATCACCAGATCGAAAGGGCCAACCGGTCTGGGAGCCTCGTCGGGAATGGCTTCCACAGCCACGCTGTTGAGGGCTTTGATGGCTGAAATGACATCTTCTTTATGATTGGATTTCGCAAAGACGATCGTATAGAACCAGCCAAACAATTCATTGAAACAGCCATGGGCATCAGAGACCCCGACGATGGGAACCGATTTGCCTTTGGCTCTTTCTTCCTGATAGCGGGCGATCTGGATCGTATTGGATTCTTCTTCGTAGGGTCGATATCCCCCGATCACTTCAAGGGCATCATAAGGCTGATGATTCATCATGAAGGTATTCACGGCTTCAGAGATGTAATAGCCGGAATCGATCTGCCAGTACGGATGACAAAAGATGGCCAAACCGTGACCTTGTCGGATCTGATCAAAGATGACTTCACTGCAGGCGATCTCAAAACGCGATTTCTCATCGCTGACTTCTGTGATTGAAGCCAGTTTGGTTTCTATGGCAGCATTTAACTGCTCAGGATGCGTATGCATCCAGTCGTTGACACTGAAATCACCGCCGTAGTTGATGATGTGGACGGCGTTGTTTTTACCGTGGACTTCTTCCCCGTGTTCGATCGAAAGATCCAATGACAAACCTTCAAAGGCAGCTTGGGCTTCTAGTGACGGGGCATACTGGCCGTGATCGGTGATGGCCATAAAATCCAGTCCGATTTTTCGACACATGGCCGTGACGAAAGCCGGGGACTCACGTCCGTCGGATCGAGTCGAATGCATGTGCAGATCCCCTTTATAGGGGGTTAACTCAAAAAGCGCTTGAGGGACTGAATAGACCCTGAATTCGAGTTGTTCTGTATCCGGGATGATCAATTCGATCTTGTGTTCCTGTTCCCCTTTGAAATAATGGAAAAAACTTAATATTCCCTTCTCAGGATAAATGACTTGATCCGGAGTGGCTTCATAAGCGCCGATCAAGGCATCCCTTCGCATCGGAATCACTCTGATGAGATAAGGCTGCGTGTCTTTGAGTGCGATCTGATCGGATAAAGAGGTTATGGTGATGGCGGAAGCGGTGTTGCTTAAGATGATTTTGGGGTATAGGTCGAAACGTTGATCCATGATGAGTCCTCACTGAATGGTGATTTAATTATACCATGAGCCCATCGGTTCATTTGTAGCACGGGGATGTCAATGCTATAATCATGGGGTAACCAATAAAGGGAGCCTTGTATGAATGAACCGATGTATCTGACCCCCGCTGAAATCGCAGAAGCCACAATTCAAGTCGGCATCAAGAAAACCAAAAATTCCAGTCTCAATCTCTTTCTTTTAGGGATCTTGGCCGGGGTTTTTATTGCCTTTGCCTCTGAAGGTTCCAACATGGCCGCCTTCAATCTGTTTGCCAAACCGGAAACCTACGGCTTGGGCAAAGCACTGGCCGGGGCGATCTTTGGGACCGGGCTGATGCTGGTGGTCATCGCCGGCGGAGAGCTTTTTACCGGAAACACCTTGATCTTCACCGGGGTCCTTCACGGCAAGATCAAACTGACAAGCATGCTGAGAAACTGGGTCTTTGTCTATGCAGGGAATCTGGTCGGTTCCGTATTGATTGCGTATATGATGAATGAATCCGGCTTATTTTCCAGCGGTGCCAGTGGTTTGGCTGGAGTCACCATTAAAATCGCGACCTATAAGGTCGGTTTATCCTTTACCCAAGCGTTCTATTTGGGCATCATGTGCAATTGGCTGGTTTGCTTGGCGGTCTGGATGGCCTATGGGGCCAAAGACATGTCCGGCAAGATCTGGGCCATCTTCTTTCCCATCTGGCTCTTTATCACTTCCGGATTTGAACACAGTATCGCCAACATGTATTACATCCCAGCCGGGATCTTCGCCAAAGCCAATCCAACATGGGCCAAAGCAGCCATGGATCTGGGCGTCACGGCTGAAAAACTGGATCATCTCAACTGGTCGACCTTCTTCATCAATAACCTCTTGCCGGTTACCTTAGGCAACATCGTCGGAGGAGCCTTGTTTGTAGGCGGGATCTACTGGTTTGTGTATCTGCGAAAAACCGAAACAAAAAAGAACGTTCAGAAATCCTGAACGTTCTTTTTTAAGCGATCTCTGCTTTCTTACTGAGAAAGAAGACCGTGATCAAGACCAGTATGAAGCTGATGAAGCCGGAAATCATCATGCTGTTGGTGATGCCTGAGACTTCCATCAAACCCCCGATGAACAAACTGCCTAAGGGCGTCATTCCCCCAGATAATAATGTATAAGTACTGATGACCCGTCCTCTCATCTGATCCTTGGCATAGATCTGGATCGAAGAGTTGACCATGGAGGCAAACAAGACCACAAACAGCCCCATCACAAACAAGGTCACGCAAGCCAGGATATAGTTGCGCTGCAAACCCAGAAGACTCATGCCTAGGGAAGCCCCGATCGAAGTGTAGATCAACAAGGTCTTACTGGGGCCCTTACGGCTTTGGGTCGCGACCCAGATCGCGCCGATAAAGGAACCGATCCCCATACAGGTCATCATAAAGCCGTATCCGGCAGCCCCCTGGTTCAAGACTTGTTTCGCAAACAAGGGAATCAGGATCGAATGATTCATCGCAAACAGGCTGACAAAGCCGCTGATGGCCAGCGGGAATAAGATCTTAGGGCTGTTTTTGATGTAGGACAGGCCATCTCCGATGTCTTTGAACACTTGAGTGACCGATTCATATTTTTGGGTCTGCGGTTTGATATGACCGACATTGATCATAAACAAGGCTGCTAAAACCGCCACGAAACTTAAAGCATTGAGATAGAAACAGATGGCGATCCCCAAGACCCCGATCAAAAAACCGGCCAAAGCAGGACCCACGATCCTGGCCAGATTGAAAATACTGGAATTCAACGCGATCGCATTCATCAGGTCATCTTTTCCAACCAGATCCGAAAAATAGGTCATGCGGGTCGGGACATCGAGGGTATTGACCATGCCCAGTAAAAAAGCCATGACCAAGACATGCCAATACTGAACGATCTTGAAATAGGTCAAGGTCGCTAAAGCCAGGGCCAACAGCATCAGACAGGTCTGTGTAAAATACAACACTTTCTTTTTGGGAAAACGGTCGATGATGTTACCGGCAAACAAAGAAAAGACCATCATGGGCAGAAACTGCATCAAGGTGATCAGACTGATGAGAAAAGTGGAGTGGGTCAAAGACAGCACCAACCAGGACTGGCCGATGCTTTGCATCCAGGTCCCGATCAGCGAGATGCACTGACCGATAAAATAGTATCTGAAATTCCGGTGCGTCAGCGCCGGAAAGGCTGTTTTTAAGTTTTGTAAGGGGTATTTTAACGACATGGGTTTCAAAGCACCTTCTTTGTGCCCTATGATTATAAACCCATTTTAAGGCTTGGTTTGTGTGAAATCATGGTGAAAGCGCAAACACGTGTTCTGCTTCTCCATCCAAAGCCTCGATTATGTAACCTCACGGTCATGCTACTTTATCTGTTTGAGCGGGTTATCCGGTGTTTAGAGCCGTGCTGAACAAGGCAATATCATGATGAAATGGGGTGGCAAAACCCAAAGCAATCCCAAAACAGAATTCTTTTGAGGAGATGAAGCCTGATTGAAAAAAATAAGTTAAAATAGAAGTGTTAAAAGGGAGACACACATGAAACACATTGCTTGGATTGGAACCGGAGTCATGGGTCACGCCATGGTCAGCCACCTGCTGGATGCCGGCTATCCGATCACCATTTATACCCGCAGTAAAGAAAAGGCCATGGATCTCTCCAATCGGGCCATCGTCGTTGATTCGGTGGAAGAAGCCGTCAAAGAAGCCGATGTCGTCATCACCATCGTCGGTTATCCCAATGATGTCGACTCTGTCTATCAGCGTGTTTTCAAAAGCGCCAAGAAAAACGCCTTATTGATCGATATGACCACCTCTTCACCAAGTTTGGCAGTCAGCCTTTATGAACAAGCCAAAGATCATGGCTTGCGGATGATGGATGCCCCGGTTTCAGGCGGCGACATCGGTGCCCAAAATGCGACCTTGACCATCATGGCCGGCGGCGATGACGCCGATTATCAGGAAGCCCTGGAAATTTTCAGTCATTTAGGCAAGACCATCACCCACATCGGGCCTGCCGGTTGCGGTCAGCACTGTAAGATGGCCAACCAAATCGTCATTGCCGGAAACATCGCAGCCGTCAGCGAAAGCCTGCACTATATGCTGGCGACCGGACTGGATCCTCAGAAAGCGCTCAGTGCCATCGGAGGCGGATCCGCCAGTTCCTGGCAGCTGCTCAACAATGGGCCAAAAATGCTGTCTAAGAATTTCGATCCCGGATTCTATATCCATCATTTCGTCAAAGACTTAGACCTGATCGAAGTGGAATCGCAAAAAGTAGACATTACCCTGCCTGTGGTTCATCAGGTGCTTGAACTCTACCGTCAGCTGGTTGAAAGCGGCGATCGTGAGTTGGGGACCCAAGCCTTGATCAGAGCCTATCGCAAAGACTAACGAAAAAAGGAAGCAGACGAGTGTTGCTTCCTTTTATTTTGAGTTGTTGTAGTGAATGAACCAGGATCCGAAGTCCGTATCCTGTCTTCCGTCAATCACATGATAACGAATGACTTTGTAGCCTAAGCCAAGATACACTTTGGTGCCCCCGTCTTTGTAAGTCAGGGTTTCGATCGCAAAAATCGGCGCATGATCCTGTCGTGCCAACGTGTAATCCACCGACAATACGACCAGATATAGACCCAATCCAACCAAGAACCATCGTAAGCGTTTCTTCATGGTCCACCTTCAAAGCCGTGCTTTGCCCACCTCTATTAAACACCTTTTTACGGGTTTTTGGAGGTGATCCCGCTGCGCATGACCCATTTTCTCAAACCCGGATGATACATGCCCGGATATTTCACAAGTTTTAGCAGAATACTGAAACGAAGTCTGAAACATGACCGATCATAGGCTTTAAGTGCCTTTACACCAGTTCCGTGTAAAATCAAACTTTCGGCAAGCAGCCTTCCGCTTTTCAAGGCATAACTGAAGCCTTCGGCAGAGGTCGGCGAGATACAGCCTGACGCTTCACCGATCAAAGCAACCTTCCCTTTCACGAAACACAACTGTTTGATCGAAACGGGTCTTAGAATGATGGCTCCCTCAACACACTTGAGTTTGGTAAAATCCAAATCGGTATTCGCTTTGACCCTACGGATCAAGGTGTCAAATTTCTCATGAACCAAGCCATCGATCCGCAGTGCTGAACCCACCAATAATTCCTCATCTTTTTGAAGTGCCCAGGAATAGTAATCCGTGATGCGTTCATCAAAGAAGCCATAATAAGCCTCATGGGAACTCGTGCTTTCATAACGGTGTTGTATCGAAACATAGCGATTCGGAAACGGCCGATCTGAACACAGTTCGCGCCGAACCATGGAATCTGCCCCATCGGCACCAATCAGGATCTTGCCTTCCAAAATGGTTTTCTCATGATGATGAAGCAGTGTTAATCGAAATCCGTCAGGGATTTCTTCAATGCGCGTGACTCTGGTTTGAAAACGGAGGTCGACAGAGTCCGGTATCAACTCAATCAGCCAGCGTTCAAACAGCGTCCGATCCATATTGACATAGGAACGGGGATAGAAACGATGCAACCCGCTGATGAAATCAGTGGTACTGACCATCTTCAGCTGAGGTTCTACTTTGATCCGTGACGGTAAAGTTAATCCCTGCTTCTTCAGTTCATGCTGGGCATGACTGGACAACAAACCGCCGCACGACTTCTTTGCCTTATCCTTAAAATCAAAAGACCGCGCATCGATCAGCGCTACTTTTAATGACGAATTCTGACCAAGCAGCCGGGCACAAGTCGCCCCTGAAGGTCCGGATCCCAGTATGAGGACATCCAACATAAATTCTCCTGTGGGTATGGGTGTATTATCCCATAAATCCAAACGGGTTTCACTCTATTATTGCCCCACGGACAACTTTGAGTCTGTGTTTGATGTGGGCTGATGTTATAATGGTTTTAACAATTACAAGCAGGTGAACCATGATCAAACGTTATCCTTACGGCCATTATCAATCCGCAGATGTCTCTCTTTTTGTCCTGGAAAACAAATTTCTGAAGGTATCGATCCTCGATTACGGGGCTACGATCACATCGATCATCTACAAACCGCTTAAGCGGGAAACGGTTTTGGGACTCAAGAATTTTGATGATTATCTTACCCAAGGATTTTATTTGGGCGCCCTCGCAGGACGCGTTGCCAACCGGATCAATCAAGGCCGGTTTACGCTTAACGGCAACACTTATCAGCTCTCAATGAATGGACCTCATCACCTGCATGGCGGTCTTCAAGGTTTCGATAAACGCCGTTTTCACAGCGAGATCCTCGATGATGAACTGATCTTGACTTTGATATCTGCCGATGGTGATCAGGGTTATCCCGGAACCCTGGATCTGCAGATCATCTATGCCTTAGAAGGACCCTCACTAATCATGACGACCTCGGCCATCAGTGATAAGGATACCCTGTTTGATACGACGCAGCATACCTATTTCAATCTGAATCAGGATCAGTCCAAACCGATCTTGAATCACAGGTTGAAACTCAACAGTGACTGTCTCTATGAGATCGAAGAAGACGGATGTACCGGGCCTCATGTCTTAAAAACCGAGAAGACGCCCTTTGATTTCAGCCAGCCTGATTTCATCCAAAAAGCCATGGATTTTAACCATGTTCAAATCAAACGGGTCAAAGGCATTGACCATTACTTCATGAAGAAAGAATTTAAGGACCCTGTTTTCTGTCAGTTGTCTGTCAGTGATCTGACCTTGAAGGTCTCTACAACCTTGCCCGGAGCCCACATCTATACCGGCAATTTTCTGGAACCCTTGAAAAACGGATCAGCTTATCCCTTCCTGATTCAAAACGGAGGACTTTGCTTTGAAACCCAGCATGTCCCTAACAGCATCAATTTTGATCTTAAAGAAGCCCCGATCCTCAAAGCCGATACCCTGATCACCGCCACGACGATCTATGAATACAGCTCAGGAGAAATCCATGAAAACGCAGCCCTTTAACGGGGTCAATGAGTATTGTAACCCGCGTATTTTAGGCGTTAATAAAGAAGAGGCCCATTTTGAAGGGCTAGGTTTTCTGTCAGAATCCGACCTTGATCAGCAACTCAACAAGACTTCCATCAGTCTTAACGGAAAATGGAAATTCAAACTCTACCGACATCCTGATGAAGTCGATCAGAGCTTCCATGAGGTCGATAATTGCCTCAGTGACAGTTGGGACGAGATCACTGTGCCTGGGGTTTGGGAGTTCCAAGGCTATGGGACCCCGTATTATCTGGCCATATCCTATCCGCCTCATGTCGATGTCCGAAAACACAAGATCCCTTCCCTTTCAAAGACCGACAACCCCACCGGGGCCTATGTCTCTGCTTTTACCTTGCCTGATGATTTCCTGAATCAGCATGTCTTCATCCGTTTCGGGGCCGTTAAAAGCGCCTTCTGGCTGTGGATCAACGGAATCCAAGTCGGGTTCTCAAAAGCTTCCATGACTTCTCATGAATTTGAAATTACCCCTTATCTTAAAGCAGGTCAAAATAAGGTCGCTGTTTTGGTGGTCAAATACTCTGACGGGACCTATCTTGAAGGCCAGGATATGTGGTATCTGGGCGGCATCACTCGCGATGTCACGGTCTTTTCGGAACCGCAAACCTATCTCTACGATGCTTTTGCGTCGAGTGATCTGATCCATGATTATCAGGATGCTTCCTTTAAACTGGACCTGACTTTCAAAGGTCAGTTTCGCGAAGATCTCGCGCTCAAAGTGGTGCTTTCTTATCAAAACGATCAAGTGATCTATCACGAAGCGTTGGATTCATTGACCTGTCATGTGGAACGCTTGATTGAGAAACCGGCCTTATGGAGCGCTGAAACGCCCTATCTCTATGTCGTAAAGCTGATGCTATATTCAGGAAAGACCCTGATCCAAGCCAAACAATTCCGTTTCGGATTCAGAAGCATCGAAATCAAGGATACCCGGTTTCTCATCAACGGCAGACCCATCAAATTCAAAGGCGTCAATCGTCATGATTTTGACCCTGAAAAGGCTTGGGGCATCGCCAAAGAAACCCGTTTGACCGATTTGTTGATCATGAAGGCCCACAACATCAATGCGATCAGAACGGCGCATTATCCCAACCATCCTCACCTGTATGACTTGGCCGATGAATTGGGCTTCTACGTGATCGATGAAGCCGATCTGGAAAGTCACGGCGTACGCCAATACTTACCTAAAAATGATCCCCTCTGGGAAAAAGCCGGGATCGACCGCAACCAGCGGTTGGTCTTGCGCGACCGTAATCATCCCTGCATCGTTATGTGGTCTTTGGGCAACGAAGCCGGCGAAGGCTCCAGTTTCATGGCCATGAGACACGCCATCAAAGTCCTTGACCCAACTCGGCCGATCCATTATGAAGGCGACAAACAGCCCGGACTCAGCGATGTCTACAGTATGATGTATCCCTCACCCGAGCTTGAACGCAAATTCGGTGAAAAACAAGACATCCAAGCCCGAGGTCTTTTGGAAAAAGCAACCCAGCTTTTTCTGACCCGTAAACCCGTTAAGAAAGAAGCCTACCAGGATCTGCCCATCATGAACTGTGAATATGCCCACTGTATGGAAAACTCTCTGGGCAATTTTCAGGAACATGTCGACAATTTTGAGAAATATGACAACTGGATCGGCGGATTCATTTGGGATTTTGTGGATCTCTCGATCAAAAAGACCGATCCGGAAGGCAAAGTCAAATGGCTGTACGGCGGCGATTTCGGTGAAGACAAGACCGATGCCTTCTTTTGCGCCAACGGCTTGATCGCAGCCGACCGTTCGCTTCATCCTGCCATCACGGAGGTCAAGCAGGTCTATGCGAATCTGTCCATCAGTGACTATAACCCCATCGATCATACTGTCCTGATCAAAAACAAAAATGTATTCATTGATACGGACTATGTTCTTTTCATTGCCAAACTGCTTTCAAACGGAATCATGATCGATCAAGCTGTATTACATGTTGACCCGATCCCAGCCGGACAAGGTCGACGGATCTTAGTACCGGATCTGACCCTTCCTAACGATAACACTGAACTCATCCTGGAGATCGACGCGGTAGAAAAGACGGATCGTCCGTGGGCCAAACTGGGCCATGAAATCTGCTTTGGACAATTCATCCTGCGGCCAGCACTGAGCCCTGATCTGCCAAACGATTTGGGTGCCGCATTCAGAGTGGCCAAAGAAAAAGGCAAGATTACTTTCTATTCACCTGCGCTCACAGTCTCCCTTGACCCGCAAACCGGGGCCATTGAGCGCGTGGATGCCGGCTTTGGCAATCTCCTGCGTTCCCCGCTTACCTTTAATTTCAGCCGGGCTGACTTGGACAATGATTGCGGGATCGAATTGTTTGTCTGTGCGATGAAATATGTCAATCCGATCAGAAAATGGGAAAAAGCTCAGCACAAATTAAGGGTCCAGTCGATCAAGACACACATCACTAAGTCTGAAGCCACGATCACCGTACACTTTAATATGCCAGGTACCCGACACTTGAAAACGATCATTACCTTGACGCCGCAAGGCATGATGCACATCGAAGCCTCACTGATCCCGCATAAAGACATGATCCGCTTCGGGATGACCCTGGGTTTGGATCCGACGTATGCTTCGCTCAGTTTCTACGGCAAAGGACCCCAGGAGAATTATTGCGACCGTAAACACGGATCAAAACTGGGACTTCACCAAGGCAATCTGGAAGACTTCAACCACAACTACATGCGGCCTCAGGAAAACGGCAATCATACCGAAGTGCGCTTCCTGGAACTCAGTGATGATCAAAACCGGCTCCGTTTTGAGGCGACCTCGCCCAGCTTACTGGAGACCAGCGTCTGGCCCTACACGCAGAGTCAACTGAAAACAGCCAAACACAGCCATGAACTTCCGCCCTGGACCATGACCACGGTCAATCTCGATTATGGACAAAAAGGCGTTGCTGGGGATTTACCGGGCTTCTATATGGGACCCGATCTCTATAAACTGAAAGCGAACCGGTCTTATGTTTACGGTTTCAGCCTTAAAATAAGCTCACTCAAATAAAAAAGCCCGATGGGCTTTTTAGATTTCTTGGGTATTTCGAAGCAAGGATAACCGAGTTCTTTTCTTTTCGTAAAGCCGTTTATCAGCCGCTACCAGTACTTTTTCAAATTTCTCTTCCTGATCCAGTTGGGTGATCCCAAAGCTTGCGGACACTGAGATACGGTCGTTTTCGAAATTCACGCTCAAAGCTTTGAGTGACTTATCCAGACGATCGATCAGGATTTGAGCATCCGTCATGGTGGTATTGGGCATCAGCAAGACAAATTCATCCCCGCCGAAACGGGCAAAGACATCGAGTTCGCGGATGTTGTCGGAAATCGACTTGGCAACTTGTTTCAGTACGGCATCGCCGGCGATGTGTCCATAGGTATCATTGATGTTTTTAAAATCATCGATGTCGATCATCACCAGGGTCAAGGCCGTATTGAAGCGTTTGGATCGGATAAACTCCGCGTTTCCCAAGCGTTCGAAATGCTGGCGGTTATAGACATTGGTCAAGCCGTCACGCTGGGCAAGGTCCCGCATCATCTGTCCTTCGATCTTATCGGTCACATCGACACAGCTTCCAATGAATCCGGCAAAGGATCCATCAGACAAGATGACCGGTGCTCCGCGATCATTGATCCAGCGGTACAGTCCGTCATATCGCTTTAAGCGGTATTCCATCTCAAAAGGTGTCTTCTGGGCGAAATTATCCAGATAGATTTTCAGACAACGGTCAAAATCATCAGGATGAACGCCTGTAGCCCAACCGTTACCGATCTCTTCGCCCATCGTTCTACCTGTAAATTTCAGCCAGGTCGTGTTGAAGTAATTGCATAATCCGTCGGTTCCGGCTCTCCAAATCATATTCGGAGAGAATTCGACGATGATCTGATATTCGCTTTTTTCTAAATTCATAGGTCACCTCGATGGTCTGATTTATGGCTTGTAAACCCATTATAACACGAGACAATTGGGCTGTTTAGTTTTAGTATTCACAAGTTAAATTTTCGTTTTTAGAGCATATCCCAAGACCTTTTATCCTAAATTTCTTATGATGAACTTACCCCAGAAAAGAGTAACATCATGACCCTTGACTATGTCAGACTCATTGACAAATCCTACGAAGAAACCCTGGACGTTTTGAAAAAAGAATTGGCCGATCGTAAGTTTGGCGTCTTGGCTTCGATATCGCTATCCGACAAATTCAAAGACAAAGGCATCGCTTATGAGGGTAAGCTGACGATTTTAGACATCTGCAATCCTTATGAAGCTTCACAAGCCCTCTCGCTGAATCCCATGTCCGTTTACTTCTTGCCCTGTAAGATGATCGTCGAAGAACTCAACGGACTGACGTTGATCAAAATGGCCAGACCCTCGGTTCTGATTCAGATCCTTGAAGATCAAAATCTGGTGCGCTTTGCGCAACGCATCGAGGACCTCTTGATTCAGGCGGCCGAAGCCGTATGATTCCCAACGCCGTTTTGGCGTTTTTTTTATGTCCGCATTTCTGTCATTTCAGGTTTGGAGTATAATGGGATTACACACAGGAATCAGATCCGAAGGAGCACTTTATGGGGTATGAAATCAAAGCTGGTTATGACCGTCTCGATGAAGTTGAGACCTTGTTCAAGGAGTATCATAAGCACCTTGGGGTCGATTTGTGCTTTCAGAATTATGATGAGGAGCTGGCTACCTTACCGGGCAAGTATGCCTTACCGGATGGCAGACTGTATGTGATTTATCTGGAAGACAAACTGGCCGGATGCATCGCGTTAAGACGCTATGATGAAACCCGCTGTGAAATGAAACGGCTCTTTGTCCGTGAGCAGTTTCGCGGTTTGCGTTTGGGTCAGATCCTGGCTGAAAAGATCATTCAAGATGCCAGGGACATCGGTTATCATGACATGGTTTTGGACACTTTAAGAAGTCTTGAGAGTGCCATCACCATGTATCGCAGAATGGGGTTTGAAGAAATACCGCCCTATTACGATAATCCGCTCAAAGATGTCTTGTATTTCAAGCTTACCTTATAAAGCACACCGTCCTGGTGTGCTTTTTATGAGGGTCAACACCCTAGTTCCATAAAACCAACTTTCATCAAAATCACACTAAAGGGTAAAAAACACTCGGTATACTAATAACAGGAGAATTTATGAAAAAAGCGCTTTATTGTCTGATTATCATCGCGATTTCCATTCCTGTCTTGGGCATCGGAATGAAGGCCGAGCAAGACTCTATCCTGATCAATGGCGTCGCTGTCCTAGACATCATCATACCGGCTTTCAGCTTTGTATTGACCCAGCTTTTTATCCTGCTGTTTGATAAAGAAGACAGCCCGATCATCGTCATCGCCACCTCGCTTCTGATCACTGTCTTGGGTGATCTGATCACCATCGGGTACTATCAGATGGATCTTTCCGCCCTCAGTAACGGCCAAGGCAGTTTGAATTTGATCTTGTCGGCCCTGCTTGTCATGATGCTGAGCCTGATTTCACTCCGGTTTTATTCCAGCCTGCCGCTTTTTTCTCATCGTCCCAAACAAAGAGGTTAAGATTCCCTAAACTCTCGTATACACCAATAAAAACATCAGCCAAGGCTGATGTTTTTTTATTGATGACCTTCTTTGGGAACGATACAGACAAATTTGAATGGGGTCTCTCCAGCATTTTTGAACTGATGGAGTTCACCGCCGGGTATAAACGCATACGCGCCCGCTTGAACCTGGTTTTCTACGCCGTTGAGATACAGGATGCCTGTGCCTTCCAAGACGAGATTGATGTGGGGCCAGTCGTGAGCATGTTTGGGTGTATAGCCATCCTTCTGTAATTCGATGACGCGCATGACATGATCTTGCCAGCCCTCGTTTGGACCGACCAAGACTTTGATCATGGCGTCTTTTGCGAGCGGATTGGTGATCGGGTTACCCGTCAGTGTGTTGAGTTGTCCTAACATTTTTTTCCTTTCAGTCAGATTTTGACTGTTTTTTTTCATTAAAAGTATAACACAGGCACAAAGTGCTTTGTCGGCGTTAAGCTTTGGATTGAGTCAGATCAGCCACTTTGGCGTTGACGATCTCCAGCAGCGGTGAGACTTGGATTTCCATTTGTAAGCCGATGCGTCCGGCTGAGACGATCACCGTATCCAGTGATCTGACTTTGTCGTCAAAATACGTGATAAAGGCCTTCTTCATGCCAATCGGACTGCATCCGCCCCTGAAATAGCCGGTTTCACCCAGTAATGAGGCTACCGGGATCAACGCCAGGTTTTTTTCACCCAAAACCTGGGCCGTTTTCTTAAGATCGAGTTCATCGGCCCCATTGATGACCAAAACATACCGTGTTTTGGATGCCCCGATCGTAACCAGAGTCTTGTAGACTTTTTCAAGGGGCTGATGGATCAAAGCAGAGACTTCCAAGGCATCCTTGGCCAGTCCGTTACTGTCATAATGATGGAGCTGATAGGCGATCTTGGCTTTATCCAGTGTTCTTAAGGCATTGGTCTTATCCATCTTAACGTCCTGCCTTTCTACAACGAAAACCATCCCTAAACAAACAGGATGGCGTGATGCGGTGACTTAAGAATCGATGTGAGGTCATACTGTCTCTTCTTTCGGGTTGATTCTAATTGACAGGTCTGTAGAAAGGATCCTGAGGATCAAAAGCCACGTGTTTCAGTTCGTAATGAGCAAAGACCAAAGTCAAAAAATATTGACTGACGATCAGTCCCAGACCACCAAAAGTAACCAAGCCGTAGATCATCAGTTCGGTGACTTCAAAGCCCAAGCCCAGCATGCCTTGAAGATTGATGGCTGTATCCAACGGATCGATCAGGGCAATGATTCCTGAAATGACGCAGACTCCGATCAAAACGACCGAGGTAAACATGGCCGTGGTATGGATCAGGTTGTTCATCTTGGGACCGGATAGCTGCCTAAAGAGTCCGACTCGAGCCATAAAGCGCCCGGCCAAGAGTCCCAAAAGGACATTGAAGACCGGTACTCCCATAAAGAAACCCAAAAACATGATCGAATAAAAGACGTAAACGCCCATTAAGATTGGGGTTTGTAAGGTTTCAAGGGATTTCAGGTTCGATTTCAAAAACAACGCATCGATCAGGATCCCCAATCCCATGCCTCCAAAAGCAATCGAGAAGATTTCCTGATTGTCTTGAAGCGGAATACTGGACCACCATCCGATCAGAAACAAAGACAGCGGAACAACGCCCCAAAACAACAGCTTATAGAGTATCATTTCCAATCGATTGATCATGCATTCACATCCTTTCTCAATAAAGCCATGCCTTCTCTGGATTCCAATACTTTAAAGCCCAAGTTAAGATACATCGGGATAAATCCGCGATATGCTTTTTGAGGGTCACCTTCGGATTCAAAAGGAAAAGCCAACACATCCATGCCTTCTTTTTCGAAAGACTCGACGGCGGCGCTCAGCAATTTTGTGGCAATGCCTTGATGGCGAAACTGCGGGTGGATCACAAAGCAAACGACGGTGCCCGTCTTTTCAGAACGGCAATACGGTCGTGCGATCGATTCCAGCCTGGGATAAGCTTGGATCGCATTGGCATTGAGCCATCCGACGATGCGATCATCGTCAAAGGCCAGAAACCCTTTCATGGTTCCCGCTTGTATGGCCTGAAGGGCTTCGTCCTTGTTTTGGGAAGCACTTCGTTTTTGCCAATCCTCACTGGAGCAATCCTTATGATAAAACCGGCAGAAACAGCCGGACCAATCCGGTGCATGATGAAAATCCATCTGTTCAAGATAGTCCACGTAGGCTTTCGCATGCTCGGGTTTTAAGGCTTGAATGGTCAATGTCATCGGGGGCTCCTTGTCACTTTTATACTTCTATTATACCCATCATTGTGTTTTCAGGATGTGAGGATTGAGGCGAAAGCGTCAAACCAGGCCAAAACGTCGGCTTTCTCGGGTTCAGAGACCCAGTGACCGTGCGGATAGGATCGAAAACTGACCAGCGGAGAACGGTCTTTGAAGAAAGCTTCATTGGCTTTTCCGATGGCCGGTGAAAACATCTCATCGCGCTCACCTTGAGTGATCAAGACATGGACGTTCTCCAGATCCGCGACCTTTTCGGCAGACACGTGCTGAGGCACATACCCATGCAGTGCAGCGATGCCTTTGAAGGCTGAACCATGGCGTATCGCCATGCTCATTGAGAGGATGGCTCCTTGACTGAATCCGGCGAAGAATTGACGATCCGAATCGATCGGATAGGTGCTTTGGGCAAGCAGGGTCTCTTGCTTAAGGGCGCTCATAATGGATTCAAAGGACTCGATGTCCGGGTAACCGATACGCAACAGATTATAGTAGGTATAGCCGTTACCCCGCTGGATCGGTCCCCTGATCGCAATCAGGATAAAGCGGTCTTTGAGCGGTTCAAACAAACTGAATATGTCTTTTTCATCACTGCCCATCCCGTGAAGCAAGTAAATCACAGGATAGCGTGTGTCAGGATTGGTGCTTTTTGGAACAGAAACTTGAGTAAATAGGGTCATGGGTGCCTCTTTCTGACTTTATTGTAGAGAGAATGGCTTACTTTTCCCATCCATATGCCCTTCCAATGCATGTTTCATTTAATTTTAACCATTTTGCTTTACATTATGATTAAAGAGGATTATATTAATTAAGTGTCTTAAACATTAACCGACTTAACTAATGAAAGGAGGGCCTATGGAAGCACAAAAACAAGAACGATATCACGATTTCATGGAGAAGTACATGCAGCTTCAACGCATCATGCGCCGTAACCGGAAAAACAAACAGAAGTGTGAAGCCTGGCTTTTGGTGGCGATTCATTCGATCAGTCAGGGCGAAGCCGTCATGATTTCCCAGATCAGTCAAAAACTGGAAGTCAGCAACGCCGCAGCGACGCAGATGATCGATGCCATGGCCAAATTAGGTTTGGTTGAGCGTGTCTATGATGAACACGATCGACGGATCACTTTGGTCAAACTGACCGAAGACGGGATCAAAGCTTTGAAGTTTGCCTTTATGCAAACGTCCCAGTATCTGGATGGACTCTTTGACTATCTGGGTGAAGAAGACACGGCGAATCTGATGAGACTGATTGATAAAATGCTTGTGTATACGTTGAATTCGATGGAAATCAACCCAGAAAAGAAATAGAGGAAAAAACATGTTTCGATTAAGAAAATACCTAAAACCGTTTATCATTATGATTTTGCTGTCGATTGGGCTCTTGTTTGTTCAGGCATCATCCGATCTGAACCTGCCCAATTACATGTCCGACATCGTCACGATCGGCATTCAGCAAAATGGGATCGTCCACGCCTCCCCGCAGGCCCTCAGTGTCAACGGCTATGATTTCATCAGCACCTTGGCCACTGATGCACAAAAGACAAGTCTGGCCAGTGCCTATACCTTGGTTGAAACCCCTACGGCGGCCCAGATCAAGCAATACCCTTTCGCTGAAAATAACCCGATTTATGTCCTGAAAGACACGATCACCAAAGACCAGCGTTCACAACTGGATTCTGTGTTTGGACAATCGGTCTGGACCATGATCACCGTGGCCAAATCGATGGGCAGCGGATCAGGAAGCGGATCGCTTTCCATGTCCAACATCGATGTGTCCAAACTGTATCAATTCACACCGGTGCTGAAGAAACTGCCATCTGCGGTATTGAGCACTGCTCAAAGCACTGCCGGTGCTGTCAGCGAAACGCTGAAGAAACAGACCGGAGTCGTCATCGCCAAAGCGTTCTACACCGAATTGGGTGTCGATATGGAAGCCAAGCAGATGAACTATATCCTCTCGACCGGGACCATCATGCTGCTGATCACCTTCATGGGTGCCATCGCCATGATCATGGTCGTCTACCTTTCCTCCAAGATCGGGGCTGCTTTGTCCCGCAATCTGCGAAAAGACATCTTCAATAAAGTTGAAACCTTCTCCAATGAAGAATTCGACCACTTTGCTTCTTCATCCCTGATTACCCGTACGACCAACGACGTCACTCAGGTTCAGATGCTCATTACGATGGGGATCCGAATCCTGTTCTATGCGCCGATCTTGGCCATCGGCGGGATCTACATGATCCTCAAGACCAATGTCTCCATGGTCTGGATCATCGGTTTGGCCGTCACCTTGCTGATCGGAATGATCGGGATCATCTTCTCAGTCGCCGTCCCTAAATTCAAAATGACCCAGAAACTGGTCGATCAGCTCAATCTGGTCGCCCGTGAAGGACTCAGCGGTCTGATGGTCGTCCGTGCTTTCGGTAACCAGAAATTCGAAGCCAAGCGTTTCGATAAAGCCAACAAGAATTTGGCTGATACCCTGTTGTTTGTCAATCGGGTCATGATCGTGCTGATGCCTTTCATGATGCTGATCATGAATCTGACCGTCATCATGATCGTTTGGTTCGGTGCCAAGCAGATCGATGCCTCCAACCTGCAGATCGGACAAATGATGGCCTTCATGCAATATGCCATGCAAGTCATCATGAGTTTCCTCATGATCTCAATGGTCTTCATCATCTTGCCCAGAGCAGAAGTTTCCGCCAATCGTATCGCCGATGTCTTGGCTGTTGAAAACAAGATCGTTGATCCGGCAGCCCCGAAATCCTTTGATCCAAACAAGACCGGCGTTGTTGAATTCGATCATGTGTCTTTCCGTTACGGCAAGGCCAATGAAGACGTGCTTCACGATGTCAGTTTTATCGCTCAGCGCGGTCAAACCACAGCCTTTATCGGTTCCACCGGCTCAGGCAAAAGCACCCTGATCAACCTGATCCCGCGCTTCTATGATGTTACTGCAGGATCCATCAAAGTCAACGGGGTCGATATTCGCGAAGTGTCTCAACACGACCTCCACGAAACCATCAGTTATGTCCCGCAAAAAGGCATGTTGCTTTCCGGCAGCGTCAACTTCAACTTACGTTACGGCAGACAAAGTGCCACCGATGAAGAAGTCAAGAAGGCCTCTGACATTGCTCAAGCCACCGACTTCATCACGCAAAAAGAAGAAGGTTTCGAAACCAACATCGCTCAGGCCGGCGCCAATGTGTCCGGCGGGCAGAAACAGCGTTTGTCGATTGCCAGAGCCTTGGTCAAGAACTCCCCCATCGTCATCTTCGATGACAGTTTCTCGGCTTTGGACTTTAAAACCGATCAGCGTTTAAGAGAAGCCCTTCATAAAGAACTCAGAGATACGACCCTGTTGATCGTGGCCCAACGTGTTTCTACCATCATGAATGCCGATCAGATCATCGTCTTGGAAGAAGGCAAGGTCGTCGGTACAGGCACGCATCACGAGTTGTTGATGAGCTGCCCTACGTATTATGAAATTGCTTCTTCCCAATTGTCACAGGAGGAACTGGCATATGAGTCAAAATAAAAAAATAGAACAGCCTGTACGCCGTCAAGGCGGCCCGATGGGCGGTCCGATGGGCGGGATGGGCGGTAGTGTCGAAAAGGCAAAAGATGCCAAAGCGACCCTGAAAAAACTGATCAAATATCTCAGTCCCTATACCCTCGGTTTGATCTTTGTCTTACTGTTTGCGGTTGCTTCAACGGTCTTTACGGTCGTTGGCCCTAAGATCTTAGGGGAAGCCACCACCATCTTGGTTACCGGTATGATGAGTAAGATCACCAATTCCGGCACGATCGATTTCGCCAAGATCGGAAAGATCATTACGACCTTGATCACCCTGTATGTGATCAGTGCCTTCTTCAGTTATATTCAAGGCTTCATCATGACCAAGATTTCCAACAACGTGACTTATAACCTGCGTAAGGAAATCAATTCCAAAGTCGAACGCCTGCCCTTTAAATACTTTGACAGACACAGTTACGGTGAAGTGCTCTCGCACATCACCAATGACGTCGATGCCCTCAACATGAGCTTGTCTCAAGGCATCACCCAGCTGATCACCTCCGTGACCTCGATCATCGGGATCATGATCATGATGTTTTCCATCAACTGGCAGATGTCTTTGGCGGCCATCATGGTCTTGCCGCTGTCTGCGGTATTGATCGCAATGATTATGAAATTCTCTCAGCGTTTCTTCAAAGATCAGCAGAAATACTTAGGCATGGTCAATGGCCAGGTCGAAGAAATGTATTCCAACCACGTCATCGTCAAATCCTTCAACGGAGAGGCCCAAGCCGTTGCGAATTTCTCGCAATACAACGATGAACTGTATAACTCAGCCTGGAAGAGCCAATTCTTTTCCGGGATGATGCAACCTTTGATGGGTTTCATCGGCAACATCGGCTATGTCGTCATTGCCATCATGGGCGGGTATTTCGCAGCCCAAGGCACCCTGTCGATCGGGTCGATCCAGTCTTTCATTCAGTATATGAGATCCTTTACTCAGCCGATCGCCCAGATCGCTTCCCAATCCAATGCGCTTCAGTCGACTTTGGCAGCCAGTGAAAAGATCTTCGCCCTGCTTGAACAGCCGGAAGAAGAACCGGATCCTGAGGATGCTTTACCGATCGACACCATCCAAGGCGATGTCGCTTTCGCCCACGTCAAATTCGGATACAATCCGGAAAAAATCGTCATCAACGACTTCAAAGCCACGGTCAAAGCCGGGCAGAAGATCGCCATCGTCGGTCCTACCGGCGCCGGCAAGACCACCATGGTCAAGCTGCTCATGCGTTTCTATGACGTCACCGACGGGGCCATCCTGGTCGATTACCTCGACATCCGTCAGTTCAAGCGTAACGATCTGAGAAAACTCTTCGGCATGGTCCTTCAGGATACCTGGCTCTACAACGACACCATCCGCGAAAACATCCGTTACGGACGTTTGGATGCGACCGATGAAGAAGTCTATAAGGCCGCTAAAATGGCTCAGGTCGATCACTTCGTTCAGACCTTGCCTGAAGGCTACGATATGATTTTGAATGAAGAATCCTCCAACATCTCAGCCGGTCAAAAACAGCTGATGACCATCGCACGAGCCATCCTGGCCAACCCGAAAGTCCTGATCTTAGACGAAGCGACCTCATCCGTCGATACCCGTACCGAGATCCTGATCCAGAAAGCCATGGACGTCCTGATGGAAGGCCGTACCAGCTTCATCATCGCTCACCGCTTATCCACCATCCGCAACGCCGATCTCATCCTGGTCATGAACCTGGGCGACATCGTCGAATCGGGAACCCACGACGAACTCTTGGCCAAGGGCGGCTTCTATGCCAACCTGTATAACAGCCAGTTCGAAGAAGGCGAAGAAGAACTCGCATAAAACCAAAGACGGATTCAAACGGATCCGTCTTTTTTATGGTATGATTTTGTCACTTATGGAACGACTCAACGTATACATTGCCCGAACAGGACTCTGTTCCAGGCGTCAGGCAGACCGCTACATCACAGAAAACAGGGTCACCCTCAACGGTGTGACCGCATCTTTAGGCATGCAGGTTTCTGAAGGCGATACTGTGACGCTTGACGGAAAACCCTTAGGCGAGAAAGCCCCTTCCGTGATCCTGGCTTATCACAAACCCAAAGGCATCACCTGTACCACCGACACCGCCATCTTAGGCAACATCACCGACGCGATCCACTATCCCATCCGCATCTTTCCGATCGGCCGCTTGGATAAAGATTCCGAAGGCTTGATCCTGCTGACCTCCGACGGCGACATCGTCAACAAGATCCTAAGGGCAGAAAATGACCATGAGAAAGAATACTACGTCAAAGTCAATATGCCTTTGATGGGCGACTTCAAGGAACTGATGGAAGAAGGCGTAGAAATCTATAATCCGGTCAAGGAAGAAAACACCCTGACCTTGCCGTGCCGAGTCAAAGTCATCAATGAACAATCCTTCTACATCACCCTCAATCAAGGCCTGAACCGTCAAATACGACGGATGGTCGCTACCTTGGGTTATCGGGTCATCTATCTCAAACGGGTCAGGATCATGCATATTCTTCTGGGTGATCTGCCTAAAGGTCAGTACAGAGTCCTCACTCAGGACGAATCCGACCTCCTTTATCGCTCAATCCAATAAAAAAGAAGCCAAACGGCTTCTTTTGCTTAAAATCCTCGAGTTTGACCGCGATACGGCGGCAAAGCCTTTTTCACATATTCATCGATGCCGGGTCCTTTGAGCTGTTTTAAACGCCAGATCCCATAAACATAGCTCAGGACCAAGATGACGATCGTGACCGGCAAGCCCATCAAAGTATTGGCCCAGCCCAGCGTAGAGACATCGTGTTGAGTATATAGGGTGATTTGGATCAGGGTCCTCATCACAAAGAAAGCACTCCACATCCAGGTCACTTCACGATAGGCCGGTTTGATTTCTTTCAGCCAAAACCACTCTAGGGTCCAGCCTCGGGTCAGATGACTGACATAAGCCGCCATCGGTTTATCGATCACCAAGGTCCCCAAGGCCACGATCAGGATCACGACATTACTGAGGATCCCGGGCAGAAAATAGTTGGTGGCGTTGTTGGCGATCAGCGCAAGCGTCCCGGCCACAACGATGCCCGAAAAACCGCCAAAGGCATAAACCCAGTTTTGTTTCTGGCTTAAGCGAAACAAGCCGAAAGCCAAGGCACATAGCCCGGCCGACAGGACTGCGGCCATCAAGCCAAATTGACCATTGACCACCACATAAACCAACGGAGGAACGATCGCATCCAGCGATTTACCGGACAAAACCGACTTCAGTTCTTCCAAGATTTCAAGACTCAGTTTTTTCATACCCCTACCCTACGTTTCATTGACACCAATTTATGATAATTCAGATGCCAAGTCAATCGATGCGACCCAATCATTTATACCACGTTACTCATCATTGATCTTGAGTTTCACTGTATACCACATCCCATTCGACTCCGAATTCATCGATCACGTACCCCATTTGAGCACCCCAATTGGTTTCACTCATTGGCCGTTTGACTTGACCATTACGGCTGAGTCCTTCAAAAACAGTGTGGGCCTGAATCAAGGAATCGGCTTCAAAATTCAGATGCAGGTTTTGAACGGACGGATCAAAAGGTTTATCCAGATCTGACAGATACAGAAAGAAGTCTCCGATCTGCAGCTCGGCATGCATGACTTTGCCCATCATGGCTTCACTGGGACAATTGGTTTCATCAATGCGCCACAGTAAGATCGGTGTCGCAGAAAAGAGTTCTGTATATCGATGATAAGCGGCTTCTGCGTTGCCGTTGAATTGAATTGAGGTTGCGAGTTTCATGGTGTGCCTTTCACGTGTTAACGGGTAAACCAGTTGTGATCGAGTTGAGGATTAAAGAGAAAAACAAAGAGTCCCAAAGCAACATAGGCAGCGGCAATAAAATCCAACACCATTTTACCGCTGGCAATGACGACCCAGGTCGCTACGATCCCGCCGATGAAAAAGACCAGGATCGAAGAAAAATACCAAAGCACTTTCCAGGATTCATGACGGTTCCCTTTAAGTACGGCACCCAGACTAAAGGCCGCATCGGTCAAATAACCGGTCATATGGGTCGTACGAACCATGATGCCTCTGACTTTGAAATAGGTCCCGTTTTGAAGACCCATCCCCAAGGAGATGACTAAGAGCAAAACGGCTTCTGAAGCAACAAAGCGCATGGAGACCCAAAGCATGGTGCCTAAGGTGATCGGCAAAAGCGTATACAGAAGATGTAAATGCTTCAATCGTTTATAAAACAGGAATCCGGCTAAAACCGAACCCAGACTGAAGAGGGCCAGATAAGAAAACAAAAGCGTAAACAAGCTGAAGTTTCCGCTGGCCAAGGCGATGGCCGCTTTACTGATATTTCCGGTATGATGGGTGATCGTCGTTTCAAACAGAATGATCGCAGAGATGTTGGTGGCTCCGCCCAAGAACGTCAGGCTGCCGATCCAAATCAAGGTAAATATCCTGTGTTTCGTAAGTGCCATACTATCCCTCCCTATCCGGTGCCTCTCATCCAGCGCATCCATCTTTCTTATAAACCAAGCAGTCTAAGGGATGCCTATGCTAACTTAATTATTATACACTTTCAAGACACCTTGATATTAGATTCTAAACCAGTTGATTCTGAATGATGGATTGACGGGTTTGGGCGCTTGGCATACAATGAACTGGTTCAGACCGGAAAGGATGTCGCATGACCTTGTCTTCACCTCTAAAACAGATTCGTTTAATGGCCATGGCTTTAGGGGTCGGTCTTTTGATGGGCCTTATTTCGACGGTTTTTCTGAATGCGTTAACCCTGGCAGGAGAGCTTAGGACCCGTTATCCGATTTTACTGCTGTTTTTGCCTTTGATCGGTGTTTTGACCATCATGACCTATACCCATTGGGGCAAAGGTTCTCAAAAGGGCAACAACCTGATCATCGACAGTGTCCACAGCCCTACGACCGTTCCCTTTCGAATGGCGATCCTGACCTTCATCTTCACCATCAGTACCCACTTGTTTGGCGGTTCAGCCGGACGCGAAGGAACAGGCGTTCAAATCGGCGGGACCTTATCCAATACCCTGGCTGATCACTTTCATCTGGATCATTCTGAAAAACGGCTGTTGGTGATGGCCGGCATCAGTGCCGGTTTTGCCTCCGTGTTTGGAACGCCTTTATCCGGGGCGATCTTTGGACTGGAAGTTGCTTTCATCGGAAAATTAAGCCTGGAAGCGTTGTTTCCCTGTCTGATTGCCGCTTACTCGGCCAGTACTGTGACCCATGTCCTGGGCATTACCCATACGACCTATCTCATCGCCCAAGTTCCCTTGTTTTCTCCTTGGGTCATTTTGATCGTGATCCTGGCTTCCATCGTGTTTGGTTTGACCGGCAGTGCGTTTGCCCAGTGTATCCATACCTTTAAAAAGGTCATTGCCAAGCAGAAGGCGCCGATCTGGCTCAAAGCGTTTCTGGGCGGAACGGCCGTCATTGCCGTCATGTTTGCCTTGGATGCGCAACGTTTTGCGGGCTTGAGTACTTGGCTGATCCAAGCCGGTTTTGACGGAAAAGTTCAGATCTGGGATCCGTTTTTAAAGTTTCTGCTGACGGTCATGACGCTGGGGGCTGGATACCAAGGCGGAGAAGTCACCCCTTTGTTTGGGATCGGGGCATCATTGGGAGGCCTCATTGGTCAGATCAGCGGGGTCGTTCCTTCATTATTGGCTGCCTTGGGTTTCATCGCTGTCTTTGGATCCGCAGCCAATACGCCCCTGACGACCATCGTATTGGGCATCGAGCTCTTTGGAATACAAGCCGTTCCTTTCTACGTCCTGGCGTCCATTCTGAGCACCTTGTTTTCCGGACATCAGGGCATTTATCGCGCTCAAATCATCCATCGGCCCAAACCCTTTCATAAAATTCCGTGACATGTCAGTCATACGGGATGACTATTCTGTCAAACAAGATAAAATCAAATCAACAAACAAAGTGATGAGGTCCTTATGAAAAAATGGTTAAAACGCATCGGAATCGGGTTCTTGGTTGTCTTGATTCTCGCTGTGGGCGGTTTCGCCGGTTATATCATGGATTATTCCAAAGCAAAAAATACGGCCATTGCGGCTGAACTGCATGCGATCGATCAAAGCAAAACGGTTCATGCCTTTTTAAGTGAGGCTTCCACCATCGGGATCATATTTTATCCGGGCGGTAAAGTGGAGACTGCGGCGTATGCCCCGCTGGCTCTGCAGCTCAATCAAACCGGTCTGTCTGTCTTTCTGGTCGATATGCCGTTTCATCTGGCGGTGTTTGACATCGATGCGGCCGATCGCGTACGAAAGTTGAATCCTCAAATCAAGACCTGGTTCATTGCCGGACACTCCTTAGGCGGTGCCATGGCGTATTCCCATTTTGAAAAGCGAAAGGATGTCTATGCGGGGATCATCCTGCTGGCAGCCTATCCCTTAAGCAAAACAGATCGTCCTTATTTGATCCTGAAAGGATCAAACGATACCGTCTTGGATCAGTCCAAACTGGAAGGCTTTGACTCGATTACGATTCAAGGCGGCAATCATGCGCAGTTTGGAGACTACGGTCTTCAAAAGGGAGACGGGACCGCAACCATTTCTGCCCAGGCCCAACGCGACTATACCGTCTCTGTCATCGACGTCTTTGTCCAAGCCAACTCCACACAATGATGTTTTATTGAAGCCCAAAAGGCTTTTTTTAGGTTCTTTATGGTTTGTTTGTGTTTATTTCGTTGTAGGAAGATGAATGGATGATTTACCTGTTTTCTTACAGTGGTATAATAATACCAGGAAACGGTAATCGTGAAAGACAACGCAGGCATGACATTTTTGGAAGTATTGATTGCCTTATTTCTATTTACCTTGATGGTAGGTGCTGTATTTCCCGTGTTTTTAACCACCCGTAAAATGGATCTGACGACCCGTGCTTATACCGAGGGACGCCAATTGGCCCAAACCCGTTTGGAATGGATCTATGCCCAATCCCAGAATTTGTCGTATGCCGATACCCTGTATCAGCTCTCGACGACCGAGTCTTTTACCTGCAGCGGCTTTTCCTGGACGATCGATGCGATCACCTTAGAGGTGCTTTATAACGCCCCCAGTGCGACCGTGACCTGTACCAAGACGCTCAGCCCTTTCTCAACCACCATTACCTTTACTCAGGATACAACGATCACCAGTGAAGACTTTGTCACTTTGATCATCAAAGTCAGCGATGTTTCCACGTCAAACCACATCACCCTCTATGAGACCCTCTATGCGACCGGCTTCAATCCTTGATCATCGCCGCAGACAATCAGGGTTTACCCTGATTGAACTGATTGTCGCCATGGCTGTTTTTGCGATTTTAGGATCGATCCTGGTGTCGATTTTCGTCTCAGCGGTATCCTACTTTTCCAGCGAGAAATCTCAATTGTTCAATCAAGCCAGCATTTCAGAGATCTCCGCTGACTTAGAAGCGGATACGCGCAAGGCCTCGGGGGCTGCCATAACCAGCAATTGTCTGGTCTTGACCATCGCATCAGGCAATAAAACCTATTGTCTGAATACCACGACGCACATCTATACCCGCAACAATACCCAAATCGGAAATAACATCGCCACCGTGACTTATGAGATTGTCCTTAATAAACTGACTCTGACACTCACCACCACCAACGATCGGCGCGGGGTCAACAACACCATTAAACTGACCTATTACCTCAGGGAAGGAAACTATTGATGAGAAAGCCGCTTCAAAACAAAAAAGGCATTGCGATCTTAACGGTCATGCTGACCTTTTTATGCATGTTTATCCTGCTTTCTGCCATTGTTTTCATGTCGGTCCAAAACTCAGAAACCACGTTAAAAGAGACGAACTTTTCAAAGGCCTATTATGTTGCCGAATCGGCTTTGAACAAACGCATGTCTGAAGTCAGTTCCTTGTTTTACACCTTAGCCGCTTCAAAGCAGGAACAAGCGGATCTCTTTATCAAACTTGAAGCCGAATTCAATAAACTGCCGAGTTCACTCACATTCCCTTCGACCCAAGACAACGATTCTGCGATCCTGACCTTTGTCGCTTCTAACGGCAGTGATGATTATCCCAATTACTTATTCTATAAAGTCGTGGTGAAAGCCACGGTCAACGGGGTTTCCAGAACCCTGGCTAAAGAAGTCGGCTTCAACTATGTAAAAGGCGGACAAGCCTACATTATCGGTAAAGCCGTCTTGACGCAGCGAGGCATTCTCATCGGGGATCAGTCTTCTCAAGTCATCGGACCGGTTGCCAGTAATCTGTTGGATAACACCACCATTGATTTCAATAAAAGACAGGATTCAATCAAAACCTCTGCTTTTGTTCCAACCGGAAAGACGAGCTTTGTCATCAATCCCAACAATATCGGAAACCGAGTCTATGAAGTCGCTGATCCTTTTATCTTCCCAGTCATCAATTATCCACTTATCCCTGCGACTTCGGCGATCCTCATCAGTCCTTACACCTTTACCAACAATAAAGCCACCATCAGTGTGACCGGATATTCTCATCTGGAAGATATGAACGTGGCTCAAGGACAGACCCTGATCATCAATCTGGGTTCCCGAGGAACCGCAGCGACCAAAAAGATGCTGACCGTCAAAAACATGAATGTATCCGGAAACATCCGTGTCATCGGGACCGGAAGATTGCTTTTGGTCTTTGAATACGGCAAAGGCACGATGACCTTGGGTTCCAAATTCAATGTCTGCGGTGAGGCTTTGGGCAGTTGTGTCGAAGCCGATCCGGATTATACCAAATTCCTCTTTTATCTCAAGACCCCCTTGGTCAGCAAAGCCGATACGGCCAATTATCCGAAATTGGTTTTCTCAAACCTGCAGTTGTTTTACGGTTCATTATTGGCAGAATACGTCGATGTCGAAGTCAAAAGCAGCAACTTTAAAGGCCACATCGTGACCTCAGGAAAAACAGTCAACTTCTCCGCAAACTCCACCATCAAGCAGGCCTTATTCTATGCGCCTTTCGCCAAGATCACGATCGACTCCAATGCGATCCTGAGCGGTTCATTGGTCGGAGATTCCTTCACGATCTCCAATCCGCAGACCCTGGTGACTTACATGGAAGTCAATAAAGAATCCTTCCCTTTCAGTATCGACTTTCCGCAAACCGGTGAAGTGGGTGAGGTTCCGGCCGTGACAGACATCATTGAAGGACCCCTGCTGGAGAACTAGCCATGAAATTCTATAAAGTTACCCTGATTACCGAATCCGGTTCCCGTAAAACAGATGTCCTGGCGGCTGAAAACACCGATGAGATCTATGATTCCTTTAAGGAAAGAGGTCTCTTTCTGGTCGACGTCAAGCAAGTTGCCAAACCCAACAAAAACAAGATCAAGACACGGGAGTTGATTATTTTTACTCGTCAGCTTAGCGCCATGATCGAAGCCGGGGTTTCGATCCTCAAAGGCATTACGATCATTCAAAACAGCACCAAAGATCCCAAAGTCAAAAAATTATACATGAACCTGACTCAGGAGATCCAAAAAGGCAATGCCTTGTCGGTGGCCATGAGAAAACAAAACGGGGCTTTCCCGGAGATCCTCATCAACATGGTCGTCGCCGGAGAAATGGGTGGTACTTTGGAGCGTTCTCTTTTACTGATGTCTTCTCATTTCGAGAAAGAACAGAAACTCAAAAACAAAATCAAAGGGGCCTCGACTTATCCGATCATCTTGGCTGTCATTGCGACAGCCGTCGTCATCATGCTGATGACCTTCGTGTTGCCCACGATCACCAAGATGTTTGATAAAGGGACCTTGCCCCCGCTGACCTCATTTGTCATGGGCATATCCGGTTTCTTGACCAGGTATTGGTTTATTTATATTCCGGCATTATTCGGCTTGGTGACGGGAACCGCAGCCTTACTGAGAGTCCCTTCATTTCGCATCAAATTTGATGAATTCCTGTTAAGGATGCCGGTCATCGGACCCTTGAACAGAACCATCTATTCTGCCCGTTGTGCCCGATCCTTTGCTTCGTTGTATCTGTCCGGGATCCAAACCATCCCGATGATCGAATCCACGGCTCAGATCCTGGGCAATTCCTACATTGAAAGCCTGTTTGGGGAAGTCGTGATGCGGGTCTCACACGGAGAAGTCATCTCGGTGGCTTTGGAAGACATGGGGGTTTTTGATCCCATGTTGAGTTCCATGGTCAATGTCGGAGAAGAAACCGGAGCCTTAGGGGATATCCTGGTCCGTACCGCCGATTATTTTGATGAAGAAGCCGACACCGCTTTGTCTAAAATGGTGGCCTTGGTCGAACCGATCATGTTGGTCGTCATGGGCGTAGTTATCGGGGTTATCGTTGTGTCCGTCATTCAGCCGATGTTTGGCGTGTATGACCAAATCGGAAAATAAAGAGGGAAAACCATGCTCATCATCGAAATCAGAGACAACACCATCCATTTGATTCAAGCTGGCAACAAAGTCAAAACATTCACGGTCAAAAATGCCAAAGCATTTGATTTTGAAGAGGGCTGGAAAACTTTCATCACCAATCCGGACAATGCCTTGGCTTTAACACAGGCCATCAAGACCTATACCAAAGAAAGCAAGGCTTTGTTGTGTCTGAATACTTCCAGTGTCATTTATCGTGAGATGGTCGTGCCGAAGGCCAGCCCGCGTTATCTCAATACGATGATCCGTCATGAACTCAATCACGCGCTCAATCTCAGTAATGATTACCTCATGGACTACACGATCATCGGTGAAACCGTCAAAAACGAAAAGAAGATGCACAAGATCCTGGTGACCGCCGTCCTGGCTTCGACCCTCAACGAGATCGTGGACTTCTTTGATAAGATCAAGCTTCAGATCATCAAGATCGACGTGTCGCTCAACAGCATCCAGAAATATGTCGAGATCACCAAACTCGTCAGTAAAACGACCAATACCTTGTTTGCGGATATCGGATCCTCATCGATCCGTCAGTACATGTTTGAAAAGGAAAAATACAGCGTCTACAGAACCACCAAAGACACCGCTTCGAGTGAAACATCAGAACAGGAAAGTCTTGAAACAACCACTGAGACGATTGAAAAAATGGTCCAGTTCTCCCTGTCCTTAGGCCAAAACTCCGGAATCGAGCACATTTTCTTGTTTGGGACTTATCCGTATATCGAAGAACTCAAGAACCACATCACGGAATCCCTAGGGATGGATACGCAAGTCTTGACCCGTCCAAAGATCCTCATCGACTCCAAACATCGCCCCTTTGAACATGATGATGTTTATGCCTTAGGGACCCTCTTCTCGCAAAGTTACAAACGAAAAAAAGACATCAATCTGTTGAATGCCTATAACAGTTTCTACAGCAGAAGCAGTTCGACCTTGAATCTGGATGCCATCTTCAATTCCTTGGCCTTTGGCTTGGGTTATGTGGCCTTGTTTGCGATCATCCTGGTCACTTTACAGACCAACATGGTGAATTCCGATATCCAAAAGATCAACAATTATCTCAATCAGCCTACGGTCATCGAGACCTTAGCCAAGATCGCGTCCATGAAAGAAAACATCACGGCGCTCAATGAGCTTTCCTCAGAATTGACCAGCATCCAAACCGTACTGGACAGCATTCCCCGCTTCAATGACCTTAAGATCAAAGACGTCATAACGGCCATGCCTGCTGGAGTCCGTCTGACTGCTTTGAGGTTTTCGGAAAACACGCTTACCTTATCGATCTCAGTCGACAATCCTTCCCTGATCCATCAATATGTCTTGTTGCTCGGTAAGGTCGAAACCTTCAGCGAAGTGACTTACACAAGTTATCAATTAGAAACCGGCAGCCGTTTCTATACCGCAGAAATCAACCTGACTCTGAAAGGAAAAACCCAATGACCATCTCTAAAAAAGAAATCATGTATCTGAAGTGGTTGGGGCTCTTTGCCGTTGTCTATGTTTTTTGGACCTTTGTCTGGACCCCCATGAGCAACACCCTAAGTTTAAAGCAAACACAGTTGGCTGACTTGAAGTTCGCCCAGACCGTCGCCCTTACCACGATCCCGACCTATGACAGCGTCGTCAAACAGGAAATTGATGTCAGAGGAAAAGCAGAGGTCTTATTCTCGAAATTCTTTGATGTCCAGACACCGGCTCAAACCGAAGCCACGCTGATTCCGATCCTGACGCAACACCAAGGCAAGATCACTTTCTTTGAAGTGGCTGCTGCCACGGTCGTGATTCCTCAGACCACCCTGCAAAACAAAGAGCAACTGACCTACAAGATCAAGGAACTAGTCGATCAGTACAACGACATTACCCTGCCTTCATCGACCTTGCCGGTGACCGAATCTCAGCTGCTCAAGACTCAGATCACCTATCTGGTCACGATCAGTTTCGTCAATTATCAAAACCTTTTAAAAACCATCGATGCCTCCGAACAATCGATCATCCTTTCTGCAAGCGACTATGACACAAAAGACAGTCTGGCCAAGCTTGTTTTCGATATTTACGCCATTGAAAAAATCAAACTGACCGATTGAGTCACTCAAGCAACCCTTTAAAGAGCGCCTTATATCAATAAGGCGTTTTTTGTTGTAAAATAAAGGTTAGAAATGAATTCAGCCACTGAGGTCCACCATGAAGCATGCATCCCTCGAAGAAATGTTGGTCAATGACAAGATCATTACCCAAGCTCAGCTCGAAGAAGTCAACCTCATCCAAAAAGAAACCGGACAGGCGACTTTTTACATCATCCTAGACCATAAATTTGCCAAAGAAAAAGATGTTTTAAGAGTGCTGGCCAAAAGCTTAAAAATGGACTACGTCGATAATCTGGCCAACAACACCAACCCTGAAGCCATCAGGGCCTTTCCTCAAAACCTGGCCCTCAAATACAAAATGTGCCCCTTGCGTGTAACCGAAGGGACTTTGACCTTGGCCACCAGTAATCCTTTCAATGTCTCCGCCATTGAAGACATCAGTATGATCATCGGTCTATCGATCAATACGGTCTTATCCACCAAAATGGAAATCGATGCGGCCATTGAACGGCTTTACACCAAACGATCCGATAAGAATGACTATGGCGATGAACAGGTCAGTGACACGGAAGAAATCGAAAACGAATCGACCGTTGAAACCTCTTCTGTCGTACGCATGGTCAATAACCTCATCATTGAGGCCTATAAAGTCAATGCCTCTGATATCCACATCGAACCCGAAGCCAATTATACCCGGGTCCGTTTCAGAGTCGACGGCGATCTGATGACCCACATCGATTTCGACAAAGAGAAGCATTCTTTGATTTCGACCCGCATCAAGATTCTGTCCGGACTCAACATTGCTGAAAAACGTCTGCCTCAAGACGGCAGTTTCCAGTTTAATCATGATTTCAAAAAGATCGACATCCGTGTTTCGACCTTGCCGACGCCTTATGGAGAAAACATCGTCATGCGTCTGTTGGGTGCCGACCAAAACATCGAATATTCGCTGACCGGTCTAGGCATCTCTTCCAGCACGCTGGCCATGATCGAAAAAGCCATCAAAGTACCGCATGGGATCATCCTGGTCACCGGTCCTACCGGAAGCGGCAAAACAACCACCTTATATTCGATCCTGGCCAAATTGGCCGTCCCCACCAAGGCAGTCAAAACGGTCGAAGATCCGATCGAACGCAAGTTTGAAGGCATTACCAGGTTCAGGTCAATCAAAAAGCCGGACTGACTTTCGCAGCCGGACTGCGCTCTATTTTGCGTCAGGATCCGGACATCATCATGATCGGGGAAATCCGTGATACCGAGACCGCTGAGATCGCGATCCGATCCGCCATCACCGGACACTTGGTCCTATCCACCATCCATACCAATGATGCCTTATCCTCGGTCATCCGTTTGGTCGATATGGGGGTCGAACCGTTTAAAGTCGGCTCTTCGCTGGTCTGCATCATTGCCCAGCGCTTGGTCAAACGCATCTGTATCCACTGTAAGAAACAAGTCGAGATCCTCCCAACCGAAGCGCGGCTGCTGGATACGGACTTGACCCAGGTCTATGTGGGCGAAGGATGCCCAAAGTGCAATCACACCGGCTATTCAGGCCGCGTGGCTGTCTTTGAAACGGTCTTGATCGATGGGGCTTTGGAAGAATTGATTTCCAGCGGGGCTTCACTGGAAGAACTGCGCAATTATGCCAAGTTGAAAAAGATCCCGATGCTTCGGGATGAAGTCATGGGGTTCATCAAAAACGGGACGACCACGGTTGAAGAAGGCCTGCGTATCTTGTATAACGTCGAAAATTGAATCAAAGTGCCTTAGGGCACTTTTTATCTTTTATAAGCATATGATTTGTATGATCTTGAACTAAATGCTAAAGTTACTTTACTAAAGGGAGAGTGTAAAATGAACACCGTTTATCAGAAACTCAGACGTTTTAATTTGATTATGGGTCTATTCCATTTGCTTCAAGGCATTGCCATGCTGTTCTTGGCCACCAGCGTGATCCAAAAGATCGCTGCTTTCCAGCCAAAAGTCATTCAGTATTATTTATCCTTCAACCCGGTCACCCGTTCTTTGGAACCGGCTGTCAAAGATTTGTTTACTTTGCCGTTTGGGGTCTTGGTTGCCAGTTTCTTGCTGATCTCAGCCGTTGCTCACGGATTGATTTATCTCAGCGGAGATTTGTATGTGAATGACCTGAAGAAGGGCATCAATAAATTCCGCTGGTTTGAATATGCCTTGAGTTCTTCGATCATGATCGTCTTGATCGCCACCTTGTTTGGGGTCTATGACATCGGGTCTTTGGTCTTGATCTTCTTGGTCAATGCAGCCATGAATTTATTCGGACTGGATATGGAACTCTTGAATGCCGGCGCTGAAAAAAGCAAAGTCAATTGGGGTCCCTTCATCTGGGGTTCGGTTGCCGGACTGGCACCGTGGATCGTTATCCTGTTTTATATGTTTGGATCCGGTAATTTCGACATGACACCTTGGTTTGTCTGGGCCATAGTCGGAACCTACTTCGTCGCCTTCAACACCTTCCCCATCAACATGATCCTTCAATACCGCCGCATCGGCAAATGGAAAGATTATCTGTATGGTGAACGCACCTACATCATCCTGAGCTTGGCCGCCAAATCCATACTGGCCTGGCTGGTCCTGTTTGGAGCCATGCAGCCGTAAACTGTAAAGTATGTCCTAAGACATACTTTTTTTTATTTCTTCGTTAGTCGGTCCAGCATCTTCACGATCGAATCGACGGTGAAAATACTGAGGGCGATCATGCCTGAGACCTGGAAGGTCGTCAACAGATACGCGTTGCCTAAGGCTGAGCCTCCCATGAATTCGAAGACCGCGTGATAGATCGCGACCCCGGGCACCAGCGGCAAGAAACCGGTGATCAGAAACATGGTGACGGGTGTTTTGACGAGTCTGGCCAAGCCGTGAGACAAACTGGCAATGATGAGCCCGGAAATGAAGGTCGAAAGACTTTGACTGAAACGGGTCATGGCCAACAGATAGCCCAACCAGCCTAAACCGCCAACGATCCCCGCCAAAGCCACATGCTTTTTAGGCGCATCCAGATAGACAGAGCCCCATAAGACGCCAAACGCGGCACCCAACACTTGAAGGATCATGACAGACCTCCTAAGATGCTCAGTCCGATGGCGACACCGATGGCAATCGATACGGCAATGACCACGGCTTCCAAAGCACGCGCACTGCCTGACATATAGTCGCCCTGAAGCGTATCTCTGATCGCATTGGTGATGGCAGTTCCGGGAACCAGTGGCATCATCGAAGCAATCGTCAGGGTATCCGTATTGATCGACGGAAAGAAGCGTTTCAGCGTGATCGCACCGACGGTGATGACCGTAGCCCCGACGACCGTTGAGATGAAGGGATTGGTATCGATGCGACGGGCAAGTTCCAAAACCAAAATCAGCAATCCGCCGTTGATCAGGGAAACAGCCGCTTCAACCAGGCTGCCGTTAAGCAAAAGCACAAACCCGGCAATCAGGAAAGCAATGCTTAAGTTATGGATGGATCGGGAGTAGGTTTTGGGTTTGATGGAGTTGAGCCGATCAAAAGCTTCTTCCATCGTGATCTTATTTTGACAAAGTTCACGGGATATATCATTGACCGAAGCGATCGAAGACAGGTTGATGCCTCTTTTTTCGATGCGTTTGACCAGGGTAATGGCTGAGTGACCTTCGATGGCGATGCTGGCAAAAACCCCTGTCGGCAAGGCAAACGCTTCCGCTTTATCAGCGTGGACATAAGACAGGATATACCGCATCGTTTCTTCAACGCGATAGGTTTCGGCCCCGGATCGGGTCAGGATCTCGCCGGCCAAGATGGCTGTTTCCAAGCATTTCTGATGGTTCATAGAATCTCCTAAACAGTACCCATTATACTGTATTTTATGGCCAAACGACACCCATAAAAAAAACGACTTATCCAGTCGTTTTAGAGCTATTGCGTTTGCCGTTTTGATAATTGGGCTTAGGACCGTCTTTTTTAGGAGCCGCAGGATGCGGTTTTTGACGATGGAAACGGGCCGGATCTTTCTCATGATGTTTCTTATCCGGATTGGATGGCTTGCTGGTGAAGACCGGTTCGATCGGTTTGATGCGATGACCGCGTGAACTGAACGGGTGATCATGGATGACCGGGATCGGTTTGTTGATGAGTTTTTCGATGTCTCTTAATAAGCCTCTTTCTTCTTCATCACAGAAAGAGATGGCGGTACCGCCCAGACCGGCACGGCCGGTACGGCCGATACGATGGACATAGGTTTCAGAGACTTCCGGTAAATCATAGATCAGGACATGGCTGAGTTCATCGATGTCCAAGCCACGTGCCGCGATATCCGTGGCAACCAGGATCTTGGTCTTGCGGTCCTTGAAGGACTTTAAAGCGGCCTGTCTGGCGTTTTGCGACTTGTTGCCGTGAATGGCCAAGGCCGGTAAACCGGAGATGACCAAGGCTTTGACGATCTTGTCAGCCCCGTGTTTGGTTCTTGAGAAGACCAAGACCGATTCAATGTCCAAGGTCTTAAGCAAGTGGATCAATAAATGGATCTTGTCTGGTTTATCAACGAAATACAGTTCTTGTTTGATGGTATCGACGGTCGAAGCGGCCGGTGTGACTTCAACCCGGATCGGATTTTTCAAGATCGAATTCGAGAGGGTCGCGATTTCCTTTGGCATGGTGGCCGAGAAAAACATCGTCTGTCTGACATGAGGCAAGAAACTGATGATCTTGCGGACATCATGGATCATACCCATATCCAGCATCATGTCGGCTTCATCCAGGACGAAGTACTTGACGTTGCTCAAATTGATGAATTTCTGGTTGATGAGATCCAAAAGCCTGCCCGGTGTGGCCACCAGGATATCGATGCCTCTGGCCAACTCATCGGTCTGAGGACGTTGTGAAACCCCGCCGAAAATGGCGATGGTTCTGGAGTTGAGGTATTTCCCGTAGGTCTTGAAACTGTCTTGGATCTGGATGGCCAATTCTCTGGTCGGAGCCAAAATCAAAGCTTGGATCTTGCGGGGATGTTTAGGGGCTTCCGTCAGCCCTTGAAGGATAGGTATAGCGAAGGCGGCAGTTTTGCCGGTTCCGGTCTGGGCGAGGCCCAAAAGATCCTTACCTTCTAAAAGTGGGGTAATGGCCCCCTGCTGGATCGGAGTAGGCTGAGTATAGCCCTCTTCCTTTAACGCCTTTTGGATCGGCGCGATGATGTTTAATTGTTCAAATTGCATTTTTTCCTTATGACTCACTGCTGATGTCTGGGCAAAAGCCCTTAATACCTTAACACATTTGGCACCAAAAAGTTGCTTTTTAGCCCAAAACCCATGTATTTATCTGAAGAAAAGACCATTTTCGTCCATTCTATCAATGATGGCCAACGATTCCAGCTCGATGCCCAAGGCGCGTAAACGGGCTCCGCCTTCCTGAAATCCCTTCTCGATGACGATACCGACTCCGGCCACGACAGCATTTGCCTGAGTGATCAGATCGATCAGTCCCAGAGCGGCTTCCCCGTTGGCCAAGAAATCATCCAGGATCAGCACACGTTCCCCTGCGTTGAGATAATCCCTGGAAACCTGGACTCGAGAGGTCTTGTCTTTGGTGTAAGAATGGATCGAAGTGACGTATTGATGACCTTGCGTCGTCTTGGATTCGCTTTTCTTGGCAAAAACGACCGGCACTTTGAAATACTGAGCCGCAATCACCGCAATGGCGATGCCTGAGGCTTCAATGGTCAGGATCTTATCGATGGAATGATCTTTGAAACGCTCATAAAAAGCCTGTCCGATCTCATTGAGCAAGCCGACATCGATCTGATGATTCAAGAAACTGTCCACTTTGATGATGTTGCCGGAAAAAACCTTTCCTTCGGCCAGGATCTTATCTTTGAGTACTTTCATAAACACCTCACTGATTTATTTTACCTTATTTTTCGATTTTTACTTAAATTTCATTCCTGGCCACTGATCATGGATCAAGGGGTCAGGAAAATAGACATCCATCCACTGGTCGAGCTTGTGGTGGGCTGCGACCGCATTGGCCCGTTCGGAAGCCCGGATACAGATGGCGATCGACAAGCACCCGTCTGCGATCAAAAAGAGCAACACGGCTTTGGTGATCAGCATGGTCGACTCATTCTTGAACATCATCAGGTGACGTCTTAAGAATGGCCAGATCCGCATAAACAAGAATCCCAATAAGCCCCAGATCATCGCATAAGGGATCGTCGTCAGTCCCATGATGTTGAGGGGCAGGTTGGAGTAGTTCCATGACCGGCTTTGCAACCCATAGATTTGAATCAAGCCAAACAAGATCTCAAAGGTCCCTCCGGCCACGCAGCAAAGCAGATACTGCACCAGCAGGTTTTTGTGTTTGATCCGATCCAACAGGATCAAGATGATCCAAAAACCGAAACCGTAGATGGGGGTCATCGGCAGGTATAAGATGCCCTGATGGCCTTCGGATGTTCCGATCGTGGCATAACTGACGGTGACTTCAAACAGATACCCAAACACCGAGCCCAAAACGAAAACCCAGACTGCCACAAAGAGCAATTCGGAAGGTGATTCGATTTTGAAGGGTAACCATTTTTTGATGGAGGTCATAGTACATCTTTTCCGGCAAAGCCCAATGGATGATCGATCTCTTCTAAGCAAACTATACCACGCTTTCCCTTTAACATAAACCCCATTGATGAAGTGCTCAGACGCGTATTATGAAATCAAGCCAAGGATATGCGATGCTTTTGGGCTCAGACAGGACGCTTAGTGGGAGCAAGCAGGGTCAATGAACTCAGCCTTTTTCATTTGCTTGTCTGCTGCGGATAAATAAGCTCACTTGACTCTATACAAGCCACTCAGCCTGTGTTAAAATTGTGTCAAGTATGGGTCCTTTAAATCAAGACGAGAGCTTGATAAGGTACGATTAACTCCTTCAAACAAGGGTCCTTTATACAAAGGACCCTCTTTTTTTTGAAGAAACCGGGGCTATACTGACACACTCAAAAGGAGAAAGAGTATGAAAGACATTGTGCATGGTTATTTGCCGGATGAACGGCCGCCCTTAGGGAAGTTGTTTGTCTTTGCGCTTCAACAGATTCTGGTTATGTTTCCGGCCACCGTCCTGGTAGCCCTGCTGACCGGTTTCCATGTTTCCACCACGATTTTCGCTTCCGGTTTCGCAACATTATGTTTTATCTTCATCACCAAAGGCAAGATCCCGCTGTATTACGGGTCCAGCTTTTCCTACATCGCGGCCATCGTCGGGATCACCGGTGCCAAATTCGGCGTCGTCGCGCCCGATGCGCTGATCTCGGCAGCCCAGTTTGGGATCATCATGTCCGGCCTGGTTTCCATTTTGGCCGGGATCGTCGTTTCCCGCTTCGGTTTGGATAAAATCGAAAAAGTCTTGCCTCCGTCCGTCACCGGATCGATCGCCATCGTCATCGGGATCTCCTTGGCAGCCACGGCCGTCACCAATGCAGCTTCCAACGGCGGCGGGGAAATCTTGGGCATCAACTGGATCGCAGCCTTAGTGACCCTGTTTGCGACCATTCTGTTTTCGGTCTATCTCAAAGGCGTATGGAGCCAATTGCCGATCCTGTTAGGCATCCTGGTCGGGTATGCTGTCAGCTTCGGACTGGGGATGGTCAATCTGAGTGCCGTCTTATCCGGCAGCCTGATCGTGCCTCCGCATTTCACTTTCCCGGACTTCACCGCTTGGCCTGCCGTCTTCGCCATCATGCCGATTGCGATCGCAACCATCCCTGAATCCACCGCCCACTTGTTTCAATTGGACATCTACGTCAATGATTTGGCCAGAAAGAAAGGCAAACCTGAAGTCAAGATTGCCGAAAAACTGGGTCTTAATTTGATTGGGGACGGGGTCGGAGACATCGTTTCCTCCCTGATCGGCGGACCTGCCGGTACCAATTACGGGGAAAACCTGTCGACCATGGCCATCACCAAGAACTTCTCGGTTTGGGTCTTGGGGGCTGCTGCCGTCATCACGATGTTCATTTCCTTCTTCTCACCGTTGACCAACCTGGTCCTGTCGATTCCGTCCTCGGTCATCAACGGCGCCTGTATCTATCTGTTTGGGATCATTGGGGCTCAAGGGGTCGCCATCATGATCGAACGCAAAGTCGATATGTTCAGTTCTAAAAACCTCGCCGTCATCGCCGTCATCCTGATCGTCGGTTTGGGTGGAACTTATGGTTTCCCAGGCGGGATGATTCCCTTCTTCGGGGCCAATCTGCCGGCCATCGCCACCGCTTCCGTCATGGGTATCGTCATCAACTTGGCGCTGTCCTTCAAAAAATCCGAAGACGTCGTCGAATAATCACAGTCAAAGCCCCTTTGGGGCTTTTTTTATCGGGTCATATCGTTAAGCAAAGGCGTGTTTTGGAGTATAATTAATCCATCACAAAAAAGAGGTAACCATGAGTCAGAATGCAGTTTTAACCCGCAGTCAGGTCCCGGTCGAGTTGACCTGGGATACCACCACCATCTTTGAACACGATGCCGAGTGGGAGCAATCCTTCAAAGCAGCCCAAGCCGCTTTGACTGAAGCCGCTTCCTATAAAGGAAAGCTGACCGTTTCGATCAAAGGCTTGGCCAAAGCCTTAGAATACAGAAATCACATCATCCAACTGGTAGAACACCTGTATACCTATGCCAGTTTAAAAAGCGATGAAGACACGTCAAACACCCTGTATCAAGGCTTTTTAAGCCGTGCACGCTCGCTTTACGCCAAGCTCGCTTCAGAGCTCAGCTTCTATGATACCGAACTCTTAGAGGCCGATGAAGCCTTGGTGAGAAGTTATCTGAATGATGCCAGTTTATCGGTCTATGCCCATGAATTTGAGATCCTGTTTAAAAGACGCGCACACATCTTATCCGACAAAGAAGAGAATCTCTTGGCTCAGGCATCCGAAGTCTTGGGGGCCGCAGGCACGACTTTCTCGATCCTCAACAATGCTGACCTGAGACTGCCCATGATCGAAGGCGAAGACGGCGAAAAAGTTCAGCTGTCTCAAGGCCGATATGGGCTTTTCCTGGAATCCAAAAACAGACAGGTCCGAAAGAATGCTTTCGAAGCCATGTATGCGACCTATGGGGCTTTCAAGAACACCTTTGCCTCGACTCTGGCCGCCAACGTCAAAGCCCACAATTTCAATGCCAAAGTCCGGCATTTCGAATCGGCCCGCGAAGCGGCTTTGTTTGCCAATCACATTCCGGAATCCGTCTATGATGCCTTGGTTTCAGCCGTCCATGAAGGGACGCCTTTACTGCAGAAGTATGTTTCGCTCAGAAAACGCATCCTGAAACTGGATGAGCTGAGAATGTATGACCTGTATGTCCCGATGGTGGAAGATGCAGACTTGAAATTCACCTACGATGAAGCCAAAGACATAATGATCAACGCGCTTTCCGTCTTGGGCGAAGACTATGTCTCCCATCTCAAGGAAGCCTTTGAGAACCGCTGGATCGACGTCTGTGAGAACACCGGCAAGCGATCCGGTGCTTATTCTTCCGGCAGCTACAACACCAACCCCTTCATCCTGCTCAATTGGCAGGACAATCTGGACAACGTCTACACTTTGGCCCATGAACTGGGTCATTCCCTGCATTCCTTTTACACCCGAAAGAATCAGCCTTTCATCTACGGGGACTATTCGATCTTCGTAGCTGAAGTCGCTTCGACCACCAACGAGAACCTTTTGACGGCTTATCTTTTAAAGACCCACAAGGATCCCAAAGTCCAGGCTACCATCATCAACCATTATCTTGACGGGGTCAAAGGCACGGTCTTCAGACAGACTCAGTTTGCGGAATTCGAACACTTCATCCACACGGCCGATGCCTCAGGCGTGGCTTTGACTTCAGAAGCGCTCAGCCAGAAATACGACGAGATCAACCGCCTGTATTATGGACCGGACATGACCTATGACGATCAGATCGCCACGGAATGGGCCAGGATTCCCCACTTCTACTATAACTATTATGTGTATCAGTACGCGACCGGCTTCAGTGCCGCTTCCGCCTTGGCTTATAAGATCCTCAATGAAGGGCCTAAGGCCGTGGACAATTATCTGAGCTTTCTGAAAGCGGGATCCAGCGTGACCCCCATCGAAGCCCTCAAACTGGCCGGCGTCGACATGTCCTCCAATCAGGCGACCTTGGATGCCTTGAAACTGTTCAAGCAGAGACTGGATGAATTCGAAGCGTTGATTCAATAGCTGAAAGACCGTTTGCCTAAATAATTAGATTTACGATTCAAATAGACAGGATGAAACCCTCATCCTGTTTTTTTATGAGGGCCGTCCGCTGGCCTATGATCCCTGATCATTTGATTTTATTCAGGAAACGGTTAAAATAGGCTTGAGGAGAATCCAATGAAAAAAAAACTGATGATCCTATGTCTGTTCTCACTGGTGGCTTGTTCGCCAGTCGTTAAACAACCGGATGAAAACAATGACAAACCTGTCGATCCGGTCGAAGAAGAACCGGTGGTCGAAGAAGTCGTTGTCAAACCGGAAACCTTCGTCAATCTTTATACTGGATTAAGATCAGAAATCAAAGCGACCAAAGCCATTGCGGTCATGATCGGTAACACCATTGAAGCACGCCCTCAATCCGGCTTAAGCCAAGCGGATGTAGTCTATGAGATTCAGGTCGAAGGAGGCATCCTTCGTTTGATGGCCATTTTCTCCACACAATTTCCGGAAAAAGTAGGACCGATCCGAAGCGCCCGTATTCCATTTGTTCAAAAAGTGGCTGAATGGGGAATCGGCATCGCTCATTATGGGGCTGCAGGGACCGGGCAAGGGGATGCTCAGGCCTTACTGGTTCAAACCAAACCTGTCATGCGTTATGATGGGGTCAGAGCCATCAACAGTGAATTCTTTTTCAGAACCACCGATCGTTATGCCCCGCACAATGCCTATATCCGTTTGAATGAAGCGGTCGGCAAAGCGCCGCTCATGAATTTAAAAGCCATGTTTCAGTTTGATACGGATTTCCCGGTCGGGGGATCTGATACTCTGAGTTTCGACATTACTTACGGTCCAGGCTACATCATCAACTACACCTATGACCCTTATACTTTAAAGTACACCCGCTCCATCAACAGCGTGGTTCAAGTGGACGCCAACAACAATCAGACCATCCAGGTCAAGAATGTCATCGTACAGTATGTTACCCATCAGATCGTTGAAAAGGTTGGTTATGTCTTGGTCGACTTCAGCTCCACCAACGTTGCCCATTTCTTCATTCAGGGAAAACATGTCATCGGCACGTGGAAATACAATCCCGAAACGAAAATAACGGATTATTTCGATGACGCCGGCGTTTTGATGAAAATCAAACCCGGTAACACCTGGATCACCGTCGCGTTGGGCAACACGACCATCACCCTGCACTGATCCAAGATCCAAAACAGTCGATGCTTATAAAAATCCCCTTGATGAATGCTGATCAAGGGGATTTTATTGTGATTTTGATTCCTAGACGTCTTTGTTGACCAGATCCATAAACACATCGATCTTGGCGGTGATCAGACCGACCGCTTTTTCGTCCAGTTTTTTCTGGCGAACCATCAGGTTCAGCTGATCTGTAATGGCCTGGGCACTCATCGATTCCCGATAAGGACGTTTCTCGGTCAAAGCACAGAAGATATCGGCGATCTGCAAGATCCTAATCCCAAGATTGATGTCTTCTTTGAAGAGCCGATCCGGATAACCAAAGCCGTCATCATACTCATGATGATGTCCGATCCAGTTGGCCATTTCTTCAAAACCCTGAACTTTAGACAAGATCAGTCCGCTGTAATACGGGTGTTGTTTCATGATGAGGAATTCTTCATCGGTCAGTTTGGATTGCTTGTTTAAAATCGTATTGGGCACGGCCAGTTTTCCGATGTCATGAAGCAAGCCGGCCAAGAAGAATTTCTTGGCTTCATGGTCATTCATGGAATGAGCCAAAGCCAAAGACTGAGCCACAAAAGCGACATTGAAGGAATGATTATAGGTATATTGCGAGCTCGCATCGACCACGGAAGCAAAGATCGTGGCGATCGAAATCAGATCCTCCATGTTGAGGACGACTTTCCCAAACAGATTGCTCGAGTTTTCAAACAAGTATGCGTAATCCTCAGAAACGATGTTGAGCCAGAAACTTTCTTTTAGACTCAGCATTTCAAAGATTTCAATCAGTTTCGGATCGAAAAAATCTGAACTGAGGATCTCATAAGTGATCTTTTCTTTTTGAAGCATGATGTTGGTTGAATGATCGATCAGCACATCGATGCGATCGGCCAAATGAAGGATCCTGGATTCCAAAGGAATATCTTCCTCAAGGACGCCAGTAGGATTGCCTCCAAGATAGCGATCATGGTGATGACGCACGATGTGCGCCATCGGTTCAAACAGGGAAAACTTGCTTAGGATCCTGAATCCGTTTTCGGCATGATCAAAGATATGGTAGGCTTCATCGTCATGGATGATGAAATGCTTTTCCTGCCAATCGCTGGCGGCCCCTATGTCATGCAAAAGGGCTGAACAGACTAAAAGCTGCAGTTCTTCCTGCTCAAAATGAAGGGCTTCCCCGAATGCTTTTGAGATTACGGCCGTTCCCAAATGATGTTTGGAGATGCCGGTGGTCGAAAGCTCGAGCGCCATCGATAAAGCTTTAACGAAATGAAAAGGATTGATTGTGAGTTCGGTGTTCATTACCGAAATTATACACCTTGCTATGCAAGTTTTCCGACTAAGTCAAATTCTTCGCTGCGGGTGATTTCAACATCGACAAAAGAGCCGATCTTTAACGGTTTTTCACTGACAAACAGGACTTCCCCGTCGATCTGGTCCGGGGCATAATGGATCGAACGGCCATGGTAAAGATCGGTTTTTTTGTCTTTGGAATCGATCAGGACACTCAGTGTCTTGCCGATCATGGTTTGGGCTTTGGCTTGAGAAATACTTGCCTGCAGATCCATCACCTGAAGCAGTCTTTCCTGCTTTTCGGTATCCGAGAGGCTTTCAGGCAGATCATAGGCCGGGGTATCTTCTTCCAGTGAATACGCAAAGGCACCCAAATGATCAAACTGGGCTTCTTGGATGAAGTCCAACAGCGCCTGGAATTGTTCATGGTTCTCACCGGGGAATCCGACGATGACCGTGGTTCTTAAGATGGCTTGCGGGAAAACACTGCGGATCAACGTGATGACCTGACGGATGTCTTCAATGGTTCCTTTGCGGTTCATCGCTTTCAAAAGCGCATTGTCCGCATGTTGGATCGGAATATCAAAATAGGGTATGACTTTATCACAGGCCTTCATGGCCATCAGCAGTTCCTGAGATACCGCGTTGGGGTACATATACAGGATACGGATCCATTTCAGTCCGGGCAAGTCGTTGAGGGACTTTAAAAGCGATCCCAATTGATTGGACCCCTTGTCTTCCATATAACGGGTCGTATCCTGAGCGATCAGGACCAGTTCTTTGACCCCTTGCAGGATCAGTTTTTGGGCTTCGATCAACAGGTCTTCGGCAGGATAGGAATTCATGTTGCCGCGGATCAAAGGAATGGCACAGTAGGTGCATCGGTTGGAACACCCTTCCGAGATCTTCAGATAGGCCGTGTGGGCTTTCTTGGAGATGAGCCGTTCCATCTTGCCGTAGGTTCCGATGATCTTGGTTTCCAGGACTTCACTGAGGATCTCATCCAGTCTGCCGTATTCGGAAACCCCGATGAAACGGTCGACTTCCGGGAGTTCGTCGATGAGGTCTTTTTTATAGCGCTGTGAAAGACAGCCGATGACGATCAGCTTCTTGAGGTTTTTCTGTTTGTATTCAGCCATATCGAGGATGGTGTTGATGCTTTCCTCTTTGGCCGGGTTGATGAAGCCGCAGGTATTGACGAAAATAGCCTGGGCTTCTGACATCGTGGCGGTTAGCGTATGACCGTTGGCTTTCAATAAGCCCATGACACGCTCAGAATCCACCTGATTCTTTGAGCAGCCCAGCGAAACAAATCCTATTTTCATATCAGTACTTGGGGTTCCTTACTTCCTTGTAGGAGTATTTATAATGCTTCTTGGGTTTAAAGATGACCCAAGGCAGGTATTCGATCAGCCAGACCACGCCGACGATCACGATCGTAAAGAAGACGTAACCGGGGTTGCCGAACAGTTGTTCAAACATCACCAGCGGGGATCCCGGTGAAGGGTAATTCATAAAGAAGAAATTGGTATCAAAGGCTTTGTTGAAGAAATAAAGCCCGAAACAGATAAACAGGTGAACGATGAACACCATCGGCAGGTTCTTGTAGTTGGGTTTGATCTCCCCGGCCACCACCAGCATGACGATGAAGGCGATCAGCAAACCGTGCATCAGGAAACTGTGGATGGATTGAAAGTTCAACAGCGGCAGCATCAGCCAGTCCGCAAAGATCAGGGCCATCAAAGCCCCGACGATGCCTAAGGCATACAGGGATTCTTTGGCGATCTTGTTTTTGGTGAAGGCATAGATGAAGATGGTCATCTCAGTCAAACCGCACAGATGAAACGGCAGATACTCCAGATAATAACGGCCTAAGGCGATGTAGTAGACTTGCCGGACGATTTCCGCAAAGATGATGAAGGTCGCAAAACCTTGTTTGAACTTGGTCCTGGATGAGGGTCGCAGTGAGCGGTAAATCAAAGACGTTACGATGATGATGATCACCAAGGCGCTCAGCCAAATCAGATGAGGAACTGAAAAATAGGCAATGCCCAAACCTTCAGGAACATTCTTATAATCATAGAAGAAACCGGAAAAATCCATATCATTGCCTCCATACCTGGTTTAAGTTTACCTAAAAGAAAGAGACTTGTAAACATGCTTCGTCAAGCCAAAGAAAAACCTGTCTAAGACAGGTGTTCTTGAAAATGGTGGTTCCGGCCGGAATTGAACCGGCGACACCTTGATTTTCAGTCAAGTGCTCTACCTACTGAGCTACAGAACCATGGTTGCGGGGGAAGGATTTGAACCAACGACCTCCGGGTTATGAGCCCGACGAGCTACCAGGCTGCTCTACCCCGCGACAGGGTTAATCTACTGGTAATAAAATGGTTGCGGGGGAAGGATTTGAACCAACGACCTCCGGGTTATGAGCCCGACGAGCTACCAGGCTGCTCTACCCCGCGACAAATAAAATCTAAGTTCGAATAAAGATGGCGGAGGAAGTGGGATTCGAACCCACGCATGCTTGCACATCTGCTGGTTTTCAAGACCAGTCCCTTCAACCGCTTGGGTATTCCTCCATTGTTAGAACTGGTGGACCCTGTAGGACTCGAACCTACGACCGACCGGTTATGAGCCGGCAGCTCTAACCAACTGAGCTAAGGGTCCAAGATTGGTAGCGGGAGTCGGATTCGAACCGACGACCGACCGGGTATGAACCGATTGCTCTAGCCAACTGAGCTATCCCGCCACAACTTAAAATAACTGGTCGGGATGACAGGATTTGAACCTGCGACCCCTTGATCCCAAATCAAGTGCACTACCAAGCTGTGCTACATCCCGATGGTATAAACAAAGCAAGAAATGAAATGGCGCGCCCAGCAGGAGTCGAACCCGCAACCCTTTGATCCGTAGTCAAATACTCTATCCAATTGAGCTATGGGCGCATAAGTGGTGCTTCGTTATGCACGGTAAATTCAAGTGGTGGGGATGGCGGGACTTGAACCCGCACGATGTTGCCATCAACGGATTTTAAGTCCGTTGCGTCTGCCTATTCCGCCACATCCCCTTTTTGGAGGTTCCTGTCGGAATCGAACCGACGGTCACAGAGTTGCAGTCTATTGCCTTACCACTTGGCTAAGGAACCGTCTAAACGGTGCCTTCTAATTATACCCAAGGGACCTGTAAATTGCAAGAATAAAAAAAGACTTTGAAAAGAAAAGCGATCAGCCCCTTCTGGCATAAAAAAGGCATGGATTCATCCATGCCTGATCGAGTACTTATTCAGCTTTGATACGGGTCCACTTGTCAGCCAAGATGGAGACCAGTTCCGGAGAGTACGCATGGACTTCATCCAGCGGATTGTCCAGACGAGGCGCATAGGCCGGGTTGTTGAAGTAAACACCGCCTGATGCGGTCACGGCTTCAAAGGCTGCTTTGACCGGCGACGTATAGCCGACATATTCGGTATTCTTCAAAGCCACATCGTCTCTGAGCATGTAGTTGATCCATTTGTGGGCCAAATCGACATTTTCAGAATCTGCCGGGATGACCATCGAATCGGTCCAAAGATTGGTGCCTTCCGAGGGGACAAAGAAATCCATATCCGCGTTTTGTGACAGGACGTAAGCCGCATCGCCGGAGAAATCGACCGCGAGGTCTTTTTCGCCGTTGATCATGTTGTCGATGAGGGTTTCATCGATGTAGACCGGTTTGGTCGCCGTATCCATCGCTTTGAGCCAATTGAATGCTTCTTCGATTTGAGCCGGATCGGTCGTGTTGATCGAGTAACCCAATGACTTATAGGCCATCATGAAGACATCGCGGGCTGAGTCGTAGACATAGATACGGTCTTTGTAGGTTTCATTTTTCAGAATATCCCAACCTTGAGCTTCGAGCTCAGCTTTGGTTACGTTGTTCTTGTTGAAGATGATTCCGATGTTGCCGTAGAAATAAGGCACGCTGTATTGATTGTTGGGATCAAAGGGACGATTCAGCAAAGCCGGATCGACATTGTCCAGATTGGTGATCTTGGTCAGATCGATTTTCTGCAGTTTGCCTTCAGCAATCAGTCTTTGGACCATATGATCGGTCGGGACCAGGATGTCATACTTTTCGCCGGATTGGAGTTTGGTATACATCAGTTCATTGGAATCATAGGTATCATAGATGACTTTGCAGTTGTATTCTTTTTCAAAAGCGGAAACCATTTCCATATCGATGTATTCGCCCCAGTTATAGACTTTCAGAGTCGTTTTGGCGGCGGAAGAACAGGCAGTGAGGGCGCCCAAGACAAGGGCCAGGATCAATAATTTTTTCATAGATAGAAGATCTACCTCCTTTGTGGATATGCTAGTTCGCTTTCACTTTGACCCAGAGGTCAGCCATGATGCGTTTGACAGCTTCGTTGTATTTAAAGACTTCATCTTTGGCAAATTCCAAACGCGGAACATAGGCATTCAGTCCTTCGAATTCGGTGTTCTTCAATTCGTCGAAAACCGATTGGATGGGGCTGGAATACCCGACGTAGACACTGTTGAGGGTCGCAACTTCAGGCGACAACATCATGTTGATCCAGTGGTGCGCCAAATCGACTTGGGTCGCATCTTTTGAGATGACCATACTGTCGATCCAGAAGTTGGTCCCTTGATCAGGGACGTAGTAGGCCATGTCCGGATTTTCAGCCGTAATATAGGCCGCATCGCCGGAGTAGACCATGGCGATGGCTTTGTTGCCTTGGATCATGTTGTCGATGATGTCATCGGAAGCGTAGACGGGATCCATGGTCTTATCGAGCGTTTCAAGCCAGGTATAGGCGGCATCCAATTGAGCCTGACTGGTCGTATTGACCGAGTAACCCAAAGCTTTTAAGGCAATCATGAAGGCATCGCGCTCAGAATCATACACGTAGATCTGTTTTTTGTATTTGGTGTTTCTCAGGATGTCCCAGCCTTGGGTGAGATCTTGCGGATCGACCAGGGTCTTGTTGTAGATCAGACCGACGTTGCCCCAGAAATACGGAACGCTGTAGGTGTTGCTGGGATCATATTCCCTGCCCATCAGATCTGGGATGATGCCGGCTGCGTTGGGAAGCTTGCTGTAGTCCAATGCCTGCAATGCGTCTTCTTCGATCAAACGCTGGATCATATAATCAGAAGGCACCAGCACGTCGTATTTCTCACCGCTGAGCAGTTTGGTATACATCGCTTCATTGCTTTCAAACATATCGTAGATGACAACGCACTTGTATTCTTTTTCAAAAGCATCAATGACTGTGGTATCGATGTAAGCCCCCCAACTAAACACTTTCAGGGTCGGCTTACTTGTTTGGCATCCGCTGAGCATCGTGCTCAACAACAGGACACTAAACGCTATTTTTTTCATTCAGCACCTCTCAATTCTTTCTTTTTCAATAAAGGCAATAAGTTGACGATCAGCAGGATGACCGTGATGATGACGACCAGGATGGTCGACAGGGCATTGATCGTCGGGTTGATGCGTTTACTCATCGTATAGACCAGGATCGAGATGTTTTTCACCCCGTTACCGGATACGAAGTAGGAAATGACGAAGTCGTCAAACGACATCGTGAAGGCCAACAAGGCACCGGAGACGACCCCGGGCATGATCAGCGGGATAATGACTTTCCAAAGGGCCTGAGCCGGAGTCGCGCCCAGATCCATTGCCGCTTCGGCGATATCGGGATCCAGTCCGCGCAGTTTGGGCAAGACCGTCAGGATGACGTAAGGGGTACTGAAGATGATGTGGGCAACCAGCATCGTCATCATGCCCTTTTCGATCGACAAGGAAGAAAACAGGAGCATCAATCCGATCGCGGTGACGATTTCAGGATTGAGGATCGGGAAGTTGTTGACGTTGATGATGAGTTCACGGATGATCTTGCGGCTTTTGGAGATCCCGATGGCCGTCAAGGTCCCCACCACGGTCGAGACGATCGTGGTCAATAGAGCCACCGTCAAAGTCACATAGATGGCGCTCATCATTTCCCGGTTGGCAAACAGTGCCGTATACCACTGAGTCGAGAAACCGGCCCAGGAGGTCAATGAACGGGAATCATTGAACGAGAAGACCATCAGCGAGGCAATCGGGGCATAAAAGAAGACCAGGACAGCGGCAATCAGGAAGAAGCCGATCCATTTTCTGTTTTTCGAGCCTACCATTTGTTGCCTCCCTGCGCTTCCTGAACGATGTCTTTGTCCATCTTGCGGGTCATATACATCGACAGCATGATGATCATGGCCATGATCAGCGAGATCGCGGAACCAAAGTTCCACTCCCCGACGGTAATGAACTGATTTTCGATCAGGTTACCGATCAGCATGTATTGGCCTCCTCCCAAGAATTTCGGGATGATGAAGGTCGAGACGGCCGGCAAGAAGACCAAGGTGACGCCGGAGATGACCCCGGGCAAGGATAAGGGAAAGATGATCTTGGTGAAAGTCTGGCGTGGGTTGGCTCCCAAGTCATAAGAGGCGTTGATGACCGCCTTGTCCATTTTGGCCAAGGAAGTATAGATCGATAAGATCATAAACGGCAGAAAGTTATAGACCATCCCGAGGATGACCGCAAAATCGGTATACATCAGCTTGATGGGACCGACATTGATGGATTTCAGGAAGGTGTTGATCAGACCGGAATCAGACAGGATACTGATCCAGGCATAGGTACGGACCAGCATGTTGATCCACATCGGAATGGTGACCAACAGCATCAGCAGGGTCTGCCAGCGTTCATTGACGTTGGCGATGACATAGGCGATCGGATAGCCGATCAGGATACAGACGGCCGTGGTGACCAAGGCGACCTGAATCGATTTCAGCATGACCTTGATGAAGACAGGGTCAAAGAATTTGCCGAAGTTGTCCAGGGTAAACTGGAAGGCCATGACGCTGTTGCCGTGGGTGGTGAAGGCATACAGGACGATCAGCAGCATCGGGATGACGATGAACAAACTCATCCAAACGATATAGGGTTTGACGAGATTCGCAAAGACTCTCATGATCAGTAACCCATTTTATTCATGATGTGGATGTCTTCAGGGAAGAAATGTAAGCCGACTTCCTGTCCGATGGCCGCATTGTCGGTGGTATGGATGATGAATTCACGATACGGGGTTTCCACGGCGATTTCGAAGTGGACCCCTTTGAAGAGACTGGACTGGACGATGCCTTTGATTTTGCCCATTTCGACCGGAACGATGTCGATGTCTTCAGGACGAAGCACGATATCGACTTCGGTCATCGGGTTGTAGCCCGAATCGACACATTCAAAATCCGTGTCATCGAAGTGGACCCTGTAATCATCGACCATGACCCCTTCGATCAGATTGGATTCCCCGATGAAATCGGCGACGAAACGGTTTTCCGGTTCGTTGTAGATGTCGGTTGGGGTCCCGATCTGCTGGATCTCGCCTTGGTTCATGACGACGATCGTGTCGGACATCGTCAAGGCTTCTTCCTGATCATGGGTGACATAAATGAAGGTAATTCCGACTTCCTGCTGGATCTTTTTGAGTTCATGCTGCATTTCTTTGCGCAGCTTGAGATCCAAAGCACCCAAGGGTTCATCCAAAAGCAGGACCATCGGTTCATTGACCAAGGCCCGTGCGATGGCAACGCGCTGTTGCTGACCGCCAGACATCAAGGTGACCGGACGGTTTTCATAGCCTTCCAGACCCACCAGTTTCAGCATGCGGGTGACTTTTTGCTTGATGGTGTGCTTGTCTTGTTTTTTGATGTTGAGTCCAAAGGCCACGTTGTCAAACACGTTCATGTGCGGAAACAAGGCATAACGCTGAAAGACGGTATTGATTTCCCGTTTATAGGGAGGGACATTGCTGATTTCGATCCCGTCGAAAATGACTTGGCCTTCGGTTTGCGAAATGAAACCGCCCAAGATCCTCAGTAAGGTCGTTTTGCCGCAGCCCGATGGGCCTAACAGCGTTACGAATTCATTTTCGTGAATGACCAAGTTGATCCCTTTGAGGACCAAAGTGCCATTGAATTCTTTGACTACATTTTTAAATTCGATCAATTGTCTCATGTGGTTCTCCTAGAAGATCGGGGGGGTACTGACCCAGACTACACTGGCTTTACTGTCACTGTCGTTTCTTAAATGATGGCGGTTGGCGCCTTTGAGGTAAAAGGTCTGCCCTTTCTTCAAGGGGGTCTCTTTACCGTCTACGACCAGCCGGAGCTTACCGCTCAGGACATAGCCGAATTCTTCGCCGCCGTGAGGCAAGACTTCAAAAGAGGACTGATGAGGCAACACGTCGATCAGGATCGGTTCCATCGCATTTTTCTTGGCGTTGGGTATGATCCAGTGCAGGATCGACCCTTCCCGTTCATCCACAAAGAAATCGGTCTGAGAGAAAACGATCTTCTCATCGATGTCATCCTGAAAGAACTGGGCCAAGGTGATGCCCAAAGCGCCGGCAATATCGCCCAGGGTTGAAATCGACGGTGAAGTCAGATCCCGTTCCAGCTGTGAGATGAAGCCTTTGGTCAGTTCGGTACGGCTGGCTAATTCATCCAGGGTCAGGTTGTTTTTGATGCGCAAACGATGTATGCGTCGACCAATGTTCATAAGTGCCTTTCTTAGTTTAGTAAAAGTAAACAAATAATATGTTTTTACTAAACAGGAATATTATACAAAGAAATCTCCATTATGCAATAGTTTTAGCTTAATTTGTGCATAAAAAAAGAGACGTCCGTCTCTTGATTTTATTTTTACAGGGCTCTGTTGATCAGAGCGGCCAGTTGGGCCTTCTGTTGGAATCCGACAGCCTTGCCGATGGCTTCGCCGTCTTTGAAGACGATCAGGGTCGGGATGGACATGACGCCAAAGCTTTGAGCGATGTCCGGGGAAGCATCCACGTCCAATTTGATGATGTGGGCTTTGCCTTCGTATTCGGTTGAGAGCTGTTCGAGGACCGGCGCGATCATCTTACAAGGACCACACCAATCGGCATAGAAATCGACCAAGGTGACACCGGATTTAACGGCGTTTTTGAATTCTGTTGAGTTAACGACTTTCATAGTTTTTAAGTACCTCCAAGTGGTTTCAGTATACCATACCTTTTTTTGAATGCATCCCTTATGACTGAGTCAGGATGTATTTGGTGATGATGTGGGCGACCCCGTGAGCGGTATTGGTCAAGGTGATCTCTGAAGCGATCGATTTGATCTCTTCTTCCGCATTGCCCATGGCGATGCCGCGCGGGAAGGCTTGGATCATGGTCAGGTCGTTTTGAGAATCCCCGACCGTCATGACTTCATCGTAATTGATGTGATGCAGAGCCATGACCTGCTGGATCCCGGAAAGCTTGGTGATGCCTTTGGGAGACCCGTCGATCCATGCTCCGCCGACACGCATGAGTTCCATCCTGTCGGACAGCTTCTCACGCAGGATCGGTTCGACCTTCTGCATCTTAGGCCCGATGTGGGCAAAGCCGACTTTCTGATATTCGCCGACGACATCTTCCTCGTGGACCACCATTCTGAGGTGGCTGGACTTCAGGAAGTTGAAGATCTGACTGATGTTGAACTTCTGAAAGATGAAACCGAAATACGGCAGCATCTTATTGATGACCTGATACAAGGCACGAACCGGAATCAGCTCTTTAGGCGTGTAAAACGAGAGCCCGTGGGCACTCGACAGGATCAGCTGTAAACGCAGTTCCTTGGCGACCAGAAAGGCTTGCTGGGCATCTTTTTGAGCAATGACCCCGTTGGTCAACAAGGTCTTGGTGCTCATGTTGTAAAATTGCTGGCCATTGTTGAGGACCAGGTAACCGCCGTAGAGATCCATCTGCAGTTCTTTGGCATACATCAGCGTGGAGTCAATGCCTCTTCCGGTAGCCAATACGATACGGCAACCCTTTTCCTGAGCAGCCATGATCGCGGCTTTGTTTTCGGAAGAAATCGTTTTGGTGTTGGAAAGCAAAGTCCCGTCAAGGTCAGACACGAATAACTTAATCATTGAGATGACTGGCTGCCTCTTTATCCAGTACCAACGTAACATCCGGGTGTCTTTGCAGAATGGTGCAAGGTACATCGGTTCGGATGGTGCCTTTGACCATTTCTTTGATGGCCCAGGCTTTTTTCACGCCGGTCGCAATCAACAGTATTTTTTTGGCGGCCATGATTTCGGTGATGCCCATCGAGACGGCATATTCCGGAACATCAGCCAGTTCGCTGAAGAAGCGGGCATTGTCTCTGCGGGTCTCTTCTTTTAAGGCCACCACATGGGTGATCGAGTCAAACGGCGTTCCCGGTTCATTGAAACCGATGTGGCCGTTGGAGCCGATGCCCAAGACCTGAAGATCGACCTTGGCCGATAAAACCGCATTGCTGTAGGCCAAGGCTTCGGCTTTGAGATCATCGCTGTAGGCGGAAGGCATGTGAATGTGACTGTGCGGGATATCGACGAAATCAAAGAGGTTTTCTTTCATGAAGGTCAGATAACTTTGAGGATGGTCTTTCGACAACCCGACATACTCGTCCAGATTGTAGGTCGTGACCTTTTGATACGAGGTCCCGTTTTCCACATGATCTTCGACCATGCGGGCATACATGCCCACGGGGGAAGAACCGGTGGCCAAACCCAGGGTGATCGGGTTTTCTGATTTGACGATGTCTTTGATGACCTCAAAGGCTTTGTCTGAAACTTCATCGTAGGTGTCATATACATGGATCTTAAACATATTTTCTCCTTATTGAATATCGCAGTTTTGCGGAACTCGGGTGGTTAACCACTTGGGATGCATGATGAACTTGTATTCGGAAAGATGGAAGACTTCCCCGTCGATCTGCGAGGCAATCGGTTCTTTCGTTCTGATTTCCAGTCGATCGGCTTTATAGAAATGGGCCTGTTTTTCATGGGTATGCTTCCCAAACATGTATTTCGGCAAAAGTCTTAGAATGGTAAACAGACTGCAGTAATCGACCAGGCAAACATCGAAGAGGCCGTCTTGGACCGAAGCATCCGGAGTCGGTTTGAAACCGCCGCCGTAGTACTTGCCGTTCATGACCGCGCACAGGATCATTTGGTGGACCGTGGTCTTGCCGTCCAGGGTCAGATGAAGTTCGATCGGGGCTCTTTCTTTCAAGGTCAGAAACAAGGAAACGATGTAGACCAGTTTACTGGGCAACAACAGTTTCTTGCCGACTTTCTCAGCCTTGATGGTGACTTTCGCATCCAGTCCCATGGTCGTACAATTGTGAAACAGCAGTCCGTTGGCTTCACCGATGTCGATTTGGACAGTGCGGCCTTCGATCGTCTGGATCAGGATGTCTTTCAGTTCGGTCAAATGCTTGGGATAACGGAAACTGCGGGTAAAGTCATTGCCGGTGCCTGATGGAATAACGGCCATCGGTACGTCTTTTTGTATCCCGTTCAACACTTCATAGGCCGTGCCGTCCCCACCGCAGGCATACACCGTCACATCATCTTCGACGCTGTATTTGGAGGCCAATTCGCTCGCATGACCCTTCCCCTGAGTCATAAAAATCTGATATTCGTCTTCTCGATGGATGAAATACTCTTGGATCCAGGGCACGAGTTTGGATGAACGGCCGTGGCCAGATACCGGGTTAATGATGAAGATGTGTTTCATGGGGTTCCCTTTTGATACCATTATACGGTATAAACGACTTGCCCTTTCACAAAGGTACTGATGACCGTGTAGTCGTGATCCAAAACGGTCAGATCGGCTTCATAATGCGCTTTGATCAAACCGAAACGATCCTCGATCTTAAGCACTTTAGCCGGATTGATGGTGGCTGAGTTGATGGCGCTGACTTCATCCACGCCCGCATTTTCAATCAGGTTGCGAAGACCCTGATTATAGGACAAGGTGGAACCGGCTAAGGTATTGGAATCGGCCAGATAGGCACCGCCGTTAGGACGGATGTCGATGGCTTGTCCGCCAAACACGTAACGGCCCGGCGCCATGCCTTTGGCACACAGGGCATCGGTGATCATGACACAATGGTCTTTGCCTTTGGCTTTGTATAAGACGTTGATGGCCGGCCAGCTGACATGGTTGCCGTCACTGATGATTTCGGCATAGACATTACCCAATCTGAGGGCGGCGCCGACCAAGCCGGGTTCGCGGTGATTGAACGGGGTCATCGCATTGAAGGTATGCGTCAATCCGTTGGCACCGTTGGCAAACGCAAAGAGGGCTTGAGTATAGGTTGAACCGGAATGGCCCAGGTTGACACTGACCCCGGTTTGAGCCAAATAGCGGGTCAGGTTGAGTTCGTCGTCTTTTTCAGCAGCCAAAGTGATGACCTTGATCAGGTTGTTGGCGGCTTTTTGATAGGATTTGAATTGAGCGATGTCGGGTTTGACGATGAAGGGTTCAGGTTGAGCCCCTTTGAAGGCGGTATTGAGATAAGGTCCTTCGAAATGGACGCCGCCGATACGAGCCCCACGCACGTTTTCTTTGGCGAGTTCAGCCACGTTTTGAAGCGCCTTGGTCAAGATTTCCACGCTTTGGGTGATGGTCGTCGGACAAATTTGAGTCAAGCCTTCTTTGGGAGCCGTTTCAAGCCACATCCTTAACCCGTCCGCTGAGGCTTCGTTGGTATCAAACCCAAAGGCGCCATGACAATGGGTGTCGATGAAACCGGGCAGGATACGCTTGTTGTCATAATCGATGTCGACCGGTTTGGTCCCATAGGGCCATATGGCCTTGATCAGATGGCCTTCGATCTCGATTTGGGCACTGACCCATTGTTCTACGATCCAGATGCGTTTACTTTGAATGATCATGTGTTCTCCTTTGTGGTAACGGCCTGATCAGGCAGTGTTTACCGAAACCGACCAAATCGAGCCGGTTTGCTTGCTTAAGTGCTTCAAAGACAAGATGGGCATTCTTAGGGTTGTTGTACTGCATGAGTACGCGTTGCAGGGTTTTGTCTTTGACTGTTTTGGCGACATAGATTTTTTCGCCGGTAAAGGGATCCATCTCAGTGTAATACATGCACGTAGAAGCCGTAAACGGGGTCGGATAGAAATCCTGGACCTGTTGGGGCTGATGCCCGATTTTCTTCAGATACAGGGCCAATTCGACCGCATCTTTGAGGTCTGATCCCGGATGGGAAGAAATCAGATACGGCACCAGATACTGGTCCTTGTTGAACTGTCTGTTTTTGGCTTCATATTTTTTGACGAACTTGTCATAGACTTCGAAACTGGGTTTGCCCATTTTATCCAAGACCCTGGGCGAGACATGTTCAGGGGCGACTTTGAGTTGGCCTGAAATGTGATATTGGATCAATTCATCGAAGAAGGTCTCATCCTGATCAAAGACCAGGTAATCATAACGGATGCCCGATCGGATGAAGACTTTTTTGACTTTAGGCAGTGCCCTTAGCTGACGCAGCGCATCCAGGTATTTCTCGTGGGTGATTTCCAATTGCGTACAGGGTTTGGGATGCAGACAATCCTTATACTTGCAGGTCCCTAAGGTCAACTGCTTCTGACAGCTGGGCTGATGGAAGTTGGCGGTCGGACCCCCGACGTCATGGATATAGCCTTTGAAGTTAGGCATCTCAGTGATCTTGGTGGCTTCTTCTAAAAGCGACGGGGTGCTTCGTGAGGTGATCATCCGGCCTTGATGCTGGGTGATCGCACAGAAGTTACACGATCCGAAACAGCCGCGGTTGGAGATCAGTGAGAACTGAACCTCTTCGATGGCCGGGATATTGGTGTAGGATGGATGGAACTTACGTTCAAACGGCAAGGCATAGACCCAATCCATTTCAGCCTGGGTCAAGGCAAACGCCGGTTTGTTTTGGATGATGCGGACATTGCCGTAAGCTTCAACCAGAGGCAGCCCGGTAAAGGCATCTGTGTTGCGGTATTGAAGCAGGAAACTTTCCGTGTATTTCTTTTTGTCTTCTTTCACTTCCGCGAAGGAAGGTAAAAGGATGGCTTTGTCGGGGTTTTCTTTGGTCTTGGTTTTCCATACGGTACCGCGGATATAGGTGAGCTCTTCGATCGGGATCTGACCTTTTAAGGCATCGGCGATCTCAACGATGATATTTTCAGCCATCCCGTATACCAAAAGATCCGCCGTGGAATCCATCAGGATCGAGGAGCGGACTTTGTCGTCCCAGTAATCATAATGGCTCATCCGGCGCAGAGAGGCTTCGATGCCGCCGATGATGATGGGGGCTTTGGGATGGATCTTGCGGATCCATTGACTGTAAACGATCGTGGCGCGATCGGGTCTTTTTCCCATCACGCCGTTGTCGGTATAGTAATCCTTGTCTCTTTTTTTACGGTTGACGGTATAATGATTGACCATCGAATCGATGTTGCCGGCCGTGACCATATAGGCTAAGTTGGGCATGCCGTACTGTTTCAGGATGTCATCATTATGCCAATCAGGTTGAGCACAGATGGCCACGGTATAGCCATGCGCTTGCAGTACCCTGCCGATGATGGCCGTTCCGAAAGAAGGATGATCGACATAGGCATCCCCGCTGATCAAGACAAAATCGACTGTTTCCAGTCCTTGATTCATCATGTCTTTTTTAGAGATTGGGAGAAAGCTCATAATCATGAAAAAAGTCGCAAGGCGACTTATTCAACCACTACTTCGCCCCAGGATTCCCCTGAGAGACCAGCCGCATTGGCTTCATCGGTATCGATATGCATGGCCGGTGCGAATTTATCGCTGACGCGGATCACGACATCCCCGAAGCTTGTCGTTCTTTCGTTGGCTCCGACTTTGACGCTGACGATCTGGGCATTCTTGACGCCAAACTGGGCAGCCACTTCCGGAGTCAAATGGATATGACGCTTGGCAGCGATCAAACCTTTGCTTAAAACGACATTGCCTGCAGGCCCGACCAAGGTCACGCCGGAGGTTCCTTCGATGCTGCCTGATTCACGAACCAAAGCACTGATGCCCAACGTTCTGGCATCGGTCAAAGAGACTTCAACCTGTGAGGCATTGCGGCAAGGCCCTAAAATGGATACGTTTTTGATCGTGGACTTGGGTCCGACGACATCTACTTTTTCTTCAGAGGCATATTGCCCCGGTTGCGAGAGATTCTTCTTAGGATGAAGCACGGCACCTGCCCCAAACAGGGTTTCCAGGTCGGCTTGCGTGACATGGGCATGTCTTGCGGAAATCTCTACCAATACTTTCTTTTCACTCATCATTACACTCCTTATTTAACATGTCTATTATACTTTATTTTGACAAGGTTTTACAATGAGACGGCTTAGTTTGTTTTCTTGATTTATCTTTGTATACAAGCTCAATGAAAACATTTATAATAAGTTTCAGGAGGAATAATCAAAATGCCTTTAGTTTCAACCAAAGAAATGTTTAAAAAAGCCTACGAGGGAGGCTATGCCATCGGTGCATTCAACGTGAACAATATGGAAATTGTCCAAGCGATCGTTGAAGCAGCCAATGAGCTGAAATCACCCGTTATACTTCAAGTGTCCAAGGGCGCTCGTGACTACGCGAAGCCGGTTTATTTGACCAAATTGGTCGAAGCCGCTCTGCTCGACAGCAATATTCCTATCGCTTTACATCTTGACCACGGTGACAGCTTTGAAACCTGCAAAGCCTGTATCGACTCCGGTTTCACTTCCGTCATGATCGACGGATCTCACTTGCCTTTCGAAGAAAACATTGCCTTGACCAAGAAAGTCGTTGAGTATGCTCACGCTCACGATCCTTACATCACAGTCGAAGGCGAACTGGGTCAATTGGCCGGTGTCGAAGACGACATCGATGTTGAACACCACAGTTATACCAACCCTGATGATGTCGTTGAATTCGTGACCAAGACCGGATGTGATTCCTTGGCCATCGCCATCGGAACCAGCCACGGGGCCTTCAAATTCAAACCGGGCACCAACCCGCAACTTCGTTTTGACATCCTTGAAGAAGTTTCCCGCAGACTGCCTAATTTCCCGATCGTATTGCATGGGGCTTCCAGTGTTCCGCAGGAATACGTAAAGACCATTCAAAACAACGGCGGCAAACTGCAAGACGCCATCGGCGTTCCGGAAGAAATGCTCAGACAAGCAGCCCGCTCAGCGGTCTGCAAGATCAACATCGACTCTGATCTGCGCTTAGCCATGACTGCCGGTATCCGTGAAGTCTTCACGACCAAACCGGATGTCTTCGATCCAAGAACTTACCTCAAAGTAGGCCGCAAAAACGTCAAAGACGTCGTAGCCCACAAGATCAAAGAAGTCTTGGGTTCTGAAGGAAAAGGAATCTAAACCAATTAAAAAGATGATTCTCGCGAATCATCTTTTTTTTATTTCTTGTCAGGGACTACATTGGTCTCATCATTCAGTAATCCATAATCGGCATGGGGTTCTTGAATGAATCCTTCAGCCAACGGTTCTGCTTCAACGGGTTTTTTAAGCTCTTTTTTCTTGCTTGGTGTAACGGGCGGATGTTTCAATTCGATGGTGTTCTTTTTCATAATTATCCTTCCTGTTTGACTGGGACTGCTCCCTAAGGTCATTATAGGCTTTTTTGAGCTTTGTTTTCAACATATGCCCGCAAAATAAAAACTCTGCAGTTTCCTGCAGAGTTTTGCGTTCAAATGGGGCGACCGACGGGGCTCGAACCCGCGAATGTCGGAATCACAATCCGATGCGTTAACCAGCTTCGCCACGACCGCCATATTCTTTGTTCGCTGTTTAATTTTAACCTAAAAGGTCACACTTGTAAAGTCAAACTTGCTGAGTGAGACGATCGATTTCGTAAAGACCGTCATTCAGCAGGAAAGGTTCAAATTCAAATTCAGGAAGATGGTGGTGGACGACGTTGGAGAACCCGCCGGTCAGGATCTTGGTGGTCGGATGTCCGAGTTCGACAGCCATCCTCTCAGCGATCCCTTTGACGGAATCGATGTGTCCGTACATCAGACCGGATTCCATCGCATGGATGGTATCCTTGCCGATCACGGTGCTGGGGACTTCGATGGCGATACTGGGCAGATGCGGAATAAAAGACGATAAGGCATCGCGGCTGATTTTGATCCCGGGAATGATGACCCCGCCTTCAAAAACGGATTTTTTGCTCAACGCTGTCAGTTTGGTGGCAGAGCCCAGATCGGCTATGACACAGGGCATCTTGTACTTCGCAAAAGCACCAAAGCTGGTCGCAATGAAATCGGCGCCGATATCGCTGGGATGCTGAAGCTTGACTTTAAAATCTTTGACCAAATCCAAGGTCAAGTTGACCCCTTTGATTTCCAAGAGTTTGGGTAATAAACTCAAGAAGTCCGGTGCCACCAGCGGCACGACTGAACTGATGATGAAACGATCAATACCAAAGCGTTGTTTCAGTGGCCATAATTCCTTCACGATCCATTGCGTGTAATAGGCTTCGATGTTTTCTTTGACGGTTTCATAGCGGCCGTCAAAAAGTCTGTTCTTTTGGTCATCATAAACGACGACCACAATATTTGAATTCCCGATGTCGATGGTAAGTAGCATAGGACAATTATAACATAAGAAAAACCGGTCTTGGTTTACCGGTTGATCGGCCGTGAGATCAATTGGATCACCGCGGTATTTTGATAGTTCAGCAAGGGGATGCTTAACGGATAACTGACCGTGATGTGGTACCGGCTGGTCATCACATCATGCGTTACAGAGGAAGTACAGACGCGGCATTGGATCGGGTTTTGTGCAATCAAATCAGCCACTGAAGCATCATAGCGATTCTGATGTTCGATCAGCGCCAAAACGGTTTCGCCATAGACTCTGGCTTGATTTTGAGTCAATATGATCGAGCCGAAACTCATGCCCAATACGATAAACAACATGCCAAACAGAAAGACAAATCCAAATTCAAAGGCTGCTTTCATCAGCTGATCGTGGTCATGTCAGTCCACTGTGCCTTGAGAGTATCCTGCATCGTGGTCTTGAATCCTTCTGAGAAAACGATCATGCCGGTCGCAATGACCGTTACGACCAATACCAATCCATATTCTTCAAAAAATGCTTTCATGAGTTCACCTCCTTTCGAACATTGTCATTAATACGCTCATCATGGCACTTAAGAAAACCAGGGTCACCCCGATCAGCGGAACCATCCCCAACCATTGGCTGAGCATCAACCGTTTTTGTTTCGCATACTGTCTTTCCTGCCTCAACCATTTTGAGGTCGAAGCGATCATTCGGTTGAATTGACGCGAGGCATCTTTTTGACCTGTATTTTCAAACCGGTAGAGCCATTTCATGGCACGCTGGATCTCGGCTTGTCCCAAGGCTTCCATAAAGGCTGTATAAGAGACCAGTTTGCCCGGCTGTTCGAGCAATCGCTGATGCAACGCCATCAGTTCTTTGCGAAGATACTTTGGGGCTTGAGGGATAGAGAGCTCGATGGCTTTGACGACCGTGTTGTTTTGCAGTAAGATCTGCAGCTGCCTGAGATAGATCGGAAACTGATAACGGATCAGATCCGCTTGTTTCTTGACTGCAGAACCGATCTTGAAATAAGGCATCAGATAACTGACAGTGATCAGGGTTATAAACACCAGATCGACCTGAAGCGATTTGTTCCAAGGCAGGATCACCAGCCAGATCCAACGCAAACGATGACTCTGCTGGTACCTTCTCTTTTGCCACAAATCAGGGTTTTCCTGTTCCAATATCCAGAAATAATGATTTATTTTCTTTTGGCTCATTTTTGACAGCCAAGGTTCAATGAGCGGATCCAAGGCGAGCCAAGTCAATAATAGTACCCAATGCCCAATCAGACTTTCCATATTTCCTCACTGCTTTCGATCCACCGTTTGGATAAAAGATTCTGAACCATGGCTAAAGTGATTTGTATCATCAGCATGAAGATCAAGAGTGCTGTATCCGTAAGATCCACTTGAGTACTAAGACCGGTCTTCATCAACATCGATTGACTGAAATAGGCGATGATCAAGGCAAACAAGCTCAAGAGCACGATGCGGTTGCGTTGTTGCTTTTCCATCTGTTTATACATCATGGTGTCTTCTGCCCACTCTTCGATGTCGTCTTGGATGATGTCCAGGCTCAAACCGTAATCCTGGGTTCCGAAAAGTTCCACAGCGACCATCAGATGGATGAGATTCCCGATCACAAAATGCGGATAAGCTTGTAAGAAGACAGACGCTGAGTCATTGAGGGTCTTTCCCTGCTCCAGATCAGCGACCCATTGGGTCACGGAGTCTGCCAATTTCCCGGAAATCAGATTCTGGCTTTCGGTAAAACTAAAATAGAGTTTGGGATGATGTTTGAACAATGCCAAGACTTGCTGAAAGAAATCGATCATCATATAGAACTCGGTCTCCTGCTTCTTGGTTTTTTGTTCGGTGATCGAAACCCACATCCCTAACGCAAAAGCACCCAAGACAACGATCAACAGATTGAACGGACTTAAACGCAAGAGTTTCCCCAAAACAAAGAAGAGCAGACTGCTTAAGAGTCCGAAAAGTCCGTGATTGATCAAAAGCGTGATTGATTTATTTCTCATGATGGATGCCTTTGGTTGGAAGTTCTTTCAGTGTCAGCTCAGGATTTTCTTCACTGTCGCTGTAGATGAGTTTCATTTTGGGTTTAAACTGATCATCAAGATAGAAATACACGATCTCCTTGATTTTGCGATGTATCCCTTTGGGTGAACTTTGGATTTCAAGATGAACTCCAAAATCCAGGGTGGAGTGAACCAAAGCCAACAGATTCGTGTTGGTAACATCCACATCCGGCATCATGTGCAGCAGACGCTGCGGAATCGAATGCGCGTTTTCAGCATGGACCGTACTCAAGACACTGGCTCCGGTCGAACAGCTTTGAATCAGTTGCATGACTTCCCTTCCCCGCACTTCAGACACACAGATCCAATCCGGCCGTTGCCTTAAGGCGGCTTTGATGGCGGCCTCATAATCAAACAACGGACTGACTTTGATCATGACATGATCTTTTTGAGGATGGATCTCCCCGTAACGCAGTTCCAAACTGTCTTCGATGGTGATGACGCGCTGATAAGCCGGAATGCTTTTCATCAGATACTTGACCAATTCGGTCTTCCCGCTGCCCGGCAAACCGCTGATCAGGATGTTACAGCGACTTTTGATGGCTTCCTTCAACAGGTTCCCTACCCATACCGGGGCATACGCTTTCATCATCTGATCATTGATCCGTAACAGGGCCGGGGTCTTACGGATCGAGATGCTGAGCCCGCTGCGGCAGACGCTTTGATGAAGCATACTGATCCGAAGTTCCTTGGTTTCTGCTTCCAGGATCGGGGCACTGATGTTGAAAGGCAAATTCACAAAATTGGCGATTTTATAGGCCGTTGCCTGCATGAAGTCATGGGCTGAGAACGGTTCGATCGGATAGCGTCCTTTTTGTAGATGATCGACCCAGACTTGTTTGCCGTTGTAGTTGATGTCGGTGATCAAATCATCGTGGATCCAAGGATTCAGGATCCCGAAATCAAAATCATCGTTCATACAAGACTTTCAACAGCGTGGTGTTGGGGATCAGGATGCTTTCCGGGTTTTGATTATCCTGCGCACTGGGCGTGATGATCAGATCACCAAGTTCGATGGCTTTGGTCAGCAAAGAAACCAAGCTCTGATCAATGGCCACCAACATCAATTTCGGCAGTTCGCTTGGTTTCTCAATGTCTTTACCGTTTTTATCTTTCAGGCTGAGAATGCGGACATTGCCGATCAGTTGATCGACGACCGTCATGCGGTTGTAATCGATGGTGACATAGAGATCGATTTTCTGAAGCGGTTGAAGGGTATTGCCGGAGGTGCTCTTCAAATCCACATCCAAGGCATAGACCACCTGACCTTCATTAAGCAGAAGACTTGGATAATCCTTGGCTTCCTTGAGCGTTTCAACCGTATTACCATACAGGAAACTACTTTGGGGGATCAACGCATTGATCAGGGTATATTGACCGATCAGCGCTTGCGGATCCAAAACGATCGAAGCCGGCACATACGCTTTGGGCATCTTGACCATCGCGATGTGTTCTTTGGTGATCAAGGTTCTGGGAGCCAGATCTTGGGCTGCGACCGGGATCTCGATCAGATCCAAACGGTTGTCGATGTAGATCGACGAACCCAGATAAGCAATGCCCAATAAGCCGGCACAGCACAAAGCAAAAATGATTCTGTTATTTTTCATTGTCCACCTCGATCATGGTTTCTTCCGCACTCAATTCAAGCCTGAACAGGGCCGTGTTTTCCGTGGCGCGAATGCGGATGCGCACTGCCAAAGGATCCGCCAAAAAGCCCATCAGATCCACCTGATACTGAACCGACTTTTCTTTTCTTACGCTGAAGTTATCACTGAAAATCAACAATGCCCGACTCTCTCTTACGCTAGGGTCAAGGTCATCCAATTGAACCATCGTTTCGCCTAACGCCAGTTTCAGACTGCTTTCCGTATTCAGTCTGAGCTGTTCATGACTGATGTAAAACAACAGCCCGACACTGACTCCCATGCTTAATGCCATCAATCCAGCTGCCATAACGATTCCTTTCATAGCCAACCTCATTTTCCTGTATGAAGGCTTTTGGGGGAATCCTAAAAAAAAGAGCCGATTTGGCTCTTTGGTTAAACGGAGTGGGAATGGGCTGACGCTTGCGGGTCAACACCGGTTTCCATAAAGGTTTTGATTCTTGAACGATGCGCTTCTGTGGAAGGTTTGCATTGGGCCGGATCGGTGGCTTCACCGGAAACCAGCGCTGTGGCTAAACCGTTGCATCCCGGAAATCCGCAGGCACCGCAATTGAGTCCCGGCAGCATGGCCGTGATCTGTTCGACACGGGTATCTTCTTCAACAGTGAAGAAAACGCCGGCGATGCCCAGCAGTAAGCCCAAAGCGGCTCCAAGCACAATCATCATGACAATGGCATTCAGCATATTAGTTTTCCTTTACTTTCTGTGCAGGATTATGACCGCAGGAAGCTGTGGAGCAGGTCGCGCATCCGACAAGCAGATCCTTACAGTTATCTGGTACTGGGGTATTCTGATTCAACACATAGGTCAGGGCATAGAAACCGCCCAAGGCGGCAATAAACAACCCGCCGGTGATATACGGCATCATGGCTTAGACCAGACCCGCAAAGCTCGTAAAGACGGCAGCCATCAAAGCAGCGACGATCAAGGCGATCGGGTTGCCTTTGAAAGCGGCAGGAACATTGGATTGATCCAGACGTTCACGGATGGTGGAGAAGATATACAGGACCAGCATGAAGCCGGTCGGCACGGCAGCGGAATAGACCAGCATGTGAACGAAGTCGAAGCCTCTGGTGATGTTTTCCAATGTGACATACAAAACGACACAGTTGGTGGTGATCAGCGGCAGGTAGATCCCCAAAGCCTTATACAAGGCCGGAGAGTACTTCTTCAAAAACATCTCAACGAACTGGACAAACGCAGCGATGACCAGGATGAAGGTGATCAGATCCATGTATTCCAGATGCAAAGGCACCAGAACCATATAGTAGAGGGTCCAGGTAAAGATGGACGCCCCGACGATGACGAAGATGACAGCCAGGCCCATGCCGACGGCGGAAGAACTTTTGCGGGAAACCCCAAGCAACGGACACATCCCCAAGAATTTGGTCAAGACGACATTACTGATGACGACGTTTGAGATAAACAGAACGATTAGACCGGACATGGTTATTTGGCCTCAACTTTCTTAGCATGCGCATTTTGAATGGCTGCGACCCCTGCCGCTAAAAAGGCAAAGGTCAAGAAGGCACCGATCGGCTCTTTGAAGATGGCGATACGGTATTCTGCCGGGATGATGTTGATCTTGAAGATCAGGGTCTGAGTAAACGGATTGTTGAGCGATAAGATGCCGTCCGCAATGATCTGACGGATGAGGCTCATCGCCGACAGGCTCAAGGTATACGCCAAGCCCATGTTCAAGCCATCCAAGGTGGATTTGCCGATGTTGTTTTTGCTGGCATAAGCTTCAGCTCTGCCCAAGATGATGCAGTTGACGACGATCAGCGGCAGATAAACGCCCAAGGCCGCATCGATGGTCGGGGCAAACGCTTTGATCAAAAGCTCGATGGCTTTGGTCAAGGTCGCGATGACGATGATGTAGACCGGGATACGGATCTCATCCGGGGTGATCTTACGGATGGCAGAAATCATGATGTTGGAGATGGTCAAGACGATGGTGACGGAAACGCCCATCCCCAAGGCGTTGTCCAAGCTGGTCGTAATGGCCAAGGTGGAACAGATCCCCAGGTATAAACCGAAGACCGGATTTTCTTTTAACAGATTAAGCAAAAAGTTTCCAAAGGTTTTCATGGGACCTCCTATTTCAGTGACTGATAAACGGCGATGGCCGCATCAATCCCTTTTATGGCTGCAGAAGATGAAATGGTGGCTCCGGCGATGGTGTCCAGCTTATCGGTGACATTCTTACCGATCAGGGACTGCGCAAAAGCGGGTTCGCTGACTTTCATCCCAAGTCCAGGCGTATCGTTGATTGTGGTGACTTTGAACCCGACGAGTTTGTCGTTGAGGTCAAAACCAACCAGGAAAGTAATCACATCTTTATAGCCCTGAACGGTCACTTTAACCGCATAACCGCTGTCTGTCGCTTCATAGACGTTATCGACCAAGCCGGTCGAATCGGTAAAGGTCGCGACTTCTGCGAAATCGGATGCTGAAGGGAAAATCTCCTTCAGGCTGGCTTTGACGGCAGCGATCTTTTGTTCTTTGATGATCGGGGCCGTGATGCTGTTGACCCCGGCCAAGACGGCTCCGGCCAAAGCGGAAGCCAAGGCTAAGAATAAGGTTAACGAAATGATTTTTTTCATGATGTCCTCCCTATTGCACGATCAACACGGACGCAATGGCCGCATTGACAGCGCGAATGACGGAATCAGTCGTAAAGGTAGCCCCTGCAGAGACGTCGACACTGTTATCAGCCACGATGGACAAGCCGTTGAATTGATTCAGGAAGTCCGGATGGTTGGACTTGTATTCCAGGTTAGGCGTATCGTGATAGGTCACAAAGGAGACCGAGACGATGGTTTTAGATACGGTATTGATCTTGACTTCGATGACGTTAGGCTGCGGATCGGTTTCCCATTCCGCTTCATAGGCGTGACCTCTGGAAGAAAGCACCAAGGTGGTGACATCGCCCGCGGTCGAAGAACTGTCTAGGGTCACAAAGCCGGCAGGACTCAAGGTACTGAAGAGGATCGGATCACCCAGACTCGGTTTGGGTTCTTCAGGAACGAACGGTTCTTTATAAGAGATGGCGGAGGTCGTAAAGGAAACGGTCAGGATCGCAACGATCAACACTGAACCGATCGAAATTGCATATTTTTTAATGGATTTGAGCGGCCATCCGTCCATCAGACGGTCGATCAGCGGGGTCATCATGTTCATGAACAAGATCGAACGGATAACGCCTTCAGGCAAGTTGCCTTTGACACGGATCAAGGTCGTCAGGAAGGCAACCCCAATCGCGAAGATGATACGGCCGGGAATGGAAGTCGGTGAGGTGACCGGATCGGTCAACATGAACACGGCTCCAAACATAGCTCCGCCGGTGGAAATGAAGAAGAACGGATACCACCAGCCCATGCCTTTGAAGTACATGATGATGGTCGCAAAACCAAACAAGGAAGCAATGAACACGACCGGAACGCGCCAGTCGATGATCTTGCGGAAAGACAGATAAACGCCGACGGCCATGATCAACAAGGTATTGGTTTCACCCAAAGCCCCGACGTATTGGCCACTGAACAAGCCCCATAACCCATGGAATTGGTTCAAATAGGCACTGACCGCTTCCGGTTTGGTGATGACCCAGCCCAAAGATTCCATGACGTTGTTTGGGGTCGCCCCGGTCACGATGTCAGGAAACTGAGACGCAATGAAACCGCCGAAAGCCAAGACGGAGAAAGCCCGTCCGACACCGGCCGGATTGAAGATGTTTTGGCCGAAACCGCCAAAGATCAGCTTGCCCACCAAGATGGCGACAAGGGTCCCGACGAGGATGACATACAAGGGTTTGTTGATCCCCATCATGCCGACAAACAACAAAGCGGTGACCCAAGGGAAAGACTGGGACAGATACTTGAAGACGTTTTTCTTCGCATAGAAGATGGCCCACAAAGATTCGACCGCGATGGAAACAGCCAAGGCTGTCCCGATCATGGCTAAGGCATGGAAGCCGTATTCTGATCCGAAAGTGACGAAATAGTAACCGACGTTATACGCCAAAACAAGGGCGATACCGATGGTCAATTCGGTCATGATGCGTTGGGTGGATAAAGGCTGACGATAATTGGGGGAAGGTCTAAATGTGAATTTCATGGCTGTTCCTCCTATTTCTTTCTCAGCTGAAGGGCACGTTTAGCACGTCTGACCCCTTCGGTAACATCGATCTTTGACGGACAGATGTAAGTGCACAGTCCGCATTCGATGCATTGATCGGCGCTCAGTTTGGCCATCAGGTCCAAATCGGCTGCGGCTTCCGCATTGTTGATGCGTACCGGCAATAAGCCAGCCGGACAAGTATCATTACAACGGCCGCAGCGCATGCAAGGCAGTGCTTCAAGCGGTTGTGTTTTTAAGATGGTGATCGCGTTGGCATATTGCGTGATAGCAAAGACGTCCGTGGTGATGGTTTTGCCCATCATCGGACCGCCGGCAATGATCAAGACGTCTTCAGAGGCATAGCCGCCGATCTGATCGACGACATCCTTGATGGTGGTTCCGTAAGGAACTCGGACATTGACCGGATGTTTCAAGCCGTCGCCTGAGAAGGTGACGATCTTTTCATCAGTGGCTTTACCGTATTTCAAGGATTGGGCCAAGGTCACTGCCGTGGTGGCATTGTTGACGATGACGCCGATTTCGGAAGGCAATTTATCATAGCGTTTGTGGGTATAATGATAGACCAAGGTTCTTTCCCAGCCCATCGGATATTTATCAGGAACCAAGAAGACTTTGATGGCCGGATCGTTGACCAATAAGGCTTGGATTTGGGTACTCAGTTCGACCTTGTTTTTCTTAAGGGCGATGATGGCTTCTTTGGCAGTCGAAGCTTTCAATAAGGCTTTGACCCCATAGACCAGATCCTCGATGAATTCTTTCATCGTACGGTAATCGGCAGTGATATAGGGTTCACATTCGACCGCATTGATGATCAGGGTATGAATCCCGACCGGATTCTTATACTTCATATAGGTAGGGAAACCTGCGCCCCCGCAACCTTGCAAACCGGAATTCATAATAAAGGTGACTAAGTCTTCACGTGAGGCCGTTTCATAATCCAAAGGCGCAAAAGCCTGGACTTTTTCATACTTGCCGTCATCAAGGATGACCAGATGATCACAGGGTCTTAAGACCGCATGCATCATCGATTTAACCGATCCGACCGTCCCCGAAACGGAGGAATAAATCGGAACAATAAACGGAACAGAGCGTTTGGCCAATAAGGTGCCAACCTTCACTTTATCCCCTTCTTTCACTAAAACTTCCACAGCGGCGTTGTTTCCGTTGCTTAACGGAATATATACTTCGCCTTTAGGTTTGACAGTCACGATTTCGTTATGGTCTGTCAATTCTTTATGACCGTTTAAATGCGTATTCATCGGTCCTACCCATAGTGGCATAAACTCACCTTCCCTTTCTCTTGCGAAAAGTTTCACTTTTCAAATTACCTTGTTTATTATAACATAATTTAGACAAGTGAAAAGTCGTGATTAGTAAAAAAGTCACAGTCTTTCACTTGTGGTAAAATACCCCCGAGGAGATTTGTATGAACAAACTTACCGCGCTTATTTTCGTTCTCGTTTTGGCCCTGAGCGGCTGTACGAGCACCGATACATCCCAGTACAGCTGCACAGCCGTCGATGGGACCTCGTCATTCCGCTGCACGGTCACCTTGACTGAAATCGGAGCCAGCATGAACGGCAGCGAGATCGCCGTCAACTTTACCGGCTATGTTTCCAAGAAGAGCCACTTTGATCCGCTGGTCGCCATGGTCAAAAGCGAATTTCTCAGACTGAATCATATTTTTGACAAATACAACGACGTCACCGGGGTCAATAACCTCAAGACCGTCAACGATAATGCCGGCATTGCCCCGGTCGTCGTCGATCAGGCCCTCATCGATCTTTTACTGATTGCGAAAGACTGGACGACCAAATCGGAAGGCACCTTTGACATCACTTTGGGTTCCGTCTTAAAGATCTGGCACGATTTCCGTGAAGAAGGCCAGGCTTTGAATACCAACAGTCAATACGGAAAGACGCCGAATCTTGCCGATCTGCAAGCAGCCAACCAGTATGTCGGATGGGACTATGTCGTCATCGACGATACGGCCAATACCGTCTATCTGACCGATCCCCATGTTTCCTTGGATCTGGGCGGGATCTCCAAAGGTTATGCGACCGATCTGGTAGCGGCTAAACTCAAAGAAGGCGGCCTGGAAGCCGGACTCTTGTCTTTTGGAGGCAGCAGTTCGGTCATCATCGGAACCAAACCCAATAAGCTGAATTGGAACGTGGCAGTCAGAGCCCCGATCAGAGGCAATCCGTATGTTGAACTCGATTATGTGTATTTCCCCGACTCCTTCGCTTTGTCCAGTTCAGGCGATGATCAGAATTATTATCAGGCCGGGGCGGATCTGTACTATCACCACATCATCGATCCCAAGACTTTATTCCCGGTCAGTAACGGCTGTCATTCCGTCACGGTCTTTACGACTGAAGATGCCACGGTGGCTGAAGCCTTATCCAAGACCCTGTTTATCCTGCCTGTCAAAGAAGCGTATGCGTATCTGAATCAGTATAATCTGGATCATCCGGATCAGACCTTGTATGCGATCTGGATCTTCGATTATCAAAAAGCGCCTGCGGGTTATGACACCGTCGATTTCCTCAAAGGCAGCGGCGATGCGGATGCCCCGTATACCTTGCTTTACAGCAATAACCTCAAAGGCAAGACACTCAGTTTCAAATAGGACCTCACGGTCCTTTTTTATTGTAGCGGCAGCGTGATTTTAAACAGAGCCCCGCCTTTGTTTTCAACACTGATCTTTCCGTTCATCAGCTCGACAGAGCTTTTGGCGATGGCCAGACCCAATCCGAAGTTCCCCTTTTTGCCCTTATAGAATCGCTTGAAAATATGAGGAAGGTCGATGGGAGATATCCCCTCCCCATCGTCAAGAATCATGATCCCTGCTTGATCCCCCTCTTTTTTTAAGGTGACAAGGACTTGAGTCTTGGCGTATTTGATCGCATTGGTCAATACATTATAGACCGCTTTGAACAGCAAATCCTCATCGACTAAGACCATCATCGTTTCATCATCTAAAATCAGATCGATCTTCTTCTTTTGCATCAAGGCATACCCGTTGGCCCGTTGGATCATGTCTTTCATTGAATTACACAAGTTGATCCGTTCATTGATCGGGGCATAATTCCCTGATTCGATTCTCGACAGAGTCAAGAGTTCTTCCACCAAAGCGTTGAGCCGTCGTGATTCCTGTGCAATTAAGTCAGCTGTTTCCTTGATCTGTGAGAAGATCCCTTTAGACAATCCTTCCGCATACCCTTGGATCGACATCAGCGGTGTCCTCAGTTCATGAGACGCATTCTGAAGAAAGTCACGCTGAGCTTCTTCAGCAGTCTTGAGTTTCATCGACATCGTGTTCATACCTTCAATCAAGGCGCGGACTTCAATACAATCACTGGTATCCTCAAGCAAGACATAGTTGCCCTGCGCTACTTTATGGGTGGTCTTAGCCGCATTCACCAGCGGTGCTGCGATTTTCTTCGATAGGGAAAGCGTGATCCAGATCGCCAGGGCGGTTGAAACCACCAAGACCAGCATCAGGATCCGATTCATAAATCGAATCAGGGCGTCTGAAGAGGTTGCCGATGCGATAAAGAACACTTTATAGTCACGCAACTGACCCTGAACCTCCTCATAAATGAACATGTAGCTTTTTCCACCGCTGAGAAAACGGTCTAGGGTCTTCTCAGTATCGGCCTTCTGTAAAGCCTTTTTAATCAGCGCGTCATTCAGGAATGAATCCTTGTAACTTTGGGGAAAGATCACCTTGCCTTTACTGTTCATAATGACCATTTCGGTATTCATCGAGTATTTTGAAACCTGTAAAGCGGCCCTGATCAGGATGAGTCGTTTCAGGTTCTCATCGCTGATCCCGTCTGCGGGCTCGATCAGTTGTTTCTCCAGAATTGTGTCAGACAAGCTTTTGATGTTTTCTACCACGTTTCTAAGTTCATTGGCTGTAGACTGATTGACATAATAACGCGCCGAAACATTAAATATCACCATGATCAAAATCGGGACGACCACAAACAAGGCAATGATCGGACCGGCTATTTTTCTATTGAGGGTCTTCATGATGTACCCTTTGGCTCAGTTTGAATCCATAGCCCCACACTGATTCGATCTGGACTTCACTGCCCGTTATTTTCTTTCTTAGGCGTTTCATAAGATCATCTGTTGCCCGTGTATCCGCATCAAAGTCGAAATTCCATACGTTCTTCAGCAGCTCCACTCGGGAAACAGCCTTTTCGGAATGTTGAAGCAGATATGACAACAGTGCATATTCCGTCGGAGTCAGCTCCAAAGGCTGATCTTTGATGCTGGCACTGCGTTGAGCCGTATCCAACATCAGGTCTCCATAGGTTAAAATCAGCGATTTTTGACCCTTTTGATCTAGTTGTATCCTTCTGAATAAGGCCTTGACCCGAGCAACCAGTTCAACAGGAGAAAATGGTTTGACCAGATAGTCATCACTGCCCATGGTGATTCCGGTGATCCGGTCGAGTTCAGAGTCTCTTGCAGAGACGATGATGATTGGAACATTGGTCTTTTCGCGCAATTTCGTACAGATCGTCAATCCGTCAGATCCGCTCATCATCAGATCCAAGATGACCATATCGCTGGGGATCTTAAGAAAGGCCTCAAGCAATTGGTCTCCATTCTCAAAGTCTTGAACCTCATACCCCTCATTCTTCAAAAATGAGCTGATGATGAAGCGGATATTGGCTTCATCGTCAGCGATATAGATGCGTTGTTTCATAGGTCGCTTTCCTTCCTTACTATAAAAACACAAAAGGACGTAAAAAGAAACAATTGCCACAAATTTGCCCCAATCTGACCGATGATTTCACACAGACTATGGTTTACAATGTCATCATAAGGAGAGAAAAGATGAAAAGAAAGCTTGCTGTGATTGGCTTAACCGTATTGCTGTTATCAGGATGCGGACTCATAAAGAAAAATAATCCGAAACCGGATCAGACTCAAACGGTCATGATGGAAGATCTCTCTACCATGATCAAGGATCTTGACGGTTTTCAAACTTCTCAAGACGACATCAATGATGACGCCTTGCTGACCAACTAAGGAGCTCCCATGAAAAAAACAACGATTACCCTGATTGCCTTCTGTATTTGCCTGATGATCGGCATACTTAATGTTTCCGCCTCTGGTGGATTGACTGCCCTGCAGCTGAGAGCATCCGCCCATGAGAAAGCAGTCGAACTCAGAGAAAACAGACTCGAAAACAAGCAAATCTGGGCTGAAAACGTCGAACTCAGAACTCAGATCAAACTCAAACTCAGCGCCATCAAGGAAAATGACACTGTGCTTGAAGAAAGTGTCAAGACCCAGCTGACTGATTTAACGTCACAGCTGAAAGCAAAGTATGCTGCGCTCAAAGAAACCAAAGGCGATATCAAAGTCCTGGCGGATGGGGTCAAAGCTCTGATTGAAGCCAAAGACTGGGTTGCCTTGAAAACGACCTATGAAAGCCTCTTGGCCATCCAGCTCACGCGAAACGGCTTACTCACTGAGATCAATAATCTCCTGACTCAGATCAACAATCTGCTGCCCTAAAGTGAATCATAGCGCTTCTTTCTTTATAGCAAACTCAATAAAACACTGATGCAAAACCACATTAGTGTTTTTATATTGTAAGGAATGAGATGAAAAACGAAATCATGAAGCAGGTCCTAAACATGAAACCAGTTACCGTGGGATTAAAGAAACCCCGACCTTAGGGATAAATCTGTATTGGAGTGACGGATCAATCAGAACTTATATATGAAACGATGCTTTGCGCATTAAATGGTCTGTATGTCAGAAACATGACAGCTTATGCACCCTCTCTAACGACTGCAAAAAGTAATGATTTTCATTTCATCAGAGCTAATCATCCAAAACCAAGGATCATCATGGAGTAAAAAACAAAAGAGCTGACACCGATATCGTTTCGGGAGCCAGCTCTTATCTGTCTTCTATTTAACCTGTCCGTTTAAAGGGGAAAAGTCTTGCTGTCTTTGACTGACTATTACACTTTGCCCAAAAGCTTGAACATGTTTTTCTTATAGACTTCAACACCAGGCTGGTTGAACGGATTGACACCCAAGAGGTAGACGCTCATCCCGCAGGCAATGAAGAACCATTGAGCCATATAACCAAAGGATCTCGCTGAGAAATCATCGATCGTCAGGATCATATTGGGAATGCCGGCTTCATCATGGTGGGCAATCAGTGTCCCCTTCATGGCTGCCTTATTGACCTCATCCAGGGTTTTTCCGGAGAGATAGTTCATCGAATCCAAGTTGTCGGCATCTTCAGGGAATACGGCGTTAAGCAACGGTTTGTTGACCATCAGCAAGGTTTCAAACAAGATCTTCTTGCCTTCCTGGACAAATTGGCCCATCGAGTGCAGATCGGTCGAGAAGTTGACGGAAGCCGGGAACAAGCCCTTGTCTTCTTTGCCTTCGGACTCTCCAAACAGCTGTTTCCACCATTCGGCAACCATGGCCATCTGGCTTTCATAGGAAACCAAGAGTTCAACGCTCTTGCCTTCTTTTTCCATCAGTCGTCTCATGACGGCATATTGATAAGCGGTATTGACTTCCAGATCATCGTTGGCACAATCCAGGGCTGCTGCTTTGGCGCCTTCCATCATGGCATCGATGTCGATCCCGGCAGCCGCGATCGGCAACAGACCGACCGAAGTCAAGACAGAATACCGTCCGCCGATGTCATCGGGGATCGTCAGGGTCTCATACCCTTCTTTATCCGCAAAGGTCTTTAAGGTGCCTTTGGCTTTATCCGTGGTGGCAATGATGCGGTTTTTCGCTTCAGCCTTTCCGTATTTGTGTTCAAGGAATTGTTTCAGCATCCTGAAAGCCATCGCCGTTTCCGTGGTCGTTCCGCTCTTGGAGATGACGTTGACATACACGCTTTTGTCTTTGATGTGATCGAGGGCCTGAACGATGTAGGTCGATGAGAAGGTGTTGCCTAAAAAGACGATCTCCAGTTTGCGTGCGGGATACAAGCCTTGGATCATTTCCAAAGCAGCGCGGGTCCCTAAATAAGAACCGCCGATGCCGCAGACGACCAAGACTTCTGCTTTTTCCTGGATCGTTTTAGCCAAACGTTTGACTTTGTTGAACTCTGCTACATCGTAATCAAAGGGCCAGGTGCTCCAGCCTAAGAAATCTGAACCAAGGCCTTTTTTTGTTTTGATTTTTTCATGAATCTGGGTGACCAAAGCTTGATAACCGCTCAGATCGGGTTGGCCTGCTGGTGTTAAGTCGAGTTTAATGCTCATGGTTTCTCCTTTTTTGCCGCAATGATCCATTGCGGAAGTGCTTCAGCCAGGGTAGAAAAACCGAGGCTGTCGCCTTGCTTCTCACGGCTAGGCTTGGGTCTGGATTTGCGCGGCGTACCGTGGAGGGACTTGTAGGACAGTCTGAGTTGATGGGTTTTTTCATCGATATCCAAGACTTTGACCTTCACGACATCCTTCACCTTGACAAAAAGACTGATGTCTTTCACATAGCCGTCCGAGAGTTCGGAGATGTGGATCAGTCCGGTCGTTTCGGCATCCAATTGAACGAAAGCCCCATAGGCTTGGATCCCTGTGACGACGCCTTCTACGATTTGTCCTACGCTGTATTTCATATCCATATTTACCGTAGTCATTATATCACACAGCCCATGTGCTTGTGATATAATGACAAACGAGGAAAGACAATGCTAGGAAATATGTATCCGTTTTGGGCAGCCATTACAGCCAACCTATTGACCCAGGGTTTGAAGCCCTTCGTCGTTTATAAAAACACCCGTGTCTGGGATTCAAAACTCTTCGTTGAAAGCGGAGGTTTCCCTTCTTCCCATACGTCCACGGTGGTTGCTTTAGCCTTGGCCGTCGGCTTACAGGAACGCTTCTCATCGACCGTCTTTGCGGTTGCGGCACTTTTTGCCCTGATCGTCATGTATGATGCGGCCAATGTACGTTACTATGCCGGACAAAACATCCAGATCACCCAACAACTGATCCGTGACATTCAAATCCTGACGGACGCCAAACTTGATGACCCGATCTATATGACCCGAGTCAAGGAAGTATTGGGCCACAAATGGTTTGAAGTCGTTGGCGGAATCGGGGTCGGACTCTTGGTTGCCTCACTGATGTATTTCCTGAGATAAAGCCATGAACATCGAAACACAAGTACAAGAAGTCATAGAGAAGATCCGTCCGTATCTGCAAAGAGACGGCGGCGACGTTGCCTTTGACCATATGGGAGAAAACGGGCAAGTCTTTGTGCGCGTATTCGGCGCTTGCGTCGGCTGCGGAGCCATCGACTATACGATCAAGGAAGGCGTTGAAGCCTTGCTGATCGACGAAGTTCCCGGCGTCACCGAAGTCATCGTACTCGATTAACCAGAGCCTGCTCTGGTTTTTTTATGCCATAAAAAAACGAGCTCAGTGAGCTCGTTTTCATTTTACCATTTGCCTTTTGAGATATGACCGGCTACTTCAGCCTTGGCCAATTGTTTCAAAAGTTTGCTGTAGGCTTTGGTTCTGACGAAGATCTTGACACAGGAGGGATCCAGATTATCATTGATCCCGGCTTCTGCCAAATGATCCAGTTTTTCGCACAGGTGGATCAGTTGAACATGCAAGTCATTGGTAAATTCACTGCGGACATGCTTTTCAGCGGTTTCAGGATCGAGTTCATGGAACTTTTCCTTAGGGGCGCCGCATTTCGGGCAAAACTCTTCGAGCTGTCCTTCTTCCAAAATCAAACCACAAACTTCACAACGATAGAATTTCATAGGGTTCTCCTTGTTTGGTTAAATTATACCACAATGGGCTCGAGTGAAAAGTGAACAAAAAATACACAGTCATGGTTTCGATTTTTTATATAAATCAGAATATTGTCTATATTTTCAACTATATTCTCATTAATTTTAATTTTATTCTGAATTTTGGGTGATATTTTTCATATTTTTCTTGAAATATTCATTTTTAAGTCTAGAATGTCATTATATTACAAGGAGCAACCATGAGTACCCATCCCTTCAAAGACTTCGCCGTCCACCTGTTTAGTGATTCCGTGATCAAAGAACGCTGTCCGGAAGCCATCTATCTCAACTGGAAAACCGCCATCGCCAAAGAAAGTCCCTTGGACCGTTCAACGGCAGACAGTATTGCCCAAGCCATGAAAGACTGGGCCATCGAAAAAGGGGCCACCCACTACTCACACTGGTTTCAGCCGCTCACCGGCAACACCGCAGAAAAACATGACAGTTTCCTGGATTCCGATTCCAAAGGCAGAGCCATTACCGTATTTTCAGGCAAAGCTCTGATCAAAGGCGAAACCGACGGATCGAGCTTTCCTTCCGGAGGCTTACGAGTCACCTTCGAAGCCCGCGGTTATACCTATTGGGACATTACTTCTCCCGCTTTCATCCGTGACGGGGTCTTGTGTATCCCTTCTATCTTTGTCTCCTACAACGGAGAACCGCTGGATCAGAAAGCCCCTTTGCTTAAAGCTCTGGATGCCTTGAGCCGTGAAGCGACCCGTATCACCCAACTGCTGGGCGATAAGAGCGTCAAGCACGTCAAGATGATGGTTGGAGCCGAACAGGAATATTTCCTGGTCGATAAAAAAATGTTTGAAGAAAGAAAAGATCTGGTTTTGACCGGCCGGACCTTGATCGGGGCTTCCGCACCCAAGGGCCAGGAACTGGAAGATCATTACTTCGGGTCGATTCCTCACCGTGTCAAAGATTTCATGGATGAAGTCAACCATGAGTTATGGAAAGTCGGCGTCTATGCCAAGGTAGAACACAATGAAGTGGCCCCTGGCCAATTCGAGATCTGTCCGGTCTTCAAAGAAGCCAACATCGCCGTCGATCAGAATCAGATCATGATGGATATCCTGAGAAAAACCGCCAAACGGCACGGCATGGAATGCCTGCTTCATGAAAAACCGTTCAGAGGCATCAACGGATCCGGTAAACACAACAACTGGTCCTTGATCACCAATGACGGCCAAAATCTGCTTGAACCGGGAGACAAGCCGCATGAAAACGTGCGTTTCCTGCTGGTCGTCGCGGCCATCCTGCAAGCCATCGATACCTATCCTGAACTCTTGCGCCTCTCCGCATCCGGCCCCGGCAATGATCATCGTCTGGGTGCCAATGAAGCCCCTCCGGCCATCATCTCCGTTTTCCTGGGCGATCTGATCGAAGACATCTTCATGAGAATGATCGAAGATACCCCGATCAAAGCCACGGATGAGACCGTCAAATTCGGCTTCATCAAAAACCTGGCTTATTTGCCCAAAGATTACACCGACCGTAACCGTACCTCGCCTTTTGCCTTTACCGGCAACAAGTTTGAATTCCGTATGATCGGGTCCTCCTTGTCGATCGCGACCCCGATCACCATCATCGCCACGATCGTCGCCGATACGATGCGCACCGTCGCCGATCGTTTGGAACCGTATAAATACCTGCAGGATGCCCGTGAAGAAGCCTTGCGTATCGTCGCGGAGATCATGCAGAAACACAAACGCATCTTGTTTAACGGAGACGGTTATTCTGAATCCTGGGTCAAAGAAGCCGCCAAGCGCGGTCTGCCAAACATCCCTTCCTTCGTGGAATCGATTGCCGCATTGACCCAAGACAAAGCCGTCGCTTTGTTTGAACGCAACGGGATCTACACCCGTCCTGAAGTATCGGCCAGAAGTGAGATCCTGTATGAACAATACATCAAAACGATCCAGGTCGAAACCAAGACCTTCATCGACATCGTCTCCAGACAGATCCTGGTCGCTACCGAAAATGAAATCTTGCGCTTATTGCCTTTGAAAGATCTCGCTTACGTCAAAGCGAAGATCGAGAAACTGAGCACCTTATCAGTTTCTTTGAATCAAAGCGTTCAAGTCTTGAAGGACACGATGATCTTGTGTTTGGGCCATGCTGAACATGACGCTCAGGGCTTGGCCTTAAGAAAAGACCTGATCCCTTTGTTTGATACTACCAGAGCCTTGGCGGATGAACTGGAAACCCTGCTTCCGATCGGGGCTTATCCGTTGCCCTGTTACACCGATCTGCTGTTTCAACTGGATTAACATAAAAGGAGATTGATTTTCAATCTCCTTTTTTTGTTATTTGCCTAAGAATTCATCCAGCAGTTCTTTGACTTCAGCGTGTTCAAGATATGGCAACTGGCTTTCCCGGTAATCAAAACCGAAAGAGCCCCGGCTCACGGTGATGATGGGTGGAAACTGGATCCGTTTGAAGACGGCTTTCTGCCAGGCCTTCATGAACCAGATCATGTCTAGCGCAAAGGCTTTGGGTTTATCCAATCCATACGAGACCAGTACGTCATGTACAGGACTTTTCTTCCAGGAGCCGTCTTTGTAGGCTTTCAGCCAGCTGAGCGGATGATGAGACGGATACTCGGTCAGATATTGGACCAGCCAGTCATGGTAGCCCCATTTCATCGGATCGATCTGATTCTCTTTCAGTTCGGCAGAAGGCATCAATCCAAAGTCATAGCGACCTTTTTTCAGTTCCCCGATGAGGGAGGGATCGATGAGGTCTTCATGATAAACCGCATTGATGCTCTTGCATAAGTCAAAGATCTGGACTTTGGTAAGATCGCCTAAGATACTTAAAGCTCCGATCGTATCGCCGTAGAGGGTCGCATAGCCCAGAGCCAATTCGACTTTGTTGCCATTGTTGCAGACGACCCCGCCTTTATAGGCGGCAAAGCTGTTGAGGAGATGACCTCTTAAACGAGCCTGTATGTTTTCATAGGGCAAGCCGTCTTCTTTGGGATCGATCTGATAAGCGGCTAAAGTTTCATTGGTGGCTTGAGTCAGGGCTTCGATCGATCCTTCATGGTATTCGATCTTTAAGTGTTCAGCGAGTTCCTTGGCGATGTTTTTGGTCTGATCAGAATTGTATCGGCTGGCCATGTTGTAACCGATGACCCGTTTGTTGCCTAAGGCTTTGACCAAAAGCACGGTATTCAGGGCACTGTCGATGCCGCCGGACATACCGATGATCCAAGGCAACTGTCCGCCTAAAAGCTGTTTATCGAACTCTTTGATGGCGGTCAACAGTCCTTTCAGCAATTTGTTTTCCTGAGTTTTGGCTTGAGTCTGATCGGTCAGTTTGAAGACCAAGAGTTCCTGTTCGAAGGCATCGTTGGCTTCGATCTGGATGTCGCCAAACTCATTGTATAAGGTACTGTCTCCGTCAAACAGCAAGACATTCTTTCCGGTATTCTGCATCCCGCAGGCGTTCACATACAGGATCTTGACCATCTTGTCATCCAGGTTGGCTTGGTGTTCACGGATGCGTTTGATCCGGGATTGTTCTTTGTTGAGGGTCCAAGGTGAAGAGGAAATGTTGATAATGAGATCGACCCCGTGTTTCACGTAGGTCAAGGTCGGATCGACAGGATAGTCTTTTGACCACAGGTCTTCACAGACTTCCACACCGATCCGTAATGATTTATTTTCCCGTTTGAAAATAAACGGCGATATCAAGGCCTCAGGGGCCATCTTGAGTTCACCGGAGAGGTCCAGTCCGCTTTTGAAATAACGGGAATCATCAAAGAAACGATAATCCGGCAGACAGTGTTTCAGATAAAGTCCGGGCATCAACAGGTTTTCATGGTCGACCCATTGCTGATCATAGGCAAAATAGGCCGCATTGAACCGGTTGAAACGGCCGTCTCGGTTGGCTTTGCCGCCTTCCATCGTATAGAGATTGCCCCACAGGATCCCGATGTCATTGGACCAGGACTTGATGATGTCGTTGGCACTCAGCAACACATCGACGAACTCCTTTTGAAGATAACGATCGGCAATCAGATAACCGCCGACACACATTTCCGGAAAGACGATCAGATCGGCACCCTGGTGTTTGGCTTGATCGATCAGCATCTTCATGTTGACGAGGTTGGAATCGATATCACCGGCTTTGACATTGAGTTGCGCTATGGCGATCCTCATGATTTTATGCTCCCCAGACACCACTGATCAAAGGTGATATAACCCAGATCGTGGTATATCTTTCCCGCTTCGGGATTATCATAAAACAGACAGGGTTTTTGACCGTGCTGCAAGGCATAGTCCGTGATGGCTGTGACGACTGCGCGTCCATAGCCTTTTTTACGGTATTCCGGCAAGGTCGCGACCGCAACCACCATGACACCACAGGGTGTTTCAGCCCCGGTCGACGCATGCGCGACGACTTTTCCGTCTTCTTTGATGATGAAGCCGTGGATCTTATTGGTCTCATAGCGTTCCGTCATCGATTGGATGCGTTCTGCCTTGGTCGTATGGGCATAGGATGCGGCAAATTCGCTGATCTGTCCCATGGTTTCGACGATGCCCGGCACATCGCTCACTTCAATGGCCACCGGATGCAACGCTGAAGGGGTGGCTTTGAGGATCGGACATTCACAGAAATACAGGGTCCTGAAGTCAAACCGAGACCGGATGCTTTCAGGCATCATGTCCACATCTTTCTTACAGGCCGAAATCATTTTGATCTTGTCGGTAAACAAGGCTTCAAACCCTTGGATGTCTTTTAAGGCTTCCTTGAAATAAAAGACGAAATTCGCATGATAGCGTAAAAAGATGCCTTTGATGTCATTGTCTTCCCACTCGATCCAGGTTTCCTGATAATCGGTTTGAAGACCGTTTTGAACGATGTCTCCATCGATAAAAAGCAATCGGCTGCTGTCTGAGGCACACAAGGCCTGTATGGCTGTTAAATCTTGGGGTTGGGCTTTTCTGATCATACCAACATTATACAATGGATTGCCCAATAAAAAAGATGCCTGAGGCATCTTTTAATCGACGATGATTCTTACTGTTTCGCCGTTTTTACCGTCGATGGTGATCAGTTCACCATTGAGGTCGCCGTCGATCTGAGCCAGGATCTGATTGAGATCGATCCCGTTGAGGTCGATCGATTTTCCGCCGACGTTGAGTTTGTTGTTGAGATCAATGCCCAATTTGACCAAGCTCATCGGCATGTTGACTCTGACCCGTTCGCCGTCATCCGAATCGACCAGGATCCGGATCATGCGTTCGTTGACCGGTTTTTTGACCGTGTTGGCGGCTTTCGGGGCATCTTTGGGTTCTAGTGCCTCCAAGAGCCGAATGCCTTCTTCAACGGTAATGGTACCGTCTTTGACCATCTCTAATATTTTTTCTTTGCTGTTCATAATCCCCTCCGTTGGTAGATTTCTTCTTCAATCATGGCAGTCAGCAGTTTCTCTTCTTCTGCGGATGTGATGTAGCCTTTGCGAGCCATCACGATGATTTCTTCTTCGTAGCTCATGTGTCTCTCCTGAGAAAGCTGGCGGCTTCTTCAACCGTGATTTCTTTGTTTCTTAATTTCTCCAGAATGTCTTCTTCATCGACCACCGGTAAAAGTTCAATGGTTTCCAGTCCGAGTTTGACGATGATGCCATCCAGGTTCTTCTTGACGGTGGGATAGGAGATCCCTAAGGATTTCTCCATCTCACGGATGTTGCCTGAGACTTTGATGAAGGTCTCGATGAAATTCAGATCTTCTTTGCTTAGGGCACTGAACTTCGAGAGGGCGAAGTCGCCGCTGATTTCGGTGTGGCAGACGCCGCAGCTGAGTTTGGTGACGGTCAAGTCGTTTCCGCAGACCGGGCAAGTGCCGATTACTTCATGTTTCATGGTGTTTCTCCTAGAGAATGTCGATCAGGACATTCGCATCTTTGCTTTGCACTTCAACTAAGGTGAAGGGCTTTATGGGTTTCAATTCTTTGATCACGACTTTGAGGATCTGGATGATCTCTTTGCGATTGGCTTTGATCATGTCCCTGGTTTGAGGATCGACCGAGTCATTGAAGCGGGTCGTCCATAAGCCGAATCGGACCAGCCAGATGATGGTTGTTAGCCTCATCTTCGGAAGATTGATATGCGTTTTGTCACTTTGGATTCTGATTTTGATCTTTTTTGCCATAGGGTTCTTCCTTATGAGCCCATAATAAAACAAAGTATTGAACTTGTCAATACTTTTATTGAATATTTTAATATATTTATTGAATTATTTAATTTTCGTTTTAATTATACTTGGTTTTAGAAGCCAAAGCGTCTTGAAGGTCCATCATTTGGTCGTCTGAAAGGTCGGAATGGAAGTCTTCAAAGCGTTCATCAGCGAAGAAATCCATAAAAATGGCCTTTGAACTCAGACCCGGATCGGTTTCGATCAGAAAGATCGTCCCATCGACCGGTTTGAATACTGTCTCATCGATGACCAGCGAGTCTTCATACAGTCTGACCCCTTCGATCGGGATATGATCCTGGGTATTGTACAGCAAGGTCCCTTGGGTCAGATTCAGGAAATCGGTTGGCTTGATTCCCTCGCTGAGCCGATTATGGGTCGAGACCAAAATGAGGTCGACGTGATTGTCATGCAGAAAAATCTGCAGGCGGGAGCGAACCTGAGCACAGCGGTAGAGATCTCGAAGCAATCTGTCGTGGAAGTAAATGATTTTCATGAGAGTATCATACCAACTCTGGTGACAGTAAACAAAAGATATACTCATAAAAAAAAGAGGCATTAGCCTCTTGATCTGAAAAATCCAGGAATATCGCTGTCATCGACTTCGTCCTCTTTCGGAGTGAACCGGTCGGTGGTCAACGGATCGTTGACCAGCTTGGTTGCTTCGACGGTCGGACGGGTCGTGATGTTTTCTTTAGGCAAATCAAATCCGGTCGCAATGACGGTGACGATGATGTTGTCACCCAAGGATTCATTGATGGCGACCCCGAAGATGATGTCGACTTCCCCGCCGGCTGCTTCGCGAATGAAACGGACTGCATCATCCGCATCCATCAGGTTGATGTTTTGACCGCCGGTCACGTTGACGATGGCTTTCTTGGCACCGCGGATATGGGCTTCCAGTAAAGGTGAGGTTATGGCTTTGGCAGCGGCTTCATGGGCCTTGTTTTCGCCTTGGCTCATCCCGATCCCGATCAAGGCTGTGCCTTGGCTTTCCATGACGGTACGGACATCCGCAAAGTCAAGGTTGATGATGGCCGGAACGGCGATCAGATCGGTGATGGTTTGAACGCCTTGTCTAAGGACGTTGTCGGCTTCTCTGAAGGCTTCAACAAACGGAATGCGTCCGATGGCTTCCAGCAACTGATTGTTGGAAACAACGATCAGGGAATCGGTATATTCTTTCAGATTGTCCAAACCGGCTAAGGCTTGATCCATCCGTTTCTTGCCTTCAAAACTAAACGGCTTGGTCACGATCCCAACGGTCAGGATGCCCATTTCATGAGCGAGTTTGGCAAACAACGGGGCGGCTCCGGTTCCGGTGCCTCCGCCTAAGCCTGCGGTCAAGAAGACCATGTCGGCGCCTTTTAAGGCTGCCTTGATTTCTTCTTCGCTTTCCAAAGCGGCTTTATGGCCGACTTCAGGATTGGCTCCGGCACCCAGACCCTTGGTGGTGGATTTGCCCAGGATGATCTTGTTTTTACAAGGCGATATATTGAGGACCTGAAGATCGGTGTTGGTCACAAAGAACTCGACCCCCTTCAATTCATCCTCGACCATCCGGTTGACGGCGTTACACCCGGCTCCGCCGATCCCGAACACTTTGATTTTAGCTACTTGGTTATACTGTAATTCGCTCATAAGTTCTCCTAGTTTTTAGCCTTGTCGAACATGGTTTTGAATTTGTTCCCCAAGGTATCTTCAGGGCTTGTTTTCCCCATACTTGCTTTTATTTTAACACTAAACTGGTCCAACTCGATAGCACTTTGATAGACTCGGTAACTACTTTGGTCTTTTACCACATAGAACAAGCCGGCACAGACGCTCATCGCCGAAGAACGAAGTCCCAAAGTCTCAGAAACATAGACACTGGTCGGAACGCCCAGTTGACGGTTGACCGTTTCAGCCAAGCCGTTGATGTCTGCGGATTCCCCGCTCAAGACGATTTCGATCTGATCCGTCGTCAAGATCGGGCTGATGGCTTTATGAACGCTTTGCAGCCAGGCATCCAGTTTAGGATCGATCAGCTGGGCCACATCGTTTTCCGTCAAGGTATAATTCTTATCTTCTACAGACCACAGATAGATCGGTGATTTGGGATACTTTTCCAAGCCCAGTCTGACATTGTGATGAAGCAAGCGATCGGCCACATCCAATGGCAAACGGAATTTCTCGCTGATGGCCTGAATCATGGAGGCTGTCCCTTCATACAAAACTTCGGTCGACATCAGCTTGCCTTTGGCAAACAGACTCAAGGCAGTGCTTTGACGTTCGATCTTCATGAGGACGATGTAATGATCCAAGGATTTTTCAAACAGGCTGGCTTCTTTACCGATCGCAAAATCATCAAGACTGATCTCAGTGATCTCCAGTCCGGCTTTTTCGACGATGGCCGCATAAGCATACACCATGGCCTTATCGGCACACAGCAGATCGATGTCGGCGATGAAGGAATCACAGACCTCATCGATCGGCAGCCGTCTGAGCGAAACCCCGTTGACACTGCATTTATTGATGATCACATTGACGATTTCCAGTGCTTTGGGCAAAGGGGCCTTTACGGCTTGTCTAACCGCATTCTGGATGTCCATGGGTTTGATGCGCTGATTGACTTCGACACTGACCTTCTGATTGAAACGGGTCACGGCAGCACTGGGCAAAGCCAGTATGACGCTTTTGATCGGAAAACCGAGGTTCCTGGAGGCATTGTCGAGGGCCTTTCTCAATGCGGTCGCAATGACTTCCTGGTCGACGATCTGCTGATTTAAAATACCCCCTGATGCTACGCGTTCTACTTTGAGCACAGAGAGTCGTTGGTTATGAAATTGTCCCACCACAAGGCGGATTTCATGATCGGTCAGTTCTAGCGCCGCATAGATATTCTGATCATTCATGGCTGCTCCTCCGTCATCTTTATAAATTATATCACATCCATAATTCACTTATTTATTTTAAACGAAGGTCTTGCAAAAGCCTTTTTTTCGTGGTAAACTTTACAAGCATTATGAAAGGGGGTCTACGGAACATGTCAAGAGTTTGTGCCGTAACCGGTAAAAGAGCGCTTTCGGGCAACAAACGTTCACACTCCTTGCAGGCAACCCGCCGCAAATGGAATGTTAACTTACAAAAAGTTTCAGTCGTGGTTAATGGAAAACCCCAGAAGTTACGTATTTCCGCCCGTGCATTGAAGACTTTAAAGGCTCAACAAGCAAACTAAATCGAGATTCCTCGATTTTTTTATGCCTTTTCGCAATAAACCAGGACTCTGCCGTCACTGACGGTCAAGATTGCCGCCTCAGCTTCAAAGGTGTTGGATAAGCCTAAGATGTCCAGTGACGTCAAGGCATAATGATCCAGCGGGTACTCTACCCCGCTTAAAGAAAGCACGGCTTTTTCCAAAGTAAACACAGAAAGTTTCTCATGACTTTCTTTTTTTATCATATGGGTCCCCACCCCATAACTTCGGATGGTTGAATGGCCCTGATGTAAGGTCACTTCACCATACCGATAAGCCAGGACGATGTTTGCATGATGATGATCATAACGGCCGCCTAAGGCGCCATACAGATGCAGATCATCATAGCCCATGCTTAAAAGCTTCTCAATCGCCAACTGAGAATCGGGCTGATCTTTATGGGTAGGATATTGAATGACACGTGTCGTTTGTTTTAAGTGAGACAGGGTCGCCTCATCGATCGAATCAAAATCACCGATCGCAAAGATCATGTCGATCTGATGCTTAAGGCAATAGGCTGCGCCGCCATCGACACCGACCGCCGCAGTCAACGGGGTCATGAGATCGAACTGATCGGCATCGATCAGAAAAAGGCTTACTGATTTTCCCATAGGGATTGGATTGCTTTCACAATGTCGTTTTTAAAGACATAACTGCCGGCGACCAAACAATCGACGCCGGAATTCAAAGCCATGACCGCTGTGTCCTGGTTGATGCCCCCATCGATTTGAATCAGACACTTGGAGTCCATCAGTCTGATCTGAGATTTCAGCATCGATACTTTGACCAACGCTTCCGGCATGAAGGCTTGCCCTCCGAAGCCCGGATTGACGCTCATGATCAAAACCAGATCGAGTTCATTGAGAAAGGGATATAAAAGTTGGACTGGGGTCGAAGGTTTGACCGACAAGCCGACTTTGATGCCTTTGCCTTTGATCCTGCGGATCAAAGCCAAGACGCTTTCCGGATCTTTCAGCGCTTCATAATGAAAGGTGATTAGATCGGCTCCGGCTTCGATGAAAACATCCGCAAAAAAGACAGGGTCGCTGACCATGATGTGGACATCGAGGAACAGGCTCGTTTGATTTCGAATGCTTCTGACAAAATCGGGTCCAAAGGTCAAGTTGGGTACGAAATGACCGTCCATGATGTCGACATGAAGCCATTTGGCTTCTGATTGTTCAACGGCTTTGAGTTGCTGGGGGATCTTGGAAAAATCCATGGATAGAATCGAAGGGGCAATGATCATATGTAAATCTCCTTGTTTTCATCGATAAGATGTCTTACTTCCACATAGTGCTCATAACGCTCTGCGGGGATGTTGTGCTGGGCAACCGCTTTTTTAACGGCGCAATCCGGTTCGTTGACATGCTGACAGTTCCTGAATCGGCACTGATCACGGTAAGGTTCAAATTCGACGACACAGGCAATCAGCTCGTCGTGGGTCATTTGGCTAAAATCCAAGGAAGAGAAACCCGGCGTATCCGCGATCCATCCTTGTTTGATCGGCAAGAGTTCCACATGCCTGGTGGTATGTTTTCCTCTTCCCAGCGCTTTTGAGATTTCCTGGGTCTTAATGGTATATCGGTCATCAAGACGGTTGATCAGCGAGGATTTCCCAACGCCGCTCTGCCCGGTCAAAACACAGATCTTTGAGGCCATAAAGGCCATCAGGGCTGAATTATCCACCCCTTTGCCGACGGTAAAGACCGGCATGACTTTTCGATATTCATCCAGGGTTATAGTCAGTTTGGACTTGTCTTCCAAAAGATCCCATTTGCTGACGACCAAAACCGGCTGGATGTTTTCCTTGCGGACAAGCCAACTGATCCGATCGACCAAAAGGCTGGAGAATTCCGGCTTGAGGGTGCTCATGACGATCAGGATCGCATCGACATTGGCCACTGAAGGCCGGATCATTTTATTGGTTCTGGGATAGATGCGTTCGATGACGCTGAGATCCGAGCCATGCAGGACATCGACCCAATCCCCGACCATCGGCGAAGAACCCTTGCGAAGTTTTCCGCTGGCAAAGGTCAAAAAGACTTCGCCCTTTTCAGTGATACAGGTATAGTGATTGGAGATGATCCGGATGACTCTAGCTCGCTGCATAGTAATATAAGGTGATGCTGTTGTTTTTGGTTTGGATGTAGTAAGTGTTGGCACCCGGAGTCATCGAGACGACTTGGTCTTTAGGCAGCGCGGCGATTTGATCCGGCGTCATCCCGGACGTGTCGATCGCAGATAAATTGACTTTGGCCCCTTTGGCTTCCAAGGATTGCTTAGCGATCAGGATGTTGTAGCCGACGAGATTGTCGATCGTAAACTGGACTTTGCCGGCGATGGTCAACAAGATCTCTTTCGGCAATTCCGGATCGATCTTTGTCCCGGCCGCAAGGTTACTCTGAGCCAAAATGGTTCCTTCTTCCGCGGTGGAATCATAGTCATATTGTTTTCGGATGGTCACTTTGGTGGTCGCAAGCAAGAGCTCAACGGCGCCAATCTTTTGATTGACATAGTCCCCGATGACAAAATACATCCCTCTGGACAAGGTCAAAGACACCAAGGACCCTTTTTCGATCTGGACGCCCACACTGGGCACCACTTTGATGACCAGGCCATTGGCGATGTTGTCGGTCAGTTCGAATTTGACGCTTTTAGACACAGAAAGACCCAGTGAGGTCAACGCTGCTTCCGCATCGGTACGGGTCATCTCAACCACGTTTGGAATCGTCACTAAGGTGGCGACCGGATTGAGGAAACCACTGATGATGACATAGCCGTAAACCGCCATGGCAGCCAAGGCGATGAAACTGATCCCGATCAGGGCTTGGATGAATCCTATTTTACGTTTGGGTTTGGTTGGGGTCATGTTGGCTACCTGATCGATCATGATCGTAGAATCATTGAGCGTATCTGCTGTGAAGACGAGTTTAGGTACATCTTTGTTTTTATCTTTGAGGCAATTCATCAAATCATCATACATGTCTAAGGCTGATTTATACCGATAGGCCTTATTTTTGGTCGTGGCCTTGATGACGATGTTTTCCATCGCTTGAGGCACCATCGGATTGATGCTGCGGACGGCAGGCATTTCTTCGCGCATGTGCTTCATGGCGATCTGGACCGGGGATTCTCCGGTATACGGGACTTGACCGGTCAGCAGTTCATAGAACGTGATGCCTAAAGCGTAGATATCGCTTTGAAAGGTCGCGATCTCGCCTCGAGCCAATTCCGGAGCCAGATAGTGCACGGATCCCAAGACGGTATCGGTCTGGGTCAGCTGGACGGCATCTGAGACGGTCGCGATCCCGAAATCGGCGATCTTGACGGTTCCGTCATCCTTGACCAGGATGTTTTGCGGTTTGATGTCACGGTGAATGATGTTGTTTTTATGGGCTTCAATGATGGCGCACAAAAGCTGATCCATGATTTGAAGGGCTTCCTGCTTGTCCATGGCACCGCGCTGGGAAATCAGTTCTTTCAGTGACTTACCGCGGATGTATTCCATGACGATGTAATGCTGTCCGCTGTCTTCACCGACATCATAGATTTCAACGATGTTCGGATGATTCAGCCGGCTTGCCGCATTGGCTTCTCTTTGGAAGCGCAGTAAAGCGACCGGATCCAGAGACAACTTACCGCGCAGGATCTTGACGGCGACTTCGCGATTTAAAAAACTGTCTTGGGCAAGATACACATCGGCCATCCCGCCTTCTCCGAGTTTTCTGTTGATTAAATATCGATTGGCTATCATTTCTTTCATTGTCATCCTCAAATGGCCATCAGTACAACGGTGGTATTGTCATAACCGCCGACGGCATTGGCACTGTCTATTAAATCTTGGGTCTTCTTTTCTAAACTTTCCTGTGACAACAGGATGGCTTGGATCGTTTCATCGCTGACATAACCGTGTAAGCCGTCGGAACAGCACAGGATATAGTTGACGGGTTCATCGAGTTCAAAGAGATCGACATAGGCTTTCGGCAAAATTGCCAAGACATTGGTCAGGATCGAACGCTGAGGATGGATCTTGGCGTCTTTTTCACTGAGACGGCCCTGATTGATCCACTCCTGAACCAACGTATGGTCCATCGTGATCTGTTTCAGCTGGGATCCCATCGTATAAATACGGGAATCGCCGATGTTGGCCATGACGGTGGCTTTCTTATGATGCAAGACTACGACCATGGTGGTTCCCATCCCGTGATAGTCATCCAAGGAAGAAGCCAGGGTATACAACTGTAAGTTGACATCTTCGATGGTGTCTTTGAGCCAAGTCTTCATTTCGTCAGCTGACGCTTCCAGCGGAGGATTATTTTCAAAAGCCAGGGTCAGATATTCCACGGCTTTGGCTGAGGCCACTTCTCCTGCTTTGGCTCCCCCCATCCCGTCACAGACCGTGACCAAGGTAAAATCGTCATGCTTCTTGACGCTGTAACTGTCCTGATTTGTTTTTCGATGACGACCGATGTCTGTTTTCCCAATGACGATCATAGTTTCCCCTCTGCTTTCGCCCTCAACTGACCGCAGGCGGCATCAATGTCTGAGCCGTGCTCCTGCCTTAAAGTACATTTTACCCCACATTTCATCAGTTTGTCATAAAATTTCATGGCTTGGACAAACCCGACTTGTTTATAGCCGTGTTCATCGACCACGTTGTAGGGAATCAGATTGATGTAGGCATTCATGCCTTTGATCAAGTGTGCCAGCTGATGGACATGTTCATCCGCATCATTGACGTCTTTCAGTAAGATGTATTCAAAGGTCAAACGGCGGTTGTTTTCTTCGCTGTAGGCTTTTAGAGACGCCATCAGGTCTTTTAACGGGTAAGCCTTGTTGATGGGCATCAGTTTGCTTCGGAGTTCATCGTTGGGCGCATGCAAAGACACGGCCAGATTGAACTGAGTGTGTTCTTTTGAGAATTGGTTGATCTTGGGGATGATGCCGCAGGTCGAGACCGTGATGTGACGGGCTCCGATGGCCAAGCCATGATCCGAATTGATCGTTCTCATGAAGGTCATGACATTATCGTAATTGTCAAAGGGTTCGCCTGAGCCCATGACGACTACATGCGAGACGCGTTCCTTTTTTTGATCCAGTTCATGCTGAATGGCCATGACCTGTGCCACCAGTTCTCCTGAACTGAGGTCGCGGTTCTTCTTCAATAAGCCGCTGGCACAAAAAGTACAGCCCATGTTGCAGCCGACCTGAGAAGTGACGCAAACGGAGTTGCCGTAATCATAAACCATCAGCACGGTTTCAACCAACGATCCGTCCATCAGCTTAAACAGGCACTTGACTGTCCCGTCTCTGGATTCCTGACGCTGTGCCAAGGTCAGCGGCGTGATGATGAAGTGTTCTTTTAAAAGTCCGATCAGGTCTTTACTGAGATCGGTCATCTGATCAAAATCGGTGGCTCTTTTTTGATAAAGCCACTGATAAATCTGTTTGGTTCGGTAAGATTTCAACCCTTGGGACAAGACCCACTGGTTCAATTCTTCAAGACTGTAATCGTAGATGAGTTTCATATCAACAGTATTTTATCACACTTTATTTTAAGCGTTTCAGTTTAGCCATATAAAAACCGTCACTGTCCCATTCTTGGGGCAGAATCAGTTTCTCTTCGATCAGCACATAGTTGGAATGATCTTTCACAAAACGGCTCACTTGGAACTCATTTTCTTTACGGTTGAGCGTACAGGTCGAGTACGTCAAAAGCCCGTTGACCTTGGTCATCATCGCTGCAGCATCCAGCAATTGAGCCTGCAAGGTGATCAGTTCATCCAAGGTTTCCGGTTTGAGATGGACCTTGATGTCGGGTTTATGACGCAAGACGCCCAAACCTGAACAGGGCGCATCCACCAAAACCACATCGAACAGATCCAATCCCTGATCTTGGATCTTGCGTCCGTCGATACACAGGGTGCTTAGATTGGTGACCCCCAAACGGTCGGCTTGCTGCTGAACCAGTTCAAGTCTGGAGCCATACAGATCACAGGCCACGATCGACCCGGTATTGTTCATCAAGGCGGCCATGGCCGTCGATTTGGATCCCGGTGCGCTGCACAGATCCAAGACGCGATCGTTTTCTTTGACCCCGGTGAAAAAGGCAACCAGCTGGGAGGATTCATCCTGAATGACGATCTTGCCTTCTTTGAACCAGTCTGAGTTCAGTAAGGAGCTTGAACAATGGATGGCCAAAGGACTCAAGGAACCCTTGGTGACGCTGGGATCCGCAAAGATGACGGAAGGATCCGTTTTCAAGGTATTGATTCTGGCACACAGCTGACCTTCCTGATTCATCGCTGCGGCTATCTTATACGCCGTCTCTAGGCCGTATTGCTTGACCCACAGTTTATAGATCCACAACGGGATCGAGAGGTTCAAAGCTTGGGTTGCGATCTCATCAGCAGCGACCAAAGGCTGTCTGCCTCGGTCAACGACTTTTCTTAGGATGGCATTGACCAGTCCAGAAGAAGAAATATGGTCCTTTTTGGCTAAGGCGACGCTTTCATCGACTACCGCATACTCCGGCAGTTTGTCGAAATAAAACAACTGGATGACGGCCAGATCCAGGATCAGACCGATCTTTTCCTTGGGTTTGGTTTCGACCAGATCGATCCATTGGGCCCTGGCTGCGATCTGATGACGCAAAGTGGTGTACACCAAAGCACTGATCAGGTTTTTATCCTGATCAGTTCGAGACTGCAAGCGCTGTTTGAGCGCCAGATTGGCAAATTGGCCATTGAGATAGACATCGCATAAGATCGAATAAGCGACTGTTCTTGGGTTTTTCATAGTACCGCCATCGGATTCACATCCGCATTCACTTCAGACTTCAGAGTCTTATCATAGATGACCAAGGATACGGCTGTTCTTAAGCGATCCAGATCCTTGCCTTTGACGATCAGACGATAACGATAACTGTCCTTGATCTTGCCCAGATCCGAAGGACCTAAGACTTCAACCTCTTGAGCACTCAGTTTCTCAAACAAGGCAAAGGCTTCATTTTGAGCCGTGTCATTGTCTTTGTGGTTGAGGGTAACATAGATCAGATACGAATACGGGGGATTTTGACCTAGTTTACGATAGGCCAGTTCGGCTTTGAAGAAGGCGGGATAATCATGGTTGATGGCCAGTTTGATGGCGTAATGATCCTTGAGGGCACTTTGAAACAGGACTTCACCTTGAATGGTTCCCCTGCCGCTTCTGCCGGCTGCCTGGACCATCAGGTCAAAGGCATCTTCCACTGAACGGTAATCCGTTCTCAGTAAGGATTTGTCGATGTCTAGGATCACCGATAAGGTCACATTGGGGATATCCAAGCCTTTGGCGATCATTTGAGTCCCCAAGAGGATATCGGCTTCATGATGTTCGAATGCGCTCAGGATGCGCTCATGGCTGTCTTTGCGGGAGGTCGAATCGGAGTCCATCCGTATGACTTTGGCTTGCGGAAACAAGCGTTTCAATTCGGCTTCGACCCGCTGGGTCCCCATCCCGATCATGCGCAGTTCATCATGACCGCAGACCGGACAGACATGGATCAACGGGGTCGTATAATCACAGGAATGACACTTCAAAAGCCCGCTTTCTTTATGGACATTCAGCAATCGGTCACAATGCGGACAGGATAGCGATGAGAAACATTGCAGACACTGATAGACCGGGGCAAAACCGCGGCGGTTCAAGAGGATGATGATCTGCTGGTTTTGATCCAGTTTATGTTGGATCGCCACGATGACTTTGGGTGAGATGATGGGATTGAAACGGTAATCGGGAGGAACCACGCTCACCACAGGCAAGATCCCGCTGATTCGTTTGGGCAACTGAATCAAGCCGTAAACCCCTCTAAGCGCCCTGGCATAGGTCTCAAAGCTCGGTGTCGCTGAACCCAGGACAACTTTACATCCGAAGTGTTTAGCCCGCAGGATCGCAATGTCGCGGCTGTGGTAGCGCGGGGCATTTTCCTGTTTGTAGGAGTGGTCATGCTCTTCATCCAATACGATGATATCGAGCTTGTCAAAAGGCAGCCAGATCGCTGAACGGGTCCCGACCACCACCAGACTTTCTTTGGTGAGGACGCGCTGATACTGCAGATACCGTTCATGATCGCTGAGATGGGAATGATAGACGATGACATCCTGTCCGAAACGATCTTGGACCCTTCTGATCATCAGCGGGGTCAAGGCAATTTCAGGCACCAGGATCAAGGCCTGTTTACGGGCACTCATCGCATCCTGAGCCAGTTTCAGATACAGTTCGGTCTTACCGCTTCCAGTGGGTCCATACAGACACAAAACGGATTGAGTAGAGGTCTTGATGGATTGATAAGCCAAAGTCTGGGCTTCGCTGAGTTCATAGGGTGCTTCTATTTTTTCATAAGGCTTGGCCACATAACTCATCTCACGGCTGTAGGTCGTGACATGGCCGTTTTTGATCAGGGTATTGACTGAGGTACCGTATGCCTTGCGTAAAACGGAAAGCACCTGATCTTCATTTTTTAAGCGATCCAGAATTGTCTTTTGTTTATCGGACACTTTGATCGGCTCATGATCAAAATGAGCCATGAGTTCAGTACGGGCTTCTTTGAAGGCCGAGTTGGGCTTGAGCATTTTGGGCAGCATGCTTTGGTAACAGGCCATCACGGAGCTCAAGGTATCCAAAGCCACCTGTTCGCCTAAGGCCAGCAGTTCCTCATTGAGGATGGGCAAAGGATCGACGATCTCCAGGATCTCTTTTAAGGTGATCTTGTTTTCCTGATAGGTTTTTTCAAGCGCTGAGGTAAAGTCCTGACCACCGACGACCATCGCAATACAGGCCTGGTTGTGGAAATTGACCTTGACACGGGTGCCTCTTAAGATGGGCTCATGATAAAGATAACTGAAACGGGTGTTCAGTTTGATCGTTTTGTGTTCGATGTAGACATCCAGTAAGTACATACACCCATTATAACAAACCCAGCCCTCTTGATGAGAAAAGCCTCAAAAAAAGGTCTCTGCTTAAGAGACCTTGGTCGACTTCCGATGGATCAGTCCTGATACCCTTCAGGATGCGTTTGATGAAATGCCCAGGCACTTTCGATGATCGACTCCAGGCTGTCATAGTGCGGTTTCCAGCCCAGTTCGCGGCATGCTTTTTCAGATGAGGCCAATAAGACAGCCGGATCCCCGGCGCGCCTGGCTTCGAGTTGAGTCTTGATGGGACGTCCTGTCACCTTGCGGGCCATCTCGATGACTTCATTGACGGAAAACCCGGTATTGCTGCCCAGATTATAGGTCGCGGACTGACGGGTTTTCAAGAGCTGGTTCAAGGCCAGGATATGGGCTTGGACCAAGTCCATCACGTGGACATAATCACGGATACAGGTCCCGTCCTGAGTCGGATAATCCGTGCCGAAGATCTTGATGAAAGGCAATTTTCCCAGTGCCACTTTCAGCACCAAGGGAATCAGATGGGTTTCAGGCTGATGGTCTTCCCCGATCAAACCGCTTGGATGAGCCCCTGCCACATTGAAGTAACGCAGTACGACGGATTTGATCCCGTAAGCCCCGTCTGACCACTTCAACAGTTTTTCGATGGCCAGTTTGGAATCCCCATAAGGACTGGTCGGATTGGTGGGATCGCTTTCCACAATGGGAATCGAGACGGGTTCCCCATAGGTCGCGGCAGTCGATGAAAAAATGATCGTTTTGATGTCAAACTGACGCATGACATCCAACAGGGTCAAAGCCCCGACGACGTTGTTTTGGTAGTATTTGATGGGTTCATAGACGCTTTCCCCCACCTGTGAATCGGCCGCAAAATGGATCACGGCTTGGATCGGATGTGTACTGAAGACCGATTCCAGAAAAGCACGGTCACGCACATCCCCTTGATAAAACGGGACGCTTTGATCGACGCTGCTTCGATGGCCTTTGCTGAGGTTATCGATGACGATGACGTCCATCTTGTTTTCCTGCAGGCATTTGACCATATGACTTCCGATATACCCGGCTCCGCCGCTGACACAAATTACCATGGTGCTCCTTGTTTAGCGCAGGACCTGTTGTCCTGATGCCAGATAGATTTCATACCATTCTTCTAACGTGAGCTTGACAGACAAGCCGGCGATGGCGTTTTTGAGCCGTTCTATCTTTTGACTGCCGCTGATGGCCAGTCCTTGGACCGGATGCATCAAAAGCCAGGCAAACACGATCGTATCCAAGTCGACTTGGTGTTTCAAAGCGATCTTGGTCAAGACCATTCTTAAATTCACGATGGATGGTTCATCAGAGGTAAAGATCGAGCCGCCGGCCAAAGGTGACCAAAACATCGGATGGACGCCCTCTGACTGAAGCAGATCCAGCATCCCCGAATTGAAGTGTTCAAACATCAACGGAGAGACTTCGATCTGATTGGTCACCAAAGCCTGATCGGTCACTTTATGAAAGGCTGAAAACTTGACGGGATCGTAATTGCAGACCCCGTAGGCTTTGATCTTGCCTTCTTGTTTGAGCTGTTTGAAAGCACGGGCTGCACCGTGATGATCAAAAAACGGATCTTCGCGATGGATCAGATAGATATCGATATAGGAAGTATTGAGCTTCTTCAGACTTGCGTTACAGGATGCGATGATCTTGTCGTAACTGGTTTCATAATGTTTGAATGCATAGGGGTTGTCGGGATTAGGCTTGTTGATGCCGGTCTTGGTGATGATTTGGATCTTGCTTCGTAAGGACGGATCCAACTTCAAAACAGCACCCAATTGGGCTTCCGCGGTGTAATTCCCGTAGATTTCAGCCGTATCAAAGGTCGTGACGCCCAAGGCGATCGCTTGAAGCATGAATTCATGAAGTGTTTCAGGGGTCCAATTCCAGGTGTGTAGACGCCAGAAGCCTTGAATGATGCGGGATACGGTAACTTCAGAAGACAGTGACATGGTTTCCATAGGGTCCTTACAAAGACAAGTGTGGGTCACACACTTGTCTTTTTGTTTATTTTTTAGCCAGATATTTACGGATGTCGATGGCAACAGCGATGACGATGACGGTCCCGATGGCCACATATTGCAGATCCGAAGGGACTCTTAAGAATTGAAGGCTGGTCTTGAGCATTTCGAAGACCAAGACCCCGGAGACGATGCCTTGGATCTTACCGACCCCGCCGGCTGTCGAGACGCCGCCGATCGTACAGGCTGCGATGGCTTCAAGTTCATACCCGATCCCATAGTTGGCTGTGGCTCCGCCGCTTTTTGCGGCAAGCAGGAAACCGGCCAAACCGTAGAACAGACCGGCTAAGATGTAGACACGGATCTTGGTCCATTTGAGATTGACCCCGGCGACTTCGGCTGCGGATTCATTGCCACCGATCGCATAAATGTATTTACCGAATTTGGTCATGTTGAGTAAGAACCACATGAGAGCGATCATGGCCAAAGCAATGAGGATCAGGATCGGGACATTGAGTATTCGGCCTGTGGCCAGATAGGTATAACTGTCTTTCAAGCCCCCGATGGGCTGTGATTTGGTATAGATCAAGGATAAGCCGTACAGAATACTTTGCATCCCCAAAGTGGCAATAAACGGCGGTACATGGAGATACGAGATGACCAGGCCGTTGACCAACCCGATCAACGCTGTGATGAAGATGGCCAGAAGCAAGATGCCCCAGACCGGCATATCGCCCAGCTGAGGAAAGAATTTGGCGGCGTAATCCGGGCGCTGCAGAAGGGTCCCGCCGATGACGGCACCGACCCCAACGATACGCCCGGCCGACAAGTCGGTTCCGCGGGTGATCAGCGCTCCGCTGACCCCAAGGGCAATGATGATACGAATGGAGGAGTTCATCAGGATGTTGGTCAAGTTATTGGCAGAAAGAAAGAGCGGCTTTGCGATGGAGACCATCACCAGGATGCTCAACAGGATGAGATACATGGCATTGTCGACCATGGTATTCTTTAAGTTTTCGCGTTGGAATTGAACCATAAATTTTTTCATGCGTGTGCTCCTTACATGTATGCCGTAGCCAAAGCCATGATCTTTTCCTGATCGGCTTCGCCACGATCGAGTATACCGCTGAGTCTGCCTTCACACATGACCATAATCCGGTCACTGACCCCTAAGAGTTCAGACATTTCGGAACTGATCATGATGATGGTCTTGCCTTGATTGGCTAAATCCAACATGATGCTGTAGATTTCGTATTTGGCCCCGACGTCGATGCCTCGGGTGGGCTCATCCAGGATGAAGATGTCCGGATCGACGGCCAGCCAGCGCGAGATGATGACTTTTTGCTGATTGCCGCCGGAGAGCGATTGGATCTTGGTTTTGGTACTGGGTGTTTTAATGCTGAGCTTCTTGATGTTGGCTTCGGCCAATTCGTTGAGTTTCTTGTTGTTTAGGATCAGATGGAAATCGACAAAATCGTCTAGGGATGCGACAGCGACATTGTCTCTAACCGACAAGACCCCAAAGATGCCGTTGCCGCGGCGATCTTCCGTGACCAACGCGATCCCGTGCTGGACGGCGTCACGAGGCTGATGGATGGCGATTTTCTTGCCGTGAAGCAGGATTTCCCCATGAGACACCGATCTGAGGCCAAAGATGCCTTCGACCAGTTCGGTACGCTGAGCCCCGACCAAACCGCCGATCCCGAAGATCTCCCCTTTTCTGACGCTGAAGGAAACGTTTTTGAAGGACTTCGGATTGGTGGAGGTCAAGTCATGGACTTCAAAGGAAACGGTGCTTGGGACATTGGTCTTAGGCGGATACAGGTTGACCAGTTCACGGCCGACCATGTTTCGGATGATCTTGTCCATTGTCAATTCTTTAGACAACCAGGTCCCGATGTATTTGCCGTCACGCATGATGGTGACTTCATCGGAGATCTTGAGGATTTCTTCCATTTTGTGGGAGATGTAGATGATGGAAACGCCGAGGTTTTTAAGCGCATTGATGATGTCGAACAACTGAGCGACTTCGGCTTGTGTCAATGACGAGGTCGGTTCATCCATGATGATGACCTTGGCTTCATAAGAGATGGCTTTGGCGATTTCGATCGATTGAATTTGCGAAACAGAGAGTTCTTTGAGCAAGGTGCTCGGATCCAACTTCAGTGAGACTCTCTTAAGCAATTCTTCGGATCGCTTTCTCATGGTCTTATGGTCAATGATACTGAAAAGGCCCAGGATCTTTTTGGTCGGATAGCGTCCGACCCAAAGATTCTCGCTGATGTCTCGATAAGGAATGGGTTGCAGTTCCTGATGAATCATGGATATTCCGGCTTTGAGGGCATCTTCCGGATTATGGAAATGGACAGGCTTACCGTCAAATAAAATCTCACCTTCATCCAAGGAATAGATCCCAAACAGACATTTCATCAAAGTCGACTTACCGGCACCGTTTTCACCCATCAGGGCGTGAACGCTTCCGCGTCGTACATGAAATGAAACATCATCCAAGGCTTTGACCCCTGGAAAACTCTTGCTGACATGATTCATGGCTAAGATGATATCGAGATGTTGCATAGGTCCTCTTTCTAATGATAGAAAATCAAGTGTGTTTGACCACACTTGATTTTCACATTCAATTTTGTCTTATTTAGCTTGGAAATCTTTGTAGTTAGCCGGAGTAACCTTAACATAAGGTACCCAGTATTCTTTGTCTAACTTGGTGCCAGCCAACAAAGCCAAAGCCTTGTCAACAGACGTATGAGCCTGACCAACGCTGTCATTCAAGACAGTACCGGCCAAATCGCCCAAGCCAATGGCATCCAGAGCCGGCGCAGTAGCGTCAACACCGATGACAGTAACTTTCATGTTGGCAGCCTTCAGGGCTTGGATAGCACCTAAAGCCATGTCATCATTATTAGCGAATACGACTTCGATCTTAGCACCGAATTGGGCGATCGCGGAAGCCATTTGAGTCTGGCCTTCGTCACGATTCCAGTTGGCGCGTTCTTGGAACAATTTTTCAACAGCAATGTTGGAATCTGTCAATTTCTTGATGGAGAATTCTGTACGCAAGGCAGCATCCTGGTGAATGGCTTGACCCATCAACATGACGTATTGCAGCTTGCCGTCTTTATTGGTGTCTAATTTGCCGGCATCCCAGAGGTCCTTGGCGATTTCGCCTTGGTAGGTCCCTGAATCTTCAGCTTTAGCTCCTACATACGTAATCTTGTCCCACAAAGCCATGTCAGCAGTCGTCGGTTGACGGTTGATGAAGACTGTCGGGATATTGGCTGCTTTAACTTTGGCAATGATTGCGCCGGCGGCAGTCAAGTCAACGAGGTTGATGATCAGAACATCGTAGCCCTGAGAGATGAAATTATCGATCTGTTCGCTCTGGGTCGCTTGGTCATTCTTACCATCGGTAATGGTGATTTCATATTTGGTGTCGGCGGTAGCCTTTGAGTTCAAATATTTTTCCATTTCGGTACGATAATTGGTCATGAAGGTGTCATCGAATTTGTAGATGGCGATCCCGACTTTGACCGGTCCTTTAGGCTTGGCAGTACATCCTGCGAAGCTGGCCAGAACCAAGGCAGTTACTGCTAATGAGAGTAAAAACTTTTTCATTATTCCTCCTGTGTTGGTTAGACAATTCCCATTATAGAAAAGTAAGCCCTTTCAAACCATTGAATAAACAATACAGTTTTTGTGAATTTCACCACAATTTCATTTTTTCACTCATCGAGTGTCATTTTTTGATAATTGACCCAGACATATTTCCCGTTGGTGATCTCATAAGGGAAATCATCCAAAGATCGCTTCTCTAAGAGCCACTTGGTCAGTTCGATGATGATCAGTGCCATGTTTTGGGAGTCGTTTTTGACCGTACCGTATAAATAGCCGTTTTTGATCGATTCGCTGGCCAAACTGAGCCCATCGATCCCCACCACCGGAAACCAGGGTTCGCTGGCTCGATCGATGACACCGTTCAGATTGGTGTCTTGAAAAAATCCTTTTTCACTCATGCGTTCAATGGCGCCTAAGGCCATCGCATCGTTGTTGGAGATCAAAAGCTCCATGGCTTCCCCGTTTTTCTCAAGCAGGCCATCCATCAGACTGTAGGCGATCTCCCGATCCCAGTTGGCGATCACGATGTCCAAAACCTGGACTTTATAACCGGCTTGAGTCAGTTCCTGGATGACGAATTTTGTTCTGGCTTCCGCATCCTGATGACCTTGTTCGCCCTTCAGGATGACGGTTTGGATGATGCCGTCCTGATTTTTATCGAGTTGGTTGAGCTTTTTTGGGTCATTTCCGAAGAGATCCATGATCAAACTGGCTTGAAGTTCAGCGGATTGGGTCGCATCGGCGCCCACATAATAGGCTTTATCGTAACTGTTGAGATCGGATTCCAGGGGTTCACGGTTGAAAAAGATCAGGGTCGTATCGCTTTGTCTGGCTTTTTCGATGATCGCATAGACGCTGAGCCGATCGACCGGATTGATGATCATCAAGGGATGTTTTTCTTTGAACACCTGATCGATCTGTTCATTCTGGATGATCTGAGAATTCTGGCTTTCATAAGTCTTGATCACAAAATTGTCTTTGACGGCTTCTTGGATCTTCTTCTCAAACTCGCTGATGTAGGCATCCGAGCCGTCATAGATGAACAAAGGCACGGTCTTGGGGGTTGAACTGCAGGCGCTTAGTAAAAGCACAATCGCGATCAAAGCGCGTTTCATAGGGACTCCTCTTTGCCGATGGGCATTTTCATGATGACTTTGGTGTATTCATCCAGTTCGCTTTCCAAGATCAGATCGGCATCGTTGCCAAAAGACAGTTTCAAGCGCTGATAGACGTTTTTAAGGCCCATACTGGAGGTTTTCTGATCGGAGGCGATCATCGTATGGATTTCCTGGATGCGTTCTTTGGAGATCCCATAGCCTTCATTGAAGACTTCGATGTATAAGAAACCGTCTGAGGCATAGCCTTTGATCAGGATCGTTGAGAAGGCGTCATCCGGATGGATCCCATGCAGGATCGCATTTTCGACCAAGGGCTGCAGCGAGAGCTTGATGACCTTGTGATGCAAGACTTCCTCATCGATCTCAAAATCAAAAACGAAGGTATTCTGATAGCGGATCTGTTGGATCAACAGATAGTTACGGACATGTTCGATCTCGTCTTTGAGTTCGACCAGATTCATTTCATTGGAGATGGACATCCTAAAGAATTTCGACAGCGCGATGATGGCCGCTTCGACATCCTTGTTGCGGTTGTTTTCGCTTAAGGAAACGATGGAATCCAGGGTGTTGTAGAGAAAGTGCGGGTTGATCTGATTTTGAAGCGCAATGAACTGGGTCTTGCGTTTTTCGTTTTGTTCGTTGAAGACCTTCTGCATCAGTTCTTTGATGCGGTTGCTCATGGTGTTGAAGGCTTCAGCCAGATGGACGACTTCCTTCTGCCCTTCCACGTGGATCATGGATTCAAAGTCGCCTTGTTCGATCAAGGCGATGTGATCCTTGAGGGCATTCATCGGAATGGTGATGCGGCGGTTAAAATAAGCCGAGGTGATGGCCGTGGTGATCAGGGTCAAAAGCAGGATCAGGATCAGACGGATCAGGATGTCGGTCTTGGTGTTGGTGATTTCGTTGACGTTGATGAAGGTGGCGATCTTCCAGCGGGTGTCTTTGATCGTATTGACATTGACATACATGTTCAAGCCGCTCCATTTGACCAGCCTTCCGCCCAAGACGATGTCGCTGATGATGGCGGCAGAACTGCAGTTGCTGGTAAGGCACTCGGGATCGGAAGAATAGATGATCTTGTCGTTTTGGGACATGATGACGATGTGGCCCTTGTTGCCCAAGTTGGTCTGCTGAGCCAGGATCTTGAAATTGCTGGTGTCGATGTCGATCATCAATACCCCGGTGACGGCCGTGCCGTTTTCACTGTATTGAACGCTTTTCGAGACGGTAAAGACATCTTTTTTGCCTTCAACAAAGAAGTTTTCCGTATGGAGTCCGCTGAAATGATGGATGTCTGAGGCCGCTATGGCTTCTTTGAACCAGGAGACTTCCACGATGTCGGGGGCAATCGGGACATCGACGCTGGAGGCGATCAAACGTCCGTCATGGGATATCAAGGCCACATTGAGGATGTTGCTTTCGATGTTGGTCGTGACCAGAAACAGCCGCGACAGTTCTTTTGGCTGGTTGTCAGCAGTCGTTTCAACGATGTATTTCTGTAAGGTATTGGAGATCCCGATCACGTTAGAGAGATAATTCTCATAATTCATGATGACCTGTTTGTTGATTTCTTTGGAGGTCGTTTCGATCAGGGTATCGGTCCTGCTGAAAATGAGCTGATTGGAAAGCACGGTCGATAAGGTCAAAAAGGCCGCAAAAATAAAGATCGTGACAAAGAAGATGGATTGGCCTAAGGACAGCTCATTCAGTTTTTTGATCATGGCGATACTCCTTGGGAGAGAGTCCTGTGTATTTTTTGAAACTGTAACTGAAATAGTAGATGTCGCTGTATCCGACCAGGTTGGCGATCTCATAGATCTTGCCGTCACTGAATTTCAAGAGTTCTTTGGCTTTTTCCATACGGGTCTTGACCAGATACTTGTTGAAGGTCGTATCCAGGATCTTCTTAAATAAGGTGGATAGATAGGAGATACTGATGCCCAGATCATCACAGACATAATCCATGGTGATGTCCGGATTGGCATAGTTGGTGTCCAAAAACAGGAGGGCTTCTTCTAAGACCTGATTGGCTGAGGTCTTGGATTTATGCAGGTTGATTTCTCGGCACTCAAAAACCAGTTTCTTCAGAAAACTGAAGATGTCCTGAAGCTGATCGAAATCGGTCAGTTTATCAAAGAAACTGCCTTTCAGCAGGTCATCCAGATCAACATTGAGGCTGTTGGCGAATTCGATGAAGATATGAGCCAGGTTGACCACGTAAGTCTGCTTGTTGAGCAGATAGTCTTCACGCATGTCTTTGTTTTTAAGCAGGTTTTGAAACAGATCATCGACTTCTTTGACGGAGCCGAATTTGATCACATACGCGATCTCATCGATTTCGCTTTTTGACAGTTTCAAGTCGATTTTCTTTTTGGTGGTGATGTCCTTGTAGTAGATGATGGTTCCGATGTTGAGGTAATTGCTGTAAGACAAGGCTTTTTTGGCTTGCAGGACCTTGCTGGCGATGAGTTTGAAATCATCGAAGGTTTCGGAGACCCCGATCTGAGCCCGAATGTTGGAATACTGTTTCTTGGTCAAGACGACTTCATACAGTTTGGTCTGCAGATCCTTGGTGTCAAGGGTCAGCTGGTGGATGATGAAGACCAAGCCGAATCCGCTGTTGATGTAGTAAAGATCCTTATAGTCCGCAAACTTCTTTTTCAGAAGATTCAGTAAAAAGATCCTGAGGTATTCGATTTCCAGAAAATCGGCTGAAGCATCGATTTCGATGATGCCCACGGTGAAGTAACCGACGCTCAAATCGATGTCGAAGATCTTGAAACGCTGCAGATCCTGATCATTGATGTTTGAAAAATGAAGCAGGCTGTTGAACTGATTTTCGATCAGGGCCGGCAGATTGGCTTTATAGACTTCATCCAGTCTTTCCTGATTGAACAAGGACTGGTATTCTTCATCCATCCTGGCTTTCAGTTTGGACAGAAAACGGCTGACTTCTTCTTCCGTGATGGGTTTGGACAGATAACTGACGACATTGAGTTCAATGGCTTGTTTGGCATAGGCAAATTCATCATAGCCGGAAATAAAAGCCACCTTGGTCTTAGGATGTTCTTTGTTGATGATCCGGGCCAATTGGATCCCATCGACATAAGGCATACGGATGTCGGTGATGACCACATCGGGTTTGAGTCTTTCGATCAGGTCAATGGCATCATAGCCGTTGGCTGCCTGTCCGATGACTTCAAAACCATAGCTTGGATGTATTTTCGATATGATCCTTTTTCTGACTTCATCTTCATCATCGACCAGAAGGATCGTATAGTCTTTCTTCATGAACTTCCCCTTTATTCTGCACTTGCAAGCGATTTCAAGTTCCATTATAGTCCTTTTGACCATTTTTAGGCACCCGCAAAGCAAGACAAGAAGATTTTATATCTTTTTTCTCATTTTTCTTAAATTATTGAACGGGTGCTTTGGGTATACTGATGGTAGTCAGGATACCCAGGAGAAACCCATGAACCCCTCTTCCTTTTCATCATTGATTCAAAGCAGCGAATTCGAAACGACTTTGAGTGCTTTATACGGATCGGCTCAGTTTGAATTTCAGAAAGCGCGTTACTTACGTCTGTCACAACGTTTCACAGAGTTGTTTCCAAACGCAGATCATTTCGATGTGTTCAGTGCCTCCGGCCGAATCGAAGTCGGCGGGAACCACACCGATCATCAACTGGGCCGGGTCTTGGCCATGGCCGTGGATCTGGATACGGTGGCGTTTGTCTGCCCTACCGACAACAACATCATCCGTCTGATCTCTAAGGATTATCAGATCAGTCCGATCGATCTGTCCGATCTGAGTATCCATACGGACGAATACTACACGACGATGGGCATCCTGCGCGGGATGGCCTGTTATTTCAAAGCACTCAACGGCTCAGTCGGCGGTTTTGATGCCTACGTGGAAAGCTCGGTCTTGTCGGGATCAGGCATGTCTTCGTCGGCGTCGATCGAAGTCCTGATTGCCAAGATCCTGGATACCTATTACGGATCGGGTAAACTGGACGCCAGCGCCTATGCGATCATGGCTCAAAAAGCCGAAAACAACTATTTCAATAAACCGTGCGGTCTGATGGATCAGATGGTCATCGCCCATGGCGGGTTTTGCGCCATCGACTTTTACGACAAGGCCAATCCGGTCGTGACGAAAATCGATTCGCACGGGCTGTTTGAACCGATGGATCTGGTCTTGATCCAATGCGGCGGGTCTCATGCGGATCTGTCTCTGGATTATGCAGAGATCTTTGAAGACTGCCGATCTTTGTCCCACTATTTCAATCAGGATGTCTTGTCCAGGGTCAATGCGGATGACTTTTATGCCCAACTGCCCAAGCTTCATAGCGCGTTTGATACCCGGGTCTTGTTGAGAGGTCATCACTTCTTCCAGGAAAACGCTCGCGTTCTGGATTTGATGAAGGATCTTGAAACCGCCAACCTTAAAGCCTTCCTGTCCCACATCATCGCTTCCGGACGCTCGTCGCACCTGTATCTTCAAAACGTCCTGAATAAGCATGAATCCAAACAGGGTTTAGCCTTAGCTTTGATGATGGCTGAACATCACTTGATCGACCAAGGGGCCTTCAGGGTCCATGGGGGCGGTTTTGCCGGTACCATTTTGATGTTTGTGCCCAAGAATTTAACGACCACTTTAAAATCAGAATTCAACGCGGTCTTTGGGGAAGGCAGTTTCATTCAGGTCCGTCTCAGAGAAGCCGGGGTCATTCAAGTCTTTTAAACAAGTACACCCTAAAACAGCCGTGATAACCTTATATCAAGAAATTGGGGACCTTATTTATGACCGAAATCATCCAATCCGATCACGTCTTGTTTGACTTTGAAGTCACCGAAGCCATTTATCTGCGTTTTTGGGCCTTCAGTATGTTCAAAGGAGTCAACCCGAAACTGAAAAGGACCCTGACCCTTGGCGTATGGATCCTTATCGGGCCTTCACTGATCCTTTTCAATCTGATCTATTACGGGTTGGTCTACGGCAATTATCTGTATTTGCTGGACCTGTGGGACTGGCTCATTGCCTTGATTCCTTTATGCGGGATGCTTTTCTTTCTCAACACAGTCTTTATGGGCGGGAAAAAGCTCTATCGAAAATATCCGCAGATGCGGATCCATCACAGTTTTGATTTTGGTCAGGAAGGACTTTATGTGACTTCGGTATCCGAATTTGCCTCCAGTCATTCCGAGATCAACTATTCATTGCTCATCAAGGCTTATGAAACCACGGATGCCTTCTATCTTTTCCTTCACAACAAAACAGCCTACATCGTCGATAAGTCTTCGTTGATCCAAGGCAATCTGGTATCCATGAGGCTCAACCTTCAACACGCCCTCAAAAGAAATTTCATCTTGTGTCAATAAAAAACACCGTGAGGTGTTTTTGTTTATTCCATGTGTCTTTTTATAATCAGGCTGATGATCTGAGCCGCTAAATGCGGATCATCATTGCATACGATGAATTTGTAGGAACCCAGTCTTTCCATTTCCTTGGCGGCTTTGGCCAGTCTCAGCTGGACGACTTCTTCGGTTTCGCTTCGTCTGCCGCGGATGCGTTTTTCAAGTTCGGTCATGGATGGCGGAACGATGAAGATGGTCAAGGCATCACGTACTTTTGAGATGACTTGCTGAGCCCCTTCGACTTCGATTTCCAGCAACACATTTTTTCCTTGATTACGGAGGTCTTCGACGTATTTCTTGGGTGTTCCGTAATAATTCCCGACGAATTCAGCATGTTCCAGCAGTTCGTTGTTGGCAATGGCTTTTTCGAAAGTAGGACGGTCGACGAAGAAATATTCGACACCGTTGGTTTCGTTGTCTCTTCTTTGTCTTGTCGTCATCGACACGGAATACGCGATGTTGAGTTCCGGGTCTTTACAAAACAATTCTCTGACGGTACCCTTACCGACGCCGCTGGGTCCGCTCAATATAATCAGTAATCCTTTTTTCATAGTGTCCCTCTATTGCATAAAATCATACTCACCTAAAGGCCATAAGTCAAGTTATGCTATAATCATTTTGATATGGCCATCGATGGAATCGTACTAAATAAGATCAGCACAACGCTTTCTGAGCTTTGTCCCTTCAAGATCAACAAAATCAACCATCTCTCCGACAGTGAGATCCTTTTGACCTGTAAGTCTTCCCGGGTCAAGTTTCAGCTGTTGATCTCGTGTCATTCGGTCTATAACCGCCTCCAAATCACCAGTCATGAGTATCGTTTGCCCTCTGAACCGACCGCTTTCGTGATGCTTTTGAGAAAGCACATTGAAGATGCGACCGTCGTCAAGATCAGTCAGGTCGGATTGGACCGTGTGGTCGTGTTCGATCTGCGGCTGCGCAACGATCTGGGCGATTCGATCGCCATGACCCTCTACATCGAGCTGATGGGCAAATATGCCAATGTCATCTTGGTGGATGCCTCCAACCGCATCGTCGATGCCTTGAAACGAATCCCGCCCTTTGAAAACAACCGTCGGACCATTACCCCGACAGCCCAATATGTCCCCATTGATGCCCACGATAAAAAAGACCCCTTCAGTGTCTTTACGATCGACCCTCATCAGCCCATAGCGGCTCAGTTTCACGGCTTCTCACCCTTACTGGGACGGGAAATCGAACATCGGCTGAGCTTGAATGAGTCCTTTGAATCGATCATGAAAGAAATCAAAGCCTCTTCGCTTCTGTATCTCTATGACCATGACTTTCATGTCATTGAACTGACGCATCTGAATCAAACCCCCAAAATCATGGGGTTGATGGAAGGTCTTGATGAAGTTCATCACCGTAAGGAAGAAAACGAACGCATCAAACAACACACCGGAGATCTGATCCGTTTCATCAACAAGGAAATCAAAAAGAATGAATCCAAACTGATCAAACTTCAGGATTCGCTCACCGAAGCCTACGATTGCGATAAATACCGCGTCATGGGCGATCATTTATTGGCCTACGGATATCTGGTCAAAAAAGGCATGAAACAGCTCGAAGTCACCAACTTCGAAACCGAAGCACCCCTACTGATCCCGCTGGATGAAAAGCAGGACCTCAAAGGCAACATCCGCAAACTGTTTCAAAAATACACCAAAGGCAAAAAAGGCCAGGGAGCCATCGCCAATCAGATCGAACTGACTCAAAACGAGATCGAATACTTCAAGATCCTCTCTGATCAGATTGCCTATGCGACCCTTCAGGATGCCTTGGAGATCCGACTGGAACTCAGCGACAAAGGCTATCTCAAAGCCATCACCGACAAACGTCGAAAAAAGGCCTTGCCGGCCTACAATCATCTCACCTTGGATAACGGTGTCCAACTCTATTACGGAAAAAACAACCTTCAGAATGACCTGATCACCTTCAAACTGGCCAAGCGTAATGATGTCTTTGTCCATGTGAAAGACTTCCACGGGGCCCATGTGATCATTGCCCATCCCGAACCCGATGAAGCGACCCTCAGGGCCGCGGCTCAAATTGCCCTGTATTACTCCAAAGCCAGACATTCCGGTACGGTCGGGATCAACCATACCCCGATCCATCAAGTCAAAAAAATACCCAGCGGGAATCTGGGTTTGGTCTCGTTGGGTCATTATAAAACCATTTATATCGATCCGGATGAGGCTTTGCTTAAGAAGCTTCTTGGAGACAAATATCTATAAGGAAGCTGATCGCGTTTGTGCGACCAGCTTTTTATATTCAGGGCAATACACGCTGACCAAGGCATAAAAGGCTTTGGAGTGATTCATGTGGCGAAGATGAGCCAATTCATGGATACAGACATAACGGATATACGGCATGGACTGCTCGATCAGCCGGGATGATAAGGTGATCTGTTTTTTACTGTTGCAGCGGCCGTGACTGGCTTTGGTTTCTTTGATGAACAAGGCCGTCGGTCTTAAGCCCGTTTCGCGCACAGCGGCTTCAAAAACAGTCCTCAGACAACGCTCGCTGTACTCTTTTTTAAACCGCTTGAGCGCCGTTTCAGGCAACATGCGACTTGGATGAATGAGAGTAAGCGCGTCTTCTGTGATCGAATAGGCAAAGGCTTTGCCGATCTGATACGACACGCTCAAACGGTGTTGATGAAGTCGCAGTTCATTTTCGCCTAGGCTCCTGGCCTTGCTTAAGGCATAGTGTTTCAGGATCCAGCTGCTTTTTAGAGTCAGGGCCTGCTTGATGTCTGCGGAAGACGCTTTCAGCGGCGCACTGACGAATAGGATCCCATCAATAAAACGGAAACTGAGATGCAGTTTCCGTTTGGTGGTGATGAGTAACGGAATCGTGATCCCATCAAGGATCAGTGTCTCCGCCGTTTCAGTCTTGTTTGTCATTGTCCTCTAGCAAATCGGCAGTTTGGATCGGTTTGAACGGATTGAGGTTTCTTAAGCGGATAAACAGGTATCCCCCCATCAAAACCGGCATATAGAAGTTCGCCAGACGCCACAGGATCATGGTGGAAGCGGCTCCGCTTTTTCCGATGACCGTGGAGAAGACCAAAACAAACAAGCCTTCGGTGGCACCGGATGCCCCCGGTAAAGGGACAAAGGTATTGGATGTCGACACGAAACAGCCTAAAGCCACCATCGGGAAGAAATCGCGATAGGTGATTTGAATGCCCAGAACGCCAGCTACAAAAAACGGGGTAGAAAAATACAGGATGTTTTTTAAGATATTGATCCCAAGGATCTTCCAGAAGACGCTTTTGTTTTCTTTGACGTTCTCGATGGCTTCATTGAAGTGTTCGAGGGTGTCATTCCAGTCTTTCAGGATCTTTTCTTTGTTTTTGATGAATTTCAGTTTGTGTAAAAGATGGATGGCCCAAAAAGAGATCTTGTGGTAAAGCTTGGGGAATTCCACCATGATCCACAACACGATGACGACGAAACTGTTGAAGAAGAGCCCGATCCCGAAAATCAAAGAGATCGCGACGTGGGTAAAGGTCGACAGATAGGTGACATACATGATGACGGCCGTGATGACAAAGGCGATCTGATAGATGTAGAAATCCATCGAGACCAAGCCGGCCCCTTGTGAAGCCTTCATCCCGTGTTTCTTATAAGCATAGACTTGGGCAAACTGACCGCCGGTACTGCTGGGGGTGATCCCCGACATGAACCCGCCGACATAGGCATTGATCAAACCGTGTTTGAATTTGAATTTCGGATTAAGCGTACGTCCCAAGATCGTCAGGATCCAGCCCCAACACAGATAAGGCAACACACCCAAACCCAAGATCAGAACCAGCTTATAGGGGTCCAGATGCTTGATCGTGTTCCAAACGGATTCATAACTGTCATACAACGCGAAAACGACCGCCACGACAGTCAGGCTGACAATAAAAAGCATATTAAACCAAATATTACCAAAGAGTTTTTTCATAGTACATTTTTTAGTTTACCATATTTCACTGAAACTATAAAGGGATTTCGACCTGTAAAAAAACCAGCACCGGGGTGCTAGTTTAGATTTTGTTTGAGTTTGACGATGAAATCGGACCCGTCCGTATCGACCAGAATGGTCTTATCTTGGGTCTGTTCATGCTCAATGATCAGCTTAGCGATCTTGGTTTCGATGTTGCGCTGAATGTAGCGTTTCATCGGCCTTGCTCCGAATTCCGGATCGGCCCCTTCGGTGACGATCTTGGTCTTGGCGTTGGTGCTGAGTTCAAGCGCAAGGTTTTGCTGAAGCAGACGCGTCCTGAGTTCACCGATGAATTTATCGGCGATCTGGCTTAAAACAGCTTTGTCCAAGGCATTGAACACGATGATCTCATCGATGCGGTTGACAAACTCCGGCTTGAAGGTCCGTTTCACTTCTTCCAGATAATGATCCTCACGCAGATCCAAGTTGGTTTCAAAGGCATAATGCGAACCCAGGTTAGAGGTCATGATGATCAAGGTATTGGTGAAGTTGACGGTGACCCCTTGGTTGTCGGTGATACGGCCATCATCCAAGATCTGAAGCAGGATGTTGAAGACATCCGGGTGGGCTTTTTCGATTTCATCCAACAAGACGATCGAGTAGGGTTTCCGTCGGACTGCTTCGGTCAATTGGCCGCCTTCTTCATACCCGACATAGCCCGGAGGTGCTCCGATCAGACGGGACACGGAGAATTTCTCCATGTATTCGCTCATGTCGATACGGATGATCTTGGACTCGTCATCGAAGAGCTGCTGAGCCAAAGCCTTGGCGACTTCGGTCTTACCGACTCCAGTCGGACCTAGGAATAAGAAGGAAGCCAAAGGACGGCGTTCATCCTGAATGTGGGCTTTGGAGCGCAGGATGGCGGAAGACACCAGACTTAACACGGCATCCTGACCCATGACACGCTGACGCAGGGCATCTTCCAGATGCAGCAGTTTCTGCCTTTCGGCGCTCAACAAGCGGCTCACATCGATGTGGGTCCAGCGCGAGACGATTTCCGCAATCAGATTTTCATCGACGATTTCCTGGATCAGGGCATTGTCTTTCTTGATGGTTTCGGAAGCTTTGATCTGTTTTTCTAAATTAGGGATCGTATCATATTGTAACTTGGCCGCTTCTTCGTAGCGGACATCGTTGGTGGCTTTTTCAAGATCCAATCTGGCTTTTTCCAGTAAGGCTTTGGCTTCCTTGGCCTGATCGAGGTGTTTCTTTTCCTCGCTCCAGCGCATGGACAAGCCTTTTTGAGTCTCTTTGAGGTTGGCCAGTTCATTGCGGATCTCATCCAGACGATCCAGTGCTTTATCGTCGGTTTCTTTCTTCAGGGCTGTTTCTTCGATTTCCAGTTGCTGGATCTTACGCATCAGATCATCCAGTTCAGTTGGCATCGAATCCATTTCGACCCGGATTGAGGCACAGGCTTCATCGATCAGATCGATGGCTTTATCCGGCAGATAACGATCAGTAATGTATCGGTGAGACAGATGAACGGCGGCCTGGATGGCTTCATCCAGGATCCGTACCCCGTGATGGGTCTCATAACGGTCTTTGAGACCGCGTAAGATCGAGATGCTTTCTTCGACGGTCGGTTCATCGACCAGAATCTTTTGGAAACGGCGTTCCAAAGCCGCATCTTTTTCGATGTGCTTCTTGTATTCGTCAAAAGTGGTGGCTCCGATACAGCGCAATTCGCCTCTCGCCAGCATCGGCTTCAACAGATTGGCCGCATCCATGGCCCCTTCGGTCTTGCCGGCACCGACCAGGTTATGCAGTTCGTCGATAAACAGGATGATCTTGCCTTCCTGGGCTTTGATCTCATTGAGGACGGCTTTCAGGCGTTCTTCGAACTCACCGCGGTATTTGGCCCCGGCGATCAGCGCCCCCATGTCCAGTTCGATCAGTTTCTTTTCTTTCAAACCGAAAGGGACGTCCCCTTTCATGATGCGCCAGGCCAAGCCTTCGACCACGGCTGTTTTGCCCACTCCGGGCAAGCCGATCAGGACCGGATTGTTTTTGGTTTTGCGGGAAAGGATCTCGATGACACGGCGGATCTCGTTTTCACGGCCGATGATGGGATCGATCTTGCCTTTTTTGACTTCTTCGACCAGATCCTTGCCGTATTTAGATAAGGCTTCCAATTGATTTTCCTGATCGCTTTGGGTCACTTTCTGACCCTGAAGGGATTCGATCAGGGCTTCGCTCAGCGACGTCGGGGTGATCTTAAAGGCACTCATGATCTGCTGACTCAGCAGTGATTTGTTGAGCAACAAGTGCTTAAACAAGGCCAAAGCACCCAGATAGGTTTCTTGTTTAGCTTTGATTTCCTGTAAGCCCTCGATGATGGCTTGATTGAGTTCACGGGACAACGCGGGCTGAGTCGGGGTGGAGACCGAGGCCATGGTGCTCAATGAACGATCAACCAGCTCATTGAAGGCATTTTTCTGAATGTTGAGCCGGCTGAACAAGCCATCCAGGACCCCGTCTTCACTCATGGCTTTCAATAGATGAGCGCTGGAAACCTCCGGATGATTGTTCATCATGGCGTTTTGTACAGCAACCTGGAAGAGTTGCTGCAGCTTTTCTGTAAATTGATTGAGGCTCATAGAAACTCCTTTCTTACTAAAAAAGTAACAGCGGAGCTGTTACTTGAATGTCTTCTTAAACCGCTCGTAGATGCTTTCTTTGCCTTGAAGTTGGCGAAGCTTTTCGTACAGTTCTTTTTCTTCACGGGAAAGACTGTTGTCGATTTCCACTTTGACTTCGACGTATTGGTCTCCGACGTGCGTGCTGTTGATCTCTTTCATGCCTTTGCCTTTGAGTCGAAACTGCGTTCCGTGCTGAGTGGCCGGCGGGATGGTCAGTTCGACGTCCCCATAGACGGTCGGGACATCGACTTTGGTTCCCAAAGTCGCATCCAGGGCAGATATCGGGATCGAGATGAAAATATTGGAGCCTTCACGGATGAAGTTCTTGTGCTTCCCGACCAAGATCTCGATGAAGAGATCGCCGTTAGGACCGCCGTTGACTCCGCGTTCGCCGCGATGAGGGACTCTCAGGCGTTGTCCGCTTTGAATCCCGGCCGGGATCTTGAGGTCGACCGTGACTTTCTTGTGTTCATGGCCGCTGCCGCCGCATTTCTTACACTTATTGGTGATCTTCTTGCCGGTGCCTTTGCACTCCGGACAAGGCCCCGTGCTTTGGAAGACCCCAAACGGCGTCCTTTGCTGCTGGTTGACTTGACCTTTGCCTTGACAGGTCGGGCAGACTTTCACATCGTCTTTGGAATGGGCACCGCTGCCCATGCATTCTGAACACTGTTCATCGACATCGATGGTGAAACTGGCATCCTTGCCGGTCACGGAATCCATGAAATCGATGTTCATGCGCATCAGACGGTCATCACCTTGACGGGGACCGGTCGAACTGCGACGGGTCTGACCTCCGAAACCGCCGCCGAAGAATGAGCCGAAGATATCATTGAGGTCACCGAAATCGGCAGAACCGCCAAAGCCCTGTCCGCCAAAGCCCTGTGCCCCATCCATGCCCGCATGACCAAACTGGTCATACGAAGCCCGTTTCTGAGGATCAATCAGGGTCTCATAGGCTTCCTGAACTTCTTTGAATTTGACGTCTGAGCCTTTTTCCTTATTGACATCAGGATGATATTTCTTGGCTAAGGAACGATAAGCCTTTTTGATGTCTTGGTCTGTAGCACTTTTGGATAAGCCCAGCACTTCATAATAATCGCGTTTCTCTGCCATACTTCCTCCGGTCTTAAACCTGAGAAGACCCCAGGTTTAATGTTTTTTATTTTTCTTTGAATTCAGCGTCGACGACATTGTCATCCTTGGGTTCGTTTGACCCTTCAGATTGGTCTTGTTGGGACTGGTCAGCTTGGTTATACATGGCTTCACCCATTTGCTGAGCAGCCTTTTCGAGTTCATCGAGTTTGCTTCTGAGCAGATCGATGTTGTTGTCTTTGATCGCCTGTTGGAGTTCTTCTTTCAGTTTGGTGACTTCGGCTTTTTGAGCGTCATCGATCTTGGTCTTGCCGTCTTCGAGGACTTGGTCGATCTGATTGATGAATTGTTCAGCTTTGTTTTTCAATTCAGCTTCTTCTTTCAATCGATCGTCTTCAGCCTTGTGTTCTTCGGCTTCTTTGACCATGCGTTCGATTTCGGCATCGCTTAATCCGCTGGAGCCTGAAATCGTAATGGATTGTTTCTTGTTGTTGCCTTTGTCCAGCGCCGAAACGTGGACGATCCCGTTGACGTCGATGTCAAAGGTGACTTCGATCTGAGGGATACCGCGTCTGGCCGGGGCAATGCCGTCCAATTTGAATGTACCCAAGGACTTGTTGTCTTTGGCCATCGGACGTTCGCCTTGCAAAACATGGATGTCGACGGCAGGCTGATTGTCAGCAGCAGTCGAGAAGACTTGGGATTTGGAAGTCGGGATGGTGGTATTTCTTGGGATCAGGGTCGTCGAGACGCCGCCCAATGTTTCAATACCCAAGGACAAAGGCGTCACGTCCAGCAGCAAGACGTCTTTGACGTCGCCGCTGATGACGGCCCCTTGAATGGCAGCCCCGATCGCAACGACTTCATCCGGGTTGACGGACTTGTTGCCTTCTTTGCCCAGTTCCTGTTTGACCAGTTCCTGAACGGCCGGCATACGGATGGATCCGCCGACCAAGAGGACTTGATGGATGTCGTTTTTAGTCAGCCCGGCATCTTTCAGAGCCTGTCTGACCGGTGGGATACAGCGTTCCAGTAAATGACGGGTCATGTTTTCAAAATTCGCTCTGGTCAAGACGGTTTCAATGTGTAAAGGCCCATTGGCACCCGCCGAGATGAACGGTAAGGAAATCTGAGTCTGAACCATGCCTGACAGATCTTTTTTTGCTTTTTCAGCGGATTCTTTTAAACGCTGCAGCGCCATCTTGTCGTTTTTAAGATCGACGCCGTTTTCTTTCTTGAAATTGGTGACCAGCCAGTCCACGATGACATTGTCCCAATCATCGCCGCCCAAGACATTGTCTCCGGCCGTGGCCAAGACTTCAAAGGTGCCTTCAGCCAATTCCAAAATGGATACGTCGAAGGTGCCTCCGCCTAAGTCAAAGACGAGGACTTTTTGTTCTTTGTCGGTCTTATCGATCCCGAAAGCCAAGGCTGCGGCAGTCGGTTCATTGATGATGCGTTCAACTTCGAGTCCGGCGATCTTGCCGGCATCTTTGGTGGCTTGACGCTGAGCATCGTTAAAATAGGCCGGAACCGTAATGACGGCGCGGGTAACGGGTTCGCCCAAATAGGCTTCCGCATAGGATTTCATATATTGAAGGATCATGGCTGAAATCTGTTGAGGCGTATAGCTCTTGCCTTCCAGCATGACGGTCTGATTGGTTCCCATCTTGCGTTTGATCGACAAGATCGAATCCTTGTTGGTGACGACTTGGCGTTTGGCCGCATCGCCGACGATCTTTTCGCCGTTTTTGAACGCGACGACTGAAGGCGTCGTACGGTTGCCTTCCGGATTGGTGATGACTTTGACTTCGCCGTTTTCCATGACGGCGACACAGGAATTCGTGGTTCCTAAATCGATACCGATAATTTTGTTGCTCATAGTGGTGCTCCTTTATTCGCTGACTTTAACCAAAGATGCTCTGAGTAGGCGATCTTTGAGGACATAGCCTTTTTGTAAGACTTCGATGACGATGCCGGGTTGTACCCCTTCTTGCTGTTCGACCATGATGGCGTGATGCAGATTGGGATCCAGCGGCTGATTAAGGGCCTTGATTTCTTCGACCCCTTCTTTGTGTAATGCACTGACCAATTGATCGTAGGTCATCTGGATGCCTTTGGCTAAGGAAGAGTCTTTGTCTTCGATGTTGTTGAGGGTTCTTTCCAGATTATCCAACACTTGCAGGATTTCTTTGGCGAAACTTTGAATACGATACTTCTTGGCGGTTTCGACTTCTGCTGCATTACGTTTCTTGAAATTCTCCGCATCGGCATAGGCCTTGAAGTATTCGTTCTTGAGCTTGGCGTTTTCGACTTCCAGTTCAACGATCTGATCTTTCAGTTTCTTGTGTTCCTTATGCTTGTCGTGTTTTTCTTCCTGCGCTTCTTTGACTTCTTCTTCTTTTACGATTTCTTTTTCTTTGTCTTCCATCATTCTCTCCTTTTTCCGTATATTTTTTCTATGGCTTTGCTCATGAATTCCATGAGCGCCACAACGCGGTCATATTCCATACGGCTGGGTCCGACCACCATCAGCTGGCCGCTTTCATCATCATCCAGACTGAAAGTCGAGGTGACGACGGCGACATCATCCATCCAAACCAGCGATGAATGATCCGAACGGGTCAGTTTCAAGGCATTGCGGTCTTGACCGATATCGCGCCAGATGGCGCTGTTTTCAAACATGCCCAAGAGCTGTTTGAGTTTGCCGATGTCGGCAAATTCCGGTTGATTCAGCAGGTTGTTTTGTCCGCTGGTGTAATAGTTATCGCTGGCGAATTTCAGGAAGGCATTGAAGAAGGCTTCAAAGACGACTTCATAGCGCTTCACCGATTTGGCCAAAATGGGTTTGATCAGGTTCAGTTTCTCGTTGATTTCGCTTAAAGGCGTTCCGGCCAAGCGTTCATTGAGGATCTTACAGCAGGAACTAAGCTCATCGACGGTGACTTTCTCATCGAACCTGAAGAGCCGGTTTTCAGTATGGCCCGTACTGGTGATGAACACGGCCACGGCTTGGTTCTGATCGATCGGAAACAGATCGATGTGTTCCAGACACTGGGTATGGGCTTCAGGACCCAGACTGAGCGAAGTCAGATTGGTCATTTGCGATAAGATATCGCAACTGCGTTTGATGACCTCATCGATCTTCATGGCCCGATCCGAGAAGACTTCACGCAAGACCAGTTCCAGGCTTACATCCATCTTTTCGACCATGATGTTTTCGACATAGTATCGATACCCTATGGTCGAAGGGATCCTTCCGCTGGAAGTATGGGTCTTTTCCAGATAGCCCAGGGCTTCCAGATCGCTCATCTCATTGCGGATGGTGGCGGATGAATACGGCAAACGGTATTTCTCCATCAGGGTCTTGGATCCGACAGGTTCAGCGGTCTGGATGTACTCTTCAACGATGGCTTTTAAGATTTCGATTAAACGATCGGTTAACACGCTGTTCCTCCTTAGCACTCCCTGATTGGGTCTGCTAATATTATAGCAAGTCATTTAGCACTGTCAAGTCTTAAGTGCTAAAAAAAGGTGTCCAATTGTGTTAAAAAAATGACCCGAAGGTCATAATTTGTATTTGTTGAGGATGACGTCTTTGATTTCCGGCGGGATGAAGCCGGTCAGGTCGCCGTTGTTGAGGGCCACTTGTTTGACCACGCTGGAAGACAGGAAGGACCATTGCGGATGGGTCAACAGAAAGACCGTTTCGATCTTGGGATTGAGGATCATGTTGGCGGTGGCTTGCTGAAGTTCATATTCATAATCCATGACTGCGCGGATGCCCCGGACCAGCACGGAGGCCCCTACTCGTTGGGCATAGTCGACGGTCAAGCCGGACTGGGCCGAGACGGTGACGTTGGGGAACTTGGTGATGATGCTTTTGATCATCGCGATCCGTTCTTCCACACTAAAGGTAAAGGCTTTGTTGGGATTGGTCATGATGACCACTTCCAGTTGATCGAAGATGGCAGAAGCTCTTTTGATGACATCGAGATGACCGTTGGTCAAGGGATCAAAGGATCCCGGATACAGTGCTTTAATCATGTTTCCTCCGGTAATAGTGCAAGGCCACGGTGCCGTACACTGACGTTTTTTCGCAATTGTATTCAGGATGCGTCACAATCGGCGCATCGCTGGGACTTTCTATGACTATTATACTGTCTGGGGTGATCAATTCATAGCGGATAATCTCATCCAGGATCTTGACCAGATCGACTTTCAGATAGGGCGGATCCAAATAGATGAAATGAAACTTCAGTGCTTTCTTAGACAGATAACGCAAAGCCTGAAACGCATCCATCCGCAAGACCTGGGTTTGGTCTTGGACCCCCAAGGCTTGGATGTTGTGATGGATCACGGTGATGGCGGCTTGAGCCCCATCGACAAACACGATCGGAGCCATGCCTCTGGAGAGGGCTTCCAATCCGATACTGCCGCTGCCCGCAAACAGATCCAATGCCGCATGACCGGCAATTGAAGGACCAAGCCGGGTAAACAAGGCTTCCTTCACTTTATCCAAAGTCGGACGGGTCGCTTGCCCTTCGACGCTTTTAAGCAGTCTGGATCGATAGATTCCGGCCACGATCCTCATGGCTTGATCTCCGCTTTTTCCTGAGAAATCAGTCGTTGGGCAATGCCCAAAGCAAAGAGAATGGATAAAGTGCTGGATCCGCCGGAACTGATCAGCAATAAAGGAACACCGGTCAAGGGAATCAAAGCAGTCACCCCGCCGACATTCAGGATAAAGTGCAGCAGTAAATAGTAAGCGATCCCGCTGATGATCATTTTGGATGAATCCAGCGGGGCTTTAAAAGCATGGATCATGAGCCGCACAACAATAAACAAGGTTAAGCCGGTGACCGCCAGGACGCCGATGAAGCCAAATTCCTCCGCGATGACCGCCAGAATGAAATCGGTTTGAGCAGCCGGTAAGTATCCGTATTTCTGCAGGCTTTTCCCGAAACCCACCCCAAGCCAGTCTCCTTTGACAAAAGCCATCAAGGAACTGACCAGCTGATAGCCCGTCCCATAGCGATTCACGAAAGGATCGATCGTATTTTCAAAGCGGTTGACCATATAGTTGGGGATCCCCAAGCCTCTTAAAAATGACAACCCGTGCGGGGTCAGCAACAGCCCTACGCCAATCAAGACAAAGATCATAAAGATAAAAGTCATCCATTGCCAAGGCCGCAAGATCGGATGCCCTGCCACCAAAAACACCAACACGCAGATCCCCAATAACACGACCCCTGAACCCAGGTCGGATTGCAGACCGACGATGATCAAGACCATGCTTACGACAAAAAACAAGGGCACCTTCAGCAAGTCTCCAACCGTGACTTTTTCTTTTTTCACGTCTCCCAGATAAACGGCCAGGATCAAAACACAGACGATCTTGGTGAACTCTGAAGGCTGGATACTGAACTGGATGAAAGGCAAAGGAACCGGGATCCAGGCTTTGGCTCCGTTGATTTCCTTAAAAAACAAAGGGACGATGACGGCGATGACGGACAAGACCATGATCGATAGATAATGACGCCGGATGAAGGCCATCGAAAAATACCGGGCCAGCAAAGCATAACCCAAATAGCCCAAGAATAAGAAGATGAGCTGCTTGATCAAGGTGATCAGCAAATTGAAAAGGATCACGTCATTGGTCATGGCGGCAGAGCCGCTCATGATGAGTCCGATCAGCATCAAAGCGATCATGGCCAATTGAATCGATATGTCTCTGCCTTTGGGCAGACGTAAAGAGAATTTTTTTGTTTTCATCATTTTAATTGTATCAAATTAAAATAAGCATATAATAAAGTTAGGTCATATATTGCTTGTAATTGAATTGACTTTCTGTATAATGAGTCTGTCAAGAGTGATAGAGACATATCATCAGATCATGTGAAAGGTTTTTTAAATGAGAATTAACTATGAAACCATCGTTAAGGATACCGATCCCAAACTGAGAAACAAATCAGCGCCGGTCGATTTGCCCTTAAGTTCCAAACATTTGGCGCTCGCCAAACGTATGCTTCGTTATGTCAAAGACAGCCGAGATGAAGACAAAGCTGAAAAATACAACCTCAGACCTGCCGTTGGTTTAGCTGCCCCGCAAGTGGGCGAATTCATACAGATCATCATGGTTATGGTCGACCAGGAAGAAGGCGACCCCAAGGTTTATCTTTTGGCCAATCCCAAGATCATTGCCCATTCGGTTCAACAAGCTGCCCTCAAAGGCGGCGAAGGCTGTTTGAGCGTGGAAATCGTTCATGAGGGCTATGTCAAAAGAGCAGCCCGCATCACTGTCAGAGCTTACGATATTCTTTCTGGCACAGAAATACTCATCAAAGAACATGGATATGCCGCCATCGTTCTCCAGCATGAAATCGATCATTTAAACGGCATACTCTTTTACGACCGTATTGAAACTGCTGACCCCTGGTCAATAAGCGACAATCTGATCGTCATCGAATAGGAGTCCTAATGGAACAAAAAGACGAATTAACACAACACAAGACATTTAACCGCGCGACGGATACCCTGGTCTATGCTTTAGGCGGTCTGGGCGAAGTCGGTAAAAACATGTATTGCCTGGAACACGGCGAAGAAATCATCATCTTGGATGCCGGTGTCCGCTTTCCTGAGGAAAGCCTTTTGGGCGTTGACTATGTCATCCCCGATTACAGCTATCTTCAACGCAACCAACACAAAATCAAAGCCTTGATCATCACCCATGGTCATGAAGACCACATCGGCGGGATCCCCTTTCTGATGCAAAGCGTCAAGCTGCCTAAGATCTATGCCCCGCAGTTTGCGGCTGCCTTGATCCAAAAGAAACTGGAAGAACGCAGACACTACAAGATCGACATCGAAGTCATCAACGATGATTCCCGTGTCGAAACCGAAAACTTCAAGATCGGCTTCTTCAGAACGACCCACTCGATTCCGGATTCACTGGGCGTCTTAATCAACACACCCAACGGCCGTGTCGTTGAAACCGGCGACTTTAAGTTTGACCTGACCCCGGTCGGTGCCAATGCGGACTATCAGAAGATGGCCTACATCGGACAGATCGGCGTGACCTTACTGATGAGCGATTCCACCAACTCCTCCGTAGCGGGCTTCACCATTTCCGAAAAAGAAGTGGCTGCCTCTTTGCTGGACATCACCCGCAAGGCTCAGGGCCGACTGATCGTTGCGACCTTTGCCTCCAATTTATACCGTGTAAGACAAGTCATTGAAGCCGCGGTCACTTGCGGACGCAAGATCGTCGTCTTTGGCAGATCGATGGAAAACGTCGTGGCCATCGGTAAAAAGTACGGTCACATCAAAGTCGAAGACAGTAACTTCATCGAGCCTGAACAACTCAACCATATCGCCGCCAACAAAGTCTGTATCCTGGTCACCGGCAGTCAGGGCGAACCTTTGGCCGCCTTGTCCAGAATGGCCAACGGGACCCATCGTCACCTTCGGATCATTCCGGGCGATACCGTCGTCTTCTCCAGTTCTCCGATTCCGGGCAACGCGTTGTCCGTCAATTCCGTCGTCAATCAATTGACCCGTTCAGGAGCCAATGTCTTGACCAATTCCCTTTTGAACTCCCTGCACACCACCGGTCATGCTTCCCGTGAGGAACAGAAACTGATGTTGCAGCTGATCAAACCGAAATTCTTCATGCCGATGCACGGTGAATACAAGATGCTCAAAACCCATGGGAAGACCGGCATCGAAACCGGCGTCCCCAAGGAAAACGTCTTCATCATGTCCAACGGCGACTGCCTGGTCCTTCGTGACGGCGATGTCTTTGTCTCCGATACCCGTGTGCCTACCGATGACATCTATGTCGACGGCAACGATGCTTCCGGCTTATCCACTTCCGTCCTCAAAGATCGCAAGATCCTGGGCGACAACGGGATGGTCGCCGTCATCGTCTCGATCGATTCCCGTTTCAACAAGATCCTGGTCAGACCTTCGATCGTTTCACGCGGTTTCGTGCATCTGAAGGAAAACCAAACGCTCTTGAAAGAAGCCGAACTGATCGTCTATGATGCGCTGAAGAAAGCCATGATGAACAAGGTCACCTTCAATGATCTCAAAAACGCAGTACGGACCTCCTTGGAACCGTATCTGTACCAACAGACCCGACGCAATCCAATCGTCATCCCGGTCATTCTGAATCAAAAAGCCGCGATGAGCACCAAACAAAAAGCCAATGCCTAAAAAGAAAGAGAATCTTGCGATTCTCTTTTTTAAAACTATCTGATTTCGACAGCGCCCATCACGGCCGTGTATTGAACGATCAGGGTGAATGGTGCGTTAGGATCTCCGGGGTTGGTATTTTCATACCCGCCCATGACCGGGGTCCCGCTGACAATGATGCGGACGTTTCTGGGTAAGGTGACTTCCACCGCGCCCATGACGGCCGTACATTCAACCGTCACGTCTTTGGTCAAGATGACTTCGGACAGATCAACTTCTGCCCCGCCCATGATGGCGGTAATGCTGCAGCCTTTGAAGTCATCCGAGATGACTTTTTCTTCCAAGCCGCCCATGAAGGCTGAGAATTCTTTTCCGTTGGAACGGGATGGCCGAATGAAATCGTGCGTATGACGGTTGATCTTTGTCCAACCGCTGAAAAACAGCAACTGGATCCCCAACAAGACCAGAAACAAGGCAAACAGATGAAGTTCCTTGTCTGCAAACCATGCTACGCCCAGATTTTTCGCAAGATAGAAACCCCCGACTACCACTAAAAAAGCACTCAGGATCCGAAAGGAACCCCGGCGGATCATGCCTGACAAACCAAACAAAATCAAGACGCTTGGCCACATGTAGCTCCACAGCGAGATGTTGTCGCCAAACACTTTAAGGGTATCCGCCAGAACCAAAGCCCCAAACACAACCAGAATCAAACCGATGAATTTTCTCATAAGTTCTCCTTTGGACTTATTATACCCCTTCTGGTCTTTTTTCAATAGGGACCTGTGTTAAAATGGATTATATGAAAATAAAAGTTTTGATCGTAACGCTGGTAGCCTTGCTTTTGACCCTGACCGGGATCGTTTATGATTCCACCAATGGGGCACTGACCCGCTTGGGTATCCAACGGATCACCTTAAGCAGTCCCAAGATCCCTTCTGACTTCAATGAGCTCACGCTTGTTTATTTTACAGATCTTCACGCCCATACCTTAAGCGATGCCTATTATAAAAAAGTCATTGACTCGATCAATGCGATGAATCCGGATTTTGTCGTCTTTGGCGGTGATCTGATCGATGAGGGCAGTTATGCGACCTATTCCGAGACACAACGCAAAGCCCTGATCACCTTGATGAGCTCGATCAAAGCCCCTTACGGGAAATATGCCGTGCTGTCTGACTTGGATCTGATCCATCAGACTGAACTGGAAACCTTGTATCTGGAAGCCGGTTTTGAGATCCTCAATCAGAAATTGATCCCCATCCATGCGTTGGGTTCTAACTCGATCAACTTTTTAGGTTGGGATTCAACTTCCACCAGCGCCAGTTTGGCGTCGCTCACTCAAGGCGAGTATACCCTGGCTTTCGGACACGATCCGCAAGGCGCGAAAGCGCTCAATGCTTCACTGGTCGATGTGATGTTTGCCGGCAAGACCCATGGCGGACAAATCACCCTGCCTTTGTTTGGGTCATTGGTCTCTTCCGATGAAGACTACCTTCGCGGTCACTATCAGCTTTCCCCACTGGATCTGTATGTCTCCTCCGGGATCGGGGTCTCCAAACTCAAAGCAAGATGGCTGACTGACCCGTCCTATACGCTGATCACCTTTAAATCCAAGTAAGGCCTATTGGCCTTTTCTTTTGGGTCATAAAGGTTGTATAGGGGTCAACTTAAGTCAATAATGAAGTCATGTTTGATGAAGTCTTCATCAATAAAGGAGAAGGTATGAGTGTTAAGGTTGCGAGCTACAAATTGAAACGGTCTGCTTTGGCGGCCATCGGTCTACTGGTCTTGATTACGCTGTTGGGGATCTATACAGCTTTGTTTATTGAAATTCCGGAAGGACAAGGCTGGTCCTTCGTTATGTCTTCAGCAGTCTTATTGGCCCACGCGGTCTTGGGGACGCTGTTGATTTTCCATGCCTTATCGATCTTGATGAGTGCCAGAAAAGTGAAGAGCGCTTTGTGGAGTGTTGTCTCGGTCGTTGGCTTATTGGGGATCTTGCTGTCGGTAGGTACGGGTTCTTCCTTTATCACCGCGGACAATGATTGGCTGACCTTCTTCATGAGTCTGGGTTTTGCGATTTCGATCCTGGCTTATGTGTATGGGCTCTATGCGGATCCGCAATAAGTCCGGTAAAACAACCTAAAACAGTGAAAACCCTTCGAAATTTCGAAGGGCTTTTGTTTATCTGACGACCATATTGATGAGTTTATTGGGGACGTAGATCGTTTTGACGACCGTAACGCCGGTCAAGTAGGTTTTGAGGTTATCCATGGTTTTGACCAAGGCTTCGACTGAAGCCTGATCCGTGTTCATCGCGACCGTGAGTTTGCCTCTGACTTTGCCGTTGACCTGAACGACGATCTCGACTTCATTCTCGATGAGATACTTCGGATCGAAAGTCGGCCACGGTTCAAAGGTCAAGCCGGATTTACCGCTGATCATTTCGAAGAGTTCTTCGCCGTAATGCGGAGCGAAACAGGCAAACATCTTGATGAAGCCCAAGGCGTATTCCTTATAAATGGTTTCGGCTTTAAAGCAGTCATTGATGAAGATCATCATCTGTGAAACCGCCGTGTTGAAGTTGAGGGTCTCGATGTCCGAGGTGACTTTCTTGACCGTCGCATGGTAGATCTTATCCAGCGAACCGTCATTGGTGTCACTCAAGGTATTGAGTTCCGTGAAACAGCGGACTACGCGATCCAGCCATTTCTTGGTACCGTCGAGTCCGGTGGCTGACCAAGGTAAGGCCGCTTCCAAAGGTCCCATAAACATTTCATAGACCCTTAAGGCATCGGCCCCGTGGGTTTCGATGATGTCGTCGGGATTGATGACATTGCCTCTGGACTTGGACATCTTTTCACCGTTTTCTCCTAAGATCATACCTTGGTGGAAGAGTTTCGCAAAAGGTTCTTTGGTCGGAACGGCCCCGATATCATAGAGCACCTTGTGCCAGAAACGGGCATACAATAAATGCAATACCGCATGTTCGGCGCCGCCGACATACAGATCTACCGGCAACCAATGCTTCAAGAGTTCAGGATCGGCAATGGCTTTGTCGTTTTTAGGATCCAGATAGCGCAGATAGTACCAGCAGCTGCCGGCCCATTGGGGCATCGTGTTGGTTTCGCGTTTGCCTTTCATCCCGTCGATTTCCACATCCAGCCAGTTGACCGCATGAGACAAAGGCGATTCCCCTTTCGAGGAGGGTTTGTAGTTTTGGACTTCAGGCAGTTCCAACGGCAATTCATCGATGTCGACGGTCCGTTTGGAGCCGTCTTCCATCAAGATGATTGGAATGGGTTCTCCCCAATAACGTTGTCTTGAAAACAGCCAGTCTCTGAGTTTATAGGTGACCTTGGCTTCGCCGACATGGTGTTCTTTGAGCCAGGCATTCATGGTGGATAAAGCGTCTTCTTTGCCTAAACCATCCAGGAACCCGCTGTTGACGTGGAGTCCGTCCCCCACAAAGGCTTCTTGGGTGATGTCTCCGCCTTGAAGGACTTCAACGATATCAAGTCCGAATTTCATGGCGAATTCATAGTCACGTTCATCATGGGCCGGTACGGCCATGATGGCTCCGGTCCCATAGGCAGCCAAGACATAATCGGCGATCCAGATCGGTACCTTTTTATGATTGACCGGATTGATCGCATAAGCACCGGTAAAGACGCCGGTTTTTTCTTTGTTGAGTTCAGTACGCTGAAGATCGCTTTTACCGGCAACCGCGTCGATGTAGGCATTGACTTCCGCTTGATGCGGCTCAGTCGTGATGTCTTTGACGAAAGGATGTTCCGGGGCTAAGACACAATAAGTCGCGCCGAATAAGGTATCGGAACGGGTGGTGAATACGGTGAATTCTTTGTCGGTTTTGTCGATCTTGAAGACGACATTGGCACCCACGGATTTACCGATCCAGTTGATCTGCATTTCTTTGGTGGAAGCTGGCCAATCGACCAGTTCCAGATCTTCCAGCAGGCGCTCCGCATATTTTGTGATCCTGAGGACCCATTGACGCATCGGGACCCGATAGACCGGGAAGTTGCCGCGTTCGGACTTGCCGTCGATGACTTCTTCGTTGGCCAAGACCGTGCCCAGTTCAGGACACCAGTTGACTGGGATCTCATCGACATACGCCAGGCCCTGATTGTAAAGCTGAATGAAGATCCACTGGGTCCATTTATAGTATTCCGGATCGGTCGTCGAGATTTCTTTGGACCAATCATAGGAAAGCCCCAGGGCTTTGATCTGAGCCTTGAAGGTTTCGATGTTTTGCTTGGTGAATGCGGCCGGATGATGGCCGGTGTTGAGCGCATACTGTTCTGCAGGCAAGCCAAAGGCATCCCAGCCCATCGGATGAAGGACGTTATAGCCCTGCATGCGTCTCATACGGCTCAGGATATCGGTTGCCGTATAGCCTTCCGGATGGCCGACATGAAGTCCGTTGCCAGAGGGATACGGAAACATATCCAGGATGTAGGCTTTGGGCTTCTTGAAGTCCCATACATCGCATTCAAAGGCCTTTGTCTCATCCCAAATCTTCTGCCACTTCTTTTCTATGGTCTTGTGATCCATATTGCTCCTCCCAATAAAAAAGGTACCCAAAGGACGGATTGAACCGTGGTACCACCTTACTTGCTTCTCAAACCGATAACGGGGCGATCCGTGGATGTTTTGAGTATCCATGCGGCAAACTGAGTTTGGGTCTTCTTTCTCCTGACTTACACCACACAATCAGGTCTCTTGATAGAAAGGAAGGCTTACTGAGGTTTGTCTTTGCACTACACTAAGCATACGCTACGCAAGGGCCTTTCGTCAAGACGCCTGTGCTACAATAAAGTCATGAATCCCTTTCCTTATTCCACTGACAACAAGCGTTACCACACCTTCAATTATGATTGCCGTATCCGATATGGCCAAAAAGTCGTTCGGATTGCCCTCAACACCAACCTTTCCTGTCCCAACCGGGATGGCACTTGCGGATTGGGCGGCTGCAGTTTTTGTAATGAACAAGGCAGCGGCGAGTTCGCCGGGGATCTCAAAGCGTCATTGCTGAAGCAATATGCCGCCAACAAGGCCATCCTGAGTCAAAAGTGGCCCGATGCCCTTCCGATCGCATATTTTCAGGCTTTCACCAACACCCATGCCCCTTTAGAGACACTCAAGACCTTCTTTGAACCCTTCATCGCAATGGAAGAGGTCGTTGCTTTGGCGATCGCAACCCGAGCGGACTGTTTAAGCGATGAGACGATCGCGTATCTGGATGGTTTATGCGATCGCAAAGATATCTATCTGGAACTGGGACTGCAAAGCATCCATGATGAAACGGCACGCCATATGAACCGCGGTCATGATTATGCGGTTTTCCTAAAGACTTACACCAAACTGAAACAGACCAAACTCAAGATCGTGATCCATCTGATGAACGGCTACCCGACCGAAACCAAAGCCATGATGGTTGAAACCGCCAGCGTCGTCGGTCAGCTTCATCCCTATGGGATCAAGATCCACATGCTCAACATTCTGGATCAAACGGCCTTGGGGGCTGCTCATCGGATCAAGCCGTTTGAACTGCTGGATCAGGAAGAGTATGAGGATCTCGTCATCCATCAATTGCAGCACTTTCCGCCTGAAGTGGTCATCATGAGGCTGACCGGAGACGGAAAGGCAGATCAGATCCTGGCCCCGCTTTGGGTCAAGAATAAAAAACTCATCCTCAACAACATCGATAAAAAGATGACCCGGCGCAAGATCGTTCAAGGGGATTTACTCTGATACAAAAGGATCATTGAGCTGACACTCAACGATCCTTTTTTTAAGTTATTCTGTTTTTTGATTCAACGACTCAATCAGCGCTGTAAAAGCAGCCAATTCACGCCGATGGATGATCGCATCGACATCGCTGTCAGCTTGGTTCAAACGAATCAAGGCTTCAGGGATACTGAGCCACTGGATCGAGGAGATCAACAGTTTTTCTTCTTCGGTTCGATGATGGTTATGGTGAAGGGCATCGAGTCTAGCCGAGAAATAAACACTGAAGGTCATCCGGTTGATGATGTTGTAGCGATCGATGACGACTCCCAGTTCTTTATAGTCTGTGGCTGTGGCCCCAAGTTCTTCATCGATCTCCCGAATGGCGGCTTCTTCAAAGCTTTCATTCATTTCGACGCCGCCGCCCGGGCTTTCCAAATGATTGCGCAAACCAAAACCATCCTCGCCTTTGATGTGTAAAAAAGCGACCCGGTTTTGATCATCAAACACATAAATGCGTGCCGTAAAACGGATCACTTCGATCGGGGATCCCGGATAACGCTCATCATGGAAATAGCCAAGGATTTTCATCACTTCAGTATAAAGTCCCGCTTCTATGGTGTCAATCTGACCCTCTCTTTAAACTTGAATGGAAGCGACCCATTTTTCGATCAGATCACGGGATGAGGCGACTTTGGAGCCGGTGATGGCCAAGCCTTTGAGGACTTTCGAATTCGGGCAAGCCTTGATGATATCGCGTTCACTGTTGCCCAGTCCGCTGCCTTCATGCGTACAAAACGGGATGATGGTCTTACCGCTTAGGTCTACCCCTTCCAAGAAGGTAAAGACCGGCATCGGCATGGTGCCCCACCAATTGGGATACCCTAAGAAAATGACTTCAAAGCGGCTGAGATCCGGAATCTTTTTTGCGAGTGCCGGTCTGGCTTTGGTTCTGAACTCGGTTTTGGCAACTTCGGTGCATTCATCATAGCCTGCCGGATACGGATTGACCGGTTCAAGTTGAAGCAAGATCCCGTTGGTGACCTCTTTGATCATGGTGGCAGCGACGTGGGTGTTGCCTACGGGTAAATCGAGGATGCGTCCGCTGACATAGTTGTTGCCTTTGCGGGAATAGTAAGCGATCAAAACTTTCTTTTCATTGAATTTCATGGTTTTTTTGTCCTTTATTGAGGCAATGCCTGGTTGTCCCATTTCAGGACCCCTGTCTTTTCTGCTTTTTCATAATTGGCGATCTTGAGCGTCAAACGATCCAAAGCCGTTTGCATCGACTCCATCTTGTCGATCAGCTTGTGTTGTTCCTGAACCAAGAGCTGCTTTCGTGCGGTGATGGTCGAAGGACCTTTTTGTGCCAGAGCACAGTATTCGATCAGGCTTTCAACACTGACGCCGGAAGAACGCATACACTTGGCCAATTCGATCCAGCGGCAGACGTCATCCGTATAATCCCTGATGCCGCTTTTGGTCCTGCTGACCGGCGGGATCAATCCGATCCGTTCATAATAGCGTAAAGTATCTTGAGTCAGGTCATATTGGGCACTGACTTCAGCGATTGTTCTCATGAGATTTCTCCTTACTCAACCATCATAAGCCCTAGAGTCAACTCTAGGTCAAGTTTATTCAAATAAAAAGAAAAAGATGCGGGGGGACATCTTTTTCTTTTTAATTCAAAAGGAGGGTATTACTGTTCTAGAAAGGAGATAAATCTTGAAAGGGAAAATCGAACAGGTAAGAATTATTTTCTTACAAGACAATCTTACGAAATCAATATGGGTCTTGTGTGGTGTGTTTGTGTGAAACTATGTAATAATGGCCCTTTTTTATCAGAAAATGCCTGTAAAAAAGAAAAAAGATGGGGGGAGCATCTTTTTTCTTTTTTTTACTAAAAAGGGGAAAGGGTACTGTTCGATAAAAGGGTTATTGTGTTTGAGAAGAGAAATCGAACAGGCAAGAACTTATCTTGCATGATTATCATAATCAATCAATGTGTCAGTTCTGTGGTGAGTCTGTGTGAAACTGTGTGAACATCAATCCTGGGTCAGGATCTCATCGCAGGCCACGTCATTTTGTGTTTCTTCAAGCAGCGGTTCCCTGTCTTCCTTGAAACAGATACCCAGTTTAAAGCCTTTGAAATCAGCAAGATAAGTGTCGTAGTAGCCTTTTCCATAACCCAAACGAAACAGACCTTCATTGTAGGCCAGCATGGGAATGACCTGGACCTCGATCTGACCTTGATAGGGCTCATTGGAGCGGGGTTCCAAGATTCCGTAAGGACTTCTTTCCAACTCTGAAAACGCATGAACTTGGACAAAGATCATGTGGTGTTTGACGATCTTGGGTACACAGACGATCTTGCCTGAGACAAGCAGCTGCTGGATCACAGCGATCGTTTGGACTTCACGAGCCATCGAGACATAGATCCCGATGGACTGAGCGTCCTTCAGTTTCGGCCAGAGTTTTTCCTGGATACGAAAAGAAGCCGCTTCGATCAAACCCGGATCCAGTGCATTACGACGGTCTTGGTGTTTCAATCTTAAAGCGGCTTTGTTCATTATCCGACTGAGCCTACCATTTCCATCTTCATCAGCTGGTTGAGTTCAACGGCGTATTCCATCGGCAATTCGCGGGTAAAGGGTTCTAAGAAACCCATGACGATCGTTTCCAAAGCCTGGCTCTTGGAGAGTCCGCGGCTCATGAGATAAAACAGTTGTTCTTCGGATACTTTGGAGACCGTGGCCTCATGTTCGATCGTGGAGGTCGGATGAGACGAGATGTTGGTCGGTAAGGTATCCGATCGGCTGATCTCATCCAAAAGCAAGGTATCGCATTCGATCTTGCTTCGTGAATGCAGCGCATTGGGCGCATGGCGAACCATACCGCGATAATTGACGGTGCCGCCGTTACGGGCCACCGATTTGGAGATGATGTTGCTGGAAGTATGCGGGGCCATATGGATCATCTTGGCTCCGGCATCCTGGATCTGATTGATCGAAGAAGCGACCGCGATCGAGATGGTCATGCCTTTGGCGTAAGGACCCATCAGCCAACAGGCCGGGTATTTCATGGTGATGTGGGAACCGATGTTGCCGTCGATCCATTCCATGATTCCGTGATCCCAGACTTTGGCGCGTTTGGTGACCAGATTCAAGACATTGGTCGACCAGTTTTGAATGGTCGAATAGCGGCATTTGCCGTTTTTATGAACGATGATCTCCACGACGGCTGCGTGCAGGGAATCTTTCGAATAGGTCGGGGCCGTACAGCCTTCGACGTAATGGACATCTGCCCCTTCATCGACGATGATGAGGGTCCGTTCGAACTGACCCATCTGTTCGGAGTTGATGCGGAAATAAGACTGCAAAGGCTTGTCTAACTTGACGCCAGGCGGGACATAAATAAACGAACCCCCGCTCCAGACGGCACTGTTGAGGGCCGCAAACTTGTTGTCAGTATAAGGCACCACGCTGCCAAAGAATTTTTTAAACAGCTCTGGATGGTTTCTGAGTCCTGAATCGGTATCGGTAAAGATGACGCCTTTGTCTTCGACTTCCTGAAGCATGTTGTGGTAGACCATTTCGGACTCGTATTGGGTGGCTACGCCGGAAAGAAACTTCTTCTCGGCTTCAGGGATACCCAAACGATCGAAGGTGTTCTTGATTTCTTCAGGGACATCTTCCCATTTGTTTTCCATGCGGGCAGACGGTTTGATGTAGTAGGTGTAGTCTTCGAAACGGATGCTTTCAAGGCTGGGGCCCCAGGGGGGCATCGGTTTGGATACAAACACTTCGTAAGCTTTGAGCCTGAATTCAGTCATCCAAGCGGGTTCATTTTTGATTTTGGAGATTTCTTCGACGATTTCTCTGGAAATGCCTTTTTTGGTTCTATAGACACTGACATCTTCATCATGGAAACCGAATTGGTAGTCCGATGAAGGCAGGTTATTTTTGGTCATGGGTTTCTTCTTCCTTGATCATCTGTTCGACCGCCTTGAATCCGATGGTCGCACATTTGATGCGGTTGGCTTGTTTGCCGACATTTTGAAAAGCAACAGCTTCTTGTAGAAGGTCTTCGTTGATGGCGGTCAGATTGATCATATCGTAATAACTGGACACGACTGCTTTGGCTTCTTCGATCGTTTTGCCTTTGATCAGGTCGGTCAGGATCGAGGTCGAGGCGGTCGAAATCGTACAGCCGACGCCGTCAAAACACACATCGGTGACGATGCCCTTCTCCATCTTCATCATGACGGTCAGATCATCGATGCAGGATTCGGAAGCCATATGGGCTTTATGATAAGAGGCATCTTCGCTGAGATGATGATTACGGGGATGCTGGTAGTGATCCATGATGATTTCACGATGGATCTGGGGATCTTTGAGATAATCGGACATGGGTCCTCCTTACATGATGGACAGGTCGATACACTGTTCCAAGGTGATGGTGCTTAAAGCCTCGACGAGTTTGTCGATCTCTGCTTTGGTGTTGTAGAAAGAGACGGAAGCTCTGACGGTTTCAGACGTCTTGATCAGTTCGACCAGGATCTTGGCACAGTGATTGCCGGCACGAACCATGAGGCCTTTGGAATTGAGATACACCGCCGTGTCTTGAGCAAAGATGCCTTCGACGTTGAAGGTGATGATGCCGGTGCCCGCATGCGGGTTATACAGGATCACGTTTTTCAGTTTGGACAGCTTTTCGATCGCATAGGTCTTGAGTTCGTGTTCATAGGCTTCGATGTTGTCCATGCCGATTTTTTCGAGATATTCGATGGCGGCTTTTAAGCCCAGGACCGCTTCGATGGCCGGTGTTCCGGCTTCGAATTTGAAGGGCGGATTCTTAAGCTGGATGTTGCCGCAGATGTCGAAACGGGCATTGTTGCCGCCGCCCAGCATAAAGGCATCCATCTTTTCCAAGAGGTCATACTTGCCAAACAAGACACCAACGCCGGTAGGACCCAGCATTTTATGGGCAGAAAAAGCCAAAAAATCGATGTCCCAGTCTTTGACGTCGGTTTTGATGTGAGGGACGGATTGAGCCCCATCGACACAGATGATGGCGCCGACCTCATGGGTCAATCTGGCCAGTTCCTTGATCGGATGGACGAAACCCAAGACATTGGAGATGTGGGCGATCGAGACCAGTTTGACTTTGTCATGGATCGCGCCTTTGAAGGCTTCAATGGTGAGTTCGCCTTCATCGGTGAGCGGGATGTATTCAATGATGGCTCCGGTCATTTCGGCAGCTTTCATCAAAGGCAGGATGTTGGAGGCATGTTCGGCTTCGGAAGACAGGATGACATCGCCTTTCTTCAGATACTTCTGAGCCCAGCCATAGGCAAACAGATTCAAAGAGGCACTGGCCCCGGAAGTAAAAATGACTTCCCTTTCCTCACAGTTGAGAAAACGGGCCACGGTTCTTCGGGTCTTTTCATATTCATCGGAAACCTGATAGGACAGGTCATAATCTCCGCGGTGGATGTTGACGGATTCATCGGTATAATAATGGGTCACGGCTTCGATCACGCTGTAAGGCTTGAAGGTCGTTGCGGCATTGTCCAAATAGACCTTGCCGTTACCGGCATCCTGCTTGACGCACATTGGAAAATCTTGTCTTATTTTTTTGACATCTAACATATTTCTTCCACCTTCTGATCGATTTTTTCCAGGATCAACGTTTTAAGAGCCTCATCACTGATGCTTTCGGTCACTGAACTGAGGTACCCTTTGACCATCAGCCTGATCGCCTGGGCTTCACTGAGTCCGCGCGATTGCAGATAATACAAATGATCATCATCCATCTGACCCGTGCTTTCCGCATGGCTGGCCTGGACTTCATTGTTGTCGATGATCAAATGCGGATAGACGGCGGCTTTCTTTGAGCCCTCCAGATTGAGGACTCTGGTACTTTGATGGGTCTCGCTGTTGGCACCGGTTTTCTCGATATGGCCGATCGCATACAGACTGAGATTGCCGTCTTTGACCATGACGGCATAGTTTTTCATGTCGCCTTGGGTAAATTGGGCCTGATGACTGAACTGATAACGCAGGTCCGTGTTCTTACTGATGAGGGTCGCACTGTTGAGCTGGACTTTGGAGCCTTTGCCCTGCAGAGAGACTTGGACGCTTCGGGTGGTATCCCCGGTGGTCAGGTCGCCATAAGAAAGATTAAGGATAGCGTCCTGTTGTAAGGTATAGATTTCCTTCATCGTTAACGTGTCTGCGGTGTTGAAACAAAACATATCGAGCTGGCTGCCCGGGGCCAAGGTCACACTCAGTGACGCATCGACCGTGTTCATAAAATCAAGCACCAAGGCATGATGAGTCTGGGCAATCGTCGTGATGCGGGTGTCTTGATCCAGGGTAAAACGCTGTGAGCCCTGTTTCAGTGTCAGCTCCATTATTCCATCCCTCTTTCTTTAACGGCACAAGTGCCTAAAGACGTGGCCGTAACGGGTCTGGTTTTAACTTCTTTGACGATCTGGACCCCATAGGCCTGAGCGATCCAATCATAACCTTCGGTATCGATGCGGTTGACCAGTTCCTGGCCTCCGCTCAAGACGATCTTACCGTCCAGGATGACATGGACATGGGTCGGTTGGACCAGCTGATAGAAGCGTTCATAGTGGGATACGATGATGAGTCCCATTTGAGTGGCAGCAGCCTGTTGGGTAATGGCGGTGGCCACGATCTTCATGGCATCGACATCCAAACCGGAATCGATTTCATCCAGCATGGCGATCTTGGGCTCAAGCAGGATCATCTGCAGGATCTCATTGCGTTTCTTTTCTCCGCCTGAGAAACCTTCATTCACATAACGGTGGGCGAGATCGCTTTTCATCTGCAACGCATTGACCGCTTTTTCCAAGGTACGGATGAAGGTAAACAAAGGAATCGGCGTGCTTCTTCTGGAATTCAGAGCTGCCTTTAAAAAGTCGGAATTGGTCACACCGGCGACTTCTTGAGGATATTGCATGCCTAAGAAGAGTCCGATCTTACTGCGTTCATTGACCGCCATGTCTAAGACGTTTTGGTTGTCAAAGGTGATCGACCCTTGGGTCACGGTATATTTAGGGTGCCCCATGATGGCGGCCAACAAGGTGGATTTACCGTTACCGTTAGGACCCATCAGGGCGTGTATTTCAGCGCTGTTTACGGTCAAGTCGACCCCTTTGAGGATCTCTTTTCCTTCGATTTCGACGTGCAGATTCTGTATATTGAGTGTGCTCATTGGATGTTCACCATTCTTTCTTTTATTCAATCTTAAAGCATAAAATATTATATCATAACGATTATGGACAATTGTGGCACACACTCTTTTATTTCTTGCATTATACATTGATTAAACATATAATAAGAAAGATTCCTTAGGAGGTTTTGAAATGTCAGTAGAAGTACAAATATTGTTAGGATTTGCTGCCCTTTACGCCGCGGTATACCTGGCTGTTTTGGCAGTTTTAAAGTTTAGCAAAGCAAAGAAAAAACCGAAAGTAGCCAAGTCTTTGGCAACCCACTGGTTCTTTGCCCTGATGGCCACAGCCTTTGTTGCCATCGTGACCATGTTTGGCTATACCCAAACCAAAGATCTGTTTGCCGATTTATTGCCTGCCAAACAAGTAGGCGGAAAAGACGTCGTCTTTCAAGTCGGCGGTGAAAGTGTCACCACTGATCAATTCTACGATGAACTCTATAAGTATTATGGTGATTATGCCGTGTATGTCAACTTGAAACGGGCCATCATCAGCGGTACCGTTGAAACCACAACGGAGATCAAAGATCTGATCAAGACCACCAAAGCCGACACAGTAGCCTATTGGCAACAATTGGCGACTCAGTATGCGTCGTATGGTTATACCTACGATACCATCGCCAAATATTACCTGAATCAAAACGATTATACGTCATTGAAAGATTTGGATGCTTATATTGCTGAAATCGTCAAGACTGACGAAATGAACAAAGCATACCTCAATGAACACATGGATGAATACTTCAGCACTTTCCTGGCGGCTTCCAAACCGCGCATCGTCAGCCACATCCTGATTGCCATGGATGATCCGACCAAGCCGACCGCCGATGAAGCAGCCCGTTTACAAGCCGTCAAAGATGCTTTGGCCGGCGGAATGACCTTTGATGCTGCTGTTGTCAAGTATTCCGAAGACACTCAAACCAACCAAAAAGCAGGTTTGCTGGGTTACATGGATAAGGATACGTCCTATCAAGCCAACTTCTTAGCAGCTGCCTTGGCACTTAAAGAAGGCGAAACCAGCGCATGGATCACCACCAGTTACGGTTACCACCTGATCAAGATGAACGCTTCCGGGTTGGATGCCTTGAAAACATACAAGGAATTCTACTATGCCATCCTGAATGCCAACACCAAGTTGGGACAGAAGATCTTATGGGCCAACGCTCAAGCCTTACACATCGATTTCAAAGGCAATACCGAACTCGAAGCTTCCATGAAGAAGTACTTCGGCGTGGATGGAGAATAACATGAAAAAATACCTCGTATTCGTACTGGCAGCCTTCCTCCTGGTGGGTTGCTATGATAAGACAACTTCCGTTTCAGACAAAGGTACTGTCGTCGTAACCTTAGACAACAAGACCGTTACCAAAGGTGATGTCTATAACATCATGGGTAAAGTAGAACCGTATCCGGCAGTCGTTGCCTTGACCTTGTCCAAGAAAATGATCTTGGCCAAAGAAGTCGGGATCACCGCTGAAGTGACTGCCGCTGCCGATGCTGCCAAGAAAGTTTGGATGGAAGCCAACAAGGCCGATATCGCCAATGCTTTGACAGCAGCCGGCTATAAGACTGAAGAAGACATGTACAACAGTAAATTCATCGTTGAAGCCCAAGCAGACATCCTGGTCGGCAAATACTTAGAATCGACCTTTGCGACCATTGTCTCGACTTACAAACCGGTCAAAGCCAGAGTCGTTGAAATTGAAAAGGAAGCTGATGCGAAACTTGCCTTGGCTGCCATCAAAGCCGGTCAAACCTTTGCAGCCGTGGCTGCCAAATACGGCAATGATCAATACTCCAGCGATCTGAAAATCTACAACACCGGATCTGAATTGCCTGAAGTCGTCTTGACTTTCATGAAAGGGGCTACCTTACCGACCTTGTCTGATGTCATCGCTGACACCACCAACAGTCTGTATTACATCGTCCAGATTTCCGTCGCAGACGGCAATGCCATGAAAGACGAAGTCATCACAACCTTCAAAGGGGACTCCATCTTCATTGAAAAGGCCTTGATGGGTTACTACACCAGCAACAAGTTCGCCATTTACGATCGTACTCTCTACGATATGATCAAAACCAATTATCCCGATTACATCATCAAATAGACCGCGAGAAATCGCGGTTTTTTTATGCTATGATTGGCTTGAGGTAAACCACCATGTGTCTCTTTTGCAAAATCGCTCATCATGAAATTCCTTCCTCGATCGTCTATGAAGACGAGCATTATCTCGCCTTTTTAGACATCAATCCGGTCACCAGGGGACATACCCTGATCATCCCCAAAGCCCACTTTGATGACTTTACTCAAACGCCGGGCAGCGTGTTCAAAGACATCGCCGAGATCGCCAGAAAACTGACGAAGCATTATGATGCCGTTCTAAGACCCAACGGCTACAACCTCTTGAGCAATGCCCATAAGGCCGCCGGTCAAAGCGTGGCTCATGTCCACTTCCATCTCATCCCGCGCTATGATCACACGGATGGGCTTGTCTTGGCCTTCAAAGGCAAAGAATCCGATAAGCTGGATGATGAACGCAAAATGGATCTGCGCATCAAATGACCAAACTCGACTGGAAGAAAGATGAAAAGACTTTCTATAATCCCAAATCAAGTCCTGAACTGATCACGATCCCCCCCATGAACTACTTGGTCATCCGCGGACACGGAGCCCCCAGTTCACCCCCCTTTCAGAAAGCCGTTGAGACCTTGTTTTCGCTGTCCTACGGGCTGAAGTTTGCCCCGCGTAAAGGCCTTGTCATAGAAGGCTACACGGACTATGCGGTCTATCCGCTGGAAGGGTTTTGGGACATCAGTGATGCCGCCATCGCAAAAGGATCCTGGACCAAGGAGGATCTTGTTTATACCTTGATGATCCGTCAACCTGAGTTCATCACCCATAGTCATGTGGAAACGATCAAGCAAGGCTTGATCAAAAAAGATTTGTTGCTCAGTGAGGTATCGCTGCAAACGCTCGAAGAAGGGCTTTGTGCTCAGATCCTTCATGTCGGTTCCTTTGATACTGAACCGGCAAGCTTTAAGACTTTGGAAGACTTTGTCGAAGAAAAAGGCTATAGACGGAAGTCCAAAGCCCACAAAGAAATCTATTTGTCTGATTTCAATAAAACCAAGCCTGAGAATCTGAAGACCATTCTAAGAATCGCATTAGAAAAGCGCTGAATCAGCGCTTTCATTCTTTAACAGAGAGATTGGTTCGAACCATGTTCATCCAACAGTGTATTTCCAGTTTACCGGTTTGTGTCGGCGTAAAGACATAGGGTTCCGGATTCTTCGTAACGTCTACCTTTTTATTGACCCAGGTCAGGATCAAAGGATTGGCACAGCCCATCGAGTTTTCGTAACCGTCAAAAACGATCCGAACCGGCTGGTTGACCTTCACGGCGTTGGCACTCAATTTGTATTGGCCGTTGACGATCTTGAGATGGATTTCCTGAGCACCGTCGACCATCGGCGCAAACTCGGATTGCATGACAGATCCCATCAGCGCCGATACAGGCTGATACACGATGGGTGACTGAATGATGATTTGAAAGCCCATCAAAGCCACCACAAAGGCTGAGATCATCTTCACGGTTTGGCCTTTGACCGCACTCAAACGGGTCGCAAACCACTGCATCATGAGCAAGGAAGGCGCGGTCATCAGTCCAAAGATCAGCATCACGGCTCCGCCCATCCACAAGTTGGTGGTCGACAAGGCAATGATCTGCATCGTCTGAAGACTGCCGCAAGGCATCAAGGCATTGAGCAGACCGATCATAAAGGAACCGTTGGCCTTGTTTTTAGATTTGAAACTCAGGCTGGGTAATTTGATTCTGAGGATCCCGGACATTTGTAAAGCCAGGACCAGCATCCAAAGTCCGGCACCCAACAGTAAGACATTCTTGAACCCGGTCGAAATCGTAAAGACATCGCCCAGGGCACCCAAGATCATACCGCTGAGCGTGTAAGAAATGAGTCGGCCCAATTGATAGGACCACATCCCGTTCATCGGTTTGATGCCTTTTTTATTGAGCACGCTGCCCATGGCGATCGAACCGCACATCCCGACACAATGCAAAGAACTGATCAAGCCGTAAACCACGACCAAGCCGAAACTGAAGCTTTGCTGGGTCGGATCAAAGAGCAAGCGGCCATACAACATGGACACGCCAAAATATACGACCAATCCAAAACTCAATAAAGCCACGAATTTCCAGGGAAAACTTGGTTTGACCACATGGTAGCCCAGTTTACCGATGGCCCCTTCCAGCTGATCATCATCCGGAAGATCCTTGCCTTGCAGAAAGACCGATCCGGTCTGATAGGAAGCGGAAACCTGTTTGACGCCAGGCAGTCGTTTAAAAGCCGCCGTGACTTTCTGTTCACAGGATGAACAGGTCATCCCTTCAACGGTGATCTTGCGTTCAGCCATTATCGGGTCAGTCTTTTGACCGTGGTCATCAGTTCATCCACAATCTCGGCTTTACCGGCTTGGATGTCTCTGACGACACAGGTCTTGATGTGTTGGGCAAACAATTGGCTAGCAAAGGCATCCAGGGCGCTTTTGACGGCTGCCACCTGAATCAGGATGTCATCGCAGTAAGCTTCAGATTCAACCATGCTTTTGATGCCTCTGACTTGTCCTTCCAAACGGTTGAGCCGATTGGTCAGATCCAAGATCTCCTGATTATCGCGATGGGTATGCTTATGCATGTGACTGTGATCGTGTTCCATTAGCGGACCTCCTTAAAGAAACGTAAACGTAAAGCATTGGAAACCACGCTGACCGAGCTCATCGCCATGGCTGCCCCGGCAAAGACAGGGTTCAGCAAGGGTCCGCCGAAATAGGCAAACACGCCTGCCGCAAACGGGATCCCGATGATATTGTAGATGAAGGCCCAAAACAGATTCTGCTTGATGTTGGTCATGGTGGCTTTGGATAAGGCGATCGCGCTGACGACATCGTTGAGATCGGATCTCATCAAGACGACATCGGCTGATTCAATGGCCACATCCGTTCCGTTGCCGATGGCGATCCCGGTGTCGGCTTTGGTCAAGGCAACCGCATCATTGATGCCGTCTCCAACCATCGCCACGACAAAGCCATCCTTTTTAAGACGATCGACTTCAGCCCCTTTGTCTTCAGGCAAGACTTCAGACAAGACGATGTCGATTCCGGCTTGGGCCGCGATTGCATTGGCGGTACGACGGTTGTCGCCGGTGATCATGGCCACTTTGATGCCTAATTTTTTGAGTTTTCTTACGACTTCGATGGATTCCGGCTTGAGCAGATCCGCGATCGCCAATAAACCTGAGACTTTGGAATCAACAGCAGCCAATAAGACCGTCTTGCCTTGATCGGAGAGTTGCGTGATTTCAGGAATCGGATCATAACTGATCTGATTTTCCTTCATCCACGCTTCATTGCCGATCAGGATCTGATGATTCTGGACACTCGCACGCAAGCCTTTTCCGCTGACGGCGAGAAAATCACTGGCTGGGAATAAAGGTAAGTTTTGTGCCTTGGCACTTTCTAAGATGGCCAACGCCAACGGGTGTTCAGAGACTGATTCGGCTGAAGCCAACAGGCTCAACAAAGCCTCCTTATCGTCAGTGAAACTGATGAAATCACTTAAACTGGGTTTACCTTGAGTCAAGGTACCCGTTTTATCGAAAATAATGGCTGTGGTCTTATGAGCCTGTTCCAAGGCTTCTCCGCCTTTAAACAGGATACCCATCTGAGCCCCTCGTCCGGTCCCAACCATGATGGCTGTGGGGGTCGCAAGGCCCAAGGCACACGGACAGGCAATGACCAAGACCGTCACAAAGATATTCAGGATGAAATCAAAGGATTTGCCTTGCAGCATCCAAAACATGGCTGCCAGTAAAGCAATGCCCATGACGATGGGAACGAAGTAGGCTGAGATGACATCGGCCAGTTTGGCAATGGGTGCCTTTTGACCTTGAGCATCTTCGACCAGTTTGATGATTCTGGCCAAAGCCGTATCTTCACCGACAGCCGTCGCACGCATCGTGATCGAACCGTTCTTATTCAAAGAACCGCCCACGACTTTATCGCCGACTGATTTGTCGATCGGTAAGCTTTCGCCCGTCAGCATGCTTTCATCGATGGCACTGGCACCGCTGGCGACCAGCCCGTCGACCGGGATGCGTTCACCGGGTTTGACCAGCAAGACATCATTGAGGGTGACTTCTTCCAGGCTGATTTCCTGGATGCTGTCTCCAGAGACCAAGTGAGCGCTTTTGGGTGCCAAACCCATCAGTTTTTTGATGGCTTGGGAAGTCTTGCCTTTTGAGCGGGTCTCCAGCCATTTTCCCAACAGAATCAAGGAGATAACCACGCCGGCCGATTCGAAATAGAGACTTTCGGTCAGTTCGGTGAAGCCTTGAGCGATTTTGATCGTGTTGTAGACCCCATAAACAAAGGCAGCCCCGGTACCGATGGCCACCAGGGAGTCCATATTCGGAGACCCTTTGGATAAGGTCTTGAACCCGACCGTAAAGAATTTACGACCGGCATACAAGATCGGCAAGGTTAAAAACAATTGAACCAAGGCAAAATTCAACGGATTTTTATGATGGTGAATGAGGTCTGGTAAGGTGATGTGAAGCTGAGGAAACATATGGGACATGGCGATAAAAAGCAGCGGCACGGCAAAAACAGCCGCCATGATCAGTTTGGTCGTCATGGCTTTCATTTCTTTGGCCTGACGCAGGCTTTCCTGATCGGCTTGTTCTTTGGTTTCGATTTCCAAAGCTTTATAACCCGCTTTATCGACAGCGGCTTTTAACGTACTCATCTTGACGATGGACGGATCATAACTGAGAGTGGCTTTGTTGGTGGTCAGATTGACACTAACTGAACTGACCCCTTTTTGTTTCTTCAGGGCACGTTCTACGGCAGCACTGCACGAAGCACAGGTCATGCCTTCGATGTTTAAAACTGCGTTGCGGTCATGGTGGATCTCGGATAATCCGTAACCCGCCTTGTCGACAGCTTTTTGTAGGACCTCAAAGGATAAGTCCCGATCCGATTGGATCAGGACTTTCTCTGTGGTCAAATTGACATCGGCCTTTTCTACCCCTTCAACTTTTTTTAGGGCACGGGTTACGGCGGCAGAACAACTGGCGCAGGTCATCCCTGAAACGGCATAGGTCTTTTCGATCATACGATCTACTTTTCTGAGAGAGTATATCCGGCTTCAGCAACCGCATGCTGAAGCACAGCAAACTCAACCCCATCGGCATTGACCAAAGCGGTCTTTTCAGCCAAGGAGACTTTGACGTCTTTGACGCCTTCGACTTCCTTCAACGCTTCGGTAACGTGGTGCACGCAGTGCATGCAGGACATCCCTTCTACTGAATATGTTTTAATGGACATGGTGTTCACCTCGATGATATTCTATACCCCCCTTGGGTATATTGCAAGAGGTTTACACCTAAAAAAATAAATCGCGGTTTGCGATCTATTTCTTGTTGGTTCTGGGTTTGTAGAACATTCTGTTTTCTAAAGCAAAGATTCTTCCGGTGAAGGACCCTTCTTCGATACTGCCCAAGGCTTTGGAGAACATGTTCATCCTGGCATCGATGTTGTCGATGTAGTTGAGGATCTCGGCTTCCATGATCAGCGGCAAGACCGGTGATCCGTATTCATATTCCCCGTGATGAGACAGGATCAGATGACGGATCAAGGTCACCTGTTCGGTATCGGCATAACCCAAGGCTTCAGCCACTTCATTGACCTTGCTTTGCATGATCGAGATGTGACCGACCAGTTTACCGACCAAGGTATACTCGGTCAGGATCGGTCCCGACAGTTCAACGACTTTGCCTAAGTCATGCAGCAGGATCCCGCTGATCAGAAGATCGCGGTTGAGTGCCGGATACAAAAGACAAAATGCATTGGCCAGATCGATCATGGCGATCACGTGGGTCGCCAAGCCGCCGACGAAATCGTGATGGTTTCGGGCTGCTGCCGGATAGGTGTAGAATTTATCTTCATAATCGCCCAGCACTTTTTCAGTGACATGACGAATGATCGGATCCTGAATCGATTTCACGCTTTCACTGATGCGCTGACGCATGAATTCATCACTCAAGGGGGTGGAAGCCACATAGTCTGCCGGATTGGTCTCATCGGCTTTGACCAGGCTCAGGCTGTAGAGCCGAAGCTGTAAGACCCCTTTATAGCGCAAGACTTCCCCGTTGACCAAGATGACGGCTCCGGGTTTGATGCCTTCCAGCATCTCTTCTTTGGCATCCCACAGTTTGGCTTCAATGGAGCCCGTTTTATCCTGCAAGGTAAAGGAGACATATGGTGCCCCGTTGTTGGTGACGCCCGGATTCATCGTATTGACCAAAAGGGTCGTCAGTATTTTTTCTTGTTCTGTGAATGCGGCTACGTTAGTTCTGCTCATTGGTGAAGACCATTTCGCTGAAGACGGCATTGATGTCGTCAACTTCGAATCCTTTTTGTGTTAAATAATCAAAGACATGATTTCTCAAAGCGGATCCTTCATATTTCGGACTATACTTCTTAACGGCTTTGGCAGCCGCTTTCTTACAGTTGATGAGTTGATTGCGTTCATCTTCAGAGAAGTTGAGGCTCTTCATGACGATGTCGATGATGCTGTATTCAAAACCCTGAGTCATCAGCTTGATCGACAATTTTTCCTGTTTCATTTTGAGAGACAGACCCTTGATCGTCGGCATGATCTTTTCGGCGTAACGCAAGGCATTCTTGATTTCAGACTCTTCATCATCCATTTGTAAAGCCGTATCGATCAGATCCTGCGGGATGCCCTTTTGTTTCAAGGTACGGATGATACGGTGTTTTCCCTGAAGCAGGCTGCTTAAATTGGAGATCGCGGAGTTGACATAGTTCGCATCGTTGATGTAGTTCTTGCTTTCCAGCACTTCAATCAGATCGTTGATCTGTTTGATGTTGAGTTGGGTCTTTTGAGTCAGGAAATCATACATCTCTTTACGGGTCCTGTCTCTTAAAGTCAGCTTACGGATACACGCTTGATAAGCCAAGACAATTTTTTCATCTTCCATGAGTTCATCGATCGTTTTGTGATCTATCATACTGAGACGTTTCAATCCTTTCTTGGTCAGCATTTCCAAGGTGACCGTGACTTTGAAGTCGCCTTCGGGTCCTTCAAACTGGCATTCTGCGACGTCATCTTTCAGACGGATGTTTTTCAGAAAAACACTGTGCTTATAGCCTTGAACGGTCAATTGATAGACGTTTTCCACGGCTTTTCCAAATTCGCGATCATCATAGACTTTGACCTGGGCTTTGGCGGCAACGCTCATGGCGTCACGCTCGGCTTTGGGTTTGTTTAAGTGTCTCATGACCTTATCGGCAAATTCCTGGGTTGATTTGAAGTAGTAACCTGTTTTATCTTCGATGACCAGTTCAGCCAAGACTTCATCGGGTCTGGCAAACAAGGGGCATTCTGCCGCCAAGGCTTCGATGAAAGTCATTCCCTGTGTTTCAGTCAGCGAAGCGGAAACAAAGGCATTGGAGGCATGATAATACAGCGGGACCTCGACAGAGGGGATCTTACCGGTAAAGACGACTTTATCTTCGATCTTGAGGGTACGGGTCAAGGCTTTCAGGGCCTCTTCATCCGGACCCCCCCCGACGATCATCAATTTGATGTCGTTGGTTTTGAGATCCAGTTTGGCGAAACCGTCTATGACGTAATCGATGCTTTTTTCTTTAGCCAAGCGTCCGACATAGAGAATGACGAAGGTCTTGTCTGAGATCTTATACTTGTCTCGGATCGCTTTGAGATCCGAATGATGGCTGTGTTTCTTGTCGAAACGGCTCAGATTGAGACCGGTCGGAATGACATAGATCTCACGGGTGATCCCATAACCCTGCAGCATTTCCTTGGTCTTCTCACTGGGAGAGATCATGGCTTGGCAGGAACTGCCATACAGCTTGCTGAGTTTTGAGACAGAGACCCTGGCGAATTTCTCCACAGTCTTCATATGAAGCGGGTTGATGTAATGGGTGTAGTCTTCATAAGTCGTATGATAGGTCGAGACCAGCGGCAGATCCAGCCGTTTGGCGGCTATGCGGGCAAACAAGCCGATCCCGAATTCGGTATGGGCATGAATGATGTCCAGTTTCATCTCGGCGATCTGTTTGAGGGCCCGTATGTGGACTGGAGAACTCATCGTATAACCGTAAATCGATTTGAGTTCAAGACCGGGCAAACGTAAAACCCTATTTTCATAAGACTGTCTAAAAACTTTGGGCTGGTTGGTGACAACGTAGACCTCATGGCCCAGATTCTCCAAAGCATTCTGTAAGGTAACGATGGAAGACACGACCCCGTTGATGTCGGGTGAGTAAGTATCACTGAATAATCCTATACGCATGGATCTATTCCTTTCCGATCGGCATGGTCAGTACTTTTTCGTACACTGCCTTCAGTTGTTTGCCGATTTCAGGCAGATCACGCTCAAGGGCGGTCTTATAGCCTTCGGCTGTCGTATCGATGGTGTGGTTGGTGATGCGTCTGAGCTGTTTGACGAAACCTTCCACTTCGGTGGCTTTCAAACAGTTTTTCTCATGGATGAGCCAAGGATCAAAAGCGCCGATGTCTCTGACCAAGACCGGGCATTTGGAAGCCAACGCTTCCAAAACGACGATGCCTTCGGTTTCTTCAAATGACGGGAAAAAGAATGCATCCGCATCACTGAAGGCCCCTTCGATGATGGGACCCCGAACGTAACCGGGTAAAATGATGTTGGGGGGAAGATCATCCATGGCTTGTCTGACATTGAGTTTCAAGGCGATCTTGGCCGTATAGCCAAACCAGATGAAGGTCAGTTCAGGACAGCGACGGGCCACTTCGATGAAGTCGACGATGCCTTTGCGTTCAAAGTAATAGCCGACACCCATGACGACTTTCTGTTCGGGTTTCAGACTAAAATATTTCCGGAAGGCTTTGACTTTTTCTTCATCCCGCGCATAACGGTGGATGTCTACGCCGTTGGAGACTGGAATGATGGGCTTGTTGATGCCGTAGTTTTCGATCAGGCTTTTCGCATAAGGTGTCGGTGTGATCAAGAGTTCTGCCATGGAATACATGTTGATCAGGTGCATCTTAAAGAGCGGTGCGATCTGATTGGACAGGATAAAGGAGTTCTTGAAGTCTTCTTCGGTGGAGTGCGCATGGAAAATGACCGGCTTACCGGCAGCGTGGGCTTTGTTGATTTCATTGGCCGCATTCATCGCATAGGTATTGATATGCAGGATGTCATACTCTTCGTTGGGGTCGGTCGTATAAGGGATGCCAACCAGCTCCAAAGCCTTCTTTTGATGAGACTGGGCTCGACCGATCCCTGAGGTTTGAATTAGTTTTTCAATTTCAAAATAGATGCAAACTTTCATATGGACTCCTATTCATCGGTGTGTTTATTATATCACAAGGGACCTAGGCTTGGCTTTGATTAGTCGTGATCAGCGAAAAAAAGTGCCGAAGAAATCGGCACTTTTTGGACTTATTTAGACAGTTTGACCAATCTGGCGTAACGCTTTTGGGCGTCCATTGCACTCTTATTCAAGAGTTCAACCGCGTGGTCCGGGTTGACATGATCCAGCATGCTGAAGCGGGTTTCATTCATGACGAAGTCGGCGAACTTGGAGAAATCCGGTTCTTTGGAGTCGATCGTCAATTCTTTACCAGGTTCGGCAGTCGGATTGAAGCGGTACAAGACGACATAGCCGGCTTCGACCGCTTTCTTCTGAGTGACTTGGTGATTAGACAAGCCGCCTTTGATACCGTGTTCGATACACGGCGCATAGGCAATGATCAGTGAAGGTCCGTCATAGGCTTCGGCTTCCTTCATGGCTTTGATCGTCTGGACGCGGTTGGCACCCATCGCGATCGAAGCAACATAGACATGGCCGTAAGTCATCGCGATCTGGCCGATGTCTTTCTTGCCTGTCGGCTTACCGCCAGCTGCGAATTTCGCAATGGATCCGGCTTGAGACGATTTAGAGGATTGACCGCCGGTGTTGGAGTACACTTCGGTGTCGACGATCATGATGTTGACATTGAGCCCGTTGGCCAGGACATGGTCCAAACCGCCGTAACCGATGTCGTAAGCCCAACCATCTCCGCCGATGATCCAGACGGATGCGGAAACCAGGTCACGTTCATATTCTAGGACCGCTTTGACGGCGTCATTCTTGCTGGCTTTGATTTCTTTGACCAGTTGTTTGACGATCATGCGTTCTTCTTCACGTTTGCCTTTGACAGCCAAGTATTTTTCGATGGTTTCTTTGAGTTGAGGTTCGACTGCGTCTTTCGCTGCCGTCAAGAGTTCTACGATACGGTTGGCTTTGAAATTCTGGGCCACTTTCATCCCGTAACCGTATTCGGCATTGTCTTCGAACAAGGAATTGCCCCAAGCCACGCCTTCTCCGTTTTCATCTTTGACAAACGGGGTGGACGGTGCGGATCCGCAATAAATGGAAGTACAGCCGGTCGCATTGGCGATCAGCATGTCTTTGCCAAACAATTGAGAAGCCAGTTTATAGTACGGGGTTTCACCGCAACCGGCACAGGCACCGGAAACTTCCATATACGGTTTCAGGAACTGAGTGCCCTTGATTTGATCGGTGGAAACCAAGCCAGTCTTGTATTCGGTCTTCTTGTAGAGGTAATCAGCCAACGGGGCTTCGAACAGGCGTTCTTTGACATCGGTCATGACCAAGGCCTTCTTGCCGCCCTTGCCCGGGCATTCGACGGAGCACAGTCCACAGCCGACACAGTTGTCAGGTGAAACCTGAACTCTGTATTTGAGGTGGGCAATGGTCGGTCCGACAGCCTGCAGGGTTTCAAATTCCTGCGGGGCATTCTTGACTTCGTCTTCGGTGAGGATAAAGGTACGGATGGTGCCGTGAGGACAAACCATCGAACAGAATCCGCATTGGATACAATTTTCTGCGCTCCATGCCGGAACTTGAGTGGCGATGGTACGGTGTTCGGTAAAGGAAACGTTGTTTCTGAAGGATCCGTCCAAGAGTCCGAATTTGGTAAACGCGGAAACCGGCAGATCATAACCGTCGAGGGCATTGATGACATCGACATGCTGATCGAAGTATTCATCCCCGGTGATCTTACGGGTCTTGGAAACAGGTAAGGCAGACCATTCCGGTTTGACTTGGATCTCGACGAGTCCGGCTTGACCGGCTTCGATGGCTTTCCAGTTCAACTGAACGACTTCATCGCCTTTCTTAGCGTAGGATTTCTTGGCCGCATCTTTCATGTAGGTCAATGATTTTGCATACGGCAGGATCTGTTCGTTCAGTGCGAAGAAAGACGCTTGCAGGATGGTGTTGGTATGACGGCCCATGCCGATTTCTTCAGCGATCTTGGTCGCATCGATGACATAGAATTTGGCTTTTCTGTCAGCCAGCTGTTTCTTGACACGATTAGGCAAGGAAGCTTCGATGGTGTTGACATCAAAGGACGAGTTGACTAAGAAGGTTCCGCCTTTTTTGAGATTCTTGAGCATGTCATAACGGATCAGGAAGGAATCCAAGGAGCAGGAAATGAAGTCAGCCTTGGTGACATAGTAAGTCGAACGGATCGGAGTAGGTCCAAAGCGCAGATGCGAACGGGTAACTCCGCCGGCTTTCTTGGAGTCATAAGCGAAATACGCTTGAGAATAGAGATCGGTGTGATCCCCGATGATCTTGATCGAGTTCTTGTTGGCGGATACGGTTCCGTCAGAACCCAAACCATAGAACAAACAAGACGTATAATCGTGTTCGACTTCGAATTCTGGATCGATGGCCAAGGACTTGTGAGTCACGTCATCATTGATCGAAATGGTGAACCCGTCAAACGGATTGGTGGAATTCAAGTGGTCATAAACGGCTTTGATGTCGTTAGGCTGGGTGTCTTTGGAAGACAAGCCGTAACGGCCGCCGACGATGGTGTCGATCTGACCGACGCCGTGAAGCACGGCATAAACATCCAGGAACAACGGTTCATGTGAACCGACTTCTTTGGTTCTGTCCAAGACAGCGACCTTTTTAACCGTTGAAGGAATGACCTTCAACAGGTGTTTTTCTGAGAACGGACGATACAGGTGTACTTTGACCAAACCGACTTTTTCGCCTTTGGCATTGAGCGCATCGACGACTTCTTTGGTGGTTTCAGTGACGGAACCCATGGCGATGATGATTCTTTCAGCATCCTTGGCGCCATAATAAACAAACGGAGCATATTCTCTGCCGGTCAGTTTGGAGACTTTTTCGAAGTACTCTTCAACGATTGGCAAGACTTTTTCATAGTGGGTATTCTGAGCTTCTCTGGCTTGGAAATAAACGTCATCGTTTTCAGCCCCGCCGCGAGTCACCGGGTTGGTGTGCGGATTCAAGGCATTGGCTCTGAAACGTTCCAAGGCATCTTTATCCAGCCAGCTCTTCAAGACATCGGTATCGATGACTTCAACTTTTTGGATTTCATGAGAAGTTCTGAACCCGTCAAAGAAATGCATGACTGGGACAGAAGCCTTGATGGCGGTCAAGTGAGCGACACCGGCCAAATCCATGGCTTCTTGTACAGAATGGGAGGCAATCATCGTAAAACCAGTCTGACGAACCGCATAAATGTCTTGGTGATCTCCGAAAATACTGAGGGCACGGGTAGCCAAAGAACGGGCTGAGACGTGGATGACGCCCGGCAGCAATTCTCCGACCCACTTGTACATATTCGGGATCATCAGCAATAAACCTTGGGAAGCCGTAAACGTGGAGGACAAAGTGCCTCCCTGCAAAGCTCCGTGAACGGCACCGGCGGCACCGCCTTCAGACTGCATTTCTACAACTTTGACCACAGCGTCAAACATGTTTTTGCGGCCGGTTGATGCCCAAGCATCGACGAGTTCGGCCATTGTTGATGACGGAGTGATCGGATAGATCGCGGCGACTTCGGTAAAGGCATAGGCTACGTGCGCTGTCGCCGTATTCCCATCCATCGTAAGATAAGTTTTCTTCATAAGTCCTCCTATTTAACCACTTGTAATTATACCTTATTCAGACGCTGTTTGCACCCCCAATTTGGCCGATGATACACAGATGACACCCCCTCTTCACCTTAAAACCGCAAATTAAAAAGACACAAGAAGTTTGTGTCTTTGATCGCGTGTAAAAACAAGTGAGTGCCTCATCAAACGATGATCTTGGTCCACTGGGCTTTTTGAAAACGATAACGGCCGACAACGAAACGGACACCTTGATCCAAAATAACACTGAACCAAGCCCCATAGAGACCCAACCCAAAAGTATAGGCCAACAAGAACGTCAAGATCGGACGCATGAAGGTGACTGAGAACATCGACAGCATCGCCACGAATTTCACGTCTCCGGCGCCTCTTAATGATCCGATCGTAATGACTTGAGAAATCTGGAAGACGACGCAAACTGCCAAAATGATCAGGATATTTTCGCCTAAGGCCAAGACCTTCGGATCGATACTGAACAAACCGATGATCGGGACTCTGAAAACAATGATCATCGCGGCCAAAACCAGTGAGATCATGAGTCCGATGCGTTGGGATACCCGTCCATACAAGATCGCAAGATACGGTCGTTGTGCCCCCAACGAATGACCGACCAGCGCCGTACAGGCAATCGAAAGCCCATCTCCGACACTGAAGGTGATGCTCATGACCTGCATGGCGATGTTGTGGGTGGCGAATTCGATCGTCCCCAGCCCGGCCACCGCTTTCGCATACATCAAGAATCCGATACGAATGAAGATCTGTTCGACCAAAGACGAAGAAGAAATATTCCACATCGACTTCAGCATCGGTCTATCCAGATGCCAGTTGTCACTCAACTTCAGCTGCAAGAAGGAATCTTTTCTGGTGATGCTTCGTAGGGCCAACAGTAAACCCGCAAAGTTGCCGATGGCCGTAGCCACGGCAGCCCCCATGACGCCCCAGCGCGGAAAGATCCAGACGCCAAAGATGAGCAGCCAGTTAAAAAAGATATTGACCAGATTGGCCGTCAGATTGGTCGCCAAGGAGATTTTTGTATTTCCGGCACCGCGCTGGGCAGCCGTGATGGTCAAACTCAACAGATAAAAGAAGCCCCCGATGATGATGATCCTGAAATAGATCAACGCATCCGGCAAATAGGAAGCCTGTGCTCCCGCAAAAACCAGAAACGGTTTCGCGAACATAAAGCCCAAAATAGAAACGATCAAGGTCACGACAAAACTGACCATCAGTCCGTTTCGAAGTGCCCGGTTGGCCCCTGCTTTGTCTTGGGCTCCTTTTCGTCTTGAGATGATGACCGTGATCCCGGTATTGACCGCAAAGACAAAACACATCAGAAAGAATTTTGGCTGGGTGGTGATCCCGACTGCCGCAATGGCACCCGAACCCAAGGAACTGACCATGATCATATCCATGGCTCCGATCATCGAGATTAAAATAGCCTCCATCGCGGAAGGCCAAGCCATCTTCAAAGTCGTCTCATAGACTTCTTTGGTCGTGGGTAAATCATCTGACCTATGATGTTTCGGGGTCAGTGCTTCGACTGAAAAAATTTGATGGAATAGATTCATACTTTATAAGTGTACCATATTAAGAAGGCCGATAATGCTCAAAAATCACCGTTTCGCACAAGTCAGACACGGCATTCTCAGCCGTTTGTGAAGGTAAGGCCCACATCATTCCATATGCCCCAAACAGGCGCCATAAACGGTAAATACAGGGAATACGGGTATAATCTACGGACAAATAGTCGGGTCGATTCAACGGCGTCAGCAAAGCAAACTGCAAGATCAAACGGGTAGTCAATCCATATTGTTTCTTATTCAGGGAGTATTCCATATTCAAGCCACGTAAACGGTCTTTATCGTATTTTTTCAGTAAGTTCAGCATGAGCGGATCAAAGGAACAATACGCAAAATGACCCGGATAAGATTTCATGAGGTCGATGACGGCCTTGACGCTTTCTGCTTTGCGCGCGGTCGATTTCAGTTCCACCAAAAGCGGTACTTTCCCAGCGACCAAGGTCAACGCTTCACTCAACAAGGGTATTTTTTCACCTGAGTTTTTCAATCTCAGCTGATTCAGTTCTTCACTCGTTTTTTCTTCAAGGATGCCTTGGGTGCCTGTCATTCTCATCAGCGCATCGTCATGAAAAACATAGACTTTGCCATCCTGACTGAGTTGGACATCGAGTTCGATCCCAAGCCCTTCTTGGATCGATCGGCTGAAAGCTCCCAGACTGTTTTCAGGGATACTTTGATCTTTTGAATACAGGCCGCGATGGGCATAGTGCCCCCTGAGCCAGGTGGCTTGTTTGGTTCTGGCAGAATCCACTCTGAACACAAGACAAAAAAAGACAAAGCCAAGCAGCACCCCAACAAGAACAAGAAGCAAGCCTTCATTCATGACTAAAGTTCCAGGATATTGACCGCATCCATCCCGTCATTTTCTTTCAACAGGACTTTGACGGTTTCATTGTCGGCGGTCGGAATGCTTTTCCCCACCACATCGGCCCGGATCGGTAGCTCACGATGGCCCCGATCGACCAAGACAGCCAATTGGATCGACTGCGGTCTGGCATAACTCATGATGCCGTTGATGGCAGCACGGGCAGTGCGTCCTTTATACAGCACATCATCGATCAAAACCACCGTTTTGCCTTGCAGGTCAACGCTCATGGTTTGTTTGGGAAAATGCTTGTCTTTCAGGTCGTCACGCCAAGGACGGATGTCCAAAGCCACCACCGGGACATCCAAGCCTTCAAAGGTCTTGATGTTGGCGGCGATGCGTAAAGCCAGGCTGCTTCCGCGGGTCAAGATGCCCACTAAAACGAGGTTATTGACCCCTTTGTTTTTCTCGATCAATTCCTGTGTCATCCGGATCAAAGTCCGGTTGATACTGCTTTCATCCATGATGTTTTTCATACGATCCTCGCTTGCTTTATTATAACAGTTCTTTCTTGAAATGAAATCAAGCCTATGTTAGAATTAAATGGCGTTTAGGGGTATAGTTCAATGGTAGAGCGCCGGTCTCCAAAACCGTCGATGCGGGTTCAACTCCTGCTACCCCTGCCAATCAAAACAGAAAATCCGCATCAGCGGATTTTTATATGCATACGGCTTGTTTTCAAGTTGGTCAAGGCATCTTTCAAACCCGCCAACCCTGGTCAAAGTAAGTCCAACGCCCTACTCGGCCCAAAACATGGACCAATTTAAAAATCATGGGGTGTTCTTTTTAAGGTAAGCCACAACCGCATTATAAACAGACATCGGCGCATAATAGCCCAATGTTTGAGGTGATTCCAGTTTTTCATCAGTGATTAAAAACCAGGCTTGATTGCTGAGCGTACTGATGAAAAGATGAATCGAATCGGTCGTTTTAATCAGATAGGCTGCACTGGGTCCCATGGGTGGGATGTTGTAGGACTGGATCCAGGAATCCATCTTCATGATGTCTTTCAGTTCCAAAACTTGAGACGGGGTAAGATCATACAAATACACTGAGTCCGGTCCATTTTCTTCCATACCGCTAAAGACCTTGACGAAATTCAGAGAAAGAACAGCAGCACTGGGCTTTTGAGGCACATACCATTCTCCCAGCAACACTCGAACTGACGCCGTTGATACATCACGGATCGCGTAATAAACCGGTTCTGTCAAAGGATCTGCAGTGTCGACCATAACCACGCTTCCCTCTCCGTCTTGAGCAAAGTAGAAACGATTGCCCTGGGTATCAATCAACCCATACGTGTAGTAATAGACCGTAGGAACGCTGCGCAGCACTTCCCATTTTGAGAGATCAAACAGATCATTCAGTTGAGTTTGCTGAGCTGCAGTCAGCGTGTAGATGTATTCCGGAAGCATGCCTGGTTCAGCAAATCCTTCCGCTAGACCGATGTAGGATTGGACGAACCGGGTCTCTAAGAAGCTGCCCTGAGGATGTTCAACCACAACATAGGATTCGATCAATGACCGCAGTGCTTCTTTAATCCCTGAAGGGATGTCATAAACGGTATACGCCTGTGAAACCGTGTCACTGATCACGGCAATCGCTTGATTGCCTTCTTGTCTAAATCCGATGGCCAAATTAGGACTGCCTCTTAAGATCAGGTCGAAGCCGTAATTTTGCGTCACGGTAATCTTTGAAACACGCCAGTCTTCGAATTTCAAAAGTTGGATCACGGCGGTGCTTTGGACTAAAGTCAAACCGACGAAATCGGAAATTAAGGTTTCATCCCCATTCAGTAAAGCCTGTTGGAGAACTAAACCAGACAGATCCGGGTCGTATTTTTCATCATGAATGCTTTGAATAAGCGATTTCAATGCCAGATAATCTTCCTTATCGCCTTGATAATAATAGGTTGAATTTGACGCTTTGATGACCACCAGCATCTTATCCCCGTTCAGTGAGAAACCAAAAGTACGTTGAGGAAGATCTCTCAGGGTAAAAAGCGAGACAATCGTTCCTGAGGGTTTCTTGATGGCGACCCATGACGCAGGTTTTAGATACGGAGTCATTTGTTGGATGTAATAATTCTCCAAAGGAAAAACTTTCATGGCGGGGATCTGCTCCTCAGAACCAAAGTAATAATCGACAAAGGTGATTTTGGTTAACTCCAACTTCTTGATGGGATTAGAACACGCGCTCATCATCACCAACAGTGCCAAGACCAAGACAGTCAGCTTTTTCATAAGATACTCCTTAATATCAAGGATATCACTTTTTTAATCTGGGGATGAAAGTATTTCAAACGCAACCCCAACTAAGGATGAAACAGTGAAACAGCCCATGGATTCAGATTCTTTAGTGAATTCATCACCCAAATCGACCCGTTTCGACAAAGTCCTCTTTGAACCCTTGTTCTTCACGCTGATTCCAACAATTCGGCTTAGGGTCGTTTGAGAAAGCGTGAAGTCCAGAGCGCTCTTCTGGTATAATATTGAAGTGAAAATCCTCAAATCCGGTCCTCTTTATATTCTGCTGGCTGCCATATTCTGGAGCTTTGGCGGAGTACTGAATAAACTGATCCCTTGGTCGGGACTCTCGATCGCCGCCATAAGAAGCCTGATCGCAGCCATCACCATCGGACTCTATCGCAAATCCTTTCATTTTAAGATTACCCCTTCGACCGTTGCGGCATCGATCTGCATCGTGATCACCACGGTCTTGTTTATGATGGCCAACAAGCTGACCAGCGCCGCCAATGCGATCGTGCTTCAGTATACGTCTCCCTTGTTTATCATCATTCTTTCTTTGTTTGTGTTGAAACAAAAACCCAAGAAACGCGATATCTTCGCTTTGATCGGGGTCGGTTTGGGCATCGGTCTCTTCTTCTTTGAGCAATTCAAAGGCGGCAGTATCTTAGGCGATCTGTTGGCTTTGGCTTCCGGATTGACCTTTGCCGGCGTTTTCTTTTCCAACAAACTGCCGGGCGCTTCTCCCATCGATGCAACCTTCATGGGCAATGCCTTGGGTGTCCTGTTGATCCCTTTTCTGTTTGTCGATCAGCAATTCACGTCTCACTTTACCTTTTGGCCCATCGTGACCATTTTGGTGATGGGGGTCTTTCAGCAAGGCTGTGGCTACATCTTCTTTTCCAAAGGCATCAAAACGACCTCTGCGACCTCTTCCAGCATCATTGCGACCTTGGAACCGATCCTGAATCCTTTATGGGTCTTTCTGGTCATCGGTGAAATGCCTTCACCCTTGGCTTTGGTGGGCGGTGCCATCGTCTTGGGCACGGTCATGGTCTATAACACGATCGTCACCCGCGACAACTTCAAAACAGTCAAAACCGTCTCTTCAAACTGAAGTGACGGTTTTTTTATCAACGGATCATGATTCACGATTTTACTTCCTAGACAGATCCTTCAGGGTCTTGCCCTGAGTCAATAGCGACACTATCCGCTGTATCCTGTTTTGACGCGTCACTTCTGTTTTTGCGGTCGAAATCCAGAAAATGACCTGAAGCTTATCGCTGCTGACCCAATGATCAAAGTCGGACTGAAGTTTCGGATCGGCTTGTAGTGCCTTTTTGAGATCCTGGGGTATTGTTGTGGTCTCAGAAGAAGAGTACGCGGCTTGCCAAGTGTGATTGGCTTTACCGTTTTCAACGCTCTTGAGTCCCATAGGCATCATCGTCCCCGCATCGATAAAAGCCTGGGCTCTTTTTTTGTTGATCATGGACCAGACACTTTTGGGTCCCCGCGGCGTGAATCTGAGATAGAAATAATCCTCATCGATCGTGGTGACCTGGCCATCGATCCATCCGAAGCGAATGGCTTCTTTGACGGCCTCGCTCAAAGGAATGCCCAGTTTTCTTGACGCGCTTTTGCGGATTCTCACCCAAACCAAGCGGTTTGATTCATGGTTTTCGATCAGCCATTTCGTCCAGTCTTCGATCGTATCCGGATGGATGAACGGCTGATCCTTGAGGCGTTTGTTCATGCTTATTCCCGATACGCTTTCAAGGCTTCCTGTAAAGAGATGGCTTCGATCTTGTGTCGGCTGTGTAAGGTGCCCGCATAAAACAAACCGATGACAAAGATCAATCCATAAGCGGCTTCACTTGCGCCAAACTGCATCGGTAGTGTGATCCCGTATTGAACAACAAACAGCGCCAATAAGCTTTTCAAGGCAAAGTAGGTGATCGGGACACTGACCAGATAGGAAGCCAAGGCATATATCAGATATCCGTTGAGGATCATCGCATTGACTTCTTTCTTTTTGTATCCCAAGACCTTCAGTAAAGAGATCGCATAGGTATTCTGAAATACCGTTTGCGAGGTCAAGACATACAGAATACAGAATGCCACCAAGGCCGATCCGCCCACCAGAGCCAGTGATACGGTATCAATAAAACCGCTCATGGCTTTGGTTTGATTTAGCAGATCCGCTTTAGCCAGGATCAGGGTGTAGCCTTGGGCTTGCGGTTTTTCGATCGAATAGATGCCGGTAAACAAGTCCTCACTGGCGTTTGTGCTGAGCCACAAACTCAACACGGATCGTTTGAGATAGATCTTATCTTCGACATACTCGTCACTGATGCCTTGGATGATTGCGCTGTGAGACACGGACCCGATCTCAAATGTCAGGCTTTCACCGATCTTAAGCCCCTTTTTCATTCGGAGTTTCTGACTGATGATGATCCCGTTGGTCAGCGATCCCGTGATCGTCTTGCCGTGATCATCGATCAAAGGATACAAGACAGAATCAGGCTCAAGTCCGATGACGATCACGTTGAGCTGATCCACTCTCCCATAAGGATAAAGCAGGAATTTTTCCTGATCCGCTGTCACGCTGGGAATGCCTTGAGTAAAATCAACATAGGATTCATAGTCATAAGGCATCGATTCGATGTTGGCCACGGTCAGTTTTTCAACCATCCCATCCATCGTAAATGAGAAGTTGATCAAAAGGGTCGCAAACAAGATCCCGATGAAGAAGATCACGAAACTGCGGGCATTGTGCAGGGCATACAGCCAGGTGAATTTCTTTTGGGCACTGGCTTTGCTCATCAGGGTACTGACGGCTTTGGTCAACGCGTTGATCGACTGGTTTTCTTTGGGGTGCAAGAGATCCAAAACCGGAGTCCTGAGCATTCTGACCACGATCAGAAAGGTAAATGAGGCAAACACAAACAAAGGCACCAGGATCGCAACCGCAAAGATATCCCAACGCGGATGAATCGCTTCTTTTGGGACCAGATAAAAATCAAGATACAGCTGGGTCATCGGGGCAGCAGAGACAAACCCGATGACATACCCGAAGACCAGCATGATCAAGGCCAAAACCAAGACCGCACTGACATAAGGCATCGCGATCCAGAGCCGTTTATAGCCCAAGGCTTTCAAGACCCCGATCTGACTGCGCTGCTGATGAAGCATGTTGAAAATGATGATCCCGACGATCATGACCGAGATCAGACTGAGAAAGACCCCAAAACCGACAGCCATGACCCAGCCTTGAACCAGCTCATCTTTGATGGCACCGCTGCGCATCGAAAGATCAGTCGTGGAGATCTTGGTGATGAAGTTCAAAGCAGGCTCTTTTTTATACTGATCCAATACCTCGTGTTTGAAGTCTGCATCGTCTTGGCTTTCACCAAACAGACCGGAAAAATGATCACTTTCCTTACCGGACATGCGTTCATACTGAGCCGGTGTCGTTAAGACTGTGGTCTGCAGAGCGATGTTGACATTGAAGGTCTCATCAAACATCGGAAAGGTATAATCGGCAAACAAAACAAACCCGCAGATCGTAAAGGTCTGATCCTGCAAGGTCAAGGTATCTCCGATGACCAATTTGTTTTTCTTGGCATATTCACGGTTGATCGCGATCTGATCGTCTTGAGTCGGTAAGGCACCTGCCTCAAGATAGGTCAGGTTGATGGCGGTGTTTTCCTTGAGCAATAAGGCTTTGTGTTTGACCCCGTTGAGCTCAAAATAAAGCAGCTTGGTTTGGCGCAGTTCAAGCTGGGTCATCGGATAAAGCGCGGTAAACGCGTCTTGACGTACTTTGATCAAAGACTGATACAGTTGCGGTTCGACCCGTTTGATTTCAGAGAGCGTAAACAGATTATTGGCGATGAATGAAGCAAGTGCCGGGTTCTGGGCTTCCTGAGGGGTGATCCGGTTGAGCATCTCGACGGTAAAATCTTCCTGATGGGTTTCTTTCAGGAACGCTTTGGTTGGGCCTTCGATCCCGCTCATCGACATGATCATCATCGTATACACGGCGGAACTCAAGGCAATACTGACCCCGATGGCCACCCACTGGCCCCATGATTTCATCAAGGTCCGAAAGACATTTTTGAACAGGGTCATGATTTAGCCCCAGTGAACATCCTTCGCACGGATCTTAGTGCTGTTGCGGATGTTTTCCACGATACGGCCGGAATTCATCTTGATGATTTGATCGGCCATGGCCGCAATGGCGGTGTTGTGGGTGATGAGCACGATGGTCTTATTGTGGTTTTCATTGAGCTCTTCCAGTAAGGTCAAAACAGCCCTGGCATTGTCTTCATCCAGCGATCCGGTGGGTTCATCACAGAAAATGATGTCGGGATTCTTGGCTAAACTGCGGGCCACGGAAACGCGCTGCTGTTCACCGCCGGAAAGCTGATAAGGATATTTGTTTTTGACCAGGGTAAGCCCCACCGAGTCCAATAGGTCTCTGACGCTTTTGGGATCCTTGGAGATGTCTGATCCGATCTTGATGTTGTCATAAACGCTCAAGTTTTGAAGCAGGTTGTACTGCTGAAAGATGAAACCGAGATGTTCCCTGCGAAAGGCGATCATGTCGTCCTCATTGAATTCACTCAAGACATGATCGCGGAAAATGATGGTACCGCTGGTTACTTTATCCAACCCGCTGATGACATTGAGCAAGGTGCTCTTGCCGCTGCCGCTGGGTCCGATGATCACCACGAAATCACCTTCCAGAATGGTCAAAGAGACCTCCTTCAAGGCTTCGGTTTTGATGGATCCGTTGAGGTATGTTTTAGAGACGTCCTTGAGAGTGATCATAAGGGTCCTCCTTTGAAACCAACGAGATTGTGCTTATTTTAGTTCAGACGGATCTCACTGTTGACTATTCAGTCCAGATCCGCAAGATTGCTGTAGCCCCTGGATTCCCAGTAGCCTTTATAGGTTTCATCCGAAGAGAGTTCGATTTCAGTGACCCACCTTGCCCATTTATAGCCTTTTTTTTCTTGAGCGACCACGATGAAGGGAAAACCCATTTCATCAGGCAAAGCTAAACGGTTGGCTTTATAGGCCAGGATCAGTTGTTTATCCAGGATCGTTTGATAAGGCAAAGAAGTCGTATACCCGTCTGAGGCATGAAAAATAATCGTGGTGACTTGGGCAGAAGGATGCCCCAAGGCAATCAGATCGCTCAACAAGACCCCTTCCCACAGTAAGGTTGCTTCCCAGCCTTCGACACAATGCAACGTGATCAGCCTTTCATAGGACGGATAGGCTAAAACTTCCTCATAACTGAGTTGAATGCTGGAACCGTTTAATCCGCTGATCGTCAGCCAATAGTTTTCCAGTTCGAGGTGTTGGGTCCCCTTGATTGAATTGTCTCTGGGACCAATCGCGGGATCCAGCATTTGACCTTGATATTCTTGGATCTCATCGGTTCGAAAACGCGCCAAAGTCGCTGAGGTGTGGACATCAGGTTCATTGTTTACAGTGCCGCAGGCACTTAAGATCAAAAGGCCAAACACCATCGACACAATTCGGTTTCTCATAAGGCGCCTTCCCGTTTCTTGACAGAGACGTTGACTTCTTCTTACCCTCATTATACTCCGGTTATCCTGCGTGCTCAAAATGGGATTTGGCGTATAATGGGCTTATGAAACATCTGGCGCTGTTTGACCTGATCGCACCGCTGTATGCTTTGTTTTACAGCCACCAAAAAAAAGGCTATCAAAACGCTTTGACCTTGCTGAACAAATAGTTGGATCTGAGCGGATGCCGTGTCTTGGATGTGGGCTGCGGAACCGGGGCTTTAACGCGCGTGATCAGTCAAAAGGCCAGTGTGATCGGGATAGACGGTTCACCCAAGATGATCCGTGAAGCCAAAAAACTCAACCCCGGACTGTCCTTTCAAACCGTGGATATCCGTCACGGTTTGCCTTATCCTGAGACTTCTTTTGAGGTGGTCATCAGTTCTTTTGTCCTGCACGGTTTATCCGAAATGCAACGGCTGTCCTTGCTTAGCGAGATGAAACGGGTCAGTTCGAAAACCGTCATTATCCTGGATTATCATCAAGGCAGACATCCTTTGATTTCACTGATCGAGTGGTTCGAACACGGGGACTATTTTCACTTCATGGATCACTTTAAAGAAGAGATCCCTCTCGTATTTGACTTGGTTGAGATCATCCCCATCAATCGCAGCTCAGCTTTTTATCTGCTCTCATAAAAAAACCATCCTTTCGGATGGTTTTGACTAGATCACTTGGATTCCGGCCCCTTTCAACATGCCCAGGGCCGTTTTTTGATAGGTCGCTTTGTCGTGACCCGGAAGATTGAACGTATCCACCGCCTTTTCAGGGACGATGATCGTGATCGGTTTTCCGATGGTTTGGCTGTACGTCTTCATCGTCACAGAAAAGTTGAGAACACAGATGTCTGTGCAACAGCCGATGACGGTGATCTTTTCCAGATCCGGATTCTCTTTTAGATAGGTTTGAAAACGCGGCGCGAAGAAACCGTTGGTGGTGTTCTTCTGAACCTGGATCATCTTGTCTTCAAAGACCTGGAGTTCATCGATGAGTTGTGACTCGGTGGTGCCTTTGAGACAATGCGGCGGGTAGGTTTCGAATTCCAAGGCATCCTGACTGTGCGCATCCTGGAAATACAAGACGGGTTTATCCTGAGCTAAGAAGTCTTTGACGAGTCTGACGTTTTCAGGCACGATCTGACGGATACTGGGATCAGCTAAGGGTCCCTGATCGATGAAGCCTTTCAGCATATCGATGACGATGAGGATTTCTTTGTTTTTCATGGACTCTCCTTTTTTAAATCAGTTTTGAAACTAAAAATTCGGGGTGCTTTGGGCACTCAGGCGTTGGATCAGGACTTCAAAAGTTTCCTGGATGTCTCGGGGATGATAGCCCAAGACCTGTTGGGCTTTTTGATGAGAGTAATTCGAGTTGGACTTGAGGATCTTGAGCGAATCGGCCGTGTACAGCGAGATCTTGTGTTTGCGCTTATCATCGATGAGTTTGAATGGCAGAATCATTTTGACCAATCCCAAAGGAACGCTCATCCTGACTTTCTGTAAACCGGTCAACTCATACAGCATGCCCAAAAGTTTCATGACACTGTAATAACGGTTGGATAAGATGAAGTGTTCATTGACGATGCCCTGATCGATGATGGTGATGATGGCTTGAGCCACATCCCGGACATCGACGAAATCATAACCGCCTTTGACGCCGATCTTCATGGTTTTGTTGAGGTAGTCTTTGACCATCTGGGTCATGAAGGCATTCTTGACGTCTTCATCGGAGATGATCCCTGAAGGATACACGATCGTCGTGTTGAAGCCGCTGGCCATATGATCCATGACCGCGTTGGTCGCCATGGCTTTGGATTTGGAATAATGACCAAAAACTTTCTGAGGAGAGATCGCGGTGGTCTCACACATCGATTGGCCCTTTTTGAGTTCCGGGATCGCGTGAACCGATGAGACATAGATCAAATGACTGACCTGATGTTTTTCACACAGGCTCAGGATGTTTTTGGTGCCTTGGACATTGACCTGATAGATCCGATCACTGACTTTGGGATCGATCGAGATCATCCCGGCGCAATGGATCACGATGCCGTGCTGACCCAAAAGCGTAAATGCTTTTTCCAGTGAATCCACATCCAAGACATCGCCTTGGACACGCGTAACGCGCGGATCCAGCAGCGCATCCGACTCTTTGGGCATCAGAAAACCCAGGATCCGGGTGTCCTTTGAAACCATGAGGTTGGCGATCGTATGACCCAGCGAACCGGCAGCGCCGGTAATCAGGATGTTTCTCATATCTACCCACATTATAGTCGCGGACCTCGTACTTAATTGTGGGGAATCTTGTGAAATACAGACAAAAACGTGTCAGTTTCTATAAGTGGTAGCGTCTTGTGACTTTGTCTTTGAGGTAATCGACATAATATTGCGGGTTAAAAGGCTCTCCGGTCACCGACATCAGCAGTTCACGAGGTTCGTAAACCCCGCCATGGGTATGGATATGACTAGCCAGCCAGGCTTTGATGGTGGCGAAATCATTGTTTCTTAAGGCCTTTTCCACATCGACGTCTTGTCTTAAGGCTTTCATCCATTGGGCACTGTACGCAGAGCCCAAGGCATAGGTCGGGAAATACCCAAACATGGCCCCTGACCAATGGACATCCTGTAAGACGCCTTCTGCGGCGTTGGCAGGACGAACGCCCAAGTAGGCTTCCATCTTATCGGCCCAGAGCGTATCGAGGTTCTCAACGTCCAGACTGCCGTCAAAGAGTCCTTTTTCGATCTCATAGCGAACCATGACATGCAAAGGATAGGTCAATTCATCGGCTTCGATACGGATCAAGGAAGGTTCTACGAAGTTGATCCCATCGACAAACTCATCCAGAGAGACGTCTTTGAGTAAGGGAACCATGGTTTGAACTTCAGGATACAGGCTTTCCCAGAAAGCTTTAGAGCGTCCCAGCATATTCTCCAGAAAACGCGATTGGGATTCGTGTAGCCCGAAGGTCATCGACTTGCGGATGTAGCGGCCGTCATAGGCTTCATTGACCTGACCGTTGTAGGTCGCATGGCCCACTTCATGGATCAAGGCAAAGATACTGGAGGTGAAGTTGTCTTCCAGGTAACGGACGGTCACACGGTTGTCGTGGGCACTGAAATCTTGCGAAAATGGATGAACAGACAGGCTGATTTGACCGGAGTCTTTGGAATAATTCAAAAACTGAGCCAGTCTTTCCACGACTTTGGCCTGCTGATCCAGCGGGACCTTAGCGTTAAGCCAAGCCGGTCTGATCAAGTGTTTGGCTTTGATCTGATGGATCAAAGGCACGATGTCGGATTTGAGTTTGTCGAAGAAGGCATCATAGGCTTGAGTACCCATGTTGGTTTCATAATCATCCAAGAGCTGTTCATACACAGAACGCTCATCTTTGCGATAGGAAATGAGTTGTTTGGTCTGATCGATCAGTTTCTTGAGGGTCGGTTTAAACAGGTCATAGTTCGAGGTGGCTTTGGCTTCTTCCCAGATGTCATTGGCGTCACGGACCAGATTGTTGTAAGCGACATACACGTCTTTGGGAATATAACGGGTCTTATCGATTTCTTTCTTCATTTGGGCCAGCTCACGGTTGGTGACCTCGTCATAATCGAGTTTGGACATCGCTTCGACGCGTTCAATCACGCTGGGGTCAGTGGTGATGCTGAAAAGCTCACCGGATAAAAAAGAAGCCATTTTGTTTCTGTAGGGGGCGCCTTTCTTAGGGGCTATCGTATACGCATCCCAACTCAGGCACACCAGCGCTAAGGTATAGGCTGCTACTTTTTCCTGATAGGCCATATGGGCTTGATAATATTGTTCTTTGGTCATGAGTGAATCTCCTTGAGCTTATTTTATCACGCAGGCCCCCTCAAATAAACACGCAGGACCGACTTTGTCCTGCGTGTTTGAGTTTGAGTTATTGGCCGATGAATTGATCGTATAAGACTTGGATCGTTTTGGTGAAATCAGGATTGTTGATCCCGACGATGATGCTGATCTCATCGGTCCCTTGGGCAATCATACGGATGTTGATGTGATGCTGACCCATGACCGAGAAGAGTTTTCCGGAAACGCCGGGGGTCTCCTTCATTCGCCGTCCAACGACGGCGATCAAAGCCAGATCCTCCTCGACCACGACTTTATCGGGCAGGCATTGTTTCTTGATTTCCTCCACGATGTCGTAGAGTCGGTCTTTGATGTTCATCGTCGCGGCGACGACGGTAAAGCTGTCGATCCCCATCGTCAGATGCTCTAAGGGACATTCAAAGCGTTCCAGGATCTCCAAGACTTCACGGATGACCTGAGGTGATTTTGCGATGTGTTCCTTATAGACGCTCAATACGGTAAAATCCTGTCTTCCGGTGACCCCGGTAATGAAGTGGGCTTTATTGGCTTCTTCATCAATGCTGTTGAGGATCAAAGTTCCCGGATGCCGGGGATCATTGGTGTTTCGAATGTTGAGAGGGATATTTTTATCTTTGACCGGCTGGATGGATTCTTCATGCAACACCGAAGCACCCATAAAGGCCATTTCGCGCAGTTCCGCAAACGTCAGTTTATCGATGGTCTTGGCTGAAGGGACCAGTCTGGGGTCGGCCATCAGGATGCCTGAGACATCTGTCCAGTTTTCGTACACTTCCGCATTCAACGCAGCCGCAACCAGTGACCCCGTGATGTCGGACCCGCCTCGGCTCATGACCTTGATCTTACCGTTAGGCAAGACGCCGTAAAACCCTGGAATGACCAGTTTTTGATATTGTTTGTGTACCGCTTGGATCTTGGCATAGGTCGATTCAAGATCGACTTGACCATTGTATTGGATACAGATCAGGTCTTTCGCATCGACGAAATGATACCCAAGATAAGACGCCATCAGACAGGCACTGAGGTATTCGCCTCGGGATACCAAGGCATCGATGTCCATGTTTTTCTTCAGACTGCCTCTGATTTGACTCAGTTCCCCTTCCAAATCAAAGTCCAGTCTCAAGGCTTTCAGGACAGCCAGATGCTTTTGTCTGATTTCTTCGAAGATGTCATCGACACTGACCCCATAGGTCACGTGGGCATGAGAAAGATACAAGAGGTCGGTGATCTTATGATCCGTGCTGTTTTCTCGTCCCAAAGCCGATACCACGATGACTTCACGGGAAGGATCACTGAGGACGATGTTTTTTACTTTTTCAAACTGTGTGGCATTGGCCAATGACGAACCGCCAAACTTAGAAACTTTCATGATGGACTCCTTGTCTTATCGAGGCAAAGAAGACCTCGTTTTGTTGATTAATCTTTTTCATTTCATGATGCATCAGGCTGACCGGGACAGGCTTAGTGAGGGTAAATCGGTTTGAACCTTCGACCCAAGTGCTGGCTTGAATCTGATCCAGAAAGGCCGATTGGACAGATCGCGATGTCCTGACGTAGTAGCACTTTTTTTCAGTGCTGTTGTCTGCTTTTTGAAAAGGGATGTTTTCTTTCAACATCCTTCCCCCATGGACCAGGATCGTTTCCAGATCACGCAACACGTTGGTGGCCGTCGGAAGACTGCCGGCACCTTGACCTTTCAGGATGGTTTTATGATGAGAGGCGGTTTCAAACCAAGCCAGATTGTTGTTTTCGGTGATGAAGGCTTCAGGATCCGTCTCACTGACCAAGGTGGGTTCGACATAAGCCGTCAGTGAGTCCTTTTCCAGTTTACCGAAACACATCAGTCTGAGTTTCCACTTGTTGGTTCCAAACGTCGTGATGTCGATGTCTTTTAGGCATTGGATCCCGGCAACATCGATCGAGTCGAGATCGACCCATGTCTTAAGGCCGACGGCCAGCGCCAAACGCAGTTTATACATCGTGTCGGTCCCATTGAGGTCTCCGCTGGGATCGGCTTCCGCATACCCTAGGGTTTGAGCTTGGGTCAATGCCGCTTCAAAGCTCAGTTTTTCCCGTTCCATTTTATCGATGATGAAGTTGGTGGTTCCGTTGAGGATCCCGCCAACAGCCAGAATCGTTTCTTTCTGTTGAGCTTGGATCAGGCTTGGCAGATAAGGGATACCGCCACCGCAGGCGGCACTAAACAAGAATGAAACCTTGTTTTTAGTGGCCAGACGGTTGAGTTCATCACCATGGGCATTGACCAGGGCTTTGTTGGCAGTAACGACATTTTTACCACTAAGCAAGGCTTGTTTCAAATAAGAAAAGGCCGGTTCCAGGCCGCCCATGGCCTCCACGATCGTGTCGATGGCAGGATCGTTGACCAGTGACTCAAAGTGATCCGTCATCAACGCATCAGTGGCTTTACCGCTGCGGCGAAAGATCGCATGAAGGGTCATGTTTTCTGTGTTATTCACTATACTGTGTACGCCTTTTCCGACAGTACCATAGCCTAATAGTCCGATGTTGAGTTTTTTCATGTCTTTATTTCAAATACACTTGTATTTGTATGAGAAACATTTTATCATAGAGTGGGAAACAACTCAAGAAACAACCATGAAATATTCATCCACACGCAAACCCGACCTTCTGGTCAACAGCTTTCAAGCTATTTTAGAAGGATTAGCGCCTGACGGAGGCCTCTATCTTCCTGAGACCCTGCCGCATTTTGATTTGAAAGCGTTAAAAGACCTCGATTTCAAAGCCCTCATGACTGAGATCCTTTTTGCGTATTTCGATGAGTTTGGCAAAGACACCCTAAAAAGCCTGGTCGATCTAGCCTATGACGCAAAATTCGACACCCAAGCCATGACCCCGCTGAGCCGATGCGGGGATCTGTTCATCCTGGAACTCTATCACGGACCGACCGCGGCGTTTAAAGACATCGCCTTATCGATCTTGCCTCATCTGATGGTCAGTGCCAAAGAAAAACTGCATCTAAAAGAAACGACGCACATCCTGACGGCGACCTCCGGGGATACCGGTTCTGCCGCTTTGGCCGGATTTGAGACAGTCAAAGGCTTTACGATCACGGTGTTTTATCCCTCAAAAGGCATCAGTGAGATCCAAAAACGGCAGATGACCACCAGTGCCGGACACAATACCTTTGTGTATGGGATCGAAGGCAACTTCGATGATGCCCAAAAAGCCGTCAAAGACATCTTTACACGGGCCAAAGAATTTAAGATCACCTTGTCTTCCGCCAATTCCATCAACATCGGCCGATTGGTGCCGCAGCTCTGTTATTACTATAAAGCCTATTTCGATCTGATCCGACAGGGCGTCCTTGCCTTGGGCGAAGAGGTCTCCTTCAGTGTTCCTTCCGGTAATTTCGGCAATATCCTGGCCGCCTATCTGGCGAAACAAGGCGGCTTGCCGATCAAGCATCTGATCTGTGCCTCCAATGAGAATGAAGTCCTGACGGATTTCATCAAAACAGGCACCTATGATCGCAGACGGCCCTTCTACACGACCAGTTCTCCTTCGATGGATATCCTGGTGTCCAGTAATCTTGAACGCTTATTGGCCGTGATGTCTGATCGTGATACCTCTTTGATCACGTCCTTGATGGATCAGCTCAGCACACAAGGGTTTTACACCTTGCCTAAACCGCTTTTTGACTCGATCCGCGCTCTGTTTGTCGGTTCTATGATCCCTCAATACGAGGTCGACAAGACCATCCTGGAATCCTATCAACGCCATCAGGTCCTCTTGGATCCCCACAGTGCGATCGGGGTCAAGGCGGCTTTGCTTCATCAAGGCCCAGAACCCATGATCGTGTGTGCCACCGCTTCCGCCTTCAAGTTTCCGGCCACGGTGCTCAAAGCCCTAGGGCAACCCGTGAGCGGTAACGACTTTGATGATCTGGACCGTTTGATCAGTCTGAGCCCTCAAGCCTGTCCGTCTCGTTTAACGCATTTACGACATGCTTTGGTCCATCATCCGCTGACTGTCAAAAAAGAAGCGCTGTATGCGCTGGTTAAAGCAAAGGAGCACTATGATTCAGATTAAAGTACCGGCTACCTCAGCCAACATCGGTCCCGGGTTTGATACCCTGGGCATCGCCCTTCAGTTGTATGCGACTTTCACGGTAGAAGAAAGCGAGACGTTCAGGATCACCGGCTGTCCGCCTGCCTACGCCAACGAACACAATCTGTTCTATAAGACCTATACCCATCGGGCGCTTGAACTCAATGTCGAGCCTAAGATCCTCAGCATCGATATCCAATCCGACATTCCGGTCGCCCGCGGATTGGGCAGTTCTGCCACTTTCATCTTGGCCGGGATCGTTTGTGCGCATCTGATCCATAAGGTCCCCTATACCTTGGAAGACATCGCCGTGGCGGCGACGAAAGCCGAAGGCCATCCGGACAATGTCTGTCCGGCCCTGTATGGCGGTTTACGGTCCTCACTGATCCACAACGGCAAAGTGATCACAGAACTATTCCCGATCCATAAGGACCTCCGTTTCTATTTCATCGTTCCCGATTTTGAACTGTTGACGTCACTGACCAGACTGGCTCTGCCTGAGAAGATCCCCATGAGCGATGCGGTCCACAACCTGTCTCGTTTACCGCTCTTATTGAAATCGATCGAACTGGGCAAACAGGATCAGATCAACGTCTGTGTCCAAGACCTGCTTCATCATCCGTATCGTTATCCTTTGATCTATCAGTCCGAAAGCGTCTTGGCGATCCTGGAAAATCACGGGATCAAAAGTGCCTACATCTCCGGAGCCGGGCCAACCATGGGGATCATCCTGACCAAGCCAGCCGATGTGGGAGCGATCCAAACTCAGCTCAACGGCCTCAGACATGCCTTCAAACTGATCGAATTGCCTGTGGATGAGACCGGTCTAAGGATCGTGGTCTGACATGAGCCGGGATCTGCTTTTAGTCGATAAAAAAATCTTGCCGGATTTCTTTGAGAAAGTCATCCAGGCAAGACAGCTGATCACCAGCGGTGAAGTCAAGGAAGTCAGTGAAGCGTGCAAACGCGTCTCCATCTCCCGCTCGACGTACTATAAATACAAAGATTATGTCTTCATGCCTGAAGAAGTCGGCACCTCACGCAAGGCCATCATGAGCCTTTTGTTGAATCATCAGCACGGGGTCTTGTCGGAGTGCCTGCGCTGTATCAGCGATCATGAGGCCAATGTGATCACGATCACCCAGACCGTGCCCATCCGAGAAAAGGCCAGTGTCATCCTGACTTTGGACATCTTGAACCTGAAGCTCAGTATGGCTGAAATGATGAGCGATTTGAGAAGCCGTGACGGTGTAGAAAAAGTCAACTTGATCGACATCGAATAAAAAAGCTTATTGGGGTGAATAAGCTTTTCTTTTAAAGTTAAAGGTCATAAAGAAGATCGACAGGACGATGACCCCGGCAGCCAACAAGGCATTGGTACTCAGGCTTTCACCCGCCAAAAGCCAGCCCAGGATCACGGCGACCACCGGATTGACGAAGGCATAAGTCGATACCCAGGTCGGATTGACGTTTTTCAAGAGCCAGATGTAGGCACTGTAGGCAATGATCGACCCAAAGAAGATCAGATAGGCCAAGGACAGCCAGGCATTGAAAGACACGCTTGAAAATTCAAACAGAGCCCATTCTTGTCTGAAGGTTCCCATCACCATTAAGGCACTTCCGCCCGTCAGCATCTGAATCGACAGATTCATGAAAGGTGACTTCGGTAAAGTGGCATAGCGGGACACCAAAGACCCGCCGGCCCAGGCAATGGCTGCGGTAAAGATCAATACGATCCCGATCGGATCAAACCCGCTGATCCCGTCGGCTTTGGACTGAAAGACCAGCAATGCGATCCCCAGGATACCCAAACTGACCCCGATCAAAGGGGTGAGGGTCGGACGCTTATGATCGCCAAAAGCCCAGTTCATCAAAATGATCCACAAAGGCACTGCCCCGATCAATAAAGAAACGATACTGGAAGGCACGGATTGCTCGGTTAAGGTCACTAAACCATTCCCGATGGTCAGCATCAAGATCCCGATCAAGGCTGAAAACAGCGCTTCCCTGAGCTTAGGAAAGCTGTCTTTACGGATCAAAGCCACGCTAAACATGATGAGACCGGCACTGAGATGTCTGAAACTGGCCAAAAGCATCGGCGGAAAAGATTCTAGTCCAAGTTTAATGGCCACATAGGTTCCGCCCCAGAAGATATAGACTGCCAAGAAGGCAAGGATGACTCTCAGACTCAGTTTTCTCATAAAAACTCCTTGAATTGATTGGATTGATTATAGCACAAAAGCACCAGTCCGATTTATTGACAAGGTCCCCCCTTAGTGTTAGTCTTAGGACATCCTAAATCAAAACAGAAAGAAGATTCCCATGATCAAGATTGCCGTTGTCGGCGCAACCGGAATGGTTGGCCAAAGTTTCATTAAAGTCCTCGAAGAATTCAAAATCCCCATCGACAAGATCGTCTTTTTAGCCTCAGCGCGCTCTGCAGGTAAAAGCGTGACCTTCAACGGAAAATCATATCCTGTCGAAGCCCTTACTGAACACAGTTTCGATCAGCCGCTGGATTATGCTTTGTTTTCAGCCGGAGGCGAGGTCAGCAAACACTTTGCGCCCATCGCAGCAGCCAAAGGCGTCGTCGTCATCGATAATTCCAGTGCGTGGAGAATGGACCCTTTGGTCCCTTTGGTCGTGCCTGAGATCAACCCCCAAGATGCTTTTACGCATCAAGGCATCATCGCCAATCCCAACTGTTCGACCATCCAATCGGTCATTCCCCTGCAAGCTCTGAAAGACTATCGGATCAAACGGGTCATCTATACGACCTTTCAAGCCGTCTCCGGTTCAGGCTACAAAGGCATACAGGATCTCGACCGCAATATCAGCGGAGCCCCGTCTGTTTTCTATCCCAAACAGATCCTGCATAACGTCATCCCGCAGATCGATGTGTTTTTGCCCAACGGTTCCACCAAAGAAGAAGAAAAGATGGTCAATGAGACCCGTAAGATCCTCCATGATCCAGCCATGAAGGTGACTGCGACGTGCGTGCGTGTCCCGGTCTATAACGGCCACAGCGTCGCCATCAATGTGGAATTTGAAAATGCCTTTACGATGGAAGACGTGATCAACAAACTTAAAAATCAACGGGGACTGAAAGTCTTCGAATCCGATTATCCGACAGCTCTGGAAGTCTCAGGTCAAGATCTGACCTATGTGGGACGGATCAGACGGGACGACAGTGTCGCCAATGGGCTCAATCTGTGGGTGGTAGCCGACAACATCCGCAAAGGCGCAGCCTCCAATGCCGTTCAGATCGTCCAAGTGCTGATGGGGACTTTCTGATGGAAGACAAGACCCTGTTATCCTATCTCATCGAAACTCGCCGAGCGCTTCATCAGATTCCTGAGATCGGTTTTGAGTTGAATCAGACTTCCGCGTTCATTCAAAACGAACTCAGATCCTTTGGATATGAACCTATCCTCATGGCTAAGACCGGTGTGATCGCCGTCAAAGCCGGATTGAGCACGGACGCCATCGCCTTTCGAGCCGATATGGATGCGCTCAATGTCACCGAACAGACCCAAGCCAAGTTCAGTTCATTACACAACGGACAGATGCATGCCTGCGGTCATGATGCCCATATGGCGATGCTTCTGGCTTTCGCAAAAAACATAGCCCAGCTCAAGCCGTTCAATCACAGTGTGGTCTTTGTGTTTCAGCCGGCTGAAGAAGGACCGGGCGGAGCCAAGGTCCTCATCGAAGAAGGCTTGATCGAGCGTTTTCACATCACCAAGATCTTTGGACTGCATGTCTTTCCAGGCTTGCCTGAAGGCACCATCGGTTTGGCCAACGGACCGATGATGGCTCAATCCTTGGAACTCGAGTTTACCGTTCAGGGGAAAAGTGCCCATGCGGCCGAGCCTCATGAAGGCATCGATGCCTTGGTTGGGGCCGCTCAACTGATCCTGGCCGTTCAAGGCATCGTCAGCCGTAATGTCGATCCGCTTGAAACATCCGTCATCACCTTAGGAACGATCCAAGGCGGAGAAGCCTCAAACATCATCGCTCAAAACGTCACCCTGAAAGGCACCGCTCGCGGATTCAATCCCGAAGTAATGGCCTTAATCAGAAAACGACTGACGGAAATCTGTGAAGGCGTTGCGCTGTCTTGCGGATGCGTCATCCGCGCCAAGATGACGGATACCTATCCGGCCGTCATCAATGACGCTGAACTCTACCAAACGATATCGAGTCATTTGACTTGTCCAAAGGTCATCGTCAAGCCTAAAATGTTTGCGGAAGACTTCAGCTACTATCAAAAGAAAGTTCCCGGTCTGTTTGCTTTTGTGGGAACCCGAAATGAGGCGCTGAACCTGATCCATCCCTTACACAGCTGTTTCTTCAATTTGAATGAGGAGGCGTTGCTGACTGGGGTAGACTTCTATACTCAAGTCCTTTCGATGATGGACTAAAGGAGACCTTGTGGAATTTACGATACAGACCCCGACTTTACTTTTCTCTGCGATTTCGCTTTTGATGCTGGCTTATACCAATCGCTTCGTCGTGATCGCCAATCTGATCCGGGAGTTGTATGCGCTGTATCTCAAAGAACCCAGTGATGTGACCGCAAACCAACTCAGGAATCTCAGAAAAAGGATGCGGATCATTCGCAACATGCAGGTCTTTGGAGCCTTCAGTTTCTTCTTCAGTGTCCTAAGCCTATTGTTCATCTTTCTGCAAAGCGTCCTGATCGCTGAACTGATCTTTGGACTGAGCCTTATTATGCTGCTGATCTCGTTGATCTTACTGATCATGGAACTCAACATCAGTGTCCATGCCCTCAACATCCAACTCAAAGACTTCGAAGACTAAAAAAGGAATACCGCAACACGGTATTCCTTTTTTATGCACAGCTAAGCAAACAATCCATTAACGTCCCTGCACAACACTTCACTGCCCTAAGACAATCAAACGCTCTGCACAACACGACAATGCACTGCGTCACTGCACAACACTGCACCACCTCACTTCTAATCAAATCTAAGCACTGCACTTCACAGCGATGCTATCATATCATCCGTCATGGCACTGCCAATCAATACAGGGGGTTATGCGTAATCAAGTTCCTAAACGCCACAACAGATCGATATGCCTTGGGAATGAAAAAGAATTCCAATGTTTATGCCAATAGGAAGCAATTTAATGCGAGGTCCTAGTAGTCTTAACTAAACTTTGAAATGCTCTTGGTACTTCGATGGGAGGTCTTCTCTACACCCTCATTATACCACTCAAAATCAAGAATCAAGTGAAATCGGCAATAAAAAAAGAATACCGAATGTTCGGTATTCTTTGGTTTAAGCTGGATTACAACTTGATCTGATCTTCGATCTTTTCTTTCAGATCTTCTGGAACGCTGATGGTTTTCATCGGTTTCTTGAAGAGGTTGAAGGTGATCTTACGGCCTTGTTCTCTCTTGACCAATTGTTTGTAAACAACCAGGTCAACAGCGACTAAGCCTTCGACATTTTTATCATTCAGGTCGATGAAGAGATCGTCTTTGCCGTTAGCGAAGATATGGCGTCTGATGACTTTTTCATTGCCGTTCTTATCAACCAAAGCATATTTCAGGTTCGGTCTCAGGAAGAACAACAGCAGCAACAATAAGCCAAGCAGATAAGCCCACCAGAAGCTTAACGGAGACAACGGCGTTTCAGGTGTAACGATGACAACATCTTGGTTGACCGTGATGGTGTAGAGCGCTATGTTTGAATCCAGCGTGCCATCATTGGCTTTAAAGGTGAAGACGTCGATGCCTGAGAAACCGGTATTCGGAGTATACGTGAATGAACCGTCCGGATTCAGAACCAAGGTTCCGTGGGTCGTCGTAGAAACTACGCCCATGGTCCAATTGGCACTGTCGATATCACTGGCGAGACCATGAATGTTGCCGGTCAAGGCTGTTTCAAATTCGGTCTCATCCGTGCCGTTGACAGCGACTGGCGCGTCATTGACAGGGGTAATCGTGATGGTTGCGGTTTGAATTGCAGAGTAAGCTTTGCCGTCCCAAGCTCTGAATTTGAAACTGTCAGAGGTGGTTTCAGTATTGTTATGCGTATAAGTGTAGGCCCCATTGGCCGCAAAGGTCAAGGTTCCGTTTGCAACATCGGTAGTCAAGAAGAAGACGATCGGATCGCCATCGGCATCTGCGCCAGCGACCAACCCATCAGTCGATCCGCCTTCCACAACCGTAAAGGCTTCAGGAAGTGCGGTCGGCGCGGTGTTAACCGGCGGCAACGGTGTAACCGTGATGGTTACGGTAGCGGTATTGGAGTAAGCTTGTCCGTCCCAAACCTTGAAGGTAAAGGAATCAGCCAAGATGGTCAAACCGTCGTGGTCATAAGCATAGGTTCCATTCGTCAGCAGAGTCAAGGCCCCATGAGCCGGTCCGGTGACGAGTTCAAATGTCAAGGGGTCGCTTTCAGGATCAACTGCAGTCAGAGTCCCATTATAGATGGCTCCGCTGAGCACTGTGAAGGCACTTCCGCTGGCAACCGGCGCATCATTGATCGGATTGATCGTAATGGATACGGTGGCGACATTCGAATCGAGTTCGCCGTCATTGGCTTTGAAGGTAAAGGAATCTGTTGTGGTCTCATTACCGAAATGAATATAAGTATAGGTTCCATCCGGGTTGAATGTTAAGGAGCCGTAAGTCGGTCCATCAACCAAGATGTAGGTCAGCATCAACGGGCTAGCCGGCAATACGTTTGTCGGAACGACCATGAAATCAGGATCGCTGGCGGTTACTTCACCGTCATACTGTCCGCCTTCATCGACATTGAAACTGCTGTCATCGGCAACTGGCGCATCATTCACCGCAGTGACATTGATGGTGACAGTGGCGACTTCAGAATCAAGCAATCCGTCATTGGCGACGAAAGTAAAGGAGTCTGGACCATTGTAATTCGGATTCGGGGTATAGACCCAATGATCTGTCACGAAATCCAAGGTTCCATAAGCAGGATAAGACTTGATTTCGAAGGTAATCGGATCTTCATCAATGTCTGATCCGGTAAGGAAAATGTCTTTTGGTGTGTCTTCCAAGGTCGTTACGGTCTGATCATCAGCAACCGGAGCGTCATTGACGCTGTTGACTGTAATCGAAACTGTTGCGATATTGGAATCGGCGGTACCGTCGCTGACTTTAAAGGTAAAGCTGTCAGGTCCGAAGTAATTCGGGAACGGTTCGTAATTCAGATCAGCCCCTGTGCCTGTCAAGACACCGTGAGTGGGTTGAGTCAAAACGGTATAGAACAAAGTTGAACTTTCCGGATCAGAACCGGTTAAGGTAATATCCAGGTTAGAGTCTTCGTTCAAAGAAACGGATTGATCATCTGCTGTCGGGGCATCATTGACACCGCCGATGGTGATCGTTACGGTTGCTTCACCAGAATAGAGCGCACCATCATAAACTTTGAAGGTGAAGCTATCAGTTCCGGTATAATCAAGATTCGGAGTATAGGTCCATGAAGCACCGTCTCCCACTAAGATGCCGTTTGTCGGATCTGTTACGATTCCAAAGGTTATGGAATCGCCATCAGGATCTGAACCGGTCAGGGTAATGGCTTTGGCTACGTCTTCATCGGTCGATACATTCTGGTCGTCAGCGATCGGCGCATCATTGACGCTGATCACATCGATCGAGATGGTCGCGACATTGGAATCATCGAGTCCATCGTTGACTTTAAAGGTGAAACTGTCAGGACCGAAATAGTTTGAATTCGGGGTATAGGTCCATGAAGACCCGCTTCCCGACAACAAGCCGTGTCCAGGTTGAGTCAAAACGAAATAAGTTAAGGTATCCCCTTCAGGATCAGAACCCGTCAGAACGATGCCTAAAGCAACATCTTCATTGGTGGTTAAGCTCTGGTTGTTGGCGGTCGGAACGTCATTGACCGGTCCAACAGTGATTGATACGGTCGCGATGTTGGAATCGACTGACCCATCATTGACTTTAAAGGTAAAGCTGTCTGGCCCATTGTAATTCGCAGCAGGCGTATAGGTCAGATTCGGTGCCGTTCCGCTCAAAGTCCCATGAAGCGGATCACTCAATACGGTATAACTCAAGGCATTGCCGTCCGCATCGCTGCCGGTCAAAGTAATGGCTTTCGCGATGTCTTCCGGAGTGGTCACGATCTGGCTGTTGGCAACCGGCGCGTGATTCGGAGGAGTCAATGAGTATGACGCCTGGATCCCGACAAATTTAAGATTGCCGTTGTTCCAATACGTCACATGATAAACAATAAACCCCGTAAAATATTTGCCGGCGACCAATTCACCAACGATCGGTGTATGTCCGGCGCAGGTGTAATGGGAACTGTAATAATCTACGATGGTCTGTGCATCTGTTCCTTCAGTCAAATTCCATCCTTGGGTATTGACCGTCGAAACAGGCTGATCGAGATAATGACATTCATAGATACCCAACCCTCCACCTTGGTTATTGCTGCCATTGGTGTCGATATGGAGATCGAAAACATCACCGGTATAGGTATCGAGGGCATTAACTTGTACAAAGCCTCTACCAGCAGAGAGCACCAGTACCATTGCAATCAGTACCAGTTTCTTCAAAAATAATTTCATAAGCTTTCCTCCTCTTTCTTAAATAAAAATGACCAGTCAATTGCACGAGTGCAATTGGCCGGTCATAGTTTTCACGTTAGACGCACAATTTTGTGTCCCACCCTTTCGAATGGTTTACCCTTTTACTGTATCAATTGTAATTCTAATCTCTTCTTACTTATAATGAGTAGCCGATCTGTCCAGGTGACGAAAAGTTTTTTTCTTTTTTAATAACATAAACCGATCAATGCAATTGACCGGTCATAGTTACATAGATAACTTTAGACGTCGAACTTTGTGCCCCAGTCTTTCGACTGGTTTACCAAGGATTAAGGCTATTCAGAATGTACTTTCATTATAACACCAGATTAAAAGCGTGCAAGACATATCATCCGCAAGTTTTATGCCAGATTGACCAACAATAAGTACAACAATAATCCGCTTGAAATGCTTAACAACGTGTTGTTTTTCCAGTGATGGACCACCGCAATCAAAGCCATGCTGATGAGCTCTGGGATGCCATAAGGCATTGCGGTGATGGAAACGTCTTTTAAAGCATAAACCACCAGCATTCCTAAACTGGCATAAGGCAAACGGTCCGCCAAAAAGGAGACAAAAGACGGGATCGGTTTATGATCGGGAAACAGGATAAACGGTAGAAAACGGGTCAGCATCGTCGCCAATGCCATGGCCAAGACCGTGATCAGCAGTTGCAGATCACTCATGAGAAGGACCTCTGAGTTTTTCTAGGCCGAAGAGTCCGATAATGATGAAGATCATCGCCCCCAGCAAAAACTGTGACTTTCCTAAAATGACCAAGGCAAACAAGGTTGCCAAGACGCCTAAAATCAGATAGTGCCTTCTCTGCGCATTCTTCCATTGATTCAAAAACATCACGAAAAACAGGGCCGTTAAGACAAAATCAAACCCTTTGATTTGATCCGGGATGAAGTAGGACAGCAAATGGCCGCTTAAGCAAGACAGTTGCCAATACAGATAACACAACCCTGTCGTGGCCAGATAGAAGGTCGAAGGATTCATACCCTGAGGGACTTCATGGGCCACATTGATTGAAAAAGCTTCATCCGCCATTCCGAAAATCATCAAAGTCTTGCCTTTGAGTCCTTTAAAACGATCCAGCATCGAGATCCCGTAAAACAAGTGACGGATATTGACCAAAAGGGCCAAGAGAAAGGCCAAAAGCGGATTAAAGGAGGATGCCAATAAGGTCACTGCCGCATATTGAAGCGCCCCCGCAAACACGACGGCACTCATTAAGAAGGTCCAAAGTATCGAAAAACCCCGATCGCTCATCAAGATCCCATACGCCATGCCTAAAAACAGATAGCCGGTCAAGACCGGCAGAGTTAAGGGAAAGACGATTTTCAGAGTTTCTTTCAGATTTTTCATTGTTTAATCATACCGAAAAAAACACCAAACTTCAATAAAAAAGAAGGGAGGTCCCTTCTTAGTCTTCGTCACTGCTCATATTGGCTTTAACAAACGCTTTGACATCTTGAACGCCTTCTCTTCCGGCAGCCAGGATCTCATCCACACTGCAATCCGGCGTCAACACGGTATTCAGGATCATCGGGAAATTCATCCCCGAAACAACATTGACATTGGGCGAGTTGATGAATTTCATCACAGCCGCATTGCCTGGGGATCCCCCCAACATATCGGTAAAGACAAGGATATCGTCATAGGCTTTCATTTCATCGAGTTTGGCTTGAAGTTTGGCCGAAAAGCTTTCGGGTCCATCATCATGAGCCAAGCCTACCGCAAACAGATCATCCCGTTCACCGGTAATCATCTTTAGTGATTCTTTTAAAGCTTCGGCAAAACCGCCGTGACTGATCAACAAATAAGCGCGCATGTCAGCTTCCTTTCGTTAACTTCAAGATCGACTCAAACAGAGCCTGCTTGGTTTCATCGGTATACGTATCCGAGAATAATTCATAGGACAGATTCAGCGGTTCAAGTCCGGCAACATAAGGCGCATACCCTTGGGCATAACAGATCAAGGAACTGCGATCCTTTGGGGTCGCTTTCAGGTAATAACTGAAGAGTTCATTGGGGGCAAACACCTGCGTGTATTTCCCGTAATCGATCTTGGTCAGTTCCAAGGTTTTGGGCAACAGATGAAAGCGCGGACGGATGGATTCCAATACTTTTCGACCGATTTCAATGGTTTCTTTTTCTCGGTCGGTCGGATTGGGATTTTGTGGCAAAGATTCTACTTCCAATAAACGATGGGACAAAGGGACGATGGCTTTGGTTACGGTAAAATCAAAGGGTTCACGCTGAGGCATCGTTTGAAGCAGTGCCGCAACCTTCTCTTTCAAAACCGTTCCCAAACGCAAGACTTCGTCAACACTTTGATCATGCCGGGTAAAGCGGGTACTGATGTCGCCGTCAGCCCCTTGCATGAACAAGAAGAATTCATCAGGATGATCCTGTTGAAGCAATCTCATCGCAGCACCGGGATATTCGGCTGAGAAGAACGGTGTATGACCATTCATGATGGTCGGGTGACAATTATGGATGATGAAGGTCACCAGTCGCTTCTGATCATCATATAAGCTCATCAGATCCAAAAATACCGAAGCTTCATGACCGGAGATCCGGCTGGATCCGACACCGATAAACGGTACGGATTGAAAAGCATAGTGCAGTTTTTCTACCGATCTGAGGGGCACCTGTTTCAGCGCATCCAAGGTCGTCGTGCGCAGTTGTTCAAAATAGGTATCATCGTGAGGATCGCCCGCAAAATGCGTGTGCGTACAGGCGGTCACGACTTCCGTCGGTGAACCAAACTGTTGTGCGATCTCACGTCTTAAGCGCTGGCTTTGATCAACCGAGATGCCGATGTTGTCATAGACACAAAACACCAGTCTCAGTTGCTTTTTTTCAATGACGACCAGTCTTAAGTTGAGGTCATCATGGACTTGCGAGATGGGAGCCACCTGTTGAATGAAGCCGCATTGTTTGACCGGGTGTAAAGGATTGATGTTGACTTGACTAAATCCGACTTTAAACATGGTTGATTATAGCCTGTTTAAGCGGTCTGCGTATTTCGCAGTGAGTTTTTCGTTGAATTGGGTACCGCCATCGACATTGGCACTCATGTATACCGGCGGGATGAAATTCTTTGACACCATGATCTGGATGGCTTCCAAAACAGCCGCATTCAGCATGGCAGCCGCAGAGATCGAGGAAGTCCCGCAGACTTTGACCGGTAAACCAGGCACTTCGATCGTGGCATCGCCGAAAGCGACACGATTATCCAAGATGACATCCGCAAATTCCCACAGGTTCTTACCGCCGGAATGACGGCAGCTGAGTTTTTTGCTGGCTTCAAGCGAGGTCACGACGATCAGTTTGGCCCCGACTTCTTTGACCTTCATGGCGATTTCGATCGGTAACGGATTACGACCCGAATTGGAAATCAGCACTACGACGTCTTCTTTACGGAAATCCGATTTCTTAATGAAAATAGTCCCGACGCCTTCAATGGCTTCATAATTGCCGAAGGCAGGTTCTTTGATCAATTTGGCTGGGATCAGTCCACCGGCTCTGCCGGTGATTTCGATGGCTGCCGCTAAGGAATGTCCGCTTCCGAAAGCTTGAAGGATACCGTCATGCATGATCGAATCGGCGATCAGATGGGCAGCCTTGGTGATGTTTTCACTTTGGGTTTCTTCAACTTCTTTAAGTAAAGCTTCAATCACTTTAAAATATTCGTTTCTCATTGGTTTCTCCTTGAAAGAAAATAACTCCTCCCACTTGCGCAGGAGGAGTCGATACACCTTTTAAAATTAAACGATTAAGATCTTGAACCAGCCCAGGATCAACGCGATGGCGATGACGATGCCCAACAATTTGTTGGAGTTCATGCCTTTGCGGCCCAAGAGCCAGTAGCACAAGATTACCAACAGGACAGCGCCGAAGTTCGGCAAAATCTTATTGGCTAAAGCTTGAAGATCAAAGGTCGTTCCGTAAGCCTTGACGGCTCCGAATTTAACGCCGACCATGGTCGAAACCATAGCGCCGACAACCATAACCCCTAAGGCAGCAGCAGCTTCAGTCAATGCTCTCAGTTTATGAGCCATGGTGGTTACCAAGGTAACGCCTTGCTTATAACCCAAGTTGAACATCAACGGACGCAGAGCGAACAGAACCAAGAAGTTCCAGATCGTCCAGATACCGATACCGATGTAAGATTTGTCATTGACAGCCATATCGACAGCGATGGATCCGAAGACGGTTCCGCCGATGACGCCGAAGATGGTGTCCCCGATACCGGCAAACGGTCCCATCAAGGACGATTTGATCGCGGCAACGGTTTCCATGACGTTTTCACCGCCGACTTCTTCAATCGCAATGTCCATACCGACAATGATGTCGCCCATGGCAGGTTGTGTGTTGAAGAATTGGCTGTGTGTCTTCATGGCATGATCTTTGGCTTTAGGATCATTTCCATACAATTTTTCGATGACAGGAAGCATGGTGGACAAGTAGCCCAAGCCTTGCATTCTTTCATAATTCCAACCGATTTGTGACTGCCAGATCCAACGGAAGTTGAGAGCACGCAGTTCTTTTTTGGTAAACTTACTCATCGATGTCGCCTCCTTGAGTCGATTCAGTCAATTTCTTGAAGATCAAAATCGCAGCAGCGGCGCCAACAAGGGCAACGCCCAATACGGAAACGTTTAAGAAACTAACCAAAACGAATCCTAAGATTAAGTAAGCAGCGTTCTTGACTGTAGGCAAATAACGCAACAAGATGGTGAACCCGACTGCAGGCAAGATTTTTCCAGCGACTCTGAAGCCTGCGACCAATTGTGCAGGAACGGCTTTGTTGATTTGATCAACCAGTTCCGGTCCGAAGTACAAGGCGAAGAATACAGGTAATGCTCTGGACAGAGCCCAAGGAATGGTACCCAACCAGTTCATCAATTCAATTTTCTTAACATCCCCAGTGACGACGAATCCGTCGGCAGCATGTTGGAAAGCTGTGTTGGCAAAACGAGCAGCAACGTCAAACATAATGGTTAAGGTTGCGATAGGAATGCCATACATTGTGATGAAGGACTCAACATTATTAAGACCTCCAGCGATTGCTGTAACGAACATTGCAGCAGTGGTGTAGTTAGGAATAGAAGCGCCCCCGTATGTGCCGATACCAAGTGCATAAGATTGCAATGTACCGCCAACAACGAGACCGAGTTCAGGATTCCCAACAATTAATCCAGTAAAGATACCGGTTTGGATGATGCCGTTCATCCCGACGTTGAATGACAATGCATCCAACATGGCGAGACCTGACCAAACAGTTAGAACGACAACTTGCCATAATTCTAATTGCATAAGATTTAAACTCCCCTTTCTATGGTTGTTTATCGACAAATCAATTCCGAAACTGCTTCGCAAATGTCGCTGTTATTTGCGGATGAGTTTCATGAATTCGATTTTATCTTCGTTAGGAACCATCTGAGCGGTGAAACTGACACCTTTCGTGGCTAATTCCTCAAAATTCTTGATGTCGTCTTCGGAAACGTTGACCGAACGTTTGACTTGTTTGGTTCCGACCGAGGAAGACATATTCCCGACATTGACCTCTTTAAGCTGCAAACCGAGGTTCCACAGCTTCAAGATGGTTTCGGGCCCCTTGACGACGATGAAGATGCGATCGCCTTCATATTTGTTTTCACTGAAATTCAGCGCGGCTTTTTCACAATTCAGGATCGACAGTTTGATGCCGCCCGGGCAAGCCATTTTAAGCGCCATTTTCTGGATTTCATCCAGCGCCGCCAAATCATCGATAACCATGATACGGCTGGCTCTGAGGACATTGGTCCACATTGCTGCGACTTGTCCGTGGATTAATCTTTCATCAATACGTACATTTACGATTTCTTGCATGGGGTTACCCTACTTTCTTTCAGTAATTTCCTGAATCAGGATGTCTACCAGAAACAACTGGGAGATCCTGATGTTCATGAGGTTTTTGGCATAATCACTGCTGTATAAGACAATATCGGCATAATCATGAAGTGAGTTTCTGTGGTGTCCGGTCAAGGCTATGATCGGGATACCGTGTGATTTGGCTTGTTTGGCTGCTTCGAGGGTGTCTTCGGTTTCTCCGGATTGGGAAATGAGGACGACCACCCCTTTACTGCTGAGCTGCGAAACAGAGACAAGGCAGGCATGAATGCCTTTGGAGAACTGTACGAAGAGGCCGGTCTTATTGAGCTGATTGTTGAGATATTCAGCAAAGATACTCGAATTGGCCGCACCATAAACGACGATCCGATCGGCTTCAAGGATCAGTTTAACGGCTTGCTTGATGCTTTCGGGTTTGTTGAGGACATTGGTCTCATGGATCGCATCTTCATAACGTGAGATCAGGATCTTCATCGAATCCGAGGTCAACAGATCTCTTTCTTTGACCCGAAGGTCATCCGCATAGACTTTATTCAAATCGACCAGGAAGGTTCTGAAACTTTCATAACCCAGTTTCTGAGTGAATCGAATGACGGTTGATTGGGATATTCCCAATTGCTCCGCTAAGGCGTTTGAGGTCAAAATCCGTGGGTCCAGGTCTAATTCCAGCAGATAAGAAGCAATGTTCTTTTCTTGCTTTGAGAACTGAGACATTTTGGATTTCAACAGTGCCTTAATCATTTTTTCCGTCCCCGCATCAATAAATTTATTATAGACAAAATGACTATTTTATGCAAGAACTAAATGAAATTTTGACTAAATTATTTATTCCAAGCCTTTCAGCAGCAGATCGGAGACAGCAGAAATCACCTTTTCATCGAGTTCTGAATCCCGAGCAGTACGGACATTGGGAACAAACCAATGCTTGCCTTTCAGGATCCCGACCGAGATATTGAGGGCCTTGGGAAAACGGTTGAGCGCACTCATCAGCACTTCGCCTTTTTCATGGGTCTTGGTTTCAAAACGCAGACGTTCATCCGCACAAGACATGTAATGCTTAGCCATGGCTTGATTATCTTCTGAACCGGAAATCAGTCCGACATGACCAAAACCGGACACAATCCAAGTAAATTACCGTCGGGCAAGCATGGGTCTTGGCCAAGAGGGTGCTCAGCATCAGTTCCCCATGGTGATTCAAAGAGACGTGATCCAAGAGCACAAAAGCGATTTTGCCCTTGCCTTGAAGGGATTCCGCCATGTTCAGCATGACCGCCAAAGACGAATTGTTTTTGTTGGCCGTAAACTTGCAGTTGAGACCCAAAGGATAAATAAAGATCATGGCCAGAATCAATGCGGTAAAGAGCCCTAAGATCGCATAGGACAAGATCGCATTGATGTTGATGGTCAAGGCATAAGCCACAAAGCCCAAGACGATGGCCGCCAAAGTCAGGATGTTCTCAGAAAACAATTTGATCAAAATAGAATCTTCTTCCCTAAACGGATGGTAACCTTTTGAAAAGAACCGGCGCGGAGGCATGTCATAAGGCGCGATGATCAAGGTTTGAGCCTTGCTGACGTCACCGATGTGGATGTTGAGGGAAACCCTTCCCTTACGTTTCTCGGTGATGCCTTTGACTTCATAGCCCAGTGCCGTAAAGTCCTGATAGAGTGCTGCGAAATAAAGTTTACGCTGTTTCAGGGTCGTCCGTTTGGATAAGACCACCGCGTATTTCATGATGAACGCATCAAGATTCATATTCCCTCCGACCTAAGATATAGGTTTGTTGTATGTTGAAATCATCATCACAGATGACCAGATCGGCATCAAAGCCGACTTCCAGGCGTCCTTTATGGCTCAGACCCAAAAGCGTGGCCGGATTGATCGTGGCTGCGTTGATGACGGTCACCGGATCGATGGCCGCTCTTTGTACACAAGTCTTCATCATCGCATTCATCCGGTTTGAACTGCCGGCCAAACGGCCGTCATCCAAATGGGCACAGCCGAATTCATCGACGGTGACCTGTCTGTCATAGAAAGTATGAACCCCTTGAGCCAAGCCTTTGACCTGGACCGCATCGGTCACCAGGATCAGTTTGTCTTTGCCTTTGACTTTGGCTAAGATATGAGCCACATCCACATTCACATGGACGCCGTCTCCGATCAGTTCAGCATAGCACTCTTCCAAACGCATGGCGGCTCCGGCCGTGCCGATGTCGCGATGATGCAGTCCGCTCATCCCGTTGAAGGTATGACAGAAGTTCTTCAGTCCGTAAGGCAAGGCTTGCCGGATCAAATCCAGGGACGCACCGGAGTGTCCCACAGACAAGACGACGCCTTGTTGGTGGGCATATTTGACTAAGCTTAAGCCTTCATCATTTTCGATGGCCAGGCTCATCAGTTTGATCTGATGGTCACTGCAGGCATCCAGTTCCTGATAGAGTTTCACGGAAGGGATCTGGACCCAATCGGGACGCTGAGCCCCGATGTGTTTTACCGATAAGAAGGGTCCTTCCAGATGAAAGCCAAGGATCCTGGCGCCTTCCGTTTGATTTTTCATGAGCGTGGTACACAAGGTCAAAGAAGCCTTAAGGTCCTCCATCAGTGCCGTGGAAGTCGTCACTAAAAAGGAAGTGACCCCTTCTTGAGGCAAAGCTTTCAGCCAAGTCATCATGCCTTCTTTGTCGGCCTTGTTGGCATTCATGCCTTTGTAACCATGCGTATGGATATCGATAAAGCCAGGCAAGACCATCTGATCCAAAGCATCGACATCAACCTTATGGGTTCCATAAGGATGGATGGCGATGATCTTATCGTGAGCGATCTCTACTTGACCCTTCACAAATCGTTCATTGAGATACAGCCGTGTGCTTTGAATAATCATCTTATTTCTTCTTGGCCATTTCTTGTAAGAATCCGGCACATTTGTTGGTCAAGGTCATGGTTTCTCCCTTGAGGGTTTCCACTTCAGCCACGCCCAAGACACTTTTTCTGCGGGTCATGTGTTTGATGCTTTTATAAGCGACGAAATGATTTTTAAGCAAAAAGCCTTTGTCGTTATACAGTAAACGGCGATTTAATAAAGCCCCGATCATGGCTCCGATGGCCGAACCGGACATCGCGATCGAAATGGCATACATGATCTTTTGCGGGTTTGGATCGCTTGGACCCGAGAAGACGCCGATCGAGATACTAAACAGCAGCATGAATCCCTGAATGATCAAGAGCCACTTGGCGTTACTGAAAACCTGATAGGTTCGGCCCTGTTCCTTTTCAGATTTGAGGGCTTGCTGAAGTTTAACATATTCTCGTGATGGGACAAAGATGAAGATGATACAGAATGCGATCGAGGCCAGAATGTACATGGTGAATCTCCTAATCCAATATCTATAGTTTACTAAAATGAATGATTTATGCAAGAACTTTTCGTGCTTTCGATAAAACTTGCGAACCCGAATGCTTTACTTTATAATAGTGACATGACACATGAGGAATTTATGACCAAAGAACTGATCGATATCGCATCGCTGAATTTGGGTAAACCGAAGTACCGCTTGACCTTACGTCCTACCTTCGTTTTGACGATGATGGGGGCCTTGGGGATCGCGCTGATCCTGACCGGGATCTGGGGGTTCAGTTTCAATTGGGGCCTTTTGATTTTTGGACTTTATTTGGTTGGGATGGTCGTTTTCTCAGTGGTGACGGTCAAAAACCGCATCGTCTGCGATCTGTATGAAGACATGCTCATCCTCTATGACAAAGCAGATCAGACCAAAGGGTTCAAGATCGACTTCACTGAAATCAAGACCTGGCAATATAAGACTGGCGTAGCGTTGGGAGACAACCTGATCATCACCTTAGAAGACGGGGAAAACTTCGCCGTTGAAAGTTTTAAGGCCAGGAAAGTCATTGAAATGCTGTTTAAAAAAATCCCCGATAAGGAGATTCATAAAGACATCTTTAAGTTTATGAAGAAGTAAGCACATAAAGCGCTAAGGCTTGGGCAATCCCGTCTTCCGTATTGGAACCGGTGATGGCCCAGGCTTTTTCTTTGACCAAAGGCATCGCATTGTCCATCGCGACTGCATACTTGCAGACCCTAAACATCGGCAAGTCGTTTTCGCCGTCCCCAAAACACATGATTTCTTCGGAGGAGATGTTCAGCAGGCGTTTGACTTCATCCAATGCTGAACCTTTATCGATGCCTTTGGGACTCAGCTCATACCAACGCGGTGATGTCCTCATGATGTTGAAACGATCAGAAAACTGTTTCTGCAGGATCGGATAAAACTTCTCCATGATCTCAGGTTCATGGGCAAAACAGACCTTGTTGGCATTGCCGTACGCATCCAGATAGGTTTCCACATGATGGAGGGTCGGATAATTCTTCCGGTGATCCTGAATGAAAGTCCATACTCCGGCCGCATCACTGATGGCCGGATCGATTTGATGGTGTTGGCGATAAGCCCGTTTGGCTTCCGTCAGGGCACTTGGAATAAAGCTGTAGATGGTTTCATCGTGGACAGCCATTGTTTCGATGTCCATTTTCCGTCCAAAATCAAAGAGATCCTGAATATCGGAGGGAGGGATCTGATGACGCATGAGGGTCTTCATTTCAGGGACTTTGACCACCATGGCTCCGTTGATCCCGACCAAATACCCGCCGTAGCGATCCATGCGCAGCAGTTTCGCAAAGGTCATGAGGCCGATCGGATTGCGGCCCGAGGCGATGGCCAGATGGACGCCTTGATCCTGGGCAGCCCATAACGCTTTCAAGGTTGATGGGGTGACCTCCCCTTTTTCATTCAGTAAGGTACCATCCATATCCATGACGATGAGTTTGATGTTCATATGTGTCCTCTTAGTGCTCTTTCATTATACCCAAGCCAAACACGCTGGACACATGAAAATAAAAAAAACGCATCCTTTTAGGATGCGTTTGAGATCTAGATGCTGGCTTTGACCAGTTCGACGACTTCTTCCATCGTTGAACACTTCAGGGCTTTTTCAGCCATGACTTTCATATCTTTGTAAGACAAGGAACGGATCATTTTTCTGGTCTGCAGGATACTGCTGGCGGACATGGAGAATTCATCCAAGCCTAAGCCCAACAAAACTGGTGCTGCCAGCTCATCCCCGGCCATTTCACCGCACATCCCGCACCATTTGCCTTGGGAGTGTGCCCCGTCGATGGTCATTTTGATCAGACGCAGCAAGGACGGATTCAAAGGCTGATACAGATAAGATACTTTTTCGCTCATACGATCGGCAGCCATGGAATATTGAATGAGGTCATTGGTTCCGATCGAGAAGAAGTCGGCTTCTTTGGCAAACTGATCTGCCAAGATCGCAGAGGCCGGGATTTCGACCATCATGCCGATTTCATAATCTTCAGAGACGGCAATGCCTTCGGCTTTGAGTTCAGCATGGGTATCCAAAATGAACTGTTTGGCGGCCCTGAATTCACCCAAAGTGGCGATCATCGGGAACATGATGCAAAGATGACCGTAGACTGAGGCTCTCAAGAGCGCTCTGGCTTGGGTCTTGAATATGTCGGTTCTATCCAAACACAAACGGATCGCACGGTAACCCAAAAACGGGTTCATTTCATGCGGGAAAGGCAGATAACTGAGTTCTTTGTCTCCGCCGATGTCCAAGGTACGGACGACGACCGGACGTTTGCCCATCTTTTCCAACACAGTTTTATAAGCTTCAAACTGGTCTTCTTCGGGAGGCAAGGCTGTGGCATCCATATACAGGAATTCGGTACGGTATAAACCGACCCCTTCTCCGCCATTGGCCAAGACGTTGTCGACATCATTGGGCGTCCCGATGTTGCCTGAGAGTTCGACTTTATGTTTATCGGTGGTGATGCTTTCGGCATCTTTGAGGATCTTCAGGCTGTTTTTGAGTTCAGCGAAATTCTTGGCTTTGAGTCTATAATGTTCAAGATCCGTGGCTTCCGGATTGACCATCACGAAACCATCGATGGCATCCAAGACCAAGGTATCCCCGTGATTGACGTTTTTCAGCAAGCCGCTGATGCCGACGACAGCCGGGATTTCCAGGCTTCTGGCCATGATGGCGCTGTGTGAGGTACGTCCGCCGATCTGAGTGGCGAAACCTTTGGTGAATTGTTTGTTGAGCTGAGCGGTATCCGAAGGGGTCAGATCGTTGGCGACGATGATGACTTCTTCATCGATCAAAGACAGGTCCGGAATGATCAAGCCCAGGATATGGCATAACAGGCGGTAACTGACATCTTTGATGTCGGCTGCCCGTTCTCTGAAATACTGATCATCCATCGTTTCAAACATGTTGATGAACATGCTGCTGACTTCCTGACAGGCAAAGTCGGCATTGACGGATTCATTTTTAATCATCTCTTCCATTTGGCCGGTGAACTCAGGATCCTGAGTCACCATGATGTGGGCATCAAAAATGGCCAGTTCTTCATCAGACAGTTTGCCGACGGCTTTGGTCTTGATGATTTCGATGTCCTTTTGAGTTTTAAGCAAGGCTTGTTTAAAGTTCGCGATTTCCTGCTGGCTGTCTGCACTGCGACGTACAACATTGATGGTAGGCTGCTCGAGTTTATAAGCTTTGGCTACTACTACACCGCTGGAAGCGGCTATCCCTTTTAGCATCGTGGCTCCTTTAAATTGTTCAATTTTAACGTCAATATCATACCATTTTTTCATGGTGCAAACAATGTAAAAAACGGTCTACCGCAAGATGTCGCATTCGGTAATAGGTACTCTTGGAATAGTACTCCATCCACCAGTTTTTTGACAAAGGTGACAAGAAATCATTATGCAACAAACGCTGTTCTTCCTGAGTCAGCCGTTTCAGGCAGGACTCGATCAAAAAGAGATAATCCTTGTCATGAGGCTTCACGGTTTGCGTCTCTTTGACTTCATCGCGATAACGCAAACGGCTCAGCACGCTTTGATACAAAGAGGCATGGAAATGGATCAAAATGGTGTGATCCGTATGGGACGCAGTCATCATATACTTCTGTTTTCGGGGTTTATGTGACATTTCCTAAAAAAAACTGTCTCAGTGAGAGACAGCGGCTGCTTTTTTGTTTTTGATGACTTTAAGACGGGTAAATTCTTCTCTTTCCTTTTCTTCAAGGGCTTCGGAGATGAACTTGATGTCGCTCTTGAGCGCAGGCAAGACGATGTTTTTTAAGGCATTGGCCCGCTTTTGGGTTTTCTGGACGGCACGCGCCAATCTGAAGATCGCATTATCGACTTCAGACAAGAGGATCGTTAAGCGTTTGGCTTTGTTGAAAAGCAAGGTGGCTTCATCGAGTTTGGAATTGGATTCCGCAAACCCGTATTGAAACACGACGTCACTTTCATCCATGGAGACATTGGGGATCTCGACGCCCATGACGGAACGGTAGACCACGTGGACTCCGTTTTCGATGGTGACGGTACTGGCGATTTCGCTGACCACGCCCAAAGAGATGTTGGCTTGCTGAAGGGCCAGATAGGCCTGTTCATAAGTCAAGGTGATCTCATCGCGCAAGGTCTTGACTTTTTCGACCAGCATCATCATCTCACGGATCAGAACATTGCGTTTGCGATCCATCAGTTCATAGCCCAGTTTCGCAAGATCCAGGGATTTTTTAGTGGCGATCAGATTGCCTTTGGTTGGGGATACGCGCGTAATGGCCATATCAGTTCTTCCTCAGGACCTCATCGAGTTGTCCGTTTTGTAAGGCCATGAAATGCGTGATGGCCAGATCGGTGTTGTAGTAAGCATCCAAGAAATCGGATGAGACACGGTCCAGTTCCCCGATGGGCAACAAGCTCAACAGGTACCAGCCCAGATCCAAAGTTTCCGCGATCGAGCGGTTGGTCTTGAAGCCTTGTCCGACATAGTATTTTTCAAACAAACGACCAAAAGCCATGTATTTGCGGTCGATCAAAGAGAGTTCTTCTTCCCCGATGACCGAAGCCAACGCTCTGGCATCCTGGACTTTGGCATAACAGGCAAACAGCTGGGTGCTTAAGGAGGAGTGGTCTTTACGGGTAAAGCCTTCACCGATCCCGTCTTTCATCAAACGGCTCAGCGACGGCAAGACGCCGATCGGCGGATAGATGTTGACCTGATGCAGGTTTCTGTCCAGTACGATCTGACCTTCGGTGATATAACCGGTCAAGTCAGAGACCGGATGGGTGATGTCATCATTGGGGATGGTCAGGATCGGAATCTGAGTGACAGACCCCTTCTTGCCTTTAACGATCCCGGCTCTTTCATACAAAGAGGCCAAGTCGGAATAGAGATAGCCCGGATAGCCTTTACGGCCCGGGATTTCTTCTTTTGAGGAGGAGAATTCACGCAAGGCTTCACAATACGAGGTGACGTCGGTCATGATGACCAAGACATGCATGTCGCAGGTGTAAGCCAGGTATTCGGCCACGGTCAAAGCACAGCGCGGCGTTAAGATACGTTCGATGATGGGATCATTGGACAGGTTAAGAAACATGACGACCTTTTCCATGACACCGGTTTCTTCAAACGAGCGTTTGAAAAAGTCGGCCACGTCGTTTTTGACGCCCATCGCCGCAAAGACGATGGCGAATTCCTGATCGCCGTCTTGAGCGATGTTGGCTTGTTTGACGATCTGAACCGCCAGTTGGTTATGCGGCATCCCGGATCCTGAGAAGATCGGCAGTTTCTGACCGCGGATCAAGGTGTTGAGCCCATCGATCGTGGAAATGCCGGTGTTGATGTAGTTACGAGGATACTTACGCATGACGGGATTCAAGGAATGCCCGTTGATGTCGGCTTTGTTTTGGGCATAGACTTCACCCAGTCCGTCGATCGGTTTACCGCCGCCGTTAAAGACACGACCCAGTATTTCCCGGGACAAAGCGATTTCCATCGGATGACCCAACAGACGGGTCTTGGTGTTGATTTTAGACAGACCGGAGGTGCCTTCGAACACTTGAATGACGGCCTGTTGACCTTGGATTTCGACGACTCGTCCGAAACGGGTCTCCCCGTTTTCGAGTTCGATTTCAACGACTTCTTCAAATCCGACGTCTTCGACTTGGTCCAAGATGATCAGGGGACCTTTGATTTCTTTTAAACCTATGTATTGGCGACTCATGGTTTCCCCCTTACTTTACGCTGGCCAAAGCCGCGTCGATTTTATCATAATAGGTATCCAGTTTTTCGATTTCACTGTTTTTGACATCATATTTGATTTTGACCAGTTCATCGAAAATACCGGTGGCCGTGATGGCTCGGATGGTTCTGTGGGTAGAAAGCAAGCGTGCCGATTGGGCTCTTAAGTAAGAGATCAATTGAAGCATCTTGAATTGTTTCTCAAAAGGCACATAAGTGTCTTCCGGGTGGAAGGCATTTTGCTGAAGGAAGCCGACACGAATGACTCGGGCGATTTCCAAAACAAGTTTCTGATCATCCGGCAAGACGTCGGAGCCGATCAGTTTGACGATTTCCATCAATTGGGTCTCTTCATGCAGGATGCTCATCATTTCAGCACGCAATCCGACGAACTTACGGTCGACGTTGACGTCATACCATTTCCTTAAGTCATCCATGTATTCGGAATAGGAAATGTTCCAGTTGATGGCCGGGAAGTGACGGGAATAGGCCAAAGATTTATCCAAAGCCCAGAAGGCTCTGACGAAACGCTTGGTATTTTGAGTGACCGGTTCTGAAAAGTCGGCCCCTTGAGGAGATACGGCACCGATGATGGTGACGGAGCCTTCCGAGTGGTTGAGGTTTTCGACGTAACCGGCACGTTCATAGAACTGGGAAATACGGGATGGCAAATAGGCCGGGAATCCTTCTTCAGCCGGCATTTCTTCCAGACGGCCTGAGATCTCACGCAAGGCTTCGGCCCAACGGGAAGTCGAGTCAGCCATCAGCGCGACATGGTAGCCCATATCACGGTAATATTCAGCCAAGGTGATTCCGGTATAGATCGAGGCTTCACGAGCCGCTACCGGCATGTTGGAGGTGTTGGCGATGAGGACCGTACGATCGGTCAACGGTTTGTGGGATTTTGGATCGACCAGTTCGGAGAATTCTTCCAGGACCTGGGTCATTTCGTTGCCGCGTTCGCCGCAGCCCACATATACGATGATGTCGGCATCACACCATTTGGCCAGCTGATGCTGGGTCATGGTCTTGCCGGCTCCGAAACCGCCCGGTACAGCAGCTGCGCCGCCTTTGGCGATCGGAAAGAAGGTATCGATGACGCGTTGTCCCGTGATTAGCGGAACGGAAATGACTTGACGCTTGCCGACAGGACGAGCCTGACGGATCGGCCATTTCTGGACCGAGGTCAAAGGATGTTCAATGCCGTATTCATCGGATACGATCAGTAAGGTTTCATTGATGTTATAAGCGCCGTTAGGCTTGATTGACGTGACGGTGCCTTTGATTTGATTTGGGATCATCATTCTGTGTTCGATCAGTGAGGTTTCCGGGGTGGTGGCGAAGATCTCGCCGCCGCTGACTTTATCGCCCTGCTTGACTTTGAACGTGACATCCCATAATTTGGTTTCATTGAGTGAATTGAGGCCTCTGCCTTCCGAGACATACATCCCGGACTGTTCAGCCATTTCTTTCAGGGGTCTTTGGATCCCGTCGAAGATGTTGGTCAAGATGCCAGGACCTAAGGTCGCCCCCAAGGGACTGTTGGTCTTAAAGATCGGCTCACCGATTTTAAGGCCGGTGGTGCTTTCATAGACCTGGATCGTGGTAAAGATATCATCGATTCCGATGACTTCTCCCAAGAGCTCTTTGTGGCCGACATAGACCATCTCCAACATTTGAAAACCGACGGCGAGTTTCGATTTAACGACCGGACCGTTGATTGAATAGATGCTTGCGCTAGCGTTCATCCTGACCTCCTAAAAATCCAATTGGGAATGCGTGGTAAACCATTCCTTCTGGACTTTCAATTTGTAATCCAACGATTCATCGATTTCCATCAGGCCGGCTTTGTCTTTGACGATAAAACCGCCGATGTGGACTCGATCGCTGACCTTGATGTCGGCTTTTGAACCGGTAACGGCTTTAAACAGGGCTTCATCGGCGGCTTTCACCAAGAGAATGATGCCTTCCAACGGATTTTCAAGGAGGACCTTATCGAGGGTCTCTTTGACATACGTTTCGTACTCTTTTGTTTTTGAAAAGGCGATGAGGTCTTGTTTGACGCTTGAAAAAAGCCCGTCAACCAGTTCAGCCCTGCGGATGAAGAGGTCTTTTTTGACTTTCCACTTGGATTGGGACTCATTCTGAACCAAGGAGTTCCTGAGTTCGGATAAGGCCAATTCACTAAAGACAGCCGCTTCTTCCAAAGCTTCCTGTCTGAAGCGTTCAATCATTTCCTGCTGCTGGCTTTCAAAATCAGCCTGTAGGTTCGATAATTGCTGTTGGCTTTGGGTCTGTATGACCTTGACCAGATTTTCTGCTAGTTTTTCCTGTTCCATAGGGGCTCCTAAATCTTGATGCCGATGGCTTCACTGATGTAGGCATCAATGGTTTCACCGATCTTGGCTGAACCGTGTCGATCGGGGATCTCCACGATCAAAGGCTTAGACAACTTAAGTTTGAGTTCAGCGATTTGCACGGGTGCCGTGTTGATGGCCAGGGTCGTCATCAAAACGATGGCAATACTGTCATCTTTGATGGCTTTATCCAGCTCATGAAGCACTTCTTCCTTGGTGTGTACCACGACCCCGTCTATGCCTGCCAAACGCAGACCCATCTGGGTATCGGTGTTGTCGCTGATCAAAAAGAATTTCATGGGATTAAAGTTTGTTGATGATGAGGATGGAGATCAGCAACCCGTAGATGGCGACCCCTTCAGCCAAAGCAACGAAGATCATCGCTTTACCGAAGTTGTCGGAATTTTCCGAAATGGCGCCGATGGCAGCCGGGGCAGCCGCAGCAACAGCGAAACCGGCACCCAAACAGGAAGCGGAAGTCGAGATCGCGGCAGCGATAAAGCCCATCCCTTGAGCAGCCGTTCCGGTAATGGAAGTCACGGCTGTTTCAGCAGCAGCATGCGCAACCAAACCGTTGACCTGGAAGACCAGGACGCCTAAGAAAGCGGCGGCAAACAAGGATACTTGGGTCCATACTCTGAATTTGGCATTCTTGGCATCGACTTTGCCAGAAAGGACCGGAATAAGCGGAAGGGAGATCAGGATAATGACGAATAATGGGGTAACTGCTTCAAAGATCGTTAACATGGGTGTTTTCCTCCTAGTGATCTAATGTGGTGGTGGGGATGTATTTTTTGCCCCCGCCTTCATAATAACGGCTAAACATTTCGTAATACTGCAATCTCAGCGTTTGGATCCCGACGATCAGGCCTTCAAGGGCCATGACGAAGATGTTTCCAAAGACCAAGACGACCGGGCCAAACATGCCTGTCATTTCCATGAGTGTCATGACGACCAGCATCATACCGGCATGTGAGAGGACGAAGCCCCCGACACGCAGGAAGCTCATCGTATTGGAGACAAAGCTCAGCAAGACTTCGATCATTTCGAAGACCGCTTCGACTAAGTAACCGCCCCAGCCTTCATGCGGGGTGATCGCGATCTTTTTAATGAGGTTCTTTAACGGGACCCTTAAGAGCATGACGCTCAGCGGGATACCGAAGAAGATGAGTTCAGTCACGGTATTGAGGACTTTGATGTTGAGCATCATTTCCATCGTCAGCATGACGATGATCGAGCCGTAGAACACAAAGCCGGCCAAACCGTTTTGGGAGAAGAGGGCTTCTCCGTAATCCTTGCGTTTGATGCGCAGGATGATGTTGATGGCCATGGAGACCAGGATCAGGGTTGCCCCGATGGCGATGGCGCCCAAGAGTAAGATATTGACGGATTCCCCGGCCATGACTTCAAGCGGTTTACCGCTCATGCCTAGGGCCAGATACAGGGGATCCAAGAGGTGTTCAAGTCCAAACACGGAACCATAGACCAAACCGAAGATCATCGAGAAGAAGCCCATGCGCATCGCTGCAGCAGCCAGTTTCATCTTTTTGAACTTCCATAAGGCCCATCCTCCGATCACCAAGACAAAGCCTTGACCCAGATCACCAAACATGATCCCAAACAAGAGACAATAGGTCAGTGCCAGATAGAAGGTCGGATCGAAGTCGCCGTAGTGAGGCAGACTGTACATTTCGACGAAGAGTTCAAACGGTTTGGCGAACCAGCCGTTTTTGAGGATGGTGGGGGGTTCGAGGCCTTCTTCAAGTCCGGCCGGGAAATCCTGGATGGTGACATCGGTCATTTCTCCAAACATCGACTTGTAGGCTTTGACGCGCTTTTTGGGCACGAAGCCGGTCACGACGGCGATGTCATCGAAGATGGCGATGTATTTGAAGTATTTGCGGACCTCGGCGTTGTGAGACACGAAGCCGTAGATCTTGCCTAAGGTCGATTCACAATCCAGAGCCAATTGTTTTTCATCGACTTTGGGGATGGGAATCGGTTCGAAGAACAGACTTTCCAGGACGCTTTGATTGATTTTCGCATCTTCGGCGTTACTGATGATGAAGATCCAGACGTAATGGCTGTTTTTGTGGACGATCTGATGAACGAAGCCCTTCTCAGCCAGCAAAGTCAGCTTGGCTTGAGAACTGATCGGCAAACGTCCGAAGGTCACCGCCGTGAAGCTCAGCTGATTGATCGCGGCGATATTGAAACCGCGCAATTGAATCAGGGCTTCTTTGTCTTCTTTGGTCAGAATCGACTGAGTCAGTTGTTGCTCATTGATCTTTTCGTAATTCAGTTCGGCCTGTTTGATGTGCTGTTCGATCTCATCATTGGTGAACTCACTGATGCCATCATAAGCGCAAGTGAAGTCAGAATGCAGATTGGAGAAAATCAGCTGGATACGGTTGAAATAATCCGCATAGGTGTTGTCGTCAGGGACGATTTGTCCGCCGTTGCCTTCGTTGATGACGTGGCTTGCGAGTTCCGCATGCATATCGTCAGAAGAGAACGCAGTCAAGAGTATTTTTTCGATGTTTTCTTTGGATCCTGCCAGTCGCAGTAATCGCATTGGTTCAATGGCCATGGGTTCCTCCTAGTAGATAAGCAGCTTGGCTATTTTGTCGGTTTCGACTTTATAGCGAACGCCTTCAATGATGTCGATGATGTTTCTTGTCTCGATTTCAAGCAGGTTCATGTAGGCGATCATGACCACGTTGGGGTCGGTCGCGAAGCGGATGAAGTGCTTGTTGATGTTATACATGATCGAATCCATATGATATTCGATGTAGACGAAATCTTTACGGTTGATCGAGGATTTATAGGCCGTGGTCGAGAGGGCTTCGATGAATTCATCGGCGCTTTTGGTTTCGACCCATTTATGCAGGATCTTTCTGGGGATCTTGACATAGGTTGGATGAAGCACCTTGATGATGTCTTCGGGACTTGACTTGTAGTATTTCTTGAGACGGTAGATCTTGGTGATGTTGTCGAGCTCGATTTGAGTGTTGAACACATCCAGGACCTGTTCTTTGGCGACACCGCTGAATTCTTTTTCGATGTAACTGAGGACTTCTTTGTGATAATAGCCGTTGAGGGCGATCTCACAGGCGGTATAATCCAATTCTTCATTGGCTTTGGGTTTCAGCGGGAGCAGGATCTTATGATAAGGGGTGTCTTTTAAAGTCGACAAGAGTTCATCATAGGAATTGACGTTGACCAATCTTTGAAGATCAAAGGAGGTCATCTTATTGGCAAACAGAGGCAGCTGGGAGATTTGTCCCCCCTTTTCGGTTTCTTTAAGGAAACGCAGGGTCATTAAGATCTGTTTGATCTCAATCTGAAGGATGCCGTATTGATAGAACTTGTGATTTTGGGTTTCACCGTAACGGATCAGCTGGACAAAATCAAAAAACAGGCGCTGTCGGATGAGCACTTCCAGATAACCGCGATGGATCGAGGATTCATTGATGCCTTCCAGGATCTTGTCGTAATGGGTTTCATTTTTGAGATAGCCGGCGATTTCCTGGACGCTGCGCTTTCTGAGCAATTCCTCATAGTCGGATTTGGTCAGATGGGCACCATACATCGCTTTGGCTTTGGCGGCTAAGGCTTGAGTCGAACTCACAATTAGATGTCCTTTTTGAGGCTGCGCGCCAAAAGTTCGTCATGCCACTGTTTTTCATGGGCTTTGAAATTGTCTTCCAAAACCTTGAGGGCAGACTGATATTGCTGAACACTGTCGGCTTGGGCTTTTTCAAGTTGGGCCGTCAGTTTGTTTTTTTCATCGTCGACATCTTTTTTTACTTTGTTCCAGACTTCATCCTGGATACGGGACTTTTCCTTATGGATGTTCATCAAAGCATCTTTGATCTTCTCCTGGGCAAGCCGATAAGTTTCTTGTGCTTTCAGATCTTCTTCAATAATAGATTTGATACGTGTTTCCAAGCGTGCACCTCCACAACGTTTTTATTATACGCTTGTCCGTAGGACAATTCAATGAAAAACAGGGCGAGCTTTTGTGAAAAGGGACCCTGTTTTGTCATGTTAAATTTTGAGAACTTTCTTGTATTCGGCGAGTTCAGCGGCGTTGGCCCAGACGAAGTGGTCTTTGCTGATTTCTACGAAAGAAGGAAGATCGGTACTGTAGTCGTGTTGAGACCCGTCATAAAAAAGCGGGATCTTCTTGCTTTCCAAGATTGGATCAGGCATCGGGATGGCTGACAGCAGGCTCTTGGTGTAAGGATGAAGCGGGTTTTTGAAGAGTTCTTCCGTATCGGCCAATTCGACGATACGACCCAGATGGATGACCGCGATACGATCCGAAATGAATCGGACGACGGAGAGATCATGGGCGATGAAGAGATAGGTTAAGCCTTTGTCTTCCTGAAGATTTTTCATCAGGTTGAGGACTTGGGCACGGATCGAAACGTCAAGGGCTGAAATCGGTTCATCGGCAACGATGAGTTTGGGTTCCATGACCATGGCGCGGGCGATCCCGATACGCTGTCTTTGTCCGCCTGAGAATTCATGCGGATAACGGGTTATGTGTTCATCCAAGAGACCAACTTCAGTGAGGCTCTTGAGCACTTTGGCCTTACGGTCGTTTTCATCTTCATACATGTGGAAGTTGTACAACCCTTCCGAAATGATGTAGTCGACGGTAGCACGTTCATTGAGGGACGTTGCCGGATCCTGGAAGATCATCTGGATCGATTTGGTGACCCATTTGGTGTCTTCAGGATTCAGTCTGGAGCTGATGTCTTTGCCTTCAAATTCGATGGAGCCTTTGGCGACCGGATTGATGCGGACGATGGCACGGCCGATGGTGGTCTTGCCGGAGCCGGATTCACCGACCAAAGCGAAGGTTTCGCCTTTATAGATGTCGAAGGACGCTTCCTTGACGGCGGTAAAGACCCCTTTTCCTTTCGGAAATTGAATCGTTACGCCTTTAAGCGACAATAATACTTCTTTGGAAGTCATGTTATACCCCTTCCTTTCCGTAGATCTTTTCGATTGTCCCATGCAGATCGCAGATCGCGGTCGGCGGTTGAGTCTTCGGCGCTCTTGGATCCAATAACCAAGTCTTGGCGAAGTGGGATTCGGTGATCATGAAGAACGGAGGTTCTTCTTCATAGTCGATGTTCATGGCATATGGATTACGCTGAGCAAAGGCATCGCCTTTGATATCATAGAACAAGGATGGCGGCGTACCCGGAATAGAATACAGTCTTTCTCCTTTGATGCCCAATTGAGGCAATGACGATAACAGTGCCCATGTATACGGGTGTTTTGGAGAATAGAAGATTTCGTGGCTGGTGCCGTATTCAACGATCTGACCGGCATACATGACGGCAACGCGCTGTGCAACGTTGGCGACGACACCGAGGTCATGGGTAATATAAATGGTGGTAAAGCCGAATTCTTTCTGCAGATGCTTGATCAGATCAAGGATCTGAGCCTGGATGGTGACGTCCAAAGCGGTCGTCGGTTCATCACAGATCAGAATCTTCGGACGGCAAGCCAGAGCGATCGCAATGACGATACGCTGTCTCATCCCGCCGGAATATTGAAACGGATATTCATTGAAGCGGTTGGCCGCATCGGGGATCCCGACTTTGTTCATCAGGTCGATGGCGATTTCTTTGGCTTCTTTATTGGTCTTATTCTGATGTTTGATGATGACTTCTGTGATCTGGGTACCGATGGTTCTGATGGGATTCAAGGAAGACATCGGGTCTTGGAAAACGGTCGCGATTTTAGAGCCGCGGATCTTTTCCCAGGCTTTGTTGTTTTTGATTTGAACGAGATCCTGATCTTCAAAGAAGATCTTCCCGCCGGCAATGAACCCATTGCTTTCCAACATACCCGTGAAGGTCTTGGTCAAGACGGTTTTACCGGATCCGGATTCTCCAACGATGGCTAAGGTTTCCCCTTCATACAAGTCTAAGGATACTTTTCTGATGGCCGTTAAGACGCGGTCGCGTACGCGGAATTTGACGACGACATCACGGGCTGACAGTATAATTTTTCTTTCCATGGTTACTCCTAACGGTGGGTCTTCGGATCAGACGCATCCGCAAAGGTCTGACCAACGATATAGAAGGAGACGGACAACGACGCCAAGACAGCGACCGGAATCCAGAAGAGGTAAGGATAAGTTCCGTAGTAGGTAATATAGATGGAGATCAGTTTACCCAGGGAGGTGATCTGCGGCGGTAATCCGACACCCAAGAAAGACAGGAAGGATTCGCTGGAGATGATCGACGGGATTTCTCTTGACAACAAAGTAACGATGACCGAGGTCAGAAACGGCAGGATATTACGGGTGATCATACGGAAGGAATTGGTTCCTAAAGTACGGGATACCAAGTTGTATTCACGGTCACGGATGATCATGACTTGAGTACGGATGAAATAAGCAACGCTGAGCCATTCAGTCATCGTCAAGACGAAGATGAGCTGCCAGAACCCCGGGCCTAAGATATACATCAACATGATGGCGACCAAGAGGAACGGTACGTTGGCGATGACGTTGTAGATTTCAAGGAGATACTTGTCTAATTTCTTATTGTAACCCCAAATGGCACCGACCAGAATACCCAGGACCATGTTGATCGAGGTTGCCAATAAAGCAATCGTGATCGAGGTACGGGCCCCGGACCATACGGCATCAAACAAGGAGTTGCCCCAGTGATCCGTACCAAACCAGAACTGCAAGTTTGGCTTATTGAAACGAATCGACAAATCGCCGATATTGGGAGATGACATTGGATCATAGTGACTAAATAACGGCTGGATCATCGAAATCGAGAAAATAACCGCAGCCAAAACCAACATGAAAATCGCAAGTTTGCTTTTGAAGAATTGCTTAAAAACTGATTTCCAGTAAGAGTAATGAGGCGCCGAGATGTGTTCAGAGGCAAATTCGTCTATTTTTACGAATTGAAATTTTTCATTTGCGCTTGTCATTTCTTTTTCTTGCCTTTCTTTTCATCCAAACTGATACGAGGATCGATTCTGGTAATCAGAAGATCACCCAGAAGCACTGAGAGAATGGCCAAGCTTGTGAAGATAAAGGTTAAAGTAATGACCATATTATTGTTGAAAACACGAATGGAATCATTGAGCATCTTGCCCATCCCAGGGATGGCATAAATGCGCTCAGTGATGATGGCTCCACCGATGGCTCCGATGATGGCGCCTGGCAGACCGTGGGCGATCGGGATGATCGCATTGCGCAGGATGTGTTTCATATAGATCTGCTTTTCCGACAAACCTTTGGAACGCGCAAATTTGACATAGTCGGCCGTATTCTGGTCAACCATATAACGGCGGGTCCACATCAGCAATCCGGCAACTGAAGGCAGTGCCAAGGAGATCGTAGGCATGATGTACGACAAGATATTGTTGGGTCCTAAGGACGGGAAGGATTCTGGCAATTTGAAGAAGGTTGAACCGATATAACGGAACAGATAAATATAAGCCAGTGCCGGTACGGCAATGACAAACACAATATACGCCATCCCCACTTTATCGATTGCACGGCCTTTATGAGAGGCCATATACATCCCCAACGGGATCGAGATAAGGTATGAGAAAATCAAGGCCAAGATACCGAATATAAAGGAAGTACCCATCATCGACGGCGCATCCTTTCTGATGCTGCAGTCGGCATAATTGTCGGTAAATTTAGTTTTCTCAAGTGTGTCTAAACTTGATTTGTAGGTGCATGTATATTCCATGACGCCACTTTCGATTTTGACACCGCTTGGGAAAGTCACTTCTTTCAACACGGTGACCCCTTGTCCTGCGGACAAAACATCAAAGGTTGGAATACCATAGAAAGTCGGCAAAGAACGACCAAAATTCAAGCTAAGGACGTTTTGATGGATGAAAGGAAAACTCCAATCAAAATAGACGAGATACTTATGTACACATCCGTTACACATCAGCGCATAGGATGTCTTATTCCAATTTTGGCCAATATAGATCTTACGATCGGTTATTGGGGTTGCCGGTTCTTTGATGGCGCTTGGATTATCAATGACCACCATTTTCGAAAAGAATGACCCTAGTCTTTCCAGGGTAGAGATTTCACGCGTCGCGTAAACAAAACCAGTTTGTTCAATGGTTACGAACTCAAAACCTTTTTTCTCATATTTGGTTCTGACCGTTTGAAAAAGTGAAGAGGAAGTGTCGATGCAGGTTGTGTACTGGGCGGTGCCGTTCCCATACTCATCACGACACAGTTCGTCCTGAGGTTTATAGACCAAATAACCCAACTCTTCGTATTTTGAGTTTACGTAAAGTGGCAATTGCTCAGGATGGTTGGAAATTTTCGAATACATACCATCATTCTCAAAGACACGGTTACGCGGAACGAACTCAAAAATGAGCAAATACGCGATTGCCGTAACAACCATAATAGAGAAGATGGATCTTAATACACGAATTAGAATGTATTTCTTCATACGTACCTCAGGGTAATAAAGGATTAGGTTTACCCTAATCCTTTATTTGTTTCAATTATACTTGATTAGTCAATGATATTCAATAATTACTTAGCGCGAGCAGCTTCCCAAGCAGCCTTGGCAGCAGCACGTTCTTCACCAGTAATAACATGGTCAGTAACCTGCAACCATTTGAACTTGTCGCCTGAGGTACCATAGTCAGCATAAGAGCCGGAGTACGGAAGAACTCTGGAAACAGCGTAGTTACCACCCTGTGAAACGTTCGGGAGGATGATGGCATGGCCAATCAGGTAAGCTTCGGCAGCAGCATAAGCTTTGTAACGAGCATCCATGTCGGTCAATTCAGCATTGGCTTTTTCATTCAATAAGCCGAAAGCCAAGAAGCCAGCTTTTTGTTTGACATCAGCGTCAGCAGACAAGCCATTCAACAAACCGAAGGATTTCAGCAAATCGCCGTTGTCCGGATTCAGAGTATTGACGTAAGTCTTAGGATCGCCGTAGTCAGGTCCCCAACCAGAACCCAAGTTGATGTCATAGTTCTGTTGGTCAGCTGTTTCAGTGTAGTAGAAGGAGTTGGTGTATTCTTTTGAAGTCGTAGCATAGTTGATGTTAACAACAACTTTGCCCGGGAATGCAGCTTCCATTTGATCCTTGAATGCCAAACGGGTAGCGATGTTGACAGCGCCTAAAGAAGCGTTGACATCGATTGCGATCGGCCAAGTAACAGTGGAGCCCAATTCGGTAACAGCTTTGTCCATTAAGGATTTAGCCAAAGTCAGGTCGTAGTACGGATCCTGTGAGTCGGACAGATCGAAGCCGGACGGGAATTCAGTCGCGGAGATCTTGGTCAATTCAGCAGAAACCAAGTCAGCATAAGATTTACCATCGGAAGTAGAAACGAACAACGGAGCGGTATAAGTATTACGCAGGGCGTTCAATTTCAAGGTTGTTCCGACACCTTGTTCATTCAAAGCACCACGGTCTGTAGCACGGAAGATCGCCTTACGGAAATTTTCGTTCAAGATAGCGAGTTTTGTCGCTTCTTTTTGTGCATCAGTCTTGGTTGAAACCAAAGCCTGACCCAGTCCGAAGTTAGAGAATGCACGACGGTTGTAGTTGAATGTAATGTAGTAAGTTGTGGTATTCAAACGGCCAACATAGATCGCATCGCCGTATTTTTGTACAGCAGCTTCATAGAAGGCTGGGTCATCAGTGTAAACCGGAGCGGCAACATATTCGCCATTATCGAAAGCTCTGTACAAGGAATACTTGTCAGCGCCATCAAAGAAGATCAATTTAACGGAAGGAATGTAAACATGTTTCTTATCCCAGTAAGTTTGGTTCTGTGTGTATTCGATGATGGAAGCAGCGGTGTTGTTGCTCAGCAAGTAAGCACCGTTATACAAAATGGAATTTGCTTCGGTTGTTCCGAAACTGCAGGTCGCAGGATCAGGACTTCCTAATTTACAGCCAGTTCCTTTGCCTTCCAGGAATTCGCGGTTAACGCCGCCCAAGACAGAATATGAGAACATGGTGTCGAAGTACGGAGTCGGGGATTCCAGGGTGTATTCCAAAGTATAGTCATCAACTGCTTTAACGCCGACTTGTGAGAAGTCAGAGATATCGCCGTTGAAGTATTCGGAGTAATTCTTGATTACGCCGAACAGGATGTAAGCTGTTTCGGATTCAAAGTCAGCACCGTGCTGTAATCCAGCAACCCAGTCGTCGGCTTTAACAGTCGCAGCGACTTCACCGTCAACGGTTACCCATTTGACGTTTTTGCGGAGTTTGAAGGTCCAAACGGTTTTGTCAGCGTTAGCGGACCAGGAAGTGGCCAAAGCCCCTACCAATTGTCCCAACGGATTGTGTTCGACCAAGCCGTCTACGAAGTTTGTCGTATGTTGGTGATTGGTCTGTTCATACGCTGTCAGATAATCCAATTGTGAAATATCTGTTGTGTAGACGTATGTGTAGGCGTTACGATAAGCGTTGTCTTTGGTTGTACAACCAGTGAGAACCATCGTAACTAGCAGTAATACTACTAATAACTTTTTCATCATTTTCCTCCTTTTAAGAAAGTACAGATGTGTACTATACCTTGATTATAAGGATGTGACGAAATTAAGTCAATTCTAATTTCACAGTTTTTTCACATATTGTGCAATTTTCACATTAAATTTCTGAAACAATTTACATTGCTAAAATCATCACGAATTTTTGCCTATTTTGAGCCTTTTTGGTATACTAAAAAGGCCTTATGGAGGAATACCCAAGTGGTTGAAGGGGGCGGTTTCGAAAACCGCTAGGAGTCGCAAGGCTCGCGCGGGTTCAAATCCTGCTTCCTCCGCCAGTAAAACAAGTAAAAACACCGATCCGGTGTTTTTTTTACGCAAATAGAAGGGCTAGAACTTCATGAAGACGGCTTTGCCAAGCCGATTCATGATGGATCCCCTCTTTGATGATCCTGAAGCATAGTTTTTCTGAGGGTATCTTAATTTTCAATATTTCATGAAGCTCAAGATGGGTTTTCAGATATTCAGATCGGCTGGCTAATCCTTCTTCCTGATCCCCCACATCCAGATAACAGAAATCCAGCTTTGAGAAGTCAGCTGCTTCATTGAGTTGAGCAATCTGATCCATCGACACAAAGTAGGCTCCTGATAAGCAAGCCACTCTCCCAAAAGTATCGGGATAAAGAATCGATGCCTGATTGGCAAGCACGGCACCCATGGAAGATCCCATCAGGACTGTATTGGATTTATCGCTTAGGGATCGAAAACGCTGATCGATCTCCGGTTTCAGTTCATTGACCATGTACGATAAGGTCATTTGGCCTTTGCCTTCTATGGGCCGAGTCTTGACGTTTTGACCCAAAGTCAGGTCAAAGATCGAGTATTCGCTGAATCGTCCCCTGCCGTTGTTGGCTTTTGAACAGCTCAACGCCACCACGATGACTTCTTTCAGATCAGGATGCTTCTCAAAACAGCCAGCGACATCCCAGATCGTGCCGTTGACAGAATCCTCAGGGAGAAAAAGATTCTGGCCATCCATCATATACATGACCGGATACCGGTTTTGGGACTGTTCATACGAATTTGGTAAAGCAACATAGAGTTTTGCTTCCCGGTTCAGCGATTCGATAAATCGTGTTTCTGTGATCAGTTTCATGGGTGACCTCTATCTTAGTGTATCAAATCTCAGTGGCCCAAGGCAGGTTGACTGTCCTTTTTTTTACCCACTCGTAAATTTCACTTAACGGTTTGGTTAAAATAATAAGGAAGCGGAGAACACTTATGTCAAAAACAACAACAGGCATCTTAGGTGTCATCGTCGGGGATGCCTTAGGTCTCCCTGTCCAATTCAAGGACCGGGCTTGGTTCATCAAAAATCCGGTGACCACGATGACGGGTCACGGTGTTTTCAACAAGCCGTTGGGGTCGTGGTCGGATGACGGAAGCCTGACTTTGGCGTTGGCGGCTGCTTTGTCACAGGGGTATCATCCCGATCAGATCATGAAAGAATTTGAAGCCTGGCTTTTTTATGGAAAATACACACAGGACGGCCAAGCTTACGATATGGGACAGACGACGATCAACTCGATCATGAATTATCATCGCGGGATCCCCTTAGCCAAATGCGGAGGACGCTCGTACTATGATAACGGGAACGGCTCTTTGATGCGTATCCTGCCTTTGGTTTTCTATTTAAGGATGCTCTTTGGCAGTGACTTCACCACAAATCCAAACGCCATGGCCATCATTCACGAGGTCAGTGCACTGACCCATGCCCATGAACTGGCTAAAATGAGTTGCGGGATCTACTTATCGATTGCCAATGAGTTGCTTAACGAGAAAGATAAATATGAAGCAGTCAGCGTCGGGATCGAAAAGGCCATGCGTGTATATGAAACAGATTTGCTTTATGCGAAAACAAGAAGCGAATATTCCCGTTTTGATCCCTTAGCTTCTTTCATGCGACTTACACAGAAAGACATCGGTTCTTCCGGTTTTGTGAAAGATACCCTGGAAGCCTCGATTTGGTGTTTACTGAAAACAGGAAATTACGAGGATGCCGTTTTGTGTGCGGTCAACCTTGGCCATGATACCGATACGACGGCGGCAGTGACCGGTGGTCTGGCGGCTTTGGCCTACGATCAAATCAAGATTGACTGGTTTAACCTGATCCCGGATAAAGAACAAGTCCTAGAAATTTGTACTGCCTTTGAACAGAGCCTAATGAAATAAAAAAAGCAGCGATCGCTGCTTTTTGATGATTATCTCTTGTAGTAAGGTTTGACGTAAGCGGGAACACCATTGTGGTAGGTGATGACCGGTTGGCCTTCAATGAGCGGTCTCATATAGGCAACGGCTTCTTCGGTGACCCCTCTGAAGTTCGGCTTGGCCCATTCGATCGGGAAATTTTTGACATGATTGGCAACATTGGATGCCGGTGTGGCAAAGTATTCAACGTCATAGACCTTGGAATCTTTGCGTTTGATCCCAACCATCTGACCGGTGAAGGTCGGATCTTGTGAACGCATGTGTGCACTCATCCCCAACTTGAAGGATTCTTCCACATCGACAAAGGATTGTTCAGATGCGTGGCAGCGTTGTGCTGTGGACAGGTCCTGAACTTTGGCACGGTTAGCGACACCGCTGGTCAAGATCAGATCTTTGACTGCGTTGGCGGCTCCGCCCAGGATCGCATGACCGAATCCGTCATTCTTGGCTTCGCCGGCGGCCAGGTAGGTTCCGTCCGCATAGCGTGCGCCTTCAGAAACGACGACATAGCACTTGTTGGAGTCATCGATGCATTTCTTGACTTCTTTTAAGAAGACTTCTTTATCAAAAGGAATTTCTGGCAAGACCAAGAGGTCTACGACACCGCTCAAACAAGCAGAAGCCGCAAGCCATCCGGCATCTCTGCCCATGGTTTCAAGAATGAAAACTTCCTGACGGGTATACACATTGACATCCAGCCATGTTTGTAACGCGGTGGTCGCGATGAATTTCGCGGCGGATGCGTAGCCCGGGCAATGGTCGGTGACCATCAGGTCATTGTCGACGGTTTTAGGGCAACCGACAAAACGGCGATTGGTGATCTTGTGGGCTTGGGCATATTCGCTTAAGGCAAAGACCGTATCCATGGAATCGTTTCCCCCGATATAAAACAAGGTGTCTACATCGAATTTTTCCATGATGGCAAACAGCCTTTCAAAATCCTGAACATTGCTTCTTTTCAGTTTATACCGGCAAGATCCCAAAGCACTGGACGGCGTCTGTCTGAGGATCCGGTTTTCTTCTTCGCTCATGTTGCTTAAATCAACGAGTTTTTCCTGAAGGATCCCTTCGATCCCGTTCAATCCGCCATAGACTTTTGTATAGATCGGATTCATCTGATTGGCTTTGACTACCCCTGCTAAGGTCGCATTGATGACCGAGGTTGGTCCTCCAGATTGCGCTACGATACAATTTCCCATAATGTCCTCCTGAGTTCGCAAATATTATACAACTTCTGGTCAATCCTTTCCAGATGACTTTCTCTAAAAAAGACAGGGTCCCCTTCTAAGGTCACACGAAATCACGCAATTCTTCATCAAGAATTTTCGTCACCAGCGATGCCGATCCCCTCTAGAGTAGTGATGGTTGTTGAAATCAATCAAGATTTTAAATGCTATCCAGGAGGTATACTCATGAAAAGAAGTGTTAAATTAGGAGCGGTCATTACGCTTGCCGGTGTATTCGCATTTGCTTCGATGTCGCAATTGGGCTTGTTTAAGGCCACCAACGTCAATGCGATCACTGCCGTTTATGCGCTGGACATCAACCCGAGTTTTGAACTCTCCGTGAATAAACAGGACAAAGTCGTCTTGATCACCGCCGTCAATGACGACGCCAAAACGATCGTTGTTGAGGATCTGTACGGAAAAGATTCGGCTTATGTCATTGAAACCTTGTTGAAACGGGCTAAAGCAGCCGGCTTCATCGATGATACGGATTTGGTTGACGATTATGCGGTGATCACCGCGATCCCGATGACCGACAAGGATCAGGATCAAACCGATAAACTGGAAGAAAAACTGGATGAACGCACCAAAGACAGTGAATTCCTGCAAGGACTCAATGTCGCACTCATCAAAGCTGACTTGATTGCGTTAAGAGAAGCGCAAGGCAAGAAAGTCCCGATTGGGCTCTATGTCATCAACGGGATGGTCGCTCAAGCCGACGGTACTTATCTCAGTGCCAAAGATTTCTTCTCCAATCCGGAATATCGTGCCACGTTCCAAACCAAAGGCGAAATCAAAGATGCCAAGCTCGATCACATCAAAGCCTTGATCTTAGCCGCCTTGGATAAACTGGACGCAGCCGGTGTGGATACCGCCGCCCTGAGAACCAAACTCTTGGCAGCGAAGGACGATGAATTGATCAACTTGATGGTCGAAGTCAGATCACTCAAAAAAGACAATCATTTGTCGAATACCGCCGAAGACAATGCGATCGCTCACGGTAAACCGGACAAAGCTGGAAAACCTGTTAAATAAATGATGAAAGACTTCGAAAGAAGTCTTTTCTTTACCCTGGTTTTTTTGGGTCCATGAGCTTGAGCATGTCTTTCCCTATCGAACTTAACATGAGTGTGTTAAGATGGATTCATGAAGTATACACCCGATGATTTCACCGCAATTTATCATGCAACCTTTCCTCAACTCAGCAAATTCGTCCATTTCAAAGTGGCCGATCTTGAAGATGCGCAAGAGATCGTTCAAAACGTCTATCTGGACTTCTATAGATACATCTGTAAAAACGACAAGCTGCTTGATAATGTTTCTGCTTATCTGATGTCGATGGCCAAGAATGAACTGACCCGCTATTATAAGACGCGCAGTGAAACACCGGTCGTTTTGAACGAAGAAGACAATCCCATCTTTGAACAGATCGCGGATGATCAGGATCTGGAACTGGAAGTCCTCAATTCATTAAGCACTCAGGAAATCTGGGCCATCATCGAAACGATGCCGGCTTTGGATAAACAGATCCTGATTGCCCATTATCGGTTCGATCTGCCCTTCTCCGAGATCGCCCGTTCCTTAAACATGCCTGGGAGCACCGTCAGAAGCCGCCATCAGGCAGCCATTGAAACCATTAAGTCTAAAATTAAGTGAAATTTTCGTTATCTTCATCAAATTCATACTCTAACGATATGAAGGGAAAATGGTCCATGAAGAACAAACTGAAGCAAAGCATTGAACAAAATGCTTTCAATGAAGAAAAAATGCTTTGGCACATTATGGCCCAAGCTCGATCACTTGGCATAAAGCCGGTGGTTAAGAAAGTTTTTGTATTCCCGAAGTTTTTCAAGTTTGGGCTGGCCACTGTGCTCATTGCGGTCTTTGCGCTCTTGGGGATCACTCAATTGGGCGACTTCGAAACGATCCTTCCGGATGTCAATGCCATCACAGTCATCTATGCTTTGGATATCAATCCCAGTTTTGAACTGGCTGTCAATAAACTAGATAAAGTCATCACGATCAGTGCAGTCAACGAGGATGCCAAAACGATCCTCATCGAAGATCTGCTGGGCAAACAAGCGCCTGAAGTCATTGAAACGCTGATCAAACGCGCTGAAGCGGCCGGTTTCATCGATTCAACCGACTTGGTCGACGATTATGTCTTGGTCACCACCATCCCTAAAACAGAAAATGATCAGAATCAAGCCGTTGGCTTTGAGAATAAAATCAAAGACGTCATCAAAACCAGCGAATATTTACAGGGTCTCAATGTGGCCGTCATCAAGAGTGACCTGATCACCTTGAAAACAGCTCAGGATAAGAAAATACCGATCGGGCTCTATGTCATCAACGGGATGGTTGCTCAACCAGACGGAACCTTCCTGAGTGCCAAGGAGTTCTTCTCCGATCCGACCAACCGGGAAACCTTCCAAACCAAAGGCGAAATCAAAGACGTCAAAGAAAACCAAGTCAAGACCCACATCCTTGAAGCCTTAGCCAAATTGGATGCAATCGGGGTCGATACCAGTGACATCAAAAATCGACTCATCACCGCCACAGACAAAGAAGTCGTCAAGATTCAAATTGAAGTCCGTAAACTCTTAAACAAATACAAATTGGGATCGACTTCTGAAGTTGAATCCGAAAATTCCACAAACACATAAAAACTCCGAATCTGAAGCAGTAAACTTAAAGTAGACAACTCAAATAAAAACATTTGATGATTGTCTACTTTTTTCATATCCTTTAGGAAAGGAGAATCTCATGGGAAGGAATAAAGGCGGAACAAACAGAATGTATAGTTTTGAGGAGAAACTAAGAGTGTGTAAACGTTACTATGAAGAACACTGGTCAAAGCAAGATTTATCGATATCAGAAAAAATACCGCTAGGAAACCTCGGGAGATGGATCGTTCAATATCGTGACCAAGGCGAGGAAGGACTCAAACCAAAGCGGAGAGGCAACCCTAGCCTAGGGTTACGAAAAGAGAAAGACATGAGTGAACTGGAACTTCTGAAACTCGAGAATCTGAAACTTAAAGTGGAGGTAGAACGACTAAAAAAAGGTTACACCGTGAAAGGAGTTGGTTCAAAGAAGGTGTACGTCACTTTAGACGGCAAGATTATCAAATAGTGGAGAGATTGAAGAAAGAGTACGGAACGACTTTCATCTTAAGGTATCTCGGTTTAAATCGATCCGGTTATTATAAGTGGACCAAACGAAAAGACATCAAGCCTCAGTATGAGTTGGATCGGATCGATCTGACCAAACTTCTCAAACAAGCCCACCAGAAGCATAAAACCTACGGATACCACAATTTAGCCAAAACGATCCGAAATCAAACCGGATGGATCTTCTCTGATCATCTCGCGCATGTGTGTGCGAAGTCAGCCGGGATCCGATCCGAAACCAGAAGGCCTAAAAGCGGTCAGCCAGGACTAGAGCACAAAGTATTTAAGAATGAAGTTCAGGGTTTCTGGAACGCCAGCAAACCATTAGAGATCGTTGTCTCCGATATGACCGTTCTAAAAAGCAAAGGGATTCACTGGGAGTGGACATATATCCTAGATACTTTCAATAATGAGATCATCGCTTCTTCATTATCTTCTAAAAGAGCCGACATCAAGCCCTATTTCGAGACACTTGAGCAGCTCAAAACCAAAATAAAAGGAGCAGAACACCCCATCATCCTTCACACAGACCAGGGGGCTGTCTACTCCAGCCGAGCTTATCAACAAGCTCACTTGAATTATAACATAGTCCGTTCCATGAGCCGAAGCGGCACCCCGACCGATAATCCAATCATAGAGGCAATCAATGGGTGGATTAAGGAAGAACTCTACCACGATTTCAATTATCATAAAGCCGATGATTTACCCAAACTCATCAATGAATACATTGCCTATTTCAATAACGAAAGACTGGCTTACGCCTTAGATTACAAAACCCCAGTTCAATATAAACGTGATCTGGGGTTTGAATAAATAATTTTTATTTACGTGTCTACTTTGGCTTTACAACTTCAAATCTGGAGTTTTTTTAATCCTTTTTATTTTTTTCTTTTTCCAGTTCATGGATCTTAGAACTGACCAGTTCCCAATCCTTCAGGGCCGCATTCAGTTCATTGTGGATCACATCGATCTTGTCATTGAGTTCAGCCATCATCGCATGATCATGATAGTACAGCGGCTCATATCGCAAGTCACGGTGTTGGGCAAGTTCTGTTTCTTTTAACGTGATGGTTTCTTCAAGTTTAGCCAAGGCTTTTGTCAAACGTCCGATCGATTCTTTGGATTGATCGCGATGGACCCCTTTAATGACAGGCTCCACTTTGACCGGGGTCAGATTCTGCGCATAGTCCGGATACGATAAGGGATAATAATCCGCTTTGCCGTTTTCGATACTGAGCACGGCATTGGCCATCTTTTGAATGAAATAACGATCATGAGAGACAAAGATCAGGGTCCCGTCATAATCCGACAAGGCCTCTTCCAAGGCTTCTTTACCTAAGATATCCAAATGGTTGGTGGGTTCATCCAGGATCAGCAGGTTAGCCCGCTGAAGCAACAGTTTTGCCAGGCTCAGTCTTACCTTTTCGCCTCCGCTCAACACATTGACGCTTTTAAAGACTTCATCTGCGGTAAAAAGGAAACTGCCCAGCACGGTGCGCACTTGCGTATGGGTGAGTTCAGGAAAGGCATCCCACAGCTCTTCAAGCACTGTTTTATCGCTTTTATAATCACCGAGTTCCTGATCGAAATAACCGACTTCAATCTGATGACCCATGAGCGTTTCTCCCGATAAGGCCGGAATCTTTCCGATCACGGTTTTCAGGAAGGTGGATTTGCCGTGTCCGTTAGGCCCGATGACCGCCAAACGGGTTCCATGCATCACGGTCAGATCGATGGTAGCCAAAGGCTTATCGTACCCGATGGTCAAATTCTCGGTCTTCAGGACCTGCTTGCCGCCTTTTAAGCGGGAAGAGAAATGGGCTTTGAAATTCTTGACGTCCGCATTGGGTGCGTCGATCTTTTCCATCCGATCCAGATACTTGATCTTGGATTGGGCAAACTTGGCCTTGGATTTCTTGTATCGGAACTTCTCAATCAAAACTTCCAGGCGTTCGATGTCTTTTTGCTGACGCTTATAAGCAGACAGCTGTTTTTCCTGATTCAAGGCTTTGGCTGCCTGATACTGAGAATAGTTACCGGTATAGCTGGTCAGTGTCCCGAATTCGATCTCATTGATGTAGTCAGCGACATGATCGATGAACATCCGGTCATGTGAGACAAACAGGATGGCTTTGTCGTAATATTTCAGGTATCCTTCCAGCCATTCGATGGTGGCCATGTCCAGATGGTTGGTGGGTTCATCCAAGAGCAGCAGATCCGGCTTGCTCAACAACAGTCTCACAAACGCCAATCTGGTCTTTTGTCCGGATGAAAAGGTCGATAACGGCCGGTTGAGATCAGCGACCTCAAAACCGAATTTGGTGAAGACGGTCATCATTTCGGCTTTATAGGTATACCCGCCTTTGTCTTCAAAGGCATGCTGCAGGTTGGCATAATTGTCCAGCAGCTTGTCGCTGTGATCGGTGACCATTTGTTCACCCATCTTGTTGAGTTGGGCTTCCAAATCAAAAAGCGGCTGATAAATCTCTAGGAGCATCTTCTCAACCGTTAAAGTCTCATCATTAAAGGTGATCTGCGATAAGGTTTCGATCCGTAAGTCTTTGGGACGGTTGAGATCGCCTTTATCCAGTGTCTGTTCACCGGCCAAGATCCTCAACAGCGTGGTCTTACCGCTGCCGTTGCGTCCGACTAAGGCAATCTTTTGCCGATCTCTGATTTCAAAATCCAGATCGGTAAAGACATCCTGAGGGCCAAAGGCTTTGGACCCTTTCAGAATTGAAACAATCATGGGGCTACTTTTTCCAGTTTCAGATGTTGGGCAAAGCCAGAGGCAATCCCTTCCATCAAGATCTCATGTTGCGTGGTATACGTGGTTTTATCACTGCTGTTGGTGACCCATAGGAGATCCAACAGGAGCGATTGGACACCATAAATATTCTCTGAAGCGAACTCACGGTTAAGCAGCGCCAAGTCGTCAAACACACCGGCACCCAGGATCTTGCCTCCGGATTCACGGATGTCCGTATAGGCATCCATGAAATTGATGACTTTACCGCGTAAGACACCGGGATTATTGCCGGCGGTATTTCCGCCATAAGCCGTCAGATTGGCTGAATCCAGATAGTGTTCAAAAATTCTGGAGGCAAAACTGTTGGACGCATAGTGTGAATACATGATCGTGGCCCCTTTGATGGAGGGGTTCGTGCTGAAGTTGAGGTCCAAGGCGATGTAATATTTGCCTTTTGAGGCAAACAGTTTGGCCATACGGCCATCGCTTCCCCAACGGCTTAGCACTTCATTGCCGCGCAGAACGAGCACTTTCAATCCGTACGCTTCCAATTTTGCTTTTAACAGGTTGGCACTCTCGACCAAGGCTTCGGGAACGTTGATGCCGTTTTTAATCAACGGATCATCGATCTGATTGCGGGAAGGATCGATCACGACATCATAGATATCCTCAGGCACTTCCTTCTCGATGACACGGATAAAGACATAATTCTTATCGAATATGGTTGTTCCTTCAGTCTTGGGTTCAATGAGATCGCGATCGGCAACGAGTTCCACCTCTTTGCCTAAGATCTTGGTTTCTTCATCTACTTTAACGCTACGTCTCACGGTATAAAACTGATCATGGATGACGGTTTCGGAAACCAAGCGTACCGGCGCTGAAACCATGTTTTTCTTGATGTACACTTCATAGAATCCGACAGGCAACACATCCAGTGAGATTTGATCATCGATGGTTAAGTTCATGTCATAGATTTTTTCTTCACCGGTACAAATATTGACCAAGATCACGCTTTGACCGATAAAGGGGTCGGTCTTGCCCAATTGAAATGCTTCATTGTAAAGATTCAGTGTCTCTCCATAATATAGGTGTTCTTTGAGTTCAACGGTTTCGTCAAAAGTCATCTTTTTAAATTCAGCTTGTGCTTTGGATAGACTATAATCACAGACGGCGTATTTGGGTTGTACCACGACGACTTTATGCGGGTTGGCTAAGGTCACGCCGATGTATACCAATAACAGCACCAAAACCAAAAGCGGAAGTACAAACTTCCACCTTATTCTGCGTCGTCTGGAAAAGGCATCTCTTTTAACATGTTTCATAAGCGGACATCAACAATGTGTTTCGGTTTGCGGGCTTCTACCGGCGGTAAGGTCCCATAGGATGGGGCAATGGCTGTGCATAGGTATTCATGAGGGTGGGCTGCGATCGGCATGGTCGTATCTTCAAAGGGAACATATTGGACCGGATAGATGTCATCCTTCTTGAAGATGAAAGGATGAAACGGGGTCTTAAAGGTCCAAGTAAGATCAAAGCCGATGTGTTTTGATTGGCGGTTGAGTTTGCCGTACAAGCGGGCATTACCGACAAACCAGTACTTTAAAGGCAAAGGATTGATCCTAAGGTTTTCAAACAGAATGATAAAAGGCATCAGGACCTGATTGGTCAAGCGCAAAGGCAGATCCAACCAAGGATTGGGATTGGCATAGTCATAGACAAAGACATCGACAAAGATCCCGTCTGAGTCCGTGCAGCGGTTGCCTAAAAGGGCATTGACTTCTTTGAGATAGGTTCCCTTTTTACGGATCTTCATCCCGGGTATCAACACGTTATAGCGTTTGTGGGTGTCGAAACAATGGATCACGTATTGATCTCCCAGTTCATGGGCAACAGCTTGAAAACGGCGGTAATCCTCAATCATCATCGAGATGTCGGCATCGTCATCCCAAGGAATGAACCCTTGGTGTCTGACCGCGCCTAAAGCACTGCCTCCGTTTAGGAAGAAAGGTATGTCATGTTTACGGCATAAAGCATCAATGTCTTTTAACATCTCCAAAAGGACCATTTGAACATCGCGTACGGTGATCTGTGATCCATCTGGGTTGGTTTTCAGAAGATATGATTCCATATCAGAACAACAGGTTCTTCGGCGTTCTGGCGAAAGGCAGGACATCGCGAATGTTGGTCATCCCGGTGATATACATCAGGAAACGTTCGAAACCCAAACCAAACCCGGCATGTTTACAGCCGCCGTACCGTCTTAAATCCAGATACCACTGCATGCCTTCTTCATGGACGCCCATTTCGGCCATCCGTTTCTGTAAGGCTTCCAAGCGTTCTTCACGCTGTGATCCGCCGACCAGTTCACCGATGGAGGGAACCAACAGGTCACAGGCCGCAACGGTCTTACCGTCGTCGTTGAGACGCATATAAAAAGCTTTGATGTCTTTGGGATAATCCGTTAAAAAGACAGGGCCCTGAATGACTTGTTCACACAGATAGCGTTCATGTTCGGACTGAAGGTCGGTGCCCCAGTCGACCGGATATTCGAATTTGACCGGTGCCTTTTTCAAGTGTTCGATCGCTTCGGTATAGGTCATGCGGTAAAACGGCGCCGCTTTGACTTTGGTGAGTCGTTCGATCAAGGTCTTATCGATCATCTCGTTGAAGAATTTCATTTCTTCAGGACAGTTTTCCATGACATAGTCGATACAGCTCTTGACCATGTCTTCGATCAGGTCCATATCGTCGTTGAGATCCGCAAACGCGATCTCGGGTTCGATCATCCAGAATTCACTGGCGTGTCTGGCCGTGTTGGAGTTTTCGGCTCTGAAGGTCGGTCCGAAAGTATAGACGTCTCTGAAAGCCATGGCGAACGCTTCAGCCTGAAGCTGACCGGATACGGTCAAAGACGCTTTCTTACCGAAGAAGTCCTCGTCATATTTCGCATCGTTACGGGTGGTGACGGTAAAGACTTCACCGGCCCCTTCCGCATCGTTTCCGGTGATGATGGGCGCATGGACATAGACAAAGCCTTGATTCTGAAAGAATTCATGAATGGCCATGGATAAAACAGAACGGACTCTGAAGACCGCGGAGAACGTGTTGGTTCTGGGTCTCAGATGCGCGATCTCTCTGAGGTATTCAAAAGAATGACGCTTCTTTTGAAGCGGATATTCCGGGTCGCAGTCGCCTTCCAAGGCCAGTTCGGTGACTTCGACTTCAAAAGGCTGTTTGGCTTCAGGCGTCTTTTTAAACATCCCGGTCACAGTCAACGCGGTTCCGGTCCCATATTTCGTATAGGTTTCAAAATCACCCAGAGCACTGGTGTAGACCAGCTGGATGTTTCTGAAATAAGTGCCGTCATTGAGTTCAATGAACCCGATGGAGCCGTTGTTTCGGTTGGTTCTCACCCAGCCTTGAAGCTGGACATATTCAATGCCGTCAATCTCGATCGGATTGCCGTCACTGATCAATTCATAACATTCTCTGACAGTCATATAAGTAATCATTGGGTTCCTCACTTCATCGCGTTGGTTTCAAATACCAGTTCTTGGATCATTGAGACGACGTCGACTGCTTTAACGGTCACCCCTTTGGGGACCTGGATGTGTTCATGGGTAAAATCTACGATGCCTTTAATGCCGGCGGCGACCAAGAGGTCGACGGTTTCCTGCACATTGGAGGAGATGGTCAAGATGGCGATACGGCATCCTTCCGGAAGCTTTTCGACCAACTGAGTCATCGGATAGACCGGGATCTCATAAGCATTGCCGATCTTGTCCGCATTGATGTCAAAGGCACAGGCAATCTCGCCGACGACATGATTCCAGCGGTTATAGTTCATTAAGGCACGGCCCAGATTACCGGCACCGACGATGATCAGCTTTTCCTGGAATGCACCACCCAGATGGGCATTGAATATTTCGATCAGGCTGCCGACATCATAGCCGTAGCCCTGCTTTCCAAGCGATCCCAGAAATGAGAAATCGCGACGGATCGTGGTGGGTTCCACATCGACGAATTCGGAGAGCTCTCTGGACATGATCCGACTGATACCAAGATGCTGTAACTTCCTTAAAGCCTTTAAATAAACGGGATAACGCTGTAATGTTGCCTTAGGCACATTCTGATGATTTGACATAACTTCACCTTCCTAAACATAATGATAACATATTCACAAGTATTTGTGAATATTTTTCATCAAATTCACTTGTAGTCTAAGCTTGGATTGGCACTGATATCGAGCTTTCCGCGTACACCGTGGCGATAGGCGACTTCTCCTGCTGCTCCGATCATGGCCGCATTGTCCGTGCAGCACCACAGCGGCGGGATCGTAATCTTCAATTCAGGGTACTCTGATTTCAAATCATTGATCAATTGTCTCAGTCTGGAATTGGCAGCTACCCCGCCGGCAAGCACCAAGTGCTTGGCCTCATGGGTGTTCAAAGCCAACTTGGTTTTACGGATCAGTTCACCCAAAACGGCTTCCTGAAAGGCATAGGCCAAGTCTTCCTGATTGATCGGCGTGTTGGTTTTACCTTCGCGCTGAACGAGTTGAAGGACCGAAGATTTGAGCCCGCTGAACGAAAAGTTCAAGGGTTCTTCGGTTTTGACCCGAGGCAGTTGATAATGGGGATGGCCCAGTTTAGCCAGCTTGTCGATGGCAGGACCGCCTGGATAAGGCAGATGAAGGACACGGGCCACTTTATCATAGGCTTCTCCGACCGCATCATCCTGAGTTGAGCCCAGGATGTCAAAATCCCATTCGGTTTTCAGATAGACCAGCTCGGTATGACCGCCTGAGACCACCAATGCCAACAACGGATACTCGATCGTGTCGACAAAGGCATTGGCGTAGATATGACCGGCGATATGATGGATGGGGATCAACGGTTTGCCACTCGACCAGGCCAAAGTCTTGGCTGCCAGTAAACCGACATGCAGGGATCCGACCAAACCAGGACCTTGGGTGACCGCGATCGCATCGATCTGATCCATCGTATACCCTGCTTTCTGCAGTGCTTCTTCCAAAACCACCGAGATGTTCTCGATGTGTAAACGGGAAGCCACTTCAGGGATGACCCCACCGAACTTGGAATGGACATTTATTTGTGATGAGACGATATTGGATAAAACAGTCTTTCCGTCCTCGATGACGGCGACTGCGGTTTCATCACATGAACTTTCAATGGCACAGATTCTCATAACGCTCCTTAGAAAACAAAACCCCGTGTAAGCGGGGTTGTCGTTTACCGTTCAATTTTAACACAGAACGGCTTTTTTTTCTATTTTTGTCTACCGTAAGCGGCTTTAAGAATGGCTTTGAGATCGCTGACCAGCGGTAAGCGCGGATTGCATGGTGTGCATTGATCTTCATACGCCATCATCGAAACCAGATCCACATCTTCAGCAAACATTTCCGGGGTAATCTTCTGAGCCGACAGGTTCATGACGATCCCGACGCTTTCAGCCAGATCAGCACAGGCTTTTGCGTAAGATTCGACTCCTTCTTGAGGTGTCGACGCCGGTAAGCCCAGCATCTTCGCTAAGTTCTGATATTTTTCATCAGCCCGGTAATAGTTGTATTTAGGCCAGGTTGCCGGTTTGGAAGGATGGGTCCCATTGAATCGGATGACATGAGGCATCAGGATCGCATTGGCACGTCCGTGAGGCACATGCCAGGTCCCGCCGATCTTATGGGCCAAAGAGTGATTGATACCCAAGAAGCTGTTGGCGAAGGCCATTCCGGCGATCGTGGAGGCATTGTGCATCTTTTCTCTGGCTTCCGGATCGTTCTTGCCGTCTTTGACAGCTCTGGGCAAGAATTCAAAGACCATCTTGATGGCTTGTAAGCACAACCCATCGGTGAAGTCAGAAGCCAAAGTCGAGACATAGGCTTCAGTCGCATGGGTCAAGACATCCATACCGGTGTCCGCAGTAACGGAAGCCGGCAGATTCATCGTAAAGGTGGAATCCACGATCGCGACGGTCGGAGTCAAAGAGTAGTCTGCTAAAGGGTATTTCTTATTGACGCGTTTGTCGGTCAAGACCGCAAACGGGGTGACTTCAGACCCGGTACCCGAGGTGGTCGGAATACAGACCAACTGAGTCTTTTTGCCTAATTCAGGATACTTGAAAGCACGTTTGCGGATGTCCATGAATTTCTGTTTCAGATCATCGAAATCGACGTCCGGATGTTCATAGAAGAGCCACATGCCTTTGGCCGCATCCATCGGTGAACCGCCGCCCAAGGCGATGATCGTATCCGGTTTGAAAGCTTCCATCAGTTCATAGCCTTTTCTGACGGTATCGAGTGAGGGATCCGGTTCAACGTCGCAGAACAACTGGACTTGGACTTTGTTGCGTCTGAGGTTGAGCTGATCGACGATCTTGGCGTAATAGCCCAGATCGACCATAGAGCGGTCTGTAACGACGAAGACACGGGTGACATCTTTCATCTGCTGGAGGTATTGGATCGAGTTACGTTCGAAGTAGATCTTAGAGGGAATTTTGAACCATTGCATGTTGTTGTTTCTGCGTCCGATGCGCTTGATGTTGAGAAGATTGATGGCGGAGACATTGTTGGAGACTGAGTTGTGACCGTAGGATCCGCAACCCAGGGTCAAGGATGGGATGAACGCATTATAGACGTTCCCGATCCCGCCGAAGGTCGCCGGAGAATTCCAGATGATACGGATTGCTTTACAGGCTTTTCCGTAAGCATCCGCAATGGCTTTGTCTTCGGTGTGGATCGCTGCGGAGTGACCCAAGCCATTGAATTCGACCATTTCTTTGCCGTATCGGATGCCTTCTTCTGTGGATTTGGAGACAATGAAGGATAAGACCGGGCTCAGTTTTTCTCTGGTGCACGGTTCATTCGGGCCGATTTCGGTGACGTGAACGCCCAGGATAACGGTATTTTCAGGCACTTTGAAGCCGGCTTGTTCAGCGATCCAGGAGGCTGGACGACCGACGATGGCCGGATTCAGAACCGCTCCGGCGCAATTTGTCCCGCCGCAGGTGGCTCCGAAACAGAATTGTTCGAGTTTGTCTTTTTCTTCTGCTGTAACAAAGTAGACGCCGTATTTTTTGAAGAGAGTTACCGCTGCTTCATTGATTTCCTGATCGATGATGACACATTGTTCAGAAGCACAGATCATCCCGTTATCGAAAGCTTTGGACATGACGATGTCATTGACCGCTTGTCTGATGTTACAGGTTTTTTCCATGTAAGCTGGGACATTGCCGGCGCCGACCCCTAAGGCCGGTTTTCCGCAAGAGTATGCGGCTTTGACCATGGCGTTACCGCCGGTCGCCAAGATGGTGGCCACATCTTTGTGGTTCATCAGGAAGCCGGTACCTTCTTTGGAAGGCTTATCGATCCATTGGATACAATTTTCAGGTGCGCCTACTTTGACAGCCGCATCATAAACGACTTTGGCCGCATCGGCAGAACACAACTGAGCGCCAGGATGGAAGGAGAAGATGATGGGATTACGGGTTTTCAATGAAATCAGACATTTGAAGATGACTGTCGAGGTTGGATTGGTGATCGGCGTGATCCCGGCGATGACCCCTACCGGTTCAGCGATTTCCGTAATGCCGGTCGTTTCGTTTTCACTGACGATCCCGACTGTACGCAAGTGACGCATGTCGTTGACGACGAATTCACAGGCGAATAAATTCTTGGTGGCCTTGTCTTCAAAGACCCCTCTGCCGGTCTCTTTGACGGCTTGTAAAGCCAGTTCACCGTGCTGATCCAAAGCCGCAACACTGGCTTTAGCCACGATATAATCGATTTGTTCCTGATTGAGCTTCAGAAACCCATCCAAGGCGACAACACCCTTTTGAACAAGGGTATCAACGTCTTTTTCAATCAACTGCAAGGGAGTCAATTCTTCTGCAATTACTGCTTCCTTCTTAGCCATTGTGTTCCTCCGTGACTTTGTTATTCTTTTCACGAACACATCATAAAGGATGCCTAAAATCTTGTCAAATGTTTTGTTATCTTTTTCACAAGTAAACGGTTACATCTTTTCAGCCGAAAAAAAAGAGCGCTTACACGCTCACATTTGTTCAAGTTGTTTCATCATCAAGATCGCATCTTCATCCGGATTCGAGTAATATTGCCGTCTGATCGCAGCTTTTCTAAAACCGGCTTTTTCATACAATCGCTGTGCTTTCTCATTGGAAACACGCACTTCTAAGGTGATCACACTGACATGATTCTCTAAGGCATAGTCCAGCATATACCGGATCATGGCAGTCGCATAGCCTTGATTCTGGACTTCGGGATCGACCCCGATCGTGGTCAACTGTAAAGCATCGTCATTGAGCCATAAACCCATATATCCTTTGATCCCGTGATCATCCAGAACCACATAGTGACCAAAAGGGTTGTCCTTGAGTTCAAAGACATAGCTTTCATAAGTCCATGGACTGCTGAAAAGCTGGTTCTCCAGGATCATGACTTTGTCCAGATCCTTTATAACCATCGGTCGGATCATAAACCGTAATGGTCCGTTTCTTTCAGATAACGCGGTACCAGCGTATGAAGGCTTTCTACCGGCTTCCAAAAGGCTTTCAAATCGATGAAATGCTGAGGCATAGTGACCTCGGCAGCCTTGAGTCCTAACAGATCCGCATCACCAACCAAGATCGCATCTGGGTCCAGTTGTTTCAAGGCATCTTCAATGGACAAGACCGTATCGTCAATGAGCGCCACACCGTTTTGATAGTGACCGTAATAGACCCGTTTGGCTCTGGCATCCATCAACGCGATCACGTTGGGCTGAGTCCCTGCCATCAGCTGTAAACTGCTGATCGTATACAGTTTGATTCCTTGGATCAAACCCAGGACTTTCGCTACCGTCATGGCGATGCGCAGACCGGTATAACTGCCCGGACCATCAGTCAAAACCAAAGCTTCCAAATCGGTTGGTTTCCATCCGGCAAGGTCAAACAAACGGTCAATCTCGACCATGATGGATTCGGATTGTGTTTTTAGTGACGGTGTTTGGATCGCTTGGACCAAAACATCATGTTCGATCAGAGCGATCGTTAAGTAACGGTGAGAAGTATCTAAGGCAAGGGTCTTCATGCGAGTTTCTCCAGAATGCTTGTGTAGGCTGCCCCATGGGCAATCAGTTCGATCAATCGATCATCCTCATCCAAACGGCTGAGTTTTATTTCAAGAAATTCTTCAGGCAATAATTCTTTGATATACTCCGGCCATTCGATGACACAGACTCCACAGGTCCCGATCAGTTCTTCGAAACCGAGATCCTGATGCAGGCCTTCGAGGCGATAAGCATCGATATGAGTCAATTTAAGCCGTCCGCTATACCATTTCATGATGGTAAAGGTCGGACTGGAAACCATCTTTTGGATGTTGAGTCCTTTGGCTAAACCTTGGGTAAAAGTCGTTTTGCCGGCTCCGAGATCCCCGCTGAGGGTAATGACGGATCCGTCTTTCAATTCTAACGCGATGGCGTGAGCCAAGGCTTTGGTCTCCTGCGGAGAGTGGGTGATCAGTTGCTTTTTCATAGTGCCCTAACATTATATCATACAAAAGAAAAACTCCCTTGTGGGGAGTTTTTCTAACTGGCAACGTGCTCTTTTCACTACGGCTAGCGTAGCTATTTTTACCGCTGAAGTGCTTAACTTCTGTGTTCGGGATGGGAACAGGTGTGACCACTTCGCTATTGTCACCAGATCTGAGAGTTTATTCTCTCAAAACCGAATATCAGATAGATAGTTGTTGTATTCAGGACGATCAATCTAAATAATTGATGTCTAAGTTATGGGTGTGATTAAATCCTCGACCTATTAGTATCAGTAAACTGAATGCATTGCTGCACTTACATCTCTGACCTATCAACCTCGTCGTCTTCAAGGGGTCTTACTTCACAAGGAATGGGAAATCTCATCTTGGAGCCGGTTTCACGCTTAGATGCCTTCAGCGTTTATCCGATCCATACTTGGCTACCCAGCTATGCTCCTGGCGGAACAACTGGTGCACCAGAGGTATGTCCATCTCGGTCCTCTCGTACTAAAGACAGAACTCCTCAAATTTCCTACGCCCACAACAGATAGGGACCGAACTGTCTCACGACGTTCTGAACCCAGCTCACGTACCGCTTTAATGGGCGGACAGCCCAACCCTTGGAAGCGAATTCACCTCCAGGATGCGATGAGCCGACATCGAGGTGCCAAACCTCGCCGTCGATGTGAACTCTTGGGCGAGATCAGCCTGTTATCCCCAGGGTAGCTTTTATCCGTTAAGCGACGGCCATTCCATACTGCACCGCCGGATCACTAAGTCCGACTTTCGTCCCTGCTCGACTTGTAAGTCTCGCAGTCAAGCACCCTTCTGCCTTTACGCTCGTCGATTGATTTCCAACCAATCTGAGGGTACCTTTGAGCGCCTCCGTTACTCTTTAGGAGGCGACCGCCCCAGTCAAACTGCCCACCTGACACGGTCCCGCACCCAGCTCATGGGTGTCGGTTAGAATTTCAAACAAACAAGAGTGGTATCCCAACGGCGGCTCCACAGAATCTGACGACCCTGCTTCAAAGCCTCCCACCTATCCTGTACATGTTTGTTCAAAACTCAATATCAAGCTACAGTAAAGCTCCATGGGGTCTTTCCGTCTAGTTGCGGGTAACCTGCATCTTCACAGGTACTAAGATTTCACCGAGTCTGCTGCCGAGACAGCGCCCAAATCATTACGCCATTCGTGCGGGTCAGAACTTACCTGACAAGGAATTTCGCTACCTTAGGACCGTTATAGTTACGGCCGCCGTTCACTGGGGCTTCGGTTCAAAGCTTCGCCTTGCGGCTAACAACTCCCCTTAACCTTCCAGCACCGGGCAGGCGTCACCCCATATACGTCGTCTTGCGACTTTGCATAGAGCTGTGTTTTAGTTAAACAGTTGCTTGGGCCTCTTCACTGCGGCACTTTCGTGCACCCCTTCTTGCGAACGTACGGGGTCATTTTGCCGAGTTCCTTGGCAACAGTTCTCTCGCTCGCCTCAGGATTCTCTCCTAGCACACCTGTGTCGGTTTCGGTACGGGCCGCAATACAATTAACGTTAGAAGCTTTTCTTGGAAGCTGGCATCAGACGCTTCGCTACTTGGTCACCCGTTCGCTCCCCATCACACTTTCGAGTTGTGGTGCGGATTTGCCAACACCACCTCTACTTTGCTTAGACCGGCTCTACCAATCGCCGGCTCATCCTAGCCTTCTCCGTCACTCCATCACTTGTACGCGGGTACAGGAATATCAACCTGTTGTCCATCGACTACGCCTTTCAGCCTCATCTTAGGTCCCGACTTACCCAGGGCGGACGAACCTTCCCCTGGAAACCTTGTGCAATCGGCGTGTCAGATTCTCACTGACATTTCGCTACTCACACCGGCATTCTCACTTCTATACACTCCAGCGCTCCTCACGGTACACCTTCAACGCGTATAGAACGCTCTCCTACCACTCCATTGCTGGAATCCGTAGATTCGGTATCATGCTTAGCCCCGGTAAATTTTCGGCGCAGGGTCACTCGACTAGTGAGCTGTTACGCACTCTTTGAAGGGTGGCTGCTTCTAAGCCAACCTCCTAGTTGTCTGTGCATCCCCACATCCTTTTCCACTTAGCATGAATTTTGGGACCTTATCTGACGATCTGGGCTGTTTCCCTTTTGACCATGGACCTTATCACCCACAGTCTGACTGCCGAGTATATCATTATGGCATTCGGAGTTTGATTGATATCAGTACCACGAGATGTGGCCATCAATCATTCAGTGCTCTACCTCCATAAGACTCAACCTCGACGCTAGCCCTAAAGCTATTTCGGAGAGAACCAGCTATCTCCAAGCTCGATTGGAATTTCTCCCCTAGACACAACTCATCGGCCAACTTTTCAACGGTGGTCCGTTCGGTCCTCCAGTTAGTATCACCTAACCTTCAACCTGGTCATGTCTAGATCGCCTGGTTTCGGGTCTACCGCATCGTACTATCGCCCTATTAAGACTCGCTTTCGCTACGGCTCCGCATTTTCTGCTTAACCTCGCACGATATGGTAACTCGCCGGTTCATTCTACAAAAGGCACGCCATCACCCATTAACGGGCTCTGACTTGTTGTAAGCATACGGTTTCAGGATCTATTTCACTCCGCTTCCGCGGTTCTTTTCACCTTTCCCTCATGGTACTGGTTCACTATCGGTCATTAAGGAGTATTTAGCCTTACCGGATGGTCCCGGTGGATTCCGACAAGGTTTCACGTGCCTCGCCGTACTCAGGGTACTGCTAGAGCTGATCGGGTTTTCGAATACGGGGCTTGCACCCTCTATGGCCGGCCTTTCAATGCCGTTCTTCTAACCGTTTCAGTCTCACATCGCAGCCCTACAACCCCAACACAAAGTTGGTTTGGGCTCTTCCCTTTTCGCTCGCCACTACTAAGGGAATCATTGTTATTTTCTTCTCCTCCAGCTACTAAGATGTTTCAATTCACTGGGTTGTCTTCTCATCACCTATTGATTCAGTGGTGGATAATAGCGCATTACCGCTATTGGGTTTCCCCATTCGGATATCTCCGGATCATTGTGTACTTACCACTCCCCGAAGCGTTTCGCCGTTAGTTGCGTCCTTCATCTGCTCTTAATGCCAAGGCATCCACCGTACGCTCTTTCTAATTTAATCACTTATTTTTTGACCGACTTGCGTCGGTCAGATTTTTGCTTGAGTTTCTGTTTATAAAACTGTTTATTTCTCGTAATAAAAATCTTAGTTTTAGTTTTCAACTATTCAGAAAGATCATGTTTTTATACATTTTTCTATCTGTTATTCGGTTTTCAAAGAACGAACTGAGTCTAAAAGAGAGCCGAGCTCTCAAAACTAAATAGGAAATTTGGTCGAGTATGCAATTCTTTCTCCTTAGAAAGGAGGTGATCCATCCCCACGTTCCCGTAGGGATACCTTGTTACGACTTAACCCCAATCATCGATCCTACCTTCGACGGCTCCTTCCTTACGGTTAGGCCACCGGCTTCGGGTATTATCAACTCTCATGGTTTGACGGGCGGTGTGTACAAACCCCGAGAACGTATTCACCGCGGCATGCTGATCCGCGATTACTAGCGATTCCAGCTTCATGAAGTCGAGTTGCAGACTTCAATCCGAACTGAGACGTACTTTGTGAGTTTAGCTCCATGTCACCACTTCGCATCCCTTTGTATACGCCATTGTATTACGTTTGTAGCCCAGGCCATAAGGGGCATGATGATTTGACGTCATCCCCACCTTCCTCCGGTTTATCACCGGCAGTCTCTCTAGAGTCCCCAACTGAATGATGGTAACTAAAGACAAGGGTTGCGCTCGTTGCGGGACTTAACCCAACATCTCACGACACGAGCTGACGACAACCATGCACCACCTGTATCCCAGATAACCTCCGCTGTATCTCTACAGTTTTGCTGGGTATGTCAAGGCCTGGTAAGGTTCTTCGCGTTGCGTCGAATTAAACAACATAATCCACCGCTTGTGCGGGGTCCCGTCAATTCCTTTGAGTTTCACACTTGCGTGCGTACTCCCCAGGCGGAATACTTATTGCGTTAACTGCAGCACTGAGTTTTATCCCAACACTTAGTATTCATCGTTTACAGCGTGGACTACTAGGGTATCTAATCCTATTTGCTCCCCACGCTTTCGTGCTTCAGCGTCAGTAACAGGCCAGGCAACCGCCTTCGCCACCGGTGTTCCTCCATATATCTACGCATTTTACCGCTACACATGGAATTCCGTTGCCCTCTCCTGCACTCTAGTCTAATAGTTTCTTATGCAGCCCAGAGTTAAGCTCTGAGATTTCACATAAGACTTAGTAAACCGCCTACGCACCCTTTACGCCCAATAATTCCGGATAACGCTTGCCACCTACGTATTACCGCGGCTGCTGGCACGTAGTTAGCCGTGGCTTTCTGGTTAGGTACCGTCACTTCAAGATCATTTCCTATCCTGATCATTCTTCCCTAACAACAGAGCTTTACAACCCGAAGGCCTTCATCACTCACGCGGCGTTGCTCGGTCAGGCTTTCGCCCATTGCCGAAAATTCCCTACTGCTGCCTCCCGTAGGAGTCTGGGCCGTGTCTCAGTCCCAGTGTGGCCGGTCATCCTCTCAGATCGGCTACGCATCATCGTCTTGGTGGGCCATTACCCCGCCAACTAACTAATGCGCCATAAACTCATCTCAAAGCGGAGCGAACGCTCCTTTAGTTGAAAGAAGATGTCTTCTAACAAGCTATCCGGTATTAGCTATCGTTTCCAATAGTTATCCCAGACATTGAGGCAGATTATTTATGTATTACTCACCCGTTCGCCACTAAGGAGCAAGCTCCTTCGTACGACTTGCATGTATTAGGCACGCCGCCAGCGTTCATCCTGAGCCAGGATCAAACTCTCCATTTGATTTGCTCATTTTAATTAATTAAAACCGACTAGGTCGGTCAACATTTCTGTTATTTTTATTCGACGTTTATTTCCTATTTAGTTTTCAAAGATCGGCTGCCTTCACTGTTTTCGACCGCTTGTTGCTTGCGCTTCTACCGTTCGTTGTTTTCGTGAGTGCTTATTAATAATACCAAATGCCCTCTTCACTGTCAACAACTTTCACCCACATTTCGCAAATAGTTTTCCGGGTGTTTGACAAGGGCAGAAACGGTTTTTTTAGTCTGCCAAATGGCGCTGAACTTTGAGATAGACATCGAAATAATCTTCGATCTCATCCCGTATGAATGGTGACCGTTTGTCGCGTATCAGGCCCAGCAGATCCTGCAGGGTTCCTTCTACGACGCTTTTGAGATCTTCGCTGTAACGCATCAGATCGCCATGCAAGGCATATTCATCTTCATCCAGGATATTCGTTGCCCCATCGGGATAGACTTTCACGTCGAGATCATAATCAATGTTCTTGAGCGCTTCCCCGTCGTATAAAGAAGGAGAGGCCAGATTACAGTAATAATAGATCCCGCTCTTGCGAAGCATCGCGATGATGTTGAACCACTTGTCAGGATAGAAGAAACAGATGGCCGGTTCTCTGGTGAACCAGCGACGTCCGTCCGCTTCAATGACCCATGTCTTATTGGTCACGACCACGGTCCGCTCAGGCGTACTCTCCAAAACAGTGCCTCTCAACCAAGTGCGGTGTAAAGACCCGTTATGTTTGTACGACTGTATTTTGATTGTCTGTCCTAGTTTGAGATTCATGCGGTTTCCTTAATGGGCTTTTTTATTATAACACAGAGTCTCAAAAAGAAAGGATGAGTTTGACTCATCCTTAATCATGACTGTATTTAATCGGTAAGCGGTTGATGATCAGCGGAACCAGGATGACCCCTAAGAGTAAGGTAGGGACCATATACCAGGCGTTATAGACCACCGAGCCGATCCAGGTGACGCCCCACAGCAGCGCACCGACCACCACGTGAGAGGCGAGACGGACCAGGTTGGTCACGATGACTCCGGACTTGATCTTGATCCCAAACAGCTTGATGTCTTTAAATAAGGGAGCCAAGCCGTAGATCCCAAACGGAATGACGTAGTCCAGTATAAGCCCGATCAAGGGCCAAGTCGGAGTAAACCAGATGCCGCCCGATGAAATGACCTGAAGCGGGATACTGATCAATCCAACGGCGACGCCTTCTTTCCAACCCAGATGATACGCTGCCACCAGGATGGCCAGGGAACCCAGTCCCAGGGATCCGCCATTGGGCATTTGGAAAAGTCCAAAGGCATGGGCTGCATAATCCAAGACGATGAACAAAGCGGAATACAAAGCAATGAACACCAACTTCAAAACAACGCGATCTCGTTTCATAAAAATACACCTCCTGTTGTGTGAGGCGTAAGGATGTAAACTCCCTACGCTGGTTTTAACCAGATCAGGTGATAAGGGTCTGTCTTCAAACATCTCAGCCTTGCGGCTCCCCTGTTCACGGAATCATCTTACCACAAGTGTGCTAAAATGGACATATGAACACTTTCACCGGAACAAATGATCTAGACTTGCTGCTTCAACAGGCAGAAGCTTTATTGGATAACGAAACAGACGCTATCGCCAACATGGCCAATCTGAGCGCTTTGATCTATCACAGCGTTTCAGGCCTCAATTGGGTCGGCTTTTATATATATAAGGATAGCGAATTGGTTTTAGGACCCTTTCAGGGCCTTCCGGCCTGTGTCAGACTGCAGCTCGACCAAGGTGTCTGCGGAACCGCAGCGACCTTGAGAAAGACGCTGGTGGTCGCGGATGTCCACAGCTTTGTCGGTCACATTGCCTGCGACAATGCTTCCAACTCAGAAGTGGTGGTCCCGATCCAGATCAAAGGCGACGTCGTCGGGGTCTTGGATGTCGACTCTCCGCTGATCGATCGTTTCGATGAACCGCTTGTGGTCTTCTTCGAGAAAATAGTCCAACTCTACATCAAAGCCAGCTTCTAGATGCACTTGTAAAGCGAAAGTAGACAACTAAATAAAAGACTATGTAAACCCCAGGTCAGTCTTATATTGAACTGGGGTTTTGTATTGTAAAGCGTAAGCTGGGCGATCGTTGTTGAAATAGAAAATAAAATCCGTTATGACTTTCTCGAAGTGATCAGTATGTCGAATGTTGAAATCTAAATACAGTTCTGCTTTTACCCAACCGTTTATCGCTTCGATTATCGGATTATCGGTCGGTGTTCCGCTTCGGCTCATCGAACGGCGTATGTTATAATTTTGGTGAGCTCGGGTGAAAGCTCGGCTGGAGTAGACTGTCCCTTGGTCTGTGTGAAGAACTGTGGACTTCTCTGCTCCTTTTATTTTGGCTTTCAACTGCTCGAGACACTGGAAGTAAGGCTTCGGATCACCTCGATATGGAGATAATGCGGAAGCGATAATCTCATTGTTGAAGGTATCCAAGACATAAGTCCACTCATATTTAGTTCCCTTGTTTCGAAGTTCAGTCATATCCGATACGACGATTTCTAAGGGTTCTGAAGCGTTCCACCAGCCCTGGATCTGATTTGGATAGATTATGCTTTCTTCACCGGTTTTTAAATAGTGATAGTGTTTTGCTGCGGATCTGATTCCCGCCGTTTTCGCACACACGTGGGCCAGGTGATCTGAGAATACCCATCCTGTGTTGCTTTTGATCACTGCTGCCAGGCGATGATACCCATAACTCTTGTGTTTCTTATGTTCCTGTTGTAAAAGTAAAGTCAGATCACGGCGATTCATCTCATACTGATTAAGCGTTTCTCTACGCTTAAGCCACTTATAGTACCCTGACCGATTCAAATTGAGATAACTCAATAACTCACTGACTCCGAATTCTGATTCGAGTTCTTCTGTGATTTGATATTCTTGCCGTTTAAAGTGACGTACTCCTTCTTTGAACCCACTCCTTTCACTGTGTATCCTTTTTTTGCTCGCGCTAACTCCACCTTAAGTTTCATGTTTTCGAGTCTTAATCGATCCAGCTCACTCAAGGATTTACTCGTATGCAGAGCCGAATAAGGATTCCCTTTTTTCTTGGGTTTCAGTCCTTCTGCTCCGTCCCTGTCATATTGGACGATCCATCTCCCGATATTCTGATGAGAGATTCCTAACTCTCGTCCGAGTTCTCTTAGGGATTCATGTTGATCTAAATACCGATTTATTATCTTCAATTTGTCTTCCACACTGTATTTCTTGTTTGTTCCGCCTTTATTTCTTCCCATACGTCTCCTCCTGTTTATAGAATATGTAGAAAGTAGACTTTAATCAAAGAACTTGTCTTTTCTTAATGTCTACTTTTACTTTACTACTGCATTCTAGAGCTGGCTTTCTAATTGTTGGACGATGGTTTCAGCGACTTCGTGAGACTTCAGGCTGACTTCAAACGGAAAATCAAACGGGCTGTCATTTTGGACGGCACTGATGAAATGGGTGATCATGGCTTCAAAGCCGCGCTTGTTTAGGGTGGGCTGCCAAGCCGAACGGGTCTTGATCCTCATGACATCTTCACTGTAGGTTTCCAAGACATCCATCTGCAGGATGCGTTTCTTTTCTCCCGGACGCATGACTTCAAGGATTTCTTCGACGGTCCCGTTGTCATAATTGGTGACCCCGATGGCCAGCGCATGAGCGCCATGGAACTGAGTGACCACCATGGTCAGCTTACCGTTTTTAAAGGTGCCTTTGGCGTCGACTTTGACCAGCGGTTCTCCCAAGAGATACAAACAGGTATCGATGACATGGATGTAGTCATCGAAAATAAAATGACGGACTTCATCGCCTTGCGGGATGATGCGGTTCTTTTGAAAGAAGATCAGATCAGGAATCCCCTGCTCAACGATCTCTTTCACGAAAGCGATATGGCGCCGGTTGAATCCGACCATGACCCGGGTGTTGTTTTGTTTGGCCAACTCGGCGAGTGCTTTGGTTTCCTGATAGGATAAGGTCACCGGTTTATCGATGTGTAAGGGAATCTTGGCTTCAATGATCAGTTTGGCTTGCTCAAAGTGAGCTTCGGTGGCTGAACACAGAAAGATCATGTCCGGTTTCTCGGCAATCAGTTCCTTCAGATCGGTCATGCCGCTTCTGAGATGGTACTGGGCCATCACTTCTTTGACGGTGTTGGCGTTGCGCGTACAAGGAATGATCTCGACCCCTTCCAAGTTACACAGTACAGGAAGATAGGCTTTCTTGGCGATGCCGCCGATACCGACGATGCCGACTTTGGTTAATCTGGATTCACTCATCTTGGACCTCCTGGTCACTTTTGGTTTTACAGACATCGACCCAGGATTGGGCCTTGGAGAATTGTTCCAACTCGTTTAAGTCGAGTTCGATGGCAGAATTGGCACTGCCGACTGCCGGAAAGACGGTTTCAAAACGCCGTAAGGACACATCAAGGACGATGATACAGCCTGACTTGACCCCGAAAGGACAAACCCCTCCGACCCCGTGACCGACCTGATCCAGCGTTTCTTCCGGATTCAGCATTCGTGCTTTCATCCCGAATTGGGCTTTGAATTTGGCGTTGTCGACTTTCGCATCTCCGGCGGCGACCACCAGTAAGGGTCCCTCATTGGAACGGAAAGCCAAAGTCTTGGCGATGCGTTGTGGCGCTACGCCTAGCGCTAAGGCGGCCAGTTCTACAGTGGCGCTGGAGACGTCAAAAACGCGGACACGCGATTCTGCGTCGAATTCTTTTAAATGCTCGATTGCTGCTTCTATGGCCATAGGATCCTCTTCTTGGTTTATGACTCTTATTATACCATCAGATAAAAAAGCTTGCGCATTGGCGCAAGCTTTTACTTCACTTCTATTTTCTTAACTTCTTGATGCTCTAGGGCAAGCATCGGCAGTTTGACCTTGAGGATCCCGTCTTCATAGCTGGCTTCAATGGCCTTGGAATCGATGTTTTCGAGATGGAGTTGGCGCTGATAGCTTTCAAACGATCTGGAACGCATGACGTAGTGTTTGTTTTCTTCTTTCTTGTCTTCCTGGTGTTGGGCTTTGATGGTCAGGATGTCTTGGTTGAAATCCAGGCTGATTTCTTCTTTCTTGTAGCCGGGCAACTCGACTTCCACATGCATCGCATCGCCTTCCTTGTAGATGTCCAAACGTTCATGCATTCGTTTCGGCCAAAACAGATCATCATCGAAAAACGCTTCCAGACTGAAGGGATCGGGTCTACGCATCACACTGTTGCGCATGGGTATACCTCCTGAAGACTGTTCGTCTTTCCCTAACCAAAAAATAGCACAATTTTTCTAAATTTCAAGTCCTTTGAATTCATTTTCGATTAAAAAAAACACCTCGTTAAGAGGTGTTTAGGGTTAAGCGCGATTGCCCAAACGATCGTCCATCATCATGATGCCGATGGGGGTCGGAACTTTCTCCAAACGGGTAATGATGTTGACCAGATTGGCTTCTTCTTCGACCTGTTCCTTGACGAAGTATTGGAACAAACCGGCTAAGGCATGGTCTTTGGCTTCCAAAGCCGCTTCATAGATCTTGTGGATTCGTGCTGTGACTTTTTGTTCATGATCCAGTGACAGTTTGAAGACATCCATGAATCCCGGGAAATCGGTGGCCACTGCAGCGATCGGTCTCAACAAGACCCGGACATTGACTTCTTGAAGGTAATGCGTCATCTTCATGGCGTGTTCGGTTTCTTCGTGGGCTTGTTTTTCCATCCACTTGGCACTGCCCGGATAGCCGTTGTCCGCAAACCAGGTCGACATTGAGAGATAGAGGTAAGCTGATTCGAGTTCGTAATTGATCTGATCGGTGATCAGTTCAACCAATTCTTTTTTCATGAGTTAACCTCCTAGGTTACTTTTAGTATACCATCGTCTTCCTAAAGTCCATTCTTTGACGCTTTACTTCTTGAGTGACTGACGGTACAAGGTCATGTTTTTATGACCTTCTTTCAAGAGTTTGATCATTTCAGCGATGCGTTTGGTTCTGGTCTCCTGGTTTTCGGTCGAGAAAACATGAACAGCCCAATCCTTGCGGTAACCCGGCGTCAGGCTCTGATAGAATTTCAAGGCTTCAGGTTCATCCTTGAGCATCGTTTCAATATCCGGAATATATTTGACGAAATCGGCACCGGATTGAGACGGACGACTGCCCGGTTTGAAGTTGAGCAGCTTTTTGACTTCCAGCAAGGTAAAGTTATCATCAAAACCCAACATGCGGTTAAACATATAGGCAGAGCCATAAATGAAGCCATCATTGTTCATCCCGACCTTCACGAAGATCTCATCCCGATGGACAAACGAGGGATAGGTCGGATTGCCCTTTTTGGGATAACAGATCAGAAGGACTCCTTTGTCTTCAAGCACATCCTGTTGGACCAGACTTTCCAAGGTCTTGAAGAAATCTTCGTTGGAGGTGGTAAAGACCAGGATCGCGGCTTGTTTAGGCAAGAGCGGAGTCACCGCGATCGAGCTCAGTTCGTCTTTGAGATAAGGCGGCAGATTCAGGATCGGTAAGGTTTTGTAGGTGTTGAGTTTAAATTTTTCAATGAGAGAGGACATGGCAGTCTCCTTTACGCATCCATCATAAGATAAATTATGGTTACGGTCTAGTGTGACGCCATTGAAAGCCGTTTAGTGCTAAAATTAATCCAGAAAAGAGATCTTTATGAACATCCATTTTGAACCCTTCGTGATGACCGAAGCCTTGGCTCAGCAACTGGCCTCCTGGTACAACGATCCGGAAATCGGGCCTTTCTGTCATCCGACCTTTACTGAAAGCGAGCCTCATCACTACACCGCCAATGACGTCCTACATCAGGATGTCCCCAACCCCGATACCATGCGTTATCTGATCTTGGATGATGACTTTGCGATCGGAGAGTTTTCGATCACGCGCAACTTTCATTGGCTGCTTGGCCCTAAAGAAGACACGGCTTGGATTTCGATCGACATCGGTGAGAAAGCGTATTGGGGAAAAGGCATCTCGAAATTAGCCATGGCTTATATGGAGGAGACTTGCCGCCAACTGGGTTTCAAACGGATCGAATTGGGCGTCTTTGAAAATAACCTCAAAGCCCAATCGTTGTATCATAAGATGGGCTATACCCAATTTGCCAGAACTCCGCATATGACCTTTTCCAATGGTCAATGGCGCGATGACCTGCGCATGGAGAAGATCCTGTAAACAAAAAAGTCCTTTCGGACTTTACAGGTTTTTGATCATGTGGTATTTGACGTTGACGATGGGATAGTGACGTTGAACGTAGGCCAGTTCATAGCCGTGTTTTTCATAGAAAGGCCTAGCTTGAAAACTGTAGGTAAACAGCACGGCGTGTTTACAGCCTCTGCGAATGGCTTCCGCTTCGATCAGCAGTTGTGATCCCAAGCCTTTATAGCGTTGGCTCGCATCGACCCACATATAGTCGATCTCCAGCCACTGACCAACGATCGTACAGGCAATACCGCCCAAAAGATTCCCTTTGGCATCCCGTTCATCAAAGACGATACTGATGTCCTCTTGGATTTCCTTGAATTTGGAATTATACGCTTTGAGATGATGACGGACTTCCTGTCGAAGTGTCTCACTGGCTTGGATGTGCTTTTGCATAGGACCTCTGAGTTTGATGGCGTTTGACCACCACACTAGATAAGAGTTTAACACATGGTATATATATCCATATTATATATGCTCAACAAGATTTTAAAAGTCCTTTCGGACTTTTTTGTTGGTTTCTATTTTCTCCAAAAGGTCTGACAATCGGCCTTCTCGATGATGTTGAATTCGATCATCTTGGCCAAGAGCTCATAATCGATGGGTTTGTTCCACGGAAACTTCATCAACATCATCGTATGGTCATACCCTGCCTTCTTGATGGCTTCAGAGAAATGGGTGATCCCGGTCATCTCCGGAGTACAAGCCAAATGATGTTTTGAAATACTGAACCCGATGATGAAAGTCCCGTGATCGGTAAACATGGGTTGATTCCAGGCAATGCGCGGACTCAATTCTGGATACTTCCTCCGGATCCAGTTTAATACGTCTTCCGTTCTTTCGCGTTGAGCAAGATCGGGTATGCTTTCCAGATAGTCTTTGAATTCAGCAATCATAGAGTCTCCTTTATTCGTACACAACTTGATATCACTAATGTAAGGGTTACGCTTGGAAAAAGCAAAATAAAAGCCCGTGATCGGGCTAAAACAGACTCATGGAGCAGGTGAGGGGAATCGAACCCCCGTATCGACCTTGGGAAGGTCGCGTTCTACCATTGAACTACACCTGCATTGCCTATTCATTTTACCATAAACAACAAAAAAATCTCAACCGAGATTTTTAGTTTTTAAATGGAGCAGGTGAGGGGAATCGAACCCCCGTGTCGACCTTGGCAAGGTCGCGTTCTACCATTGAACTACACCTGCAATAATGGCGGTCCAGACGGGATTCGAACCCGCGGTCTCCTCCGTGACAGGGAGGCATGTTAACCGCTACACCACTGGACCAGTAATCGTAATCTAAGCACAATATGGCGCGGAAGGAGGGATTTGAACCCTCGCGTCAGTTTAATCCGACCTATGCCCTTAGCAGGGGCACCTCTTCAGCCGCTTGAGTACTTCCGCAAGGCCACCTTACAGCGCTTTTCTATGTTATCACATTTAGCGATTCTTTTTCAAGTGGTTTGTGTTAAAAAGAGCACTTCGTTTTATTCGATGACGAATCCGCATTCACGAATCGTGACTTTGGCGGTGTAGACCGCATCGGCATCCCCTTCGACGACCACGATGTGATCTTTGGGTTTGACGCTAAAAACCAGACGGGTATCCTCCAAGGCGGATCTCAGCTTTTCAGCCTGGTCTTCGGTATTCAAGTTCCGGACAAAGAGGATGACTTTCATCAGTCCTCCAACGCGATCTGAAGCGCAATGTCCATCATCTTGGTGAATGAGTTCTGTCTTTCTTCAGGGGTCGTGACTTCATGAGTGACCAAGGAATCGGAGACCGTCAGTAAGCAGGCGGCTTCTTTCTTAAGATAACGTGCATTCGCAAACAAGGCAAAGGATTCCATTTCGACAGCCAACAGATGATGTTTCTTGATGGTTTCGCCCATGTTGATGGATGGATCGTAATAGAAAACATCGGAAGAATGAATGGCGCCTTTGGTCAGCGGAATATTCAAGTCTTCAGCTGCTTTCTCCAAAGCCTTATTGAGGGCCGGCGTCGGATACTGATGGTTTTCATCATAGCCGAAAGCACAATTCGCATAGGTTGAATCGCTGTAAGCGCTGGTCGCCAACACGACATCATAGACTTTCGCATCCGCATGATACGATCCGCAAGATCCGATCCGGATGATCCGGTTGACATCGTATCTGGAATACAGTTCATAACTGTAGATCCCGATCGAAGGCATCCCCATGCCTGAACCCATGACAGAGATGCGTTTCCCCTTATAATAGCCGGTATAACCAAACATATTGCGGACATCATTGAATTGGACGACATCGGTCAAATAGGTATCTGCCAGCATTTTGGCGCGTAAAGGATCTCCAGGCATCAAAACCGTCGAGGCAATTTGACCCATTCGGGCTTTATTATGCGGGGTAGGCAACAATGAGGCGATTTGGCCGTATTCAGCTGTTTTTTTTGTGTTAGGCATGGTGTTCTCCCAGGATGTGCATAAATTATAGCACACCTGCCCATCCAGTGAAACATGTTGAATTCAAGGTTGTTTAGTGAAGGTTTAAAAGTTATAATGAGTACAAATGAAAGGAGCCTTTTTATGGACAGTGACCCGCATAGAACCCAGCTTTTAAAACTGAATCACACATCTGTAGAGAGGATCCTTAACGCTCCTCTCACTTATTGAGAGGAGTAGAAATGTGACCCTTAGCAACAACTTATTCTTCAGCAAGATCCTTCACAAAGACATCCACAATATGGACGATTCCGTCATTGGTAACCTCAATGACGTTTTGATCGATTCCAGAGGGATCAAACCAACCTTGACCGCCATTGAAGTCAAAAGCGGCAAGCGTCTTTTTTACATCAACTGTGAATCCTTAGAGATCTACAAAACCAATTCCAACGCATTTTTATTGAAACTGGGCTCCCAGCAGATCACCTTCACTTCCCCGCCTGAAAATGCCATCTTCTTGGCCAAGGACATCCTGGATCGTCAGATCATCGACATCAACGGCCGTAAAGTGGAACGGGTCAATGACATCCGGATCGGACTCATCAATCAGAACTGGACCGTCATCGCCGCCGACATCGGACTGCGCGGCTTGATCCGTCGTTTAGGCCTAGAATACCTGGGCATTACCTTGACCAATTTATTCAGGACCGAATTCCACAACAAGCTGGTCGTCTGGGACGAAGTACAGCCCTTGATCTCCAACCGCGATAATCTGCAACTGACTCAACCCTATACGAAGCTGACGACCCTGCATGCGGCCGACATCGCCGACATCATCGAAGATCTGGACAGAGAAGCCCAGATCGATGTCTTTAAAAGTTTGGATACTGAACAGGCTGCCGATGTTTTGGAAGAAGTCGAATCCGACGTCCAGATTTCCTTGTTGGAACAACTGCCGATCGAACAGGCGGCTGATGTCTTGGAGCTGATGCCTCAAGATGAAGTTGCCGATATCCTGGAAGAAGTCACCGATCAAACTGCTGAAAAGCTTTTGATCGAAATGGAAGAACACATCTCCGAAGAGATTCGCGAACTCATGGAATACGATGATCGTACAGTCGGGTCCTTGATGATGACCGACATGATGTCCTTTGACAAGGATGACAACGTCAAAAGCGTTTTGACTCAATTGCGTCATGAACGTCCTGAAGAAGACATCACCAACTTTGTCTATGTGACCGATGACAAAAGACTGGTCGGGGTCATTTCCCTGATCGATCTGATCCATGCGAAATCAAACCGGGTCCTGCGTTCTTTGATGAAGACCGATCTGGTCATCTTGAAAGACACCGACAAGATCGAAGAAGCCATGGAACAGATGCAGAAGTATAACCTGATGATCTTACCCGTCATCGATGAAAATGAAGAACTGATTGGCATCGTCTCGCTGATGGACATCGTGTACGAATACATCCGCTTGAAGAAGGTGGACGTATGAAAGATAAACTTAAAAAAAGATGGCGTAAACTGATCTATATCTTTGGGATCATTGGACCCGGATTGATTACCGCCAGTGCCGGCAATGATGCCGGCGGGATCGCGACCTACGCCACGGTCGGAGCCAATTACGGCTATAAGATGTTGTGGGGCTTGACCCTGATCACCGTCGGCTTGGCTGTCATTCAGGAAATGAATGCCCGTATGGCCGTGGTCACCGGTAAAGGCCTCTCGGATCTGATCCGCGAAAAGTTTGGGGTCAAACTGACCTTATTTGCGATGATCGTCTTGTTTGTGGCCAACTTCGGAGTCGTCTTGGGCGATTTCGCCGGAGTCGCGGCATCTATGGAACTCTTTGGGGTCAGTAAGTATATCTCGGTCCCTTTGGTTGCCCTGTTCATCTGGATCTTGGTCACCAAAGGCTCTTATGTCCGAGTTGAAAAAGTTCTGATGCTGTTTACCTTTGTGTTCTTTGGGTATATCTTTGCAGCCTTCATGGTCAAACCTCAGCCCGAATGGGGACAAGTTGCCCTAAGCGCGGTCACGCCGACCTTCGATATGAATACCGGCTTTATCCTGACCTTCATCGGGATGATCGGGACCACGATCACCCCTTATATGCAGTTTTATCTACAAGCCGCCATCGTCGATAAAAAGCTGGGCTTGAAAGACTATAAGTATGAACAGATGGATGTCTATCTGAGTTCCTTATGGTCCAATGTCGTTCAGTTCTTCATCATCGTCTGTACAGCAGCGACCCTCTATGCGGTCGGAACTCACATCTCCACGGCAGCAGAAGCCGCCATGGCCTTAAAACCCTTGGCCGGAGACAATGCCTTTATCCTGTTTGGAGCCGGCTTGTTTGGCGCTTCCGTCTTGGCTGCCGCCATCATTCCCTTGTCGACTTCTTATGCGATCACGGAAGCCTTCGGATGGGAAAGCGGGGTCGATTACGAATTCAAAGAAGCCCCGGTGTTCTTTGGGATCTATACCTTCATCATCGTGCTCTCGGCTGCTTTGGTCTTGATTCCCGGACTCAACCTGATGAATTTGATCCTGAGTACCCAGCAAATCGCCGGATTCTTGACCCCGGTCATCATCATCTTCATGATCCTGTTGGTCAATGACAAACGCATCATGGGCAAACACACCAACAACAAACTTCAAAACATCATTTCCACGGTCACTGTCGTTCTGATCATGGCCTGTACGGTGGCTTTGCTGGTAGCCCAATTCATCTGAGTAAAAAGAAAACGAGTCATCGACTCGTTTTTGTTTTGGATCCTTTGCTTCCGCCGGATTTATAGTTGGATAAGATGTTGGTTGAATAAGAGAAAATCATCTTGTTTCTTTGACGGGTACGTTTGATGGCGATATCGACCAGTTCATCCATCAGCTTGGGGAAAGGCTTTCCTGTGGCTTCCCACAGATAGAATGACAGCGATCCCGGGATCGTATTGATCTCATTGACATAGACTTTTTTGGTTTCATCATCCAATAAGAAGTCGATACGGCAAACCCCTGCGGCACCCAGCACCTTGAAGGTTTCCAAGGCGTAGCCTTGGACTTCTTTGGTCAAGGCTATTGAGACCTTGGCCGGACACTGACGCGTGGCAGAAGCCATGCCTTTGGCTTTGGAGCTGCCTTTGTATTTGTTGTCGTAAGACAGGATCGTATCTTCTTTCATGACTTCTTCCAAAACGGACGCTTCTTTTTTATCATAGTAACCCAAGACCGAGCAATTCAGTTCTCTGAGGTGGGTGACGGCTTTTTCGACGGCGATCTTGACATCGTATTGAGAAGCCGTGGCGATGGCTTCCAGGAACTCTTTTTCATCATGAGCCACGCTGATCCCGACACTGGAACCCAGGTTGGCCGGTTTGACGACCACAGGATAGCCCAGTTTCAAGACTTTTTTGAGCCAGCTTGCTTGATCCTGTTCAAATTCATACGCATAGAACCACAACCAATCCACGATCGGCAATTTGGCATCTTGCAGGATCTGTTTCATGACGACTTTGTCTTGTCCGACGGCCCCGCCCAAGACATCGCAGCCGCTGTAAGGGATCCCCAGCGTTTCTAAGAAGCCGGCAATGGAGCCGTCTTCACAATGCGTCCCATGAACGACCGGGATGACCAGATCGATTTCCTGCTTTTGTTTAAAACGGGCCAAGGGCTTTAAAAAGTATTTCTGGTTTTCTTTGACCAAGGAGACCTGAGTGACATTTTTCTCAAGCTGATCCAGATCTTTATAGGTCGTGATGTGTTTCAGTGCTGCAGCCGAGTAAAACTTGTGGTTTTTGGCCAGATAGATCGGGATGATTTTGTATTTGGCGTCATCCAAAGCAGCCATGGCTTGCAGGGCTGAAATGATACTGACTTCATGTTCGACGGAATCTCCGCCAAAGAGTACGGCTACTTTCAACATAACTTCTCCTTTAATCAAAGACCACATCGGTCTTGTTGAGTACGACATCCAAGGCTTTTCTGAGTTCGGTTTCAGTCATCTTGCGACTCAGCGGAGGCAAGTGATCGATCGGGAAATAATCCAGGCTCATGATCTCATGATTGACGTTCAGTGTTCCCGACAACACGGTAGCACTGAAATAGATGACGTATTCACTGATCATCGAGGCATATTCCCGATACAGTTCCCGTCTCAGGATACACAGGACCTTATCTATTTTAACACTTAAGCCGGTTTCCTGCAGGACCTCTTTGCGGGCGTTCTCGCTGGCTGATTCAAAGACATCACACCAGCCTCCCGGTACCGCATACGCCCCGTCACTGACTTCCTGACCCATCAGGAGCTCGTTTTGATCGTTGAGGATCAAGACCCTGACTGAGATGTTGGGGGTCGGATAAATATCGCGCTGATACGGCAAAGAGGCATTGGGAGTCTCATGAAGTTCATTGAGTTGCCTTAAGGCCAAGTCATGAAGTTCTTCATAGTTCTCTAAGGCATAGGGGTCTTTGGAAAACTTGAGACCGATCCGGCTGATGGCCAAGACCTTGGCCAAAAATTCATTCCAGCGCATACTAACGGCTAAACGCATCCGGCAAGTCATTCTCAAGCAGGATGGTATCTTTCGAAGAGGCGTGTTTCCCGACATAGGCAAAGGCTTCCTTGACGGTGGTAAAGACAAAGACTTTGTCCATATCGAAGCCGGATTCTTTCAAGCCGTCATAGATGGGCTTGGTTTGATTCTTCCCGATCAGGATGACCACATCGGCACAGCCCTTCATTGTTCTTCCGAATTCGGAATTGTACATCTTCTGTTTGACGCCCAGATCGATCATGCCCGGGGTAATGATGTAGCGTTTGCCCGGCATCATCTTCAGGACTTCCAAAGACATCCTGGATCCTTCCGGATTGGAGTTGAAGGCATTGTCGATGAAGGTCAGCCCGTTGATCTTCTTGAGCTGTAAGCGATGTTCGATGTAGTTGACGTTGGCGACGGCTTTCTGCAGCTTTTCCCAGGGCAGATCCAAAGCCCGGCCTACCGCGACGGCGACCAGGATGTTGGAGACATTATGCTTGCCCAAAAGACGCGTCTTGAAGTGAACCAGACGGTCTGACGACTGGATACTGAATTCAGACCCTTCGGTGGTATAGGTGATGTTGATGGCCCTGAAATCGACATCGGTCGAATCGATCCCGACCGTGATGATCTTACAGCTGTTTTGGATCTTATAGTTACGGATGTATTCGTTGTCCATGTTAAGGACCCCTACCCCATCAGAAGGCAGGTTTTCGATCATCTTCATTTTTTCTTTGATGATGTTGTTGATGGATTTGAAGGTGGCCAGATGCTGAGGACCGATCGAAGTCACGATGCCGTATTGCGGTTTGACAAACTTGGTCAGGTAATTGATCTCCCCGACTTTATCCGCACCCATTTCGACGATGAAGACTTGATGCAGATTTTTAAGTTGTTGACGGATCGTGATGGTGATGCCCATCGGGGTATTGAAGGAAGCAGGCGTAGACAAGACATAGTACTCTTCGGAAAGGATCTCATCCAGGATGTTTTTGGAACTGGTCTTTCCGTAACTGCCGGTGATGCCGATCTTGATCAGTTTAGGATGTTTCTTCAGTTCTTGTTTGGCCAGCAGAATATAGAAGTTCTTGACCAGGCGTTCGATCGGTTCGGTGATGATGGCCATCAGGATCAGAATCAGATGGACGATGCTGTTTTCATACATCAGCGCCAACAAAGGCAAGGGTGACAAACTGTAATGGGCAACCATGAAATACACCAGCACCAAGGTCAAAATGACCATGAGCACGATTTGTCGCTTGACCCGAGCGGTCACATGAAGCGGTTTGATGTAGGGTTTGTGTTTTTCCTGCCGGATCGAAAAGATCGCAAAGAGATAGACCAGGCCTAAAGTCAAAAGCTGACCGGGCAATTCAAAAAAGGTGATGATGAGACTTAAAATCAGCCCCACGATCAGTGAACGTCCGATCCCAAAGATCGAGGTTCTCAGCGAGGCACTGAACCACTGCAGGTAGCGACCCAGTTCATAGCGGTTTTGCTGATACATATGCAAGGCATGCTTGCCCGGCACATAAAACATCAGACACAGTCCGATAAACAGTAAGGGACGTATCAGGGTGGTCATGATCTCAATCATACAGTCTTATCCTTTTCTAAGAAGACGCCTACGATCTTATGGAAACGGTCGGATTGATTATGGTAAGCATAATGTCCGTCTTTCTCAAAGATCACCAAGCCGGCATCTTTCATTTCTTTCTCCATGACTTTGGCCATCCATAAGGGTGTCGCATCATCCAGCTCACCCCACACCAACAAGGTGGGGACAGTGATGTTCGGCAAGAGTCTGCGCAGATCCGAATTGACGATTTTGACAAAGGACTGGCGTACGACCCCTTCCGTATTCTTGTAATCGCTGCTTCCGAAGAAGGCCGCCATTTTTTCTTTGTGTTTGACCAAGGGTTTCAGTTTAAACAGCTGTTTGGCTGTTTTATAGAAGGCTACCCGAAGATAATAATCCGGGCCTCGTTTGGGTTTAAGACCGGCTGCTCCAGTCAGGATCAGTTTATGGACTTTGTATTTGGCCGCATACATCAAGGCGACTCTGGCTCCGAAGGAGTGGGCGATCAAGATGGGTTCGACGATGCCCAGACGGTCACAAAAGACCTTGAAATTCAAGGTGTATTCTTCAACGCCCCAGGGACTGCTCATCAGTCCGCTTTCACCAAACCCCGGGAAATCAAACAAAGTGACTCTGAACCAGGGACTCAAAAAGTCCTGAGTGGCTTGAAACATCTCGGTGTTTTGACCCCATCCGTGCAGACAGACGACATCGCGTCCTTTGCCGGATTGAGTATAGTGAATGGTGACGCCGTTGATTTGTAGTTTTGACATGGTTCCTTATTCAGTATAACCGATTAGTTGTAAAATTCGGTCTCTTTCATGGTGTTTTCAGGGGTAATGATGAAGGTGACCCCATCATCTTCGTTGTGGATGCGAATGCTGTAACCGTAGGCTGTGATGACCCGATGAACGATCGACAGACCCAAACCGAACTGTCCGCCCGAGCCTCTTTCATAAGGTTTAAAGAGCTGAGTCATCCGGTTCTCGGGGATCTTGATCCCATCGTTATAGACCGATAATTCATCTTTGGTCAGTCTGATCTCAACCCGTGTCTTCGCATATCGCAACGCGTTATCCAACAAGTTTTCGACGACGACGCGCCAAGGTTCTTCTGAGCCCACATAAGAACACGAGGTCAGATCGGTGATCAGTTTGATGTCCGGTTTGAGGACCTTGACGGAACGGATGGCCTTTTCGACCACCAGTTTCATGTCGGTCTTACCGGGTTTACCGTCTTGGATCAAGTATTCCATCCGGTTCAACAGAAGCAGGCTGTGGACTTTCTTTTCCAGCCGGGAGGCATGCTCGATGATGACATCGACAGACGCTTCCAGGGTATCATAAGGATAAATCCCGTCCTTGATCGATTCGCCGTAGGATTTGATCGTGGCGATCGGGGTCTTGAGGTCATGAGAGATGTTGTGGACCATTTCTTCTTTAAGCAGTTCCTGGCGTTTGAGTTCCTTGTTCATGGTCACGATGGCCGTGGCCAATTCACCGATCTCATCCTTACGGTTGATGACCAGTTCGACATTGTCGCCCTTTTTATAGTCGTTGATGTAGGTTTCGATCTGTTTCAAAGAGTGGATCAGATAACCGACCCAAGCCATCAGAAACAGGAAGATCAGACCCACCATGATCAGAATGATGTTGACGACTTCATTGATCAGGGTCGATTTGAACTGATTCATCGTGTTGGTCACCATGAAGCTGACGATCCAGACCTCATTGCCGATGTGGGTGATCGTATAGGCCACATTGGGCTGAGACAAATTGGACAGATTATCGGTGGTCTTGGCAACTTGGGTAGAAATGCTGGTGGTAAATTCGCTGAACAGGTCGATGCCGATCTGAGTCGCCGAATTGGTCATGATCTCCTGGCTGTCATCTGTGTAGATGATGTAGTGGACCACGGTCGGATCACTGTTGGAAAACATGGTCTCCGATGAGGCGAAATTGTAGAAGTTCTCGATGACCGCATCCTGAGAGCGGTGGATCAGGGAAAACATTTGATTTTGAGCGATGTGGTTGATGTTGGTAAAGATGTAGGACAATAAGAAAAACCCAAACAGGAAAATGGAGATCAGGACCAAACTGACCAACTGTTGGGTCAAACTCATATTCTGAACGTACGTCTTAAAGCGTTTCATCAACCCAGCCTGTACCCGTAACCGTAAATGGTATGGATGTTGAGGGCCTTGAGTTTCTTGCGCAGTCTTCTCAGTGTATCATCGACGACGCGATCGGATCCGAAATAGTTGGTTTCCCATACCCGTTCCAGAATCTGTTCACGCGAGAAAGCAATCGTCTTATTGCGGACAAACATCATCAGTAAATCGAATTCCTTGGTGGTGAGTTCGATTTCGATTTCGTGCTGATACACTTTGCGCTGGACCAGATCGATCTCATAGCCGTCGACTTCGATGCGGTCATCGTCTTTATAGACGCGGCGCATGATGTTGTTGACGCGCAAGACCAGTTCCTTGGGTGAAAAAGGCTTGGTGATGTAATCATCCGATCCTTTTTCCAAACCGATGATGCGATCGAATTCTTTGTCTCTGGCCGACATAAAGATGACCGGTACAGTCGGATTGACTTTTCTGATCTCTTCGATCAGTTCAAATCCGCTGCGGTTGTCCAGCATGATGTCTAAGATCCACAGTTGAATGTCCGGATTGTGGATCTGGGCACTGGCACTTTCGTAGGTCAGATGTGACCGTACGTCATACCCATCTTTTTCGAGATATCGCTTGACCAGTTCATTCAGGTCTTTTTCATCTTCAACGATCGAAATAACCCGTTTCATGATTATAGGCGCTCGCTTTCTATGACACGGACGATCTGGCCGACCAAATCGTCGCAGAGGGCTTGTGTCGAGGCTTCTGCCATGACGCGAACCAAGGGTTCCGTTCCCGAAGGACGAACCAGGATACGGCCGTCATTGCCCAAGGACACTTCAAGATCTTCTATGATTTTCATAAGTTTACTGTTCTTTAAGGCTGCTTTCTTATCCTGAACTTTGACGTTGATCAGGGTCTGAGGATAAATGATGAGGTCTTTGGATAAGTCTGAGAGGCTTTGTCCTTCTTCGACCATGATCGACAACAGGCTAAGCGCGGTCAACAGACCGTCTCCTGTCGAGAGGTATTGTTTAAAGATGATGTGACCGGATTGTTCTCCGCCCAAGGCAAGGTCCTGACTCAGCATCCGGTCATAGACATACTTATCGCCGACCTGCGTCTGCGACGTCTTGATGCCGGCTCTTTCCAACGCTTTATACAGTCCCAGGTTGGCCATGACAGTGGTCACGACGGTGTCCTGAGACAGGGTCTTGTGTTTCTTCATGTTGAGTCCGCAGATGTAGATGGTTTTATCCCCATCGACCAGCTGGCCCGCTTCATCGACGGCGATCAGTCTGTCCGCATCCCCGTCAAAAGCCAAACCTGCATCGCAGTGATTGTCCAGGACAAACTTTTGAAGTTCCTCAGGATGAGTCGATCCGCAATGGGTATTGATGTTGATGCCATTAGGCGCATCATGGATCATCATGACTTTGGCGTTGAGGCTTTCCAGGATTTCCTTGGCAGTGACGCTGGCAGAGCCATTGGCCGCATCCACCGCGATCCTGAGCCCTTTCAGATCGATCGGATAGATCGACTTGATATAGTGTTTATAATGATCCAAGCCTTGCGGATACGCTAAGATCTGACCGATCTCGGTATCATTGGCTAAAATCAGATGCGTTTCTTTATTGAGCACCTTTTCAATGGTGCTTTCGATCGAATCATCGATCTTGATTCCGGCATGATTGAAGATCTTGATGCCGTTGTCATAATACGGATTATGACTGGCTGAGATCATCACCCCGGCCACAAAGTCTTCTTTTGAACACAGATATGCGATCGCGGGTGTCGGTACGACCCCCACATCATAGGCATTGGCACTGGAGGCAGCCAAGCCTGAGCACAGCGCATACTTCAGCATGCCTGAACTCAAACGGGTATCCATCCCGACCACGATCTTGGACTTAGGATAGATCGCGCCTAAGGCTTGTCCGATTTGAAATGCCATATCTACAGTAAGCGTAACGTTGGCTTTGCCCCGTACGCCGTCTGTTCCGAAATATTGTCCCATGGGCGCTCCTATTTAGTGACTTTGATTCTGATCTTGGATTTGACCAAGGTATACTTGACCAAGGGATTGGGTCCTTCAACATACAGTTGGACTTCGTTTTCACCCACGACCACGTTTTTCATGTCGAAATAAACATAGAGGTCTTGGGTCGCAATTGCGGAAACGTTGGTTTGGGTCCCGAATAAATGAACGGTCGTATAGACATCGGCCAAATCGACCAGCGTAAAGCGGTACCCGTTGACATTGTTGGCATATTCGACGATGACATTGGGCACATCCAAAGCAACGCCCGGTTTCAGCGTCAGCTGCATGTTGACGACATTGACCGAGGTTTTGGTGACGCCTGAAGGCAGCGGGATATCCGCAACCAAATTGGTATCTTGGGTCAGGGTTGTCGCATCGATCGGGATCAAGACCGCATTGATCGATCCCAGGATCGTTTCCTGGCCATAGATCGTAATGGTTTGATGATCATAGGTGATGCTGTCGATGGCCATGGCATTAGGAATCTCACCGACAGGCGAAACCGACACAGGTACGGTCTTATTGGGAGAAGTAACGCCCACGGTCGCATTGACCACGGAAGGCAAGATATCGACATTCATACGTTGTCCGTTTTGATCATAAGCCACGACGGTCCCTTGTTTGGTAAAATCGGCCGTGACTTTTGAAACGTCGATCAACACTTTGACCATTCCGATCTTATCCAAGGTATCCTGAGAAGCACGGATGATGACTTCCTGATCGGATAAGGTCGGTGTCCCTAAGACATATTCCTGGTTCATCTGATCTTTGTTGACGAAGTCATAACTTAAAGCAAAACGTTCAGAGATCTTCTTTTTGATGGTAACGACGGCGGTGGTCTGTGAAAGCACGACATCCAGACGGCTGGAGAAGTCTTTGGGAGTCAAGGTGATTTCATGGGTCCCTTCCAATAAACCGGAAAGATCCGCAACGACTGAGTAAGCTTTTTGCGTCAGCATCAGCGAGATATCGGATAGATCCCCGATGACGTTGGCAGAGACAGCGGAAGGCAAGCCGGAAATCTCATAGATCTCCGCATTGGCGACCACGGTGACCGGGATCGAATCGATCTTGCGGCCCGATTGGATTGGGTTGTTCAAGACGGATTCACCCAGATTGAAACTGATGGCCGTATATAAAATGATGGCCAGAATCAAGGAAACCAGTTTACTGGTCTTTTGGCTGTATAAGAGCTTATCAAACCAGACACTGATGAATTTCAACAGACGTAAGATGAGTTGTTCGATGACGGTATATGTATGAACGACTTTTTTGCTTTGGTTGGCGATCTGCTTGGCTAACTCAAGTTTTTCCTGTCCTTTATAGGACTGGTTTTTTTGCTTGTTGGTCATGCTATTTCACCTCCTGGTCATTTTCTTTGGGTTCGTCATCCAACAACGACTTATCGGAAACGCTGTATTCCAGATCGAGTTGAGGCAACTCGTCCGAATCCGGTGTTTTGACGATTTCAGGTTCGCTGGTTTTTACCGGCGTCGCTTTACGTTTGATTCGTTTCATGAAACTCGTTTTCTTGTCTTCACTGATCGGTAAAATGGTCAGGGTCGATTTGGTTTTCATGGTCGTGGTATGATCGACTTCAGGCATATCCTGGATGATGGCTTTTTCCAGATATTCTCTGAGTTCGGCGTGCGTGATCGAGATGAGTTCGCCTTTTTCGGCAATCGAAATGCGTCCGCTTTTTTCACTGACGACGATGGTGATCGAATCGGTGATTTCACTGATTCCGATGGCCGCTCTGTGACGAGCGCCGATCTTGGAAGGCAGATCGATTGTGGTCGGCGGGAAATAGGCTGAAGCACAGGCAATGCGGTCCCCTTGAATGATGATGGCGCCGTCATGAAGCGGCGTCGTCGGGACGAAAATGGACTCGATCAGGTCAGCAGAAACCAAGGAATTCATCTGAGTTCCGGTCGCGATATAATTGTTGAGAGAATGGCCTTGTTCGATCGTGATCAAGGCACCGATACGATCGGTCGATAAGTCCGCGGTGGCATCCACCAAGGCATCCACCAAACGCTGGCGCTCGTTGCCGGATAAGGTCGATAAGCGCGAAAAGACGGTGGTTTTGCCGAGTCGTTCCAATAAGGAACGGATCTCAGGCTGGAAGATGATGATGATGGCCAAAGGACCCCAAGTCACCAAGAGCGTTGCCAGCCAACTGACCGCTGTAAAGCCGAAGAAATCTGCCGCAGCCCGTAAAACGAGAATAAAAACAATGCCTTTGAATATCTGCGACGTTCTGGCATTGTTTCTTACAATTTTGACACCGTAATATAACAATATCCATAAGATGAGGATATCAAATATCATTCTGAACAGCTGGACGATGGTTTGTATGGTGTTATAACTGAACATGATCAAACCCTCCTTAGTCTCAAACATTATAACATACATTGAATTATGTGATAATTCCAACCTTGTGAAATTGTGTGAGAAAGTTCACCAGATTTGTGTGATACAATGAGACAATGATCACCACCATTCAACTCGAAAACAAAACCGTCACCCTGATCGGTACGGCCCATGTTTCTCATCAGTCTGCCCAGGAAGTGTTGGACACGTTGAGTACCTCGCACTTCGATGCGATCGCCATCGAACTCGATGAAGAACGCTTCAAAGGCCTCAATCAGGACAAAGCCTGGCAAAACACCGACCTGATTCAACTCATCAAACAAAAAAAGACCGGCTTGCTCATGGCTCAGCTGATCTTGGCCTCTTATCAGAAACGCTTGGCCAAGGCCAATCAGATCAATGTCGGTCAGGAAATGATCACCGCGATTGAATATGCCCAAGCCAATAACATCTCCCTTCTGAAGATCGACCGCAGTGTCACCGTGACCTTTCAGCGTATCTGGCGATCCCTTAATTTCTTCGATAAAATAAGCATGCTGACTCAATTGATTGCCTCGGTCTTTACCGATGAAAAACTCACTGAAGAGGATCTGGAGAAACTGAAAGAACAAGACATGCTTCAGGCAGCCTTGTCAGAAATCAGTACGAAATTTCCCAAAGTCGCTGAGACCTTGATCTTCGAACGTGACCGCATCATGGCTTATAAACTCAGTCACGCCTCAGGAACCAACGTCGTTGCCATCGTTGGGGCAGCCCATGTCGCCGGCATCAGTGCGCATCTCAACGATTCGACCCTGACGATCCAGAATCTGATGAGCGTTCCGGCTCCCAGTAAAGCCTCCAAATATCTGACTTATGTCTTTCCGGCCGCGATCGTGGCTTTGATCGGGATCACGGTCCTGATGAGCCCAAACATGGCACTCAGCACCGTCTTGCGCTTCATCGTCTTCAACGGATCCTTGGCTGCTTTAGGCACCCTATTGGCCTTTGGTCATCCGGTATCGATCCTGACAGCCTTTGTGGCTGCCCCGATCGGGATCTTGTCTCCAGTCTTGGCGACCGGCTGGTTTGCCGGATTGGCAGAAGCCTACATGCGCAAACCCAAAGTCACCGACTTCATGAATCTGCAGGATGATGCGATGAAATTCAAAGGCTGGTGGAAAAACCGAGTCCTGAGAATCTTGCTGGTGGTCATGATGGCCAACATCTTTGCGAGCTTCGGATCCATCGTCTACTCGATCGACTTGTTTAAAAACCTGTTCAAATAAAAGAAGGATGATCGCTCATCCTTCTTTTTTCATTTTGCCCACAAATCGAAGGGATATAATCCTTCGGCCTTGTATTTCAGAAACTGTTCAACCACAAACGGTTTGTCTTCGTGATAAGTCACACCGAACCATTCGTTTTCGGAAGGCATGACTTTGATCGTATAGGTTTTGTCTTTGAGCGTCTCTCCGATCATCGTCGGAATGACATGTTCGCACTTCATCGGATTGTCAGCCAAAGCACGGTTGAGATAACCGATGAATTGTTTTTCGGCCAAATCGAAGATCTTGGGCGTAAAGCCCCAGAAATTCATCGAGACCAAGGCGTTTTGATCCAAGTCGTTCCATCCCTGTTCATCGCTGCCGCTGAGGATCCTTTGGCCGTCACGTTTGATTTTGGCGTGTTCCAGCACATTGACCAACAACTGGTCTTTGACTTCACAGACCCCGCGGCTGACTGTCCCGGAATCCGAAAGGGTCTTGGCCAAGCGGTAAGCGACCATACAGTACACATCATCTTTGATCTCATGGGTCAAGAAATCAAACATTTTTTTAAAGGCATCTTTACCGTAATAATCATCCGCATTACAGATCATAAAAGGTTCTTTGACCTGATGACGGCAAACCCATAAGGCATGGGTCGTTCCCCACGGCTTTTCACGGCCTTCAGGCGCACTGAACCCTTGCGGTAATTCGTTGAGATCCTGATAGATGAACTCTACTTCGACAAAGCGGCTGACCTGATTGACCAGGGCTTTTCTAAAGGCGGTTTCATGTTCCTTACGGATGATCAGATAGACTTTCTTGAACCCGGCCTGGATCGCATCATAGATCGAGAAATCGATGATGGATTCTCCGTTGTTGCCTACCGTATCGATTTGTTTGAGCCCGCCGTATCGGCTGCCCATACCGGCTGCCAGAATTACTAAACTTGGATTTTTCATTGTATACCTCGTTGTTCCTATTGTACCGACTTTTATGCCTGAACTCAAACAAAACCTCATAAAGCTTGAGATCATAAACAACAAGAAAGCGTCAACGCTGACCCTTCACATAAAAAGTCTGCATCTTGCAGACTTTTTGGGTTCTTAGGGTAAATCACTTCAATGGGCATTGCCGGTTCGTATGATTTCTGAGATGTTTCCGTTGGTTCCATTGAAATTCACGGTTCCTATGGGAAGGATGGTTTCTGCTTGATCAAGGTCTGTATATGAGATTGAGAACGTGTAGGTTTTGTTGAGGGTCAAAGTGGCCTGTTTATTAGGCATGGTGAGTGGAAAACCGGCTGAACTATAGGTCTCAAGTTCCTGAGATTCCATGGGTTCAACCTTGGATTTCAGATCGATTACTGTTTCGCTGATCAAGACATTGTCCTCATCCCGGATCTGAAGCATCATGTTTCCCTTAAGCAGCATCTCTCCTTTATAGAAAGCCAGGTTTAGAAAATCAAGATACAGTGTGTCCAGCTTCACTTGATTTTGATTTCCTTCAATGGTCCATCCGTTCACATATATACTGACATCTGGATGGATCAAATCATATCCGGTAAAAGTCCCTAAGCTTTGATTCTTCGCGCCTTGGGTCGTGTTGAAACGGGCCGTGACGAGATAACTTTCTTGGTTCATGTCAAGCGGCAATAACACGGAATAGATCCCGTTTCCGACACTGGTTGCTTCCAGACTGATGGGACTTCCAATGTCTGGCAAGGCAGAAAACACGATCGATTTCAGATTGGTTTCATCTTTGGCCATGAACTGGATGCGATAAGTAATGACTTTGGCTTTCATATCGATGGACTCGACCACTTTGGAGTAATCCGTCAGCAATTCCGATGCTGAGATGATTTTCTCTTGGACCAAAGCCAACATATTGTTGAGGTTGGATTCAGACAATTGGACAAAATTCTGATAGTTTTGTTTCACGTAGCTCAACTCTTGTTCCAAGTTGCTGATTTTGGCATACATCGAATAAGCCATGAAGCCTATGGCCACGATCACGATGGTCTCCAAGATGATCCGGGCTCTGTTTCGCTTTGGTTCCTTTTGAGAAATCATCAGAGCTCCATGTTGCGAGTCGGGCTGAACTGCACTTTTTATCTCACTGTTTTTATCGGTGATGAGTTCATCCAAACTGATCCCAAACAGTTGTGCCATCTGGATCAGCTTTTCCAGTTCAGGGGTGGCTTGTTCAGATTCCCATTTTGAAACTGACTGGCGGGAGACTTCCAGTTTATCGCTCAAAGCCTCCTGCGACAGGTTTAAACGTTTGCGTTGTTCGTAGATTTTTTCCGAGAGTTTCATGATGTTTCCTCATGCCCATTATGGCTTCGTGACCCGCCTCAAACCACCGCTTGAAGCTTGAACTTTGTCAACCAGCCGTTGCATTTGCTTTATGGGTTAATTATATCATTGATTGAAGAGCCCTTTTCACCATGAAACCAAAATAAAACCCTGTTTACCAGGGTCTGTCTTTTGGGAGGAATACTTACAGAAACAACAGGAGTGAAATCAAGGTCAAGACCGGCAAATACATCGTGATCGTAATCAACAAGAACCATACCGGCCGTTCGATCTTATCGATCATGGTTGACCAGAAATAAATCACGCTGAGATACAACACGGATATCAGGATATTGATCAAAAATTGATTGAAAAGGATATCGCTGGCCGCATAGACAGCGTAGACAGAGGTCAAAACAACCGCGATCTTGACACCCAGCGGTAAAGCCAAACCTTTATCGCTTAAAATGATCAGACTGTTTTTCTTCTCATTGCCGAAATTACAGTTAGGACAATAAGTCAGTTTCTTTGAATCATAATCGAAACCGCAGTGTGGACAGACAATCAGGTTCTTTTCTGCCATGACATCCCCTCTTGTTCTTTGCGTAGTACTAAACTACTTTTATTATACCTTTATTTGTCAGTTTTCAGGGATGACTTTTTATTCAAATCCGATTCAAAGATGGGTTTCAGGACTTCAGCCCAGCGATATATCAACTGATCTAAGGTTATGGCCGCATTGGCGGCACTGGTTGAAGGAAGCGTAAGCACCTCGATCTGACAATCCGGGTTAAAGGATCGAAACAGGGCTGCGGCTTTTTGACCGTTGAGACAAATCAGAGAAATCTTGGAATTTTTGATGAGGGACTGGATATCATTGGGAAGGGCTTGGGTAATAGACGCATCACTGGACCCGATGATCTCACAGGAGTGTAAAACATCCCATAGAGCGATCTTATGGCTCAACAGGAAGGTTTTCTTGGCCTCATTGGTCAATGGAAGCTCAGTGTCTAACAGCGCGCTGATGACCCTCCAGAAGCGGTTTTGAGGGTGTCCGTAATAGAACCCGTTTTCTCTGGATTTGACCGAAGGAAAAGTACCCAGGATCAATACTCTGGAATCTAGATCATATACTGGTTCGAATGGATGGATCATGGGTTCTATTGGGCTCCTTTGAGCGAAAATGTCGAATTGAAAGTTTATTGAGTTTGGCTTTCATATTTGATAGAATGGTGCTAATAAAGGCTATGACAGCCCCCTGCCATCATAGAAAGGATACATCATGAAAAAGAAAAATCATATCGTCAGGAATATCATTTTAGGGTTACTTGCTTTCGTTGTGATTGGACTCGGTCTGTTTTTTATCCCGAAGACGGTGAGCGTTCCCTACAGTGCAGTCGATCTGCAGTCCTATCTGGACAAAGGCGGCATCAATCTGGCTGAAAACAGTGCCAGCATCGAAGACATTTTCTTTGGTAACTATGTATCCATCGGTGTAAGAGCCGTTGAAGGTGTGATCACCAGCGCAGAAGCCACGGCCATTCTCAATGAAGTGGTGAAAGACAACAGCGTCCTCACCAAGATCCGTGTCAAATTCGTCGGAGACAACAAGGTCATCGCCTCAGCTCAAATCAGCAATGATCTGAGCGATGTGTACACACGCTTTCCCGGCGTCAAAGATTACTCCGGGGTGATCGATACGACCTTGAAAGGCCGTTCGATCTACGGTGAAGCCACTTTGATCCAAGGCACAGGCAAAGCTTTCGAAGCCAAGTTGACTGCCGTTTCGATCGGGTTGGTTCCTTTCCCGGTGGATCAGGCCAATGACTACGGAACCACGATCGGTACCGAGCTTAACCGTATTTTCGATACCTTACCGGGTTTCAGTATGGAAAGCTTTAAGATCGATAAAGACGGTCTGCATTTTAAAGGGACCATTCCGACAGAAATTCAAGGGTCCGGTTCTTAACGGCGTCACTCAAGCCAGCCAAATCGATCTTACGCATTTCATTGACCGGCATTGATTTGACGATGACATAATGTTTCGGTATGCACCAGCCATCCAGATCCTGAAGGATTTGGGTGGTTTCTTTTTGAAGACGTTTGACTTGCGAGCGATCCGAAACACTGAGAACCGCAACAAGCTGTTCTTCCTCATTCACGATGATTTTTGCTTCATCGATGCCCGAAACCAACAAAAGTCTTTGCGTGATCAAAGACGGAGATACAATGTATCCTTTGACTTTGATCAACTCATCGTTGCGATGTCTAAAATGAAGGATGCCTTTCTCATCAAGATGCCCAATATCCTTGGTTTTGTAGTAACGTTTGTTTTCGATGGTCGTCATGACCTGGTTTGTCAAGGCCTCATCCTGATAGTAGCCGTTCATCAATGTGGGACCATTGATCAAGATCTCTCCCGGCTGGTTGAGTTCTGCCCTGTTGCCGTCTTCCTTCATGATCAGGATCGTATTGCCCTTAAACGGTTTACCGACCCCCGCTTCACCGGAATCCTCACTGTCCATCAAGGTTACGGCCGTCACTGTTTCTGTGGTACCATAGCCCACTTGGATCTTGGCTTTTGACCCCTGACGCATCAGTACCGCATTAAATTCCTGAACCAAGCTCAGCGCTACGCTTTCTCCGCCGACGAACACTTGTTTGATGAAGGACAGATCGGCTTGGACAAAGCGCGGATCCTGAAGCAAGACTTTCAACAGATAAGGAACTGCCGCCAAATAGGTCGGTTTTTCCTTAAGCAGCGTTTTGATCAGGGTGTTTTTTGATAAACGGGGGACCAGGATACAGCGTCCGCCCAAAGCCAGCACCGTATGCATGGCGATGCCCAGCCCAAAACCATGAAAAAACGGCAAAACACAAAACATCGAGTCAACACCGCGCTGAGGAACGATAACGGATTCCATCTGATGGACCAAGGCATTCATCGATTCATCACTCAGGGCGATGGCTTTTTGAGTTCCGCTGGTCCCGCTGGAAAACAAAATGACCGAGTCCCGTTGAGGCAATGCGGATGAGACCGCATCAGAAGGTTTTATCCTATCCCATTTGAGCCTGTTTGACTTAGATAGAATGACCTTGAGACGGATTGTCCAACCAACGACTCCAGTGGTGACTTTCGCAGCACTGAGTGTGATGACTTGAAAATCAGCCAACGCTTCACGGGTTCTTTTCTCCAAAATATCCAAGACAAACACACCGGTACAATGGGTCAGTTCACAGCGTTGCTTCAGCAGTTTGACTGAACTCAGCGGGTGCAGCATGACAACGGTGATTCCAAGTGCATTGAGCGCATAAAAAAGGACGACACTGTCCACACAATTAGGCAAGATCAAGGCCACTTTGTCTCCGCTTTTTAAACCCAAAGCCATACATTTTTTTTGAGCCTTAAGAATCTGATCCTCAAGTTGGGCATAGTTTAAGTGACGGTGATTTTGTGTCAGCGCGATGTCATCAGGATAAAGATGAGCGGTTTGTAAAACCCATTCACTCATCGTAGCCATAGGGATCCTCCAATACTTTCTTAAAGGTATCGATGGCTCTGAAAAAGGCAAGCCCTTCTCCGATGCGTTCATCGATCGAAAAGGTGAAATCCACCGTTCCGCGAGAATCAAATTCCCCAATCGTGATGACCAAGGAACAGGTTCCCCAGTTAAACAGATGATGGGCCACGCTTTGGCCTTGTATGCTGCCCAAATTGGCAATGATCAAACATGTATGAAGCGGGTCGGATTGGATGATCGCGTTGGGCAAAAGATCCCTGCAATCCAACCAAGCTGCGATCTTGATCCCGATCGAAAACACGAAGCCGGGTATAAGTGACAAGCCGGTGATCAAGCGATCGGAGGAATGAACCTTATCTGATCTGGTTTGGGTAATCAGCTCATCCAACCGCGCTTGAACGTCTGCTGCTTTCATCGTTTCTTTGATTTCGAACTTGACGAAATGGTTCGATATTTCATCCGACTTATCTTTTTTGATCACTGTGGAGACCCACAAACGCTTATGATCATAGATACGATGTCCCATGACAAATCGGCGCATGACCGGATGTTGCTTTACGGTCACCAAACAGGCAAATAACACATAGGGAAAGAAGCGTAGTTTTCTTTCCTTCAGAAAGGAGACCAGTTGCGGTGCTTCAACATGGACGTTGGCCGTAATGGTGCCTTCATTGCGTGTCGGCATGATCAGGATCTCGGTTTGATGATACGATTTATGATGGACACGGTGACGATCAAATTGGTTCATAAGGGGACTCACTTTCTCCTATTGTATCAAACCAGGACGAGAGTTGAAGGACGGTTATACAATCAAACACTAAAAACAAGGATCTGGAAGGATCCTTGTTTGGATTTAGTCATGATTTGCTGGGTTCAGCGGATCTTGGATGATCCCATCAGTGTGCGATCGACCGCTTGGGCGACCCGTTTGCCTTCATGAATGGCCCAGACGACCAAACTTTGGCCACGTCTGGCATCGCCTGCCACAAAGACCTTATCGACATTGGTGGTAAACTGATCAAACTCCGCTTTGAGGTTGGATCGCGGATCTCGATCAAGTTTGAGTTCGTTGGGGATGGTGTCTTCAGGACCCACAAAGCCCATCGCCAATAAGACCAAGTCAGCTTTCCAAGTCTGTTGGCTGCCTTCGACTTCACTGGGGATCAGTCTTCCGGCGTGGTCTTTGACCCAGTTGACTTTGACGCTCACGACTCCATTGACTTCACCGGCCTCATTGCCCGTGAAATATTTCGTGTTGATGAGATACTGACGCGGATCTTTACCGGTGATCACAGCGGCTTCTTCCTGTCCGTAATCGACTTTAAGCTTCTTGGGCCACTCCGGCCAAGGGTTGTTGACGGGATCTCGCTCTTGGGGTGCCTGCGGCATGATTTCCAGCTGAGTCACACTGAGACAGCCTTGTCTCAAGGCTGTGGCAACACAGTCGGTACCGGTATCGCCGCCCCCTAAGATGATGACGTTTTTTCCTTGGGCGTTCAGTATGAGATCGCTGTGATCCAGAAGGCTTTGGGTGTTGCCTTTGAGATAGTCCACAGCCGGGATGATGCCTTTGAGTTCACTGCCAGGCACATTGATGCCTCGTCCTTTGGTGGCACCGATGCATAAAACGACCGCATCATGCTCCTCCAGCAAGGTCTTGGTACTGAGGTCTTTGCCGATTTCCGTGTTGAGTTTGAAGGTGATGCCTGAAGCGATCATCTGATCGATGCGGCGCATCACGATCGCTTTGTCGAGTTTCATGTTGGGGATCCCATACATCAATAACCCTCCGGGACGATCCTGTCTTTCATAGACCGTGACCTCATGACCCACGGATCTCAAAGTCAAGGCAGCAGAAAGACCAGAAGGTCCTGAACCGACGACGGCGATTTTCTTACCGGTCGATTTAGGCAAAAGCGGATGGACCCATCCTTCACTAAACGCTTTTTCGATGATTTGATATTCGATGCTGCTGATGGCGACAGGATCCAAAATAGAGCCTTCGGTACAAGACCCTTCACAGGGTGCCGGACAGATCCGTCCGGTGAACTCCGGAAACGGATTGGTCCGGTTGAGTCTCAGATAGGCTTCCTGCCACTGATTCTTATAGACCAGATCATTCCACTCCGGGATCAGATTATGCAAAGGACACCCGGCGGCCATGCCGTTAAGCAAAACGCCGGATCCGCAATACGGGATCCCGCAGTTCATGCATCTTGCCCCTTGAGCTTGAATGACCGAGTCGCTTTGTGCATAACGGATCTCGTTGTAGTCTAAAAGTCGGACAACAGGATCCCGCTTAGGGACATCTGCTCTGTTTATTTCTAAAAATCCTGTGGTTTTTCCCATGATCGGTCTCCTTTATTCCTGATCTTCTATTTCTTCAGTCACAACGACCGGAGTCGGATGGTCTTCTTTGAAGCGTTCTTTAAAGGCCACCATCATTGCCGTTTCTCCGGTATAGCCTTGAGTTTGGGCTTTCTTGATGCTTTCCAGCATGGATCGATAATCGCTGGGGATGATTTTGGTAAAGCGAAGTACCGTGTTTTCCCAATCCGCTAAGAGCCGTTTGGCCAAAGGACTGTCGGTCTCTTCGACATGGGCTTCTAAAAGCGTCCTGATCGAACTGATGTCTTCCGCTAAAGTCAGCGGTAAGATCTCGATCATCGCCGTGTTGGCTTGTTTGATCTCAAAATCCAAGACATAGGCAATCCCTCCGGACATGCCTGCCGCGAAATTACGGCCGGTCTTGCCCAGGATGACGACGGTGCCGCCGGTCATGTATTCGCAACCGTGATCGCCGACCCCTTCGACGACCGCATTGATTCCGCTGTTTCGGACACAGAAGCGTTCTCCGGCCATCCCGTTGATGTAGGCTTGGCCTTCCGTGGCTCCGTAGAAAGCAACATTGCCGATCAGAATGTTGGCTTCGGGTTTGAATCGGGCTTGGGTGGGCGGGTAGATGCTGATCTTACCGCCGGAGAGGCCTTTTCCGACATAATCGTTGGCGTCCCCTTCTAAACTCAAAGACATGCCTTTGGGAATGAAAGCCCCAAAGCTTTGTCCGGCAGACCCGACAAAGGTCAGACGGATCGTGTCTTTGCTTAGTCCGAGTTCGCCATAGCGTTTGCTGATTTCAGAACCTACGATCGTGCCTACGACGCGGTTGGTGTTGTTGATCTTAAGTTTGGCCCGGATCGGTTTTTGATTCTCCAAGGCCGGCTTACACAGTCGAAGCAGTTTCTTCACGTCCAGTGTTTCTTCCAGATGATGTTCCTGTGAGATCCGGTGGGTCTTGCCGATGGATGATGGGGCATAGGGCGTATAGAAAATCTTGGAAAGATCCACCTGAGCGGCTTTCCAGTGTTTGATGTTGTCTTTGGTTTTTAAGCGATCGGTCCTGCCAACCATCTCATCGATGGTCCTGAAACCCAGTCTGGCCATGATCTCGCGCATTTCCTGCGCGATGAAACGCATGAAGTTTTCCACATGTTCCGGTTTACCTTTGAAGTTCTTGCGTAAGCTTTCATCCTGGGTCGCAACGCCGACCGGACAGGTGTTGAGATTACAGACCCGCATCATGACGCAGCCCAAAGCGATCAGCGGGGTCGTGGCAAAGCCAAATTCTTCGGCACCCAGTAATGCCGCGATGACCACATCGCGTCCGGTCAACAGTTTCCCGTCGGTTTCCAAAACGACGCGATCACGCAGTTTATTGAGGACCAGGGTCTGTTGGGTCTCGGCCAAGCCCAGTTCCCAAGGCAAGCCCGTATTATAGATGCTGGTTCTGGGAGAAGCCCCGGTTCCGCCGTCATAGCCGCTGATCAAAATGACATCGGCCTTGCCTTTGGCGACCCCGGCCGCGATCGTTCCGACCCCGACTTCAGACACCAGTTTGACGTTGATTCGGGCATCCCGATTCGCATTCTTGAGGTCGTTGATCAATTGAGCCAGATCCTCGATCGAATAAATGTCATGATGAGGCGGCGGCGAAATCAGTTCGACCCCGGGAATCGAATGACGTACTTTGGCGATCGAAGGATAGACCTTCTTGGCCGGTAATTGTCCGCCTTCTCCGGGTTTGGCCCCTTGGGCCATTTTGATCTGGATCTCTTTCGCATTGACCAGATAATGACTGGTCACGCCGAATCGGCCCGAAGCGACCTGTTTGATGGCACTGTTTTTATTGTCGCCGTTGGCCAGGATCTGATACCGTGAGGCATCTTCTCCGCCTTCCCCGGTATTGCTTTTTCCCCCAAGACGATTCATGGCGATGGCCAGCGTCTCATGGGCTTCCTGACTGAGCGAACCATAAGACATGGCTCCGGTCTTGAACCGTTTGACGATCGAATCGACTGACTGGACTTCTTCGATGGGAACGGTCTCGCCGCTCTCTACTTTGAAGTCCATGAGCTGTCTGAGCGTAAACAGGGACTCGCTGTTGATTTTGGCGCTGAAGTCTTTAAACAAAGCATAATTGTTTTCTCGAACAGCGCGCTGAAGCAGATAAATGGTTTCCGGATTGTAGAGATGAAGTTCCCCGCCGTCTTTGACCTGATACAGGCCTCCGACTTCCAGAGACTCCGTCAACGGATCGTTCTCGCCGTAGGCACTGTCATGACGCATTTTATTCTCAAGGGCCAATTCTGTTAAGCCGATCCCTTCGATCCGGGAAGCCGTCATCGTGAAGTAAGTCTGAATGAGTTCACTGCTTAAGCCCAAGGCTTCAAAAATCTGTGATCCGTGATAACTGCGCATCGTGGAAACGCCCATCTTGGAGATGACTTTCATGATGCCTTTGACGGTGGCACTGATGAAGTGCTGCTGAGCCTCTTCAAAAGTCAGGTCTTCCAGCAAGCCTCTTTGAACCAGAGCCTTCAAACTTTCATAGGCGATATAGGGATTGATGGCGGTGACGCCATACCCGATCAGGGTACAGAAATGATGAACGTCGCGGGGTTCTCCGGATTCTAAAACGATCCCGATGCTGGTACGGATCTCGTTGGCAATCAAATGATGATGCAAACCGGATGAGGCCAAGAGTGCCGGAATGGCTGCCTGGTCATGGTTGACGCCCCGATCGCTGAGGATGATGATGTTGGCCCCCGCTTCGATGGCTCGGTCTGCTTCATTGAAAATTCTCTCTAGCGCCTTTTCCATGGCTTTGGGTGAGCCGTTGATGTCATAAAGCATGGATAAGGTCACTGCTTTGAACTGGGCATTATCGAGTTTTTGGATGGCTTTCAGCTGTTGGTTGGTCAGGATCGGATGATCCATGTATAAACTGGCCGTATGGGCATCATCGGGATCCATCAGATTGCCTGAGTTTCCCAAAAGGACACTGGACGACGTGATGAGTTCTTCTCTTATGCCGTCGATCGGCGGATTGGTGACCTGAGCGAAAAGCTGTTTAAAATACAGATAAAGCATCTGCGGTTTTTCAGAAAGAACAGCCAAGGGAGAATCGATGCCCATCGAACCGACCGGATCGACCTTGTTGAGGACCAAAGGAACCATGGTGGCCATGATGTCTTCATAGGTATACCCAAAGGCTTTCTGCTGCTGAAGCAGATCGGATTGGGCTTCCTGCGGTTCTTGGTTTGGTTCTACCAGGCTGTTTAACTCAACGATGTGGCGTTTGATCCAAGACTCATATGGTTGACCCGAAGCGATCTGGCTCTTGATTTCTTCATCAGAAATGATCCGTTGGGCTGCTGTATCGATCAGAAGCATCTTGCCGGGTTCCAAACGGCCTTTGAGCTTGATGTTTTTGGGATCAAGCTCTATGACCCCGACTTCAGAAGCCATGATGACCCGATCGTCATGAGTGACCACATAACGCGAGGGACGAAGACCGTTACGATCCAGAACCCCCCCGATCAAGACACCATCGGTGAATCCGATGGCAGCAGGGCCATCCCAGGGTTCCATGATGAAGTTATTGAATTCATAAAAGGCTTTCTTAGAAAGCGATAAGCTCTTGTTTTTTTCATGGGGTTCAGGAATCATCATCATGACCGACTCAGGCAAGGATCGTCCGGTCAGGGTCAGAAATTCCAGACTGTTATCAAACATGGCAGAATCAGAGCCGCTTTCATCGATGATGGGAAAGATCTTGGTGATGTCTTCAAAAAGCTCAGAACGGATCCGCTTTTGTCTGGCTTTCATCCAGTTGACATTGCCTCTGATCGTATTGATCTCCCCGTTATGAACGATATACCGGTTGGGATGGGCTCTTTCCCAGCTGGGGAATGTGTTGGTCGAAAAGCGCGAATGGATCATGCCTAGAGCCGAGACAAAATCCAGATCAGACAGATCCAGATAAAAGTCTCTTAATTGTTTGGAGGTCAGCATGCCTTTATAAACGACGGTCCTGGAGGACAGACTGGAGATGTAGAAAGTTCCGCCTTTTTGAACACTCAAAGGCACGATCGTCTTTTCAGCCAGTTTACGGATCGTATAGAGTTTTCGTTCAAAGGCCGCTTCGTCTAACTCTTGGCTTTTTCCGATGAAGACCTGAATGAACCGAGGCATGACAGCTTTGGCGCTTTCACCGGGCACGGTCTTGTCGATGGGTACTTCACGCCAGCCTAAGATCGTTTGGCCTTCTTGACGAACGATCTTCTCAAACAGGCTGATCTGGATCGATCTGAAGTCATCGTATTTATGGGCAAAGATCATCCCTACCCCATAGAGGCCCGGCTCAGGCAAGTCAAAGCCCAATACCCCGCAGTCTCTTTTGTAGAATTCGTGGGGGATCTGAACCAGGATACCGGCCCCGTCGCCTGTTTTTTCATCGGCGCCTTGAGCCCCGCGATGACTCATGTTTTCAAGGACGGTCAATGCATCATCGACGATCTCATGGGACTTTGAGCCCAAAATGTTGACGACAAACCCCATCCCGCAGGCATCATGTTCATAGGCAGGATCATACAGTCCTTGTTTTAAGACAGGTTCGATGTTTTTCATAGGTTTTCCTCGGTGTTCAAATCATTTTTACTGATTTTATCACAGACTGATGAGAAGTAACTGAATTTTTGATGAATGTCACACTTTCTGAATCTTTCTTAGAAAAAAAGGACAGGTCTTGTCCTTCTTGGTTTAGTCATTTTTCTTGATCAGCGCATACGGATCTTTGATTTGAACCTTGGGATCAGTGAGGATCGCTCCGGAGGGGAAAGCATAGATCATAAACTCTTCTTTGCCATCCAGTTCAAAGGCTTGATCCAACACGGCCTGATTGATGTAACCTACGCCGCAGCCGCCTAATCGGATCGATTTGAGTGCCAGATACAGGTTCTCGGAGATGTGTCCCACATCCATCAAAGCGACCCGATGGGCATAGATACCATAGCGCCATTCGCAGCGATAGGCCACGACACTGTAAAAGAAATTGATGTTGGCTTTGTTTGCCCACGCTTGGCCCCCCAAGGCTTCATCGATAAAGGGGCTCAGATTGTCTTGGGCTGAAAGCAGTTCGATCTGATGGGTCATCGGTAGATAGTGATATAGTCCATCCTTTAAGCCATCTACCTGTTGGATGGCCATGTAACATTCAAATTGATGACGAGCCCCGCCGCAAGGCACGGTCCGTATCGTCGCATAGTTTTGACCGCGAATCTCTTTGATGCCTTGAGTACACCACAGTAAGTACGACAGTTCAAGCAGCGATACCGCTTCCTTGCTGAACAAACGATCCGATTTACGGCTGTTGATGATCTTCAAAAAATCGGTTTCAATCGAAAGGGTCTCAAAATCGACGGGCAGATCGATGGCGTCTTTTCTCATGGCCGCTTTGACCAGCGGAGGTTGAGGCAATTTGAGGTCTTGATCGGAATGATACTGGGGATCCTCAACGGGCATTTTCATAAAGTCTCTTCCCTGCTTGATCAGCTGATCGATGGTTAGTTTATCCATAGGTGACTCCTGTTTGTTTCATTTAAGTATAGCACCGGACTTGTTTTTCGGCGGCTTTCCTTGATCATCTTGTTCTCCTGAAAGATCATCGTGATAAACAATCCCGATGCATAGGATTGACCCGACCCAAGCTTGCGATTAAAAAAACCTCAAGATAACGCTTACCCAAGGTTTGAGTTGACGTTGATCTGAGGTTTTACACTTGAGAAGATGATACTTCGTATTAGAAGAGAAGATTATTATTTCAGTTCGATCAGGATCTGGTCTTCTACGATCTTGACTTCATAGGCATTGAGATCATGGGGTTTGACGGCCATAAACAACAGCTTCCCATCCTTGACTGCTTTACCGTTGGTCACATCAAACGCCGAATGATGCCTTGGACAGATGATGTTGGAGCCTTGGAGTTCTCCCAAACTCAAATCACCACCCATATGCGGGCAGGTATTGTCGACCGCGTAGTAATGACCATCCACATTGACTAGTAAGATATCTTTGGAGTCGATCATGATTCTCTTTTTGTCTCCGACCTTCAACTCGGATATTTTAGCAATTTTCACAACACTCATGGATTCAAACCTCGCTTTCAACTTCGCACTCGTTAAGCCAAGTATAGCACAGGTCAAAGAACTTACTCGTTTTGGTTCTAAATGCTTGAAGGATCTGGGAAGGTCACACCAGTCTCATACGCTTAGGTTCCATGGATGAAATGGGTAAGAAAAAAGCCTTATTTCTAAGGCTTTTGCTTTTTAATGGTGCCATCACCGAGAATCGAACTCAGAACTGAGCATTACCATTGCTCCGTTTTACCACTGAACTATGATGGCGTTGCCTAAATATAATACAGAAATTCAGGCAATTATGCAAGCACTATTACTCTAAATTCGATGGGTTTGATGAAGCCGGTTGTTGAAGTGCGGCAACGGCCAGATAACGTGCGTAGTCCTGTGAGATCTTATACATCGCAACCAACTGCAGGATCTCAAAGATCAAGACTGCTGTGGCCAAAGCGATCACCGAGATGAGCCAGACAAAGAAAGTGATGAGAACCGGTTGAAGCACATCCAGATACATGTCTAAGACACCTTGAACGTTGGTGGGGTTGGTTCTTAATGCGTTGAAGAAATCGATCATACTGGACCAAGGTACAGAGGCAATCGAAACGATGACGGCGACGATCGAGATAACCATGATGACGCCAATGAGAATATATCGCATTCTCCAGCGTTTGAACAACTTGATCGTCTGTTTCGGATCGTTGAGTTTGTCGGAGTAGGTCGCAATGCCTTTGATGAGATTGAGAAAGACGATGATGTCTAAGACAAAGATCGCAATCCCCAGGATCCCGTCCAGTCCGTTTCTGTTGGCGATCCCAAGCAGGAAAGACAAACCGCTCATGATCATCAATGCAAACAAAAAGTTGATGATCTTATTGAAAAAAAGATTGTCCCGGTCGACTTTGAGTATGCCCTGATAAATCAGATAATAAGCCCCGACACTGATCAAGGGTCCGATGTTGACCCGGTTGATCGTAACGCCCCCTAATGCATGAATCAGAAATCCATAGAATAGATACTCCATATGTTCTCCCTTTTCAGTCAATTGACTGGGTTAATCCTTCTGTGATGATGGAAAATGAATGATTTCAGCTGCCGCCTTCCATGTTTCTTAAACGGCGGTGGACTTCGGCAATTGGTAAGCCCATGATGGTGTAATAATCGCCCGTGATCGATTTGATGAACAGGGCACCGCGATCTTGGATCCCGTAAGCCCCGGCTTTATCCAGCGGACTGGAAGAGGCCACATAAGCTTTGATCATGGCTTCATCGAGCGGGTAAAAGGTAACCTTGGCACTGGAATGAAAGACGAGTTCTTCATGGTCACTGACCATGCAGACGCCGGTGATGACTTTGTGGGTCTTGCCGGAAAGCAGCCTCAGCATACGAACAGCATCTTCTTCATTGACCGGTTTTCCGAAAATCTGATCATCTAAGACAACCACGGTATCGGATCCGATGACGATGGCTTTGGGATGTTTCTGAAATATCTGATGGGCTTTATCGATGGCGATCTTCTCCACGGCCTTGGTTAAAGGCAAGGACGGGTCAATCAGCTCCTCTGTTTGCGGATTCTCTGAACTGAAAGGCATATTCAGCATCTGCATTAATTCTCTTCTGCGCGGGCTCTGTGAAGCCAATACGATGGATTTTAACATTCGTCTCCCCCTTGAAAGCAGTAGAATTATATCACTTCCAAATCCATAAAAAAAGGCTTGTTTTAAAACAAGCCTTCTTCAAGTATCTTCATGACTTCATCGACCGCATGATCGACATCGGTCCTTTCACTGAACATGATCCAGTTCAAACCGATAAAATTGGAGATGCCCATCAAGACATACGCCACGACTTCAGGATCATAATCCTTCATCTGGCCTTTACCAATGGCTTCTTCGATATGATAGGCATAGTTTTTAGCGAAGTCGGTGTAATATTCTATGAAAAGGCGTTTGTCGATATACAAGGATTCCCAGATGATGTTGTACATGCTTTTATTTTCATGGATGTATTCCAGGAAAGCACGCAAACCGATGCGTTCAGCATCCTTACGGGTGGTGACATTGGCTTCTTTGATACGGACTGCGATATGCATGCGGATCTCATGGGAGTAGTTGACCAACAGATGTTTATAGATGTTGATCTTGTCTGTAAAGTAGATATAAAAAGTACCCGGCGCCACTTTGGCTTTAGACGTGATGTCATTGATGGAGGTGGCGTAATAGCCTTGTTTGTAGAAAAGCTGCTCTGCTGCATCGCAGAGTCTGTCCAAGGTCGCTTGGCCCCGTTTCGTTTTCGGTTGATTTACAAATCGGTTCATGTGAGGTCCACTTTGTGATTCATTATATCACATCTTCCAGCTTCGCATTGTTGGTGAATCCAAGGACGAGTGAACAGAATAAAATCGGCTTCTCATACATTAACGCATGACCGGAATCCGGCACATACACCAATTGGGCTTTTTTGATTTCCCGAGCAATGAACTGCTGGTTCGCAAAGGGGGTGATGATGTCTTGTTCACAGCCGACAACCAAAGTCGGACAGCTGATTTCTTTGAGTCTTGCGCGTTCATCCAGATCATTGGCGCTGTTGGTCAAACGAACCATGGCGTTCATGAAAATCGGGTTGGAGAAGACTTGATGCAAGACCGCTTTTCGGTTGTTCATCCAGTCGATGTGCTGTTCATAAAATTTCTGAGAATAAATGACCGGAATGGTCGTAGAGTAATAGGCTTCCGGATCAGAAGCAGCCTTGTTCCAGGCGCGTCCGATTTCCCGCAGCCATTCAGAGGTATGGGAAGTCGTATTGAACAGCATGAGCCGTTCAACCAGTGCAGGATGAGCGATCGTCAGTTTGATGGCGACTTCTCCGCCATAAGAGATCCCAAAGACAGCCAACTCTTTTAACTTCAACTTTTCGATGAAATCAGCCAGCATATCGACTTGGATATCCTGATTGTAGACTTGTCCGTCGAGTTTGGAGGACTTGCCTTGATCAAGCATATCGATGAGGATCAGCTGGTTATCTTTGGAGAAAGCATCAATGAACGGTTTCCAGCTCAGTGTCGACATCATGATCCCGTTGAGGATGATGATGGGCTTGCCTGAGCCATAGGATTCATAATAGATGGTGTAATCTTTATAACTGTATTCCATCAGATGATGCCAAGTTCTTTTGCTTGTTTCCAGAGCTCTTCACGGTACTTCGGATGAGCGATCGCAATCAGACGTTCAACCCGTTCAAAGACGTTGGTGCCTTTCAAGTGGGCTACCCCGTATTCGGTGACGACATGATCGACATCATTTCTGGATAAGGAGACGATGGCGCCCAGTTTCAAGAAAGGCACGATCTTGGATTGTTCAATACGCTCTCCGGTAACAGGATCTTTGACCATGGCCGTAGAATACAAGGCAATGAACGATTTCCCGTTCTTGGAATTCTGGGCACCGGTGGCGGTGTCGGCTTGTCCGCCGGTTCCGCTCCATTGGGTCGAACCGATCGATTCAGAGGCACATTGACCGGTGAGATCGACTTCCAGTGTGGTGTTGATCGAAATCATGTTGTCATTGAGCCCGATGATGTGCGGATCATTGACATAAGCCCCGTCCAAGAAATTGACAGCCGGATTGTGATCCAGGAATTCATAAAGTTCGGCAGTCCCCATGGCAAAGGTACAGACCATTTTGCCTTTTTGCTGTTGTTTTTTCTTACCGTTGATGACACCCATTTTTGCTAATTTCATCAAGCCTGTCGTCAGCATTTCAGTATGGACCCCGAGGTCTTTTTTATGCGTTAAAGAGGCTGCAACCGCATTGGGGATCCCCCCGATACCCAATTGGATGCAATCGCCGTCTTGGATATAATCGGCAATAAACTGTCCGATTTTCTGATCTTTCTCATTGAAGTCGCCTTCCGGTACGACCGGGGGCAGATAATTCGATTCGATGACATAATCGACTTCATCCAAGTGAAGTTCAACATCGCCAAAGGTATATGGAAAATTCGGATTGATTTCCAATATGACCAGATCAGCATCCGCAATGACGCGTTGTTCATAAGTGTTGCTTAGAGACAAAGAGACATAACCATGTTTGTCAGGCATCGATGCCGAACCGACATAAATATTGGTATGAACATGGGATAAGCGCTTGACGCCTGCTAAGTGCAAGTGATTCGGGATGAACGAAACATTCCCGTTTTTATGAGCTTTACGCATCGTCGGAGAGTAAAACCAGCCATCGATGTGGAAAGAGTTTTTATAAGGTTCTGTCATGAACTGTTGATCGGACATGGGCAGGCAATTGGTCACTACGACCTTTTCGACCTGATCTGCCACGGTATGGAGCGCAGAAAGGAAATCTCTTCCTTCGGCACAACCCAAACCGGTCACGATCACGTCTCCGCTTTTAACGAGTTTGACAGCATCCAAAGCACTGATTATTTTTTTTGAATAGTCCATATGGCCTCCCTAGAGAATTGCGGGGGGAAAGTCCCCCCGCATGTTTCAGTGTAAATTATTTGCCTAAGATTGTGTCGATATTCGCTAAAGGTTTGACAACGGTCCAACCAGCAACGCCATCAGTCAAGGTAGCCTTGGACAGGTTCATTTCTTGAGTTCCGGTACGTTTGCCAGCACCAAAGTCGATTTCGCCGCCGAACGGGTTCTTGATCGGAGCGGATTCCATGGCATTGATGTAAGCATCCCATGTCAGGACTTTGCCTTCTAAGCGTTTGAGACCTTCAACAAAGAAGTAAGCAGCGATCCAACCAGTCATGGCGTAAGCATTGGCAGCATATTCAGCAGCAATGTTTGCAGCATAGGTCTTGTAGTTGGTCAAGTTCGGTTCACCAACCAGTGAAACCCAACCGGATCCGTAAACGTCGAACTTGCCGGCGATTTCATTGACGAATGATTTCGCGATGGCCGGGGAAACGTTAACGTAAGTGGTGATGAGGTCAGCATTGCTATTCTGTTTGGCCAATTCCTTGACAATGATCGGAATGGTTGCTTGAATGGCAGCACCGATAACGAAGTCTACTTTAGCATTGATGATGGTGGTAACAGCAGCGGAAACGTCGGCTTGTCCAGGTTCAACCTGAGCTTTGACCAAAGTAACACCAGCCAAAGTGGCTTGGGATTCAGCGCCTTGCAGCATATTCTTACCAGCGTCGTCGTTAGTATAGATGATACCTACTTTTGTTGCGCCGAAGTCGCCTTTGGCACGTGCAACCATGATCTTGCCTTCATTGATATAGATAGGCTGAACAGGCATGATGTTGCGGTTGTTGTCGGCTTTGGTAGCTTTTTCAGCATACAGTTGGCCGATACCGGTTGCGAAATAAACGGACGGGATTCCAGATTCTTTCAAAGTATCCAAAGTCGCAGCAACGACCGGGGTACCGAAGTGACCAACGAAGGCGAAGATCTTGTCATCGTTAATCATCGTATTAACACAAGCTAAACCTTTTTCTGCATTGAATTCATCGTCTGTGTGGATGAATTTGATGGTACGGCCGTCAACACCGCCGGCATCATTGACATACTTCAAATAAGCGTTAATCCCTGCAAGAAACGGAATACCTACTGCTGAGAAGGCACCAGATGTCGCGGCGCAATTGCCGATCAGGACTTCTGTGTCGGTGACCCCTTGAGATGGCGCTTTTTTGGCACAGCCAACTAAGCCTACAACCATGGTCAAGGAAAGCAAGACAACTAATAACTTTTTCATTCTTTTCCTCCTTATAACAATGCCTTTATGCATCATTATCCTGTGTTAGTGTGACCCTAAGTAAGCTTGAATTAATTTCGGATCATGAATTAATTCACTGGCGGGACCCTGCATACTGATGGTTCCCAATTCTAGGACGTAAGCATAGTCGGCGATCTTGAGGGTCTGTGCAGCATTTTGCTCGACGATGATGACCGTAACACCTGCTTTTTTGATTTCTTGTACGATCTTGAGGATGTCGCGGACGATCAGCGGGGCCAAGCCCAATGAGGGTTCATCCAGAAGCAAGATCTTAGGCGAACTCATCAAGGCTCTGCCGATGGCCAGCATTTGCTGTTCGCCGCCGGAGAGGGTCGATGCGATTTGTTTACGGCGTTCTTTGAGCACCGGGAAGTAACTGTAGACTTGCTGAAGGTTGGCTTGGATCTGCTTACGGCTTTTGACCGTAAAGGCGCCGACTCTCAGGTTTTCTTCGACATTGAGATCACGGAAGACATGACGTCCTTCCGGACTTTGCGAGATCCCCATGGCTGCGATCTTTTCGGTTTCCATGTTGGTGATGTCTTGGTCGTAGTAGGCAATGGTGCCTTTTTGGGCTTCCGCAATGCCGGAGATGGTTCTTAAGGTGGTCGATTTACCGGCACCGTTGGCACCCAGCAAGGCGACGATCGTGCCTTCTTCAACATCGATACTGATGCCTTTAAGGGCTTCAACGGCCCCGTAGCTGACTTTGAGATTGGTGATCTTTAAAGCGAGTTTGCTCATACCAGATCCTCCTTGGTCCCTAAATAAGCCACTTGTACATCTTTGTTTTCTTTGATTTCCTTCGGGGTGCCTTTCGCAAGGAACTTACCGAAGTTGATGGCACAGATGGTATCGCAGACATCCATGACCAAGCGCATATCGTGCTCGACCAGAAGGATGGCGCAGTTGTATTCGTCGCGGATCGTACGGATGACATTGGCAAGCCCGATGGTTTCAACATCATTGAGCCCGGCAGCGGGTTCATCTAGGATGATCAAGCGCGGATTACACATCAGAGTACGGGCCAATTCGACTTTCTTCAGGATCCCGTAAGGCTGACCCCCAGCAGGCCACAAAGCCTTGTCGGCGATCCCCAGGAATTCAAGGACTTTCATCGCTTGATTCTTCAGGGCTTCTTCTTCTTTTCTGTTTTTCTTGGTTTTCAGCATGGCACTGAGCATACCGGTCTTATAGTCGATGTGGGCACCGACCAGGACGTTATCCAGGATACTGAGCTCACGGATGAGTTCGACGTTCTGGAAGGTTCTGACCAAGCCTAAGCCGATGATCTCATGGACCGCATGGTCGATCAGTTCCACTGTCTCTTCTTTTTTGCTTAAGAAGCGAATGGAACCGTGGTTGGGAGTATAGAACTGAGTGATGCAGTTGAACGCGGTCGTTTTACCGGCACCGTTGGGCCCAATCAGTCCGAAGATTTCTTTTTCTTTGATTTGGAAGGATAAATTATCGACGGCTTTGATGCCACCGAAAGCAATGGAGAGCTCTTCGATCGATAAGATGATGCCCTTTTCCAGGGGTTGTACATGACTCATACGGTCTTACCTCTTACTTTGGAAAAAAGCTTGTCGAACGCTTTTTTGGCGTCGGTGAATACTCTGATCAAGCCTGCCGGATAGAACAGGATAACGACAATGATCAGGATACCGTTGATGATGTAGGCGAAGTTGGGAATCTGTCCGAAGAACGGAATTTGTTTCAAGACCAGATCCGGAACGGCGAAGACCACGAAGGCCCCGACGAAGGTTCCCATGATGTTTCTGACCCCACCGATGATGATGACAGCCAGGATATTCAGAGAAAGTCCCAGATTCCATTTGGAGGGTTCCACATACTTGATGAAGTGAACATACAGGATCCCGGCAGTCGAAGTCAAGGCGGTAGCCAAGGCGAAAGCCAAGAGGCGGTATTTCAACAGATTGATGCCCATGGCTTGTGCCGCTGCTTCAGAACCGCGCATGGCATTGAGCGCACGGCCGACATGGCTGTTGATCAGGTTGTGGATCAGAATCATGATCACGACCATGAACAAGACCAAGAGCAGATAAGTCGTGGTGGTATTCAGTTTGAAGAAACCAAACAACATCGGATATTTCGCGGACTTGCCGGAAAAACCGTTGGTGATGAACTCGAATTCAGCGAAGGTCTTTCTGAAGATTTCAGACACGGCCAAGGTAGCGATGGCCAGATACAGGCCTTCGATACGCAAGGAGATCAACCCGACCAAGACGGAAATGGCCACCGGGATCGCGATTGACATGATCAGTGAGACTTCAAACGGCAATTTCAGATTGACTGTCAGATAGGCTGAAGAATACGCTGCCAGACCCATAAAGCCGGCGGTCCCTAAGGAAATGAGTCCTGACCAGCCTAAGAGCAGATTTAAACCCAGTGAGACGATGGTGTAGATCATGACGACCCCAACCAAGGTGATGTATGAGCTTTTGAAGATGTCGAAGTAAACCAGGGTCGGCACTGTAGACAAGCACAGTCCCAACACGATATACGTCATATACGGACTTTTTTTGAATTTTGCAAGCAGTGTTTTCATGGTTATACCTTTTTGATCACTTTCTTGCCAATGAGACCGTGAGGTCTGAAGACGATGAAGATCAGGATGCTGACATACAGCAATTGAGTTCCCCACGCCGAGTTGATGTAATAAGTGAACAAGTTCTGTACGATGGCAATGATGTAAGCTCCCAAGACAGGGCCGTAGAAGGTCTGGAATCCGCCCAAGACACAGGCGATCAAGGCATTCAGCTGGACAGAGTCCATCAGATTTGGCGTGACGGTCGTGGTCGGCGCATTCATGACCCCGGCGATGACGCCCAAGGCGGCGGCGATGGCCCAAGCGGCCAAAGTGACCTTCTTGGTCGGAACGCCCATCATACGGGCAACGACTTCATTGCTGGCGGTCGTTCTGACCGCAAGACCCCATTTGGTGTTTTGCAGGATATAGAACAGGGTAAACATGATGATCAAGCCGAAACTGATGTTGAAGATCCCGTTATAGGAAATTCTGGCACCCAGGAAATTCAGCTCGCCGCTGTTGAAAAATTGCGGCAGGTTGAGCGGTTCGACTCCGAAAAACATCGGAATGACCCCAACGAAGACCATGATCAGACCTAAGGTCATGATCTGCTTGGCCACCGGAGTGACTTTTTTGGTGTGTCGGATGATCAGGAAGTCAACCAGGAATCCGGTGATGACGGCACTGACGACCCCGCCGATCAACGCCATCCACAAAGGCATATTGACTTTGGTGAACAGCATCGTGACGACAAAAGTATTGAACATGGCCATCGCGCCTTGGGCGAAATGGGTGATCAAGGAGGTTCTGAAAATAATGATGATGCCTAAAGCAGCCAATGCATAAATGCTTCCGGTTTCAAGCGAACGCGTTACGAGTTGGACAAACGTGCTCACGAAGCAGCTCCCCAACGAACGATATTGGCAGCCCAGACATAACCGATCCCGGCAGCGATCATACAAACGACAGAGCCGTCTTTGATCTTGCCTTCCTTGAGTCCTAAGGCCAAGGAGAGGATCTGATCCACTTGGCCCATGTGGCCATAGTTTTCCAGATACACGGTTTGGTCTTCAGTCAGACCCAAGTCTTTCAGCATGCCCAGATGCCCTGAACGTTTGATGTGCAGGATATCCAAGAAATCAATGTCTTCACGGGTCAGGTTGGATTTCTCCAAAGCCCGGTCGATGCATTTGTACCAGTTCGCATTGGATACTTCATTGAGGCGGTTCTTCATGCGTTCCGGATCCATCAAGCGTAAGGATTTTGAAGCTTCTTTAACATTTTCAGCGGTGATCGGATTGACCGTTCCGCCGATTTCGACGCCGGCCGTTCTGGCCAAGGACCCATCTGAAATGAGACCGGTACCCAAAAGCAGGTTTCTGTCCATGCCTTTGCGCAAAATGATGGCGCCTCCCCCTGCGGAAAGGTTATACATCATCGACATGTTTTTGTCGGTATAATCAACGAAATCGCCATTGCGGTATCCGCCGCAAACCAAGACCGTTTTGATGTCTTCATCCGAAATCATCATGTCTTTCGCCATTTTCAAGGCGGTGACAGACGTACAGCAGCGGTTTTGGACATCCACGCCCCAGGCGTTGATGGCTCCGATGCGATCCTGGATGTATAACGCAGAGGTCGTCAGCGGGTATTCTTTCCATTCTTCACCAAAGCACAAGATGACGTCGATCTCTTTCGGATCGATCTTGGCATCTTTCAATGCTTCCAGTGAGGCTAAAGCGCCCATTTCCTGAGTCCCGTCTTGGGGTCCAGGAATGGTTTTTGTGACGATGCCTAATTTTTCACGGATGGCGGCTTCTGACCAGACCCCGTTGGTAGCAGCTGCAATTTCGGCAGCGCTCATCGTGGTCGATGGCAGATACACCCCCAATCCCAGTATTCCAATATTTTCTTTCATATCAGTTCAAGTGTGCTTTCAGGGTGGAAACAAAGAGATCGAGGTTGTCGGTAACACAGGAGTGTCCGACGCCTTCGAAAGTAATCAATTCAGCGCGATCGCCGAAGGCGGCTTTCATTTCAAGGGCAAACGGATAAGGAACGACCATGTCGTCTTTGCCGTGCATGATGACGATCGGGCATTGGATGAGATCGATACGGCCGCTTCCTTCAGCAACCAGACTCTTCTCGTGAGTCATGTTGAAGTGGACCAGGCTGTAGTCGACATCGACGAGATTGCGCTGTTTGATCATCGCATCCAGATACAAGTCATAATCGGCTTCATTGGGTTGTACTTTATTGTAGATGACGGCATTCCAGATGGCTTTCAAGGTCGCTTTGTCTTTATTGGCATAGGCCATAACGATGGGAACGACTTGAACGAGATCCATTTTGATGTCTTCTTTGGTGGTGATCGGCTGAGTCAGGATCGGCTGATAATCCGGTCCTTTCTTAAACATCGGATAGCCTTTGATGCCAACGGAATCCAGCAACAGGACTTTTTTGACCTGTTGAGGTAGATCGGCGGCCATTTCAAGGACGATACCGCCGCCGGTCGACCAACCTACCAGACTAAACTGGGTCAGGTTCATTAGTGTAGCCCAGGCTTCGATATCCAGGGCAAAGTCACGCAGACTGTTGAGTTCGTTATTGTAGGAAGAGTCACCGAAACCGCGCAGATCGACGGCATAGACTGTGAAATCATTTTCGAGTTTTTCCATGGTGGTCTGGAAATGGACGGAGGAGCTCATGTTGCCATGAACGAGAACGACAACGTCTTTGCCGTGACCGGCTTGACGGTAGGCGATGGTTTCGCCGGAAGGGATTTGAACTTGTTTAAGTTCGTATTGCTTCATAGTCTCATGCCTCCATTGGCCTCCAAGACGTGGCCTGTCACATACGATGCTTCTTCGCTGGCTAAGAACAAGGCAACGTTGGCAATTTCTTCAGGCTGGCCCAAACGACCCAACATGGTCATGGCTGCGAACTTATCGAGAAGATCCTGCGGAACGGTTTTCAGAATGTCGGTCATGACATAACCCGGAGCGATCGCATTGACGCGGACATTGCCGCCTTTGGTTGCGAATTCACGAGCCCAAGTCTTGGTCAATCCGATGACGCCGGCTTTGGAAGCCGCATAGTTGGCTTGGCCATAGTTGCCGTAAACACCGACGATGGATGAGATATTGATGATGGAGCCGCCTTTTTGATCCTGCATGAACGGTCCGACATAACGGGTCAGGTTGAAGACCCCTTTTAAGTTGACACTGATGACGGCATCCCATTGATCATCCGTCATTTTACGGGTGGTCGTATCGCGTGTGATCCCGGCGTTGTTGACGAGGATGTCGATCTTGCCGTATTTGGCAACGATCTCATCAAAGAAGACTTTGCAGGCTTGGGCATCCGCTACGTTAAGTTTGTAACCTTCTACGTTGGGGTTGCTGTAGGACAGATCTCCCATATCGGCTGCGATGACTTTACAGCCTTCTGCAGCAAAGCGTTCCGCCATGGCTTGTCCTAAGCCTTTGGCACCGCCGGTGATAATCGCTACTTTTCCTTCTAGTCTCATTTTGTGTTCCTCTTTCTATTTCAGTTTCTTTAAGATGACAGCGGTACCCATACCGCCTCCGATGCATAAGGATGCCAATCCATACGTGAGATCGCGTTTCAGCATTTCGTGAACCAAAGTTACGATGATGCGGTTGCCGCTGGCTCCGACCGGATGACCCAAGGCGATCGCGCCGCCATTGGGATTGGTCTTGCTGAGAATGCTTTCTTCAGTGACCTTATGCTCTTGGGCCAATTCATGCACGACGCCTAAGGCTTGTGCTGCAAAGGCTTCATTGAGTTCGAAGAGATCGATTTGATCGATCGTCAACTTAGCATGTTTGAGTGCTTGTCGGATTGCTGGGGTTGGACCTAAACCCATAAGCGATGGCTCAACACCGCCCTGTCCAATCCCCACCAATTCAACCAGAGGAACTAATGAAAATCTATCAACGGCTTCTTGCGAAGCCAGAAGAATCACGCTTGCCCCATCATTGATACCGGAAGAGGTTGCGGCTGTGACCGTGCCATCTTTGACGAAAGCAGGTCTGAGTGACGCCAGTTTGGCGGCATCCGTCTTACGGTTGGGGAATTCATCGTTTTCAAAGACCACTTCTTCTCTGCCTATTTTAACGGTCAAGGGGACGATTTCGTCTTTGAATTCACCGCTGTCCACCGCTTTGATGGCTTTGAGCTGAGAATTCAGGGCGAAGGCTTCCTGACGTTCACGGGATATGCTGTATTTCGTTGCGATATTTTCAGCGGTCACGCCCATGTGTTGGCCATCGAAGGCATCCCACAAGGCATCCGTCAACATATGATCATTCATCGTAATCGGACCCATTTTGGTTCCGCTGCGGACTTCCTTAGGGACTAAATACGGGGCTGCTGACATGTTTTCGATGCCACCGGCAACGACGACATTATACAATCCGGCTTTGATGGAGGTATACCCCAACATGACGCTTTTCATGCCGCTTCCGCAAACCATGTTGACGCCGTATGCCGGAACGCTGACCGGAACACCGGCTTTGATGGCGGCTTGTCTGGCTATGCCTTGTCCTTGTCCGGCCGGCAAGATGTTGCCCATGACGACTTCGTCGATGTTGCTTGGATCCAGTTTGGTTTCTGCGAGAACTGCTTTGATGACTGCGGCGCCTAAATCGCCGTCGGATACCGTTTTAAGTGAGCCTAAAAAAGAACCCAGTGCCGTTCTTTTGGCACTTACGACATATACTCTTGACATGGTCTCTCCTCAGTGGTGTCACCGCGAATATGAATGGTGATTCACCTTACATCTTTTAATATAAAGCATGGCCAAGGGCTTGTCAACAAAAAAAGTGTAAGCGTTTACTGATTTCACAATTCAAACCATCCGTAAAACTTGTTCAGTCAAATTAAGCATAAAAAAACCGGAAGTTCCGGTTTTAGAGTTTGGCGATGATGCTGTCGATCCTGGCGACATAAGCGGCAAATCCGCTGACTTCCAAGAGCGCGTTGCGCTGCCCTTTTTCTTTGATCAGCGTTTGCAGCTTGAGGGCTTCTTCATCCCCTTCGAAGTTGTACTTCAAGGCGTTGGCAATCGTGATTTCCAGATTGTCCGTAGGCAATTTGCGTTCGATGCATTCTCTCAAAGGTTTGATGAAGCGATCCTGAGCAGACAGTTTGCGCATTGGAGAGCGTCCGACACGCGTCACTTCATCGACCATGTACGGATTACGGAAACGGTCGATTGTTTTTTCGATGTAGGCGTCCTGTTCTTCCGCATTGAAGCCGTGTTTGGCAACCAATAAGGCCCCGGTTTCGTGAAGAACTTTTCTCAGCAAGTCCACGATGGTCTCATCCTGCATGGCTTCCTGGATGGTTTTGTAGCCTTTTTGATATGCGGCATAAGCCACGGTCGCATGGCCGGTATTGACGGTAAAGAGTTTGCGTTCGATGTAGGCATCGAGTTTCTTGGACTGATGCATCCCGACGATGTTGAGTTCGCCTTTGATGGTGTTTTGATCGACGACCCATTCATAGAACGGTTCGACCTTCACATGCAAGGGATCCGAGTTGATTTGATTGGGGACGATACGATCAACAGCCGCATTGGGGAAACCCACATAGGTATCCACATAAGCTTTGGCTTCGACGCTGAGCAAAGGAACCAAGGCAGTGTAGATCTGGGCCGATCCGCCGATGGTGTTTTCACAGGCGATGACATTGACCAATTGGTGGACATTGGCTTTGGCTTTGGTTTCAAAGACCTCAGAAAGCTGTTTGGCAACGATCGGCAAGATGTTGGGGCCGACGGCCGTGGTGATCAGATCGGCTTTCATCAACGCTTCTTTGACCAAGGCTCCATCCGATTTACTGTTGAGCCCGTCCACGTGATCGACCTGGATCTGGGTGACTTTGTCGCCAACCAGTTCGACCGTATAGCCCTTGCGGGCTTTGAGTTCATTGATCAAAAGATCGCTGACATCCAAAAACGTCACATGATAGCCGGATTCATTCAGCAGTAGCCCGATAAATCCTCTACCGATATTCCCTGCACCGAAATGGACTGATTGTTTCATGGTTATTCCTCCTGGGTGAGTAACGCATAGATTTCATCGACATTTTGCGTGGTCACAGCTTTAATGACGTCTTCTTCTTCGCCAAAGACCGTGGCGATGTTGGACAGGATCATCATGTGATCTTCGCCTTGTCCGGCCAATCCGACGACCAGCTTAACGGTCTCGCCGTGCCAATCGATGCCTTGGGGATAGATGTGGACCACGATCCCGCTGGTCTTGATGTATTTCTTGTATTCGTATTCGCCGTGAGGCAAGGCAATGGAGTTGCCCATGAAGACCGATAGACTGTGGTCTCTTTCCAACATGCCGTCTATGTATTCTCTTTCAACATAGCCGCTTTGGACCAGATTTTCTCCGGCAAGCTTGATGGCGGTGTCACTGTCCGTCGCGGGACAATTGATCTTGATGTTTTCCTTCAACAGGACTGCGGGTTTACTCATGTCTTTTACCTTTTCAATGACCTTTCTGTAGTTGTCTGTGGCGATAAAGTCGTTAAGACCGAAAATAACGGCCTTGGGATAGTGTTTTTTCATGCGTTCTACAAAACTGTGATGGGTCAGTACGATGTCAGCTGCCTGATCCAAAGAATCGATCGAGAAGTTGGTGACTTCCGCAACCAGGTTATTTTTCTTGAGTTCTTTTTTCAACAAGCTGGCGCCTAGGGCCGAAGAGCCCATACCGGCATCACAGACAACGATGATTTTGATGTTTTTCATGTTTTGACCTGAGACAGGATCCACGCATTGAATGGATCGTTGAGTACTTTTCTGACTTGTTCTTTCAGGATATCTTTATCTTGACCAAATACCGCGGCTTTATAGTTTTCGTCTTCCAATAAGGAGGCCGTCAGCAAACTCATGAAATGATTGAGGATGGCATCGGTCGCGTGAGGGATCAGCAAGATGATCACCACTTGAATACGCTTGGATTCAAAACCTTCCAGCACCCCACTGTCGGGTTTGAAGACCATCATGACGGGATGATCGACCCCGGAACTTTTCGCGTGAAACAGGGCAAAGCCTTCATCATCCATCGTAACGCTGCCCATGGCTTCCCGTGCCCTCAGATCGGTCACGATCTGACGGCCCTGAGTTTCGTTTTTACCGATACGGTAACCGACCAGATTCAGCAACTGATCTTTGGTCAGACTGGCTTTGACGCTCACGAGATCCACGTTTTCGATCAAAGCACTCAGAGATGACGAGATGTCTTTGATCAGGGTGATGGAATCCACCGTAACATTGGAACTGTCATATCGTTTCTTAGGCAACAGGGCCAAAGCGTAGACCTGAGCTTTGATGGCTTCGATGTCTTTGTCTGACAAGAGCGGATTCACCATGATGCAAGGGATGTCGGTGACCTGCAGCGCCATGGTGGAAATCAAAAGGTCAAAGTTTTCGTTCTTAAGGGTCTCCAAATCAAATTGGGATCGGGGCACGATGTTGATGTCTTCTTTGAACAATCGTTTGATGCGGGAGGCCAGCAAGGCACTGATCCCGATGCCAGAGGCACACAAGACAGCCACATGCACGATCCGTTTGGGTTTGTTTTGAGTCAGTCTTTCTAAAGCTGCCCCAAAATGCAAAGCCAGATATGCCACTTCATCCTCATTGAAAAGGATGTTGTTGGTCTTGCCTAAGCGCTGTGTGGCTTGAAGCGACGATTTATAGACCTCGGAATATTGAGTCTGGATCTGTTTGAGTAAAGGGTTGCGGATCTGAAGCTGATACTTGATGCGGGTCAAGGCCGGTCTTAAGTGGGTGATCAGTCCGGATATCAGCAGATCGTCCTGTTTGACGCTGGAATGGGTGATGTCTTCGAAATAGTCGACCAACTGGTATACCAAGCGCTGAAGTTCATAAGGATTGACGACGTCTTCGACTTCATTGACCGGATTTTCTTCGATGTGCAGTAAACGGGCCCCTTTGAGATGCATGGTGATGTAGGCCAGTTCTTCCATCGGAAAGTTCAGATCGAATTCATCTTCGAAATGCTCAGCCAATTCCTTGGCTTTCACAAACATCGGATCTTTTTTGAGTTTCGTCAAGAGTTCTTCATTGATCAGGATCGGATCATGATTGCGCATGCGTTCGATCGCGATGGTCAGATGCAGGATCAGTCCGATGTAGGAATTCTGAGCCAAACGGTTGGCCCAGACGGTGTCATTGTCCTGAAGGACCTGAATGACTTGCCAGAGAATGTCTTTGTTGAGGACGTTGAGGATGCTGTCGGGTCCTTGGTGTCTAAAGTAGTCTTCGATGTCCCAAGGGGTCTGTGTGGAAGATATCAGTCGGGTAAACTTATCTTCTTCCATGTGCTGGTAAATGAAATCGGTGATGGCCTTGCGGAAGTCTTCTTCCGAGCCTTCACAGTACAGGTTGAAACCGGGTCGGCGGATCAAGGTGATCTTATAGGCATTGAGCAAGGGCTCTATGCTGTTGATGTCGTTGGAGATGGTGGCTTCAGACACCTGAAACAGATTCGCATAGGTGACCAGTTTTTGCAGGTTTTTGTTTTTTAAGAGTTCCGCCAACAAAGCCTGCTGACGTTCATCTTTATCAAGGGTCCCCTGATTGGCCGAGATCTGAAGCAGCAAGCTCTTGAAATGGAGCTTGTCGTCAGGATTCCCGTCCAGCTTGATGCCTAGTCCGGTCTTAGAAGTGACCGACAGCGAGTAGGACCTTAAAATGCCGTTGATGTCTTTCATTTCACGAAACAAGGTCCGTTTGCTGGTCTTGCAGTAATCAGCGAGTTCACTGACCGTATGAAAGCGATCATTATCGGAAAGCAGGGTTAAGCAATGGATCATTCTGGGACTTAAAATGGCCAATCGTTGTGTCATAAACCCATTATAGAACAAGTCTGAGAAAAAATGATAGTGACAAGATTGAATTGTGCCAAAGACCGATAGTGCCAAAAATAAAAAGGAGTCGTGAGACTCCTTTTCGTTCTTATTTGTCTTCGGTGAAACGTTTGACGATCAAGTCGTATTCTGGAGCCCCAACAAAATTACGAATGGTGACGACTTCAACGCCAGGGTGTTCTTTACGAGCACGCGCTCCTAAGGATTCATGTGTCACGATCAGTTGGACATCAGAGGGTACATCCTCGATGGAGGTGTGTGCCACAGTGATATCAACGCCTGCCGCTTTCAGTTTCTTCTTCAGTGTGCTGGCCCCCATGGCACTGGATCCCATTCCAGCGTCACAAGCGAACACGATTTTTTTGATCGCAGCCATATTTATTTGCCTTTGTTGGCTTTGGATTCGGCTGTGGCTTCTTCGAGGTCAGATTTGGTTTCAGTAAACTTGTAAACGAGGGTTGAAACGAAGAAGGATACACCAGCTGACAACGCGATACCCAACCAAACTTTCAGCAAGTCGCCGGAAGCCATAGCGGAAAGCGCGAAGATCGATCCAGGTGACGGAGGAGCAACCAGTCCGGCATCCAATAAGACGAAGGTGAAGACCCCGGTAGCACCGCCGGCGATAACGGAAGCCAACAGTAACGGGTTCATCAAAACATATGGGAAATAGATTTCATGGATACCACCCAAGAAGTGGATGATGATCGCTGAAGGAGCGGATTCTTTAGCCAAGCCTTTTCCAAAGAACCAGGCAGCAACCAGAACACCAAGTCCAGGACCCGGGTTGGTTTCAATCAGGAAGTAAATGGATTTGCCAGCAGAGGCAACTTGAGCAGCACCCAAGACATCGAAGATACCGTGGTTGATGGCATTGTTCAAGAACAAGATCTTGGCCGGTTCAACAACGATGGAAGCTAAAGGCAATAAACCAGCATCGACGATCCCCTGAACGCCAGCACCGAACCAATTGGTTACTGAAGTAACGACTGGTCCAACGCCCAGCAAGCCAATGCCTGCAAAGACGGCAGCAATGATCCCGGCGGAGAAGTTGGCAACCAACATTTCAAAGCCGGAAGGAATCTTATCTTCAACTGCTTTATCAAAGGCTTTCAAGACATAAGCGGTAACAGGACCCATGATCATGGCGCCCAAGAACATCGGGATACCACCGCCGACGATAACGCCGACTGTTGCGGTTGCGCCGACGACGGCACCGCGTTGACCATGAACGACTTTACCACCGGTATAACCGATCAATAACGGTAACAGGTAGTTGATCATTGGTCCGACCAAGGTCGCTAATTTTTCATTCGGCAACCAGCCGGTTCCAATAAATAATGCGGTGATCAATCCCCAAGCAACGAATGCGCCCAAATTCGGCATAACCATTCCGCTTAGGAAGCGACCGAAACTTTGAATCTTCTCTTTCATAGTACCTCCCTTTTTCGGTAATGTGAGAACAGGTGTTTCCACCTTCATCTACAGTATAGTGTGCCCTGAAAGCGGCTTCAAGCGTTCGCACTCCAACTGTGTCAACGACGGATAGTGCCAATTTTTAACCAAGAAAAAAGGTGCTTGGCACCTTTAGGATAAGAACTCTTTGGGTTGGCTTTGTTTCTCGCTTTTGTACCAGAGATAAGCCATGACGACCAATCGGATGTCTTCGCTTTCTTCCAGATAATGACCGATGAAGCCCAAGAGCTGATCACGGTCCTGTGAGGACAGAAATTGAAACAGGTCGAAATATTTGTCGGCGTTGATCTCATTGATGAGTTCTTTTAACGCGATGTCTTCTTCGTTTTCTTCATCGACATCGGCATCGTTGAAGTGATACTCATTGGCACTGATCGCGGAAGCGTCAAAGCCGGTGTTGACCAGCAGTTGAAGCAGTCCGGCTGCCGTGTGTTTACAGATGCCTACGCCGCGGTAAGGACAGTCGCAATGGGTAAAGACCACGTCTTTGTCTTTGAATCGGATCTCGACATGATAGATGCCGCCCCGGTTGTTTTGGACATGGCACTGCGCATGATCGGCATCCTGATCCAAAATCAAAACACCTTGAGTGGAGACAAGATCGATGGCTCTTTGAAGTACCAGCGCTCTGGTACGTTTGGTGAAATCACGCAGTTTGTAGGGCATGTTGTTTTCCTACTTTCAGTGTATCATATTTACTTAAAAAGCGCGCTGTATTGGCCATAGCCTTCTTCCTCAAGTTTGTCTTTAGGGATAAAACGCAACGCGGCCGAGTTGATGCAGTAGCGAGGCAAGCCCTTAGGCCCGTCATCAAAGACATGGCCCAGATGGCTGTCGGCGTCTTTGGAGCGCACTTCGATCCTGACCATCCCATGACTGAGGTCTTTTTTGGAGACGACGGTCTTTGGATCGACAGGTTTGGTAAAGCTGGGCCAGCCGCAGCCGCTGTCAAATTTATCTTTGGAGGAAAAAAGGACTTCGCCGGACACGATGTCGACGTAGAGCCCTTCCTCAAAATGATGATCATAGGCGTTGGAAAACGGTCTTTCGGTCGCAGCGTGCTGCGTGACTTCAAACTGCAGTGGGGTCAGATGACTGAGGTCATATTTCATGAATGGTTGAGTGTGATGGTGAAACGGCTTCCTTTCCCTTCTTCGGATGTCGCAGTGATGTCACCATTCATCCGTTTGAGGATCTCTTTGGCAATCGACAGGCCCAGTCCGGTGGCTTTACCGGTACGGGCACGGTCTGCCGTATAGAACCGGTCAAACACATGCGGCAAATCTTCAGGACGGATGCCTTGTCCGTTGTCGCTGACCGTGATCAGCGTTTTATCGGTTAAGGCTTCGATCTGTAGGGATATCCTACCACTGCCGTCTTTGGGCGTAAACTTAAACGCATTGTCGATCAGGATGGTAATGACCTGTTCAATGCGGTCTTCATTGGCTAGGATCGGATGCGCTGCTTGATCGCCGCTGAGCTGCAGGGTGACGGCTTGCTTATCCGCCAAGGCCTGATAGCGTTCTTTGATGTCTTTCAAAAGGACTCCTAGATCCAGCGGGCGCAGTTCGAATCCTTCTTCGGAATTCTGCAAACGGGACAATTCCAGCAGATCGTTGATCAGCCGGTTGAGTCTGCCGCTTTCCTTCAGGATGAGTCCGTAATATTCTTTGACTTTGGATTCCTCAGTGACCAGATCATCATTCAAGGGTTCGATCAAGGCCCGTATCGCCGTCAGCGGGGTCCTGAGTTCATGAGAGACATTGGCGACATAATCTTTGCGAAGCTGTTCCAACTTTTCGGATTCGGTGATGTCGGTCAGGATGGCCAAAGCCCCGACGATCGATTGGGTCTCATCCTGAATGGCCTGGATGACGACATTGAAAGCTTGATTTTCCTGATTCAGGATCATCGTAAAAGGTTTACCGCCCAGGGCTTTGGTAAAACCGTCCATCAGTTTAAGATCGACCAGGGCACTGCTGATGTCGGAATCTTGCTGAAGCTTAAACAGACGGTAAAAGGCCGGGTTGACCAAAAGGACTTCGGATTGGGTGTTGACGAAGACGATGCCCTCGTTCATCCCGGATAGCATCAGCATCAGCCGGTTCTTTTCGATGGTGACCTTGTTGATGGTTTCAGACAGATCGGCACTGAGCTGATTCAGCGATCTTCCCAGATCGCCCAATTCACTTTGATCCTTGATGTCCGCTCTTAAGCTGAAGTCGCCTTCACGCATCTTGGAAGCCACGGTGATCATCTTATCGATCGGTTTGGTAAAGCGCTTGGAGAAGGCATAGACCACAAAGGTCATCAGGACCATCGCCAGAAGCATGGACCAGATCAAGGATTTGGCCAAGACATACAGAGATGTATTGATTTCGAAATTAGGCACGACCAAAGCCACGGCACCGACTACTTCGCTTTTGACGACGATCGGTTGTCCGACAAACAGGCTCTCAAAGTTGAGTCCTTCGACTTTGACCATTTTACTGATTTCTAAGCCCTGAAGCACTTGATTCAGCAAGGCTTCGACCTTGTGGGTGTAATCGACATTGGAGGTCGGATCGTTGTTGGGATCGACATGGCTGTTGATGGCTCTGGAGGCAAAGATGATGTTGCCGCCTTGATCGGAGATCAGAAGCTGGCTGTTTCTAGGGATGGGCTGAGAGGAGAGATAGTGAAGCAGATTCTCTTGGGAGATGGTTCCGTCGAGATAGGACTCGATGATGTTGGACATGGATTCAATGACCGGATAGGCTTCGTTTTGTTTCTGGGTGGTGATGAAGGAGCGTCCTTCAGGCAAAAAGACCAAAAACGTGAAGGCCAAAGCCATCACGCTCATCGAAACAAACATCAACAGTAAGCGAAAGAACAGGCTGTGCCTGAACTTCTTGAATTTCAGTTTTTAGCTTTCATACGTCTTTCTCGAATTTATAGCCGATCCCATACACGGTCTTGATCATGTCTTTATAGCTGTCAGGCAGTTTGGCCCGAATGCGTTTGATGTGGGTATCGATAGAGCGGTCATCGATGTAGTCAGAGAAACCCCAGACTCGATTGAGGATTTGTTCACGGGTAAACACCTGTGAAGGATGAGAGACCAGCATATACAAGATTTCAATTTCCTTGGGGGTAGCCTGGACCCTGTTTCCCGCATGGGTGATCGAATAGTTGGCTAAGGAGATGGTCAGATCCTTGACTTGGATTGTGCTTTTGAGCTGGCCGTCGGATTGCTCTTTGGTGCGTCTCAGGATGGCTTTGATTCTGGCCATGACTTCTCGGGCACTGTAAGGCTTGACGATGTAATCGTCTGCCCCCAGTTCAAACCCGATGATGCGGTCTATTTCTTCGCCTTTGGCCGTCAGCATGATGACGGGGACTTCGGAGGTCTTGCGGATCTCGCGGCAGACATCCGTGCCTTGGATCTTGGGCATCATGAGATCCAAGATCACAAAATCACAGGGAATCGATTTGAATTTATCAAGGGCTTCCTGGCCATCGGCAGCCAAGAGCACTTCAAAGCCTTCTCTTTTCAGATACAGGCTCAAGCTTTCACGGACACTGAGTTCATCATCACACAACAAGACTTTCATAGGGTTTACCTCAGGTTTATCCTAACAAGGGATTGTGTCTTAATTATGACATACCCTCAAGGATAAAAAAACACGGGTTAACCGTGTTTAGATGAATAAAGTCGTTCCGACGTTTTCGTTGTGGGAAATGTAGGTTCCTACCCCGCCCAAAGTGACGCCGTCCATGAGTTCTTCGGCTTTGATGCCCATCAGATCCATCGACATCGTACAAGCGATGAATTGGACACCCAAGTCCAGACAGCTCTTGATCATCAGATCCAATGAATCGACATTCTTTTGTTTCATGATCATCTTGATCATTTCAGGACCCATCCCCATCATATTCATGGAAGACAGAGGCAAGTGTTTTGTCCCTTGAGGCATCATGAAGCCAAACATCTTTTCGATGAAGGTCTTCTTGACTGCCACATGGGTGCTCTTACGCAAGACATTGAGGCCCCAGAAGGTAAAGAAGATAGATACCTTCTTGCCTTGAGCAGCCGCCCCTTGCGCGATGATCATCGCAGCCAAGGCTTTATCGAGTTCTCCTGAGAAAAGGACAATGGTGGCATTTTCCTGAGAAGGTACTGCCGCAGCGGTCGTCGGTTTGGCTTTTTGACCCTTGACGATCTCCGCGATGTATTTGTTGCCGACCAGGTTTAATGAAACTAAGGTATGACCGTTGCTTGAGCACCAGTTTTCAACGTCGTTGGCGAAACCGGGATCGGTCGCAGTGATGCGGATCCCTTCTCCTTCAGCGGCATTTTGAACAGCCTTATAGAGCGATAATAAAGGTCCCGGACACTGCATACCGGTCACATCGACTTCGGTATAGCCGCTTTGGGGTTGAGCCAGTTTGGCTTGACCGGTGGCTTCATCCACTTTGGCAGCGGCTTTGGATGACCGGTTGGCTGAGTTGAGGACATACTTCAGGGTCTTGTAGGTGCTGTAGCCGCCGGAGACATTGTACAGATTGGTGAATCCGTTGGCTTTGAGGATACGGATCGCCACATAAGCACGCAAACCGACCTGACAGTTGACATAGATCGGGGTGTCTTTGGAGACGGTGATCTCATTTAAACGTGATCTCAGTTCATCGACTTCGATGTTGGTGGCGCCTTCGATGTGACCCGTACTGAATTCGATGGGGGTACGGACATCCAAGAAGTAGGCGCCTTCTTTAACCAAGGTATCGATCTGAGCAGGATAAGCCACTTTGTAGTCGCCGGCAACGACGTTTTCGGCAATGTAACCCAAGATATTGACCGGGTCTTTGGCAGAAGAGAACGGCGGCGCATAAGCAAGTTCCAGATCGGAAAGATCAGTGACCTTGGCTTTGCATTTGATCGCAGTCGCAATGACATCGATGCGCTTTTCGGTGCCGTCTTGTCCGACGGCCTGAGCCCCGACGATTTCCAAGGTTTCCGTGTTATAGATCAATTTAAGGGCAATGTTGGTGGCGTTAGGATAATACGAGGCATGATTGTTTCGATGGGCATGGATCGCCTGAACGGGGATCTTTCTCATTTCAGCCATGCGTTGGTTGTTTCCGGTCGCAGCGACAGTCAAATTGAAGACTTTCAAGACAGAAGTCCCTAAGGATCCGTTGTATTGGACATCGGCGCCGTTGATGATGTCGGCAACCAAACGGCCTTGACGATTGGCCGGCCAGGCCAAGGCAATGGCAGTATCGACTTTCGCCACGGCATCCTTGACTTGGATCGCATCCCCGATGGCGTAAACGCCTTCGACGACGGTGTTGGTCTTGGCATCCAAGACCTGCAGTTTCGATGTGGTGACGATATGACCTCTGGGTCCAACCGCCAAATCCGCCTTCTTGGCTAAGGTATTTTCAGGAACGACCCCGATGGCCAGAATGATCAAATCGGTTTCGATGGATTTACCGGATTCGAGATTGACGTTTTTACCGGCGTTGGAGAAGTTCAGCAATCCGTCGCCTAAGACCAAGTTGACCCCATGGGCATTGAGTTCCTGATGAACCAGCTGAGCCAGTTCGAAATCGATGGGGGCCATGACTTGGGGCATCTTTTCGACGATCGTGACTTCGATGCCGCGTTCAACGAGGTTTTCGGCCATTTCGACGCCGATGAATCCGCCGCCGACCACGACGGCTTTTTTAGGATGCTTGGTTTCAATAAAGTGAAAGATCGCATCCGTATCCGGGATGTTTCTTAAGGTAAATAAATTGGTGGCTTCTTTCAAACCTTCCAGAGGCGGCACGATCGGCTTGGCTCCGGGAGACAGGATCAGCGCATCATAGGATTCGGTATAGGTTTCATTGGTTTTCGTTTTTCTGACCGTGACGGTTTTTTCTGCACGGTTGATGTCGATGACTTCAGAGAAATTACGAATGTCCATATTGAAGCGTTCAGTCATTCCGTCAACTGTTTGAACCAAAAGGTCATCTCGATCGGTAATGACTTTACCGATGTAGTACGGTAAGCCGCAGTTTGCGAAACTGATATACTCATCGCGTTCAAACATAATGATCTGATCTTCTTCACTTAAACGGCGTAAACGGGCTGCCGCGGTGGCACCTCCGGCAACACCGCCAACAATCAAAATTTTCTTCATTGGGAGTTTCCTTTCACAGTTGATAGTCCATGCTCAGTGTAGTCACTTTGAAGGTTCTTATCAAGCAGAAAATGTTAAAAACTTCATAATTTGTGAAAGTTCTCTAAACTTTATAATATTTTCACTTTTTTCACAAAAAAAGACCAAGTCTGGTCCTTTTTTTAGGGGGAAACAATGAAATCGAACTTGGTGAGCATTTCAGACGATCACCATGACTTCCTGCAAAAGTCATGGAATCTGTGTTGTGCTCAACAAGGATGGCGGCGTGTTAGTGGGAAGTCTGGGTCGATCCTGCGGAAGTATCGCTGGGCAAGGCACTGCATGCCCCTAAGGAGATAAGGACCAGCACACTGATGAGGATTGCTTTGAGTAGTTTGTTTTTCATAGGGCTCCTTGCTGGAATGATCACAGTATAAAAAACAATCATGTCTGAATTATGACATGATTGTGGTTTTATTTTGAATTGGGACGAAACAACATTTCATCGATGCTTTGACGCAACTGTTCGGGCTGAAGCGAAATGATCAAGTCATGTCTGAGGGCCGTAAAGAACGGCACGATCAGCGGTTTGTGTGAACCCAGCAGTTTCAGACATCCGTCCAGTTTCAGATCACCGGGCTGATCGCTCAACAGGATCCCCGCTTTGGACATCGAGATGGCCAACGCGTTGGTCAAAGCTTGAAGACGATCCAGATTGGTTTCATCCGGCGGGATCGCACTGACCAAAAGATGCTTGATCTTGGTTTGATTGCACGGGAAGAACGTCGATTTGAAAATGGCTTTGGTCAAGGGTGCATTGACATAGACGATGCTGGACACGGATAAAGTATGGATCTTGTGGTAGATGATGTGGGTCAAAGGCGTTTGTTGAGACAAGACCAAGACTTCTTTTGATCCGTCAAAACTGTCTAAGATATCCAGTGAGGCTTGGATCAATCGATCGGATTTGCCGGTGTTGCTGATCAAAACCAGTTTGGGCAGCTTGCGATCAAACAGGTCGATGTCACCGCAGACATAGAGAAACATCGGGGCTTCATGGCCCAAATCATGAGCCAGACTTGAAGGGTATTCTTTCTCGAAACGATTGTAGATCCGGATCCGTGGTTTGAGACGGGCAAAGGCCGCTTCGGTTTCACGTCTCAACAAGCCATAGACCACCGGAAAAAACTCGACGAACTTGGCGGCTTCGAAATGGGCATGGTAAAATGCCTGAACGTCCAAGAGTTCAAGATAATTGTCTTTGGTGATGAGTTTGGCGACTTCTTTGTCATCCTGAACAAGCTTCTTCAGAATGGCATAGTTGATGGCCAATTGCCGGTTGAGTTGGTTTTGGTTCATGCGTGATGGTTGAGATTGAGCGTCAGCAGATGTTTGTATTCGTCGATGACGGGTTGAGGCGATAAGATCTTGATCTGATCGCTGAACGTAAACAGCCAGCCATAAAAAGTCGGACTGGTTTGTACTTTCAGTTTAACAGAGAAATGCTTATCGTCACAGGGGATGACTTCGGTATGTTTGCCGTACTGATCGATGATGGCTCCGATCAGATCGTTTCTGACCTTCAGGGTCACGACTTCAGGTTCCCCGGAATACATGTTGAAGATGCCGTCGATGTGTCGTTGCAGGTCAAGTTCTTTGGGAATGGGGCTTGCCTTATAATCAGTGGATTCGACCTGTTCCATCTTGTCGATGCGGTAGGTCGTAAAATCCTGGTGCTTTTCACTGAAGGTAACCAAATAATACTTGTCATCATCCCAGATCAAAGAGACCGGGTTGACTGTATAATAGCCCCCGCTTTTACGCTGGATCTTGTCTTTGTTGATGTTAAAGTCGAAATATTTGAATTTGATCTGACGCTTTTCGGAGATGGCTTGATGGATGACGTTGACGCTGATGTAGATGCGTTCATTGTCGGTCTTGGGCCGTTTGGTGATCAGGACTTGCTGCTGCAGCTTTTGGGCATCATAGATGCTGACATAAGCGGTGACCAGTTTACCGATCAGTTCTTGGCTCTTCTTTTCGGTGATGAATTTGGCTGCCAGGACCGCATCCACCAAGAGTTTCAATTCAGGCAGTTCAAACTGACGGGATCCGATAAAATACTGGTTCTGTTTGGCTCGGGTCGTGATGATGTCGACCCCGGTACTTTCAAGCAGTTTGATGTATTGATAGATGCTTTTGCGTTCCGTCGATATGCCTTCGGCACTCAGCTTATTCATGATGTCCTTGACGGTCAGCTGATTGGCCTCATCGCTGTATTTCATCAGGATGTCCCAAACCTTCAACAGCTTGAGCTGATTCTTTCCGGCACTGCTTTCCAGCAGTGCTTGGGCTTCCTGTTCTAGACCGATTTCATTGTGTTCCATGATCGTCCTCACGTTGGTTCTATTGTACAACCCTTTGGACAGATAAACAAGAACCCCTGCTGTCAAAAGACTTTCAAAGCAAGGCGTTTTCTTCTATAATAGAACCAAAAGAAAGCAGGCTCTTATGGAAACCCTTTTAGAACGATTTATTCGATATGCCAAGATCAATACCCGCTCGGATGAAAACAGCACGAGCGTCCCGTCGACACAAACACAGGTCGAATTCGCCAAGCTTTTGGCACAGGATCTTAAAGCACTTGGACTCAGCGAGGTCCGCATTCATCCTACCAACGGCTTTGTCTTGGCGACCTTGCCGTCCAATACCGATCATCCGGTTGAAGCGATCGGATTCATCGCCCATTTTGATACCGCCGATTTCAATGCCGACAACATCACCCCTCAAGTCGTCAGGAACTATGACGGAAACGACATCGTCCTTAACGCAGCCCAAGGCATCGTGCTGTCTGCGACGGTGTTCCCTGAACTGAAGAATCTGAAGGGACATACCTTGATCACCACCGACGGCCTGACCCTTTTGGGTGCTGACGACAAGGCCGGTGTGGTTGAAATCATTGAAGCCATGATGACCTTCATAGCACATCCTGAACTCAAACACGGACCCATCAAGATCGCCTTTGGCCCAGATGAAGAAATCGGCAGAGGTGCCGATCTCTTTGACGTCAAGGACTTCGCCACGGCCTTTGCCTATACGATGGACGGAGCGACTTTGGGTGAATTGGAATACGAAAGTTTCAATGCGGCCAAAGCAGTGGTCAAATTGCAAGGGGTCTCGGTTCATCCCGGCTCAGCCAAAGATACGATGATCTCAGCCAATAAATTGGCCATTGAGTTTGATGGCTTGTTGCCTCATCATGAAGTTCCGGAGCACACTGAAGGTCGCGAAGGATTCTACTTCCTGGCTTCCATGAACACCGACATCGAAAGCGGCACCATGCATTACATCATCCGTGATCACGACAAAGCCAAATTTGAAGCCCGTAAAGTTCAAATCGAAAAAAACGCAGCCTATCTCAATGACAAGTACCAAGCCAAGCGTTTCGAAGTGATCCTGACGGATCAGTACTACAACATGAAAGATGTCATTGAAAAAGACATGCGTTCCGTTGACTTGGCCCTTAAGGCCATGGCCAAACTGAAGATCGAGGCCAAGATTTCTCCGATCAGAGGCGGCACAGACGGTTCTAAGATTTCCTTTATGGGGATCCCGACTCCCAACCTGTTTACCGGCGGGGCCAATTATCACGGCAAATACGAATATGTTTCACTGGACGTCATGAAAAAAGCCGTCGAAACGATCGTTGAAATCGCCGTGCTCCACGAACAATCTTCCAAGTAAAAAGCTGAGAAAACTCAGTTTTTTTTATACATTGCCCAAGTGGACCCTGTTGAGATAGCGCTCAGCGATGATCTTGAGTTTTCTCAAGGTCTCAATCGGGGTCGGGGGTAAATCAGCCCACAGGTAATTGGGAAAGAATCGTGAAAGATGCAAAGGGATGTTTTCATCGATCGAAGCCAGCCATTGGGCTTCATCCTCCATGTCGCTTTCACTGTCATTTTTACCCGGAATGATCAGGGTCGTAATTTCGACATGGGTTACTTTGGCTGCGGCTTTGATGTTGGTCAAAACATTATCCAGATCTCCAAACAAAGACCGATAAAAACCGGCATTGAAGGATTTCAGATCGATGTTGAGGGCATCCGTATACGGCAAGAGCTTTTCAAAATAGGCAGTCTCCAGGGTTCCGTTGGTGACCAGGACGGTTTTCAGGTCGGCTTGTTTGGCCAACTTGAAGGTTTCTAAAACCGTCTCAAAATTGATCAAAGGTTCATTGTAGGTGAAAGCAATCCCGATGTTGCCTTTGCTTTTCAAAGACAAAGCCAGTTCAACACTGTCTTGCGGACTCAAAGCCTTCATGGGGACATCCCCGGGTTTGGCCATGGAAATCGTATGGTTCTGACAAAACGGACAGCGCAGATTACACCCGATCGAGCCTAACGACAGGATCATCGAATTCGGATGGAAATAAAGCAAGGGCTTCTTCTCGATGGGATCCAACGCAATCGAGCTGAACAAACCCTGATTGATCGAGATGATCTTGCCTTGGCTGTTTTGTCGTCCCCGGCAAAAGCCCAACTGGCCTTCTTCCAGTTTGCAGTGATGAAAACACAGATCGCATTCAGTCATGATGACGGATGACCTCAAACCGGGCTAAGGCATACGATTCATGAGGCTGGATGCCTGCTTTCTGTAAGGCGATTGAAATTTGTTGGCTGGCGGTATCGATGCCATCAAGATCCGGCAGCAGAAGTCCTTTACGGGCACCTTTGCTGACGATGACCCCATAGCGTTTGGGATCAAGCCGTGATGGAGAGTCGATGGGTTCTGAGGGTCCCAACACATCCACATGGATGCTTAAAAGATCCAGTTCATCCGGGGTGATCGGGGTAAAGCGGTAATCTTCGGTCGCAGCCCAGATGGCGCAAGTGATGATTTCCTGGGCAAGAGTTGGTTTGGTGGCACTGATGGTGCCGATACAGCCACGCAAATGACCTTGTTTGTGGATCGATACAAAGACACCGGCCTTTTCATTGAGCAAACGGGCCGGCGTATTGGTCGGCACGATCGTAACCAGATGATCCAAAACGATGTTTCGGATGGCCAGTTTGGCCAGTGCCACATAAGGATCCCGCAGGGATACAAACGAAGCACAGGCATATCCGACGCCAAACGGGCCTTCATACGAATGCAGTTTGGAGTGAAAATGAAGCTCATTCATGACTCCGCTCATGATCAGTAAAGACCGATAACCGCATTCACCGGCTTCCTCACACAGATCCGGATCCATAAATCCCAGGGCACTGAGTTTGCCTTGGCTCAGCAATTGAGTCACTGATCCATCGAATTTGGCACCTGAGGGGTGAAGTCCGTAAGGACCTTCTTTCAATAGGCGATGCGACATATCCCCGCTGGCGATGAAGACGATGCGTCGGCCTAAACTCTCGGCCACTTCCTGTATCTGCATGCCCAAGTGAATGTGATCGACGCGACTTAAGCCCGATAAGCCCAATCGGACGAATTTGAATGTCGGATAGGCTTTGGCGATCGCATCCATCGGGACGATCGTGCCGTGATCGAGCTCACGTGGTGAACTGTCTAAATGGAGTTGAGGATTCTTCGCCGATAAGGCTTCCACAAAATCCAGATCGGTGTGTGTTTTAAGTTTGACCTGAGGCGCGTTGAAACGAGCCAGGTTTCCCTCTTCGGTCGGTGTGCGCGAGATGAAAAAGGAATGCTGAAAAAACGGCGCATGCGGTGAACTGAGTATGATGGTATCCGGTTTGAGTCGGGCGATCTTATCAGCGATGGCTTTGACACTGCGGACGGTCTCACGAATCGTGTTTTCTTCCCCATGGCCGACTTCCTTGAGAAGCAACGGCGGATGAGGCAAGACAAAACTTGCCAGTACGCTCATGATGATTCTCCTGTCTTCTGTTACCCTCAGTATAATCCTTTTAAACAAAAAGAAAACCCGTCTTAGTTGACGGGTCGTTCAAGGAAACTGTCGATGGTATAAATGTTGGTACGGGTCGGTTCTACGATGATCTTACCGTTTGAGATCAGATCCACGAAGATCGTGGTCAGTTCCGGATCGAATTGGGTTCCGGAGTTGCGTTTGATCTCGTTGAGGGCAAACTCGATGTCCATGTTGACCTTATACTGACGATCCGACGTGATTGCATCGAAGGCATCGGCCAAGGCTATACAACGGGCTCCAAACGGAATGCTTTCTCCGGCGATCTTTCTGGGATAACCTTTTCCGTCCCAGCGTTCATGATGACCGATGACTGACGGAATAACTTTAGAGAAGGAAGGCAGATACTTGATGATGGTGATCGAGAGATCGACATGTTTTTTCATCGTCTCATATTCTTCGGTGGTCAAACGTGAGGTCTTGGTCAAGACATTTTCAGGGACCCCGATCTTACCGATGTCATGCAGCAAGGAAGCCAAGCGGATGATTTCGATTTCGGAGGGTTTTGCGCCTGCCCCACTGGCTATGGCCGTGGCATATTTCGCAACACGCTGCGAATGACCGAAGGTAACATGATCCTTCGCATCGATGGTGGCGGTCAAAGCATAGACTGTCGCCAGTTGGTTTTCATCCAAGGCGATGCCTTCTTTGGTGTCATCACTGATGGAAGAATTAAACAAGACTGTTTTATTGCGTCCGCCGCGTTTCGCTTCAATCAGCGCCAAACCGGCATTCTTCAGCAAGACTTTATCATCACTGGCTTGAGACGGATAGGTACACAATCCGCAACTGACTGTCAGATGACGTGACGGTTCATCCGGGGCAGACACTGAGGTCTGTTCGATGACGACACGGATCCGTTCCATCAGATCATAGGCTTTCTTAGTATCCGTATCCGGTAAGACGACGGCGAAGATATCTCCGACGTAGCGGCAAACCAAACCGTTGTCGCCAACGACTTGTTTGACTTTGGAAGCCAGTTTGGTCAAGGCCGCATCTCCGGCATAATGACTGTACAGATCGTTGTAGACATTAAACATATCGATGCCGCACAAGGCCAAGGAAACATTCCCGTTCTTGGTGCGGTTGGTGATTTCGATCAGCTGATCCATGAAATAACGGTGGTTATACGTGTTGGTCAAGGCATCGATCGTGGCTTCTTCACGGGCCTTCTGGTACAAAATAGCATTGGCGATGGCGATCGAAGCGGTGACACAGATCATGTTGATTTGATCGGTATGCGGGATATCGCGGATCGAATGGGTATCTTTATGACACATCAGCATGATCCCGATCAGTTTACCGTTTGATTTTAACGGTAAGGCCGATTCAAACAGGACACTGTTGAGGGCTCTGCGATCCTGATCCCACATCGTCTTAAAGAAGGGATTGGTATCCATGTCTTTCCCGTTGATGATCTCATCATACTGGTTGAACCACAAGACAAACGGATGGGAAGGTGCGATCTCAAAGGAGATGCTTTCTAATTTACGGCTTGAGGCATAGAAGAGATAATTCGGAGAATCGGCATCTTTCAAAAACAGATAATTGCGCTGATTGGTGGATACATCGGACACGGCACTCATCAGCGAATCGGCGATCTTGGAGAGTTCCAGGTTATTGGCGATCTGATGGGTGAAACTGGTGATGCGGTCTTCTCTGACTTTTTCTTCTTTATAGAACAGGTTATTGACCAGGGTATAAATGATTTTGAACAACGGTTGGAAGACCAATAAAGAAACGAAGGTAACGATCAGGATAAACAGGTTGTTGTTGAGTCCGGTATCCAAATTGTTGAACACGGAAATCAGGGCATTGACTGCAAAGATGGAACCGATCGTGATCCCGGTCAACAGCATCGTAAAGATGACAGCCTTGGTGATGACGAATTTCAATTCCAGGACACGGTTACGATAGATCGCATACATGATGTAGACGGAAGCGATACTGCCCGCAAAGAAGTCTAGCGGCCATTTCCCGATGACCGGTGCCAAGTTGGCCCCGATACCGACGAAAATGATAAACAAGGCGATGATGATGTTTTTCAAGCCGCTCATGTAGCGTGACTTGCGGTATTCGCGCTGAGCCAGGAACAAACAAGTGACCAGCAAGGCAAAGATCAAGACATACGAAACATAGGCTCCGATCCCCAAGCTGTATTCCAATTCGATAAACGGGGCATACGGAACGACTTTCATCACGGCAGAACTGGTGGTCCAACCCATGAAATTGACGAACTGCATAGCAATTTCGAGGGCTCCCCAGAAGAATAAGGATGTATAACGCTTCATGTGGATGAACACGGTAAAGAAGATGTAGCCGGTATACGGGATCATCATCAAGGCTGCAACCATCATACGCTGCCAGAATAAGGTTCCCGGCGTCATGTCGATCTTCATCATCAATGAGGAGAAACTCCACAAAGACATCGAGATCATCATCAAGATAAAGGCTGAAATGGTCTTGTCTTTCTTAGACAGGGACAAAATGACCAAAATGGCGAAGGAAAAGATCAAGGATAAGATCGGGATGCCCCAATAGATGTAAACCATCAGTTGGTCCATCATGAGCGTGATCCTGTTCCGAAGGCCAGTTTCATGACTTCGATTTCATCGAAATGGTTCGGATTGACTTTCTGCATCGGATGCGAGATCGAAGATTGGTATTTGGCTAAGGTCCCTGACGGAATGATGGTGACCTTTAAGGGTTCGATACCCAGCATTTTATAGAGGTTGGCATAATCGCTGTCGATGTATTTGAAATAGATCTCCAGCTGTTCTTTGATGAGATCGGCATTGTCGATCCCAGGTTCATTCTGAGGATGATTCAGTTCGATCGTCAGGTTAATGTAAGGACGCGCCTGAGAGTCATAGCACTTGCGCGCAAACCACGCATCGATGTGCAAATGAGACAAGGTGATGGCTTCGCGGATGGTGGCTTCGGTAATACGGGTAAAGCCGGCCAGATCGATGACCGGATCAACCCGGTCGATGTATCTGAAATGAGGCAGCTTGACGCCGTCATTGCGTTCGGATCCCGGTTCAAACTTGAAGATGTCACCGACTCTGTAACGCGCAAAAGCGCCGCCTTTAAAGGTGGTGATGACGAGTTCATAGTATTCGTCTTCTTTGATTTCATCTAAGGTATAGGTCTTGCATTGATAATTCGGATTTTCCAGGTTCTTATAGAATTCGCTCATCGGAATGAATTCGTAATAGCACACGTTGGGCAATAAGATGAGCCCGTCTTTGACCCAGGATTCGATGGCGATGCAGGTGACTTCAGTGCCGCCAAACACTTCCAAAGGACGAATGCCCCAGTATTGTTCGATTTTCTTTTTAAAATGATAAGTATCGGTTCCGATACAGACAAAGCCTTTCAGATTAAAGACATCTTTGGGATAGACAGGACGATTTTGGCTCTTGGCGATGACTTTGGCCTTGGCGTAAGTCGCCAGACGGCTCAGTTTAAAATCACCCAGATTGACTTTAGAGGAACTCTTGCCGCCGTCGATGAATTGTTCACTCATGCGGACGATGACACTGGACAAACCGTAAAACAGATCCAAGCCTTGTTGAAGACCCATTTTGAAGCCTTCTTTATTGCGCTGGCCAAAACTCATCGCATTGCCTTCTTTGGCAGGCGGAAAGAAATTGACCGAGAATTCACCTTCTAAGACATCCGGCAATAAGCCGGTCAGATATGGCATCGGAGCCATACCGTTAAGGAAATTGGCACCGACTTCAAGATCGAATTTGCCTCTAGACTTACTGGCAGCCAAAATGATGCAGGCCAGACAAGCATCTTTATAGTTTTCAACCATGCCTTCAGAATACGGCGCGACCTTGATCGGCGCTTTACCGCCTTCCCAGGTCGTTTCGATCCAAACCACCGGTTTGGAAGGCAGCATCTTTTCATCCTTGCTGAGCAGGATATCGGCATAATCATCATAGTTGGTCAAAGGACACATCTGTCTGAATTCAGCGATGGTCCTGGGGTGTTTTCCGTTGAGGATCTTCTTGCCTAATTCGCTCTTGGAGAAAAGACCGATCTGTTCCATGAGCAGGCTGTTTTGGATGTCCATGAATTCTTTGACCGACAAATCCAAAAAGCCGCAGTAACGCTGCCAGATTTCATCGTAATTTTTAGCTTTAAGCAAAGCGTCAAAATTCATGAATGATCCTTTCCCAAGGTATTGAATACTTTCTGAAGTTCTTTGCGCCCAAAGAACAGAAACGGCGTCGTCTGCTTATATAGAGTATACCCTTCCAGGGTCTTGACGAAAAATAAACTGTCCTGGATATACACGTGCAGCACATCCATGATGCTCCACACGGCAGCGGCGATCAATAAAGTTCCGTTTCCGCTGGCAAGCGCCGCACAGAAATAGAACAGGAAGAAGCCCCAGACACCCGGATGACGGCACAGGCCATACAAGCCGGTGGTGACCAAAGAAGCATTGGCTTCTGTTTTGACATAGGTCTTGGAGAAAGGCAACGCGAAGAATAAGGCATAGATCATTTCAACAAAGCCAAGCACGGCAAGGACCCAAAAGGCAGGCATGGCCGCAAACGTAAACAGAGGCAAGTCGCTAAACAGGATGCTGGCGGTCGCATAAATCAGCATGGCGACCCCTACCGCAAAAAGACCATTCAAAAGAGGGTGAAGCGGTTTGAGCTTATTGTAGTCAAACAAAGTCAGGATAAGAAAGGCTAAAGTTCCTGTAAAGATCAGACTCATGTTTTTCCCTCAAAAGTGTGTATTATTATTATACACCCCCCTCTAAGCACAATACAACAGCAATTTCAATAATAATGCATGTATAAAACGCTTGTTTTTCAGGCTTTTATACTATTTGCCTTGACAACGGACTCTGGAGTGCCATAAATACCGTGTCATGGAGCTCATTTCTGAGGTCTTGGATGCGATCGTTGTCCCGGCTGGGGTGAATGCGGTTGGTCAGGATCACGATGGCCGTTTGACGGGTAAAATCAATCAAGATCGAGGTCCCCGAGAAGCCGGTGTGATACAAAACATCTTCTGAAGCCAGGCTCCCGAATGAACAGGAATCGTCATGGCGATACCAGCCTAAGGTCCTTTGATGATCAAGTGACTCGGTATAGGTCTTTCGCAATAAGGCCTTGGTGGTGTTTTTCAAAACGCGTTCATCCTGGGTCAACATCATCTTAGCGAAAATCATCATGTCCTTGAGGGTGGAAAACAAACCGGCATTGCCGCTGACTTCACCCATGTTGAAGGCTTTGCCATCATGAACGATCCCTTGGATCAAACCGCGCTGAACCGTGACTTCACTGGCCACGCAGCGGGTTTTGTCTAAAGGACGATATTGGGTATGAATCATGCCTAAGGGGTCAAAGATCACCCGTTTGGCAGCCTCATCCAGCGGTCCCAGAAAGGTTTCGGCGATCAAGCCAAGCAAAATGAAACCGAAATCGGTATAGATGACTTTGGTAAAAGGCACTTCTTCCAAAGGCAGGCTCATGATGAAAGCGCGCATCGACGCTTTTCCGATGTGTTCTTTATAGCCTTTGTGATCGGCACACAAGCCTGAGGTGTGGGTCAAAAGATGCAAGATCGTGATATGGTTATGGGTAAAATCCGGTAAGATGGCGGACACTTTGGTTTCCAGCGTCACTGTCCCCTCTTCGATCAGTTTCAAGATCAGAGTCGTTGTGACGATCACCTTGGTCAATGAGGCCAAATCAAACAAGTCATTTGGAGACAACGGGATCGGCTGCGGGATCAAGGTCTTGCTGCCGGAGATCCAGCACGCTTCTGTGTCAGCTGTCACGATGCCTAAAGCGATACAAGGCACGACTTGTGCCTGGGTTTTTTGATCTAGTAAACGTTGAATGGCGCCGTGATCGATCATGCTTTGATTCCGAAAACCGACAGGATGTGTTTTCTTTCATCCTTGTTGAAATAGATGAAGTAAATGATCCCTACGCTTAAGATGCCTAAGATGCCGCAGGACAAGATCAATTCGATCCAAGTCGAAGGCATCAAGAACTGACTCAACCCAAATCCGGTCAACACCATCAAACCAAAAACCATCAGGCTCTTGGCGATCAGGGGGAAGAAAGTGAAACGAGGCAATTCAAGGCAATGGGCCGCATAGGGCATCTGAAAGACAAAAGGCAAGAGGATTCCGTAGAAGGTCGAAACCCCGGCGATCGCATAGATGCCGTATTGGGTAAAGGTCAAGAAGGCCAAGGTCGTCAAGACCGACACAGCCCCATAGGCCAAATTGGCCAAGGCACTGACTTTAAGTTTGTTGGTGATCGTAAAGATCGAGTTGAGCGGAAACATGAGTCCGGTCATGACCAGCACCAAGGCTGTCAGGACAGAGAGCACATAGATCAGATCCGCATTTTGTTTGGGAATCCACAAATGATAAAACGGCAGCCCATAGACGATCAGGATCACATTGGGCAACATCGTGACACTCCCCAAGACTTTGATCCCGCGCTTGACCTGGATCACCAAATGTTCCATCCGTTTCTGCGCATACAGTTTGGTATACATGACATTGAAAGAACCCAGTGCCAGCGACAAAAAGCTCTGCATCGTTTGAGGCAAGATCTTGGCTACCGCCAATTGGCCCATGGCCAATACCGAGACATAGGTATTCGCAAACAACAGATCCAAACCGACCAACAAGATCACGCTGACCTGTCTGACCATGAAGTAAAAGCCGGTCCCAGTCAGCTCTTTGACCGTTTTCCACTGGATGTGTTTGATCCGGATTTCCAGATACGGCAAGAAACGCTTCATCATGAAGTAGTCATAAATCAAAGTCAAAGTCGACACAATCACGGCTGAAACACCCAGATAATAGATATGCGGCTTAAAGAACAGATACAAACAGACCAATAAAGTCGTTTCCAACAGTACCGCAAAGAAATCCCGGATCGATACCAGATAAAGCTTGTTGGCGACATTGGTGCCTGTCCTGAAAATCAAGAAGAAGGTATTCAGAAAGAAGTTGATCAAAAGCAAGACAAATAGGATCTGGACATCCCTGACGATGTCGGGCGATACTTTGATGAAATCCTGCAGGCGATAGATCGCATAACCCACCGGGACGATCAGCGCAACAATGTAGACCAGGGTTGAATAAAATGAACTCGAGAAGAAGGCATTGACGTCTTCCTGTCTTTTTTGCGTATGGGCGATCATAACATAGCGAAACAAGGTCCCGGCCGTCATGAAGGTAAAGATATCCAAGTAGGAGACAAAGTTCTTGCCTAAGCCAAAATAACCGTATGAGGCAGCCCCTAAGGCTGCGACGATGTAGGGCGTCAGGAAAAAGTTGAATCCGATGTTGATGGTATAGGCTACAAAGCGCGATCCGATGTTGATCGCCAGCATGCGCTGTTCTGTCATTTTGAATTTCATATCTCCATTATTATAGCGTAAACTGGCAGTTTAAGCCGATGAAGCGTTCATAAAGAATTGACTAAAAAGTCAAGAATCGTCAGTTTCATTTTGTTTCATCATCCGTCAGCGGGATTCATCCTATATAATTAAGACAGAATCAACGAGGTCCCCTATGGAAAAGATCCTGAGTTTACTGAGAAACAACGCAAGACTGACGAATCATGAATTGGCCGTGATGCTTGGCATCACTGAACAAGAAGCCGCTGCCCAGATCAAAGCCCTTGAAAAAGCCGGTGTCATCAAAGGGTATCTGACCGTCTGTGATGAAACCAAGATCGACAATGCCCCGGTTCACGCCATGATCGAGCTGAAAGTCGTCCCGATGAAAGAACTGGGTTTCCAAGACATCGCCAACCGCGTTATTGCTTTGGAAGCGGTCGACAGCGTCTATCTGATGGCCGGTGACTATGATTTGGCCGTGTTTGTCAAAGGCAAGACCATGCAGGACGTGGCTACTTTTGTAGCGAAGAGACTGGCTACCTTGGATTCCGTCTTATCGACCAATACCCATTTCATCCTCAACAAATACAAAGAAGACGGGATCGTTCTTGATGACGGCAGCACTCAAGACATCCGTTCTACCTTAAAAAGCGAATGAGTCCGATTCATTTCAACGCGCGTTTGTCCCAGATCCCCGAAGGTGTGCTGCACAAATACCTGGAACTGGCGACCGATCCTTCGATCTTATCCTTAAGTGTCGGAGAACCGGATTTTCCGACCCCTTTCCACATCCGTCAGGCGGCGATCGATGCGATCCAAGCCGGCAAGACCTTTTATACCCCTTCTAAAGGCCTGCTTTCCTTACGTAAGGAAATCTCGGCGATTTTAAACCGTAAGCATCATTTGGACTATGATCCCCAAACCGACATCCTGGTGACCATCGGGGCTTCTGAAGCCCTCGAAGCGTCCTTTATCACTTTATTGAATCCGGGCGATGAAGTCATCCTGATTACCCCCGCCTACATCACTTATGTCCCCATCATCGTCATGTGCGGAGCCATTCCGGTCTCGATCACAACGACGGCCGACAATGGATTCAAACTGACGCCTGAAGCTTTGAAAGCCGCCATTACCGAGAAGACCCGGGTATTGGTCCTCAACTATCCTTCCAATCCGACCGGCGGCGTCATGACTCACGAGGATTATGAAGCCATCGCCGACATCTTAAGAGACAAAGACATCGCCGTCATTTCGGATGAGATCTACAGTGAACTGACTTACGGTGTTCCGCATGCGTCGATCGCCCAGTGTGCCGGGATGAAAGAAAAAACCATTTTGATCAACGGTTTCTCCAAAGCGTATGCGATGACCGGCTGGCGTTTGGGTTATGTCTGTTCGACCCCGGAAATCATCAAAAACATCTCGATCTATCATTCCAACGCCATGCTTTGTCCTCAAACGATCTCACAGTTCGCCGGTGTCGAAGCGCTAAAAAACGGCGATGAAGACATCCATCACATGCGTGAAGAATACGACATGAGACGCCGTCTGGTCATCGACCGGCTCAATCAGATGGGTTTACCTTGCGCAACCCCGCTGGGCGCCTTCTATGCCTTCCCGGACATCCGTTCATCAGGACTCAGTTCGATGGACTTTTGCAGCGCCTTGCTTCAGTCTAAAAAAGTCGCGGTCATCCCGGGCAATGCCTTTGGGCCTGCCGGAGAAGGCTATGTCCGTTTCTCCTATTCTTATTCGCTTCAGCACATCCAGGAAGCCCTGGATCGGCTCGAAGCCTTCATGAGTGAACTGAAATCAAAAAAATAATCCTGAAAAGGATTATTTTATTAGGTACTGAGTTTGATAGAGCCGTAAAGTTTCAATGGCTTTGGTCAAGGCTTCGGCTGTTTTGACTTCAACCACGGCCTTTTGGGCACTGCGGGAGGCAAAGTTGATTTCGGCAGGAATATCCAGATCGCCATGGCCAAAGGGCTGATGATCGGCTTTGCCTTTACAGTCATGGACATGCATGTGCTTAATACGGTCGCTGTGTTTCTGCAGGAAGTCCCAATCGACTTGACCGTAACGGTGGTTGTGACCGCAGTCATAGGTCAACCCAAAAGCCGGACTTTCCAAAAGCAATTCAATGCCTTCACGCATGTAGGGTTCAAAACCCCCCACGTTTTCAATGTTCAAACTGATCGGTTCTTGACCGATGGCAGCAGTGACGCGATCTCTGAAGGAGATCAGTCGCTCTAAATAGTAGTCTTTGTATTTCTCATACACATAGACTTTTTTGTGCGGCAAGGTGAAGACGACCCCATTGATGAAATGCATCGTCAAGCTGGAGATATGGGCCTTCTTGGCAAACTCGATCGACTGAAGCACACTGTTGATGTAGGCTTCAGAAATGGTCGTGTTGGGATCGGTGATCGACATGAATTCATCCAGATGGAAGGTAAACCGGATGCCTGTCTTTTCAGTCAGGTTCAGCAGGGCTTGAGCTTCCATTTTATCGACCTGGAATTCAGGCACATTACAATTGATCTCAACGAAATCCAGTTTTAGAGCCAAAGCCAAGTCAACATTGTCATTTAAATCATTCAATTCCAGCAGCGTGGGCATTCCATATTCCATAGGGTTCTCCATTGTTTAACAAGAGTTTACTCAAGCCCCCTTGATAAGTCAAGCAAGGGGAATGAAAAGAACGCACTTGGCGTTCTTTAGCAGAATTGAATAAGCTCGAAAGTGTAAGTCTGAACTTTACTCAGGTTTGAATTTTTTCTTGAGATAACTGTTCATCGAGGCAGATTCGGCACTGTTGTTGGTATGTTTGGTTGTATAGACTGCCACTTCGCCTAAGGTCAAACGACTGTCAAAAGCAATCTTGAAATCGGTCAATTGCAGTGTCGTGGTCGTGCTGAGCGCGGATGAACAAATGGTTTCTCCATCGACATCAATGGCCAGCAGATCCTGATAAACCGACAACTTGAATACTCTCCATTTGTCACCGCGATAATCATAATCACCGCAGGTCAGAACAGAAGATGAGGAGTTGGAATTGTTCAGATATCTGACCAAAACAAGGTTACCGGTCGTATTGGTTTTGAATTCCCAGCGATTGCCGGTCGAACCGGTGGCTTTAGACTGAAAGATCGTGGTGTTACTGGGGAAAGCGTCTTCAAACTTCGCTGCGAAGTAAACCGTCAGATCCGCGATGGTACCGATGGCCGGTGTGGTCGGGGTCACTAAGTTTCCGTTGGAAACCCCCGCCTTCCCATGAACGCCTTGAACGGTTTGGGTAGCGGTTGTAACGCCTACCTCAAAGGTGTTGAGCACAGGCTGACTGTTTGCCGTGCTTTGAGCTGGATTACTGGGGCTTTCATCCAATGCGATCCATTTTTTCACCAAGTTGGACATGGATGAGCCAACTGTTTCTTTGCGAACTTGATTGGCGGTGTCGTCGACATCAATATAGGAAGCATCCAAATGCATGACCAGGTTGGTGTTGAGCGGAAATGGAGAAAGATACACGGCATTACTGGCGACTGAAGTGCCCATCTTTCCTTTTTCACCGACTGGCGTCACCACCAGTTTCACAAATTTTCCACTGTATTCTGAGGGTACTGAGGCAATGGTCTTAGAACTATAATCGGTGATGATTTCATAATCGTCGGGAAAACTGGGCGGATTACTTGGAATATACTGGTTGCCTTTGGAAATATACCAGTGATAGACATAACGGATCAGCAAGCCTGAATTATCGACGGTCAGGGCATTCGCTAAATTGATGGATAAGTTGGCCATCCCGATGTTTGGGTAATTTTTAACGACCAGATTTGAAGACATTTCGATGTCGACTGTATTGGTTATGGTAGGAACCAAGAGTTCCGGAGGACGCACTGAAGAAACATACATTTCAAGCGAGGGTCCGGTCGTACTTTCCTGGACGATGTTATAGACAGTGACTGTTCTCGCATTGGAACCGGAAAAGAGCGTTACGGTAATGGGAGTCAATCCTGTCGGAGTCGTCCCCCCTTCCAGAGCACTTTTAGCTGCTGCAATCGATTCTTCCAATTGCTTTTGGGTATAAAACGCATTCTCGGTGACTTGTTTTGATTTGAACGTGGTGATGAAGACCGTCGAAAACATGGTGAAGAATCCGACACTGATGATGGCGAAGATGGCAACCGAGACAATGACTTCCAGTAAAGTAAATCCTTTTGATCGATGAGTGTTCATTGGGTTGACCTACTGGGCGGTGGCCGTAAGTTTCGGCCCTAAGAAACGCCATAATTCATTGGTGATCGACATCTGGATCTCGGTGAAGGAAAGTCCTAAGGAATCTGCATCGGTGGCATAATAAATTCTTTCACTTGGAGTGGCGGTGGCCGCAGCGATAAAACCGATCGGTGAGGTCGTCTTGGACATGGCGAAGGAAACCATGTAGTTCGTCGTGAAATCCGGATTGCTCAATTTTGCACCCATCAACGTGACATAACCATTCGCTTCTGCATTTCCGTCACTACCGGAATCATAGCCTGGGGTACAACTTGTAGTCTCTGGAGTAAAACTGCAGTTTTTTATGGTTGCACTGTCGGTGTAGTACTGTTGATCCCAGGTCGTTGTCGTAACATTGCCTTGGGTCTTGCATCTACCATTACTTTTCCATTCAATACAGCCCCAAGAGGTTGTGGTCGAACTGGTGTTCTTCATGGAGTGAGTATTCGTAACCCCATCGACTAAGGTGATCGTATAATTCTTAACGATCGTATCAACACTGGTAGCGGCGAGATCCGCTTTGCTTTTTGTATCCAATTGATAGAAGGCCCGTCTAAGCCCATCCCCGGTATTGGTAGAGCCTGTGGCATTAAGGCCATTGATTTTAGAAAGAATTGTTGTCCTTTCAGCACTTTTTTTGATGTCATAGAAGATGCTTGGGGTCTTGGCGTAGGAGCCAAACGGAACCAATGAAATATTGATGGAAACATCCCCATTCGAATTTTGAGCGAAATTTTCAACCATGGCAGCAGCCTGCGTCTTTAGAATATCGATGCGACTTTTCGTTGTACTTCCCGAACTGATTTGCTTGCCGTTCAAGTCCCAATCCATACTGCCGGAGGTATCCAAAACCATGGCGATGTTGACGATGATCTTATAGTTTTCATATGAGTGAGTTTCATTGCGGAAAGCCAAGGCTTTTGAAGGGTGAGACGCTGTTCCGTAATCAATGACTTGTAAAGCATTGAGCGATTCATAACCGCTTTGAATGTGATAGCGTCTCGAAGATCCGTTCGCATCAAAAGAATCGAAGTAAAGTTGCAGGGTGTTGTCTGTTGAAAGTGTATTGGCCTTACTGAAACCCATATCAAAGGTGACGCCATCATAGGGTCCCACCAAAATCGTTTCCACATGAGTATTCGTAGTACTGTCCCAGACATAACTGACGATTTTTGACTGATCATCACTGACACCGACATAACTCCATTCGTCGTCCATATACGTAAGATCAGGTACAGCAAACAAGGCGGTAGAGTATCGAACGAGTTTATCCGTTTTCTGCATGGCCATTCTGACATTGGTTTGAAGTTCATATTCTTTAGAGGTCATACTGAAGACATCAAAACCATAAAACAATAAACTGAAGATCATGGTCGTGACCATCCCCGTGATCGCGAGGACAACCAAGACTTCAACTAAGGTAAATCCTTTTTTATTAAGTGTATTGTGTTTTGTGTGCTTCATTGTCATTCCCATTTCTTGATCTGCGGATATCGGATGTTGAAACTCAGCTTGCTGACTTGAGTGACTGTCGAAGCATTTAAGCTCCCCGTCGACGTGATCAAGACCCACCGCTCTGTTCCGTCAATATAGGAACTGACGACAATGTCTGCTGTACCGCTATCGAGAACAATCTGACTGGTCAACGGAGTCACATTGATCGTGACGGCTTTGTCAAAATAATTGGTTAATAAGGATTTATTGTCTTGAAGCAAGGCCCCAAAAGCAACATCCACGCCGGATTGGGCTACATAATGAGCCCTGATGGCGTCGGTCTGCATTTTTTCAGTGGCGATGTTACTGGCGAAAAGCGTAAAAATTGCCACAGATAAAATACTCATAATTAATAAAACGGCCATCGCAAATAATAAGGTGAATCCACGTTTATCGGTGGCTACATGATGTCTAGTCATACTGTCCTTTCTACTCATAGGAAAAAGTTGTGTTGCTTTGATTATACACCAATTATCAATTTCATTAAAGATATTATATTTTGTGCTCAGATATTTTATTAGTATGAGTTAATATTGTTCAAAAAGAATGGAAACGGTTCTTGAAATGTAAGCCAGACTTCAATTGTTCTGAACAAAAAAATACTAAGAACTTCAAGTGATCATAAAAAAACAGGACCCTATGTTGGCCCTGTTTAGTGAAACATATACTTTTTTTATCCGAAACTGAATCAATAACCGATTTGGCGAAACCCGATCAAACTGGTCTATTAATCATTATCATCTCGTAAGATGTATTGCACAGCCACGCAACCCGGACCGCCCTGGGTGATCATGACTGGAGTCAAAGATAAGATCTCGATTTCGATCTGAGCGAACTTCGCTTTGATGCGATCTGCCATCAGGTTGGCAATATCAAGGTTTAAGGCATGCGAGATAAAGACTTTGTGTTTCAGATCGACCCCTTGTTTGATCATGTGGGCAACGATGTCGTCTGCGGCGGCACGCCAGGTTCTGGCTACCCCGAATTTTTCCAGTCTTTCAGATCCTTCAGTTTGGGTCACGATCGGTTTCAAATGTAGAAAGCCGCTAAGAATGGCTGCGGTGGAACTCAATCTGCCGCCTCGTTTCAGGAAATCAAAATCAACAGGGATCAAATAAGACTGACAGGATGATAGACAGGCTTCCATACGGTCTGTGATTTCTTTGACACTGTGATGGCTGGATAAACGGGCTGCCAGTTCAACCAAGTATTTCTGGGTCCCGGCCAAGGTCTTGGAGTTAAACAAAGTGATGTGTTTAACATTCATTGAGTTCAAGATGCCTAAAGCAGAGTTATAGGTGGAACTGAGCCCTTTGGTCATGACGATGTGTAAGGCTTCTTCCGGTTTTTCATATTCTGCCATGACTTCGCCGATGGCGGGTTGGGAAGAGTTAGGGACCGATGTTTTGATCATTTCAACAAACTGCTGGGCCGTTAGATCAAAGTAATCGCGGTAGTTTTTACCGGCGACTTCGACCTGAAGCGGAATCAAGGTGACATTCAAAACTTTGGCTTGTTCTTGGCTCATCATTGAGCCACTATCTGTGATGATTCTCATGGGGGTTACCTCCCCCCTATTGTATCATGAGACACTTGTGAAGGCTTTAATAATCAAGACTGCAGTGAACTTTGTTATTGTGTGGTCACTGTGGATGACTTAGCTGGCGAATTAAGGATCAAAGCAAGGAAAATCCAGAAGATATAGGCAACAGAAACGACGCGGATATTGAAGAATGCTTGAACCAAATAGCCGATAAGGGATGACATAAGGGCAATCTTCATTGGGTCATCCGTCAGTTTTCGGAATCCCATTTTCAAAATCGAGAATAAGAAGCTTAAATAAATCAATAAACTCGGAATACCTGATGAAACCATCATATCCAGATACTCGTTGTGCGCTCGATCAATGTACACAACTAAATTGTATTTTTGGAACATTTCGTTGGCGAATCTTCCCGGGAAGACAAGCCCTAAATTTTCAATCCCAACGCCAAACCAAGGACGTTCCATAACCAACACCAAGGTCTTCTGCCATATAAACCATCTTCCTGATCCGGTGTCTTCTGACCCCGGTGAATTCCTGATGATCTCATTAAAATCGTAGAAAATCGACAAGAGGCGAGCAATAAAAACACCATCGGACGTCAACGCAAAAACTAAGATCACTGCGAATGTTACACCTAATAAAACAAGATTCTCTTTTGCGAAAAAAGATTTGTGATGTAGTTTACCATCAAGGATAAGATAGGTAATTAGAGCGGCTGCATACCCAAGCCATGGGCCTCTTGACATGGTTGTCATTAAGCCAAATAGGAGGATCGAATATGCCACTAGTGCTACTTTTTTCTTTTCGATAATCCAAAAATTCAAGGATAGAGGAATAATCAGAACAAAGTATGATCCAATAAAGTTCTGGTTCCCTATCGTGGAGATCGGCACATAAGGAAGGCGAAAGTATTCTCTTTGGAAAAGATCAAAACCAAAATATTGAGCAGTGCCATACATTGAAATGATCACAGCGGTAACAAGCATTGCCGCATAGAATTTTTTATCAAGTTGACCGATAGAACGAGCAGCCATAAAAAGCATCACATAGAAAAGTATGGTCGACAGTCCCTCCATCCGCCAATAGCTTCCGTTGATTGCAAGTGCCGGATCGATCGCAAAGCATACCGATATCGAAAGGTAAATCATATAAATAACCAAGAGTTTATTGATGGTATCCCACACCAACAGCTGACGCAGATTTTGTCGATTCAGCCATAAGGGAATTAAAAGAAGTAAGCTTGAAATCATCAAGACTACATATTTCGGGAAATAGAAATAATCAAAGGCAATTTGGTTAGGCAAAAAAATGAGTGGCGTAACCACAAGGTTGAAGATAACAATGGCTTTTGATAGTTTATTTTTAGTCATAGAAGTCCCCTGATTATTATGACAGAGAACTTGACTATGCGGTAGACCTTCTTTGTTTGAATGATAGAATTCAAATCGACACACTGGATCAAGGATCGTGAATAAAAAAGACATGACTCCTTCAGAACTGGGGTCATGTCTTTATTTTATTGATTTATCCTGTCTTCAGAGTTTAAGCAAAATAAAGTAACTTAGGGTACTGACTATGACAGACAGGCTCATGCCCCAGGCAAGATCTACGGCAGTAATCAAAATCGGCCAATCTTTTACGGTAGCCAAGTTGGTCAAATCGTAGGTTGAATAAGTCACCAAACCAAACAAAGCGGCAGTCAGTAATAACTTAACTAAATTCTGTTCGACCAATGCCGGCTGGATGACGAAAACCAACAGTCCCAAGATAAACAACATATAAAATGCCAGGGCTGCGAGCCAATTTACTTTCGGGGCCATTAAGTATCCCAAATGCTTGGCGTAAAAATCTTTAGCGACGACCCCTAACCAAACCATGTCTATCGCAAAGAAGACGACCAGAACGATGCCATATTGAAGTAAACTTTTACCCATGTTTCTCCTTGTCTAAACAACTTCAGTTGCTTAACTATTTATGAGGGTATTGTATCGAAATCATGTGAGCTTGGCTTGTATAATGACCGCCTATTTATCGTTGGTGATATCCCCGTTGCCTTCGATCGGAATGGCTTCGCCCAGATAGGTCGGCATCGGCTTGATGAGTGTGGTGAAAACATCCTTGACGCGAGCCAGGATTTCACGGCCCTCCCGATACAATGCCCCGCCGTAAGCAATATCTTCTGCAGCGACCCCTACCGCATCCAAACCCAAGGCTTGCGCAATATACAATGCCCGATATAAATGTTGTTTCTGAGAAACAATAATGAGTTTCTTGACTCCAAACACAGCCTTAGCCCGATACAGGCTTTCATAGGTCGAGAATCCGGCATGATCCATGAAGATGTCCGAAGACAATAACCCTTTTGATATTGCATAGTCTTTCATCACATTGACTTCATCATAATCGACACTGCCATGGTCTCCGCTCATCAGTAAGGTCTTTTCAATGCCTGATTCTGAGATCTCAATGCTTTTATCCAGCCGATCTTTGAGCATCGGACTGGGTACATTGCCTTCCCAGACTCCGGCTCCCAAAACCAGCACGCAATCCGGATCAAAATTTCCCAGGGCATTGACGGTCACGATCCGGTCTTTGGTTTCTGAAACCACATAACCGCTGATCATCAGGAGCACAATTACGCCAAGGCACCCTAAAACAAAGCTCCATTTGAGCCCTCGGATGATGAATTGTCTCAGTTCGTGAATCATATTTCCCCTTTAGGTCGCCCAATTGATTTTATTGTACACCCAGAAACGCAGAAAAAAGCACGGATAAAGCGCTTATATGGAAGGGTGTGTTGGAACAGGATCTTCTTGAGACATCAGTTTCCAGATGCCTTTACTTATGAAAATAGGAATAATGGCGAACAAACCGAGTGCTGTCCCGATGATGGCCAACACGCTGAGATCCATCACTTCCGCCAAAAACCCGTAACCCAACATGGAGATCGCGACACCGGCAACCGAGAAAGAAGATATGAATCCAAAAACCGTGGCCCTTTTGTCTCGCGGGATCGCCAAAATCATCGTTGCATTGAGAATCGCGTTCCCGATGATCATCATAAAGTCACCTAAAAAGAAGAAAACCGTCAACCAAATAAACCCTTGACCCATGAGTCCAATAATGATGAAGATGGTATTAAGGATAAAGGCTAGGATAAACAGAGGCATTTTCAACTTTGGTTTTAGTTTGAAAATGCCCAGAAGAGTCATGGCGAAAACGGCAGCACCGGAACTGAATCCGATAAACAAACCGTACTCAGTCAAGTTCAGGCCCTTCATGGTCGCCAAAGGTAACAATAAGGCTGTATAACCTGAACCCAAAACGTTCGCGATCAAAGCGGAAACGATCAAGATATTAAGCCCGGGGGTCGCGATCGCATCTTTAGCGCCTTGAGCCACATCCGCCAGAATCCTGGACACCGTGATTGTTTGATTGAGTTCCTGTTTGGCCGTTCTGGGTACCTTGATGAACAAGATCGACAGTGAGGAAAACAAAAACGAGATCCCGTTGAGCATGATCATCGGACCCACCCCGAAGAACGTCAGTAAGGCGCCTGAAACGCCTTTTCCGATGAAGTTGATCAGATTGTTGGTGCCAGAACTCAGTGACTGTGCTCTGACCAGATCCGAATGTGGGACCAGATCAACAAAGACAGTCATGGACGCAGGAGAAAACATAGAACCGCACAAGGCGGCGATAAAGGCCGTGAACAGCACCAATTCAACGCTCAATTGAGACTGCAAGGCCAATAATCCGACCCCGATCATGACCAAGCCTCGAATCACATCGGCTCCGATCAACACCGATTTACGGTTGATCCGATCGACGATGGCACCGGTAAAAGGTGAAAGAAACATCGCTACGAACATACTGATCGAAGACATTATGCCCATCAGTCCGGTAGAGCCCGTTTCGTTAAAGACCCAATACCCGATGGCGATGCTGTACAAGACATCACCGAAAACACTGACGGTGTTGCCTTGCCACAGCAGAATAAAATTCTTATTCCAAAGCTTTTTAACGATCGGTTCGTTTCCCATGATGTCCTCACAAATTCAAGATAAAACCATTATACTCCGAAGACGATTTGATGGTTCGTAAAGACTGAAATCTTCTGGTCTTATGCACACTATTCGTGTAATTTATGGCTTTACTGATTGACTGTCCAAATTCGTGGACAGTGGTAAAAATCAACACAAGACAGATGATATTTTAGAGGTAGTCAAATAATGATAACGAATGTATACGAAAATAGGTCAATATTCGTAAAAAATCCTCTATAAATGTGATTGTGTACACCTTGTCAAACGAAAAATGGTGATATAATATCGATAGAAAAGAAAAGAATGCTTGGGTAAACCAGACCGAAAGGCTGGGGCACAAAGTTCGACGTCTAAAGTTCTAAAGAACCATGACCGGTCAATTGCTTAATTGAAGACCTTTGTCATATTGGAAAGGATATTGGTGGTTATCGCTCTTATGAAAAATAAGTTGGGCTTCACATTCGTGGAAGTAATCATTGCGATGGCTATATTCGCAGTCCTAATCGTTGGGGTATTCCCGGCATTTTTGATTGGTGTCAAACTGAACGCTGTTTCGAAAGTATCGGTTGAAACCTCGACTATGGCTCAAACGACGATGGAACAAATCTACGATTATTCCACGACCAACACATTAAGCAATACCCTTGTATCAATGACTTCAGGAGCATCACCTTATACCAATCAAGGTACAGTCAACAAAGTGACCACACTGAATAGAAACGATTCCGTATACACGATCGTTGTTGTGTTTACGCAAGATTCACCATCGACAGGACTTACGAGATGCAAAATCTCCGTAACGAAACTTGTCAATCCTTATGGCGCATCCCCGGGGCAGGCTGAAACAATCCTGACGTTCAAGTAAAATATGAGAAACAAAAAGGGATTTACTTTAATTGAATTGATCCTTGTCTTAACAGTGACCACTATCCTTTTAGGAGCCGTTGTCACCATTCTTCTGCAAAGCATCGGTTACTACAAAATCGATGAAACGACAGCTGCAAATCAAGACAGCTTAAATTTGGCTGCTTCGTCGATCGAACAAAGGATCCGTTCAGCCAATTCAGTCACACTTTCCGGTTCTGATTGTGTCATCACGACAGTCACAGGCACTTATACCTATTCGTTGAATACGACGACCCACGTTTTAACCGTCAACAGTGCAACATTGACAGACAAAATCGCCAGTTTCTCTTGTTCAGTGACCGGTAATGTTGTTACCCTGTCCATTACGACGACCAATGATAGAACAGGAAATCCTCTATCATTCAATACCAAAATTGTCATTAGGAAGTAAGAAAGGATTTAGCCATGAAAAATGTAAGAAGCAAATTTAATCTCAATAATTCCGGCGTCGCCCTGACCACAGTTTTGATTATGCTTTTGGTCATGTCGATCATCATTTCGGCTGTTGTTTTTCTGACTGTTGGTAATTTGAATAAATCCAAAAAAACCGTTGATCACTTTGAATCCTATTATGTTGCTGAAGGCGGAATCAATTATCTGACCAAACTTATCGAGACGCAATACGGCATCGCCCCAACCACATCTTCGACTGCTTTCTTTTCAAACCTAGATGCTTATGCGGCAACCTTCCCCGTGTCCAATAAACAAGCCGTATCCTTCTCAAGCAATGGCGGAAAAACTTCTCAAGCTTTGGTTTGGATCACCGCTTTGACTGTGACTGATCCCAATGTCCACAGTTATAAGATCTACTCCTCAGGCTATATCGGATCGATTTACCGTACTCTTTCAAAACAAATTGATATTAGTTATGTCTCAGGCGGTTTCTACTTCAAAAATGCAATTTTAGCTGCGGACCCAAGTGGGACCATAGAAGTCGGCGGTGCTTATATCGATGGCACGATTCAAACGCTCTCCCATGAAGATAACGCGATTACATTCAGGGGAGGTTATGTTGATGGGATTTATATCCCAGCCGGAAGCACACCTACAAAAGTCGTGTCTTGCCCTAGCGGCTACACAAATTGCATTCCGGGATTAGGCACCACGGGTATTACCTACCCTGAAAAGTCCACAACTGTCAAATCGGTTACGATTTTACCGACCCCGACTGTTTCGACTTTACTTAAGCCTTACACATTCGGTAGCGGTTCAACCAGCTATCCATTGATAGACAGTTCAGGCAACTTCTCAATCACCAGTTCCTCTAACCTGAGTACACCAACCGTGTATAATCTTGGCGATCTCAATCCAGGCGTTTCTGTTTTCAATGTTCCAAATTTCAAAGTGACTCAATTAGCCCCTAATTTTACATTAGAAATCAATCGAGATATCACCATCGTAACGAATACACTTTGGCTTAACAATCAATTCAAAGTGACTGGTTCCGGAAAATTGACAATTTACGTCAGATCTTATGCCAGCGTCAACTCAACAAATGATCGAATCCAAGTTTCATCGAATGATATTGTTGGTAATGTTAGCGATCCGACGAAAATGACCATTTATGTTGCTCCTTTAACTATCAAGAGCGGAAGCAATAATGTGCCTGCCCTACTGACTTTGGGTTCTGGCAGTTATAGTTTGAGTTTACTAAGTTCCAATTTGAATTTCGACCTAGGAAACTCAGTATTAAAAGGAGCACTGGCAACCAATGTATCTTCAGAAAACGCAATAAAGATCAACAACGATGGGCCAGCGAATGTTTTTATTGGACCAAGTTCATCGGCATCTGCAGTCCTTCTCTACGCACCTAATGGGATCGTTCACATGAAGTCTTCATCATCTGCGTTCTACGGCGCCATTATCTCCGGCAGTTTCACCAGCAGCACCGGTAACAGTCATCCTTATATTTACTACCGCGATATCAATAGCTATATTCCTGATGTCATCGACTTAACCGGATTCAATTCACCACCAACAACAGCCATTATTAAGAACGCCACTACCGAATAAATTCAGCTCAAATGGGAAAGGAGCAAATCTTATGCCTTCAAAATTCCGGTATACGGCAGTAGATGCTTCGGGGAATACTGTAATTGAAACAATAAATGCAGATTCATCCGAAGATCTATTGTCCATCATTCATACCAAGAATCTTTTTTGTATAGACTATGAAGAACTAGGGGTCAATATGGTCACCGCTAGCAAGTTGAAATTGAAGAGCCTTGTCATCTTCTGTCGTCAGCTCGGAACAATGTTGTGAAGGGATTCCTATTTCGCAATCCCTTCACAACATTCAAGATAAAGCTGACAGCCCAAGAGCCCGTAAAGTGTTCTCACAATTGTATGAGGATGTTCAAAAGGGTAATTCCTTATCGATCGCCATGCAACTGCAACCTGGCATGTTTCCCTCTCTATTGGTCAACATGATCTTAGCCGGGGAAGCCGGAGGAACATTGGATACTTCCATGAACCGTATGGCTGATCATTTTGATAAAGAAATGAAACTTTCCAACAAAATCAAAGCTGCTTTGGTTTATCCTGTTATCCTTTCCATTTTGGCAATATCCGTTGTTTTGGTTCTGGTTACCTTTGTACTTCCTACCATTACCAACATGTTCCCTGCTGATCAGATGCCGGCCACAACAAAAATCATCTTGGCATTCAGCGGCTTCGTGATCCATCAATGGTATCTCATTATTATCTTTCTGGCAGTCGTAATTGTCGGAGGAAGATTTGCACTTCGTATGCCTGATGTCAAATATGAACTTGACCGGATCCTGCTTCAAATGCCGATCATCGGTAAACTGAATAGAACCATTTACTCTGCACGTTGTGCCCGAACCTTTGCATCGTTGTATTTGAGCGGTGTTCAGGCGCTTGATATGATTGAAATCACTGGAAAAGTATTAGGCAATACCTTCTTGATGCGTCGTTTTGACGAGGTCATGTCTTTGGTCAGCCGAGGGGAATACATTTCCAAAGCCATCGAGAATACCGGATCCTTTGATCCGATGTTGAGTTCTATGCTTTTTATCGGTGAAGAATCAGGTTCTTTGGGTGAGATTCTATCCAAAACAGCCGATTACTTCGATGGAGAATCTGAAACAGCATTACAACGGATGGTTGCCCTGATTGAACCGGCCATGCTGGTCATCATGGGCATCATCATCGCCTTCATCGTTATTTCGATTATGCAGCCGATCTTTACCATGTATAACTCAGTTGGGAATGTCTAGGAAAGGGACAGAAGGAGCACACTATGCCACTATCTATTGAAATTCGTTTGAAGGAGATTCATGTCGTACAAACCGACGTCACCAAGAACCGTATCCATTACAAGAAAACGGTCAGCATTGAACTGGAAGACGGGTGGGTCGATGCTAAGGGGATCGCTGATGTCGCGGCAGTCGCATTTGCGTTAAAAAAAGCGCTCGACGACAATGGCATCAAAGAAAAGAAATGTACGCTCTGCATCAACAATCCTTCCGTCATTTATCGAGAACTGACCATTCCTAAAGTGGATGACAAACGCGTTGCTTTCGTTGTTCGAAGTGAAATGATCGCGTCGCTCAATCTGACACATGACTTCATCGTTGACTTTGTCATTCTTGAAGAAACCTCAGAAGCCCACAAAACACATGTCCGAATCTTGGCTGTTGCAATAGCTGAGAAGGCCTTGGCCAGTTATATTGAACTCTGCACAAAGATCAATCTCAAGATCGATGTCGTTGAGACTGCATCAAGCTCAATCATCAGATTGGTTGAGAAATCAGGTGTTTGCGATGATAATCAACCGACCATTGTCGCTGATATTGAATCTGACATCATGAAACTTTATCTTTTCGAAAACAACACCTACATCCTGATCAGAAACACCAAATTGAATGAAATTAATCAAATTAACAAAGCGGAATGGATCGGTGATGTTGAAGACAACATCAACAAGATGATGCAATTCCAGTTTACCCGCCCCTCACACCTGGGCGTGAAACGTGTTCTTCTGTTTGGAAATCATCCTATGATTCCAGAAATCAGAAATGCCGTTGAAGAAAGCTTATCTGTAGAAACTCTGCTTTATCCAAAACCCGACTTCTTAAGCGGAAGAGAAGAAAGCTACCTGCCCTACTTAAATCCGATTGGCGCAGCGTTGAGGAAATAAACCATGAAAAAGAGAAACATTAATTTACTTGAAAATTATCTTCTCACAGAGAAAAAGAGAAAAAACACAAGTAAAACAGGGTTGAATTTCATTGCAATCTTCTTGATTGCTGTACTCTTGCTCTCCGCCTACAGTCTGAAACTTTTTCTTGATGATTCTAGCCTTAAGGAAAGCAACCAGCAACTTCAGAATTATGTTTCAGATCCTGCGATACTAAAACAGGTTTCAGACATAACCTTAAAACAAAGACAACTTACTGATCTCAATACCATCCTTGTTGATATTAAATCACTGAACACCGTTTTTGATGCCATGCCTGAACTAGGCTCAGTCGTACTCGGTAAGATCTATGCTTGCATCCCGCCGGATACTTCCATTTTAAACCTCAGTTTCGATGGTCAATGGCTCACACTGGAAACCGTTTCAAGCAATTACATCAGACCATCCGAATTTGCACGTAATCTAAGAAATACCAATTTCTTTGAAGAGGTTTCATACTACGGTTATAAGAATGAAGTTTCAAGATTCTATGGTACGATCATGATTGCCATGAAGGTAGGAAAATAACATGAAAATAACCAGACGCGAACGCAGCCTTTTATCTTTCTTATTACTCATTGCGACTATCTCATTGATGTTCGTGCTTATTATCTTACCCTTGCAAAGTTCAATCGACAACCGAAAAACACTGAATGCCACACTCACTCAACAAAAGAGTTTGATTGATGCTCAGTTATTAATCGGTACAGGCCTTGACCAGAAGGTCACCCAAGCTTTATCCGATGTCAGTCTTGAATTCAACAAGATTGAGTCACCGATTTCTGCAGAAGAGTTTGAACAAAAGATCTTACCGACTTTGATCGTCAACTCAATCACGATCAGATCATGGGTCGTGAATGATCCTGTCATCTCGACACCGAAGTTACCGACCTATGAAAAATTGGGTTATGTGTATAAGTTGAGAGAACTGATAGACAATTACCACGGCATAAACACCTCCGCTTCATCGATTCCGGTGACGGACTCCGAATTGGTTCTGACTAATGTCATCTTTACCTTCAGCAGCAGTTACATCAACTATGCTAGAGTTCTGGATGCGATCATCAATTGGAACTCTACCATTTACGTTGCATCATCAACCTTTAATTATGTAACTGGTGAAGCCATTATCTCCATTGACTTCTATTCAATAGAAAAGCCGTAAGCCAAGATTTCGAGACTATTTCCTTTGTCTGATGAAGATAAAGGCTCAGAAACAACTGTAAAAGGAGCGATCATTATGAAATCATTACCCTTAGGTCAAATTCTACTTGAAGAAAAGGTCATTACCGAACAAGAACTGAACCAGGCTTTGGAACACCAAAAGGTGTCAAAGAAACGTTTGGGTGCCGTCATCATTGAAATGGGCATCGTAGACGAAGTCGACATCATGAAGGCCTTGGCTAGACGTCTTAAAGTCGATTTCCTGGAAAATCCTTTATTTTCCATCGACTTGGAAACCGTTAAACTGGTTTCTGAACCCTTTGCCAGAAAATACAAGATCGTTCCTCTGAACATCCGTGAAGGTCACCTCAATATCGTAACCAGTGATCCTTTGGACTTTGCTTGTTTGGAAGACATCAGTATGATCACCTCGATGGAAGTACAGACTGTACTATCCACCGCCGCCGAAATCGACAAATGCATCGATCGTGTTTATTCCAAGCGAAATGCGGATGAGATCATCGAAGACATTCGTTCAGAATACGGCGATGTCAACTTTGAGATTAACCCGACTCAGACTGAAGAAGCCGCCGTCGTCGAACGCGTTGACTCGGCACCCATCGTTAAATTGGTCAACTCACTGGTACAGGAAGCCTATCAGGAAAATGCTTCTGATATCCACATTGAACCGGAAGAAGGTCATACCAGAGTCCGTTTCAGAATCGATGGGGATTTGGTCGAACACTCCACTTTCTCAAGAGACATTCATGGTTTGCTGACCACGCGTATCAAAATCATATCCGGGATGAACATCGCTGAAAAGCGCCTTCCTCAAGACGGCAGTTTCAATGTCCGGACTGACTACATTCATGTTGACATGCGTGTTTCCAGTTTGCCGACACCTTACGGTGAAAAGATTGTTATGCGTCTGTTGGGTGCGAACAGAGCCATCGACTATGACATGAAGGCTTTAGGCTTATCCGACCACACCTTGAACTTACTTGAAAAATCCCTCCATATTCCAAATGGGATCATCCTGGTTACCGGACCTACCGGATCAGGGAAAACAACCACTTTGTATTCAATGCTTTCCAGCATTACCAAGCCTACCATCAACATCGTTACTGTTGAAGATCCGATCGAACGTCGTTTCCGTGACATTACCCAAGTTCAAGTCAATCCGCGTGCCGGCTTGACCTTCGCTTCCGGCTTAAGATCCATCCTGCGTCAGGATCCGGATGTCATCATGGTTGGGGAAATCCGTGATGCCGAAACGGCAGAAATTGCCATCAGAGCGGCCATTACCGGTCACTTGGTCCTATCCACAGTCCATACCAATGATGCCTTGTCTACGATCGTCCGTTTGGTCGATATGGGTGTTGAACCTTATCTGGTTGCGTCATCCGTCAAATGTGTCGTCTCTCAGCGTTTGATCAAGAAGATCTGTCCGCACTGCAAAGCCAAAGCGGATGCCAAAGCGACGGATAATATGCTGCTTCAAACCCAATTGACCCATGCTTATGCGGGCAAAGGGTGCCAACAATGTAAGTTTACAGGCTACTTGGGCCGTACTCCGGTTCATGAAGTGTTGGTCTTGGATCAAACCTTTGAAGAAATGATCACGAGACGCGCTTCCATGGAAGAACTCAGAGCGCATGCCAAACTCAAAGGCATGAGAACACTCAAAGATGAAATTACTGACCTGATCGAAGAAGGGGTCACCACAGTCGAAGAAGGCTTGCGTATCCTGTATTCAGTAGAATAGAGGACCCCATGCTTCAACAAATCCTTAAAAAGGCTCAAGACGAGAAATGTTCCGACATTCATATCTCAGGAAACGAGAAAGTTTTATTTAGAAAAGATGGTCATCTCGTTTCATATTCTGATGATATAATGAGTTCAGAAGAGGCTTTAGCCATCGTATATCAATTACTTAAACCCGAAGCCATTGAGAGTTACTCTCAAGGTCATGACGTCGACTCGGCTTATACCGATACCGACAATAACCGTTATCGTCTCAACATCTACCGTCAACGCGGCGTCCCCGCTATGGCGATCCGACTGCTTAGGAATAAGATTCCTACTCTTGCGGAACTCAAACTTCCTGAAGTGCTCAGTCAACTGGCAATGCTTCCCAGAGGTTTGGTCCTTGTGACCGGTCCTACCGGAAGCGGTAAGTCCACTACTTTAGCTGCTATGATTGATCATATCAATCGTAATAGATCCGTGCATATTCTGACTCTGGAGGATCCCGTTGAATACATTCATACTCCCAATAAGAGCATGATCCATCAACGTGAGGTCCATGCCGACGTACACGACTTCGCGTCAGCCTTACGTTCGGCGCTCAGAGAAGACCCGGATGTGATCTTGGTAGGAGAAATGAGAGATCATGAAACGATCGCCTTAGCTCTCACCGCTGCAGAAACCGGGCACCTTGTATTGTCTACCCTCCACACCACCGGGGCAGCCAGTACGATCGACCGTATTATTGACGTATTTCCACCTCACCAACAAGGACAAATCAGAATTCAATTGGCGTCATCCCTTCAGGGTGTCATCTCTCAGGATCTGATTCCACTTGAAGGCGGACAGGGTCGGACAGCCGCGCATGAAATCATGATCATGACTGATGCGATCGGTAATCTGATTCGAGAAAACAAGATTGTGCAGATCAACTCTGCCATTCAAACCGGCATGCGGGTGGGCATGATCACCCTGGACGGATCCCTGGTTAACTTGATCCGAAAAAACCTGATTTCGATGGAAACAGCATTGGAGTATACCAGCAACCCTGAGGCATTGAAACGTTTACTCCAGAATTTCTAATCCAAAGAGTCAAAACTTCAAAAGGAGAAAAAATGAAGAAATTAAACAAAAAAGGCTTTACACTTATTGAATTGATCGTTGTTATCGCGATCTTGGCCATCTTGGCTGCGATCTTGATTCCTGCGGTTACCGGCTATATCACCAAAGCTACAGATTCCAAGAATGCTGCAAACTGCCGTTCTTATTATGCTCAAACAGCCATGGAAGTTATGATTGGGCAGACAGTAACTGTACCAGCTAGTACGACAGATCTTACGATTACTTATACTGCTGACACAACTGACAAAGTCCTCACAGCATTCCAATGTGTGACAAAGACTGGTACGATTAAAACCATTAATCCGATGTCTAACTAATTCGATTAACTCAAGAAATTACAATAATGCTTAAAACGGTTCCTCAGGGCCGTTTTTTTATGTTTAGAGCAATTTTTAGCCATATTATCCAAAAATAATTTTAATATTATATTCTTTTAATATATTTATATGGTATTTTAAATCAATTATATATATAATCATTTCATATAGAGGTTATCTAAATGAAAAAACTGATCGCTGTATTGTCTATTCTTCTCCTTCTTGCTTTACCCATCAAAGTAAACGCGCTTATCGATGTAACAACCGGTGTTGCCTCACCAACAAAATGGGTGAATGTTGTTCCCTCAAGCAATGCCTTTGATTATTTGACTGATCAACAGACCGGATCTGGTTCCGTGTCTCAAGACTTGGTTGGCGGACCGGTTGATTTTGGCAGCGGGACAAAAGATTACGGTGTCTTCTACATTCAGTTCGATGATAACGGAACAGTAACAACGGCGGATGATGAACTGGCTTTCAGGTTCAGAATCAACAATGCGGATGGCGTCAAAAAAGACACTTTCCAATATTACTTGTTTGTTGGCTTGGATTTCGATCTGAACGGGTCGGTTGATTTGTTTACCGGAATTTATAATCCTGACAATAACGGCAGTAAGTCGATCAGTATTTATGAATCTGATCCTACCAAATCCAACACCTCTCCCAGTACGACCGGGTTTGGTGACAAACTCTATGAAACGGTTCCTGTGAAGAATGATAACTGGAGCATCATGGTTACGGATGACGGCAGTATGTTTTCCGGAGACGTTGATTACTTCGTCTCGTTCAAATTGCCTCTCAGTGCTTTTAATTCAGCCTTAGTGCTGGCAGATCCCACTTGGGAGATGACCACGTCTTCCCCTTTGCGTATGTTTATCGGTACGGCTTCTCAAGCGAATTCCTACAATCAGGACATGGGCGGCATTGATGGTTTGAATACAAAATCTACCGTTCCTTGGGCTTCTATGGGTGTCTTTATGCCAATTGTAAATCCATTGGGTCAACCGATCGTCATCAATCTGGCACCGAGTGCTCAGGATGATGCCTATACATTTGCGCACAAGGCTTCCATCAAATTTAAATTGAATGCTTCAGACCCTGAGAATGATACGCTATACTTCCCGCTCATCACGACGAGCTCACTGAGTGATCCGACTTGTGGAACGATCAGTGGACCGGATTTGACCGGCGAATATACTTACACCGACAACGGAACCTGTCTAGGCGATAATACGCTCACCTTCACTGTAACAGACAGTCAAGAAAATACATCCAATACGGCTACGATTACCTTTACCCCGATCAACGAAAAACCGGTTGCTGAGGATCAAAAGTTTGAATTCCCTTCAAAAGGATCTGTCAGTTTCAAACTGCTGGCTTCTGATCCCGAAGAACAATCGCTGGGTTATCCAAAGAACTTGACCTTGAGTGATCCGACTTGCGGGTCCCTCATCGGACCGGACCTCGATGGTTACTATACCTACACCGATAATGGATCTTGTACTGCACCCAATACGATTGTCTTCACCGTGACCGATGGAACCAACATCTCTGAACCGGCAACACTGACCTTCTCACCCATCATCATTAAAGCTCAGGATCAAACCCTGACGATCAAAAAAGGCGGAAGTATCAAAATCAAGTTGTCCGCTACCGATTCTAACGGCCACGAATTGACCTATGCACCGTCACAGCCGACCTGTGGGACCTTGGCTGGACCCGATGAAAATGGTGAGTATACGTATACTGATAACGGGACATGCAAAAGCGGGACTTTCACCTTCATCGCCAGTTATACCGCGGATGGAGAAACTTACTCGTCCGAAGCAGCCACGATTACCATCAACATTTCCGATCCTTTACCCAATACAGGCGTTCAAGGCGATACGGCCGGATTGCTGTTGCTGGGAAGCATAAGCTTATTGTTTGTCACCAAAAAGAAAAAGCAGAGCTAATAAAAACGGGTTCATCGTAATGAACCCGTTTTATTTATCCCAAGAAGAATTCTGTTTCTGTCTTAGAAGTATAGGCTGCTTTCAGGATATACAAGGCTGTCGCCAGACTTCCGGTCGTCATCATCAACACAAACCAGATGATGCGGGCTAACCAACCCTTCTCTCTTTTGAAGATCCAAAGATAGAATAGGATGAACCCGACATAGAGATCGACCATACTCATCTGTCCCCACACCAAGCCCAATAAGATCGAGCCTTCCCCGAAAAAATCTCCGGTACTCAATGAGAAGACGATCATCCCAAACATCACCAAAGCACCGATCCAAGCAATAATCTTCACATTTCTCATTTTATTTTTTTCCTTTTAGCCAAGGGATAAAGACACTGGTCTTTGCCGCATAGGCTTTAAAATCGTCACGATCTTTGTATTTCTTTTCCAAGAGCGGAACTCCGGAGACATAACGCAAGAATAAAGTGATCAAGAGCGCACTCAAGAACACTAAGGGTGAGGCACCCACTGACACAGCATAGGCTGCCATACTCCACCACATCAGGGCTTCTCCGAAATAGTTGGGATGACGGGTGATCGACCATAAACCGGTTGTGATGATCTTGCCCTTGTTGTCAGGGTTCTTTCTGAAATCAGAGAGTTGTTTGTCTCCGACGACTTCAAAGAAAAATCCGATGGCCCAAAAGACGATGGCGACTCCGCTGAATACGCTGAATGTTGCTTCTTTTAAGAAGGCCAGTTGATAATAAGGTTGGTTGATCAGAAACAGTAAGACCCCTTGTAGGGCATAGACATTGAGAAAGCTGTAGAGATAAGGGTGTTTGACCCAGCGTTTTCTCATCTCGGTATAACGCCGGTCTTCAGCCTTGCCCCAGTTTCTGATGAACAGATAGGTGCTTAAGCGCAAGCCCCAGATCAACATCATCGCAAAGCCAACGACCTTGACCCACGTAATCTCAGAGACAAACAACGCAGCCAGACCGCTGACCACAAAACCCATTCCCCAGGCAATATCAACCAAGCCATGGTTCTTTTTAAGGGTCCCGATGGTAAAGGCAATCAGAAAGTAAACGAATAAGGTAATCAGTACGGCTGTCATGATTTCTCCTTGAGTTGTAAGGCGATCGCAAAAGTCTTGGGTCCTGCACTCATCGCCACGATGGAGGACACTTCTTCAATGTATTCGGGTTCTTTATTTAATTTAACACTCAACAGGGCCGCAAAGCGCTGTGCCCGATCCAAATCATTCCCGTGAACGATACAGTAATTGACGAGTTCTTTTTCTTTAGTCAAAGCTTCGATTTCTTTGAGGATCTTCTTTTCGGTCTGCTTTTTACTGAAAGCCGGATTCAAGGTTTTCCCATGGCCGTTTTCATCGATCGTGACAATCGGCTTCATGTTGACCCATTGACCGATCTTTCCGACGACCGGCGGGATACGTCCCATCTTGACCATGTATTTCAAGGTATCGACCGAGACAAAGATCTTGGTATTTTTTGAGGCCTCCTCAACTTGTTTCTTGATGTCTGAAGCCAAGAGACCTTCTTGGATCAAACGATTCGCCAAGAGGACCAGTAAGCCTTGAGCCCCGGAATTCTGTTTGGTATCGGCCACAAAGACTTTGTCAGGAAAAGCTTTCGAGGCTTCTTCAAAGACCGCATAAGTTCCGCTCATCCCGGAAGAAACAGAGACGACGATCAGTTGTTCATAGTGATGAAGCAAACGCTGATAGAGTTCTTTAACGCTTTTTAAAGGCGGTTGAGAAGAAGACGGATACTTCTTGAACGTACTGAGCTGATCATAGAACTGATGGGCCGGCATCGTGATGCGATCCAGATATGGCACTTCATCGACCAGGATCGTCAAAGGATACACATGAACCCTTGCTTCATCGATAAAGGAGCGCGGCAGATCTGCGATCGAATCGGTGATCAGGCCGATCTTGGCTTTGGGGGTAAAGTCCGCATGCTGAAGGATCATGTCATCGGCTTTTTGCTGAATGATGGGACCCAAGGTTTTCAAGGCGTTCATGACCTGATCCGGGGCATTGGTGTGGATATGGATCTTGATGTATCGTTTACTCTGGACGACCAGTAAAGAGTCGCCAAAGGGCTCTAAAAGGCTTTTGAGATGTTGTGTGTCTTGCAGGTCCGTTTGGATCAAAGCTTCGGTACAATAACGGTGCGTGATGAGCTCATCGGCTTCGATCACATGGGTATCATCTTCATCAAATTCGACGGCTTCAGGCACGATCATCTTCTCCGTGGTCCTTAATCCGCTGATGAATCCTTCCAGAAAAGACACAAAGCCTTTGGCCCCGCTGTCTACCACATGATGATCTTTGAGGATCTGAAGCAGATTGGGCGTATCCTTGAGGACTTCATTGGCCTTGGCCATCGAGCTGTTGAGCGACTTGTTGAAGTCGTTTGTTTTTTGGTATAAGTTTTCGATTTCATCGACCCACAGTCTCATGACCGTGATCATCGTTCCTTCGACCGGATGACTCAGTGCCGCATACACTTTGGTAACAGCGACTTTCAAGCCTAAGATGAAATCCGTATCGGTCAAATCCCGATCCGGCAACTGTTCAGAAAACCCGATGATGAATTGGGCTAAAATGGCGCCTGAATTGCCTTTGGCATTCATACTGACCGCATCCACGATCGAGTTCATCGTCTCAGCCATGGAGTCGCTGTGACGACTGTGCCGCAGGATCCCTTCCATGGTGGAAGCCATGTTGCTTCCGGTATCTCCGTCAGCCACAGGAAAAACATTCAGATCATTCAGGATCTGTCTTTGTGAGATCAATGAATTGGCTCCGCTGATAAAAGCATTGTAGATTTGGGTCGTGTTCAGTGACATGGGCTTCAATGCAACGTGACTAAAAAAGACAGGATCACGTTGCGTTTCTCCTGTCTCCATTATACCAATATTTACTTAAGCGGCTTCATTAATGCCCGAGTTTTATCCGAAGTCGTAATGCTGACCTTTGATCTCATAAATGATGTTTTCACAGATGTTCTTGGTATGATCGCCGGCGCGTTCGATGTTTCTGAGCATCCCGATCGTCGGTACGATGGCGGTGATGTCTTTTTTCTCTTCAGTGAGCTTTTCGATGTGACTGATCATCTTCTTGAATTCGGAGTCGATTTCATCGTCTCTGGAAGGCAGATCCAAAGCCAGTTTGACATCGTGGTTGGCATACGCCAACATCGTCTCATCAAAGAAAGAGATGAACTTGTTGCCGATCGGATCAACAAAAGGCAACAGCTGCGGATCCAGATCTTCATTCTTGATGACGAAGCGGGCAATCGATTTGGCGTAATCGCCGATGCGTTCCAAGTCGGTTGAAATCTTGATGCCGGCGATGACGATACGCAGATCGGAAGCGACCGGAGCCAAAAGCGATAAAACCTCCACGGCTTTGTCGTTGATTTCTTCGTTGGCGTTGTTGACGTATTCGTCGAGTTCAACGATGCTGAGGGCTTTTTCTTTGTTGCCGGTATGCAAGACTTCCAGTGCTAAAACAAACATTTTTCTGACCCTCTGACTCATCAGAAGGATGTCTTCTTTGAATACTTCGATTTCGGTGTCGATTCTAACCATGGTGTTCTCCTGATCTGCCCTTGGGCTGTTGATGGCTGCTATATAAAGTCATGCTCAGTTTCCCAACGGGAACTTGATGGTAAAACAAGTGCCCTGATTGGTCTCGCTGCTGACTTCAATATCGGCTTTATGGGCACTCAGATAGGATTTGACGATGGCCAAGCCCAATCCGCTGCCGCCGCTTTGTCTCGAACGGGAATGATCCGACCGATAAAAGCGTTCAAAGATGTATTTCTGGTCTTCTTTTTTGATGCCGATGCCGGTATCGCTGATCTTGATGATCGCATACCCGTCTTGTTTTTCGGCTTGAACCTTGATGTGGCCTTTTTCCGTAAACTTCAATCCGTTGACCAGTAGATTGGTCAGGACCTGATGAAACTTCTCGGGGTCGACATTCAGGATGATGGACTCATCGATCTCGGTTTCAAAACTCAGTTTCTTTTCTTCAAAACGCTGTTTCAGAGGGCCATAAGCCCCTTTGACCAGTTGGGTCAGGGGAACTCTGCCCAACTCCAGAATAACCTGTTTCGAGGACAGTTTTGACAGAAGCAACATATCTTGGATGATGTTGTCCATGCGTTGGGCTTCTTCCTGGATCTGCTGGCTGAATTCTGTGCGGGTCTCTTCATCCTTGAAATCGGGTCGGTTGAGGATCTGAATCATGCCGGTGATCGAAGACAGCGGGGTCTTGAGTTCATGGGAGGCATCGGCGATGAAGCGCTTTTGAATCCGTTCCCCTTCCAGGATCTGGGTAATATCCAGAAACATGACCAGGCAGCCTGTATAGGTCCTTTTATCATCATAGACCGGTACCGAGATGGCTTGATAATCGCTTGAGTTGATGTTGAGGTTTTTTCGGGCCGATTCTTCACTGATGTAGGTATTGCGGATGAAGGTCCGGATTTCAGGAATGTAATCCTTGGTCGATCCTTCTTCTGTAACGGTATCGGGTTTGGCAAACTGTTGAAACAGCCTGTTGGATATGGCAACATTGCCTTTGTTGTCGATCAGGGCCATTGGAAACGGCAGGTTGGTGACGATCGTTTCCAGTTGGGCGGATTTGATGGTGACGTTTTTTTCGTGTTGAAGGTTGATGGATTTCAACTGCAGGACCATGCGTTCTTTTTCACCCAGAAGTTTATTGTTCATCGAGATGATGAAGATCAGGTTTCCAAGAATGACTGAAAGCAAAATAAGTCCGGTATAGGTCGGAAAGGCCCACCCGATCACCAAGGCCAGTCCGTTGACCAAAGCCACCATCATCAAATCCAGTCTAGTCATGCGTCAGCTCCAACAGATAGCCGATGCCTCTGACAGACTTGATCTGGACTGCGGTCTTTTCAAGTTTGCTTCTCAACTTAAAGACATGGACATCGACGATACGGGTATCACCATCATATTCAAAGCCCCATATTTTAGTCAAGATCTGATCCCTCGACAAGACGGTTTTCAGGTTTTGGCTTAAATAGATCAAGAGATCGAATTCAGTTTTGGTCAGATCGATCAGCGTATTGTGATGACTCACTTCACGATTGAGCAGATTGATCGACACATCCTGTAACTGGATGATCGAGGCGGTCTTGGTTTGAGTACGGCTGAGATGGGCTTTGATGCGGGCCAAGAGTTCCCGTGAAGAGAACGGCTTGGTCAGATAATCATCGACCCCGGCTTCAAAGGCATCGATCAGATCTTCTTCTTCGGCTTTGGCCGTCAGCATGACCAGGATGGCTTTTTGTCCGTCTGAGCGCAGTTTTTTGACCAGGGTGATCCCATCCATTTCAGGCATCATCCAGTCGATGATAAAGACATCGAAGTCCGTGGTCTTGCTTAAGGCATAGGCTTCCTGTCCATTTTCGCACAAGGAAAAATCATAGCCTGCCTGTTTAAGATCGTAGGCAACCAACCGTCTGATGTTTTGTTCATCATCAACGAAACACACTTTGTTCATACGTTCCTCTGACCTCTCCATTATAAACTAAAAGTCACCACTTCTTAGCCGAAACGGCCTGTAATATAGTCTTCAGTGCGCTTATCGGCAGGAATATGAAACAGCGTCTTGGTGTTGTTTTTCTCGATGACTTCGCCCATCAGAAAGAAGGCGGTATCATCGGAAACACGGGTGGCCTGCTGCATCGAGTGGGTCACGATGATGATGGTGTATTCACGCTTGAGATCTTGGATCAGTTCTTCGATCTTGGCGGTTGCGATGGGGTCCAAAGCCGAGGTCGGTTCATCCATCAAAATGACTTCCGGAGCCATCGCAATGGCTCTGGCGATGCACAAACGCTGCTGCTGACCACCCGACAGTTTATAGGCATTTTCGCTTAAACGGTCTTTGACTTCGTTCCACAAGGCCGCTTTTTTGAGCGACTCTTCAACGATGCTTTTGAGCTGAGCCTTATCGGTCATTCCCTGACAGCGCAAACCGAAAGCCACATTATCAAAGATGCTCATGGGGAAAGGATTGGGCTTTTGAAACACCATGGCCGACTTTGGTCCGTAAATCGACCACGTTGACCGACTTGGCATTGATGTCTTGCTGATCCAAAACGATCGAACCTTCGATCTTACAATCGGGGATCAAATCATTCATGCGGTTGAAACAGCGCAATAAGGTACTCTTCCCGCAGCCCGAAGGACCGATAAAGGCCGTGACCGAGTTTTTACGGATGTCCATATTGACGTTTTTCAACGCATGATTGCTTCCATAGAATAAATTCAGGTTTTTGATTTCAAAGACATTTTCCATAGTGTTCTCCTACCAGGTTTTACGCAGTTTGTTTGCGAAGAATTTGACAGATACATTGAGAATCAAGACGATGGCTAAAATGACGATCGAGATGGCAGATGCCAACTGGAAATTGGGTACTTCACCGCCCATGACGGACCAGATCTGAACCGCCAGCGAGGTGCCGCCGCTTAAGAGTTTGGGATCATCATTGACGAAGGTCCCCATCGTATAAATCAAGGCAGCCGATTCCCGATGATGCGACCGATGCTTAAGAGCACACCGGTCATAATACCGGGAATCGCTGAAGGAAGGACGATTTTGAAGATGGTCTGAGAGCGATTGGCTCCCAGGGATAAGGATGCGCTTCTGAAATGATCAGGGACTGTTTTTAATGATTCTTCCGTAGACCTAATGATCGTCGGCAACAGCACGATCGCTAAAGTCATGGCTCCCAGCAAGACACTGGTTCCGGTAGCACCGACCATGGCCGTAATCGGATAAAGCACCAGCATGCCCATCAATCCGAAGATGATGCTGGGAACACCGGTCAAGAGCTCGATGCTGCTGCGGATCCATGGGGTCAGTTTACTGAATTGCGCATATTCATTGAGATAGATGGCGCTCATGATCCCGATCGGGATGGCGATCAGTAATGAAACAAAGATCAGATAAAGCGTGGCGATCAATGATCCGCGGATGCCGCCCCCGATGGTTTGGACATACACACTGCTGACTGAAACCGATTGCTTATCCAAGGTCACAATAAACTGGGCTGCGCTTTGTTTGACGATGGCTCCGGCAGAATGGATCTCCCCTTGCGCATCGACAACACTGAACTTCTGGATGGTCATGTTGACCTTGATCGGCTGAGCCTTTCCAAACGTCTCTCCGGGCGTTAGGATGGTCGAGGCCAACAAAGGAGATTGAGGATCAATGTAGGTGATCCGGATCATCTTTTGTTTTGATTCATCGACAAAGTCTTCCACCGCAAACCCGTAACGAGTACTAAACTGCGAACCTTCAGGCAAGGTCTTGGGTATAGTATACACCTCAGAGGCGGATGCTGGAAAGTTCAGATACATGTTAACAGACCAATAATCATTGGTAAACCACTTCAGGTTTAAGGTAGAAGCCCCTTTTGAAAAAACAAAGATGAATACCAAGGTCAGGACCAAAACCGAGATCCCGCTGGACAGATAAGTCATCCCGTTAAGCAAACGGTCTTTTAACAGTCTTCGGTTTTTCTTCATGCGTCAGACCCGATCCTGTTCTTGATGAAATTAATGGATAAATTGGAAATCAGAATGACAATCATTAGGACGATCCCGGCTGAAAAGCGGATGTCATAATCGACTCCGGTGGTTTCTTTCAAACCGGTCAGGATCGTCGACGTTAAGGTACGGGTAATGTCGAATGGATTAAAGGTTGGCCCAAACAGTTTGTTTCCGGCCACCATACTGACCGCTGTGGCTTCACCAAAAGCCCGTCCCAAACCCAAGATCGCTCCGGCAAAGATGCCTGATTTGGCACTGGTCAGTACGATTTTGAAATTGGTCTGAGTCCTTGTCGCCCCCAGCGCCAAAGACGCCTGTTCGAGATCTTCAGGGACTGCGTGGATGGCCGTGATCGCGATCGAGGTGATCGTCGGGAACACCATGATGGCCAACAGAAGCATAACCGCCAACAAAGAACTGCCCCCGGCCGTTTGAACAGAAAACAATGAGGCCAGATTCTTGACCATGACCGTGATGCTGCCTGCCGCAAAGACCCCATAAACGACAGAAGGAATCGACGCTAGCAGTTCTACGACGGTCTGCATCCCTGAAGCGACCTTTTTCGGTGCGATCTTGGCGATAAACAATGCGGTCAAAACCGATAAGGGAAACGCAATCAATAAGGCCCCAAACCCACTGATCAAGGTATTGATGACGATGAACCCTACCCCATAGACACCGGAATCCTGTCTGTATACTGTCCCCAGAAGAAAGGAAACAATGTCCCGTTGTCCATATTGATACGCCGCCATAAACGGTTGTAAGCCTTTGACCAAGATAAAACCGATGATGATGACGATCATCGAGGAAGACAAGATGGCGCTGGCTTGAAACAGCATTTTGAAAAAGGCATCCTGTCTTAGCTTGTTCCTATAGTTCTGAGAGTGCTTTAATCCAATACGTTCATTGTTCATGATTGGCTCCTGAGGCGACAGAAAGCTTAGCCCTTGGGCTAAGCTTATCGAAGTCTTCTATTTTGTTTTACTGAAAGAGACTACTTGACATCTTCCCATTTGGCAACCGTACCGACATAAATGTCGTGAAGTTGTTTGGTGGTGACATCAGCCAGGACTGTGTTGGATTTATTGACGACGACAACGATCGCATCGAAGCAGTAAGAACCGGATACAGCGCCGTTGGCAACTGTTTCTTCAGCTTTGAAGTTTCTGGAAGCAAAGCCGATGTCGACGGCATTGACGGAATCTTTATCAGCACCCAAGGTACGTTTGAATCCATCGCCTGACCCCGTCTGATTCATGACGAATTTAACGCCGGTCAGGGCTTGGAACGCTTCCAAAGCCGCTTTGAGCGTACTGTCGACAGAAGTAGAACCGCCAGTCTTGATGGTGTAGTTTGCACCGTTGGCCAAGACAGCATATTTTGTTTTTAAGGTATCCCAAGCTTTACCGGATCCGGATTCAATGATGCCGCCTTTGGAAGCGACCGCTTCATGACCTTCAGAAGAGTTCATCAAGAAATCAACGAAGGCACGAACGACTTGTTCCTGTTCCGGAGAACTGAAGGTTCCGGCAGCGCGGGTGACCAAGTTGAACGGTCTGGATAATTTGTAGGTTCCGTTGATGACATTGGCTTCAGTGGCTTCAACGCCGTTGTATTTTAGAGCAAGCAGTTCGGCATTGCCGGTAGCTGAGGCCAAAGTGGTGTAGCCGATGCCGTTTGCGTCAGCGGCAACCTTGGTAGCCATGTCTGCAGAACTGGTGACTTCGATCGCCGTTGCGGTCAACGGAGTCGCTTCAACAACAGAAATAAATTCGAAGAATGCGGTGCGGGTTCCTGAGGAAGCGTCGCGGGTATATACGCTGATCGTCCCTGTGGTTTCTTTCACTGCGGGGGTACAACCAACCAATAAGGCACTGATTAACAAGGCAACGATAGCTAAACTTTTTTTCATTCAATTTTCCTCCTTGAATACGGTCATACTATATCAAGGGACTATTTTTATTCTATAAACAGATTGTTAAGACTCTGTTAACTAATTCCTATTTGCTGGACAACTAAAAAAAGCACCGAAGTGCTTTTATGGTTTGGGGAAATCGTGACTGACTTGCTTCAGATCCTCGATGATGCTCAAGTGCTGAGGACAGACGCTTTCACAGGCCCCGCAGGCTTGACACATGTCAGCGCGTTCTTCAGCTTTCATGTCGATCCAGTAACGGCGGTTGGCCTTTTGAACATCCTTGAAGATGGCCAGATCATTCCAGATCCTGAAGTTTCTGGGGATGTTGACGCCGAAAGGACAAGGCATACAGTATTCACAGCCGGTACAGCCGTTTTTGGTTCTGGATTGGATGATGCGGGTGACTTCATCCACCAAGGCGCTTTCTTTTTCATCCAGCGGCTTGAAGTTGTTGAAGGTATTCAGGTTATCCTTGACGTGCTCCATCGTGCTCATGCCGCTCAGAATGGCTTTGACGTTCTCATGCGTTGCGACCCAGCGTAAAGCCCAGGAAGACAAAGAAGCCTTTGGATCATGTTTCTTTAATACTCCGGCAATATCATCGGGTAAAATGGCCAAAGCCCCGCCCTTGATGGGTTCCATCACGATCAGCGGAATGCCCAATTTGACGCTCAGGTCATAACCCTTGTCACCGGCTTGAATGTTGGTATCCAGATAATTATATTGGATCTGACAGAAATCCCAGTGACGGTAGGTCGCGATCTTTTCGAAAACCGGGTATTCATCATGGAAGGAGAAACCCATATAACGGATCTTGCCTTCTTTTTGAAGTTCGGCAACTTCTTCAGGAACGCCCAATTTCACCAAGGTGTCCCAACGCTCACCGTCTAGGGCGTGAAGCAGATAAAAATCAATATACTCGACTTGAAGCCGTTTAAGTTGTTCATTGAACAGCCTTCTGACATCCGATCTTGATTTGATCAGCCAAACCGGCAGTTTGGTCGCCAGGATAAAAGAATCCCGCTTATGGTTCTTTAGGACTCTGCCGACAAAAGGTTCGCTATCGCCGTTATGATATGGATAAGCCGTATCGATGTACGTTACGCCGTTGGCCATGGCCGTCTCAAGCATTTCAGTGGCTCTGACTTCGTCGATCTTACCGTCGAGTTGAGTTGGCAAACGCATGCATCCGAAACCCAACATCGATGGCGTGATATTTAAACTGTCGATTCTTCTTGTGAACATGATGGTCCCTCGCTATAATTAATTGAACACCATTCACGCACTCAAATCAAGGTGTTTAGGTTAATTGAAAGGAAAAGCATCATGGATCACGCCTCAGCCATCCTAAGACTACAGCATGAACAGCTCAGTTGCCTCGCTTTGATCGGCAATCGTGAATATACCAGTACTCTGAAAGGCATTGCGCCTTTATTGAAACCTTTAAGAGAAGACCCCGATTTCTTTAAAGATGCGATCGTTTTTGATCGGGTCATCGGCAAATCGGCTGCCTTTTTATTGATCAAAGGCCAGATCCGATCGATTCATGCCTTGATCATCAGTCAGCATGCCTTGACTTTACTAAATCAACATCACATCGAAGTCACCTACGACAAGTTGGTGCCCTACATCATCAACAACACCAACACCGGGATGTGTCCGATGGAGGCCAGTGTCCTCAGTGTGGAAGATCCGGAACTTGCTTTTCACACGCTCATCGCCAAAGTACAAAGCATGATGGCCAAATAAAAACCATTGCCTAGGCAATGGTCAGGTTCTTAAGTGGATCTCACGGATCACATCATCGTGCTCATAATGATTCAGATTGAACAATTCCAGACAGGCATCCACCACATCGCTGCGGTATTTGATGCCTTTTTTTGCGCTGATTTCAGCCAAAGCGGCGTCTTGGCCCAAAGAAGGCCGGTACGGCCGATGAGACATCATGGCTTCGACCACATCCGCCACCAACAGGATGTGACCTTCGATCAGGATCTCATTTTCCTTCAAACCCAGCGGATAACCGCTGCCGTCACACCGTTCATGGTGCTGATGGATGGCAATGGCAAACTTTTCCGGTAAGGTCACGCCTTGAAGCATTTCATACCCGACTTGGGAATGGTTCCTGAGCAAAGCCATTTCGATGGCTGACAGTTTGCCCGGTTTGCTGAGGATCTCTGAGGGGATGCTGATCTTGCCGATGTCATGGATGTATCCGATGATACGGATCTCTTCCACCATGACTTCACCCAAGTTCATTTTCACAGCGATGGCCGCTGCCAGATTGCCGACGCGGCGCTGATGGCCTGCGGTATATGGATCGCGTGCTTCAACCACTTGAGACAAAAGCATGATGATGCTTTTCATCGATTGTTTCAAGGCCAAGGTACGTTTTTCGACCATTCTTTCCAGATTGCGCTGATATTCCAGGTTGTTGAGTTCTAAGGCTTGTTTCTGATCCAACAGGGTCTTAATGATGGCCGCTTTATTGACGATCTTGAGGAACTCTTCCTTCCGGACCGGTTTACCAATGTAATCACTGGCCCCGTTTTGAACAGCCATGACGGCTGATTCGACGGTGGGTTCTCCGGTCATGATGATGATTTGGACATCCGATGAAAGTCTTCGAAGCTCAGCCATCAGTTCGATGCCGGTCATTTTAGGCATGATGATGTCGGTGACCACGACATCAGGTTTCGTGTCTTCAAAACAAGCCAAGGCCTCCAGTGCGTTGACACAGGTGATGACCTCATAGTCTGCGTTGGCTAAGAACTTGCCAAGGGTCATTCTTAAGGATGGTTCATCATCCACGATCATTACTTTAGTCATGTTTTCCCTCTGTGGCATCCCAGCCGTTGTCCACCGGCAAGACCAGTGTAAACAAAGTGTACTCTCCTTTGACCGAGTCAGTCAGGATCTCTCCGTGATGTTCCTTGACGATACCGTAACTGATGGCCAGACCCAAACCGGTTCCCTTTTCTTTGGCTTTGGTCGAAAAGAAAGGTTCATAGATTTTTTGAAGCAGGTCTGGTTCGACCCCGGTCCCATAGTCTTTGACGCTCAGTTGTATCCAGCGCCGGCTTTCTTTCTCACTCAGTTGAGCACGCATCTCAATGACTTTATTGGGATGAGCCACGGGATAGCGATCATTCAAGGCATCTTTCGCATTGGTCAAGAGATTCATCAAGACCTGTTGAATCTGTTGGGAACGGCATTTCATATACGGCAGATCCAAATCGAGCTGAATGTCTAAGATGATGTCATCTTTTTTGAAGATGACCTTGGTCAAAGAAAGGGTTCGATCGACGATGTCATACAGGCTCGCATAGGAATGCGTTTGTTTCTCCATCCGGGCAAACTGAAGCAGATTCTTGACGATCCCGGAAATACGTTCCGTTTCCACGATGATGGCTTTGGCGTAGGTTTCTGTCTCTTGCTGATTCTGGATCGAATCAAGGATGAGCTGGGCATAATTCATGATCCCGTTGATCGGGTTGTTGATCTCGTGGGCGACCCCACCAGCTAAAGTACCGATGGCTTCAAGTTTTTGTTGCTGTCTGCTTTTCAATTCAAAGTCTTGTTTCTTTAATTCCAATGCTTTGGCTTCCGTGATGTCTAGCGCAAAAACCAAGGCTCCGCTTAGTTTGTCGATCCGATAGGGAACAGCCACCACCGTCACATCAACGGGGCTGTTGTCATTTCTTAAGAATTGTTCATTGACGGGAGGAACCATGTCAAGGTCTTCGTTGAGTCGTTTGATGCGTTGGGCAATGTTTTGACGGGAATCCGGATGAAAATGATCCATAACGGGTTCTCCGACCAAGTCGTCTTGGGATTTGATCCCAAACAGTGTACAAGCCATTTTATTCAGATAGTAGAATTTTCGTTCAATCTGGATGAAGATCGCGTAGGGCGCATTGTCAACCAGGGACTTGAAACGGATCTCACTGTCAACAAGGTCCGCTTGGGCTTTGACACGATCGGTAATATCATGAATGATGGAATATAACAGTTGTTTTCCTTCAATGGACACCGGTCCCGAATACACTTCAACATCTTTGATTTCTCCATTGGCAAGACGATGTTTGAACTCAAACCGGTTTTGTTTCTTTGAAAGCGACAAGGTCAATCTTTCTTTGATTTCAGCATCACTGAGCAAGTTGATCTGACTGATTTTCATCGATCTTAATTCAGAGAGCGAATAACCATAGAAACTTGCAGCTGAGTTATTGGCATCATAGACTGTTCCCGTCTCAGGATCGACGATAAAGACAACAGCCTGATTGTCTTCAAAGAACGAACGATACAAGGATTCGGATTCTGTGATCTTTTGAACCATATGCTTATTTTCTTCCTGAGTCTGGATCAAAGCACACAGAACCATGGAGGCAAAAGGATAGACCAAAAGAACCGGAATCGTAATCTTTTCTAGTGTAATCAAGGCATGATCCCAAGGTAGGGTTAACATACACAGGATCATGATCACGTGGGTCAACAGACCAAACATATATAGATTCAGGGTTTTATTTTTAAAGGCTTTTTTTGAGAATTTACTTCTCCAGATCAAACCAAAGGCCGTGGTGCTGAATATGACTGCTATCCCGGTCAACGAGCCTATTCCGCCCTCTATGAAACGAAAAACTGCCGCAGTGAGTGCTGCCATCAAAGCCGGTATAGGTCCAAGATACAAAGCACTGACGCTCAACAGGATCGAACGGGTATCAAACACGAGACCTTCATGGATCGTGACCGGATTATGCATGACCGTCAGAACGATCACACTTAAGATAAGCCCATCGATGTATTGAAACCCTTTGCGTCGTTTGGTCCAGATCAAATGGCCCAACTGGCTTAAAACACTGACAGAAAGCAGTAGTCCGGCATTATTGATAAGTTGTCCAAAAAATAGTGTGTTCACCTGTTTTCCCACAGCTTTCTTTTGTGAATCATTCTCTCATACCTATATTATTAAACAAGCAAATTATGCTTAATTCATCCATAAATATAATATTTCACAGTTTGATATGGGCTTCAAAGTAAACATAGTTGAATTCTTGTTAAATTAAGCATTATTTTTCACAAACTTAGTTTTTGAAGTGTTTGGGCGTGGTGATGATTGAGGATTGAAAATTAGCTCGAGGCATCAAAAAAACACCGCTTACAACGGTGCTTTTTCAAGGAGGATAATCACTCTAGACAACGGGATGATGTTCTTTTTGGGTCTTCAGTTCTTCGACCAAATAGGGCAGGATCTGGGTCGCATCACCGACGATCCCGACGTTGGCGATCCCAAAGATCGGAGCGCTGGCATCAGAATTGATTGCGATGATGAATTCGGATTTATCCATGCCGGCCGTATGTTGAACCGCACCGGAAATGCCGCAGGCCAGATACAAGGTCGGTCTGACGGTTTTGCCGGTCTGTCCGACTTGGATTTCTTTAGGGGCACGGTGACGATCGACGACACCGCGGCTGGCTGCGACGGTTCCACCCAGTTGATCAGCCACTTTGTGCAACAGTTCAAAATGGTCGATGACGCCGCGTCCGCCGGAAACGATGATCTTGGCTTTGGCGATGTCGATCCCATGAACTTCTTTGACGATTCTGGATTTGAAGACGACTTTGTCTTCATAGGCGGTATGGAAAGCAAATTCGATGACTTCCCCTTTGCGATCCGCTTCATAGAAATCCGCATCCAACACTTTGGGACGGATGGTCGCCATTTGAGGGCGGTGATGAGGACAAACGATGGTTCCAAACAGATTCCCGCCAAAGGCAGGACGGGTGATCCACAATTCGGTCGACTCGGCTTCATTGGGGTTGATTTCGATCTTGGTCGCATCGGCGGTCAAGCCGGTATCGACTCGAGCCGCAATACGAGGGGCCAAATCACGTCCGATGACGCTGGCACCGATCAATAAGGCATCGGGATGATTGTGTTTGACGATATCACTGATGATGTCGGTGTAATAAGCGGTTGAATAATGAGCCAGTTTTGGATCATCGGCAACGATGACCTTATCGGCACCGTGGGCAATAACGTCTTGGCCAAGGGCTTTGACTTTATGACCGATCAGGATCCCGACCACATCGAAATGAACATGGTGGATGGCACTGACCAGTTTACGGGCTTCTGACAGCAATTCGAAACTGACGTCCTGCAGTTTTCCGTCGCGTTGTTCGACGAAGACATAGATATCTTTGGTGTTCATGGTTACTCCATATAGGCGCTTAAGTAGGTCGCAATCAACTTGGCGGCTTCCGGAGCGCTCAGATCGGTCTTCAAGGCATTGGCTTGTAAAGTGCGGGTAAAGGTCTTTTTGACTTGAGTCGGAGAACCTTTGAGCCCGGTTTGATGTTCATTGAGATCCAGATCGGCAAAGCTGACCTTGCGGATCGGTTTTTCAAAGGCATTCCAAATGTCGGTGACATTCATCATGCGCGGTGTATTCATGGTATTCAAGGTCGAGATCAAAGCCGGTGTGGTGACTTCCAGGATCTCGCTGTATTCTTCGTAGGCTTTCTTGACGGTCAGGACCTTGTCTTCATAGTCCATGACTTCTTCGACATAAGTGACTTGCGGAATGCCCAGTTTTTCAGCGATCTGCGGTCCGACTTGGGCCGTATCGCCATCGATGGCTTGTCTGCCGGCGATGATCAGGTCATAAGGCAAGGTTTTGATGAAGGCAGCCAAAGTGGTTGAGGTTGCCCAAGTATCGGCTCCGGCGAATTTCATGTCGCTCAATAAGACGACTTCATCGACGCCTCTGGCCAAGAGTTCTCTCAGCATGTCTTCAGCTTGTGGTGGTCCCATCGTGATCGCGGTCAGATGGGCCTGGTATTTTTCTTTTAACTTCAAGGCTTCTTCGACCCCAGCCATATCGTCAGGATTGGCAATGCTGGGGACACCGGTACGGATGAGGGTGCCGGTGACTTTATCGATCTTCATTTCCGTGGTATCCGGAACTTGTTTTACCAAACAGAGTATGTTCATGTGTTGTCCTATTTCAAGAGTGCGCCGCTGATGACCATGCGTTGCACTTCTGATGTCCCTTCATAGATTTCCGTGATTTTGGCATCGCGCATCATGCGTTCTACCGGATAGTCACGGGTATAGCCGTATCCGCCAAAGAGTTGTACGGCTTGGGTGGTGACTTCCATCGCCACTTCCGAGGCATACAGCTTGGCCATGGCCGCTTCGGTGGAATACGGTTTACCGCTGTCTTTGGTCATGGCCGCTTTATAGACCAGTAAACGGGCCGCTTCAGTCTTCAAGGTCATATCGGCCAGTTTGAATTGAGTATTTTGGAAAGAGGCGATCGACTTTCCGAATTGTTTTCTTTGTTTGACATATTTGACGGTCTCATCGATGGCGCCTTGGGCAAGACCCAACGCTTGGGCAGCGATCCCGATGCGTCCGCCATCCAGGGTACTCATGGCGATCTTGAAGCCCATGCCTTCTGATCCTAAGAGGTTTTCTAAAGGCACGATGACATGATCGAAGACCAGCTCACAGGTCGATGATCCGCGGATCCCCAACTTCAATTCTTTGGGAGATACCGTGAAACCCGGCATTTCTTTCTCGATGATGAAGGCGGAGATGCCTTTGGTTCCCAAGGAACGATCCGTCATCGCAAAGATGATGTAGATGTCAGCATAACCGGCATTGGTGATGAAGATCTTGGATCCGGTCAACACATAATGATCTTCTTTTTTAATCGCGATGGTCTGTTGACCGGCCGCATCAGTTCCCGCATTGGGTTCGGTCAAACCGAATGCCCCTAAGGCAGAGCCGTTACACAAACGGGTCAGGTATTTTTCTTTTTGAGCCGGGGTCCCATATTGATAGATTGGGTGGGCACCCAGTGAGGTATGGGCACTTAAGATGACACCGGTGGTTCCGCAGACTTTACTGAGTTCTTCAACGGCCATGGCATAGGCCAAGGTATCGGCTCCGGACCCTTGATACTCGGTCGGGAAACAGATGCCCATCATTTTAGCCCTGACCATCTTTTCAACGGTTTCGGTCGGAAAACGTTCTTCTTCATCGATGGCTTGAGCCAAAGGTTTAACTTCTTTTTCAGCGAATTCACGATACAGCTTTTGTAACAACAGATGACGTTTTGATAAAGTAAAATCCATCTTAGACCTCCGCTTTGGGGGCCAAAACGGTCGCAAAACCCGTTACGACGACCTCACCGGCGCTGTTTCTGGCGACGGTTTCCAATTTGACTCTGTTCTTTTCAAGCAGGATCTCAACGACAGTGACCGTCGCTGTGATGGCATCATTCAGCCTTACCGGTTTCATGAACCGGGATTCCTGACCCAGATAGATCGTACCGTTACCCGGCAGATCTGTTCCCAGTATTTTAGAAAACAAAGAGGCAACCAAGGCACCATGAACTATTCTGCCTTTAAACATCGTGGTCAGAGCATATTCTTCATTCACATGAACCGGGTTATCATCACCCGATACTTCCGCAAACAACAAAACATCCTTGTTTGTGATGGTCTTGGTGTAAGAAGCGCTTTGACCCAACTGCAACTCTTGAATCGTCATTCCTTTTAGCATATTATTTACCTTTTTAATGAAATATGAATCACCTTTCATATTCAGTGTAATACTGTGTGAATCTTTTGTCAATTGAATTGTTAATCTTTTAACAACTGTTAAAAGATTGTTCTTTTTAGCGCTATAATGAAATGGAAATGATTAATTAGACAACTTCATTCATGATCTTCTAGATTCTTTTTATTAAGTCGTTCCTACGTAACAATCCTCCCCTTCTTTTCAAGTCACTTGTCTCTTTTATAAGAAAAGTTACTATTTTTATAAATATACCTTGACAGGCGAAGTAACTAGGTGTATGTTGTAGTCAAAGGAAGGGAGTGCTTGTATGAACATTACCTCGGACATCCTGCGTGGTCATACCGAAACCATCATCCTGCGACACTTGATCGACAAAGACAGTTACGGCTATGAAATCAACAAAGCCATACAGGAAAAGACCAACAACCAGTATGAATTGAAAGAAGCCACGCTGTACTCCGCCTTCAGAAGGCTGGAGTCTTCCGGATACATCGTGTCCTATTGGGGAGACGAACAAACCGGAGCGCGGCGAAGATATTATGCCATCACCAATGAAGGTAGGGCTTATTATCATAACAGCCGCAAAGAATGGGAAGACGCTAAAGCCTTGATTGAGACCTTGATCTAGAAAAGGAGAACCCCATGATCGCAAAAATCAGAGCGTACATCAACAGAGCATTCGAAGATGTGCCAAAAACAAAAAAGTCAGTAGACATGCAGGAAGAATTGATCAGTAACCTCGTTGAGAAATTCAATGACCAGCTTCGTCTCGGCAAGACCGAAGAAGATGCCTATACGGCCGTCATCGCCTCGATTGGTGACCTCAGTGAATTGACCGAAGGGCTCAGAGAAAGACACGTCTTGTCTGCCCCGACTGCCCAACAGCGCAAAACCAGTGCCTTGTTTATCGCGGTCGCTGTCATGATCTACATCATGAGTCCGATGGTTTTGATTTTCTTCGCTGAAGTCATGAAAGAAGAAGTCACCGGATTGATTGGGATGTTCAGTATGATTGCCATCGCCACCGGTCTTCTGGTCTTCCATTTTGCCAGCAAACCCAAATACATCAAAGAAGATGAAACCATGATCGAAGAATTCAAAGAATGGAAGGCCTCCAAGGACAAAAACAAATCCCTGTTTGATGCCTTGAGTTCGGCTTTCTGGCTGATCATCGTCGCCGTCTACTTCTATGTCAACTTCATGTATGGCTGGTGGGCGTTCTCCTGGATCATCTTCATCATCGGAGCCGCCATCCAAAACATCCTCAAAGCCTTCTACAATCTGAGCCGTGATTCCCATGAGAAATAATCGCACACGCAACTTCGTCTTGATCTTCATCTGGGTCATGATCGGATCCGTCGCTGGTTACTTCTTATACAGCAGTGTCATGAACGGCGGTTTCACCTTTGAAACCAAACACACCGGCGAACCCACCATGACGCTCAGTGATGTGACGTTGGATGACGCCATCACCAGTGTCAGTATCGATTGGATCTCCGGCGGAGTCAAGGTCCTGCCGACCACCGGCAATCAGATCCGGATCGTCGAGAAGTCCTATGAACCGATCGATCCCAAAAAGGGCGTTGAAATCACAATCACCGGATCAAACCTTCAGCTTAAAACCAAAAACAAACCCCTCTTCAACTTCTTTGGCTTCAGTACCAAATCGACCTATCTTGAAGTCTACCTTCCCTTGACCACGGATTTCCAGCTGATCAAACTCAACGGGGTATCCGGCTTATACAGCATGGAAGAAGTCTACGCCACCTTGACTCAGGTCTCCCTGGTATCAGGCAACTTCAGCCTCAATCACTGTTACAGCACCGGACTGGGGCTCACGATGACCAGCGGCAACGCGGTGATCAAAGATTCCGAGATCCTCTCTGCCACCATCAAAATGACCTCCGGCAAGCTTGACTATCAAGCCAAGACCGTCAACTTCAAAGCCAACATGACCTCAGGGATGATCGATCTTGACTTCGGTCAGATCAACCCCAGTGCCTTGAGCCTTGAAATGACTTCCGGTTTAGCCAACATCGTGCTGAACGGTCCGGACGCTTTCCAGTTCAAAGTCGATAAGACCTCCGGCAGTTTCAATCCCAACTTCGATCATGTCTTCGCAGGCAAGACCTACAGTCACGGTTCAGGCGGTCCGCTCTATGTCATCCAGATGACCAGCGGCGTCGTGAATGTCGAAAGTAAGCCTCAATAAGTCTCAAGCAGTTCATCCGTGAACTGCTTTTTTAATGGGGGCTCAGATATGATACACTGGTAAAAAGGACCTCGTTATGCAACTTCAATGGTACTATCTGGCCTCGCTGGTTTTGATCGGTGGGCTCTCTGTTTTCTTTAAAAATCAATCTCAGGATCGTCGTTTCAAATTCCTGCTTTTTCTCTCGGTGATCAACGCACTGGCGTATGGGATCAACTGGTGGTACTTCTATCTGCGCAGTGATCACATTCTGACCTTATTGCCGCTGCAGTTGTGTAATCTGGCCGTCTTTCTGATTCCCGCTGCCCTAATAAGCAAGAAAGCCGTCCTGATGGATTTTGTCTTCTACATCTGCGGTTTAGGGGCCCTTGTGGCCATTCTGATCCCTGGAAGCGATTATGCGGATACGTATTCGATGATGACGATCTCGTTCTATGTTTTCCATTTCTCGATTTTTCTGATACCCCTATTGAATTCGATGTGGGGCTTTCATTCCCTGAAACCCTCACGAAAAAGCGCCTTGAATCTGACCGGGCTGGTCTTGGTCATTTCGGGCACCTTGCATCTTTTCAACCTGTTTCTGAATATCGTGATGCATATCCCGGCGAATTATTTTTTTACGATGAAGGATCTGGCTGCCCCGATCAATCCGGCTTTCGCCCTGTTTGCTTCCTGGATCCCCTTTGATTATTTCTACCTGATCGTGGCTTTACCGATTCTGTATCTCTATATGGGCTTGATCTATCTGATCATGACCCGGCTATTTTCTCTCAAGACTGCCCTTCGATAGATCCCCATTCATTGGGCTAAGATGCTTTAGGCGTGCTACACTGAACCTAGAAGAGGTGCTCATGAAACTCTTGTGGTTCAGCATGATTGGGATGGGCGCTTTGGTCTTGATCCTGGTGAGCTTTGCCCATCAAAGCCAACAACGGCGCCGCTTGTTTCTGATCGTTTTCTCTTTGGTCGGAATCCTGTTTTATTTATTCTACTGGGCTACGGCGATCCTGATCCCGGAGGATCTGCTGATCCTTTTACCACTTCAGTTATGCGATTTGGCGATCTTTTTGATGCCGGTCGGACTCATGACTCAAAAAGAAAGTCTGATGGATTTTCTTTTTTATCCTTGTGGTTTGGGTGCTTTGTCTGCCCTTGTGTTGATGACCATGATGTCTAAAGAAGCGTTCTATGTCGTCAACATCAATTTCTTCTTCTCACACTTAGCCATTTTATGCCTCCCGCTGTTGTGTATCCTATGGGGGCTCTATGATCCCAAGCCCAGTATCAAAAAAGCCGTCCGACTCACAATCATCTTGTTGGTTCTGACGGCAGTGATGCACGGACTCAATCTGTTTCTCGCAAAAGCGTTTCATGCGGAAGCCTTCTATTTCTTTACGATCCGAGAAACCGGGATCTTGGTTTCACCGATCTTGGGCTTTTTTGCGCAAGTGATCCCCTACGATTACTTCTACATGACCCTGGTTTTACCGATATTGTACTTCTATATGATCCTGGTCTATTGGATCAGGAAACGTCTACTTGCTTCTTAAAAAAACGACTCCTTTAGGGAGTCGTTTTTATTACTCGGTATCAAAGATCTTGAAACGCGGTTTAGCAGTGTAGTGGGTATGCAGGAGCTCATGGGCAATATGACTGCCCGGTTCCTTCAGGAAATTCGTATACAGCTGCTGGATCTGCTTATTCTCATGTGATTTGCGATACGTACGGCTGAGGTCTTCATCATACAAGGCATTGGCCCGTACTTTCATATAGGAGTTCCCGATGACATTGCGCACGTTGGCATTGATGATCGATTGACCGCCGCCGTTGACACAGCCTCCCGGACAACCCATGATTTCGATGAAATGATACGGAGAGGTTCCGGCTCTGATCTCATCCAGTAAAGGCTTGGCCAATTTCATACTGTGGGCAACCGCGACTTTCACGATGGTCCCATTGATGTCTAAGGCTGCTTCTTTGACGCCTTCAGAGCCTCTTAAGGCCACGAAGTTGACATCATCAAGCGGTTTCTTGGTGAGGATTTCAGTAACGGTACGAAGCGCCGCTTCCATGACTCCGCCGGTGGTTCCGAAGATGACGCCCGCACCGGTGTATTCACCAAACATATCCTGATCGAATTCTTCATCCGGCAAGGATTCAAAATCGATCCCGTACAATTTAATGAGTCTGCCCAGTTCACGGGTCGTCAAGACCGCATCGACGTCACGCATGTGGGTCGTGTGGTTGAGACGGGTCTTTTCTTCTTTCTTGGCCGTACAAGGCATGATCGATACGACATAGACATCTTTCGGATCGACATTTTTGGCTTGAGCGAAGTAGGATTTCAAGATGGCCCCAAACATCATATGGGGAGACTTGCAGGTAGACACATTGGGGATCAGATCCGGATATTCAAATTCCATATAGCGTATCCAGCCTGGAGAACAAGAGGTCAATAACGGCAAGGTGCCCTTGTTTGTGAGACGATGGATGAATTCGGTTCCTTCTTCCATGATGGTCAGATCGGCTGCATAGTTGGTATCATAGACACGGTCAAATCCGATCAGTCTGAGGGCAGAGACCATTTTACCGGTCACGCGGGTGCCGATCGGCATCCCGAATTCTTCACCCAGCGATGCACGGACCGCCGGCGCCGTTTGAACGACGACGACTTTGGTTGGATCGTTGAGGGCGGCGATGACTTCATGGATCTCTTCTTTTTCGCTTAAGGCACCAACCGGACAGACCGTGATGCATTGGCCGCATTGCATACAATTGACATCGTTGAAGCTGCGGTCAAAAACCGGTCCGACTTTGGTTTCGAAACCGCGGTCGATGAAGTTGAGGATGCCAAGACCTTGGGTCTTCTTGCATTGTTCGATACAGCGTCCGCACAGGATGCATTTGGACGTATCTCTGACGATGCCCGGCGCGGCTTCATCCAACGTCCGTTTGGCTAAAGCGCCCTTGATGTAGGAGTGTCTGACATTCATTTCCTGAGCCAGGCTCTGCAGTTCGCAGTTTTGGTTTCGGATACAACTTAAACAATCTTTACTATGGTTAGAGAGAATCAGTTCGACGGTTTTTCTTCTGGAGTTGATGACCCGTTTGGAGTGGGTCTGGATGTCCATGCCTTCGGTGACCGGGATATTGCAGGAAGTGACCAGCGAACGCAAGCCTTTGATTTCAACGACGCAGACACGGCAGGCGCCGGACTGGTTGATGTCTTTCAAAAAGCACAGGCTGGGAACCTGGATCCCGACTTTACGGACGGCTTGAAGCACCGTCTGGTTGGATTCGACTTCATATTCTTTTCCGTTTATTTTGAGTTTGACTGTGTTCATGGATTCACCTACGCTCTTTCAACGGCCCCAAATGGGCAGTTCTGGACACATGCGCCGCAACGGATACACTTGGCGGCATCGATCACATACGCTTCTTTACCTAAGACACCGCTGATGGCCGTGGTCGGACAGCCTTTGGCACACAGGCCGCACTTCTTACAGGCTTCCGCATTGATGGAGTAATCCAAGAGCGATTTGCAGACTTTCGCCGGACACTTCTTGTCGACGACGTGAGCCAGATATTCATCTTTGAAATGTTTCAAAGTCGATAAGACAGGGTTGGAAGCGGTTTGTCCTAATCCGCACAAGGAACTGTCCTTGACATGGATGGCCAAAGCTTCAAGATCGGTCAGGGTCTGCATGGTGGCTTTGCCTTCGCAGATGTCTACCAGCATTTCCAGCATACGCTTGGTTCCGATACGGCACGGCGAGCATTTTCCGCAGGATTCATCGACGATGAAATCCATGTAGAAACGAGCCACGTCGACCATACAGTTGTCTTCATCCAAAACGATCATCCCGCCGGAGCCCATCATGGATCCTAAGGCGATCAGATTATCGAAATCGATTGGGGTATCCAAGTGTTCTTCAGTCAGACAGCCGCCTGATGGTCCGCCGGTCTGAACCGCTTTGAAATTCTTATGGTTAGGACAGCCTCCGCCGATCTCATAGATGACTTCTCGTAAGGTGGTGCCCATCGGGACTTCAACTAAGCCGGTATTGACGATCTTGCCGCCCAAGGCAAAGACTTTGGTGCCCTTGGATTTTTCGGTCCCGATCGACGCATACCAGTCCGCCCCTTGATTCAGGATGGCCGGGATGTTGGCGAAGGTTTCGACGTTGTTGATGATGGTCGGTTTGCCCCAGACGCCTTTGACGGCCGGAAACGGAGGCTTGGTGGAAGGCATCCCGCGACGGCCTTCAATGGAGGCAATCAAGGCCGTTTCTTCACCGCAAACAAAGGCTCCGGCACCCAAACGGATCTCGATATCGAATTTGAATCCGGTATTAAAAATATTCTCACCCAGCATGCCGTATTCTTCGGCTTGGGCAATGGCGATCTTTAAACGTTCAACGGCGATCGGATATTCAGCACGGATATAGATATAACCGTGGCCAGCTCCGATGGCATAGCCGGCAATGGCCATGGCTTCCAGGACGGAATGAGGATCCCCTTCCAACACGGAACGATCCATAAAGGCTCCCGGATCGCCTTCATCGGCGTTACAGATGACATACTTCTCATCATTGACCTGATTGGCCGCAAACTGCCATTTGTTGCCGGTGGGGAAACCGCCGCCGCCTCGGCCTCTTAAGCCGCTCTTTTTCATCTCATCGATGACTTGTTGCGGTTTCATGGTCATCAAGACCTTAGCTAAGGCCTGATAGCCGTCCAAGGCGATGTATTCGGTGATGTCTTCAGGGTTGATCAAACCGCAGTTGCGTAAAGCAATGCGTTTTTGTTTCGCATAGAATTTGATTTTTTCGAATTCAAAGATGGCTTCTTTGGTTTCTTCATCGATGTCGCTGATTTCCAAGCGTTTGACCGGGCGGCCTTTATAGAGATGCTCATTGACGATTTCATCGACATCGGCCAAGGTGACATGCGAGTAGAAAACCTTATCGGGATGGATCGCCACGATCGGGCCTTTTTGACACAATCCGAAACAGCCGGTCTTGACGACCTTGATTTCATTGTGGAGATCTTTCATCCGGATCGATTCTTCGAAGCGTTTGACTAGTTCAAGCGATTTGGAGGAGGTACAACCCGTCCCCGCACAGATCAGTACGTGTGTTCTTTCCATGAGTTCACCTATTTCGCCACTTTCGTGAGCGCATCCAGGATCACGTCATTTTTGAGATGGCTTTCGATGATCTTCTTGGCTTTGTCGACGTTCACTTCAAGATAGGTCGTTTTCGTACCGGCCTGATCGATGATTTCGACGATCGGTTCATGGATGCACATGCCGATACAGCCGGTTTGCTGAAGGGTGACCGGTAAGTGATCCTGTTCGATCCCCTCCATAAAAGCTTTCATGACCGGTCTGGCTCCGGCAGCGATGCCACAGGTGGCCATGCCTACCAAGACACGGTACTGGGCATTGTTTTGTCTGAGGTTGACCTTTTTCAAGGCTTCCTCCCGTATGCGATTCAGTTCATCAAGACTCTTCATGATCGATTCCTCCCTTACAGTGTTGGATATTCGTATTGATTTCTTTCTCAATCCATTGCAGTATTGCCAGCTCCGAGATTGGGACGGGAGCTATGCTGGATTCCAGGTCTTTAGAGTCAAAGTCATAGGATCTGGAGTTGACACTGAAACTGAAATGCACATGAAGATCAGGACGGCTTTGTAAGGCCAGGATGATCATTTCACCAAGATTGCCCAAAGGCGGGGCATCCCAATGATCGCTTTGCCAAGATCCGGCAAGCGTGGTCCCTTCACCGGGCTGTGAGCTTACTGACCAGGACCCTTGGGCTTGTTGGATCGCCTGTTGGAAGAAGGCAACCCCTAACCCGACTTTACGGGTGGTCCTGGAGGTATAAAACGGACTGCTGAAGCGCTTTAAGGTTGCTTCATCCATCCCTTTTCCGTTATCTTTGATGATCAGGATAGAACGATGGTCACTCTGATCCAGTGACATAGTGATGTCGATGCGAGAGGCATTGGCCTGAATCGAATTCTGGATCAGCTCTAGGCCGATCATGGCGAGATCCTGCATCAGCGTCTCCAGAAGCTTTTTTCCGCCTGAGGACTCAGACAATAGGTGGCTTCATGGATGGCAGACAGGGTATGCGCGTCAGAATTGATGAAACAAGGCAAGTCTGAATAATTCGGATATTCTGTGATGAAACGGGCTTGATCGGCTTCTTGGGTGATTTCGATCCCATCGATGTCCAGGTTTTTAGGAATGAAACCCAGTTGAGTGACGATGCCGTTTTTACGGCCGTAGATGTGAGCCAGCACGGCTAATCCGTGATGATCATGGATCGCATCCAGACAATCTGACAAAGACACGTTGAGCGAGAAGATCAAGGCAATCGGTTCTTCATCCAAGATCTCATCTTGGCTGTCATAGAGTACCTGACGACCGAAGAAATTGGGCCGGTTCATGACCTTGACTTGGACATGATTGATCCAAGCCTGCATGCCTGGCAAATCAGTAGGATCCTTGAAGTAAGCCAGGATATGGACTTCTTCCTTGGTTTGAAGCTCGATCCCGTACAGGTAGTTGAGATGATGGGCCTTGGCTACTTCAGCCAAGACGGCTTGCTGTTTCAAAGAGTTGTGATCGCATATCGAGATGAGGTCCAAACCTTTGAGTTTGGCCATCTGAATGATGTTTTGCGGACTCATGTCGTCATCAGCACAAGGCGACAATCCGGAATGGATATGCAGATCGTAAAACATATCAAAAGCCCAGCTGAACCAGTTTCCGGATGGTTTCGAAAGCAGGAAGCGGACTGACGATGACGTTGACGTCATTGTCTCTGGCGCTTTGGAGCGCCTCTTCATCCAAAGTATTTCCATCCACGATGATCAGGACTGAAAATTCCTTCAGCGAGCAAATGGCGATGACATTCTGATGGGTCTGCATGGTGACCCAGGCTTGTTTGGGTTCGCCGTTGCCCATGACGTAAGAAAGCAAATCTCCGGTATAGATCCCCTCGATCGTGCTGTCCAGCACGCCGGCATTCAGCATGGTCCAATGGGTCAGTTGTGTGAGCTCAAGTACGGTCATACGTGTTCTCCTTTTCGTTTGAAACCGATTCTCAGCAGGGTTCCCTTAGGGGAACTCAAGAGTTCAAAAGTATCGACGTTCTTCTTGATGTTTGGCAAACCCATTCCGGCCCCAAAGCCCATGGATTGGGCATCCGTCGATGCGGTGGTCCATCCCGGGGTCATGGCCAATTCGAGATCATCGATCCCCGGACCGATGTCCCTGAAGACGATGGTGAACCAGTCGTCATCGATGGACAATTGGACGTGACCGCCTTGAGAGTGAATGATCATGTTGATTTCTGCTTCATAACAGGCAATGGCGATCCGTCGGATCATCTCAACGGGCAACTCATAACTCTTCGCAATCTTTTTGATGTCTGAAGAAATCGAACCGGCAGTGGTGAAATCATTGGGTTTCAGATCATAGATCTTAGTCGTCATTTCTGGTTGCCGTTTTGAGTCCTTCCTTAAACAGGATGCCCACCGCATCAAACATGGGCAAAGCCGTCGTATACACATTCATTTCCATGGATTGGGCCAAATCGACATTCTCTTCACCCAAGGTTTTGTTTCTGCACAGGATAATGACATTGATGTCCATCATCTCCGCCGTACGCAAAGCCTGACCATTGGCCAAGCCGGTCAACAAGACGGTTTGAACCGGGTTGGTGCAGATCATGGCAAGCGCATCGCTCATCAGATCTGTACAGCTGACATAAAAATAATCCCTAAAAACGATGTAGGGATCATCCACGGTGACGGGTGTCGCCTTCAGGTGATCGAGCATCGTCTGGAGCTTCATGATTGGGCTAAATTTTCTTCTTTAATGATGCGACGGATCGCATTTTCAAGATCTTTATTGTTGTTGGCATTGCCGTAGACTTGTTCATCCAAAACGGCAACCGGTGCCAGACCGCAAGCGCCCAAGCAACGGGTCGCATCCAACGAGAACATCTTGTCTTGGGAGGTGCCGTTGACCGGTGCATTGGTCAGGATCTTGACACGATCAAGCAGCAGCTGGGATCCTCTGACGTAGCAAGCGGTTCCCAAACAGACATTGATGACGTGTTTTCCTTTGGGTTCCGTGGTGAATTGAGTGTAGAAACTGACCACGCCAAAGACTTCCGCTATCGGAACGCCTGCCGCGACACTGATTTTTTCCATGGCTTCAAACGGGATATAACCCAGCTGTTTTTGCACATCATGGAGCATCAGTTTGACTGGCCCTTTCTTATCTTTATGCACTGCAACGATCTCATCAATCTTCTTCAAACTTTCCACGTTTAAATTCATGATAGAGTACCTCAGTTATTTGTGAATATTATAACATAACTAATTTATGGCTTAAAGAACTTTTTAAAAAATCGATCTCAAATTTCATTTTTGTACATGAAATCGATCTTTAAGGAGTCTGAAATCATCTGGAAATGATTGCGTTCAAGTCAGTGTTATAATGATTTCATCAATTAGCCCTTCGGAGGACCTTATGAAAAAATTATGGATTCCCTTAGCCTTAGTGCTTGTCTTGGTTTTTGCCTTATTTTCAGGTTATAACGGCCTGGTCCAAAATGAAGAAGCCGTCACGGGTCAGTGGAGTAAAGTACAGACCCAGCTTCAACGCCGCTCCGATCTGATCCCCAATCTGGTCGCAACAGTCAAAGCCTACGCAGCCCAGGAAGAGTCGATCTACACGGCTCTGGCTCAAGCCCGTGCTCAGCTGGCCAGTGCTTCCGGCGTACAGGAAACACAGGTTGCCCAAGAAGCCATGGACAGTGCGATCAGCCGATTGCTGGTCATCGTCGAAAATTATCCTGAACTTAAATCCAACACCAATTTCCTGGCATTACAGGATGAATTGGCCGGCACAGAGAACCGGATCGCTACAGCCAGAGACGACTACAATGAAGTCGTTCAAACTTACAACACCAAAATCAAATCCTTGCCGACGGCACTGGTTGCCGGTCTGATGGGATTTGGACCCAAAACCTATTTTCAGGCCGATGAAAACGGTAACCCTAAGGTCGAATTTTAACCTTACCAATCATGATGAAAAGCCGTTATAAGCTCTGGCTTCTGATCGTGTTTGTCAGCGGCTTGCTGATGGTCACTGTCCAATCGATCAAGGCAGCCTCGATCCCTTCACCCACGCCTGATTTCTATGTCCTGGATGAAGCCGGGGTCCTTTCTCAATCCACCATTGATACCCTTCTTTCCGTATCGACAGAACTTCAGCGCAAGACCAAAGCACAGCTGGTGGTTGTGATCGTGGATTCGTTTTATGGTGAAAGCGCGGAATCTTTCGGGTTGACACTTTTGCGTCAGTGGGGCATTGGAGACAAAGACCTGGACAACGGTGTTTTGATCCTGCTTTCGATCGAAGACCGGCTTTCCCGCATCGAAGTCGGCTATGGACTTGAAGGGGCTTTGAACGATGCGAAAACAGGACGCATACAAGACACCTATATGCTGCCCTATTATGATCAAGGAGACATCGATTCCGGGATCCTCAACGGGTACTTTGCGATTGCCAAAGAAATTGCCAAGGAATATCAGATCACGCTTAATATTGATAATCCGACCCCCATCCATAATGCTTCTAATCTTTTGAGTGAGCTCCCGATGTGGGTCCTGGTGCTTGCCGGAGCAATTTTATTGATCCTTGTCATAACCCTGGACCTTCGTTTTCTGGGCGGAGGTCTGATGAGACTGGTTCTCACCCTTGTGTTCAGTTTTACAAGATCATCCGGCTCTGGCGGAGGCGGGGGAAGTTCAGGGGGCGGAGGCAGTTCACGCAAGTGGTAAAAGACCTTTTTGCTTCATCGAAGTTTAAAACCGGTGCTATAATAAGAGTAGAAGATACCATGTAGGCTTTGGTTCGATGTGTGACCAGAAACCGTTACTCATCCATCATCAACAACCGACCTGCCTGGTCGGTTTTATTCATCATCATGAGGGCACGACAATGCTGAAAGATTACGTCTTCCACGAGTCTACCACCAGTTTATGCAAGCACTGCTTGCGCGCGGTCAATGCCAAGATCATCCTGATGCAAGATCAGGTTTTCATCATGAAATCGTGTCCTGACCATGGCGTTCAGCTGGAATTGCTGGAAGAGGATGCAGCCTATCATTTATCCAAAAGGCTTTATGATAAACCCGGCAATACCATGAAAACGCAAACCAAAGTCGACAAAGGCTGTCCTTTTGACTGCGGGATCTGTCCTCAACATGATCAGCATGCCTGTATCGGCCTGATTGAAGTCACCACGGCCTGCAATCTGCAGTGTCCTTTGTGTTATGCCAAAGCCGGTGAAGGCGAGTTCTTATCGATGGACACGATCGAACGGATGATCGATTGCTTCATCGATGCGGAAAACGGCAAGGCAGAGATCCTGCAGATCTCCGGCGGCGAGCCCACCTTACACCCTCAGATACTCGACATCATCGCCCTGGCCAAAGCCAAAGGGGTCCAGTATGTGATGCTCAACACCAACGGCTTACGTTTGGCCAACGATGAAGCCTTTGTTGAAGCGCTGTCCGTCTTTGCTCAAGCGACCGGTTTTGAAGTCTATCTCCAGTTTGACGGATTCAAGACATCGACCTATCAAACTTTGCGCGGACAAGCCTTGTTGCCCATCAAACAAAAAGCCATTGAAAACTTGACCAAATATAAGATACCGACCACCTTGGTCATGACGGTAACGGACGGGGTCAATGATGATGAAGTCGGAGCCGTGTTTATGTACGGACTCAATGCCCCAACGATACGAGGCATCAATTATCAGCCTGCTGCTTTTTTCGGACGGATCGATGAAACCATCACCCGCTCATCAGAAGCGCTGCCCAAACGGGTGACCTTAAGCGGGGTCCTCAACCGTTTGGAAAAACAGACTGCCCACACTTTGAAACAATCGGATTTCATCCCCTTGCCTTGTGATGTCGAACGGGTCGCCATCACCTATTTGGTGAGAAACAAAAAAGGCGAATTCAGTCCGATCACCCGTGACGTCAAATTCAAGGATCATCTTCAGATGATCAACAATACGTTCATCTTTACGATCGAAGACGCTTTGAAATCTGACGGATCTTCCATGAAAGACATCAAGACCACCTGTGAGTGTTTTGATTTTCTGACGGATTTCAGATCGATGGTCCCCTTTGATTTCTTTATGAAAAGCAAAGAAAAGAAGAAAGAATACATCGACGGGAACACCTTCAGAGTCTCCGTCTCTTCCTTCATCGATGCGATGAATTTCGACATGAAGTCCATGCAGAAAGAATGCGTACACATCATTACCCAAGATCTCAGAAAGATTCCGTTTTCCAGTTTCAACATGCTGTACAGGAGGTAAACGATGAATTCCTATAAACTCAATTTTCAAGGTCTGGAAACCATCGGGATGATCTCGATCCCGGTCATCGCTTTGTTTGTGGCGATCCTGGTTGATTTCTTGCTGTATGATCAGCGAAAAGAAGTCAAGGCTTCCAAAAAATCGATTGTCGCCACCGGAACCATGGTCCTGTTCTATGTCGGCTATATGCAGCTGATCCGCTTTGACATCCTGGAACTCGATCCGCTCTTACCGCGCTGGGCCACTTTGATCGGGGTTGGAATGATCTACCTGGGCAGTGCCCTCAACATTCTGGGCCGTTTGACCTTGAAAGCCAACTGGGCCAACCACATCAAAATCTATGAGGATCACAAACTGATCACCACCGGCATCTTCAAGTTTGTCAGACACCCGCTGTATGCCTCGCTTTTTGTGATGCTGTTTGGAGGCGCCCTTGCTTTCTCAAACCTCGCCTGTGTTTTATTGACGGCCTTGGTCTTCATTCCCTTTATGACCTATCGGGCCAGACAGGAAGAAAAAATGCTGATCGAGGCTTTTCCTGACTATCTTGCCTATAAGGCAAAAACAGGGATGTTTTTCCCTAAGTTATGGAGGTAACCCATGTCTAGACTCAAACCGGTTCAAGTCTCTGCCAATGCCTTCAGATTCTGTCGACTGAGTGTAGCCCTCATCTTTTGGATCGCGTTTTTCCTGCACCTCAAGGAACTGATCATTTTGAACTTTGTGATCATGCTGGTCTCGGCCATACTGAAGATCAAGCATGCCCCGCTTGTGGTGTTGTGGACTCAGACCATCGATAAGATCCATCCTTCCAAGATGGAAGTGGTCGATGAAAATGGTATGGTCTTTGCCCACGGTTTAGGGGCGACGCTCAGTCTGATTGCCCTGGCACTCCTGTATGCCGGATTCACCACGGCAGGATGGGTCTTTGTGTTCTTTCTGTGCCTGCTTAAAACGAGTTCCGCTTTTGGGTATTGCGGCGGGCTCAAGCTCTATATGTGCATGAATTCAGGATCCTGCTGTCGCGTCGGAAAGGCTGTCAAAAAAATAACTCATGTTTGATTTACACTTCAAACCTGCTGATTTCGGAGTCATGCCGCTGCTGTTTGGACTGCCAAGCTATTCGATCATGGTCCTATTGGGTATCGGAACCGGACTTCTCTATATCAGTCTGGCCAACAAAAAATTAAAGCATCCTCGACAAGACTCCTTTCGAATCGTCGCAGCCGGATTGTTGTGCGGCATCGTTGGTTCAAAGATCCCTTTGTTGTTTGAAAACCCCTCGGTTCAAACCTTCTTCGTGGCGAAATCGATCGTCGGCGGTTTGATTGGCGGTATGATCGGGATCGCCATCACCAAAAGGATCTTGCATATCAAGCTTAAATTGGGCAATGTGATCGCCCCGGCCGTGGCCATCGGTTTGGTCTTTGGTCGACTGGGTTGTTTCTTTGCGGGTTGCTGTTACGGCATTGAGACCCATGCCGGGTGGGGCATCGATTTCGGGGACGGACTCTTGCGTTATCCTACTCAATTGTTTGAAGTCGGATTCCATTTGATCGCTTTCATCGTGTTGCATGCCCTTCGTGATCAGGTCAAGACCCCGGGCATCTTATTTAGGCTCTATATGATCGCTTATTTCAATTTCAGGTTCATGATCGAGTTTATCCGAGTCAATCCGGCCGTGTGGATGGGACTCAGCATCTATCAGATCCTGAGTGCCATGGCCCTTGTCTATCTGATCTGTTCTTGGGCAATCAAAAGCACAAGACCGGCAGGTGCCTATCAGAAAGAAGCTCAGTAGCTTGACGGCATTGTCATCTTACAAAATAGGTTCAGTCTTCAAGCCTAAGCAAGGAGGAACCGTGATGACTGTCATTCCAAAGAAGACCCAATCAAAACATTTCTTTATCGGAGTGCTTCTCTATATGGGCAATTTTATGGTTTTCACCTTTTTGGTGCTTATGATGACATCCAGCATCATAAGCCTAGAGATAAGCGCCCAAGAGATCAACACTCTCATCAGTACCTATTTTGGCCTTTTGATTTTCGGAGTCATCTTCTGGGCACCTTTAGGCATTGTGACCGGTTATTTTTATATGACCTCCGGATTCAAAAGCGCATTACGATTCATCCTGTTTTCCGACATCGGTCTAGTGGCAGTCTTACTGATGTTCAAAGGAAGCTGTCAACCTGAAACCAATTTTGGATTGTTGATTCTGCCTTATTGACCTTCGTGATCCCGTAGTATGAAAGAAGGGAGGGACACCATGAAACCAGAGCCGTCGCAAAATGACGCCAAGAATACCGCTAAAGGCGTCTTTGTCACTGTCCTCATCATCGTTTTGGTGATCTTTGGGGCGATGTTCATCATGTTTCAATCCTGTGCTCAGGGCTTCAATTAACCCGGATCAATTCTAAAGCTCACCATGAATCATGGCAAGAAAGGACGATCATGGAAGAATTTCAGAAAGAGAAAAAACCCATCGATTTCTTCAAAGGATTGATCACGGGCTTCTTCGTATACACCGGAGTACCTTTGCTGATTATGATCAATGCTTACATCGGTTATGGTGCCGGCGATTCTAACGCTTGGCAAGGATTGGTGAGCTCAATCGGAACGGTTTTGCTTACCTATGCGATCTTCTGGGTTCCCTTAAGCATTGGCGTTGGCGCCACATGGATGAATAAAGGACCCAAAAAAGCACTGAAGTTCATTGGCATCTCCATCGTTGTGATCATCGCTGCGTTTTTCCTGTTGGTCGCTTCTTGCGCCATGAATTTTTAAGCAAACCGTGTTTGGTTGGGTTTGATCAGTGAAGATATATGCTTGATTCAGGTTTGAACTAGAAGCCTAAAGACTAAGAAAACAGAATGGTCGTTATCAAAGGAGGATACGGTATGAAAGAAAGCACAAAAAAGAATGGACTCCGATTTTTGAAAGGTCTATTGATCACCGCCGGGATCTTTGCGGTCTTCACCGCTTTGCTTTTGGGAGCAGGAACCTTGGTGTTTCCCAACTCGACCTTACTGCGTACCTGGGATGAAGCCATTCGAAATTACTTTTCATTCTTTGCGATCTGGTGGCTCTTTATTCTGATCGGTGGCTATCTGTACATGGCTAAAGGATTCAAGAGCGTCATCAAGCTGATCCTTTGGACAGCTGGGATCACGCTGGTATTGTTTATCAGTGTCGGATCCTGTATGAATTCCCTTCCCTACTAAAAAAACAGCCTTGGCTGTTTAGAGGATTCCCTGTTCTTTTAGTGACTGCTCTAATGTTTTGATGTTGCCGGTATAGATTACGCCCTTGATTCCGCAACGGGCTGCCCCGTCAATGTTGGCCTTCATGTCATCGATCATGAAACAGGCTGATCGGTCAAGTTTGAATTGACTCACTAACGTGTCATAGTAAGCAGGATCCGGCTTTGCTTTATGGATGTCTGCTGATATCAAAATTCCGTCAAAGACATCCAAAGCCCGGATGTCTTTTTTATAGTCATAAAACCGGATGGAAGCATTGGAAGCCAGATAAAGTTTATAGCCTTTGTTCTTAAGCGTGTTGACCAGTCCGACCATGGCTTCATCATAACGATTGGTGATGGGCCAGGTCTCAACGATCTGTTTGACCAAAGGATGCAGGTTGGGATCCAAACGCGTACAGATCGAGTCAATGGCTTGCTGATCACTGAGCGTTCCCAGATCCAGATCCAGCCATTCCTGATGGGTAAAAATAGCCTGCGTCAGCGTCTCGATGCGCTGAGGGTCCTGGGTAAAATGGGATACGATCTTGCGCGGAATGAACTCCAGCAACACATTGCCCATATCGAAAATCAGTGTGGTGATCATATCGCCTCTTTTCCGGTTATTTTCCGTAATCCTAAACGCCACTTTCCGTTGGCCAAATCTATGATCCCGTAAGCAAGGGATGGACTGAATTTACCATGGCTCATCAGCATGGTGTTGCGTATCGGCATGGCCATGACCATGATGAAGAGCACTTTAAACTGCATCGACTTGGTGTCCGACAAGGAGGTTTGGGTCACATCCATCAGCATCTTCTTGGATACCAGTCGCATGATCTTACCGATCAGCGTCGATCCCAAATCGTTTAGGGTGGAATCGATCGTGAATTCTCCTTTTTTAGGCGTTGTGTCCAGTTGGATCGGATGACCGATCAAGGCTTCAAAGTCCGCGTCAGTGGGTTGACCCTTTAAGGTTCCTACCCAATTTTTCTTCCAGGACTCGTCAATGTGTTGGGGATCTTGACTGTCAAGCACGATTTTTTGAGTCAAACGGACATCACGGCTGGATGCGCCGACTTGAATCTCATAGAGTCCGTCAGCACAGACAAAACGTTCCAGCGAACTGTCATAATACTGAAAAGCCGATTCTTCCAAGGCAATGTGAATGACCTTGGATTCGCCTTCTTTCAAGGTGATCTTCTCAAAGGCCTTCAGTTCATGGACCGGGAAATAATTCGCAGCGCTTTGATTGCTGATGTAGATCTGAACGATTTCGGAGCCGGTTCGAAGACCGGTGTTGGTCAAGGTAAAACTGACGACGTTTTGGGCATAGCTTAAATCTTTGTATTCAAAACGGGTATAGCTCAAACCGTGTCCAAAGGGAAAACGGACCGGTTTATCGGCAGAGTCAAAATAGCGGTATCCGACAAACAAACTTTCACGATAATTGACTTGTTTGGCTTCGATCCCAAACCACGCTGAACTGGGGATATCGTCAAGTGACACAGGATACGTTTCAGCCAGCTTACCGCTGGGATTGACTCTTCCGACCAGGATGTCCGCCAAGGCAGGACCGCCGGCTTCTCCGCAAAGATACGCATTCAATATGGCTGACACCTGATCTGCCCAAGGCATTTCGACGGGGGCCCCGCCAAACACGATGACGATGACCTTATCGGTTTTAGACAAGACCGCTTGGATCAGGGCTGTATTGGAGTGAGGCAAATTCAGATCCACGCGATCCAAGCCTTCCAGTTCGTCATCTTCAGTCAGACCGACACAAACCACCGCGATCTGATCGGGACGGATGTCTTTGGTGTCTCTTTCGATATTGGAAAAATCTGAACTATTGAGGATGTTGGTGCCTTTTCGATACTCAAAATCGACCTTGTGTTCACGCAGTCCGTCCAACAAGGACTCCGTTTGGATCGGATGGACATGAGCACTGCCTGAGCCTTGAATCCGAGGCAATTGAGCCAGTTCTCCTAGCACCAAGATCGGTGTATTGGGTTCTAAAGGCAAAATGTTTTGTGTGTTTTTTAAAAGCACGATGCTTTCCTGAGCGACCTTACGGGCAAACGCACGATGGGCACTCAGATCCGCACTGAAATGCGTATTGAGTGCCGGAATGGATTGATTGATCAGATTCAGGATCCTTAAAGCACTGCGATCGAGATCTTCCATCTTAAGCGAGCCTGAATCTAAGGCATCCAGGACTTGTTGATGATAATAGGAATCATTCCCAGGCATTTCCAGGTCCAGTCCGGCTTTGAGGTCTTGATCTCTGTCATGGGCAGCGCCCCAATCACTGATGACGGCACCGTTAAAACCCCAAGTCTCACGCAACACGGACTTCAGTAACCAGGCATTGGAACTACTGTGAACGCCGTTGATTTTATTGTAGGAACACATCACGGTCCACGGTTTGGCTTGGGTGATCGCGATCTCAAAAGGTTTCAGATACAATTCTCTTAAAGCTCGCTGATCGATGTTGCTGGAAGAGGTCATGCGATCCAGTTCTTGGTTGTTGGCCGCAAAATGTTTCAGCGAAGTGCCAATACCGACAAATTGGACGCCTTGGATAAAACTGGCTCCCATCCATCCAGACAAAAACGGATCTTCACTGAAGTATTCAAAATTCCTGCCACATAAAGGATGACGCTTGATGTTGACGCCAGGCCCTAAGATCACAGAGACCTTTTGCGCCAAGGCTTCTTCTCCGATCATTTGACCCAGTCTGAAAATCAAATCTTTGTCCCAACTGCAGGCACTGAGGCAGGCATTGGGATAACAGACCGATGGATCACTGTCTGCGATCCCGAATTGATTGATGTCATCGATTTGATTGCTGACCCCATGGGGTCCATTGGCTAAGGTGATTTCCGGAATGCCTAGGGACTCAAAAGAAGCGAGACGCCAAAGGTCTTTGCCTGTACACAAAGTGATCTTGTCTTCTGTTGATAACTGATTGAGGACGTCATGAATGTTCATAAGCGGATCTCCACTGCAGCATCGCACCTAATGCGATGCTTTGTTTTTGGTTGTATGAGGCTCATGACTGAATTCTTTGGCCGGGATCAAGATCCACCAGCCAATCATCCAGGCAATAAGCAAGACATGTAAGGTATCGTTTTCATTGAACCAAAGGCCAGTCTTAGCCAAGATGAATGAGCCTTGGCCAGAAAGCAGTGCGACGAAATAAGCCAGGTTGACAAAGATGAACGCGATCCATAATTTCAAGAGTTGGGCATGCCCTTCCTCGTGTCGGTAGCGGTAACTTAAAAGCATGAAGATCACCAAGTTGGGACTTAAAAACAACAACAGCGATTCATAGGACAGCATGAAACGATCCGGGATCATCATACCGATGCCTTGGTAACCGATGTAGGCAAGGATACTGATGAAGGCGAAACGTCTCAACGCCAGTGAGGTTGAATAGGGCTGAATGATGGCCGCATACGCCATCAGGATCGCATTGATACTGAGCACGGTCAAAGACATGTAGAGGAGTTCTACCCAATCGGTCACCAGACATGCCGTTAAGCCGCTGCATTTGAGGTAGTAGCCAAAAGCCTGATAGCTCAACCCGGCCAAGAAAGCCCCAAGGCCCCATAGGATGAAGTTGATGCCCAGCCAAAAACTGAAATGATTGTTTTTTAGCTTTAGATAATGCAAACCCAGAGAGACCGTGACGATCGATAAGATCAGGATAATGATCGATGAAGACGGCTGCTGAATGATGAGATTGCCGTAGGTAAAGACAGGCCATTGGTTCAGGTACTCTGTCGTCGTCATGATCGGGGCCATCACTAAGGTCCCTACTTTGCCAAACATGGAGAAAATAAAAAAGCTGATACCCACAGTCACCAGTATGAGGGTGACAATCGTTCTGTCTTTGTTCATATACTTTAGAGTATACCACTAAAACAAAAATCAGGAAGGAAGCCATTGTGATAGAACACTGAAACTTAATAAAGTTCAAGGGGTCCTTGAGCCATGAATTCAATGAAAGATCCAGCTTGATTGGCTCATAACTCAATAAAAAAGTCCTGATTTTTCAATCAGGACTGATCCCAGCAGAACATAAACTTATTCTTTGGGTTTGTATTTGGTCTTGTAACCGTCATTGGCTTCAGGACGCAGATTATTGGGATAATTCCAATCGGTTTTGATGTCGACGGAGGTCTGCTTGATGGCTTTGAAAACCTCATAAGGTTCTTCAATGGCCTTGAATTCATTGTAGACAGGACGGGTCCCATGGTTACCGGAAGAAGCGTACTCACCTGTAAAGGCCTTGATCGTTCCCACATTGAACATTCTTTCCAAAGGATTGACGTTGACTTCGATGTTTTGGATCCGATCATAATCCACGGATTTAAAATCGATCCCAAAGAAACCGGTTCTAAACATCAAGCGCTTGTTGGTATAGGCGTAACTGGTGTTCTTGAAAACCAAGACCAGTCTGAGCATATTCAGGATTCCGGCGTAAAACGGAAACATGTGAAACAGGATGAAGATCGTGGCGACACCGCCGATCCCTCCCGGCATGAATCCGGTAAATCTCAGAAAGAAAAAGTAATCAAAAGCACCCCATAAACAGCCGATGATCAAAAACGGGATCCCTTGGGCCAGAAACGGTTCACGCTTTGGTTTTCCGATCCACAAGATGGTCTCATCATCATCTTTGACGGCGTCAAACTCCGGCGGTATACGATCAAAATTAGTCATGAATTCCCCTTTACTTGATTGATTAACTCAATTATAGCCCAATCGAGTGTCCTTGTTTCATTGATTTTTTAAGAAAAAACCGCTTGTCGCGGTTATGAGTCATTTCAAGTCTTTCAGGTAAGCCGTCAAGCGTGAATAATGCGTAACGATCAAAGCGAGATTTTGTGTCATGCGTTTGTTTTGATTGGGCCACAGGGTGTCTTCGACATCCGCGATGGTTTGATTGGGGCTCTTTTTAAGATCGGTAAAGTCCAGTTGTTTTAAACCGGTGATGACGGCTTGAAGTCCTTCAAGCGCTTTAGGATCGGTTTGGTCCTGGGTTTCTGCTTTGATGTAGAGCGCATCATAAGCCAGGTGGATCATCGTTTTGATTTCCAGGATCATGGCATAATAGACTTTCAGATTTTCCTTCTCTGTTTCATTAAAGGGAATCTGACTTTCCTTCATCATCGTTTCAAGATTGGCTTTGACCATTTCGATGTCGTTGAAGACGCCGGCCAACTGATGTTGGGTCCCCAGATCGGCACCCGACTTGTGCGCCAAGACATCGACTGTTTTTTCCAAGGCCAAGACCCCTTGGATCTTGACGAATTCCAAGCGGCGTTTACCCAATCTGCGATAATACAGGATCGAAAACAGAAAGTTGCACACCAGCGCGATCGTCACACCCAAACCCAAGGCTAAAATACGCAGTCTGAACGTCAAAAGAACACTGGGCTGGCCCAAGGCATCGCTTTGAAGGAGCTGAGTCATGTAGATGCTGGTAAAGATGGCAACCGGAGACACCATCCGATAGTCGATTTTTAACGCGATATATAAGGTAAAGCCAATGCCTAAGGCAATGACCACCACATTGATGTTGTACCCAAACAGATAAACCAGGATCCCTGTCGTGATGGCTCCCAAAGTCGAAGCCAAAAGCTGATTGATCCCGCCTTTGAGTCCGGACACATTGACCGCATCCAGGTTATACATGACCCCCAAAAGCACGGAAACCATGTCTAAGCGGGTGATGGGAAAAAACTGGCCCAACACATAGCCCAGTGATAGAGCCACCATGGCTTTGATGATGTAAAGCCTGGAATCCAATAAGATGGCTTCACGTTTCAATCCGAAGATCTGTTGAAGAAATTTCATACCTTGTTCCTTGTGATCGCGGATTTTCACTGATTGATCCGCCTCTTCTTTTCGCTTGATATTATACCATATTGGCCATATATTCGGATTTGGCTGCCGAGAAGCGGATGTTGCCAAGCTTGTTTCATCTTTGTGTTTCCAAGCGATAAAACAGGGCTATAATGAAAATGCGAAATATGGCTTACACAACCATAATAAAGGGGACTCTTATGAACATCGGTATCCTTGTCTATTCTTATACGGGCAATACGCTTTCAGTTGCCCAGCGCTTACAAACAAAACTGGAAGGCATCGGTCACACAGTGGCCCTGATCAGTCTCAAAGCCACAGATGAAAATCCCAACCAGACCAAGATCGAGTTGACGGGGATCCCGGATGTATCATCCTATGATCGCATCATCCTGGCTTCTCCGGTCCGTGGATTTCAGGTCTCTCCCATCATGAAGGCCTATCTTGAACAAGTGACGACCCTCAAAGACAAGCCGGTCGCATGCTTTGTCACCCATGCCTTTCCTTTTGCCTGGCTGGGAGGCAAAAGCGCCATCAAGATGATGACGGATCTGGTCAAGGCCAAACAGGGGATGGTTTCTTGTACCGGCATCATCGATTGGGGCAACCGTAAACGCGAAGCGGAAATCACAGCCCTTTTGGATCGCTTTTCACAGGAATCTTCCTGGATCAGGTCATGAAGAAAAAGAAAACCTTATGGTTCGTGCTTGGGGTGATCGGTTTCTTGGTCATCAGCGGTTCCCTGTTTATGGCCTACACCCAAGATCAACTCAACACCCTCTCCAAGACGCCTGTTAAAACGATTGATCTTGCAAGCATCTCAGATGGGACCTATACCGGATCATACTCGTCCTTTCCGGTTTCTGTAACGTTAGAAGTTACCGTCAACGATCATCAGATCACCCAAATCACGATCCTGAAACACGATAACGGTCAGGGAAAACCGGCTGAAGCCATCGTGAATACCGTGATCGAAGCCCAATCGCTTCAGGTCGATGTGGTCAGCGGAGCCACCTACAGCAGTAAAGTCATCCTAAAGGCCCTTGAAAAAGCCCTGAATCCATAAGAAAAGCCGCAAAGCGGCTTTTGTTTTAGTCGAGCTCTTTTCCGTTGGAAGCAATGACTTTTTTATACCAGTAAAACGACTTCTTAGGGGACCGGCTTAAGTCTCCGGATCCGTCGTCTTGTTTATTGACATAGATGAACCCGTAGCGTTTTTTCATCTCGCCGGTAGAAGCAGCCACCAGATCGATGCAACCCCACGGTAAGTATCCCATCAGATCGACCCCGTCTTCTTCAACGGCTTCGATCATGTGTCTGACGTGTTCACGCAGATACTCGATCCGATACTCATCGTTGATCGATCCGTCTGCTTCGACCTGATCTACGGCACCCAAGCCGTTTTCTACGATAAACAAGGGTTTCTGATAGCGGTCATACAATTCATTGAGCACATAGCGCAAGCCCAGCGGATCGATTTGCCAGCCCCACTGAGACGTCGTGACATAAGGATTCTTGACCGATTTCATCATGTTTCCTGAGGTTTCCCCTTCTTGGGTACTGTGATGAGCCACAGCCCCGGTCCCGTAATAGCTGAAACCGATGTAGTCCACGGTATGCTGTTTGAGGATCTCAAAGTCCTGGGCTTGCGCCTTTAGAGTGAAGCCTTCCTTTTCGAACCGTTTCAGAATATACGAGGGGTATTCACCCCGGCTTTGAACATCGATGAAGAAATAGTTGCCTCGGTTGGCCGCTTGAGCCATCAGCATGTCTTGGGGGTGACAGCTGTAAGGATAGGTCAAGCCTGCCGCCAGCATGCATCCGATCTTATTGTTGGGATCGATCTCATGAGCGATTTGAGTTACTTGGGCAGAAGCCACCAACAAATGATGGGCGGCTTGATATTGGACATGAAGCGGATTATCCTGGGGGTAAAAATAGACCCCGGCTCCCATAAAGGGCAGATGCATCAGGATGTTGATCTCATTGAAGGTCATCCATGTCTTGACTTTGCCTTGATATCGATTCAAGACCGTCGTGGCGTATTTGACAAAATACGCCATGGTCTCACGGCTGCGCCATGATCCGTATTGCTTGACTAAAGCCAAGGGAACATCAAAATGATCCAAGGTTACGATCGGTTCGATCTTGTATTTCAACAGTTCATCAAAGACCCGATCATAAAAGGCCAACCCGGCTTCACTAGGCTGGTCTTCCATCCCGGTAGGATAAATGCGTGCCCAGGCAATCGACATCCTGAAGGCTTTGAATCCCATTTGGGCAAACAAAGCGATGTCTTCTTGATAATGATGGTAAAAATCAATGGCATCATGGCTGGGGTAGCCTAAGGGGTCTGATGTATCAAAGCTGGTCATTTTACCAGCCATCATGTCGTGGCGTGATGGTCCAAACGGAATGACATCCACATTGGATAAGCCTTTTCCGTCTTCTAGATAAGCCCCTTCTAACTGATTGGCTGCTGTGGCACCGCCCCATAAAAAATCATGTCGTAATGGCATTTTATTTTCCTCGCTAAATTCATTATACCCATTCTGAACAATCTCTTATTACCGAAACACAGTTTCGTAACATTTCCCCTTTACACTGAGTTTGAACTGGAGGTGATGATGTGTTGGGACAAGCGTTGGCTGCGTGCATTCACAGCTGCGGGCTTCATGGACAGGCTTTGGCAGAGTGTATTCAAATGATGATCAAAGGGTGCTGAACTGAGCGCTCTCACATAAAAAACCAGGACGACATCGTTCTGGTTTTTTTCCGGTGCTTCATCATCGGAAGAGTCAAGTTCGCAAGGATGATTCCTTGGATTATTCAGGGACAACAGGTGATAAAGATGTAATTAAGGCTTGAATCAAGGCATGGAGTTCATCGCTTTGGTCTCCGCCGACGAAATCAGGAGGATTGAGTTCTCCATCGACTTTCTTGGCGGTACTGGTCAATAAACCGATCGCATCCTCAACATTGCCGGCTTCCAGTGAATGTACGACGGCTTTGAGTTTGTTGTTAAAGGCGTTGAGCTTGCCTTGTTGGGCTTTGTCAGTCTTGGCGATACCGGTCAAGGTTCCCAAGACGGTGTTTTCTTCAAAGAAGGTCACAAGGGCTTTGGCCAACACCAGATTGGGTTCAGGCACAAAGACTGCCACGACGGTTTTAGCCCCATCCATCGTCAAGACCAAGGGATTGGTTTTGCCGGCATCGACATCATTGATTTTCCAGTGACTAAAGATAAACCCTTTTGCCGGTTCAGGGGTCAAGGTGACTACCGTACCGTGGGTCAAAGTCGAAGACAATGTCGCTTCTGCGTTGACCAGACCGGTCGCAGGCGTTTCAACGCTGACATGAAGGGCGTATTCGTTGATCGCATAAGCCACGACCACGGTATGATCTGCCGCTACGGCTAAGATCGTATAGAGTCCGGTCAAGGCCATCGCAGTCACATCGACAGTGTTGTCGGTGACGCTTTGGATATGATAACCAAGGTCCGGTGTCAAGGTGATGACGGCATTTTGTCCGGCTTCAACGCTTTCAGGCACACTGAGTGCTGTACCGTGGCCATCAGGCACACTGAGCGTGATCGTATAGGTGGTGACCGGATCGATCACAGGCGTCCCATGAACTGTGTTGTTGACAACTGAACTGCTGATGGTCTGATTGGGAACCTGCAACATCAAAACCAAAGCAAGGCTGAGTATTCTCTTTAAGTTAAGGGTCCAACTACGCATCAATAAGCTCCTTTCGTTCAAACAAAAACCGACCATGGGTCGGTTACGCAATTGGCTCAGTACAGGAAATAAGCGTCCAGTGTCTTCCTGTAGGTCTTCGCTTCCTTATCGGATCAAGTTCTTCTGATAAACCCATTATACATCAGTTTAAGCAGCTTTCAAGAGGCTTAATTTCTCTTATTTCAGTCTGAAGATAAAGCCCTGATCCCGTACGACATTCAAGAGTTCCTGACGGGTCGGATTATGGGCGTTGATCCGTTTGGCGACCTGTAAAGTAAAGCTGTCCAGTCTTCTGTTGGTGTCTCTAAGATCATAATAGGTCTGCATCTGGGCATCATAGTCTTTTAAGCGGGTGATCGTATCCTCAAAACAGACATAGTGATTGTCAAAGACGCGCATCGCATTGTCCATTCTGGGTTTTAAGGCCAGTTCCTGATCCGGGATCCCGATGCCGACGCCCACGACCGGAAAGACCAGTTTGGGCAGTTTAAGCAAGGCACACATGGCTGAAGGATCATTGTGGATACTGCCGATGTAGAAGGTGCCGTAATCGAGGGCTTCTGCTGCATTCACTACGTTTTGAGCCATGATACTGGCATCCGTAAAGGACTGGAAGAAACTGTCCATCCCGGCAGCCCCATCAGAAACGATGCCTTGTTCCAACGCGATTTCATTGTTACGGTACTGATCGACCACAAAGATCAAAAGCAGCGGGATCCGTCCGATGTAGTCTTGATGACACAGCTCTGCGATTTGTTTCTTGAGTTCAGGATCACTGATACGGATGATCGAGGCAGCCTGTAGACCGCTGGAAGTCGCTGTCCGTCTGGCCACTTCCATCAAGGTTTCATAATCGTCTTGTGGAAAGGGTTGATCTTTGAAGACGCGGATCGAGCGGTGGTTGAGTTGTTTTTGAATCATGGGGTTCATGAGTTTCTCCTTTGTTGACCTCTTAATTTTAGCACGGGGGTACCTCTTAAGAGCGTTTTGTGAATTCGTGACGGCAGGAAGGACAGGTAATGGCGACTTTCCCGTGACCGCTTGGGATACGGACTTTGGTATTGCATTGCGGACACAGATAGTATTTATGATTACGGTCACTGAGTTGATGCTTCAGCAACTGGAAACGGGATCGCACGGGTTTGATCAGTTTAACAAACTGTTGATTCTCACGTTTTCGTTTGGCTCGGTTTTTTGAAAAGAAGCGCAGGAAATAAAGGATCATCCCGATCGCATAGAGCCAGTTTAAGAGGTCGGATCGAAAAAAGAGGTTGAGGATCAAGATCACAAACAATGCATAAAGTATAACCGTATTCAGCGTATCGCTGCCATAGCGGCCGATCATAAAGCGTTGCAGTTCCAGTCTCAGTTTTCTCATGGGTTGACCTCACTCCTAATACAATACCCCATCTTAGTCCGTTTTAACAAGAATCCCTCATTAAATCCACATTCATGTCACATTTCTTGGTTAAACTGAACCCATTGAACTTTACCCGGTTCACGCAGGAGCACTCATGGAACTATTCTTAAATTTTGGATTCGCTTGGCTGGCCATAGGCCTGACCCTGATTCTCAGTATCATCTTTATGACCCGCAAGATGATCAAAAATGCCTCAAACAAAAAAGCGTGGATCAGACTTAATTTGAAACTGCGCAAATATCATAAAGAAATCGGAGTCCTGCTGATCATTGTCGGCTTGGTCCACGGCCTCAATTCTTCGATGTCGGTATGGACTTGGAATCTTGGTACCTTTTCTTGGATCTTATCGATCATCTTAGGGCTCAACTGGCTGTTTCGAGCGCCTCTTTCCAAATCGGTCCAATGGATGAAGATCCATCGTTTCCTGACCGTGGCCTTTGTCTTAGTGCTGATCTTACACATCAACGAAGTCGGCGGTGTTCAGATCATCAGTATCTTGACCGCACCCAACTCAGCCCAAACCGTCACCACCACCGATCCCACCACCACGACCACTGATCCAAGCACGGATACCACCGACCCGACTGTGGACCTTGAAACAGCAACTTCCGGTGAACAGTTGCCTTATGGCACCTTTACCGATGGGACGTATACCGGGGTCGCGACCGGCTTTGGCAATAACTTGACGGTCGAAGTCGTGATCAAAGACAACACGATCACCTCGATCACCATCCTCAGCCACAATGAACGCAACACGCGTTATTACTCCAAAGCCTTCAACACGGTCCCTTCCGAGATCATTGACGCCCAAAGCCTGGATGTCGATACGGTCTCCGGTGCCACCTTCAGTTCCGTAGGCATCATCAATGCGGTCAACGATGCCTTGAAAGACGCCTTGGTCAGCGGGACTTTGCCCACTGCCTTAGCGCTGCCGACCAAACGCGGTCACTAAATGAAAAACAACCATGATAAGTCATGGTTGTTTTTTTGTTTACAGTTTGATCGACGCGATCGTTCTGAGCGTCATCGGATCATACATATGATGTTTTAGTGTTTCCACATCGCTGATCGTTTCATGGATCGTATCGAAGTAAGCGGCGATCTTCTTCAGGATCAGCCGATAATGTTTGTCAGGATGCTTGATCGATTTGTGATGGGCCAAGGAGTCAAAGTAACTGAAGATCAAGGCCGGCATGAATTCGAAACAGGAACTTTCGATCCAGAAGTCCACCTTTTCCAGCGGGGGTAGATACTGGCTCAGCAGTCTTTCGATCAGGGGGTATCCGTCTTCATTGGATTGCCAGATGTCGACAAAGACGCTGTCGAAATCACTGAGATAAGCGTCATCAAAGAAGTTGAAGGCATCGCCCTGAATGAAAGTAATGGGGACGTGTTTGGGAAACTGAGGCAAAAAGTGTTTCTCAAAGAGGTCGATGACGGCTTGAGAGTGTTCGATGACCGTAATCGATTCGACTTTCGGATTCAAACAGGCCATGAATATGTAGTAACCGATGCCCAAGCCAAAGGTCAAGACATGGCCGTGGGCTTTTTGGGCATAGGGGTCCATCGTGTTGGCTTCAGAAGGCGCATCCAACATCCAGACCTCTTTGCCTTGCCAAAGGAAAGTCGCTTCATAGGGCTTGTCCAAGGCTCTCAGAATCATCGAATCATTGAGTTCCCGGTTTGGATCCATCTGGATCGAGGAAACACTGAAAAGCTGATTGGAAGGCAGGGTTTCTTTGGTGAAACGAAACTCTTTTCCTTGGATCTTATCCAAGGTGATCGAGGCATGATAAGGCGTCAACAGATAGTCTTTGGTGGAGATCAGTAAAGAAGGCCACTGGGTCTCAGGTCCCTGAAACTCATGAAAACCGGCTTCTTTCATCTGTTGCTGAATCAGATGCTCATTGGTCTTGTTGACGGTCTTGCCTAAGAATTGATTCTTGGTCTCGTGGGTCAGATTTGAAAGGCATCGTTTGAAAAATCGTTCGATGTCCGGATTGGTTTTGATGTTCATGGGGTCCTCTTTGTTTCATGATGATGGATCTCGGTATAGCGTAATTCGCCTTGGACTCGTTCAGACTTCATCAATGACACGCGTTTGACATTGATGGTCGAAGGTTCATAGTCAGGCAATACAATGGGCTCGCCGGTCTTGGACTTATAATTCCTGACCAGGGTCAAATGCGGCACAAAGGGTGACGGATCATAAGGAAGCGCTTTTGCTTTCAGACCCAAGACGATCTGTTCACGCAAGGCAATCAGTGCAGGGCTCTTTCGTACGCCGATCCACCAGATTTCCCCTTCTTTGCGTTTGAAGCAGCCAAGCTCACCCAAAGTCAGGTCAAAGGGTTCAAACTCAAGCTCATCGATGAGTTTTTCAAGTTCATCGATCTCTTCTTCACTAACGACTCCGATAAAAGCCAAAGTCAGATGAAAATTGACTTTATGGGTATAGTTGCCTCTAAGCCCAATGGCTTTAAAAGGTGCCTGAAGCGATTCAAGCAAGTGCTTGAGTGAATCATCCAATGTCACTGCGATAAAGACACGCATAAGACCTCCTGAAGTCACATTCATTATAAAGCGCCTCATCGGGATGTCAAACAGCCCATAAAAAAAGATGACCGAAGTCATCTTGGATTTATTGGGCAGTACTGATGATCTTTTGGATCAAAGGCAGGGCATAATCGATCGGAATGGCAAAGCCGATGCCTTCGACGGAAGTCGTGGCGATCTTGGCATTGGTGATCCCGATGACCTCGCCTTGGGCATTGAAGAGGGCTCCGCCTGAATTGCCGGGGTTGATGGAGGCATCCGTTTGGATCAAGCCTTCTGAGGCAACATCCGAACTGATGTTTCTGTCGATCCCGCTGATGACGCCAACGGTGACCGTACTGGCCAAGTCCATGCCTAAGGGATAACCCACGGCCATGGCGAAGTCGCCGGCTTTATAAGTGGCTGTGAGATCAAACGTGGCAGCCTTCAGATTCGTGGCGTCGACTTTCAGGACGGCCAAATCACTTGCCGCATTGCCTCCGACATAGGTCGCCGTATACACTGTCCCGTCACTGGTGATGACCTTTAGGGATCCGCCGGTACTGTTTACCGCATAGGCTTCGACCACGTGATAATTGGTGATGATGATCCCGTCTGCACTATAGACGATCCCGGAACCGGAACCGGTCTGCGTTTCTCTGCGAGTCCCGAAAGGACCGTAATTGACGGTCACAATGGCCTTGACTTCGATCCCGACGACCGAAGGAATCGCCTTTTGTGCAATATCAGAAACCGTAACGGCGCTGTCGTTGACAGACAGGTTGATCAGCGACGTGTTGGTCACCACCTGTTTCTGTAGATCGGCCACGGTGTTTTGTAAGGATGCAACCTGCGATTCATACTTCGAATTCCCGTAAAGGGTGAAGCCAAGATTGATGCCTGAGATCAAAAGGACCAAACCCAATACTTGTAATCTTCTTAAGAATTTTGTTTTCATTTGTCCTCCATAAGGGTTCAAAAAGGGAAACTACTTCCCCACAGTCCTATCCTAGCAAACAATGGTGTCAAAAATATGGCAAATGCCCTAAGATGTGATGATTTTATACAGGCAAAAAAGAAAGCACGAAGCTTTCTTGATTTAAAAGACGGAGATGAAGGTCGAGGTATGAAACGACTGATGAGGATCCAAATTGATGGTGCCTTCCCGTTGGGTGAAGTCGGTGGTCACTTCAGTGAAATCCCCGTGGCCGTGCCACGGTTCGATACAGATGAATTTTGCCTCTGCTTTCTTCCAGAAAGCCAGCCAGCGATAGCCTTCGCAACCGACGCGAACCGTTCGATCCGAGTAACAGAGATCGACCGATGTTGAGTTGGGATACTCCAGAATAAAAGTTGGGGTTTGGCTAAAGAAGGCATCATCCATCTTAAGGGAGGTAAAGCTTTCCTGAGTTTTAGGATGGGTCTCTTCTTGCGGAAAACGAATGAGCGCACTGCTAGGATCCTCTAAGGCAAAAGCAGGATGCAGACCAAAGGAGAAAGGCATGGATAAATCATCGTTGTTTTCGATCGAATAATTGATGTGGACCGTATTTTGAACCAAGGTGTACCGTACCATAAGGGTAAAGTGAAAAGGATATTGAGCCAGCGTTTTTTCGTTTTCTTTGAGGCTCAAAGTAATTTGATCTTGGGTATGAGACACCAATTCAAACACGCTGTTTCTCGCAAACCCGTGATTGCCCATGTCATAGGTCTTCCCAAACAGATGGATCTTTTTATCAAAAGTCGATCCGACGATGGGAAACAGGATCGGATTACGGCCTGCCCAATAAGCCGGATCGCCTTGCCACAACACTTCTTTACCGGTCTTTTTATCGATCAGTGAGGTCATTTCGGCAGCAGCCAGCGTAACGTTTAAACTGAGAAAGTCATTTTGTATGTTCATAGGGTCTCCCTTTTATCTGATGACCTTATTGTAGTTTATTTTGGAGGTAAACAAAAGATGGCTTGAGCCATCTTTTGTTTTTATTGCAAAGGAGGAAAAGGAATCGTGATTATTCAGCAAGCCCTTTGATGTCAGCATAGGCTTGATGATCGCTGTAAAGTTCTGCCTTATACGGATTGCGTTTTGTCTTGATGATACGGGTGATCATATAAACAAAGACGGCAAAGTTGATGGCTAAGGACAAGGCTCCCAGGATCGTATAGATGGTTGGGTTATAGGTCGAATTGACCATGAATTGGCCCTGATCCTGAAAAGCCGGGAAAGTCTGGGCAAACATACACCAGATGGCCAAGGTCTGAGCCCGATGCTGAAGCCAAGCGCCTTTGCCTAAGGTAAAGGCACACAATGTCGGAGCAACCAACAAGGCCAGTCCGGCATACCAGGAATGGGTCGGGATACAGTTGTAGGTATAGACGAAATTCCAGATGTCATAACCGATGATCCAAAACCAAAGCATATCCGGCCACAGCATGTCTTTGCTTTTGTCTTTGGCGGTGACTTTACGGATGACGATCCCAAACCAGCCGGTGATGGCGATGATGTTGAGGATCCCAGCGATTGCGTTCATGTAGTTCCATGGTCCGCCAAAGACACCGATGACCTCGCCTTCGATGGCACCGGAATGGATCATCCAATAAGTCGAGCCGACTTCGAAATCACGGGCAACGGCTTCAAGGATGTTAATGGCTAAAATCAGCGGCGGAAAGCATAATGCGATCTTGCTTGAAGCCAGTTTCCAGTCGATCTTGCCGGTTTTTTTGTCTTTCTTCTCGAGATGACGGATAGCCCAAAAGCCGATGCTGCCGGCGGTAGCCGAATAGACTTTGGCCAAATGGAACCAGTCGGTATACGTGTTTTCTTTTAAAACAGTAAACCACAGCACAGTCAATCCGATCGGTAAGAGCGAAAAGCTCAGCAGACCGACCCACTTATAACGTCGAGCGACTTCATTGAAGACAAACAAGGAAGCAAAGACAACCAGAAGCATGACCAGCGCTAAGGCCAAAGATGAGCCCGGCGCGGTTGTGAATGTAAACATAAAAGTACCCCTTTCTAGGTTAAATGCCTAAGGTAAGAATCAAGATCCCGCACAGAGTAATGGCTGTGCCGGCTAATGCATGCGTATACTTTTCTAAGCCTTCAAGTTTAAGATGCGTGAGTCCTTTCACGCCGAACCAGGTTGCCCCCAACATGGTGAAAATGGTGACTGCCGAAAAAGCACTGATGACCCCAACAAAAGCCAGGTTATTTTGAGTGGCAGCCGGAAACATCAGCAGCGGAATCAGCGGTTCACAGGGTCCCAAAACAAACAAAATGAACAAGCCCCAGATGGTGTTTTGGTTCTTTTTGGGATGAGCCTCGTGATGAGATTGGACGGATTCGAGATGGTGATGGTCATGGATGACTTTTTCACCGTGGATCAGATGGGTATGCGGTCTGTTTTTGTACAGCTGCGTCAAAGCCCATGCGGTGTAGATCAAACCAAACCCGATCATGAAACTGGTTGCCAGAGTGCCTCGCAGGGTTTCGATGTTGACCAGAAAGGACAAGCTTTGGCTTAATGCGATCCCGATCAAGCCCAAGAGGACAGAACTCAAGACATGACCGATCCCGCACAACAGGACGATCCACATCGTTTTCTTGAGAGACCACGCATTGGCTTTAGACAAGACGACAAAAGGGACATAATGATCGATCCCGATCAAAGTATGGGTAAAGCCGATAAAGACAGCTGTGGTCAGAAGAAAGGATGTGGACATGGGTGCTCCTACTCAGTTGATGACGATTTGTTTGATGATGAATTCTTTGCCGGTCAGTAAGGTCCATTCCTTGGTTTTACACGCTGGACAGACCCCTTCGCTTTCTACCACGCCAAAGTCCTGCTGACACAGATTACAATGGGCCGTGGCTTTGATGATCTCGATTTCGAGCCGGGTCTTTTCCAGCATCGTCCCATCGACCGCAGCCGGATAACAGTCTTGGATGTAGTGAGGGATCATGGAGGAGATCTCGCCGATCTGCAAGACAATCAGATCGACTACTGTAGCCTGATTTTCCAAAGCGATCTTTTCGACCGCTTTGGTGACTTCGATGATGACGCCTAATTCATGCATAAGGTTTAGGCTTCTTCTTTGGAAAAAGCAGTCTTGATGTTTTTGGCAAGGATCTTGACTTCACGTTTCAGTACGGTCCTGACCACCAACGGTTTGACATCTTCAAACGAAGCTCCGCCGGAATTGTAGGTCCTGACTAAAGAGATCGCATCGAATTTACATTTGGTCGTACACTGACCGCAACCGACGCATTTGTATTCATCGACGCTCGTTGCGCCACAACCCAAACAGCGCTGGGTTTCTTTTTCGATCTGCTCCAGACTGAAGGTGGAACGACCGTCTTTGAAGGCATCGGTGCCTTTGGTCTTATAGGAGACAGGAGCACTTTGTCTGGGCAATCTGTCATAGGATTGCAAATCGAGATTGTCTTTGTCGATGGCGACATAGTCACGACGGTCTCTGCCGATGACCAAACTTTGGCCCGGCTGGACATAACGGTGAATTGAAACTGCGCCTTGTTTGCCGGCTGCGATCGCATCGATCGCAAAGCGCGGACCTGTATAACAATCCCCGCCGGTAAAGACATCGGCTTGAGCACTTTGATAGGTAAAGCCATCCGCTTGAAGCGTCTTGTTTGGATTCAGGACGGCACTTGACCCTTGGAGTAAATTGCCCCACAGGATGCCTTGGCCAACCGAGACCAGAACCGTTTCCGCTTCAATGAACTTGATGTCGTTTTCGTCATACACCGGATTGAAACGCTTGTTGGCGTCAAAGACGGAAAGACACTTCTTGAATTCGACACCCATGACTTTTCCGTTTTCGATGACGATGCGTTTGGGTCCCCATGAGTTGTTGATGAGGATGCCTTCGTCGAGGGCTTCTTCGATTTCTTCATCCAGAGCGGGCATTTCTTTGCGGTTTTCCAGACATACCATGTTGACCAGGATCGAGCCCATTCTGACGGCCGTTCTGGCCACGTCGATGGCGACATTGCCGCCGCCGATGACCACGGTCTTTCCGGAAAGTTTCTTGGCTTGATTCAAATTGACTTCTCTTAAGAAATCCACGCCGGTCATGACATCCGCATGATCTTCGCCTTCAATGTTGAGTTTGCGTCCGCCTTGAGCCCCGATGGCCAGATAGAAGGCTTTGTAGTCTTGGCTTCTGAGCTCATCCAATGAAACGTCTTTGCCGATTTCGATTCCGGTTTTGAATTCAACGCCGAGTTCCTTGAGGATATCGATTTCCGCATGGATGACGTCTTTTTCAAGACGATAATTGGGGATACCCAGGGTCAGCATGCCGCCTAAGACTTTTTGTTTTTCAAAGACAGTGACTTTATAACCGTCAACAGCCAAATAGAAGGCACACGACAGTCCGGCTGGGCCGGCCCCGATGACGGCGATCTTCTTCCCGTAATTGTGTTTGATGCGCGGGACATAACGATCCGCGGTATTGAGGTCTTGTTCAGCGATGAATTTCTTGATCTCATCGATGGCGACGGCTTTATCGACACCGCAACGGGTACATGCGGTTTCGCATTTGTGCGGACAGATCCGTCCGCAGATGGCTGGGAAAGGATTTTCATGCTTGATGAGTTCCAACGCTTCTTTGAACTTCCCTAAAGAAGCCAATTTGATGTAGCCTTGAACGGCGATATGAGCCGGACATTCCGTTTTACACGGACTGGTTCCGGTTTCGACCACATCGGTTCGGTTGGTTCTGTAATCGGTATTGAATTTCTCAGGACCCCATTTGGTATCTCTGGGGTTATCCGGGGTCTTCATGATCGTCGGGTTGATTTGAGTCAGTTTGGTCCCCAAGCGTGCCGCGTTGACCGGGCAGTTTTCAACACATTCTCCGCAAGCCACGCACTTCTCTTTATCGACATGTGCCACATAGTTCGAACGGACCATATCGGCATTGGAATACATCTGGGCAATACGCATGGCAAAACAGGAACAGCCGCAGCAGTTACAGATCGCATGAGTCTTTCCGGTGCCGTCAAAATTCGGGATCTGATGCATCAAACCATTGTCTTCGGCTCTTTTGATGATTTCAAAGGCTTCTTCTCGGGTGATTTCACGACCGCGTTTGGTTCTGATGTAGTATTCAGCTGCATGATCCAATTGGATACACATGTCTTCTTTTAAGTGACCGCAGCCTTCACCCATGACTTCTCTGGAGGTCCGGCATGAACAATCCGATACAGAAAAGATATGCGCTTCATTGAGGTATTTGGAGATCTCTTCATAACCGGCTCTTCTGGTTTCGCCTTGGATGGCTTTTTCGACCGGGATGACACGCATGACGCCGACACCGACCGGGAACTTCCCGACACTCATCGGACCGACGACACGGCCGTATTCTTCAAAAGCCCGGCCGATCTGCGGGAACTTTTTGACGTTTTCTTTGTTGTTGACCATCATTTCCATGATGCCCGGAACCCAGGTGTCATACCAGTATTGATCGACCCCTTCTTTATTGTTGACGAAACAGACGCCGGCCAAGGACAGTTCCCAAGCCAGTTTAGAGACCAAGTCTACATCCTTTTGGCAAAGTTTGGCTAAGGTTTCAGCGCTTTTGGGCTTTCTGAAATCCATGGCTAAGGCGACTTCAGCCATTTCTTCGGTGACGACCGGTTCCATGATTTTATAACGGGGATCAGAGGCGGTAATGGCGCCTTTGGATCCCATCTTCTTACCACTGACTTTATTCGCAAATTCCAGGACTTTGATTTTAACAGTTTGTTCACTCATGAGTTTTTGCCTTTCCAGTTTTGAACTTCATTTTTAAGCCACTGCGCAAATTCGGGTATGCCTTCGGAGGTCCTTGCGGAGATCGGAATGATCTTGATCTTGGGGTTGAGTTTCAAGACCCTGGCTATACAGGCTTCCATGTCGAAGTCAAAGACGGATAAGACATCGATCTTGTTGATCAGCAAGACATCACAGATCTGAAACATCAACGGATACTTCAAGGGTTTATCGTCCCCTTCAGGAACACTTAGGATCATGGCGTTCTTACTGGATCCGGTATCGAATTCGGCCGGGCAGACCAGATTCCCGACATTTTCCAAAATGATGAGATCGAGGTCTTGGGTGCCTAAACCCAATAGACCTTGTTTGGTCATGTCCGCATCCAGATGGCACATGCCTCCGGTATGAAGCTGAATGACTTTGGCGCCGGTCTTGGCGATGGTGATCGCATCGACATCCGAATCGATGTCGGCTTCCATGACGCCGATCCGAAGTTCGTCCTTTAAAGCGGCGATCGTCTTGGTCAGGGTCGTGGTCTTGCCTGATCCCGGAGAAGACATCAGGTTCAATAAAAAGAGGTCCTCTTTCTTCAACTGTTCACGCAATAAGTCGGCTTGTCGATGATTATTCTCGAAGATGCTTTGTTTGATTTCCAAGATTTTAAATTCAGACATGATTTTCCTTTCAGGGCCCATATATGCTTATTTGTGAACATAATAACATAACATTTGTTATGTTTCAACGGATTTTTAAGAAAAATGCGTTACAATGGGATGGAAGAGATGCATCCACAAAGGCAATATGATAAACTTTGTGAGAACCGTGATAACTATGACAAATACGCCTCAAAACAAGAAAAAACAACACCTTCTGGAATCCGCCATCCGTGTCTTTGCGGTCAAGGGTTTCGACGATGCAAGCATGCGTGAGATCGCCGCTGAAGCCGGTTTGACCACCGGCGCGATCTATCATCACTATAAGAATAAGGATGATCTGTTTTATGATGCGGTCAAAGAAGCCGCTTATTTCGTACACAAACTGTCTGAACGCAATGAAGACAGCCAATTGAAGACCAATGAAGAGATGTTTTCTGAAATCAGAAACAATGTCAGAGAGCGTATGTCCAAAGAAGTAGAACAACGCTTACTGATCTTACTGGCAGCTTATGCGATGTCCAAAGGCGGTCGGATTCAGGAAAAATACAAACAGGATTACACTGAGATCATCCAGCGGGTCGCTGACATGTACTTCTATGCCTTCGGGGTCCAGAATCAGCAATACCAAAAAAGCCTCGCAGCCATTTTGGTGGCAGCGCTGGACGGTGTCGCCATTCAATACTCCTTAGGCATCCTCAGTTTCGGGGATGAGGCTTTCAAAGATACTTTTATTACTTTCTTTGCGGAAAGCATCCCGGCTTACCTGAGAACGCATCGCAATCCATAAAAAAAGAGGTCTGCTTAGAGACCTCTTACTATATTCATTGTCCAACTGATACTGACCAGAATGATCAGAAAGAGGACCAGTGCCGGTGTCATCACCGGTTTCACCAGGACTTCTGCTTTGTGGGTTCCTTTTAGGGCATCCACGATCCTTAGTGTAAACAGAACCAGAAAAGTCAGTACGATGGGAAAGGCCAAGAGATTGTACCTTATGGACCCCATCACATTGAAATGAAGCAACATTTGAAAAGCCCGTGTTATCCCGCAGCCTGCACAGGGAATGTGAAACAGCGACCTGAACAGACAGTGATAATCAAAGAGATAGACACAAGCCAAAATCAGAAGGCCGATCAACAGTTCTTCTTTTTTGATGATCTGGCTCAGTCTGAATTGTCTCTTCATGACTGAAACAGCTTATAGAACCAACATGATGCCTTGGAAGTTCTTTTCTTTGGCCTTGTCTTGGATGGTGACGACGTCGATCAGCCATAAGATCCCGCATAGACCGCCGGTCAGCAGTTTTAGAATGCCCATGCCGGTGTCTCCCAACATGAAACGATCGATCCCCAGGCTGCCCAAGAATATCGAAATCAACAAAAAGGTCATCGGATCCTTGTATTCTACCGAAGAAACGACCATCAATTTGGAGTCATCCGCACTCATCAGTTTTTCTTTGATCAAAATCAGCTTTGACGCCGGGAAGTACTTCGCATTCGAGGCTAAAAACATCCCTACTTTGTCTTCTGTCATTGTAATCTCCCTTTCCTGCACTGTCTTCTCAAGTGTCAGTGCCTTGTTGTCCAAAAACGAGACCATGGTTCGCTTTGGACTCAACTACGCTTATCATACTATCGCTTAGGTGAGAAGTCTACACACGATGAGTGGTTTTTTACCTCATTATGCCGATGTTTTTCGCAAGATTGTGAGAAGTGAGTTCACGTGCACAAACATCGGATCCATCGGCTTTTTTATGGTGTTGACAGAGTCAAAAGCAAGGGGTATTGTGTGCTTATCGGGGACACACTGCCACCATCATCCATCGCAACTGACAAGGGTTTTCCCCATAAAGGAGGAGTTCTTGATGAGAAGAAGATGTCTGACTGCTTTTTTAAGTTTTGTACTTCTGCTGGGATTACCACTGCATGTTTTCGCAGGAAAACCGGTCGTAAAACCACCGGTACCCGTTGAATATGTCGGGCTGGGTGATTCGATCGGGGCTGGCTGGAGCGCATCGCCCGGACAGGATTTCTTCACCTTGTATTCAGCGTATCTGAGCCAGAAAGCCGTAGCGGCAGGGTCACCTTATCTTTCTGCAAACACCGCTTTGGCCGGATTGACCTCTACTCAATTGAGAAGTGAGATCTCAGGGACAACCAATCAGACTCTGACCAGAGCCACTTTACCAGGGGCCACGATTGTGACGGTCAGCATCGGCGGCAACAATCTGATGCATCCTTTGCTTCAGCATGTCGCTGATTTGTATGGGGTCTCCATGGATGATCCCAACTTCATGAGTGTCTTAAGCGCTGCGGTCAATCTGAATCCTACTCGTTTGTCGTTGGACATGCTTGGTCAGATGTTGCCAAACAGCGCCTTACGCAACAGTTTGGCTAACGGGGTCAGCAACTTCAATGCCGATCTGCCCTTCATCATCAACGGAATCAAAGGCTTGGCTTCGGGAACCAAGATCTATTTCCTGACCGTGTATAATCCGGTCTATGGAAATTCAACCTTAAGAAGCTTTATGGATGGATACATCGATCAGATCAACGCCACCCTCAAAGCCAATGCTTCAGGTTTGGGCTATACGGTCGTCGATGTGGCTGCCGCTTTTGAAGCCTATACCGGATCAGTCCCCTTAGTGGGATTCAATATGGCTGCCACACCGGCTACCTATGATCCTCATCCAACCGATGCAGGTCACAAGATGATTGCCGATCTGCTGATTGCCGCGTCAACCACGATCCGAAAAGGCAGAAAATAAACCAATCAGAAAAAAAGCCGAAGTCGGCTTTTTTTGTTTTTAGGCGAGTTTGGCCAAATCGACTGCGAGCTGAGCTCCGACTTTGGCATTGTTGTAGACGAGCTGGATGTTGGAATCCAGAGAATCTCCGCCGGTCAGTTCTTTGACCTTGGCTAAGAGATACGGGGTGGTTTCTTTACCTTTGATACCGTCTCTTTCGGCTTGTCTAAGGGCTTCTTCAATCGCATCTGTGATGACTTTGGGATCCATTTCATATTCCTTAGGGATCGGGTTGGCAATGACCAAGCCGCCTTTAAGGTTCAGATCCCATTTGGTTTTCATGGCTTTGGCCAGTTGTTGGGTATTTTCGACGCGATAATCGACCCCGAATCCGCTCTTGCTGGTATAGAAAGCCGGCAGTTCATTGGTTTGATAACCGACGACAGGAACCCCGTTGGTTTCCAGGTATTCCAAGGTCAAGCCGATATCCAAGATCGATTTGGCTCCGGCACAGACGACAGCCACATTGGTGGAAGCGAGTTCCTGAAGATCCGCTGAGATGTCAAAGGTCGTGGTGGCACCGCGGTGAACACCGCCGATCCCGCCGGTCGCAAAGACTTTGATGCCGGCCATGGCAGCCAGGATCATCGTGGAAGCCACAGTCGTAGCCCCGTCCAACCCATTGGCAACGATGAACGGAATGTCTCTTCTGGAACATTTCGCAACATCATGGGCTTTGCCTAAGTATTCGATTTCTTCCGGAGTCAATCCGACTTTCAGTCGGCCTTTGAGGATGGCAATGGTAGCCGGGATGGCCCCGTTTTCGCGGATGATTTTTTCAACGTTGAGCGCGGTTTCTACATTCTTGGGATAAGGCATCCCGTGTGAGATGATGGTGGATTCCAAAGCAACGACAGCTTTGCCTGCTTTGAGGGCGGATGCGACTTCGGGGTTGATGTCCAGATGGTTTTCAAACATGTTTGTTCTCCTTGAGTTTTTCGTTGAGGGATTCGAGTGACATTGCGGGGTTGATCGTGTCTTCATGAGACAGGGCGATCGCCGCGGCAGCCATGGCCATATAGGAGGCTTCCTTGGTGGTTTTGCCTTGAACGAAGGCTGCTGCCAAACCGGCCATGAAGGCATCGCCGGCACCGGTCGCATTCACCATTTTAACGGGTGACGCTTTGTAGCGTTCAGAATGACCTTCATCGCTGACGAAGACCCCTTCTGCGCCTAAACTGATGAAGATCCGTTTGACGCCCTGAGCGTGAAGGATCTTGGCAGCTTTTTCCAGATCGGCATCGTTTTTGATGGGGATCCCGGAAAGAATCTCAGCTTCCAGTTTGTTGGGCTTGATCGAGTGGAACTTACCGATGATCCCTTTGACTTTGGCAGCCTTGGCTGTGGAAACCGTATCCAGGAAGAAATCGGTCTTTCTGAAGGTGTTGACCAGAACTTCCAGGACTTCGATCGGCAGGTTGGTATCACAGATGACCAGTTGGGCATTCTCGATGATGGCCCGTTTGGATCGGATGTATTCCGGAGTCATTCTTTCGATCGAATCCATGTGTGAGATGGCAACTGCCATATCACTGGTTTCATCCAGAATACTGAGATAGGTCGAAGTCTGTTCGCCTTTGAGCACCAGGCTCTCAGACATATCCAGACCGATCGATCTGGCTTCATCCAAGATCATGTGTCCGTAGGGGTCATCCCCGACAGCACTGATCAGACGGGTCTCCAAGCCCAAACGGCACAGGTTCTCAGCGATGTTTCTGCCGACGCCGCCCAGTGAGATCTTCACTTGACCGATGTTGGAATCACGCATGATGAGTTTGTTTCTGGGAAAGCCTTGGATATCGATGTTGGAACCACCGATCACACACACATAAGGGTTGTCTTTGACGACATAGCCTTTGCCTAAGATATAGCCTTTCTTAAGCAGATTCGTGATGTGAACAGCGACAGAGGATCGGGTGATCCCTAAAGAATCAGCCAGCTCCTGTTGAGAGATCGTCGGATTTTTCTTTAAGATCGTTAAGATTTCCTGTTCTCTTTGCGTCATAAGTCTCCTTTGCTTTTGCTTATATTCTAATCTAATGCTTATTATAATGAGACGAATTAACCTTGTCAATACTTTCCATCACTAAAAATCACAAGATCCTTCGATAATTCTATCTATAAATTCTAGATTATGCTGAATTAATCATTTTATTTTTCTTATTATCTTTATAATTTTCATATAATTATCTTATTTTACGATTTTAATCATTTTATAATCATTATTTTTCATTTTATATTTACATTTTCTGATTTCAAGTTTATACTACTTTCAAACGTTGATTAGGACACGTGGATTCAAGTCATCCGTCATAGCGAGTTGGGAGCGGTGTAAGGCCAACCGGAATCTTGAAATCTGTAACCCCTAGGAGTGCTGCTCGAACCATAGTAGAGTATGCCGGGACTTCCCGTTAAAGAAGATGGGTTTGTTGGAACCTAAAAAGAGACCTTTACAGGTAAAACGGGTGGTACCGCGGAGAACATCACAGTCTTCGTCCCTTAGGGGATGGTGACTGTTTTTTTATTAAACAGGGCCATTTCTGATAAAACCAACACTGCTCATCTTCATGAGAATGAAGCCTCGGCTTAGGAGGCCGATCCCTATGGACACTCACGCTTAAGCCAAAATCAGACAGACCACTTTAGAAAGGAACCCCCTTATGTCAACCCATCCATTTGATCTCTTCGGTATTTACCAATTCAGTGAAAAAACCATGGCATCCCGTTTACCCAGTCCTGTTTTCAAGAAATGGAAAGATGCCGTAACCAAAGTCAGTCCTTTGGACCGCTCGACAGCGGACGCCATCGCCCATGAAATGAAGATCTGGGCTCTTGAACACGGCTGTACCCACTACTCTCACTGGTTCCAGCCCTTGACCGGACAAACTGCCGAGAAACATGACAGTTTTCTGGAAGTCAATGCGGACGGGAGTCCGATTGCCCATTTTTCAGGCAAGACCCTGATCAAGGGTGAAACCGACGGTTCCTCCTTCCCCAGCGGCGGCTTGCGCGCCACTTTTGAAGCCCGCGGTTATACCTACTGGGATCTGAGTTCACCGGCCTTTATCCGAGACCATGTCTTATGTATCCCGACCGTCTTTGTTTCCTATAACGGCGAACACTTGGATCTAAAAGGACCTTTACTGAAAGCCTTGGATGTCTTGGGCGTAGAAGCGACCCGTGTCTTGCATGCCTTGGGTGAAAAGAAAGTCAAAGATGTCCGCATGGTCAACGGACTCGAACAGGAATACTTCCTGGTCGATCGCGAGATGTATAAGAAACGTAAAGATCTCTTACTGACAGGACGAACCTTACTGGGTGCTCCGGCCCCTAAAGGACAGGAATTTGAAGACCATTACTTCGGATCGATTGCCGAACGGGTCCAAAAATACATGGATGACGTGAATCTGACTTTGTGGAAACTGGGCATCTTTTCTAAAGTCGAACACAATGAAGTAGCCCCGGGACAATATGAGATCTCTCCGATCTACACTGAAGCCAACATTGCCGTCGATCAAAACCAGATCCTCATGGATGTTTTGAAGAAAACCGCCAAGATACACGGTATGGAAGCCTTGCTTCATGAGAAACCGTTTAAAGGCATCAACGGATCCGGTAAACACAACAACTGGTCCTTGTCGACCTCGACCGGACAGAACCTGTTTGAACCGGGTGATGATCCGGCAGACAATGTGCGTTTCCTTCTGTTTGTCTCTGCAACTCTGAAGGCCATCGATACCTATCCTGAGCTGATCCGTCTGGCAGCGTCAGGCCCAGGCAATGATCATCGCTTGGGTGCCAATGAAGCTCCGCCGGCCATTGTCTCCGTCTTTATGGGCGACAGTATTGAAGCTTTACTGTTTAAACTGATCGACAAGGAACCCGCTAAACCACTCAAGGCCGGTTCAGAATTCCTGCAGACCGATAAGTTGTCCTTTGTCCCAAAAGACAACACCGATCGAAACAGGACTTCTCCGTTTGCCTTCACCGGCAATAAGTTTGAACTCAGAATGTTGGGCTCCTCTTTGTCTCCGGCCAAAGCCGATACGATCATCGCGACCATCCTGGCAGACAGTTTAAGAGAGATCGCCGATCGCTTGGAACCCATCGCCAGTGTCAAGACCGTCCGTGAAGAAGCCCTTAAGATCATCACTGAAATCATTCATGATCATCACCGTATCCTTTTCAGCGGAGACGGTTACTCCTCGGATTGGGTCGTTGAAGCGAAAAAACGCGGCCTGCCCAACATCCCTTCTTTCGTCGAATCCATCAGCAGTCTGTTGGAAGACAAGGCAGTCTCCATGTTTGAACGCAACGGCGTTTATACTCATGCGGAACTTGAAGCCCGCAGTGAGATCCTGTATGAACTTTATTCGAAAACGATCCTAGCTGAAGCTCGGACCCTGATCGAAATGACGGAACGGGAAATCAGTGCCGCTATCTTTGAATACGCTCAAGGCTTGACTGCTTTAAGTCTGTATCCCAGCTACAAGCGTAAACTTGATGAGATCGTGGCTTTGGATGAGATTCTGGCTGCTGACCTGTATACGCTGAAAGCGACTTTAACCAAGATCGCGGATCTGGATGATGCGAAAGCAACCGGCTTGGCTTTACGCGAGAAAGTCGTCGGCTTGTTGGAAAAGGTCAGAAAAGACGCCGATGTGATCGAAACAAAGCTGCCTTCCAAAACTTATCCTTTCCCATCCTATTTAGATCTGCTGTTTCTTAGAGACTGATTCACAACACAAAAAGAGGAAAAATAATGACACACACACAATCGACTCCTGTCATGGAGGGTTTTAAATGATGATTTCAAGAAAACAAAAAGGGTATATTCTGATCTTCTGTGCTTTGGTTTTAGGAATATTGACATTGGCTGCCCTGTTTCAAGGTGGCAGTCTGGTGACCGATCCGACCGGAGCTGGTTATACCACGGTAACGGGGACACCGACTTTGGATGGGGTGGCTGAGCTCGCCAACAAAGGTTTCTTCGGTTCTAATTATGTCTGGGTCATGGTCTGCGGATTCATGGTCTTCTTCTTCCAATGCGGTTTTGCGATGGTGGAGACCGGCTTTACCCGAGCCAAGAATGCGGCCCATACGATGACGATGAACTTCATGGTCTTCTTAGTGGGAGCCGTTGGATTCTTCCTGGTCGGGTTTGGACTTCAGATGGGCGGCTCAGGGGGAGCAGCGACACTGGGCAGCGGCGGCAGTGTTCTGAACGCCATGATCAGTATTCCGGGCTTGGGCGGGATCGCCGGATTCAAAGGCTTTGGTCTCTTGGGGACCTATGATGCCGGGATCTATGCCTTGTTTTTCTTCCAGATGGTGTTTATGGATACGACCGTCACGATCCCGACCGGCGCCATGGCTGAACGAGTAAAGTATTCGGCCGTCATCATCACGTCTTTCTTCATCTCGATGTTTCTGTATCCGTTGTTTGCCAACTGGGTATGGGGCGGAGGCTGGTTATCGGCCTTGGGAAGAACTTTCGGGATCGGACATGGGGTCGTCGATTTCGCCGGGTCTGCCGTGGTCCATACGATGGGCGGGATGATCGCTCTGTCTGGCGCCATCGTTCTTGGACCGCGTATTGCCAAATTTAAAAAAGACGGAACGGCTCGCGCTTTTCCGGGTCACGATATCCCGATGGCGATCGTCGGAACCATTATATTGTTCTTTTGCTGGTTCGCATTCAATGCCGGATCGACCATGAACGCTTCTGATTTCAGACTGGCGGTCGTTGCGACCAACACGATGATTGCCGGGGCAGTCGGCGGACTGGTCGCCATGTTCTATATGTGGATGAAATTCGGCAAGCCTGATCCTTCCATGACCGCCAACGGCGCGTTGGCCGGACTGGTCGCCATCACGGCACCTTGTGCGTTTGTCGACGGAATGGCTTCTCTGGTCATCGGTTTGGTGGCTGGCTTACTGGTCTGTTTCGCAGTGCCTTTTATTGAAAACAAGTTTAAGATCGATGATCCGGTCGGCGCGATTTCTGTCCACGGGATCAACGGGATCTGGGGCGTCATCGCTGTCGGTCTGTTTGCGGATGGAACTTACGGAGCCGGACTCAACGGCGTTGCAGGAGGGGTCACCGGTTTGTTTTACGGGGATGCTTCCCAACTCGTTGCCCAATTGATCGCCGTCGCTGTCTTGATCATCTGGGGCTTTGGGGTATCGTATCTCTTCTTCAGGGTCTTGGATAAGGTATGGGGCTTGCGCGTCAAACCTGAAGATGAACTGGAAGGCTTGGATATCCCTGAGATGGGCGTCTTAGCTTATCCCAGCAACATGCTTTCTCGCTCGGAACTCGATTATGATTCCTTCGAGAATGCCCCGATCAAACAGTTGGATCGTTTCAGTTATTATCAGACCAATCCGGAACTCTTGGCTCAACATCATCGCAAAGATGAGGTCTCCATCGATGTGGCCGTACCCGTTGAGATCATCTCCAAACCCTCGACCACGATGATTTCCGATGTGAAACTCACCAAGATCGACATCATTACCCGTCAAAGCAAATTCGAGCTTTTGAAGGAAGCCCTCAATGAGATCGGTGTCACCGGGATGACCGTGACTCAGGTCTTGGGTTGCGGGATCCAGAAAGGCAAGTCTGAATTCTATCGCGGAGCCGAAACCGAAATGAACCTCTTGCCTAAGGTCCAAGTCGAGATCGTGGTGGCGAAAGTTCCCGTCAGACTCGTCATCGAAACGGCCAAGAAAGTCTTGTTTACCGGTAAGATCGGGGACGGTAAGATCTTCATCTACGATGTGGAAAACGTCATCAAGGTCAGAACCGGTGAAGAAGGATACGACGCTTTACAGGATGCGATATAATCCATGATCAACAAAAAAGCACTTCGGTGCTTTTTGTCTGGTTGATAACGATTCAGAGGATAGCCCATGAACTCATGTAGTCGATTCTCAACTTGGTTCAATCAATATTCTATAAGCGTGAACCCCACAGCCAAATCAAAGCGTGTCTTGCGACACGCTATTGGATCATACTTCTTGTGATGACCTGAGCCAAACGTTGGATGCCTTCATCGATGTCCTTTTCTGAAGCATTGGTGAAGTTCAATCGTAAAGCGTTGACGTTTTTCTTGTTGACGTAGAAAGGATCTCCCGGGACAAACACGACCTTTTCTTTGATTGCTTCATAGAACAGATCCATGGAGGAAACACCCTCAGGCAAGACGACCCACAGAAACATACCGCCTTCTGAAGGATAAACCTTCACATCCGCCGGGAAATACCGTGCGATCGCACTCAGCATCATCGCTTGTTTGGCGCCATACAGAGCACGGATCTCGGCGAGATGCTGATCATAATCGTTGTCGATCAGATATTGATGGATCAAACGCTGATCCAACGCACTGCTGTGCAGATCCGAGGCTTCTTTACAGGTGAACAACTTTTGGTGGATGGCTTTGGAGGCACAGACCCAACCCAAACGCAGTCCTGGAGAAACGGTCTTTGAGAAACTCCCCAGCAATAAGACCTGATCATGAAGCACGGCTTTTAAAGGCGTCCGTTTTGAGTCGGTAAAAAAGAGTTCACCGTATGGATCATCTTCGATGATGATCACGTTGAAGCGTTTGATGAGCTCACAGAAGCCTTCCCGGTTGGCTTCTGAATAAGAGACCCCGCTGGGGTTTTGAAAGTTCGGGATGACATAGATCAGCTTGGGATCCTCTTGGATCAGCTTGGCTTCCAAGGAAACCAGATCAATGCCGTGTTCGGTCAGCTCGACCGTGATGAGATCGGCTTCGTAACTGTTGAAGGTTTGAATGGCCCCCAAGTAGGAAGGCTCTTCCACGATGACTTTGTCGTGAGGATCTAAGAAGGTCTTGGCGATGAAGTCCAGAGCTTGCTGAGAGCCGCTGGTGATCAGGATCTCATCAGCAGGAATGTCCAAATCATAAACTTTTTTATAACGAGCGGAGATGAACTCACGCAAGGGTTTATACCCTTCAGTTTGCGCGTATTGTAAAACCGACTTGCCGTCAAGTTCAAACACTTTGTTTGAGGCCACTCTTAAGGCTTCAACCGGAAAAGACTCCGGATTGGGAAAGCCCCCTGAAAATGAAATCATGTCTTTGTCTTGTAGATATTTGAATATTTCAACGATGAATGAATCTTCAACACACGCTGTTCTTTTGGCGAAACGATAGTCCATAAGGCACCTCCAACTGATTGTTCAATTAAACCACACTTTTATGTGAGAAACAATATAAACTATTGAGTATGATTTTTAGTCGCTATCGCTCATCCTCATCAACTTGGGAGCCGCGATTGACTCCTGACTACTGATGAGCTCAGCCCTGTAACTCCTAATAAAAACCACCTTACCAGGTGGTCATTGTTGTGTGTTGATTGTACTTTCATCATGAGGATCCAGTTTCAGAAAGCACTCCATGAGACGCTTCTCGATGAGTGACTTAAAAAGAGGATCCAGCACATAATTTTGATTGATGTGTCGAAACATCAGCGCTGCCGCCCGATGGGATCGGCCGCTGCTGTCAAGGACTTCCTTTAAATCAAATTCTTTATTGAGTCCCAAAGCCTCATAACGTCTGTTAATTTGAAAATAATCGTAGTCTTTGTTTTTGGGCTTCATCAAGTGAAGAAACGCAATTAAGACATCCCCCATGATCATTTGGGTTGCACAGACCATTTCACCTCGCAGCAACCTGCCCAAACCGATATACACGGTAAACATAAATTGATTGAGCCAGTGAGTGTCTGAGTGGGTCTCAGGCAATATCGAATGATTCATGGTTTCTAAATCCAATTCATCATTGCAGAAAATGACCTTCCCTTTTTCATGAGTATATTCCTGATAATGATTCAAACATGCAATTCCAAAATCGCCGATTTGTCCGCTTTGAAAGAGTACTTTAAAGTTGTCGGGACCTTCCTGTAATATGATTTCAAGAGGCTCAATTTTATCCAGCCAACCCAAGTCATGAATCAGGTCAGGAACAAGTTCCTCTTGCGCAATGATCAAGAAATCCAGATCCGAATAGGCATCAGCACAGTTTTTTGAGACTGATCCAAAAACCAGAAAGGCTTGGATCCCTTTGACGGATTGAAAACCAGCCTTCAATCGTTGAATTAATTGATCCATTTGATGGGGTAATCCTTTTCAAAGTTCCCCTCTAATTTAGAGTGACCATTGGCCCATGATATGGTGAAGTCCTCGGTTTCCGTATAGAAATGATGAGTGCCTTGTTCACCGTAGATTCTGATTCCCCATTGTGTCTTATCCTCTAGGTCGTTTCCGACATCACTGATCAAATTGTCTGGATCGCCAGAATTGACCAACAAGGCCGTTCCGGATTTTACGAAAGCCAGAACCGTATCCAGCGGCGTTTCCAGCAACACCGTTGATTCACCGATGAATTTCGTGTTTGTTAGCAATCCAAACCATGTTCCCTTCGGAAAATAAACAGATCTAGACTTTACCGCTGGGTTGAGTACTGGCGCAACCAACAGGTTGGTAAACAGATATTGGTCTTCACACTGTCTGGCGGTGATGTCTTCAGGGTAATCGATCATCATGTGTTTCATCATGACTTCATTGTTGATGACACAGCGGATGGATTCGCTGTAGAGGTGAGGCAATAGATTCATCCTCAACCAGTAATACCGACGGATCAAATCAATCAACACAGGGTCTTCATGCGCACTGGCCATATTCCATGGCGTTCTTTCATTGTTGAGGATCTTCTCCTTTGTAATCAAGGAAAATTGACCTCCGACCGGTTCAGAATGCAGTTGCATGACAGGCGTAAAAACCGCCAATTGCGTTGATCGAATATACAACTCAGGTTCAGGCAGATCCCCTGCAAACCCGGCGATATCAAAGCTCCAGAAAGCCTGACCGCTTAAACCGCAATTGATTCCTGCACGGAATATGCTGTTGAATTCTGACCAGGTTGATTTTTGATCGCCTGCCCATTGAATCCCCACAGTTTGTTGACCTACATAGCCAGCTCTGCTAAAAAGAACCCTCTCTTTTCCAACAAAGCCACGATAGGCTTCAATGTAATCATGACTATACTGATTGATCATGGAGAGGCCTGTTTCACCGGAGTGAAAACGTATGTCATCTCGATAGATGTGTTCTCCGCCATCCGTCTTGAATCCATCCACGCCAATCTCCAATAAGTAGCGTCTTCTGTCAAACCACCATTGTTTCATCGCGTTCTGACTGAAGTCCGGAATCATAGACCCCGGAAACCAATGTCCTTGCGGAATCGTAAAAGCGGTGCCATTTGGAATACGGGCAACGAGATCGTTTGACTCCACCTCTGACCAATCCAGTTCATGCTGAAGGCTTGGCGCATCCTTGGGTTCGAGCTTCTTGATCACCGGGATTTGCCATAACAACAGTTTTAAGCCCTGTTGATGAATCCTTTCAATCATTTTCTTTGGATCTTTCCAAGGGCCATGTTGATCAAAATGAAAATCAGAATAACGTTTCGGCTTTGCGGCAGGATGATAGGAGGCGCCATTAAAGATGTAGAAAGTTGCTTCATCGCTCCATTGCTCAAGGACCATTACCGTAAAAGGAAAGTTCAACGCTTTGATGATCTTGAGTTGCTCGTCCACCAGCGCTTCATTGTTCCATCGGTGTGCTGACATCCAAGGCCCAAACGCCCATCTGGGCGGCAGCAGTGCTTTCCCGGTCATGTCGATAAAGTCAGATATCATGTCATGGGGAGTCCCTTCAAAGACCGTGATCTCACAGACATCATCTTGATCCAGTTGAATCTTAATCCCTTCTTGGCTTGAAATATGAACCGCACGCTGAGTATTGATGAAAACACCAAACTCATTAGGGATGAAGAAGAAGGGCAGAGGAAAATAAGTCAGCTTGTCTTGATTACAAAAGTGATCCACCACATGATTATCGAACTCTTTGTTGATGTGATTGATGCTGTCGAAACGTTCACCAAAGCCCAGAACCTGATCAATCTGACCCTCTACGGTCAAACAAAAATTCTTCACGGATAGGATCAATCCGTTATGGGATGGGGCTGTAAAATCTTCATTGGATTTGAACTGATGTTTGATCATGGTTGCTCCCTTAGCGATTGGATTACTTTGATGTATGCTGCGACGATGAATTCGGCATTCGCCCACATTAAGGGATTAATGAATGCACGGCTTTCGTTGGTGGCATCTATGGCTTCAGGTAACAGACCATACTCATTTCTGTGATCGATGACCCAGTCCATGATCTTGTGATACTGATCTTCTTCATTGAGAAGATAAGCCACTTCGGCGCCTGCACAGGTATTGAACAGCCAAGGTCCATGATGGTATTCTTGTTCACTGTAGCCTATTCCGTATTTGAAAAAGGAAGCCGATTTCAACAAAGTCGAGTGATTGATCTTGGTATGTTCAGAGATGGGATAACCCAAACTTGAGGATAGAAACTGCGGTGTGTCATATTTATGCAGGATCTCATCATGATAGTCCACATACCCATAGGCATAATACCCTTCCTTTAAAAACGCGCTCTCAATACCCTGAATGGTTTCATCGACCAACTTCTGCCAGTCTTTAGCCAAAGAGAGATGCCCCAACTGTGTGGCGATTCTGATTGCACCCAACACGCCCCCCACGATGAACATATTGGTAGACACGATGTATGCAGGTCCATACACCCCTTCATTGACGCCCCCTTCAGGGCCAAACAGTTTGTTTTTTCGCTGTACAGTATGCAATGCGCTAATCAAGGCATTTAGTTTGTCAATATCGGTGAGCAGTTTCCCGCTTAGCTCCCAATAATCCGCAATGACTCTGGTAAAGTATCCGATGGTGTCAATCTGAGAGAAGACATTGTTGTTGGCTCCCTCATCCGGGTTTTTTTCGGCGGTATAGCGCTGATAAAACTCTCCGTTTTCTTTGGTAGGACAAGCTAACAGGAAGGCAATGATTTGTTCAAATTCTTCATAGAACCCGCCATATAAAAAAGCTCTGGATCCCATGAGCGCATCCCGAACATAAAAGGTCACTTTACCGTTCGCAAAATAATGACCAGTCAGATCAGCAGGCAACAAACCATTCAAACTTGCAGCCTTTAAGCTTACCAGCATTGTTTTTGTTTCGTCAGGATAGGCAGATACCGATTTGGCTTTTGACAACCACTGCTCCCAATATTCAGCGACATCCTTGAGACCGGTACTAAAGTTCACCTTGGCCAGATGATCCAAGACATCCTCTTTACTCTTTCCGACCACAATGACCCAATGAAAAGTAACGGATTCCTGCGCTTGCAGTGTGACCGCTTTACTCAATGAAACAGCGATTGGGCTTGTGGCTGAAATCGAAGTCTTCAGTTCATTCTTTTTAAATAAGATATCTTCGATTCCATGATACATGAAGCCGCTTGGGGCATCCAAGGAGGCTGATGCTCGGTCAACGTCTTGAGCCGTGATCGCATAGAATTTACCACAACTCTGGACCTGCAATACACCCAACTCGTTTTGGATGACGGTCTTCAATTGGTTCTGGGTAATCACCAGAGCGGACAAGTCAAACTCAAGCGGATCTTGGCTGGTATTGGTGATGTATGTCTCAAAGAAGAGATGGTTCTGATGGGCTCCCACCCTATCCGTCTTGGTAAAGCTGTCATAACAAAAGACATCTTTCATCACGCAATGGTTTTCCACGCTGGAGTTCTGGGACTTCACCCGATTTGGATGTCCTATCATCGGTTTTACCCGATCCGCATAATACGCATTTTGTTTCAGTGTAACAACGCTGCACGCTGTATGGATCAAATCGGTTTGATAGTTATCGATAAACAGATGTTGAATTCCGGTGGCTTTCTGATCAACGATGGTTTCATTTTGGCCATACAACGAAGCAAACTGACCTGATCCCAGGTAAGTTAATCCGGGGTATTTCATTTAATACCCCCTTCTTGAATCCCTCTGATGAAGTATTTCTGGGCAAAAACATACACCAGCAAAATTGGAATCATCGAAATAAGTGAACCCGCCATGAGCGTATTGTACTCAGTGGTATATTGAGTATTCAGTTTGCTCAGTAAAACAGGTAAAGTCATTTTGTTGGGATCTGTCAAAATAATCAAAGGCCAGAAATAATCATTCCAATAGTTCATGAAGTTGATGACCAACAGTGTCGTTACCGGAACAACGCTCATCGGCATGACCACTTTCCAATAGACTTGCAAGAAACTGGCTCCATCCATAAAGGCTGCTTCAATGAAATCATTCGAGATGTTTTTCATGTATTGTCTCAGTAAAAATATCGCAAAGACATTGAAGATGGTGGGGATAATGACCCCGATATACGAGTTGATCAGTTTCAATTTCATCAGGATGATGAAGATCGGAATGCCTGTGACTTGAATAGGGATCATCATACTGGCTAAAAATAAAGTGAACAAGAGATTTTTATACTTGAAATCAAATTTGGCAAAGATAAAAGCAGCCAGACTGGATGAGAGTATCGTCAGCAAAGTGGAAGCGACTGAAACAAGAACACTGTTGAACAAAGATCTCATGAACGGCAACTTGGTAAATATCTTGACATAAGAAGCAAATGAAACTTCTTTTGGGATCCATTCTATAGGGATGGACATCAAGGCACCGGCACTCTTCAACGAGGTTGAAACCATCCACAAGAATGGAACCAGACTGATGATCGTTAAGCCAGCCAATATAAAGAAGATAGACGTATTTTTCAGTTTGAGATTTCTATTCATAGAACACCCATTTCTTTTGAAGTACCATTTGAATCAACGTTACTGTCACGATGATGATCAGCAACAGGATAGCCAAAGCTGACGCATATCCCATTTGGAAATATCTGAAACCATAGGTATACACTCTTTCAACCATGACCTGTGTGGCACCCATCGGTCCGCCACCCGTCATGACCATGATCTGCGGGAAGAGTTGGAAAGAACTGATGATGGTCGTCACCAGAACAAAGAACAAGGTCGGCGTTACCAGCGGGATGGTGATTTTTCTCAGGATCTGAGTACTTGAAGCGCCATCGATCTTCGCCGCTTCATACAGTGTCCGATCGATCCCTCTTAATCCGCCAAAGATGATCAACGAGAAGAAGCCTAAATCTTTCCATATACTGACCATTACGATCGAAACCATGGCCCATTTGGGGTCGGTCAGCCAAGCCGGTCCGTTGATCCCAAAGATGGCCAAGACATTGTTGAGTAAGCCATATTGTCCGCTCAACACGGATTTCCAGATGATGGATCCTGCGATCCAAGAAGTCAGCACCGGTACAAACAACATGACCCGAAACATGGCGACCCGTTTAACCGTTGAGTTAAACATCAGAGCCAGCAGTAACGATGAAATCAGAATGCCCGGGATATACAGGGAGATGAACTTTAACGTGTTCATAATGACACGGTGAAATTCTTCGCTTTTGATGATATCGATATAATTCTTGAATCCGATGAGGTTTGGGGCTCCCCCGATCACATCCCAATCGGTAAAACTCAGATAGAATGCTGAAATCATTGGGATAAGAGAAAAGACGATGAATCCCAGAATACTGGGGACCAGGAAGAGCATGATCGTAATCCTCGCCTTTTTTTCCATTGTTTTCATCGTCTTTCTCCTTTATCTGTTACTGATAACCCTAGACTTAATATTTACCGCTGATCAATGCTTGTGCTTGATCCAAAGCTTGTTTTGCGGTCAATTCTTTGGCGATGGCTTTAGACAAATAGATCTGTAAATCATCAGCGACAGCACTGAATTTCTCAAGTGACGGCGGCATGACGAGATAGTCGAGTGAATCAAAGACGGCTTGTTTATTTGACGGAGGCACAACTGCTTTATACGCAGCTTTGACTTCGTCTGTGAGTGCAACCGGTAAATCCCAGTTTGCATTGGCACGCAGCATGGCGGCTTCCGGGCTTCCTGACAGGAATGCGGCGAAAGTAGTTGCAGCAGCGGTTAATTTCGAGTCTTTGCTGACGACAACAGCATCTGAGAAGAAATGGGTCGCATGTGTTTTGATGCCTGGTTCAACAGCAATGTCCCAAGCAAACTTACAATTGGTTGCGAAATCTGAGAAAGCCCAGATCCCGGTAACGATCATGCCCAAACGTCCGGATTTGAAGAGATCCCAGTCACCCATCCCGCCTAATTGCTCGGTCGTAGGGGTAACGTTGGTGTCGTTGACACGCGCAATCATCATTTCCAAAGCTTGGATATTTTCAGCAGAGTTCAAGGTGAATTTGGATTGATCCGCATTCATCATGCTTCCGCCGTTTTGAGCGACGGTCTTATAGAATTCCCAAGTTTGTATTGGACGGAAGACACCATAGATGTCCGTTCCTAAAGCACGAATTTTCTTGGCTGCTGCCAATTCTTCTGCCCATGTCCATGATGATGTCGGGTAAGCAACACCAGCTCGGTCAAACAGGTCTTTATTATAGATTAATACAACATTGGAGAATTTGGTTGGTAAACCGTATTGTTTGGTTCCGATTTGGAAAGCTTTCAATGCAGTAGGATGCACCTTGCTCAAATCGACTGAGGATAATTTGAGCTCAGCAATAGCGCCTTTGTCTGCATAGGCTCTGAAGTTTTCAATATTCAATTCGAAGACATCCGGAGCTTGTCCTCCGGCTACGCGGGTCGCCAATTGGGTAAAATAGTCAGCATAACCCAGCGTCTCTACGTCAACCTTGATAAGCGGATTGGCTGTTTCAAACGCATTAACCATGGCCGTAAGCGTTGCTTCCTGACCGCCATTTGAAGAGTAATTCAAGAACTTAATCGTGACTTCTTTTGCCTTAGCGGGCGTACAGGCGGCTAAGAACAGAAATACAGTAAGCACTGCCAGTAACTTCTTCATCATAATTCAGATCTCCTTTTCTTTCTGTTTATGTAACTTGGTCTTCCATACGAGCTTCATTCCCTCTTACCCAGAAAAACGATGGCTTCATACGGTCTCAAGTTCAAACCTTTTTTATTGTCGATCACCTTGTAATTCGACAACAGCACGGCAGTTTCGTCCAGGTGCTCATCCAAATGAATGATTCCTGAATGGAAATTGCAGTAGACAAACAATGCTTCTTCTTTCCAAACCCTTTGATAGGCAAATAAATCAGGATGATCAGGATACAGCATCTTAAATTCGCCTTCTCTGATCAATTCCCTGTAGGGACCTTTACGTCTCATCGAGATCAAGGTTCGATAATACTCAAAGACGGAGTCCGGATCTCCCATCTGTGCCTGTGCATTGATGGTGACATAATTGGGATTCACATCCAACCAGGGTTGGACATCACTGAATCCGCCAAATTCATCCTTCGACCACGGAAACGGAGTCCTGGCGTTATCGCGACCCACTTTATGGATGGATTCCATGATCTTCTCAGAGCTTATCCCCAGCGCAGTTCTGGCCTTGGCCATATTCAAGGTTTCAATGTCTCTGTAGAATGATAAATCTTCAAACCGGACGTTGGTCATCCCCAGTTCTTCACCTTGATAAATATAGGGTGTCCCTTGCATGAAATGAAGCAAAGTTCCTAACATTTTGGCTGATTCGACTCGATACTCTTGATCGTTTCCCCATCGTGATACGATTCGGGGAAGATCATGATTGTTCCAAAACAAGGAGTTCCACCCTTTTTGATAGAGTTCGACTTGTTGTTCCTGGAATACTTGTTTAAGTTTCAGAAGATCAAGCGGGATCGTATCCCATTTTTCTTTACCGGGTAGTGAATCCAATAGGATGTGGGAGAAATTGAAGATCATAGAGAATTCACTGCCATCGAGATTTGAGTATCGTTTTGCCTTCTCGGCAGTAGCGCCCCATGTTTCTCCAACCGTTAAAACATTGTATTTTGAAAAGGTTTCGCGGTTCATCTCGCGGATGTAGTCATGCAGTTTGGGACCATCGGCAATAATGCCTCGGTCTACTTCTTTGGCAATGAGATCGATCACATCGAAACGGAACCCTTTAATGCCTTTTTCCAACCACCAGTTCAGCATTTTATACAAATCATCTCTGACAGGTTGATGATGCCAGTTCAGATCGGGTTGACCTTTCGCAAACAGATGCAGGTAATAGGAATCCGTCTTCTTATCCAATTCCCAGGCGGATCCCAGAAAGATGGACTGCAGTTCACTTGGAACATGACCGAGGTTGGGTTTGAAAATATAGTAAGAACGATAAGGACTGTTTTGGTCGCTCATGGCCGCTTTGAACCAAGCATGTTCCTTCGATGTATGATTGGCCACGAAATCCATGACAATCGAGATGCCGTGTTGCTTAGCCTCGCTGATCAGAGTATCCATATCTGTCATAGAACCGAAATCCTTCATAATGTCATAATAATCACTGATGTCGTAACCATTGTCTTCATTGGGAGATTCATAAACCGGGGATAACCAAATGACATCGATTCCCAAAAGTTCCAGATAGTCCAGTTTGGAAATGATCCCTTGCAGATCACCAATGCCGTCATGGCTGCTGTCTTTAAAGCTTCTTGGATAGATTTGGTAAACGACAGATTCTTGCCACCACTTCATTGTCTCTCCTTTAGTTTAACGGTAAACTTTGTAACCGTGTTTTTATCGCTTTACTTCTCTCACTCGTATTAAACGGATTCTTTTTCTATCAGCTTGACCGGTAAGGTTAATTGTTCAAACTCCAATGAGCTGCCATTCAGTTTTCTGACCAGCAAGTCAACTGCCATCTGCCCTTTTTTGGTGATGTCTTGTTTGATGGTTGTTAATCTTGGTTCGCAAAGATCCCCGATATAGAGACCATCGAACCCGACCACCGCAATATCTTCAGGAACTTTTAAGCCCTGTGCCTTTAAACCTTTGATGACTCCGATTGCCATGACATCGGAGTATACGAACAAGGCATCAAATTCGTCCTTTTTCTCCGCAATCTTCTGAGCGATCACTTCTCCGAATTCAAAGGACGGGAATCCTTCAAATAACCATTTCTCCTGATAAGTAAGTCCGTTTTCGTTTAAGGCTCGTCGGTAACCATCATATCGTTTGCTGGCTACGCCCACTTCTTTGATTGAACTGACAACGACACCGATCTTGTGATTGCCTTTGCTTATCAGATGAGTGGTAGCGAGGTATCCGCCTTGCTCATCTTCAGTCACGATGGAGTCACTTTCTTCCAAATCCGCGTAGGTATCAATATAAACGACCGGGACATTGATGTCTTTAAAGATCGTTCTGATTTCTTTCTTTATAGCACCCAAAACGATGACACCATCTATGTTCCAATTCAAGACAAGGTTACTCAGTATTTCTTCATCACTGACAAACCGAAACATCAAATAGTAACCAGCTTGACGCAAACTGAATTCGATACTGTTGATCAGCTCACCGTAAAACGGATTATTAAAGGCTGTGTTTTTATAGGGATCATTTTCTATGGTCTGAGGAATGGTAAAGAGGATGATCTTTGAACTGTTTGACTTTAAATTGCGGGCAAAAAGGTTGGGCGTATAGTTTGTTTCAACCAAAATACGCTCGATACGTTCACGGGTTTCTTTTGAAACCTTTTCGTATTTTTTGTTGATGACATTGGATACTGTCATTTTACTGACCTTTGCCAACTTCGCAATTTCTACAATTGAAGCCATTTTTCTCCTTTTAGTTTACCGTTACACCAATAATATAGCAAGCCCTTACACTTGTCAAACATTTTGTTGAATTCTTTATCTGATCATAAATGATTAACAATCAAGAGTGATTACACATACATTAAAAAATCGTTTAGTCTGGTTTAATAATTCGAATCATTTTGGCATGTAGTTTTCAGATTTTTTGAATGCCTCGATACAAACAAAAACTTTCAAGTATGAAAAAATCCTTAATGAATAAGGATTTTTGAGTTTGGATGGTGCGCGTGAAGGGACTCGAACCCATATGGTTGCCCGCTAGATCCTAAGTCTAGTGCGTCTGCCAATTTCGCCACACGCGCATTGCTAATAGATTATATCAAAATCGATTGATTCCTACAATGCGTAATTAGGAGGACTCTGTGTTTCAACGGATCTTACTGATCTTCTTGAACATGTCTTTCAAACTTTGAAATAGTAATCTTATTAGTGCCAAAGCACGTCTGCGCCATTTGACCGATTCTAAAATGATCAAAAGAGCAATCATACCCAGCATGGTTACAAACAGGCCTGAAGCCAATGGATTTTCATCGATCATGGCTTGAGCAAATAGAAGACCGGCAGACCAATACCGCTGGATGTAGTTGGTAGGCGGCGAAGGCAATTCAATCATGAGGGTATTCCCGCTTCCGTCAAATCCAGTTACCATATAGTGATAATAACTGTCTGTCGACAAAAGTTCCGCACCGGCACCGCCTGTGATCATATATCTGACTTTGTCTTTCGTATATTCCATGAAGGTATGGATATGCGATAAGTAAACCGTATTGACGTGATACGTGCTCATCAGTGTTTCAAACTTAAAAGCCTCGATTGGATCTTGAAAACCGCTATACATGAGCTTACTGGTGAGGTAACTGTCCAATTTCTGGGTAAACCAGTTGTTTCCCTTCTTGATTTCATTGGCATATGCCGGAATCTGATTGGGGGTGGTCTCTGTGCGCGGATCGCGTGGCGGAATATGGGTGATGACAAAGATATTTTTCCCTTGCGCTTTGATCAAATCACGCTCTAACCACTCGTACTGTTGAGCGGAAATGGCAATCCTTTCAGTCCAACCTGGGGCAGAATCCAAAATGATGAAGTGGCTGTCGGCATAATCAAAGGAATAGTATGAAGGTCCGTACAGCATCGCATAGATTTTCCCGCCTTCATCGCGGATGTCGTGATTGCCCAGTGACGTAATCAAGGTTGAAGCGATGGTGGCACTCATCCGGTCGAAGAGGCGATATTGGTTGGGTTTCCCGCTGAAGACGAGATCCCCGTTGTCGATGACGAAGGCAGGAGCCATGGCGTTGACTTGCTTGATGATGTTGCCAAACGTTTCATAACCATCTCGGTTATCGCCTAAGATGACGTATTTAGCCTGATTGTAATCGTTAGCGCTGTCTTGTGGCGTGGGGACCACACGGTCAACGCTGCCGGGAGTAACAACAAAGGAAAACTGAAGTGTATTGACGGTCACAGCAAGCGCATTGAGTGAATTTGAGTTGATATGAGCCAGAACCAGTGCTGGATTGATGTTTTCCAATAAGAGCTCGACTTTTCCTTCTGAAATCCCCGTGAGGGTCAAACTTGGCAAGGGAGACAACGCTCTGATCAGGATCCTGGAGACCCCATCTTTCCCAACTTGAATGCCTTTCACGAAACCCCCAGTCACAGTGATCCGGGCAGATTGGGTAACATAAGTCGAGGTGCCGGAATCCGCGTCATAATTCAACAACAGCGGCGTAAAACGACTGTTGATGGTGTAAGTCCCTTCCCCATTGACGTAATAAGCGTAAAAAGACAAACCTAGAAGAAGTACGATCAGGCACTTGACGCCTAGGATGATTCGTTTAAGAAGGGGGGATTGATTATGTGTCGTGATGTTTCACCTTGGCTTTCAAAAAATGGTCAGATAACCTGTATAACAGTGTCTAAATCGAGGTCAAAACCAATCTGGTCTCGCCAGATTTTCTTCAGAATATCCCAATGTTCTTCCAACCTGACTTTCATTGGGGGAGGAAAATCCCCTTCGCGAAACAGACGCATGAATTCAGAGGCATCGATCCACCGATGATCGATGGTTTCACCCTCTTGATACCTGATTTCAGACTCGCTGACGCTGGATTTGACAAAATAGGTGTACCAGATCGCATCGTTCTCAATCATCGTGTAAAGCGGTTTAAGCTGATGAGGGGCAACCAGGATTCCGGTTTCTTCTTCCAGTTCCCGGATGGCGCCTTGGATCTCATCTTCCCCTTTGATGACGCTGCCGGCCGTGACTTCCCAGAGCAGGCCAAAGACCTTGTCGGGATGACGAAGGGTCACCAAAAGCTGATTGTGTTGATTGAAGGTAAAGATCTGGACGACCTTATGATAGACGCCTGCCGCATTGGTTTCTCCGCGGATCAAATCAAAACCCAGTTTGTTTCCGGTGACGTCGACCGCATCAAAGAGTTCCATATTATTTTCCCAAAGCCCGGATATAGGCCACGGCTTGGATCCCGGCCACACAGCCGTCTCCGACCGCTTTACTGATCTGCATGAGTCCCGGCGTACAGTCTCCTGCCGCAAAGAGCCCGGGGACGTTGGTTTCCATATTTTTGGAGACCTGGATCTTGTTGGACTCGACGGCTACGCCCAGCGTGATGGCCAGATCGACTGAAGATGCGCTGCCGAAAGCCACAAAGATCCCGCTGAGGGCTTGAGTGGTCCCATCTTCAAATTCGATGGCTTCGACCTTATTTTCCCCGATCACGCTTTTGAGTTTAGTCGTGTTGAGGATGACTTTGGGATCGAAATGGCCTTGGGGTTCTAGGCCATTGGTGTAAACCGTGACCTGTTTGGCTATGGATATGAGTTCCAAGGCTTCATGGGCGGCGTATTCACCGTGTCCCAAGATCCCGACGGCTTTGTTTCGGTAGAAAAACGCATCACAGACGGCGCAATAAGAGACGCCTTTGCCTTCATGTTCCTTGATGCCTTTGAGTTTGGTACTGACTCGAGGTGAGCCTGTCGCTAAAATAACAGCTTTGGCCGTATAGGTATTCTTGTCGGTGATGACACTGAAGCCTTCCAGTTCCATATGAAGCCCGGTGATCTCTTCTTGGATCAGCGGGATCTGATGATCCGCGAGTTGCTGATGACCGATGGCCAAAAGTTCAGGACCGCTCATCACAGGGACCCCGAAATAGTTGGCGACCTTATCAGTACGGCTTAAAGAACCGCCGTCTTTGCCGATCACCATGACGGAAAGATTGGCTCGTTTGATGTATAAAGCGGCTTGGATCCCGGCAGGACCGCTTCCGCAAATAATGACATCCATGATTGTACCTTTAACCCAGGGTAACAGAGTTGATGCTGTTGAACTTGAACTTCAGTTCTGTCTCCAGATTCTCGGCAGCTTCTCTGTATTCGTTGTCTTTGGCTCCGTGAGTCAATACGATGTCTACTTTGGGCAGATAGGTGCGATGACTGAACATGTAGCTTCTGACAGGCGCAGAAACCTTTCCTGCGTGAATGGGGGCTACGATGGTCATGTGTTCGTAATGTTTCAGGTTGATTTGATCCGGTTTCAGTCTGACCGGCTTTCTGAATGTCGCTTGATAGCCTCTCAACACATAGGTGAAGAAGCCCTTCGGTTCGAACTTGGGTTCAATCCTGAACAGATCCGCATTGTGTTGTTTGGCGAAAGCTTCAGCGTAAGCATAGGCTGCTCCGGAATGGGAGTATACGACGACGATCTGTTTCATAAAGAACCTCTTTTATCGTCTTTATTCTAACATAAAAAAACAGAGCCTAGGGCTCTGTTTAGCGGACGGATACGACGGTGAATCCTTTGGATTCCAAGAGTTTTTCGATTTTCTTTTTATCCGGATCACTGACGCGGATGATGAATTCGTTGTCGGCCATCGAACTGATCAGAAAATGGGAGACACTGACGCCGGCATCGGCGAAGACTTTGCCGAGTTCACTGATGATCCCGACTTTGTTTTCACTGATGTCCAAGACGATGCGGGTGCCTTCTTCATGATAGCCAAAGAATTCAACGAAGGCCGACAGGATGTCTCCGGTCGTGATGATGCCCAGTAAAGTACTGTCTTTGGCCGTGACCGGCAGACAGCCGATGTCTTTGACTTCCATGATGTCGGCGGCTTCTTCGATCAAGGCATCGGGTGAGATCGTCACGACTTTCTTGATCATGATGTCTTTGACTTTAGTCTTGGACAACAGATAGTTCATCTCATGGATGCTTAAGGTGGTGAGATGAGACGGTGAATTCTCTGCGACGACCCCTTGGGTCACCAGACCGACCAGTTTGCCGTTGTCGACGACCGGTAAACGGTGGATGTCGTGGGTACTCATCAGATCCAACACTTCTGAAATCGTTTGATCCGGGCCGATCGTGATCGGATTGGCGGTCATCTTATGTTTTACGAGCATGGTTTTATCCTCCCAAGTAAACTTTCTGTACTTCAGGACTGCTTAAGAGTTCAGCACCGGTCCCGCTTAAGACGATGGATCCGGTTTCTAAGACATAGGCTTTATCGGCGATCTTGAGGGCCTGCATGGCGTTTTGTTCAACCAAGAGGATGGTCGTGCCTTGATCTTTGATCTCTTTGATGATGTTGAAGATTTCTTTGACCAGGATCGGAGCCAGTCCCATCGAGGGTTCATCCAGCAGAAGCAGTTTCGGTTTGGCCATCAAGGCTCTGGAGATCGCCAGCATTTGCTGTTCGCCTCCGGAAAGTGTGGCCGCATCCTGGTTCTTGCGTTTGGCCAGAATCGGGAAGCGTTCATAGATCTTGGCCATGTCTTTGACGATTTCGGCCCGATCTTTTCTGAGGTAAGCCCCCATCTGAAGGTTTTCATAGACACTGAGTCCGGCAAAGATCTTGCGGCCTTCAGGGACTTGAACCAAGCCTTTGACAGGCAGGTTCTGGGGTTTTTCATTGGTGATGTCTTTGCCCAGGTAGATGACGGAGCCGGACTTGGCCGGGATCAGACGGCTGATGGTTCTTAACAGTGTCGTTTTACCGGCACCGTTACTGCCGATCAGCGAAACGATCTGGCCTTCTTCGACCTCAATGGAGACATCCTTCAAGGCATGAATGACGCCGTAATAGACGTTCAGGTTTTCGATTTTCAACATATCAAGCCTCATCTCCCAGGTAGGCTTCGATGACCCTGGGGTTCTTTTTGATTTCTTCAGGCGTCCCGTTGGCGATCAGTTTCCCGTAATCCAAGACGAAGATGCGTTCACAGATCGTCATGACCAAGGACATGTCGTGTTCGATCAGGACCACGGTCAAGCCCATTTTCTGTTTAATGTCTTTGATGAAATCAGTCAAGGCATGGGTTTCCTGAGGATTCATTCCGGCAGCCGGTTCATCCAGGAAGATGAGTTTGGCGCCGGTCGCCAAGGCTCTGGCGATCTCCAATTGACGCTGTTTGCCGTAAGGCAGATTCTTGGCTTTATGATCAGCCAAGTCATCCAGATTGACTTCTTTGAGGAAGGCTCTGGCTTTCACGTCGATGGCGGCTTCTTGTTTAAAGAAACCGTTGAGACGGGTCAAGGCCCCAAATAGGCCATAGCGGGCTTCATTGTTCATGGCGATTTTGACATTGTCGAGTACGCTGAGTTCTTTGAAGAGACGGATATTCTGGAAGGTACGGGCAACGCCCATCTTGGTGATCTTATACGGCGGCAGTTTGGACAGCAGGATCTCCTTGCCGTCTTTGGTCAGGATGACCTTGCCTTCCGAGGCGGTATAGACCCCGGTCATGACATTGAACAAGGTCGTCTTGCCGGCCCCGTTGGGTCCGATCAATCCGACGAGTTCATTTTCCTGAACTTCAAGGGAAACGTTGGAGACGGCAGCCAAGCCACCGAAATTCTTAGTCAGATGCTGGATCGAAAGTAAGCTCATGTCTGTTTCTCCTTTCGTTTGAAGGGATTGGGAATCTTAGGCAACAGATTCAAGGCCAGTTCTTTGGATCCCATCAACCCTTGCGGTCTGAAGATCATGACGATGATCAGGATCAAGGCATACATGATCAATCGAGGTTCGGAATAGGCCTGTAAGACCATGTTGATGTATCCGACAAAGATCGTGGCGATGACGGTTCCGGATAAAGAACCCATCCCGCCAAAGACGACCAGGATGACGATGTTGATGGAGGTGTTGACTCCAAAGGTATCCGGTTTGACGATGTAGTAGGTCGTCGCATACAGCGCTCCGGCAAAAGCAGCCAAAGAAGCCCCAAACATAAACGCGATGACTTTGTATTTGGTGGTATTGATCCCCATGGCTTCAGCCGCGATCTCATCTTCTTTGATGGAGATACAAGCCCTGCCGACGGAGGAATTTTTAAAGTTTGAACTCAGGAAGAAAACCAAGACGACTGAGCCAAACATCAGCGGCCAGCTCATCAGCATCTTGATGTTGCTCATGCCGGAAGCCCCGTTGGTGATGGTCAGATTGTTGAGGATGATGCGGATGATCTCTGCTACCCCTAAGGTCGCGATCGCCAGGTAGTCCCCTTTTAAACGTAAGGTCGGTACCGCAACGATGAAGGAAACGACTAAACTGATGCCGATCCCAACCAAGACCCCGATAAACAAGCCGGTCATGGTCGGATTTTTAGCCATGACGACGGCAGCACTGAAAGCCCCGATCGACATGAATCCGGCGTGACCCAAAGACAATTGTCCGGTGATCCCGATGATGATGTTGAGACTCAAGCCCAAGATGATGTAGATGCAGACCCAATAGATGTTGGTTCTCATGTAAGACGTGATGATTCTTTCCTGGATCAGAAACTGAACCAAGGCAAACAAAACAACGATAAAGACGACACTGATCAGATTCTTTTTATTGAAGATGTTTTTCATATTACACCTTCTCTTTCACGTTCTTGCCTAGCAAGCCGCTGGGTTTAAACAACAAGACAACGATGAGCAAAGCATAGACGAAGGCATCACGGTAAGGACTGAATAAGGCCCCGCCGTATCCTCCGATCAAGGCTTCAAGCAACCCGATCGAGAATCCCCCGACCATCGCTCCCGGAATACTGCCGATCCCGCCGAAAACAGCCGCAACGAAGGCTTTCAAGCCCGGAGCCGTTCCCATCCAGAAGACGACACGGATCTGATACAAGCCAATCATGACCCCGGCTGCAGCAGCCAAGGCAGATCCGATCGCAAAGGTCGTGGTGATCGTGTTGTCGACATTGACACCCATGAGTACGGAAGCATCCTTATCAACAGCAACAGAACGCATCGCACGTCCCAGTTTTGTCTTTTTTACGATGAATTGTAAGATAAACATCAAGGTCACGGTGACTCCGAAGATCAAGAGCTGAAGTGAATTGGTTCTAATCCCGAATATATTGATCATTTGCTTTTCGATGACTTGAGGAAAAGCGATCGTATTGGGACCCATGATGACAGCGGTCAGGTTCTGCATTAAGAATGAGATCCCGATGGCCGTGATCAAAGCGGCTGTTTTACTGGATTTTCTTAGGGGCTTATACGCTACCCTTTCGATCACGACCCCCAAAAGCGCGGTCACGACCATGGAGAAAACCAGAGCCAGAAAGAAAGGCATTTTCAGTACCGTGATGGCCAACATGCCGGTGAAAGCACCGAACATGTAGATCTCACCATGCGCGAAGTTGATCAGTTTGATGATCCCATACACCATGGTGTATCCCAAAGCGACCAAGGCATAAATACTGCCAAGAGACAAGCCGTTGATGATTTGATTAATGAACTCTGTCATAAGGCCTCCTTCGTGTGAAAGAAACAGGTGAAAGTTGCCTCTCACCTGTTTCATTATACCTGATTAATGGATAACTATTAAGGATTTACGATGTCAGCTTTGGAAGCAACACCATTGGTCAACGTGATGATGAAGGCAGGCTTGACAGCATTGTGCAAAGCATCAAAGCTGATATCGCCGGTTACGCCTGAGAATGTGGATAACCCTTCAAGTGCATCTCTGATCTTGGAAGGATCGGTCGAGTTGGCATTGTCGATGGCAGCAAACAGCATGTAGGCAGCATCATAAGCCAAGGCGCTCAGTGCTGAAGGAACAGCCTGGTAACTCTGGGATTCGGCAGCATTGACTTTCGCAACGAAGGCTTTGTGGGCATCGATGAACGTTTTAACTTTAGCATTGTCAGACAAAGTCGAGAAGTGTGTGGAGAAGTAAACATTGTTCACTTTATCGGCACCGCCGGCCAAGGAATTCAAAGCAGGATCTTCAAAGCCGTCCGGGCCCAAGATCGGGGTTGTTTCCAAACCGGAAATGGCACGGGCCTGACCGATGATCAAACCGGCATTCTTAGCATAGTCGGCAACAAACAAGACATCGAAAGCTTTGGAAGCCAAGCTGGTCAATCCGGCATTGTAGTCGGTATCGGCATCAGCATAGGTTACGGTATCCACAACGGTACCGCCATTGGCGACGACTTGAGCGGAGAAGATGGAAGCCAATTCTTTGGAATATTCAGAACCGCCATTGACCATGACAGCCACTTTGGTAGCCTTCAAATTGTTGGTGGCGAAATTCGCTAAGACTTTACCTTGGAACGGATCAATGAAGCAAGCACGGAAGACCCATGGATTAACGGTTTTCAGATCCGCTTCAACAGTAACTTTAGAATTGGTCCCTGATGGCGTGAAGGCAACGATCCCATTGTCTTTGGCGATCGGAGCGATGGCCAGGGTCATCCCTGAAGTCGCGGATCCCAACATCGCAACAACACCGTCTTCGACGAGTTTCTGCGCATTTGCAACTGCTTTGGTTGCATCATAAGCATTGTCATAAATAACGAGTTCGACTTGTTTACCGTTGATCCCGCCGGCTTTGTTGATTTCTTCAACAGCCATTTGGAATGCAACTTTTTCAGGAACGCCGTAGATGGATACATCTCCGGTCAATTCCAAATTTACCCCAATTTTGATTGTCCCCGAATCTTTCTTCGTACAAGCTGACAGCGAAGAAAGAAGTACGATGGCTGACGCCAATATAACGAATAGTTTCTTCATAAGTACCCTCCTCTGAGTAATATGTGCTTATTCTAAATGAAAGTTATGTGAAAAGCAATCATTTTCTTTCATATATTTAATGTAAATTCTTACATTATCGTAAGATGCCCATAAAACCCCTTTAAACAACGGTTTTTCGCAAAAGTGACCGCTTTGGCTGATCATTTGCATCATCCAAACACGAACAATAAAAAAGGATGAAAGTATCCTTTCATCCTTATATCCTTTATATGGCGTAATCTTACGGATTGACGATGTCCGCTTTTGTGGCAAGCCCGTTGGTCATCGAGATGATGAAGGCCGGTTTCACCGCATTGTGGAGCGCATCGAAGGTAATGTCTCCGGTGATGCCGGAGAACGTGGTCAAGGACTCCAGATTGTCCCTGATGTCGCCAGTATCATTTGAGTTGGCCTTGTCGATGGCCGCAAACAACATGTAGGCGCAATCATAGGCCAATGCACTGAAGACAGAGGGGTCAACAGAATAGTTGGTGTTGTTGGCCTTATTCTGGGCTTCGACATAAGTCTTGTAGGCAGTAATGAAGCCTTTGACTTTAGAATCTTCGGATAAGCTTGAGAAATGGGTCGAGAAGTAAACGTTGTTTACTTTATCGGCACCGCCAGCCAGACTATTCAAGGTCGGATCTTCAAAGCCGTCGGGTCCAATGATGGGTTTTGTTTCCAAACCATCGATGGCCCTGGCCTGACCGATGATCAAACCGGCATTCTTGGCATAGTCAGCGATAAACAAGACATCAAACGATTTGGAAGCCAGGTTGGTCAAACCGGCATTGTAGTCGGTATCCGCATCCGCGTAAGTCACGGTTTCAACCACAGTTCCGCCATTGGCTTCCAGTTGAGCCTTGAAGATACGACCGAGTTCTTTGGAATACTCTGAACCGCCGTTGATCATAATGGCTACTTTCTTAGCCGCTAAGTTTTCTGTAGCGAAGTTCGCCAAGACCTTGCCTTGGAACGGGTCAATGAAACAAGCACGGAAGACCCAAGGATTCAGTGTGGTGAGATCCGATTCTACCGTAACCTTGGAATTGGTACCGGAAGGCGTAAAGGTCAAGATCCCGTTGTCCTTGGCGATCGGTGCAATAGCCAGGGTCATCCCTGAAGTCGCAGAGCCCAACATCGCAACGACACCATCTTCGACGAGCTTCTGCGCATTGGCCACGGCCTTGGTCGCATCATACGCGTTATCGTAGATTACCAGTTCAACTTGTTTGCCGTTAAGTCCGCCGGCCGCATTGATTTCCGATACTGCCATTTCAAATGCTATTTTTTCAGGGATCCCGTAAACGGAGACATCCCCTGTCAATTCGAGATTGACCCCGATTTTGATGGTGGTGTCTGTTTTCTTGGAACACGCAGACAACCCGGACATCACCACCAACATACTAAATACAATCAACACTATTTTCTTCATCAGTCTTCTCCTTTTTTTCTAATAGGTGCTATTATAAATGATAAATTTTCAGATTTCAAATGAAACTTTACATTTATCACTGTAAATATATTCATTTATCGCTAAATAGAGTATAAAATACTGAATTTACGACAATTGTTCAAAACAGAAGCGAGATAATAAAAAGCATCTTTCGATGCTTTTTGAACGCGATGGTGACCAGTCAGGGATTCGAACCCTGGACCCACTGATTAAGAGTCAGTTGCTCTACCAACTGAGCTAACCGGTCATTTGTTGCTTTATGATTATAGCGTATAAATTCTTTTTATGCAAGGACTCCAAGGTCTCTTAGAACTAAGTTTGAATTGTTTTTTTCAACCCTTCCTATATAATGACACTATGGAGAACTTAGAATGAAAAACTTACCTAAAAATGTGGGCCACAAAGATGCGGCCATCCGATTCTTTATTGCTGCTATTTTGTTGGCGGTCACTGTCTACGCGAAACCAGCAGCACCGATCAATTGGATTTTGTATGGTGTGGCCGTCGTGTTGGCCCTAACTGCCCAATTCAATTTCTGTCCAGTGTATTTCGCCCTCAGGATCAAGACCAATCAAAAGAAGTAAGCACCTTGAATGGTGCTTTTTAAGCGACAAAAAAAGCAAACGATAACGATTGCTTTCTTTTTTTTGATTGGTGACCCGTACGGGATTCGAACCCGTGAATGTTTGCGTGAAAGGCAAATGAGTTGACCGTTTCTCCAACGGGCCACAATGGCGCCTAAAGTAGGGCTCGAACCTACGACCAACCGGTTAACAGCCGGTTGCTCTACCACTGAGCTATTTAGGCAAGTGCTCAATAAATATAACACAGTCGTTCTTTTTTTTCAAGACTTAAAGTGTTAAATCGGTGTTTCGAACACAGGAACTTTCTCTTCATGAACGTGAGCTAAATTCTTGACCCACTTTTCTTTTTTGAGCAAGGTATACGCCAGGAAGAATTTTAGGAAATCCGTGCTTTGCCCAACCAAATAAATCGCATAGACATTCCAGTTGGTAAAGTAGGCCACAAAACCGACTGCCGGTAAGTTGATCAGCCACATGAACACGGCATCCATGAGTAAGGTCGACTTCGTATCGCCGCCTGCCCTAAGGATAAAGAAACATTGCGCATTGGACATGTACAGCCAAAACATACAGGCCATGATCCTTAAGAAAGTCGAGGCGGTTTGTCGGGACACTTCAGACACGTCATACCATTGAGGCACGATGTAAGAGACTCCAAACAGCAATAAGCCCATGATAACGGCCAAGCCTTGCGAGAAATGAAGCAGCTTATAGGCATCCGCTCTGGCTTCTTCCAATCTGTTGGCACCCAATGCCTGGGAAATAACGACGGTGGTAGCGACGGTCATCCCGCCAAACAGCGTAAAGAAAATGTCAGCGACCGTTCCGGAGATGGACATCCCGGCCATGACTTCCGTGCCGCGGGTCGAATAGAATTTAAACAGTAAGCCCATGCCGGTCGACCAGAAGATTTCATTGGTGGTCAACGGGATCGCTTTTAAAGTAATGGCTTTTTCAAGACGGGAAGAAATCTTGAAGAGGTCTTTAATCTTGGTGTTGAAGATGAAGTGTTTCTTATGCAGGACAACAGCCAACACGATGACTTCGACGACACGGGCAATGATGGTGGCAATGGCTGCCCCTTGAACGCCCCAGCGCGGAAAACCGAAGTTGCCAAAGATCATACAGTAATTGAAGAAAGCATTGGTCAAGATCGCCACGATCGAGGTATACAGCGGAATCTTGGTTTCACCGACGGAACGCATCGCATTGCCGACAGTCATGGAGAAGGTCATCGGGATATAGGTCAACAAAGCCAATCTCAGATAAGCGGTGCCTTGGGCGATGACCGCGGTATCGTTGGTAAAGAAACGCAGGATGGTCTCCGGAAACATCAGTCCCAAAATGACAAACGGCGCGATGATGATATAACTGGCAATCAGTGAATAACGGAAAGACTGTTTGACGTGTTCTTCGTCTTTGGCCCCGTAATATTGTGCGATGAAGATGCTGGCTGCCCCGCTGAGGCCCATGACCCCAAACATGGCGACCATGTAGAATTTATTGGCCGAAGCGACCCCGGCAATCGCCGCATCGCCCAATTGACCGACCATCAGATTATCCAAAAGGTTGACACTGGATCCAATCAATTGCTGCAGCATGAAAGGCACGGCTAAAGCAAGGACGCGGATGTAAAACTTTTTATTTTCCTGGATTCTTTTTAGATTGATCATCTGTTTCCTTGTTTAAAATAAAAACCACTTTCGTGGTTTTATTTGAAAATGGTGGAGCTTAACGGGCTCGAACCGTTGACCCCCTGCGTGCAAGGCAGGTGCTCTCCCAACTGAGCTAAAACCCCGATTCGATGGTGGGCCTGAATGGACTCGAACCAACGACCTCGCCCTTATCAGGGGCGCGCTCTAACCACCTGAGCTACAGGCCCATACCACAACCGAATGCTTTATAAGTTTATCATTATGATTCTGTGATGTCAATAAAAAGCGGCATTTGTCCGCGAATTATGACGGAAATAAAAAAACCTGCATTCGATGACGCAGGTTTTTAAATCCATTAACGTTTGGAGAACTGAGGTGCTCTTCTGGCTTTCTTGAGACCGTATTTCTTACGTTCCTTGCCGCGTGAATCGCGGGTCAGGAATCCGGCTGCTTTTAACACAGCACGGTAGTCCAAAGAGGCTTCCAAGAGGGCGCGGCTGATGCCATGTCTCATGGCACCGGCTTGGCCGGTATAACCGCCGCCGATTACGTTGATCAAGACATCGAAACTACCTAAAGTTTCAGTCAATTCTAACGGGGAACGGACGACCATTCTGAGGGTTTCGAGCGGGAGGTATTCATCTAAAGTTTTATCGTTGACGGAAATGATACCCGTCCCAGGTGTCATATAAACACGTGCGATGGATGTCTTACGTCTGCCGGTGCCCAAATATTGGACAGCTGCTTTCTTTTTCTTAGCGACCATTTTTCCTCCTAGCCCTTAATCTTCAGTTCTTTTGGCTGTTGAGCCGCATGCGGATGAGTAGAGCCTGTGTAGACGAATAAGTGCAGTCTCTGTTTGTCACCCAGTTTCGTATGAGGAAGCATCCCGTGAACGGCCTTGGTGACCCATTCTTCAGGATATTTCTCGCGCATAATCCTGGTAGATCTTACACGCAAGCCGCCTGCCCATTGAGAGGTAGCATAATAGTTTTTCTTAAACTCTTGATCACCGGTGACGACGACTTTGTCGGCGTTGATGATGATCACAAAATCTCCGGTATCCACATTCGGGGTGTATGTGGGCAAGTGTTTGCCTCTTAATACTGTCGCAACCTCAGTTGCTAAACGTCCTAATGTTAATCCGGCTCCGTCAACAAGATACCATTGACGAACGACTTCTGCTGGTTTGGCCATCGTAGTTTGGCGCATAGTTGTTTCTCCTAACCATTGTAGTTTCCGGGGCTACATTGGCATAAAGTGCCGACTACCATTGTACGCAATATTAACAAAGGTGTCAAGGATTATTTCTTGACACCTGGGTTAAGACTGATTTTTTCCTTTGACGCATCGGCAGGAATTCGATGGGGGTGATGCCCAGGTCCTTCAAATACGATTGGGCTTCTTCGATCATGTCGGTTTCTGAGAAATCCCACGGGGAATGAGCATCCACGCCGATGATGACGGGACCGCCGATTTCTGCGGCCAATTCCCAGAATCGGGGATAGGGATAGGTCATCCCGCTGAAGCTGTTTCGGATCCCGCCCAGGTTGTATTCGACCGGGACATGACAATCTTTGGCTTTTTCTAAGATGCGACGGCTCATGGCTTCGGCTTGAGGGGTCCATTCATCCATACTTCTGACAAAGATGTCAGGATGGGCAAAGCAATCATACAGACCGCTTTCCAAGGCTTTGATGGAATCCTGTTCATAATCTCTCAAGAGATGATCACGATCGGCATAGTGACCATAATAGCGTCCTGCCGTTTCAAACAGATGGAAATGATTGCCTAAGACCACATAATCCAACTCATATTCCTCGATCAAGGCTTTGAGCTGATCTTGTCTGCCTTCATAGTATTCGGCTTCAACGCCCAGATGGATCTTGATCTTGTTGGCGTATTGTCTGCGCAGGGCATTGATGTGGTGGACATAGTCTGGCATTAACGAAATATCCATGCGGATGTTTCTGGAATCCAAGGCATGATAGGGCCAGGGACTGTGATCGGAAAAACCAAGTTCGACCAAGCCGGCTTCCAAAGCCTTGATGACGTAATCTTCATCCGTGCCTTCCGCGTGTTTGCAGCGGGTCGTGTGGGTGTGGAAATTGGACTTGATCATGAGCCCTCCGGATAGAGCACTTCGCTCAGATACAGCCCGCAGGCTTCGGCCATCCCGCTGTAGGCAGTCTTGTCTCTGGATTCCAGGATGCGTTTCGCATCGCTGATCTTGAGTTTGCCTTTGCCGATGTCGATGATGCAGGCCATGATCATGCGGACCATGTGTCTCATAAAGCCGTCGCCTTCGATCACAAAGCGCAAGACGTCGTCTTCTTCAAACAACTCGAAACGGGTGATGGTCCTAACCTGATTGGGCATTTCCGCAACACTGTTGGCACAAAACGCACTGAAATCATGGGATCCGATGAACACGCTCATCGCTTTGCGCATGTTGTCACGATGCAGGAAAGGTTCGATACAGGCATGGGTCTCATAGTTGAAAGGCTGGATACTGCCCTGATAGATTAGGTACTCATACTGTTTGGAGATGACCGAGAAACGGGCATGAAACTGTTTGGAGACAAACTGGACTTCGATGATCTTGATGTCTAAGGGAAGCTGGCCGTTGAAGGCTCTCATCCATTGGGCTTCATTGAGATCCAAGTCCGTATCAAAATGAAAGACCTGCCCTAAGGCATGGACTTTGGCATCGGTTCTTCCTGAACCGATGACTTGGACATCCCGTTGATGCATGGTCTTTAAGATGGATTCGAGGGTTCCTTGGATACTGACCGCGTTATTTTGGACCTGCCAGCCGCAATAATGGGCACCATGATACATTACAGTGCATTTGACGCGTTTTACAGGCTTAGCCATATGATTCCTCCCATCAGGATCAAGACCGCTGCCATCATGATTGTGTCCCTGTAGGTGGGTTTGAGTTGTTTGTAACGGGTACGATGCTGAGCCACGACATAGCCTCTGGCTTCCATCGCATCAGCCAATTCTTCAGCCCTTTGAAAACTGGAGACAAAGAGCGGTACGATCAGGGAAAGAATGGCCATGATCTTCTCTTTGAAGCTGCCTTCTTTCAGATCGACCCCGCGGGATGCCTGGGCTTTCATGATGCGGTTGGTCTCATCGATCAGGGTCGGGATAAAGCGTAAAGCGATCGAGATCATCATGGCGATCTCATGGGAAGGCAAGCCGATTTTCTTGAAGGGACTCAAAAGGTCTTCGATCCCCAAGGTCAGATCCATCGGTTTGGTGGAGACCGTCAATAAGGTCGTGATCACGATCATCAGCGTCAAGCGGGTCATGATGTAGAGCGTTTGGATGACGGCATCCTGATACAGGGTAAAGCCGTAGAAACTGAACAGGACAAAGCCGGTCCGGATGACCAAGGCATTGATGACAAAAAGGAAACTCAGCATGAAGATCATCGGCTTCATGGATTTCAGGATCATCTTCAGCGAGATCTTGGTGAGCATCAGCGCCATAAAGACAAAGACGCCGATGATACCGTAGCCGATGAATCCGGATGGAAAAAAGACCGAGATCATCAGGATCAGCATGCCTAGGATCTTATAGCGGGGATCCAGTTTATGGGTAAAGGTATTTAAAGGGATATAGCGGCCCAAAGCGATGTTGTTCATGGTTTGAGCTCCTGGGCGATGGCCAAAGCCAGATCTTCCAAAGACCGCATGGGTTTCTTAAATTCAAAGCCGCCGTCGATCAGATCTTCCTTGATGCTTAAAAGCAAAGGCAGGTTCATGTGGATGTCTTCGACTTGGGTCTTGCGTTCAAAGTAATCGGTGACGCGCTGATGGTTGATGACTTCACCTTCACGCATGACCACGACGTTGTCGCAATAGTTGATGACGTGTTCCATGTCGTGGGTCACGATCAGAATCGTCTTGTTGTTTTCTTTGTTGAGTTTGACAAACAGCTCCATCATGGCTTTAGAGCCTTGCGGATCCAGACCGGCTGTGGGTTCATCCAAGACCAAGACTTCCGGATCGATGGCTAAGATACCGGCAATGGCGACGCGGCGTTTTTGTCCGCCTGAAATATCCAGCGGTGATTTCTCGGCATAACTTTCATCCAAGCCAACCAGTTTCAAGGCATTCATGGCCAAGACTTTGGCTTGTTCTTCGGGGACTTTAAAATTCAAAGGACCAAACATGATGTCTTTGAGGATGGTTTCTTCAAACAGCTGATATTCAGGAAACTGAAAGACCAAACCGACTTTTTGTCTTAAGGACTTCAGTTCTTTGGGTTTGTGTTTGTTGGTGATGGCTCGATCCAAGACCAAGACAGTGCCTTCTGTCGGCAACAATAAGGCATTGAGATGCTGAACAAGGGTGCTTTTACCGGAACCGGTAGGACCGATGATGGCTGTGATCTTGCCCATCTCAAAAGCCAAGTCGACATTTTTGAGGGCTTCATACGCAAAAGGCGTGTTGGGGGCATACTTGTAGTTTACTTTTTCGAACGCAATAGGCACAGTTCTGCCACCATCCTTTCGGTATCCAGGGTTTCTTTTAAAACGATGCCTTTGCGCTTTAACGCATTGGCCAGTTTGACACTGAACGGGGCATCGAGTTTAAGCTCGACCAGTTCTTTTTCGTTGATCATGACTTGAGAAGGCGTGCCGTCTTTGACGATGCGTCCGTCAAACATGACGATCACGTGATCGCTCTTTTTGACTTCTTCGATGTCATGGGTGATCGATAAGATCGTCATCCCGTATTCTTTATGAAGCTGATTGACCAAAGCATTGATTTCAGCCTTGCCTTCCGGATCCAGCATGCTGGTGGCTTCATCCAAAATCAGGATTTCCGGTTTCATGGCTAAAACGCCGGCGATGGCGACACGTTGTTTCTGACCGCCGGAGAGTCGGGTGGGTTCCTGATCGAGGTATTTGACCATGTCGACGCGTTGGGCGAAGTTGTTGATGATGTCATCCATCAATAAAGGATCGACTTGATGGTTTTCCAAACCAAAGGCGATGTCATCTCTGACAGTGGCCCCGATGAATTGGTTGTCTGGGTTTTGGAAAACGATCCCGATTTTACGGCGGATCGCTTCCAGGTTCTCTTCGGTCAGTTCCAGATCATCGATCAGGATCGAACCGGAACCTTTCTCCAAAAGTCCGATCAAAAGCTTGGCAATGGTGCTTTTACCGGAACCGTTATGGCCGATCAAGGTCGTATAGGACCCTTTTTCAACCGAAAAAGAGACGTCATTGACGACGTCCGTTTGTAAGTCATACGAAAACTTCAGATGTTGTACAGTAATGGGTTTCAAAACGTCTCCTACTTTTTATTCGCTGAAGTCCCAGCCCAGATATTTCTGTTTGTGGGATTTGGCGGTTTCGGCTGCAAAGATCACAGCGTTTAAAATGGTTTGTGCTTCTGATTTTATGACTTTCTTATACATGGTGCGGGCTGAACCTACGACGATGTCGTAACCGGCCGTGCCCATCAGGTCTTCAACTTCTTTGCCTTGTTTGGGATCCGTTTCAATATAATGGACCAGGGTCAGTGATCCGTTGGGATCCATGGTTTTGGTCATTTCTGCGATCTGGGTCTTATAACTGGCCGTGACGGACTTCGAGAGTCCGCTTTTGGCGGAAACTTTCGGCAGTTCAGTCTTGGTTTGAGGCAAGGCCGCACTGATGATTGGTTTTCTATCCTGGGTCTTTTTGATTTTATTCACAGCGTAAGCACTGGCTGCGGCGACCCCCGGCTAAGGCGATGAGTTTGGTTCTCGTTTTCATAGATTCCACCTCTCAGGATTATTTTACCATATCAGCGCGTATATTTACGGCTGACAAGCAAGAGTCCATCTCCGATATCGACCGTGACTACGATCAAATCGGGCTGTTTTTCGATCCAACTTTTGAAGTCGTTGATTTTTCGAACAAGCTGTTTCAGATCCCGACTCTGAGTCAGGCCATCCTTGAGTGTTTCTCCGTGAAAATCCAGGTTATCGATGAGGATGACCCCATTGGGATTCAAAAATGGCAAGAAACGTTCAAACAAGGCTTTGTTTTGACTTTTGGGACCATCGATCAGGATCAAATCATAGGTCATTTTGGGTTCATAGGTCAAGGCATCGACTTGGATCACGGTGATGCGATCTGACAGGTTCATCCGATCGATGTTTTCCTGGGCAATAAAAGCACGTTTCGTGTTGAGTTCCAGAGTCGTAATGGTGACTGAGGGGTTTGAAAGCGCCATGGCGATCGACCAGATCCCGTGTCCTGTCCCGATTTCCAGGATGGTGGTCAGGTTTTGGCTGTGGATCAGGTGATCACAGTAAAAGCGTCCTTCCTGGGTCATGGATGGGATCTTGTCTAGAATGGCTTGTGTCAGGATCTGGTCAAAGGTCATGGTTGAGAAGAAAAGCACCTTGCGGTGCTTTTAGTGTTATACCAATTCGATGGTGGCCATTTCCGCGGCATCGCCCCTACGGGTTCTGGTTTTTAATACGCGGGTATAGCCGCCTTTACGGTCAGCATATTTCGGCCGCAATGACGTCGAACAGTTTCTGTACGGCGGTTTGGCCAGTGGCTTTATCGGCAACGACGTCTTTGACGTAGGCCATGACTTGACGTCTAGCGTGCAGGTCATTTTTCTTAGCAATGGTAATCAGTTCATCCACTACGGAACGTAAGTCCATGGCTTTCATTTCTGTGGTTTCAATTTTACCGTAGACGATCAGGCTAGTCGATAAGTTTCTGAGTAAGGCTTTACGGTGGTCGGCTTTGCGTCCGAATTTACGATTCATCATGTTCAGTCTCCTTTGTTAGTCGTAGTTCTTGAAACCGAGACCCATGGCGATCAGTTTTCTCTTTGACTTCTTTTAGGGACTTTTTCCCTAAATTGCGAACTCTCATCATTTCATCTTCGGTTCTCTGAGTCAGTTCATCCACAGTCTGGATGCCTGCTCTCTTGAGACAGTTGTATGATCTGACCGAGAGGTCTAGATCTTCGATCATAATCAACTGGGTATTGCTTCTGGCATCGCCGGTCGCATCTTTAATCAGATTGCTCATCTGGGAAACATGATCGTTGAGATTGGTCAGCAAGCTGAGGTGATCGATCAAGATCTTGGCGCCTAAAGAAATGGCTGTCTGAGGATTGATGGAACCGTTGGTCCAGATTTCAAATACGAGTCTGTCGTACTTGGCATCTTGTCCTACGCGGGTCGGTTCGACGTTGTAGGCGATGCGTTGTACAGGGGTATAAATGGAGTCGGTATAAATCGTTCCGATACCTTGGAATGCTCCTTGATGGGAGGATTTGTTCTGGTCGGCACTGACGTAACCTCTGCCATTCTTGGCGCGCAGTTCCATGTCTAAGATCGCTCCGGCTTCAAGGGTCGCAATGACGAGATCCTTGTTGAGGATGACCACGTTGGCCGGACATTCGATGTCGGCTGCGGTGACCACTTTCGGGCCTTTGACTGAAATGCGTAAGGTATAAACTTCATCATCGTTGATCGTCATGATCAAGTCTTTCAGATTCAAGATGATGGCGGTAACATCTTCCACAACGCCTGGAATGGCGGTAAATTCGTGGAAAACGCCTTCAATTTTGATTGAATATACAGCTGCGCCTGGTAAAGAGGAGAGCAACACTCTTCTTAGAGCATTACCAATGGTTGTGCCAAAGCCCCTTTCAAAGGGTTCGATGACAAACTTGCCATAGTGATTATCTTCAGAGTATTCTTTGATCTCGAAATGTGCACGTTCAAATTTTTGCATGAATTTCCCTCCTCATTTCCCTTCTAACCGCGTGGCCGTTTTGGAGGACGGCATCCGTTGTGCGGGATCGGTGTGACGTCGGAAATGACAGTAATTTCGAGTCCGGCAGTCGACAGGCTTCTGACGGCGGCTTCACGTCCAGGACCTACGCCCTTGACGATGACTTCGACGCTCTTCATGCCATGATCGGTAGCGGCTTTGCCGGCTGCTTCAGCAACTTGCTGAGCGGCATACGGCGTGGACTTACGGCTGCCTTTGTAGCCCAAAGCACCGGCACTGGACCAAGCCAGGACATTGCCTGCTTCGTCGGTGATGGTAACGATGGTGTTGTTAAAGGTGGAATGAATATGTGCGACACCTTTAGCGATATTCTTGCGCACTTTGCGTTTGCGTGATGCGGGTTTTGCTGTTGCCATGTTCTTGCCTCCTTATTTCTTCTTGTTCGCGACAGTACGACGCGGTCCCTTACGGGTACGGGCATTGGTCTTGGTTCTTTGTCCGCGTACAGGCAAGCCTTTACGGTGACGCAAACCACGGTAGGAACCAATTTCCATCAAGCGTTTGATGTTGAGGTTGACTTCACGACGCAAATCGCCTTCAACCTTAATCTTGTCGATTTCTTTACGGATGGCATTGATTTGGTCATCGGTAAGATCTTTCGTACGAACATCTTCGCTGATTTTAGTGTTTTTGAGAATTTCCTCAGCCATAGGACGGCCGATTCCATAAATATAGGTTAACGAGATCACCACGCGTTTATTGCTTGGGATGTCTACACCAGCTATACGAGCCATTGTTTATGTTCCTCCTAGTTTCCTTGACGTTGTTTGTGTTTCGGATTTTCACAAATAACCATGACGCGACCTTTGCGTTTGATGACGCGGCATTTGTCGCATATGGGTTTGACAGATGGTCTGACTTTCATACTTGTTCTCCTGACACTTACTTGTGTCTAAATGTTATACGCCCACGTGATAAATCATACGGTGAAATTTCAACGGTAACGCGGTCGCCTGGTAAAATGCGAATGTAATGCATGCGGATTTTACCAGATACGTGGGCCTTCAAAGTGTGCCCGTTGGATAATTTCACATCGAAAGTCGCATTAGGTAGTACCTTTTCTACGACTCCTTCAATCTCTATGACGTCTTGTTTAGCCATTGTTACCTCCATGTAATGTTGTCAGAATCTCACATCCGTCTTTCGTAATGAGGACGGTGTGTTCATAGTGGGCTGCCAGTGATCCGTCTTTGGTCTTAACTGTCCACTCGTCGTTCAATACTTTGGTATAAGGTTTGCCGCGATGAACCATCGGTTCAATCGCCAAAGTCATCCCTTCTTTCAGGAGGATCCCATGCCCGGCCGGTCCGAAGTTGGGGATGGCCGGATCTTCATGTAAATGAGATCCGATCCCGTGTCCGGAATAGTCATACGGAATGGAATAACCGAAAGAGTACACATATTCGCCGATTGCGTGGGAGATATCGGTAAGATGATTCCCTGCTTTCGCGAATTTAAGCCCTTCGTAGAGGCTGTTTTTGGTCACTTCCATGAGGTGTTGAGCCTCTTTGGAGATGTTTCCGACAGCGTAGGTCCAGGCACTGTCACCGTGATAACCTTTGTAACAAGCGCCGATATCGACTGAGATGATGTCCCCGTCCTTCAAGACGTAACTGGACGGAAATCCGTGGACCAGCGTGTCATTGACTGAACAGCAGGTCGCGGCCGGAAAGCCGTTGTAGCCTTTAAAGGATGGAGTGGCGTCATTGGCCAGGATGGTTTTTTCGACTGTTTGATCGACCATCTTGGTGGTGACACCGGGTCGGATCATTTCCGAGACCGCTTGGTGCGCGAGCGCGACGATTTCGCCGGCTCTGCGCATCAATTCGATTTCTCTGGGGGACTTCGATGAAATCATCGCAATAACCTCAGGATGGAGAAAATGTCCGAATAGACGAGTTCCGGTTTACGGGAAGCGTCTACGTTATGCACCAATGCTTTCTCGCGGTAGAAGTCCAAGACCGGTTGGGTCAGGACCATGTGTTCATGCAGTCGGTTACCCAACTGTTCGACGGTATCGTCGGAACGGTGTACCAGCGGAGATCCGCATTTGTCGCAGATGCCACTCACTTTCGGGGCGGACCCGACCGTGTTATAAATGGCTCCGCAATTCTCGCAGATGCGGCGTCCGATGACGCGCTGCTTCAGATCTTCCAGGTGAACCGTCAGGTTAAAGACGGCTTCCACGGGTCTTCCGATTTCATGTGCGATATCTTCAAACGCTTCAGCTTGTGCCAAGGTGCGAGGAAAGCCATCCAAAAGATAGCCTTTCTGACAATCAGCAGCACTGAGACGTTCTTTGACCATAGCGATGGTTAATTCGTCTGGGACCAGATTACCGCGATCCATATAGGTCTGAGCAATCTTACCCAACTCGGTCTGGGCTGTAATGGCCGCTCTGAACATGTTCCCGGTTGAAATGTGGGGGATGTCATAATCGGCAATGATCTTCGCTGCCATGGTTCCTTTTCCGGAACCGGCAGCTCCCATAAGGAGTATGTTCATATTAACCGAAGAAACCCTTGTAGGTCTTCTGAGTCAGCTGGCCTTCCAAGTCTTTCATGGTTTCAAGGGCTACCCCGACAACGATGATGATCCCGGTTCCGCCGATACCAACGGTATTGGGCAGAGCCGTGATGAGCATCGGCAAGGCATACGGCAAGACGGCAATGAAGACCAGGAAGAGGGCTCCAAGGACCGTGATGCGGTTAAGGACTTTGTATAAGTAGACTTTGGTTTCATTACCGGGTCTGATCCCTGGAATGTAGGTGCCTTGTTTACCCAGATCGTCCGCAATCTTTTCAGTATCGACTTGAAGATTGGTGTAGAAGAAGGTGAAGACGAGAACCAAGAACGCATAGATGCTTAAGCCGGTCGGGGTCTGGAAACTCAAGGTGGTACTCAGCCAGGTATACGCAGAAGCCACCGTCGTGTTGGACTGGAAGAAACTGAGTGCCGTGGCCGGTGCCGTCATGACAGCCGACGCAAAGATGACCGGAATAACAGAAGCGGAGTTGATTTTCAAAGGCAGAAATGTCACGTCCTGTTTCTGCTTGCGCAGGTTACTGGAGGTGTACTGAATCGGGATCTTGCGGATCGCCGTGGATGTAAAGATAACCAACACGATGATGACAAAATACATCAGGAGGTAGATCGCAAAGTTGAAGATACCGGCAAACATGACGGCATTTCCGCTGGTTTGATCGACCAAGGTGTTGAAAATGGAATAGAAGTCAAACGGAATGTGGGATACGATCCCGGCGAAGATCAGGATGGAAATACCATTCCCGATGCCAAACAAGGAGATACGGTCCCCGATCCACATCAGGAACATGGTTCCGGCCGATAAGACGACGGTGATGTAGAACATGACTGAGAGGTTGTTGATGGTAAGGATACCATAGTTGACCTCAAAGGCATACGTTAAGGTAAAGGCTTGGAAGAGCGCCAACACGACCGTGAGGTAACGTGTGACTTTTTCGAGTTTCTTCTTACCGTTGGCACCAGACTTGGTCATTTCGGTCAAGGCTGGGATGACATCCATAGACAAGAGCTGAACAATGATGGATGCGGTAATGTAAGGTCCAACCCCCATCGCGAAGATGGAGAATTTTTGGAGTGCACCGCCGCCCAACAGGTTCATCATGCCGAAGACGGCATTGTCAGTGACTGTGGAGGTCAATTTCGTGATATCGACCAAAGGTACAGGAATTCCTGCACCCAGCCGGTAGATAAACAACATGCCTAATGTAAAGAGAATCTTTCTTCTGATTTCCTTCTGTTTAAACAAACCGATGAACGTCTTGATCATACTAAATGACCTCGGCTTTTCCACCTGCTTGTTCAATAAGGACTAGTGCAGATTTAGAGAACTTGTGGGCTTGTACCGTAAGCTTCTTTTCTAAAGTCCCTACCCCCAGGATCTTGATCCCATTGAGTTCTTTGCGGACTAAGCCGGTTTCAATGAGCAATTCCGGGGTAACGACGGTTCCGTCTTCAAAGCCGTTCAATTGAGCGACATTGACGATCGCGTACTCGACGCGGGTGTAGTTGACGAAACCACGCTTAGGGATACGACGCCATAACGGTGTCTGACCCCCTTCAAAACCAATCGCGACGCCGCCGCCGGTACGAGAGTTTTGACCCTTCATACCTTTACCGGCTGTCTTCCCGTTTCCGGAACCCTGACCGCGGCCGAGTCTGTTACGACCTCCGACTTTGCGAGCGCCTTCTACGGATTTCATTTCATGTAATTTCATGTTGTCTCTCCTTTAACCGCGCACTTCTTCGCGTTTTAAACCGCGAAGCGCAGCCACCTGTTCGATGGTCTTTAAGCTTTTAAGCGCGACGACAGTGGATCTGACCATGTTGATCGGAGTTCTTGAGCCCAAGCATTTGCTCAGGACATCTTCGATTCCGGCCAATTCAAGCACGGCACGAACCGGTCCGCCAGCGATGACGCCGGTACCTTCGGAAGCAGGTTTCAACAAAATGGAACCGGCACCGTAGTTACCTACGATATCATGAGGGATGGTTTTGCCGACCATCGGCACCTTGAAGAGATTCTTCTTGGCATCTTCGATGGCCTTCTTGATTGCATCAGGAACTTCATTGGCTTTGCCGGTACCGAAACCGACACGGCCTTTTTTATCACCGATGACTACCAGTGCAGCAAATCTGAAACGACGTCCGCCCTTAACAACCTTGGTTACACGGTTGATAACGACTACACGTTCTTCAAATTCTTTTTCTGCTCTTGGGTAGCGCGGTCTATCATTTTTCTTTGTGTTATTTTCCATGAGGCCTCCTAGAATACCAGTCCGGCTGCTCTGGCAGCATCTGCCACAGCCTTGACGCGTCCGTGATAGATGTAGCCACCACGGTCAAACACAACTTCCTTGATATTCGCTTTTAAAGCACGTTTTGCGACTTCGGTTCCGACGGCTTTGGCTGCTTCGACGTTACCGCCATTGGCCAACTTCAGTTCGACACTGGATGCCGCAACGAGGGTTACCCCCGCTACATCATCGATGATCTGAACATGAATGTGGGCATTTGAACGGTAAACATTGAGGCGTGGGCGTTCCGGAGTTCCGGATACTTTGGTGCGTACACGAGCGTGACGACGTAATCTTTCAGCGTTTTTAGCAACTTTCTTAAGCATCTTGTTTCTCCTTTCCCACTATTTCTTAGCCGCCGTCTTACCTTCTTTGCGACGGACAACTTCACCTTTATAACGAATCCCTTTACCCAGGTAAGGTTCAGGTTTGCGGACGGCACGGATGATGGCTGCCCATTCTCCGACACGTTGCTTGTCGATGCCTGAGACCACGATTTCAGTCGGGATCGGGCATTCGATTTTGAGGCCTTCTTCAATTTCGAAGACTACCGGATGAGAGTAGCCGATTTGGATGGTCAGGGTCTTACCGGCCACTGCGGCACGGTAACCGATCCCAACGAGTTCCAAGGATTTCTTGTAGCCGTTAGTAACGCCTTCGATCATGTTGGCGATCAGCGCGCGGGTTGTCCCGTGCAGCTGTTTGTATTGCTTTTCTTCATTAGGACGGGTAACCGTGAGGATACCTTCGTTGATTTCGATTCCCATTTTGGGATTGAATTGAAACTTGAGTGTTCCTTTTGGTCCCTTAACAGTCACCTCATTCGCTGCTGCGACGTTGATTTCTACGCCGGCAGGAACGGTAATCGCTTTATTTCCGATACGTGACATTGACGTTCCCTTTCTTACCAGATATAGGCAACGACTTCGCCGCCTACATGAGTTTTCTTGGCTTGTTTGTCAGTGAGTAACCCTTTTGAGGTGGAGATGATGGCAACGCCCAATCCGTTAAGAACACGGGGGATACTGTTGGCATCGGCATACACTCTCAAGCCCGGCTTAGAGATGCGTTTCAAACCGGACAACACCTTCTCTTTATTCGGACCGTATTTCAGGGAAATGGTGATTACTTTTTGGACATCACCGCTGACTACATAGCCGTTAATGAAGCCTTCATCCTGAAGGATGCGGGCGATTTCTACTTTTTCTTTGCTGGAAGGTACTTCCACGACTTCGTGACGGGCGCTAACCGCGTTACGAATTCTAGTTAGCATATCCGCAATTGGATCTGTAATGGTCATCATGGTTTTTCCTCCTTACCAGCTGGCTTTTCTGACTCCAGGAATCTGGCCTTGATTGGCCAATTCTCTGAAGCAGATACGGCAGAGTTTGTACTTCTGTAATACTGCGTGCGGTCTTCCGCAACGTTCGCAGCGGGTATATCCGCGTACGGCGAATTTCGGAGTACGATGCGATTTAACAATTAAAGATGTTTTTGCCATGTCGATGTCCTCCTATTTCTTTTCAAACGGCATGCCCAAGCCAGTCAGCAGCGCTCTGCCTTCTTCGTTGGTCTTGGCCGTCGTGACGATGACGATATCCATGCCTCTGACGCGGGTTACTTTATCAAAGTTGATTTCCGGGAAGATCAATTGTTCTTTGACGCCCAGGGTATAGTTACCACGGCCATCGAAAGCGTTCTTGTTGACGCCACGGAAGTCTCTGACGCGCGGCAACGCAATGTTGACCAGCTTGTCGAGGAATTGATACATTTTTTCACCGCGCAGGGTGACTTTACAACCGATTTCCATGCCTTCACGAAGTTTGAAGTTCGCGATGGATTTCTTGGCTTTGGTGATGATCGGCTTTTGACCGGTGATCTGTCCCAATTCGGCAACGGCGGTTTCCAAGGCTTTCGCATCGGCAATCGCATCGCCGACCCCGATGTTGATGACGATCTTGTCCAACTTCGGTGCCTGCATGACGGTGGTATAGCTGAATTCTTTGACTAAGGCAGGGACCACAGTCGTCTTGTATTTTTCTTGTAAACGGTTCATGGTTCCTCCTTACTCCTTAACTGCCTTTTTGGCAGGTTTCTTGGCTACTTTCTTCTCTTCTTTGACTTCTTTCACTTCTTTTTTGGCTTTCGCAGCTTTTTTAGCTTTGACTTCCACGAAAGAAACGTTGGATACATGAATCGGGGCTTCCTTTTCGATCGCGCCGCCATCCGGGTTGGCCTGGGTCGGTTTTAAATTCTTCTTGACCAGGTTGACGCCTTCGACAACGACTTGATTCGTTTTGGGAAGAGCCTTCAGTACTTCACCAGTGGCGCCTTTTGACGCTCCGGTAATGACTTTGACTTTATCGCCTTTTTTGATTTTCATGGTGTCCTCCTACAGTACTTCCGGGGCTAAGGACACAATTTTCATGAAGTCCTTATCACGGAGCTCTCTGGCAACCGGTCCGAAGATACGGGTGCCTTTGGGGGTGTTGTCTTCTTTGATGATGACAACAGCGTTATCGTCAAACTTAATGTAGGATCCGTTTTCTCTGCGTACGCCGCGGACCGTACGAACGATGACAGCCTTGACGACTTCACCTTTCTTGACGGTTCCGCCGCTGGCGGCTTCTTTAACGGTACATACGACGATGTCACCGATGTTGGAGTAGCGTCTGCGGCTACCTCCCAAACAACGGATGACCAATACTTCTTTCGCCCCGGTGTTATCCGCGACTTTACATCTAGTTTCGTTTTGAATCATAGGTCCTCCGCTTAAACCACGTCGGCTTTTTCAACGATTTTCAACAAACGGAAGTTTTTGGTGGCGGAGAGAGGACGGGTTTCCATGATCTCTACAACATCACCGAGCTTCGCTTCATTGAGCTCGTCGTGAGCTTTGTATTTCTTCGAGTATTTTACTCTTTTGGTATACTTAGGATCGCGTTTTGAAGTAGCAACTTCAACAACGATGGTTTTATCCATTTTATCGGAAACGACTGTTCCGCGATAGACTTTACGAGCGATTCTTTCCATGTTGCGCCTCCTTAGTTCTGTCCGCTGAGGGCAGTTTCGCGCTCAGTGATGACGGTTTTGATACGGGCGATCGTCTTACGGATCTCTTTCATTCTTCCAAATGAAGTGCCTTGCCCTGTGGCTTTTTGAAAGCGTAAGGTAAAGAGCTCTTCTTTTAAGACTTCGATGTCTTTAACGAGTTCGTTATTGCTTTTTTCACGAATGTCTTTAACGGTCATACGAGTTCTTCCTCACCTTTCTTTACGAATCTGGACTTGACGGAAAGCTTGTGGGAAGCCAAACGCAACGCTTCGCGTGCGGTCGCTTCATCAACGCCCCCGATTTCAAACATGATTCTTCCGGCTTGAACGACAGCAACCCAACCTTCAGGTGCCCCTTTACCGGATCCCATACGAACTTCTAACGGCTTTCTGGTGAAAGCCATGTGCGGGAATATTTTAATCCATACTTGACCGCCACGCTTCATTTCGCGGGTCATCGCGATACGAGCAGATTCGATCTGGCGGTTACTGACGTAACCCCCTTCTTCGGCAACCAGTCCGTAGTCTCCAAAAGAGACGGCACGTCCGGCTTTCGAACGACCTTCATAGCTGACCCGGTGCGGTTTTCTGTACTTAGTACGATTTGGCATTAACATGTCAACTACTTACCTCCTTCTGTGCTGCTTTCTGTTTTGACTTCAACTTTTGCTTCAACGGCTTTCGCTTCTACAGGACGCGCTTCGTTGCGGTCTTGTCTAGGACGACGGCCATCTTTGTTATACGGTCTTCTGTCTCTGCTTTGTTCAGGAGCAGCTTCAGGTTCTTTGACCATTTCACCCGGTTTGACTTCACCGCGGCAGATCCAGACTTTGACGCCCAGTCTTCCGTAGGTGGTGGATGCTTCGCACTTGGCGAAATCGATGTCCGCTCTCAGGGTATGCAGAGGAACGATGCCTTCTGCGTAGCCTTCGCTGCGGGCGATATCATTGCCGCCCAAGCGTCCGGAGACCAGAGTCTTGACGCCTTTGGCGCCGGCTCTCATGGAATTCTGGATGGCTTTCTTCTGAACAGTTCTGAATGATTGACGCTGTTCAAGCAGTTTGGCAATGTTCTTGGCTACCAAGGTCGCATCCAACGCAGGGTTGGCAACGGCGATGACAGTCAGTTTGATGACTTTATCTTTCAAGAGCTTGGCGAGTTCGGCTTTGACCGCTTCGACGCCAGCGCCGTCTTGACCGATGATTTCACCCGGCTTGGCAGCACGGATGATGATTTCGACGCGGTGTTTGCTGCGTTCGATTTCGATGCGGGAGACGTCAGCTTTATCGAGTTTCTTGAATAAGAATTTTCTGATCTTGATATCTTCGAGCAATAATGAACCGTAGTCTTTTTCGGCATACCAGCGGGATTCCCAGTCACGGATAATCCCAACACGCATTCCGATCGGATTTACTTTTTGACCCATGTTGACCTCCTAGTTCTTCTCAGCGACGATCACGGTGATGTGGCTGGTGCGTTTGAATATCGATGCGGCAGAACCTTTGGCTCTGGGCATAAAGCGTTTGAGGGTGACCCCTTCATCACAGAAGCAGGTCTTGACGTAAAGTTTCGTCTCATCGAGCTGGTGATTGTTGGTGGCGTTGGCAACTGCAGAGTGCAAGACTTTGCCGACGACCAGGGAAGATTTGTTGGGTGAGAATTTCAGAAGCGCTGCGGCTTCTTTGATGTCTTTGCCGCGGATCATATCCAAGGCAAGGCGCACTTTACGAGGCTGTACGCGAACGGTTTTGGCTGTTGCTTTAACGTCCATGATTAAGCCTTCTTGTCATCCGAACCATGTCCGGAGTACTTTCTTGTCGGAACAAATTCACCCAATTTGTGTCCTACCATATCTTCGGTAACAAACACGGGGACGTGTTCCTTACCATTGTAGACTGCGAAGGTATGTTCAACGAACTGCGGGAAAATGGTTGAACGGCGCGACCAGGTCTTGATGACTTCCCTTTTGCGGGAAGCATTTAATTTTTCTACTTTGGCCAATAAGTGCTGATCACAAAATGGACCTTTTTTCAAACTGCGACTCATGTTTTACCTCCCTTTCCTATTTCCCGTTACGGCGTCTGACAATCATCTTGTTAGAAGCCAGTTTGTGTGAACGAGTCTTAACGCCCATTGCTTTTTTACCCCAAGGCGTCATCGGCTGAGCACGGCCGACTGGGTTCTTGCCTTCACCACCACCATGTGGGTGATCCGGCGGGTTCATCGCGGCACCACGTACGGTAGGTCTAACACCCAACCAACGTCTGCGACCGGCTTTACCCAGGTTGACCAAGTTATGGTCTTCATTACCGACGACACCGACGGTGGCGCGGCAATTCTTCAAGACTTTACGGACTTCGCCTGATCCTAAACGCAAGATGGAGTAATTGCCTTCTTGACCCAGGATCTGAGCGGAGACACCGGCAGCACGAGCCATTTGGCCGCCCTTGCCGGGTTTGAGTTCGACGTTATGAACGATGGTACCATCAGGCATATTGCCGAGTTCGCCGGCGTTGCCGACTTTGATGTCGACGGTTTGACCGGAACTGACGGTCATTCCGACGGTTAAGCCTTTAGGGGCTAAGATGTAACGCTTTTCGCCGTCTGCGTAGTGCAGCAGCGCGATGTTGGCGGAACGGTTTGGATCGTATTCGATCGTGGCGACTTTGGCTGAAACGACGTCCTTGTCACGCTTGAAGTCGATGATACGGTAGAGTTGTTTGTGACCACCGCCTTTATGACGTGTGGTGATTTTGCCGGTGTTTCCACGGCCGCCTTGTTTTCCGAAGCTTTCCAGCAGGGAACGTTCTGGTTCATTACCGACGGTAATTTCCTCGAACGTCAAGCCAGTCATGCCGCGGCGACCAGGGGTCGTCGGCTTATATTTCTTAATGGGCATTTCTTAGGTTCTCCTTACGCATTTTTTCCGGATATCGCGTAGTTCATCCGATATGTGTTGTCAACTTAGACTAAGTTGATCTTTTGTCCGGCAGCGACCTTGACGATGGCTTTACGGACAGCACTGGTTTGACCAACATACTTGCCGACGCGCTTTGTTTTCGGACGGCAGTTCATGATGTTGACGGATTCGACTTTGACATTGAAGATTTCTTCAATGGCAATCTTTACTTCTGTTTTGTTGGAGCCTCTTTTGACTTCAAAGGTGACTTTATTGTCGCTGTCCTGCAGTCTCATCGACTTTTCAGTGATGATCGGGCGGACAATGATGTCTCTTGCGTTTGACATTAGGCGAATACCTCCTCGGCATACTTAATTGCGGCTTCAGTGAATACCACTTTACCAACTCTCATCAAATCAAAGAGGTTGATGTCTTCGACCAAAGCGAACAAGGTGTTGGGCAGGTTTCTCATACTCATGTAGGAGTTGTCCCAATCTTCTTCACCGTGGAAGACGTACAGGGTATTGCCTGTGCATTGGATGGCGTCTTGTACCTTGATGAATTCTTTGGTTTTGATACCGTCGAATTTGAAGGCATCGACAATGACCAGTTCGTTCGTCAGGACTTTTTCGGATAAGACTGATTTGACAGCCAGACGACGGACTTTACGGTTCAAGCGGTAAGCATAGGATCTCGGAGTCGGACCGAAGGCACTGCCCCCGCCTCTCCACTGCGGATTACGGGTAGAACCGGTACGGGCTCTGCCTGTTCCTTTTTGGCGCCAAGGTTTCTTGCCGCCGCCACGGACTTCAGATTTGTTCTTGACGTCGTGAGTGCCTTGACGCATCGAAGCTCTTTGCATCAAAACGGTATCGAAGATCGCTTGCTGATTCGGTTCAATCCCGAAGATGGCATCAGCGATATCGATGGTATGAAGGGCTTTGCCTTCCTGATTGATAACTTGAATTTTAGGCATGGCTTAGACCTCCTTTACTTCTTCTACAGCTTCTACGGCTTCAGCGACGACTTCCGGAGCGATGACCACCGGGGTACGGTTGATCAGGTTTCTCGGGGTGACACTGGCGACTGGTTTGACAGTTGACTTGATGACGACGAATCCGCGTTTCGGACCCGGTACGTTACCTTTGATCAAGATGACGTTTTTGTCGGTATCGACCAAGACCACTTCCAGGTTCTGGTTGGTGGTTGATACACCGCCCATTTGACCAGCCATGGTACGGCCTTTGTTGATGATCCCATTGTTACGACCGATGGTCGCAATGGAACCTGGAGCACGATGGAACCCTGACCCGTGAGAGTTAGGACCCGTTCTCTGATTGTTACGAACGACGGCGCCGTTGTAACCGTGACCTTTGCTGGTCCCGGATACGTCGACCATATCTCCTGCTGCGAAGACATCCGCCTTAACCAAAGCACCGACTTCGAAATGGCCTAAGCCATTCCCTCTGATTTCTTTAATGAATTGTTTGGGTGTGGTGTTAGCTTTGGATACATGTCCGACCAAGGCCTTTGTTGCGCGTTGGGCTTTCTTTTCAGAGTAGCCTAACTGTACCGCTTCATAGCCATCATTCTCGATTGTTTTCTTCTGAAGGACGACATTCGGTGAGACTTCAACGACGGTGACCGGAACGAGTGTTCCATCAACGGTGAAGACTTGCGTCATGCCGAGCTTTCTTCCTAATAGTCCTTTCATGTGTTCTCCTTACTATAACTTTATTTCGATGTCAACACCACTAGGCAAGTCCATACGGCTGAGGGCATCGATCGTCGCAGCGGACGGACCAATGATCTCGATAAGGCGCTTGTGGGTTCTCTTCTCGAATTGTTCGCGGGCGTCCTTGTATTTGTGGACGGCGCGTAAGACGGTTACGATTTCTCTTTCGGTAGGTAACGGTACCGGTCCGACAACTTTTTTGACGCCTGTCATGTTTGCTGTTTCAACGATTTTCTTCGTTGCCAGATCCAAGACAGAGTGTTCATAAGCTTTCAGACGTATGCGGATGCTGTTTTTTGCCATGATTCCTCCTGTGACATGCGCTGGCCGATTTACGGTCCTTCGCTCAATATGAATTCCCTGACTTCTCACTGCTCATGACAACGCTTGTCAGTGTGTCAGCAACCTCATATCTCTTTGCGTGCGCTACAATATTATACAGAAGACCCATAGAAAAAGCAAATCTTTTTTGATTTGCCTTCAGGGTTTGTGTTTGGCTTGATGAACATTCAACAGCCACTCTATTTTATCACACTTTTCTGTGATAAACTATTCCCGTTATTAAAGAAGAGCGAGGTCCATATGCAACTCAGATTCGCCAAACGTATGAGCAAAGCCAAGAAGTCTTTTGTCAGAGAAATCTTCAAGTTTCTCGGAGATCCGGAAATGATCTCTTTCTCCGGCGGTTTCCCCAATCCCAGTTCTTTCCCGATCGAAGGGATCAAAGCTGCTGCCATCAAAGTATTGGACTCAGACGGGGCCAATGCGCTTCAGTACAGCTCTTCCGAAGGCTATCTGCCTTTAAGACAATACATCGCTTCCCGTTATGACAAACGCTTCGGTTTAAAGGTCGACCCTTCCGAGATCCTGATCGTCAACGGTTCTCAGCAAGCCTTTGACCTCATCGCCAAGGTTTTCCTGGATGTCCAAGACACGATCGTCATTGAACATCCGGCATATCTGGGAGCCCTACAAAGCTTCAGTTTCTATGAACCGGTCTTTAAAGAAGTCAAACTGACGGAAACCGGATTGGATCTGGATCAGTTGGCTGATCGATTGAATGAAAACCCCAAACTGATGTATGTGGTCCCTAACTTTCAAAATCCGACGGGTTTGTCCTACAGTGCCGAAAACAGAGTCGCTGTCGCCGAACTATTAAAGAAAACCGATACCATCCTGATCGAAGATGATCCGTATGGTGAACTGCGCTTCAAAGGCACCGACAACAAGCCCATCAAATTCTATCTGGATGATCAGACCATCATGCTGGGCTCGTTCTCCAAGATCGTCTCTCCGGGCATGAGAATGGGCTGGGTGGTGGCTAAAAAAGACATCATGGATAAACTGATCATTGCCAAACAGGCTTCCGATCTGCATTCCAATTACTTCAGCCAACGGGTCATCTGTCAATATCTGCTGGACAATGACATCGATCAGCACATTCAAACGATCAAGGCCATGTATCTGGCTCAGCGCGAACAGATGCTGGTATCCATCAAGAAATACTTTGATCCTTCTATTACTTATACAGAACCTGAAGGCGGGATGTTTCTGTGGGTCACCTTGCCTGTTGGCATCTCAGCCATGAAACTGTTTGAAAATGCCGTCATTGAGAAAATCGTCTATGTGCCCGGCGACCCCTTCTATGCCAATGAAGACAACATCAACACCCTACGCTTGAACTACACCAATTCGACCCCTCAAGAAATCGAAGAAGGCATCCAGCGTTTAGCCAAAGTATTCAATAACGCCATCAAAAAGGACTGAAGCAATTCAGTCCTTTTTACACCATACGACTTCGTACGGGCTCAGTTCAAGCACGTTTCGATTCAGATCGAAGGTCCTCCCTTGGATCAGATCGGTATACTGGGTCCCGTTGACCAGCTGTCTGAGGTGTTCAACGTTGATTTTCTGATGGAGTTCAGAGAAGTTATACAAGGCGAAGAAAGAGTGATCCTCATGATGGCGGATCAGACAATAGACTTGGTGGGAATTGAGATCCAAGGCATACTGGCTGGCTTGTCCATCCAGCAAAGGCAAGGACTTGCGGATCTCGATCATACGTTTGAGGCTGTGATAGACCTCATACTCCGCTGTTCCGGGTTCTTTGGCTTTTTCAGCGCGTTTCCAATCAAAGATCGGACGATGGACCCAACGGCCTTCCGCTTGTTTTGCGGGATCGTTGAGATAGGAGGGATCATTGAGGGTCGCGATTTCATCCCCGCTGTAGATCAGCGGCATCCCTCGGTAAGTCAGGATCAAGGCATGGGCCAGATTGATCCGGCGCAGCGCTTCTAAGCGTTTGTAGCTTTCTTTGGTTTCAACGGCTTGCTGTAAACCAAGCAAGGAAGCCAAAGTCCCGTTGGTACGAGCATCCTGAGTGACCGGATTATATTGATAGGGTTCCCCTCTGGAGAAGGACCCTTCAAACTCATTGTCATAGAAACGGATCAAAAACTGCTTGTGTGAATACGGATCCATCCCAAATGATCGGATGGCCTGTTCATTAAAGCCCCAACCGATGTCGTCATGGCAACGGACATAGTTCATCCAGGTCCCTTTGGAAGGGATCTGAAAGCGGTTGGTATCGATCGTCAGCAAGCGGACATCGCGGGTCGCAAAGGCATGGTAGACATCCACCATCAGGTTGGCATTATACATGATTTCGCATTCGGTCTTCTCTTCACTGCCGAAGTAGGTCACGATCTGTTCCGGTTCAACGATGGCTTCTCCCAGGATGGCCAAAGACGGACAGACCTCTTCCTTGATCAGATGAAACATCCTGAGCAGATCATGGATGGGTGGCAGGTTTCGGCAAGAGGTTCCCAATTGTTTCCACATGAAGGGAATCGCATCCAACCGGATCATATTGACCCCTAAATTGGATAGGTACAGCAGGTTGTCGACCATCCCGTTGAAAACTTTGGGATTGGTAAAATTCAGATCCCATTGAAATTCACTGAAAGAGGTAAACACGTATTTTTTGATTTCCGGATAATAGGTGAAATTGCCGGGACATTTGTCAGGCAAGACTTCCGGAACGGTCTGATTGTAGCGATTGGGGATCTCATCGGTATCAAACATGATGAAATAACCTTGTTTTTCAACATCCTGCTCAAGGGCCGCTTTGGCCCATTCGTGTTCCTTGGCCACATGATTGACCACATAGTCGATGCACAGTTTGATCCCGTGATGACGGAACGTATCGCTGAGGATGATGAAGTCTTCCAAGGAACCCAGTCTGGGATCGATCTGACGATAATCTTCAACCGCGTAACCGCCGTCGTTTTCACCGTCTCTGGGTTTGAGCAAAGGCATCAGATGCACATAGGTAATGCCCAATTCTTTAAAGTAACTGACCTTGTTGGTCAAGTGTTTGAGATCTTTCGCAAACAGATCGACATACAGGGTCATCCCGACCATATCCTGGTTGAAATACCATAATGCCTGAGTTTGATCCATCTGAACCAATTCCGTTTTACGTTTGGCTTTGGCTTGGGCCATCAGTTCCAAGAGCGCATTAAAATCCTGGGTCGTCTGGGTGCTTGAGCCATAGATGCGGGTATAGAGGGTTTTGAGTTCAGTTTGTTTTTTCATCTTATTTTCCTACGAAAGCATTGAGTTCATTCAGGGTCGGCAAAGAACCGATCGCCCCTTTTTTCAAGGTTGCGATGGCTCCGCAGGCATTGGCTCTTTTGAGATAGCCTTTGAGTTCTTCTGAGGTAAAGCTTTCAAGCGTCTTCTTGGATCCGTACAGTTCAGCCAGGAAAGCCCCAAAGAAGGCATCACCGGCTCCGGTCGTATCGATCGAGTCCACTTTGAAAGCAGGAACCTTGATCAGTTTGTTTTGATAGTAAACGGCGCTGCCTTTATCCCCATACGTCACCAGGATCAGTGAGATCGGATGGTCCTTGATCAGGGCTGCCAGGGCGTCTTCTTCCTGTTTATCGTCTTTGAGAAAGACAAGTTCTTCTTCGGAAACTTTGAGAATATCCACAAAGGGCAAGGATTTCTCGATCATCGTCTTGGCTTCATAGAGATCATTCCAAAGCAAGGCTCTCAGATTGACATCGAAACTGACCAGTTTGCCTTGATGATGGGCATACTTCAGCATGTCCAGTGTCGCACTGCGCGCCGGTTCATCGCTCAACGAGACGGAACCGCAATGAAAGGCATCGGCCTCATCGATCTTGTTTTGAAACAAGGGATTGAAGGCCACCGAAACATCGGCTCCGTTTTTACGATAGAAACTGAAACTGCGTTCACCGCCTTGACCCAAAGAAACGATGGCCAGAGACGTCGGATACATCGGATTCAGGATCAAGCCTTGGGTATCGACCCCTTTGTCCTCCAACACGGATTTCAAAAAGCGGCCATAATAATCATCACCGACCTGTCCGATGAAGGAAGCTTCAATACCCAGATTCTTCAGCGCGACGGCCACATTGGCCGGGGCACCGCCGGGATTGAATTCACAGACCGGATAGCCTTTGTCGGAGGTCCCATAAGGGGTAACATCGATCAGCAATTCTCCAAAAGCACAGACCTTCATATTATTTGACCGATCCTTCCACCATCCCCTTGATGATGTGTTTCTGAGCGGAGATGAAGAAGATGATGACTGGAGCCAGCGCCATTAAGATCGCGGTCATCATGAGATCATACGAAACCACGAAGGCACCGGCGAAATTGTTGACGGCCAAAGGCAGAGTCTGAACAGGGGTGCCTTTGCCTAAGACCAGCATCGGCAAGAGGAAGTCATTCCAGATCCAGATCCCGTTGAGGATCAGGATGGTGACATAAATTGGCTTTAAGATCGGGAGTACGATGTAGAAGAACGTTTTGATTTTGCCGCAGCCATCCACATAGGCAGCTTCTTCGATCTCATGCGGGATCGACTTCATGAATCCGTGAAACATGAAGATGGACATGGAAGATCCGAATCCGATATAGGCGACGATAATGCCGAAATAACTTCTCAACATCGGGATACCAGTGATGTTCTGAAAGATACCGAACCATTTCACCATCGGAAACATAACGACTTGAAACGGGATGACCATCGCTGCAACAAACATCAGGAAGATGGCGGAAGACAGTTTGGTGCGCGTTCTCAGCAAAACCCAGGCTGCCATGGCGGAAAAGATGGTGATTCCGCTTAGGGAAAAGAAAGTCACGATGGTCGAACTCATCAACGCTTGAGGATATTTCAAGTTCTGATTGTTCCAAATACTGACGACGTTTCTGAACAGTTGTCCCCAGTCTTTGGGCAGTGCCATCGCATTGGTGATGATCTGATCATTGGTCTTGGCCGCATTGATCAAAACCAAGATCAAAGGTGCAATGAAGAAGGCCACCAATCCGATGGTCAAGATCTCGGCAACATTACGGGCGATGATACGGTTAATGGATCTGTGTTGTTTCTTCATTAAAGTTCAACCTCTTTTCTCTTGGTCAGCGTCACCTGCATTAAGGAGAAGGATACAATGACTAGGAAGAAAATGATGGCTTTGGCTTGCGCTTGGGCCGTATTCAAATAGATGGATGAGGTTTCATTGATGTGCATCGCCAATAAGGTAGTGCCCTTGATCGCGATACCCATAAAGGTGGTGGAAGGTCCTCCACCGGTCAGCGAAACGTTGACATCGAACTGTTTGAATGAATTGACCAGGGTCATGAACATGGTGATCGTAAATGCCGGCATGACCATTGGAATGGTGATGTTTTTAAAACGGTGCCAGGCATTGGCCCCATCGATCTGAGCCGCTTCCAGCAAATCTGCCGGAACATTCTGCAAAGCAGCGACATAGATCATCATGATGTAACCGGCGTATTGCCAGGTACTGACAATGACCATGGCGATGACGGCCGTTTTGACATCACCCAACATCAGGTGTGTCGAGAAATAGTTTAGGCCGATCACAGAAGCAATCTTGGGAACGAATTGGTTGAAAACGAATTGCCAGATATAGCCCAAAATGATCCCCCCAATGACATTGGGCAAGAAGAAACCCGCTCGATAAATATTCCGGCCTTTCAATTTGGAGGTGGCCAACATGGCCAATCCAAAGGCGACGACATTGACCGCAACGATGTTCATGGCGGTATAAATGGTCGTAATCATCGTTGAATAGAGAAAGCGGAAGTCTTTGAAAGAGTCCACGTAATTTTTGAATCCGACCCAATCGATACTGAGTTGAGCGGTTGCAGACCAGTTGGTAAAGGAATAATAGATTCCGATCGCAAACGGGATGATCTGAACCATGAAGAATGAGAACAGTGCCGGAAACAGAAACAGCCAGAAAATCAGTTTCTGGTTACGGATATCGCGTTCAAGACCGCGATCAGGATCTTTCTTTATGATACTCGGCAATTTTTTCATAATAGCCCCCTTCTTGAGATAATGGGGTAGGTGTTAGCCTACCCCATTCACTGCATTATTCTGTTTTAATGAAATTATTTCTTGTTGGCGATAAAAGCAGCCGTCAATTGAGCTTCAAATTCTGTCAAGGAGATCTTCTTCTGTGCGAATTCATCATAGATCGGACCCAAGGTATTGGTTCTGAACGCATCGCTGAAGTAGTATTGATCCCATGAGTAGACTTTGCCTGAAGCGACCCAAGCCTGAACGGATTGAGATAACTTGCCGGCCGGTTTCAAGGTGATGTTCTTGAATGCAGGGATCATACCGGCATCTTCAACCATGTACTTCTGGCCGGATGTGCTGGTAACCATGTAGTTCAAGAAGTCTTTAACGGCTTGCAGGTGTTTGGAATCTTTATTGACAACATACCAGGCCGGAGGAGCAACGAAGATCCCATCGGTTGCGGTAGAAGAAGAGCCGTGAGGCGCAAATGCCATGTCGAAGGTCGCTGTGGTCAAGTTTCCATCGACCCAGTTGCCTTGGTGTAAGAAGACAGCTTTCTTATTCAGGAAAGCACCGACTTGGGAATCATAGTTTCCCGTAGTCAGGATCGTCTGATCAGCATATTGGAACAACAATTCAACCCATTTCGCATAGGAATCCAAACGGGCTTGATCAACAGTACCAGCCAATAAAGCATTGGTGACGGACAGATCGCCGTAAGGCAAGCCATTGGACAATAAGCTGTTGAAGTTATGGTGAGCGGTAACCCAGTACATGCTGGTTCCGGCAACCATCGAAACAACAGAATCAATGCCTAATTCGGCTTTCTTGGAATCCAAGGTTGCGAACGCGGCTTTATAAGCTTCATAGGTCGTCAATGTCTTAGGATCGATACCGGCAGCAGTCAACAGTTCTTTGTTGTATGCCATGCCCCAGCCTTCAACAGCAACCGGGAAACCAACGGTCTTTCCTTCAGCTTTGAAAGCGACTGAAGTCTGAGAAACCCAAGCTTCTGAAGATAGATCCGCAATGATTGCAGACCACTGCTTGTAAGCATCGATACCATCGATCGGGAAGATATCAGGCATCGTTCCGGCAGCGTAATCCGCTTTCAGAACATCACCCAACGTACAGGAATCACCACCGCATGATGTAGCAACAACTTTGATTCCGGTTTCCTTTTCGTATGTTTGAGCATACTTTTGGATCGCAGCATCAATTTCCGGCTTGTTTTGTTTCCAAGTAATAACAATCGTTTCTTTCTTGGCACAAGCAGTCATGGAGACCATAGTCAATAAGATAGACAATAAGACCAACAGTTTTTTCATTTTTCCCTCCTGTTTGGTTATAAGTCCATTGTAAATAAATGCCCTTACATTAACTACACCAAAATCATGTAATCGTTTACAGCGACTTAATGTTAGAATAGTGTTATGAGTACCATCGATGAAGTCGCATTTTTAGCCAAAGTCAGCGTAGCCACCGTCTCTCGTGTCATCAACAATGCGGGCAATGTGTCTCCGGAAACCAAAGAACGCGTGTTGTCCGCCATCGAGCGATTGAAATATCAGCCCAATGCCATGGGCTCACTGCTGAGAAAAGAACACACAGGCATGATTTTGATCATGCTGCACAGTGTCGATAACCCTTTCTTCTCGCCCATTGTTCAAGGCATCGAATACTTTGCCCAATCCAACGGGATGAACGTACTGATCTGTACGACTTATGGCGATAAGAAACGGGAACAGCATTATCTTGACCTCTTGAAATCTCATTTCGTCGATGGGATCTTGTTGATCACCAATACACTGACCACTGAAGAGATCAATGCGCTCAATGCGACCTATCCTTTGGTTCAGGTCGTGGAATACCTGCAGGATTCAGACGCCTCCTATTTCTCGATCGATTATTATGACGCCACGACCAAACTGATCGAGAAACTGATCGATAAGGGACACAAACACATCGCCTTTGTCCACGCCGGCTTGGCCGACATCATCTCGACGAAAATGAAATACAAAGCTTACTGCGACGTCTTGGCGAAACACGGCTTGAAACCGACTTTCAGCGATCTTCAAGAACACGCTTTCGGTTATGAATCCGGCAGAGACATCACCAAGCTTTTAATGAAAAAGAATCCCAAGATCACGGCATTCTTTGCGACCTCTGATCTGATGGCCTGCGGGATCCTGGATGAACTTCAGGAGCAAGGCTTTAAAGTACCCCAAGACAAAGCCATCATCGGGTTTGACAACACGGTCTATTCTAGTCTGGTCAAACCGAATCTGACCAGTGTCGACGTCAACGGATTTCAGTTGGGTTATCAATCCCTGGAGTACCTGCACAAACGCATCTTCGATAAGAAATTCAAAGACAAGGTCCAGGTTTTTCTGCCCTACATCATCCACGAAAGAGAATCCTCTTAAGAAACCGAAAGGTTTCTTTTTTAGCCTCAATAAAAAAAAGCAACTCACGAATGAGTTGCTTTTAGTTTGTGTTTAAGACTACTTAATGATGGTGGTGACGTTACCGGCACCGACCGTACGGCCGCCTTCACGAATGGAGAAGGTGGTTCCTTGTTCGACAGCGATCGGGGAAATCAATTCGACTTCCATTTGGATGTTGTCGCCCGGCATAACCATTTCAACGCCAGCAGGCAGTTTAATGACGCCGGTTACGTCTGTGGTACGGAAGTAGAATTGCGGACGGTAGTTCGCAACGAACGGTGTATGACGACCGCCTTCTTCTTTGCTCAAAACGTAAACTTGGCAGGTAAAGGTCGTATGCGGTTTAACTGAACCGGGTTTAGCCAAAACTTGGCCACGTTCGATTTCTTCACGGTTGACGCCGCGGAGCAGAGCCCCACAGTTGTCGCCAGCCATAGCGGATTCCAACGATTTGCGGAACATTTCCAAACCGGTAACAACAGACTTGCGGGTCGGTTTGATACCGATGATTTCAACTTCTTCGCCAACTTTGATCTGACCGCGTTCAACACGTCCGGTAGCAACAGTGCCACGACCGGTAATGGTGAAGACGTCTTCAACAGCCATCATGAACGGCTTGTCGGTTTCACGGGAAGGATTCGGGATGTATGAATCAACAGCATCCATCAATTCCTGGAGGGATTTTTCCCACTTCGGATCGCCTTCGCCGCCTTTTAAGGCAGAACCGCGGATGACAGGCGCATTGTCGCCGTCAAAGCCGTTCTTGCTCAAGAGTTCGCGAACTTCCATTTCGACCAAGTCAATGAGTTCTTCGTCATCGACCATGTCGCATTTGTTCAGGAAAACAACGATGTACGGAACACCGACTTGGTGCGCCAACAAGATGTGTTCGCGGGTCTGAGGCATCGGTCCGTCAGTAGCAGCAACGACCAAGATCGCGCCGTCCATCTGAGCAGCTCCGGTAATCATGTTTTTAATGTAGTCGGCGTGTCCCGGGCAGTCTACGTGTGCGTAGTGGCGGGCTTTCGTCTGGTATTCTACGTGAGCGGTATTAATTGTAATACCACGGGCCTTTTCTTCTGGGGCTCCATCGATCTGATCATATCTCATTTCTTTGGCACCACCGGATTTTGCCAGGTAGTGGGTGATCGCAGCAGTCAGCGTAGTTTTCCCGTGGTCGACGTGACCGATGGTTCCAATATTTACGTGCGGCTTGGATCTGTCAAATTTTTCTTTTGCCATAAGTTGTTCTCCTCCTAATATGGTTTTGTTAGTAAGCACTTCTATTCTATTCTATACAAGTCCCAAAATCAAGCCATTACTTTTCTTCAGCGTTCTTTTTAGCGATTTTTTCAGCAATGGATTTAGGCACTTCTGAATAGTGGTCAAACTGCATGGAGTAGGACCCGCGGCCTTGAGTAAAGGAGCGCAAATCGGTCGCATAACCAAACATTTCTGACAGAGGGATCTCTGCTTGGACGATGGTCGCGTTACCGCGTTCAACCTGATCTTTGATCTGTCCGCGACGGGAACTGACGTCCCCCATGACAGAACCTAAGTATTCAGAAGGTGCTGTGACTTCGATGGACATGATCGGTTCCAGGATGACCGGATTACACTTTCTTCCGGCTTCTTTCAAAGCCATGGAAGCAGCGATCTTATACGCCATTTCTGAGGAGTCGACGTCATGGTAGGATCCGTCAAACAAGGTTGCCTTGATGTCGATGACCGGGTATCCGGCGATCAACCCATTAGGCAGCGCTGCAGCAAGACCTTCCATGGTCGGCTTGATGTATTCCTTAGGCACGGTTCCCCCAACGATCGCATCGACGAAGGTGAATCCTTTGCCGACTTCATTGGGTTCGAATTTGATCCAGACATGGCCGTATTGACCGCGTCCGCCGGATTGACGGATGAAGCGGCCTTCGCATTCGGCGGTACCGCGAATGGTTTCACGGTAAGCGACTTGCGGAGCCCCGACATTGGCGTCTACCTTGAACTCGCGTTTCATACGATCGACGATGATGTCCAAGTGAAGTTCACCCATACCGGCAATGATGGTTTGTCCTGTTTCAGGATCGGTATACGTTCTGAAGGTTGGATCTTCTTCGGCCAGCTTTTGTAAAGCGACGCCCATCTTATCGAGTTCGCCCTTGGTTTTAGGTTCAATGGCGATGTTGATGACAGGTTCCGGGAAGACCATCTTTTCAAGGATGATGAAGGCTTTTTCATCACAGAGGGTATCCCCTGTGGTGGTGTCTTTCAACCCTACGGCAGCAGCGATGTCGCCGGAGAAGACTTCTGTGATTTCATTTCTGTGATTGGCATGCATCTGAACCAGTCTGGAGAAACGTTCGCGGTTGTTTTTGGTGGAGTTGAAGACGTAGGATCCGGAAGAAATCTGTCCGGAGTAGACTCTGAAGTAAGTCAGTCTGCCGATGAACGGGTCAGTCATGACTTTGAAAGCCAAGGCTGAGAACGGTTCTTTATCGTCAGGATGACGGACATCAGGGGTCCCGTCTTCTTTGATCCCGGCAATGGCCGGAACATCCAAAGGAGAAGGCAGGTAATCGATGACGGCATCCAGCATGGCTGTGACGCCTTTGTTTTTATAAGCAGCACCGCACAGGACCGGAAAGAATTCACCGGTGATGACGGCTTTACGGATACAGGCTTTGATTTCTTCGACGGTGACTTCTTCACCTTCCAAGAATTTCATCATGAAGTCTTCATCGAAGTCCGCGATCATCTCAATGAGTTTAGCACGGTATTCTTCAACGGATTCTTTCATTTCAGCCGGGATCTCGACGAAGGTATCTTCTTTGGTCTTATCGCCTGAGAAGATTCTGGCTTTGCGTTCGATGATGTCGACCAATCCGTCGAAATAGTTTTCAACGCCAATCGGCAATTGGATCGGGGTGGCTTTGGCACCCAAACGGGTAACCAAGGTCTTGGCAGACATGTAGAAGTCCGCACCGGTCGCATCCATCTTGTTGACGAAGACGATACGGGGAACGTTATATTTGGTGGCTTGTCTCCAAACGGTTTCAGTCTGAGGTTCGACCCCATTCTTACCATCCAGTAAGGTGACGGCGCCATCCAAGACACGCAGGGAGCGTTCTACTTCAACGGTGAAGTCGACGTGTCCCGGGGTATCGATGATGTTGATGCGGTTGCCTTTCCACGCAGCGGTGGTTGCGGCAGACGTAATGGTGATACCGCGTTCCTGTTCTTGGGCCATCCAGTCCATGGTGGCTGCACCGTCGTGCACTTCACCGATCTTGTGGGTTTTGCCTGTATAGAATAGGATACGTTCGGTCGTAGTGGTTTTACCGGCGTCGATGTGGGCCATGATGCCGATGTTTCTAGTGTTAAATAACGAATATTCACGTGCCATTAATGGGTCACCTCCTTAATTAAGCGCTGACGCAATCTTACCAGCGGTAATGAGCGAAGGCTTTGTTGGCTTCTGCCATCTTATGAACGTCGTCTCTCTTCTTGACGGAAGCGCCTGTGCCGTTAGCGGCATCGACGATTTCGTTGGCCAAACGCTGTTGCATCGTTTTTTCATTTCTCAAACGGAATAATTCACGATCCAGCGTAAGCCTAAAGTCAATCTGCGTTCAGCGGAGACTTCTACCGGTACTTGGTAGTTGGATCCCCCGACGCGTCTGGCTTTGAGTTCCAGCATCGGCATGACGTTGGCGAGTGCTTGTTCAAACACTTCCATTGGCTGACGACCTGTTTTTTCTTCGATCATATCGAAGGCATCATAGAGGATATTGGAAGCGACGCCGCGTTTCCCATCCAGCATGATTTTGTTGATTAAGCGGGTAACCAGTTTCGAGTTGTAGATCGGATCGATCAGGACGTCTCTTTTGGCTATAAAACCTTTTCTTGGCATGTTCTGTCGCTCCTTTCTTACTTAGCGGCCTTTTTAGGACGCTTGGCACCGTAGAGGGATCTTCCCTGTCTGCGGTTGTCGACTCCGGCACAGTCTAAGGTGCCGCGGATGATGTGATAACGGACCCCAGGCAAATCTTTGACACGGCCGCCACGGATCATGACGACGCTGTGTTCCTGAAGGTTATGCCCGATTCCCGGGATATACGCGGTAACTTCCATTCCGTTGGATAAACGGACACGGGCGTATTTGCGTAAAGCAGAATTCGGTTTCTTTGGTGTCATGGTACCGACACGGGTGCAGACTCCACGTTTTTGCGGAGAGGAGATGTCAGTCGGACGGCGTTCCAAAGTATTCAAGCCTCTGTTTAACGCAGGTGACTTTGATTTATAGACTTTGTTCGTACGGCCTTGGCTGACCAATTGATTGATTGTAGGCATTTCGTACCCCTTTCTTGCACACATTACCGGGTGTGCCATCTTTCGTTATTGAAGTAATGTTCCGTATTGCGGAACTCATTCATCGATAAGCCTTCATATTCTAATGCGTTTGAGTTCGCTTGTCAATGATTAGTAGAAAGAAAACGGCTGTTTCCAGCCGTTTTCATGTGCTTATTCGCCTTTGTCGGATTTTTCCTGATCTCTCAGGATTTCCATGGAGTTTTGTTCTTCTTCGCGACGTGCGTTTTTCGCATAGCGCGCTTCTTTCATCGCATTGGCTTTGGCCATGATCAGGCGGGAAGATTCGCGATCCACTTTGGATCCGGTTCCGGCCGGAATGCGTTTACCGATGATGACGTTTTCTTTCAGACCCTTCAAATGATCGATCTTGCCTTTGATGGAAGCATCGGTCAAGACCTTGGTGGTTTCCTGGAAGGAAGCCGCCGACAGGAAGGAATCGGTTTCAACGGAAGATTTGGAGATCCCCAACAACAACGGTTTGAAGGCTGCCGGGGCTTTACCGCTCAGCAGGACCTTTTGGTTCAAACGGGTGATGTGGGAAATGCTCATCTGCATGCCGATCGAGAGGTGGGCATCGCCGCCATCGGTGATGACGATTTTGCGCAGCATCTGTCTGATCATGACTTCGAGGTGTTTGTCGGAGATTTCGATCCCTTGGGACTGATAGACCTTCTTGACTTCTTTCATGATGTAGAACTGGACGCTTTCAACACCGCCGACTTCCAGGAGTTCTTTCGGATCGATGTGGTCATCGGTCAGGTTTTCCCCGGCGTCGACGTATTCGCCCTTCTTGAGATCCTGGCGGATATGCTGAGTCAATGACGCAAAGTGCGACACGACTTCATTGGTATTCTGGTTGGTGACGTCGATACGAATCAAGAGTTCCTTAGCATCGTTTTCTTCGCGATCGAAGAAGTCCGTGTTGACGGATTCGATGGCGGAGATGATGCCGGAGATCTTGGCTAAGATGGCCGGACGTTTCGGACGTCTTGCTTCAAAGAGTTCTTCAACACGAGGCAAGCCTTGCGTGATGTCTCCCCCTTCAGCGGCAGCGACCCCTCCGGTATGGAAGGTACGCATGGTCAGCTGGGTACCCGGTTCCCCAATGGATTGGGCAGCCATGATCCCGACGGCTTCACCGACTTCGACCGGTTTCCCGGTAGCCAGGTTACGTCCGTAACACTTGACACAGATGCCGTCTGTTGCCTTACAGGTAAAGACGTTTCTGATCTTGGTTTTCTTGACGCCGGCTTCGACGATCAAGGTCGCCATCGGTTCTGAGATGTATTCATCGCTTTCGACCATGACTTCACCGGTCTTAGGATTGATGATGTCTTCTTTGGCGTAACGGCCGATGAGTCTGTCTTTGAGTTCTTCGATGACGGTGTTGTTTTTGCGGTCTCTGATGTCTTCGACGACGTAACCGGTATCGGTTCCGCAGTCTTCTTCGACGATCATGACATCTTGGGCAACATCGACCAGACGTCTGGTCAGGTAGCCTGATTCAGCGGTCTTCAAGGCGGTATCGGTCAAGCCTTTACGCACGCCGTGAGTCGAAATAAAGAATTCGGATACGTTGAGTCCCTTACGGAACGAGGAATAAATGGGCACTTCGAAGACGGAAGGAATATAGCGAGCTTCCGCTTTGGAGAGATTGCTCAAGGCATTTCCGATGACTTTTTCATCCTTCTTCTCTTCGCCGGCCGATTTGGACTGGACATATTTGAAGAGGGATTCCGGGGTTTCCACATAGTCATGGGTCAGCTTGATGGCTTTGTCATAGAACGCTTCTGCGGCTTCAAACAAGGCTTTGATGTCTTGGGTGTTGAGACTCAAGGCAGAAACTTTGACCGCTTCAGACACGTTTTCCGGGCTCAAGCCGCGTTTTAACGACTTCTTTGAAGAGACCGTTGAGCGCTTTTTGAACTTCGTTGAGTTTCTTGGCGTATTGAACAGAATAATAGAGCTTGTCGATGGCCGGTTTGTGGTTGGTGTAGGTTTCTAAGACAAATTCATCCCAGGCAAATTCATCCAACGGGGCATTTTCCAGAAGGGCTTTGGCTTTGGCTTGGACGGCTTCGTCACAGGTGGCCAAGAGTTCAGCTGATCTGGTCTTGAGGTCTTCAGACAAGACGGAAGTAAAATTCTTCAGAGGATCGGCATACTTCAACAGACCCAGATCCGCTTTTTCATCAAAGATCTTGCGGGCGAGGTCATCATAAGCTTGTTTGGTTTTGCCTAAGGCTTCGATTTCCTGTTTGGTGAAGTTGCGTTCAACAAACTTGGAAGCCAAGGTGAAGTGATCCAGCAATACGACCGGGATCTCACACAGCATCTTGATCTTGTTGACGGATTGAATGACACGGTTGTCATCCACGACGTCGAAGGCGATCGCATCGATGTGTTTGTCCCCTTCGGACTTGAGGGTGATCTTTTCACGATCGGACAAGACGTTGAGTACGATCGGGTTTTGTTTCTTCAACAGGAACTTCACGTTGTCATACAAGGAAGCCTGAGCCAGGTCTTCTTTGGTCAAGGTGTTGGTCAGCAAGGTCTTGGCCAGATCGACCAAGCCTTGTTTCTTGTCAGCCTGTTTGAGTTGTTTTTCATCCAGTTTAGACAAAATAAAAGGGTTTTTCTGATCCAGACGCAAGGCAATGCTGTCTTTTTGGTCTTTGATCCACAAGGCTTTGTCGAGCTGAACGATCAGTTCATCAGTGCTGTTGCGGCCCATGAAGTTGATGGTGAGCTTGTCGAATCCTTGTTCAAATTCGTTCTTGGCGACTTTGATGGCTTCGTTTTGAGTCGTGATCGCAAAGGCATGATCGCCTTTGACAGCGTCATTCTTGATCATCGACAAGACGGTTTCCTGATCGAGTTCGTTGGCACTCTGCAGTCTTTCGACCGCAGCCTGGACCTTCTTGCGGGCCTTGACGTTGAGGTCGACGGCATAGGCATTGAGGTGTTTGACTTGAGTATAGACATCCAAGGCCTTGAAATCTTCATAGAGTTCATAGAGCTTGGTTTTCTTGAGGTCTTCGGCGACTTTGATGGCTTCTTCTCTTTCCTTGATCAGGATGAGTTCAGCCGGTTCAAGGGCGAAATCCAAATAATGTTCTTTCAGTAAGCTTCTGAATTCACGCTTCTTGCCTTCCATGTTTTGGGAGGTTTCAGCCTGATGGGATTTGGTGGATGAGATCGGTTTACCCATCAGACCACGGATCCCGGCCAACTGGGTAAAGTGAGACGCATTACCACGCGCTCCGGAAGTTTTCATCATGTTGATGGGGTTCTTACGAGGCAAGTGGGCTTCTAAGTCTTTCCCGATGTCGGATTTGATGCGATCCCACAGAATGGTGACGTGACGTTCCCACTCACGCGGGGTCAAACGGCCGGTCTGACGGAGATCCATCAGTCTGGCTTCATTGATCTTCCCTTGTTCAACCAAGGAAGCGGTGTTGGGGGATACGACGATGTCGCTTAAGGCGACCGTCATCCCGGCAATGGTCGAATACTTAAAGCCGTTGTCTTTGATCTTATCAAGGATTTCGGATGTTTTTGACGTACCGTAACGGTTGAAGACTTCAGCGATGATGGTTCCCAGATCCTTCTTCTTGAAGTCATTGGAGATCTTCAGGGATTGGATGTATTTCTTGACGTTTTCGCCCAGTGGGACGAAGAAACGCTGCGGGGTAGAAATGAAGTTTTCTTTCGAGACTTCGTTGATGTAAGGCAGATCGCTGGGGAACATTTCATTGAAGATCAGTTTCCCGACGGTGGTGATGAGATAAGACGCATTCTGAGAAGGCGTGAAGCTGTCTTTGCGCAGGGATCTGGCTCTGACGGCAATGCGGGTGTGGATATGGATCTCTTTGGATTCATACGCCATCAAGGCTTCATTGATGTCTTTATAGATGTGACCTTCGTTGTCGGCAAAACGATTCCAGAGTTTGTATCCGTCAAATCGCCCAAAGCTTTCAAAAGCTCGGCTTTGGCTACGAATTCAGCGGCTGTTTCTTCCATGTTGAGGTAGAAGTTGCCCATGACCATGTCTTGGGACGGGGTAACGATCGGCTTACCGTCTTTCGGGCCCAGGATGTTGTTGGAAACCCAGCATCAGCACTTCGGCTTCAGCTCTGGATTCTTCGCTCAAAGGCACGTGGACAGCCATCTGGTCGCCGTCAAAGTCGGCATTGAAGGCCGGCGTGACCAAGGGATGCAGACGGATGGCTCTTCCTTCAACCAGTTTCGGCATGAAGGCTTGGATGCCCAGTCTATGCAAGGTCGGCGCACGGTTTAAGAGCACCGGATGATTGTGGATGACGTCTTCGACGACGTCCCAAACACGCGGGTCCTGTCTTTCGATCAGTTTTTCAGCGGATTTCGGATTGGAAGTCAGTTGACGGTGAACCATTTCGTTGATGACAAACGGCTTAAAGAGCTGAATGGCCATTTCACGAGGGATACCGCATTCAAACATGCGCAGATCCGGTCCGACCGCAATAACGGAACGTCCGGAGAAGTCGACACGTTTACCCAACAAGTTCTGTCTGAAACGACCCTGTTTCCCTTTTAAACTGTGGGAGAGGGATTTCAGCGGACGCTGTCCGGCACCGGCGATCGGTTTGGAACGGCGGCCGTTGTCGATGAGGGCATCGACGGCTTCCTGAAGCATACGCTTTTCATTCTGGACGATGATGGACGGAGTGCCCATTTCGATCAGTCTCTTCAAACGGCTGTTTCTGGTAATGACTCTACGGTAGAGATCATTCAGATCGCTGGTGGCAAAACGGCCGCCATCCAGCTGCAGCATCGGTCTGAGATCCGGCGGGATGACTGGAAGAACGGTAAGTACCATCCATTCCGGTTCATTGTCGGAGTTTCTGAAGGCATCGATGGTTTCCAAACGCTTGATCAGTTTCTTGCGCTTGTCGCCTTGGGCGTCTTTCAGTTCTTCGATGACGCCGCGGTGTTCTTTGGCCAGGTCGATTCGTTCAAGGAGTTCCTTGACGGCTTCGGCCCCGGTCTTCGCGACGAAAGAGCCCACCCCGAATTCACGGGTGTAGTCTCTGTATTCCTTTTCGGAAATGATTTGTTTGTAGGAAAGATCGGTATCTCCGGCATCGATGACGACCCAGGATACGAAGTAAACGACTTCTTCGAGGTTCTTGGGAGAAATGCCCAAGAGTAAGCTCATTCTTGAAGGAATGCCTCTGAGATACCAGATGTGGGCGACCGGCGCTGCCAGTTCGATGTGGCCCATGCGTTCACGACGGACGGAACTCTTGGTGACTTCGACACCGCAGCGGTCACAGACGACCCCTTTATAACGGACTTTCTTATACTTGCCGCAGTAACATTCCCAGTCCTTGGAAGGACCGAAAATCTTTTCGCAGAATAAACCGTCCCGTTCCGGTTTTTGGGAACGGTAATTGATTGTTTCGGGTTTCTTGACTTCCCCATGGCTCCACTCGCGGATGCGATCAGGAGAAGCTAAACCGATTTGGATAGAGGCAAAATTGTTGATACTCATGCTTAATCCTCCTGGTCCAGATCATCGGCACCGACAACGGCGGCTTCAGGGATCTCATCTTCTTCTTCGATCCCTTCAGGAATGTCTTCATCGTCCAGACCGAGTTCAGTCGGCAAGACGGGTTCAACATCCAATACGGAGTTGTCTTCGACTTCGATCTTCTTCATAACGACTTCTTGTTTGTCTTCATCCAAGAGCTTGACATCGATGCCTAAGGCATTGAGTTCATGCTTGAGGACTCTAAAGGATTCAGGAACGCCCGGTTCAGGGATATCCTTGCCCTTGATGAGGGCTTCATAGGTCTTTGTACGGCCCATGATGTCATCGGATTTGATGGTGAGGATTTCTTGTAAGGTGCTGGAGGGCGCCATAGGCTTCTAAAGCCCAGACTTCCATTTCCCCGAAACGCTGACCGCCGTTTTGGGCTTTACCGCCCAAAGGCTGTTGGGTAACCAAGGAATACGGACCGGTGGCACGGGCATGCAGTTTATCGTCGACCATGTGGGCCAACTTGATCATATACATGACGCCGACAGAGATGCGTTCGTCGAATTGTTCGCCGGTACGGCCATCAAACAAGATGGTCTTACCGTCTTCGGTCATCTCCGCTTCACGCATGATGTCTTTGAGTTCTTCATTGTTGATGCCGTCGAAGACCGGGGTCGCAAACTTCACGCCCAGTTTTTCAGCCGCCATCCCCAAATGGATTTCCAAAACTTGTCCGATGTTCATACGGGAAGGCACGCCGAACGGATTCAACATGATGTCGACTTGGCTGCCATCCGGTAAGAACGGCATATCTTCAACCGGCAAGATCTTGGAGATGACGCCCTTATTGCCATGACGGCCGGCCATCTTATCCCCTTCGGAGATCTTACGTTTTTGAACGATGTAAACTTTGACGACGCGCTTGACGCCCGGCGCCAGATCATGACCGTCTTCACGATCGAAGATTCTGACGGCTTGAACGATACCGCTGCCGCCGTGAGGAACTTTTAAGGAGTTGTCTCTGACTTCGCGGGACTTGTCTCCAAAGATCGCCAAGAGCAGCTTTTCTTCAGGAGAAATTTCGCTTTGGCCTTTCGGAGTGACTTTACCGACCAGGATGTCGCCTTCTTTGACTTCTGCCCCGATCATGACGATGCCTTGGGCATCCAGATGACGGCAGGCGTCTTGGGAGACGTTGGGGATATCACGGGTGATTTCTTCATCGCCCAATTTGGTATCACGGACTTCAAGGTCGTATTCTTCGATGTGGATCGAGGTATAGACATCATCTTTGACCAGACGTTCAGACATGATGACGGCATCTTCATAGTTATAGCCGTACCAGGTCATAAACGCGATCTTGACGTTTTGGCCCAAAGCCAATTCGCCTTGCTGCATGGAAGGCCCATCCGCCAAGACATCCCCGCGTTCAACCATTTCACCCTTACGAACTAACGGGGTCTGATTGATGCAGGTCCCTTGGTTGGACCGTTTGAATTTCATTAAATCGTAAGTGTGTTCACCATCATCGGCAGTGACGACGACTTTGTTGGCGTCGACATAGGTGACTAAGCCTTGATGATGGGCAATGACGGCAGAGCCGGAGTCAGCTGCGATACGGTGTTCAATACCGGTTCCGACATACGGAGAACGCGGACGAAGCAAAGGAATCGCCTGACGCTGCATGTTGGCACCCATCAAAGCACGGGAGGCATCATCATTTTCCAAGAACGGGATACAGGCTGTCGCAACGGAAACGATCTGTTTCGGAGAAACGTCAGCGAGTTCAACTTGATCCTTGAGGACCTTGATGTGGTCGCCTTTGTAACGGACGACGACTTCATCATGAGCCAAGCTGCCATCGACGACTTCATTCGCCTGAGCGATGTTGTAGTCCATTTCATCATCAGAAGACAAGTAAATGACTTCATCGGATACGGTGCCGTCTTTGAGGACTTTACGGTACGGCGTCTGAATGAATCCGTATTCGTTGACACGGCCATATGAGGTTAAGTTGGAGATCAAGCCGATGTTAGGACCTTCAGGGGTTTCGATCGGACAGATACGGCCATAGTGGGACGCATGAACGTCACGGACTTCAAAGCCGGCGCGTTCTCTGGTCAAACCGCCCGGGCCCAAGGCAGAGATACGGCGTTTATTGGTCAGTTCAGCCAAGGGATTGGTTTGATCCATGAATTGGGAGAGCTGAGAAGAGGAGAAGAATTCTTTGATGGCAGCGGTCAACGGACGGATGTTGGTCAATGACTTCGGGGTTAATCCGCCCAAATCGGCATTGATGGACATTCTTTCCTTAACGACGCGTTCCATACGGGAAAGCCCGATACGGAATTGGTTCTGGATCAATTCGCCGACCGTACGGATACGGCGGTTACCCAGCTGATCGATATCATCGGTTTCGCCCACACCGGTGTGCAGGTTCAACAGATAGTCATAGGATGCGATCATGTCGCTCATGGTGACGGTCTTCTTAACTAATAAAGGATCGGTCCCGATGATCTTGATGATGTCTTCGGTTTCTTTGGCTTTGACGTAGACTTGCTGAACAGCCGTTCCGACCAACCAGCATTCGCCCATTTCATCGTCCAGGGCGATCTTGAGATCGCGTTCTTTTTCGATGGAAAGGACCATGCGGTCTTTGGAAGGTTCAAACGCAGGAACCAGGACTTCTTCATGGTTCATGATGTCTTTGCCGCCGACCAGGATACGGCCGATGACGAAGAGGCGCTGTCCATAAGACATGACGCTGTTGAAGTTGGCTTTGTTGAGGGTCAGTTTGCGGGCGATGAGGCCTTCATAGACTTGGACCGTTTCAACGACGCTGCCTAAAGCAACGGCATCTTCTTCGGTGATGACCATGCCTTTCTCAAGGACGACGTCATTGAGATCGACAGAGACGGCCAAGATACGGCCAACCAAGGCATCCCGATCAACGGTGTTGATTTGGACGGCTTCCGGAAAACTGAAATATGGATTGAACGGGAACGCCTGCATATACAAGCCTTTGTTCAAGACGTTAAGCAAGATGGCTTTTTCTTCACGATCGACAAAGGTATCGGCTTTAAGAACGATGTTGCCTTGGGTATCTTTGATGTCCATGGCCAGTTTGTTGCCGACCATACGATCGACGACGCTGAGCTTTTTGCCCAGTTTATAACGGCCGGCTTTGGTCAAGTCATAACGACGGTTGTCGAAGAACTTGGACTTCATCAGATTCTTGGCCCCTTCTTCGGTGGCGATTTCATCCGCGCGCTGATTGTTGTAGATGTCATACAGGGCTTCGCGGGTGGTTCTGACTTTATCAGACAATAAGGTATTGATCATATCCGGGTATTCCCCGAAGAACGACGTAAACATCAACAGGTAATGGTTGATGAATTCACGCTCATCGCCAAAGATGTCCTGGCGATTGGTGTTATAGCCCAAAGCACTTAAGAAAGTTCTGAAGGCCGTGGTATCATAAGCATCTTCTGCTTTTTCGGTATCGAAAGAGAAGCCGATGGCTTTAAATAAGATAGAGGACAGGATCTTACGTTTACGGTCAATGGAAACGTTGATCTGGAAGTCAGAATCGGCGAAGTTGTTTTCCGAAGCAGATGCTTTGGAAGCCGCGGTCGTTTTCTTGACGGCGGACATGAATTCAAGCCAGGTTCCTCTGGAAGGAATCAGTTCTGAATTGTATTTGTCCTGTTGATTGCCGACTTTGTCTTTAAGCGGTTCATAGTAGTAATAAGCTCCGGGTGAACGGACGATCTGGGAGACGATGACACGTTCTGCCCCATTGATGATGAAGGTTCCGGTTTCAGTCATCAGCGGGAATTCTCCCAAGAATACATCTTCGTGACGTTCGGTGATTTCACCGGTGGCGTTATTTAAAATTTCCAGCTTCATGTGCGCTTTTAAGGGAGCTGCGTAATTCGCCTCCCTTTCTTTGCATTCCCCAACGCTATACTTGGGTTCCGCAAACTCGAAGGAGATAAAATCCAAACGGACATTTTCCCCGTGATTGACGATGGGGTAAATTTCCTGGAATACTTCCTTGATGCCTTCTTTGGCAAACCAGCTGAAGGAGTCGGTCTGGATTTCAACCAGATTTGGTAGATCGAGGGTGCCGCTGACTTTGGAATAGTCTCGACGTGCTGCCTTTTTACCATATTGCGTGATACGGTAGGATTCTTGTTTTTTCATGCGCGCCATCCTTTCGAAGTGTCTCATAACGCTTAAAAGGGCTTAAAATCCCGTTTAATTTCGTTAGTTATGCAATTTATTATATTACCAAAGTTTATTCAATAAGTCAATCTTTTACAGATTTCAGTATTTCATAACCTTTATGAATCTTGATTCTCGAAACGGCTGGAAAAATCGACTGCAGTTCTTTGAAGCTGGAGGCCGCACCTTGTTGCCGTCTGATCACGATGATCAGGGACCCTTGAGGTTTCAAATGCCTGTAGGCATTGCGGTACAATTCGAAGATGGTTGTTTTTCCGGTACGGATGGGCGGATTCAAGAGGATGCAATCATACAGGCCATCCAGATCTTCCCTTCCGTCTTTGACCGCATAGCTTGCTTCCAGTTCTAACCTTGCGGCAGATTCCTTGGCACACTCCACGGCTTTGATATTAACGTCAATGCCTTCGATCGTAATCTCAGGATTGAATTTCTTGACCAGTAAGCCCACTAATCCATAACCGCAGCCCATATCCAGGATCCGGCCTGTCAGCTTTTCTTCGATGGCGCTTTGCGCCAACAAGAGTGAGCCTTCATCCGGTTTGGACTTTGAAAAGATCCCATCATCGCTGATAAAGGTCAAATCAAGGCCCAAAAACCGGAGAGTCAGTTCTCTCCGGTTACTGGGTGTGTTTTCTGAGTTTTTAAAGTAGTGAGTCAAGTTTCACCAGCACTTTTCAGTGACCGGATTACTTAATTTCGACAACAGCGCCGGCTGCTTCAAGCGTCTTCTTGAATTCAGCAGCTTCTTCAGGTTTAACTTTTTCTTTGATAGCCATCGGAGCTTTATCGACCAAGCCCTTCGCTTCAACCAAGCCTAAGCCGGTGATTTCACGAACAGCCTTGATGACGCCGACTTTTGAAGGTCCGACTTCTTTCAAGATAACATCAACTTCTACCGGTCCGGCAGGAGCAGCTTCGACTACTGCAGCAGCAGCAGCGACAGGTGCAGCAGCGCTGACACCGAATTCGGTTTCAATTGCTTTGATGAGTTCATTCAATTCGAGAATGGTCATTTCCTTTAAGGAAGCAATTACATCTTGTGCATTTAATTTAGCCATGTTTTTTCTCCTTGTTTAATTAAACAGACTTCTGGTCGGCGATTTGCTGTAAAGCGTAGGCGAAGTTGCGGACCGGTGATTGTAACATCCCCAAGATCTGCGAGTACATGCCTTCTCTTCCAGGCAAAGCAGCAACTTCAGCGACTTGTACAGCATCCAGCACTGTGCCTTCAACTACGCCGCCTTTCAAAACCAACTTCTTGTGCTTTTTAGCGAATTTCGCCAAAATGCGGCTTGGGGCCACAGCGTCATCACCGAAGGCGATGGCGTTAGGTCCGCTGAGGGATGCGCTCAATTTGTCATAACCGAGATCGGTAGCAGCACGCTGTGCGAATGAATTCTTATAGACTTTGAATTCGATTCCATCTTTGCGCAGCTCACGACGAAGGTCGGTGACTTCCTTGACGGACAGCCCGCGATATTCGACAACGATGGCGGATTTGGATGATTTCAGTTTCTCGGAAACTTCAACAACCATGGCCTTCTTATGATCGAGTATCGATTGGTTCATAGACTTACCTCCTTGTTTTTCTCAACATACCTTGAGTAAATAAAAACCCGTGCCATAGACACGAGTAAAAAGTTACTGTAACTTTTACCTCGGCAACGAATTAAGCCAGTTTATCGGCAGTTGCTGTCTGTGGTATATTGAACACTACTTATTCTATAGGATTAAAAGATAAAGTCAAGCAGAAGTTCTAGAGTTTGATGCCCGTCAGCAAGATCCCAAAGGTGACCGCCAAAACTCGGACCAATTCCTGAAGCATGGTTTGATTTTGAATGAGGGTAATGTTTATGCCACTAAATGGATAGGCAATCAAAATCGCCGCAATCAAAAACAAAACAAACTTGGTGACTCCGGCTTTCCCGGATTTGCGTTCGTTGTAGGCCATGATCATCCCACAGGCCAGATGGCTGAGCACCAAGATCGCATAACTGAGATAACCCCACCAGATTTCATAAGTATTGGCGTATTGATTGTTGGTATAACGCACAAGCGCCTGATACCCCAATAAAACCAACACGATCAAGATCAGCTTTACGGTATATTCGATGAATTTACGCATACACACCCTCCACAATGCCTTTATTATAGCTCAAAAACTGGATTACACAAAAAAAAGCAGATCAAGGATCCGCTTTCGCAAAGACAGGAGACTCTCATGGGGGAAGAGCCATCCGGTCGGGGTGGGTTATTCAGGCGCGACAACTTTCTTTTTCTTGCGTTTGATCAATAAGGTCTCTGTTGTGGCAGTCAGCACGGCGATCAGAACCATGATCGATCCAAGTTGGGCTACCACGCTTAAGCCTTCCAGTGATCCGCCTTCTCTGCCGCCGCGATCACCAAACCCTGGTGTGCCTTCGGGTCTTTCCAGCGTTTCACCATTGTTGCCAAGTGGAGGATTACCGCCTTGATGACGCCCTTGGCCTTTGCCTTCAAGTTCAGAACCGTTTAAAGTTGTTCCAACGATGCCTCCGGCTAACCACTGGGTGAAGCGGCTGGTGACCAGACTGACACTGCCAAAGGCCAAGATGGATACCAACACTAGGGCACCCAAGACTCTGGACACCTGAGCCGGCAGTTTGATGACTTTGGCAAACATGGCTTTGATGAAGGCCCAATGCAGTCCGGTATGGATCCCGACCAACACTAAAGAGAGCGCTGAGAAGAAATAATGCAACCCCTGCACATTGGCGAACCGAGGCAAGAATCCGACCAACACCACCTTGGAAATCATGATGCCGGTCACGATGATCATGGTGAAACTGATCAATAAGAGGACGTTGAGAAGATAACCGAAACGGGTCTTCAGCGGGATGCCTTTACTGAAGAGTTTCTTAGTGAAAGCCCAGATCCATTTCCAGTTCAGAATAAGATGAAAGAGGACCAGTCCAAAGATCACCAGACCTGAGATCTCATGAAAGGTCAGTCCGGCAAACGACGTACTGAATAAGGTAAACAACAACACGGCCATTACGACATCAAGCAAAAGCTTGACCCAATTCATTTTCATAAACGCTCCTTGAGTTTTACACTGAGGACAGTTTATCTGGACATTGTGACCATAGTGTGGCGAATTTCACACGAATCTGTGTTTTGATCACAAAAAACAAAGCATTGTGTCCGGGGATAAAAAAACGTCCACTTTCGTGAACGTTTCTGATTTATTCGTGGGTAATCTTGATGCCAGGACCCATGGTCGTAGAGATAACGACGTTTTTCATGTAGTGGCCTTTGACAGCAGCCGGGCGAGCCTTACGGATCAGATCCATCAGGGTAACCAAGTTTTCCGCCAATTGTTCTTCAGTGAAGGAGACTCTTCCGAATAATACGGAGATGTTGCCTTCTTTGTCGACACGGTATTCGACTTTCCCTTTTTTGATGTCTTTAACAGCTCTGGCGACATCCATGGTAACGGTTCCGGTCTTAGGATTCGGCATCAAGCCTTTAGGACCCAAGATCTTCCCTAATTTACCCAATTCGCCCATCATATCCGGGGTAGCGACGATGATGTCGAAATCGAACCATCCGCCTTTTACTTTTTCAAGGATTTCCTTGTTGCCGACGAAATCTGCTCCGGCTTCCAAGGCTTCTTTTTCTTTAGGACCTTGTGTAACGACCAAGACCTTTTGGCTTCTGCCGGTACCGTTAGGCAATACGACAGCACCACGGATCTGCTGATCGGCATGACGCGGGTCAACGTTCAAGTTCAAAGACAACTGAACGGAAGAATCGAATTTTTCAAATGAGGTCTTCTTGAGAAGCGCGATCGCTTCTGTGATTTCATAACGTTTTTCGTGGTCTACCAGTTTGGCAGCCGCTAAATACTTTTTACCTGTTTTAGCCATGTTGCCTCCTAGTTCTTGTAGCCTTCGATTTCAATGCCCATGTTTTTGGCAGTGCCGGCAATGATCGCCATGGCACCTTCAACATCATTCGCATTCAAATCAGGCATTTTGTATTCTGCAATTTCTTGTAATTCAGCTACGCTGATCTTACCGACCTTCGTGGTTTTCGCATTTGAGGAACCTTTTTTAACTTTGGCAGCTTTTAACAGCATGACAGAAGCCGGAACGGTCTTTAATACGAATGTAAACGATTTGTCTTCAAAAGCGGTGATGATGACTGGAACGATGTCCCCAGCCTTCTCACGTGTCGCATCGTTGAATGCGGCACAGAACTGAGGCATATTGACCCCAGCAGAGGCCAATGCTGGTCCTGGGCGTGCTCCGCCGGCAGGGAATTGCAGCTTGACGATCTTAGTAATTTTTTTACTCACTGTACATTCCTCCTTATTGAATGAAAGCCGCGGTTAAATCGGACGTTGACGTCCTCCCACGTATTTGCCCATAATAGGCTTACTCATTGTACACTATCCTGCAAACCCAGTCAATCATAAAAAAACACCCTGTCGGGTGTTAAAGGTCTACTTTTTCTAAGTCGATGTAGGCGATTTCGGTTGGGGTCTCACGTCCGAACAAATTGATCAAGACGGCTGCTGTCTGAAGATCGTTGTTCATGGATTCGACTGTGCCTTCCATGCCGGAGAACGGACCGTTGGTGATGCGTACTCTGTCTTTGACCGCGAAACTGACGATGACTGCGATCTCGGAAATGCCCAAACGTTTGAAGATGTTTTCCATCTCTTCTTCAGAGACCGGAAACGGTTTTGCACCGCCGCCTGAGGAACCGATAAATCCGGTGACCCCTGGGGTATTACGAATGATGTACCAGGCTTCATCCGTCATGATCATCTGAACAAACAGATAACCAGGGAAAAGATTGGTCATTTTAGCAACAGGTTTCTTGTTGGGTTTGACTTCGATTTCTTCTACTTCAGCCACTAGGATCTTAAAGATGACATCTTGGATCCCGAAAGATTCAACACGGGCTTCAAGGTTTTCCTTGACTCTGTTTTCGTGGCCGGAATAGGTATTAACGACATACCATTGTTTAGATTCTGTCATGTTAGGCAATGATCCCGATCCATTTCAGTAAGAAAGAGATTACGAATTCCGTAAAGACGAAAAAGAGTCCGAAAGCGACCGTAAATACCAATACGATCGAGACATTACGGCCTAATTCAGCCCCCTTGGGCCAGCGGATTCTTTTGATTTCAGTGTAGATACCTGAGAGACTAAACCACTTCAGCATAGATTGCCTCCTACTTGGTTTCCTTATGCAGGGTCTGCTTGTTGCAGTGTTTACAGAATTTCATCAATTCCAAACGGGTTCCCGCAGAGGTTTTGTTACGACGGGTCGAATAGTTGCGATTTAAGCAAATACTACATGTTAATATGACATTCTTGCTTTTCTCAGCCATCAGTTCTCCCTTAGTTGCTTATTTACTCTAACATAACACGGTTTAAGTGTCAAACAGTGTGGGGAGTTTCTTCTTGATTTTCTGAAGGATGTTATCGACATCTTTTTCACTGCAAGATACGGCTTTACTGATTTCCTTATAACTGTATCCCAGGCAATGCAATTGATAGACTTTCCACTCTGTTTCGTTCAGGGTTTTTCGGATAAACGGGACCTGATCCTGTGCCCAGGACACGTAGCTCGCATACACCGGATTGAAGTCATTTTTAGGACAGGCGACGGTATCCATAAGGACGATGTTTTCGTCTTCGGACACGCTCATGTCCAAGCTCACCGCATTGGAAAGCAGGCTGTAGGAACCGGAGCGGTATTTACGTAGAAGTGAACGGATCTCCCGTTCTACGCAGACCCGGGCAAAAGTACCGAAGCTGGCATCCATGTTTTCTTTGTAGTTGTTGACGGCTTCCAATAAGCCGATCATGCCTTCCTGATACAGATCATCCAAATCGATGTAGGCCGGTTTGGGTGCAGGCACCAAGCTGTGAATGATGGCCCAGATCGTTCTGTGATAACGCTGAATGAGCAAAGACTGGCTTTCCTCATCATTTTGTCTGACATAGTAAATCAATTCGTAATCGCTGACAGACGCATTCAAAATCCCTTCCTCCTTTGGATTTATTGGAGGGGATGGCGTTGGTTGAGTATTTCGTAAAGCAAAACAGCTGTACTGACCGAGGCATTCAATGAGGTCACTTGACCATGCATCGGCAATTTAACGATGACATCAACATGCTTAAGCAAGAGCGGGGATATCCCCTTCCCCTCAGACCCGATCACAAGACAGACTTTGCCTTTATAGTTGGCTTTGCGGTAATCAATGGCTTTGGGACTGAACTCGGCCCCAAAGATCCAAAATCCCTGCTTTTTCAAAGTCTCCACCGTCTGAGTCAGGTTGACGACCTCGATGGTCTTGACCGTGTTGATCGCGCCGGTAGACACCTTGGCGACCGTTGGGGTCAAGCGGACCGAGCCGTGTTTGGGGATGATGACCCCATCGACTTCGGTCGCATCGGCCGTTCGTAAAATAGCACCCAGATTGTGAGGATCTTCAAGACCATCCAGAATGATCAGCAAAGCGCTGTCGGACAGGGTGTCTGTCACTTCTTTCAGGGTATAGGTCTTGAAGTCATCGATCTCGGCCACGACGTGCTGATGCACTCCTTCGAAGCGTTCGAATTCCTTGTTGGTCAAAAGGACGATCGTCAGGTTTTCTTTTTGAGCCATGAGGCGGATTTCCTGATCGGTCTTATCCTTACTGAGATAAAGACGATGAATTTTGTTGTGATTGAGAATCCATTGCTTAACAACGTTCTTCCCGTAGATGTATTGTGCCATACTTCTCCTAAATGGTAGTTTTCATTTGGTCCCAAATCTGTTTCAAACGTGTTTCATTTTGGGTCAGATACCAGTAGCCGATCAAGGCTTCAAAACCGGTGGCTTGTCGATACGTCACCACATCCGCGTTTTTCGCAATACTGTCGCTGCGATGATTTCTTCCCCGCTTATAGATCACCAGTTCTTCGTCACTGAGCGCATTTTCAGCCAGTAAAGTCTGTACGAATTTAGACTGTGCTTTGGCACTGACGTATTTCGTGCTGGTTTCCTGCAGTTCTTTGGCTTTGGTCAAGCCGGATTCCAATAAATGTTGACGGACGTATAAACTCAAGACCGCATCGCCGATGAAGGCCAGTGCGGATCCGTTGAGCAAATCGGGGTGCATCATAACAATTGCTGCTGGATCAAGGCTTTACGGAAGACATCCGCTTTATCGAAATCCTTCTCAGCTTTTGCTTGATTCCACTGAGCAAAAAGGGTCTTTTGATCTTGAGTCAGGGTGATGGGCTGCAAATCGATGCCCAGCGTATTCAGCATCATCCGTAAAGCACCGTAATGTTTAAGCAGGACTGTCTCATCGATGTTTTTCTGACGCTGATCCTGATTGAGGGCTTTGATGACGTCAAAGATGATCTTCATCCCGTTGGGGGTATTGAGATCATCCGAGACTGCCTGCAGAAATTGAGTCGTAAAGTCGTCATCCGTCATCGGGGTGATCGTTTGATCGGCCAGTTCATAACGGATCTCGACTTGTCTTAAAATGGCCTGGGCTTTTTGTAGTTCCGCATTGGCCTGTTCAATGACTTCATCGGCAATGTTGAGCGGAGCACGGTAATGGACCGACAACATCATCCAACGGACGGTATTGGCCCCGATCTTATCGATGACGTCTTTGGCTTTCATGACATTGCCGATGGATTTGGACATCTTTTCTCCATCGATGTTCAGCATGCCGTTGTGCATCCAGATGTTGGCTAAGCCGTGATGCAGGCACGCTTTGGCTTGAGCCAGTTCGTTATCGTGATGCGGAAACTTCAGATCCATACCTCCGCCGTGAATGTCGATCATGCCATGGAAATGATGGTCGATCATGACCACGCATTCGGTATGCCAGCCGGGTCGGCCTTTGCCCCAAGGACTATCCCATTGAATGCCGGCTTCGGTTTTTTTCCACAAGGAGAAATCCACCGGGGATTCTTTCTCATGGTCTTCTTCGATGCGGGCCCCCACCATCAGATCATCCAGACGCTGTTTGGAGATCTCTCCGTAATTGTCGGATTTCAAGACCCTGAAATATACATTACCGTTGACGTTATAGGCATAGCCTTCATCGACCAGTTTCTTGATGAAACCGATGATGTCCTCCATCGTATCGGTAACCCGCGGAGAGGCGGATAAATTGCGGGTATTGAGGCGAGAACGGATCTCGTTGTAGGCTTTGATGTAACGGTCCGTGATGACCCGTTCGTCGACTTTTTCCAAGAGGGCCTTGTTGATGATCTTGTCATCGACATCGGTATAGTTGGATACCATATCGACTTGATAACCGGAGGCTTCGAAAACACGTCTGAGGGTATCAAAGACGATCATGGGTCTGGTATTGCCGATATGGATCTCGTCATACACGGTCGGACCGCAGACATACATTCTGACTTTGCCGGGTTTGATCGGTTTAAATTCTTCGAGTTGGTTTGTTTTTGAGTTGAATAAGCGCATAGGTTCACCTTACAATCATTATATCATCATCATCACCCCTTAATAAATGACCAGTTGTGCCGATTAAAGTGCATTATGTGCCATCTGTACTGTATGATAAAAGAAAAGGGGGCTTTTTATGAGTATTAGAGCACTGGATTATGTTTCGCCGTTTGATTCACAGAAGTTGAAAGCCTATGTTTATGACGTCAAAAAACCGAAAGCCATGGTGGTGATTTTACATGGGATGGCCGATCATCAGGCCCGTTACAAGACCTTGGCCAACCGCCTGATCAAATCGGATTTCAAAGTATTGACGATCGATCAGAGGGGCCATGGGGAGAGTTTGTATAACGGGGTCTTAAAAGGACACTTTTCAGATGAAGACGGCTGGAACCGAAACCTTCAAGACATCCGCAGCATCATCCAAGCGGTCAATCAGAAGGATCAATTGCCGATCATCCTGTTTGGCCATTCGATGGGATCGATCGTAGCCCGTTCTTACCTGAAACATTACGAATCCGATCTTCATGCCTTGTATCTTTCCGGGTCACCGGATCTCAGTCCGATCGCCCATATCGGGAAAGTCATTGCCAAGACGGTCCGTTTGGTCAAAGGCAAACAGCATCCCAGTCCTTTGTTGACGAAACTGTCTTTCGGAAGCTTCAACAAAGACATTGAGGATGCCAAGACGCCATTTGACTGGGTCAGTACCGACACCGGCAACATTGCCGCTTATAATGCGGATCCCTTGTGCGGCTTTGACTGTACGACCGATTTCTTTGTCGAAATGCTCAACGGCTTTGATGATGTGTATACCCAAGACTGGCTGGCTTCCAACAAAAAAATGCCGATCCGCTTTGAAAGCGGAAGGCAGGATCCCTGTCATAAACCCAAAGGCATCGAATGGGCCGCCAACAAGCTGAGCACCAGCGGGTATGAAAATGTATCCACGCGCTACATCGAAGGCTGCCGTCACGAGATCTATAATGATATCTCGCGCGATGAACTCATGGACAGCTTCGTTGTCTGGTGTGAAGAAACCTTATAGTCATAAAAAAAGGACCTGAATCAGGTCCTTTTTGATTATTTAGCGAAGTTTGCTTGGGAAGCCAAGAATTGAGCAGTTCTAACCAACTGGTTGGTGTAGGATGCTTCATTGTCATACCAGGAAGCAACTTTGACCAAGCAGATACCGCCGACGTTTTGAACTTTCGTCTGGGTGGCATCAAACAAGGAGCCAAATGCGATCCCGATGACGTCAGAGCTGACGATCGGATCTTCGGTATAACCGAAGGATTCATTGGAAGCGGCTTTCATGGCAGCGTTGACTTCTTCAACGGTGCAGGCTTTTTTAACGACAGCGACCAATTCGGTCAAGGAGCCGGTAATGACAGGAACACGCTGAGCAGCGCCATCCAGTTTGCCTTTGAGTTCAGGAACGACCAAGCCAATGGCTTTGGCAGCGCCGGTGGAATTCGGGATGATGTTGGCAGCAGCAGCACGGGCACGACGGAGATCGCCGTTTCTGTGAGGAGCGTCCAAGGTATTCTGATCGTTGGTATAAGCATGGATCGTGGTCATGGAGCCGTTGATGATTTCAAAGTTATCATTGAGGGCTTTGGCCATCGGAGCCAAGCAGTTGGTGGTGCAGGAAGCACCGGAGATGACGGTTTCAGAACCATCCAAGATTTGGTGGTTGGTATTAAAGACTACGGTTTCAACATCATCACCAGCAGGTGCTGAGATGATGACTTTACGGGCACCGGCTTTGATGTGAGCGCTGGCGGTGTCTTTCTTCGTGAAGAAGCCTGTCGATTCGATAACGACGTCGACATTCATGGCTGCCCAAGGCAGTAATGACGGATCTTTTTCTTTCAAGACTTTAACAGTCTTGCCGTCAACGATCAGATCGTCACCGGTATATGTGACTGTGTGACCTTCAAAGCGGCCTTGAGATGAATCATACTTCAATAAATGAGCTAAGGTTTTGGCATCGGTCAAGTCGTTGAGCGCGACGATTTCGAATGCCGGATTGCCCCACATAATGCGGAAAGCCAAACGTCCGATACGACCAAATCCATTAATCGCAATTCTTGCTGTCATAGTTATTCCTCCGTTTTTTTTGACAACCTTCATTATAGGTTTATCACCCCTTAAAGTCAATTCACTGGCAAATCTCTTTCGACTTTTCGGGCCTTTCCTCTGGTAAAAAGCAGGAAGATGATGAAGAATGCTTCAATAACGCTGATAATCACAAACAGATAGTCCATAATGCCCACAATCTTGATTTGGGTCGGACTCAGAAAATAGACTGAAGTATGGGCTAAGGAGAATTGGACGATGCCGCCTTCTACGACCAAGTCTTTGGCTGAAACAGTAAGTTTGTTTTTCTCGGCGTTATAGAAATACAGGGTCAGCTTATCTCCGTCTTTGAAAGCGTTGGAAACATAGAGCTTGACGGAGGTGTTTTCAGGCAAGGTCGCATTTTCTTCGAAATTCATGATTATGCCTTGGGCATAATTGGTTAACTGATCCAAAGCCCCTTTGAGTTCAGATTCAAAGACGATCTTGGTTTTGATCGGAGCCGTATCGGTGATCTTGGATCCGTCGATCAGCCATTCATACACGGTTTTTCCTTCGATCTTTTCAACGACGACCAATGTTTTTCCGGAAGTCTTGAGGGCTGTCAGGATCTCGGTACTGATTTCTCCGCTGAGCGGTGCGTTGAGCCCGATCTTGTCGGTGGTGACTTTACTCAAAGCCGCGATGATTTCTGACTCATCGACCGTCGGCACATCGGATGAGCGATTGACTGTGATCGTATAGGTCTTGATGTCGCCGCTTTCAGCAGTGACCTTGATCGTTACGGTATTGGCGCCCAGATTCAAAGGCGCCTTGGTGATCTCGACTTTGGATTTCGCATCTTCAGAAACTGCCGTGATCGTCAGATCGGTGACCAGGTTACCGACATCCAGGGTATACGTTATGTTTGTTTTATCAAAAGCCGCATTGAAGGCATCAAACCCTTCGATCGTGATCGAGGAAAGGTTATTGTTGGTGGAAGGCGGTGAAGCCAAGCCCTTCTCATCTTTGCGTTGAACATCGATCGTATACGTACGTTTTGCGCCGTTTTCAGCCGTGACAACGATGTTGAAGACATTGGAATAGATCGCCAAAGTCTTGGCTCCCGCTCCGGCAACACTGGCTCTGCTGTATTCGGCTGCAGCTCCGATCGTGATCGAGCTGACGCTGTTCTCAACGACGACCGTGTAAGCGGTGGTCGTCTTAGCAAAACTCAAGGCGCCTGAAGAAACAGTCAGGGACTTCAAATAAGAATTATCGGAAACCATTTTGATCGAAACAGATTTGCTTCCTGGATCTGAGACATCGGATGACCCGTTTGAATACCCAGGATAACTAAAACCGATTGAAGCCGATGTGCTTAAGGCAAAAGTCGATTTGGCTTTAAACACAATCGACGCAATGTTGAAACTGCCCGATTTTCCGGTGAGACGATCAACGACCAAAGAGGTTCCTAAGGTCAGGTTATAATCATTGAGACCGCTGCTGGAGACCAAAGTCAATTTGCTGGAATCATAACTGAATGCCGCAGACATCCCCATCATGTTGGTTGCATTGACAACCCCCACCGTGACGGTAAACTGCTGGCCGGCTGTAATTTGAGTAGGTGCGGAAATAGTCATCGCGAAAGTTGCCGCGTGAACGTTTTGAATGGGGGATAGAATCAGGAATAATGCAAAGAGTAAAGTTGATAGTTTTTTCATAGGCCTCCGTAATCGGTTCGATTATGCAACAACATTATAACTCAAATGAGTCATAATCCAAGAAATCACATCTTTTTCCACAGAGTAAATCCCTAAGGCTGGGTGATCTCACCTTTCAGCATCGCCCTTCTTTTTCTAAAGTGCAGGATGGGGGCATCGCCCGGGATCAAGTTTTCTCCCATGACGAATTCTGACTTTACCGGGATCTGGGTCAATACGACTTTTCGATCCTGATGGAAAATATGTTTGTTGGCGGGCGTGGACAAGGCATTGACCAATTGTTTCAAGCCAGGGACTTTCATGAAGCTCTGATAGAAACGAAGATAGATCTTGGTGTGGTCTTCATCGATCGGCGCAAAGACTGCAACGATACGGACTTGGTCACTGATCTTGTTTTGCCAGAGATTGGGCATCTGAAGCTGAAGACTGAAGAGATCTTTGTAGTTTTGGATGTCAGATGCCTTTTTGGCGATGGTTTTTCCGTCATCGACAATGTTATCCACATAAAAAGTCATCCGATTGTCTTCCCATTCTACGACCGGGCCATTGACGACGGTCCGGTTTCCACGACCGATCGAATCGGTATGGACAAAAGGTAAATGGACCACATCGAGTTGATTTTCGATCGCACGGGTATAATGGACATCCCATACTTCTGAAAAGCTGCCATAAGAAAATCCTGTCTTCAGTTCATCAAAAAACGGGATCTCAGGGGTTTCATCCGAGAATTCTCCGGTCCATACCCAAATGAAGCCATAGGCTTCTTTGGCCTGATAGGCATGGACTTTATACCGTTCTGAAATGGGGGCTGCTTTACCGTTGGCAGGGATCAAGGTGACTTTGCCGGACTTGTCATACGCAAAGCCATGGAAAGGACACAGGATATGGTCGTCTTTGACGGACCCGATATGCAAGGCTGCGCCGCGGTGACAACATTTGTCTGCGATGCAGCTGATCGTTCCGTCTGAATTCCGCCATAAAACCAGTTTCTCATTCAAGCGGGTCACGCCGATCGGCGCTGTTCCCTTTAATTCTTTAGAATCCAGTAATCCATACCAGAGATTTTTGATCATGGGTTTGCCTTCTTTCAGATCAGTTTACGATGACGCAGTGGGGCACTGATGAACCGGGTCATGGCCTTAAAGTTGGATAACCAGACCAAATGGGCGTCATTTTTAGTATTGCTTAGGATGCGAGGCACAAAGAAGGCTGCGACCGTTTCAGGACGATCGCCCAAGGTATTGAAGATGAACTTGAAGTTTTTGTCTTGTAGGACTTCTGACTCTGCTCCGTCGGGGGCTTTCGTGATGAAATCCGTCAGCATCATCCCCGGAGACAAGCGTCCGATCAAGACCGGAGTGCCTTTGAGTTCTTTCGCCAAACCTTTGGTGAAATAGGTCAAGGCATGTTTGGTGGTCCCGTACAGAATGGTCTTGACCTGGATCATGTTGTTGGATCCCAAGCCTTCCATGTTCCAGATTTGACCGTGACCTTGTTTGATCATGTGATTGGCTGCGATTTGGGAACCGTAAATCATGCCCAGGATGTTGGTGTGAATGACATCAGCCGTGGCTTTGGCGTTGGTCTCATGGGCCAATCGATGCGGCACGTTTTGCCCCGCATTGTTGATCCAGCAATCCACCGATCCCCAGTGCTTGACACTGATATCCCAGAGTTGTTCGATCTGGCCTGGATCACTGACGTCACAAGGCACATACAGGACTTGGTCCATTTTGTCTTTCAGCTCGTCTTTGATGCGATCCAGCCCAAGCTCATATCGTCCGCTGAAGGTCACATTGCAGCCTGCTTTTAAGAATTCCGAAGCCATGGCGTATCCGATGCCTCGGGTACTGCCGGTAATCACGATGTTTTTCATGAGGGTTCCTCTTTCGGGTCTACTCTAAACCAGCCAGATAGCGTCTTAATTTAACCAGGTCGGTCGTTGTGAGAAGACCGTCACCGCTGATGTCTGCGTTGAAGATGTCTTTGGGATCCAGGCTTTCCAGTCCGGCCAGATACCGTCTCAAGATAACCAGATCGGTCGTACTGACGTCATTGGACAGATTGAGATCGCCGATCAGACCGATGTCGGCCTCAACCACCAAATCCGTTGGACCAATCACAGTCACCAACGTGGTCGTGGTGTTGGTTTGGATTTCTCCGTTGACGATCCAGCGATAGAGGCGCGTGCGCGGGGCCAGCGTGATGGTGAAGGTCAGCTCTGAGCCGGCCTGCACATCCGTGTCAGTGCTCAGCACGACATCCTGACGCAGGGCGCTCAGGGTCGAGCTTGCCCCAATGATCCCAAAGGTCAAATGACGCTGAAGGACGACTTCTGCCACTAGCGTGGCACTGTGGTTTCCTTCCACAGAAGTGACCGTGATGGTGGCCTCTCCGATCGCCTTGGCAGTAATCTGGCCACTTTGATCGACACTGACGATGCTGGGATCACTGGAAGACCAGGTCACGCTTTTGTCTACAGCGTCGATGGGATCGACGCTGACGGACAGGTCTTCCGTAGTGCCTAAGGCATATAGATAAGTCTTCGTCTTGTTTAAAGTGACGGTTTTGACTTTATGGATGTGGGTAATGGTGATCGTCAGCTCAGATTGATTGCCGGAAAGATCGGTGGCGATAAAGGTAAAGCTGCCGTTTTCACTAAAGGTATGGGAAGCTGCGTTGAGGCTGCCTTCATCGGTGAGTGCACTGATCGTGACATCCTGATTGGTCGGATCGGTGGAATACGGCAAAATCGTAATGACAGGCTTGGTCTTGTCCAACACAAAGTGAATGGTGGTGGTTTGACCCGCATTGGTGATGATCAACGTATAGATGCCTTCGGTACTGACCGTTGTGCCGCTGACGAATGAGGCCCCGTTTAGGGTCGCCGTGCCGGTAAACAGAATGATCCGGTCTGTGTTGTAGAAACCGTTGTCCACAACGCCGGCTGCCGGTACGATGGTAAAGCTGAATAGTTGTTGAGGGTTAACGAAATCATCGACGCTGACCGTATAAGATCCCACTTCACTGAAGGTCCCGTTTTCAGGCCAGGCGATCGAAACGGCATCCTTGGTGACGCTGATCGTATGATACAGCGATTCAAGGACACTGACCTGAACCGGTAAGGCACTGGATTGGCCGCTATTGAGCGCGCCTAAGGCCGTAGTGGCGCTGATCAAAGGCAAAGCAGCGGAAGCATAATCGACTTGTACCGTATATGGCTGAGTATAAGCCCGTCCTGCAAAATCGGTGACTTTCACGTAATAAGAACCTTTGGGCAGCGCATTCAGAGTCACTGTTTCAGTGACGCCGCTGCCGCCATCATCGATGGTGGACAGGACGCTTTGATCGGCATCCAGCACTTGAAAAGTCAGGTCCAAAATGGATTGTGTGGATAAGGTGACGGTAACATTATCAGGTTCCAGCAAGGTAAATTTGAAGTAATCGACATCCAAAGCCGGTTTGAGCACGCTGGTATAGGCATGTTTACCATAAATGAATTCTGCGCTTGACGCATTGAAGTTCGTATCGGCATAGGTCAGGAAATCCTGAGCCTGGGCCAAGGCATTGGCCGCATTGACCATCCCGTAACCGGTCCAATCGTCCCAGCCCGGGGCATACCCTGTTTTAACGATGTCGGTGACGCCGCTCAGTAAGACCACTTTGGCTTCCAAAGGGGTCAAGGACGGATCGACACTTTTCATCAGGGCCAAAACACCGGCCACGGTCGGCGAGGAGAAGGAGGTTCCGGAAACATAGCCATAGGTATTCGCAAAGAGCCAAGGCAGGTAGATTCTTTCCCCATAGGCAGAAAGATCGATGCCTGTCCCGGCGTTGTTGGAGAAGTTAGAGACATCTTGAGTACTGCTCAAGGAGCCCACGGCGATGACTTCAGGATAAGCTGCCGGAAAAGAAACTTCGTGATAGAGCCCGGAAGCGTTGGTGGAATTGTTGCCGGAAGCCGCAACCAGGATGACGCCTTGGTCATAGGCGACCTGAACGGCACTTTGGGTGGCCGGATCCGAGCTGCCGCCCAAGGACATGTTGATGATGTCGGCCCCATGATCGACAGCCCATAGGATGGCTGCCGCGATGTCGGTATTTTGAGCGGTGACGACATCGGCCGAACTCGCTGCGTCCCGGAAGACTTTCAAAGGCATGATCTTGACGCCGGGAGCAACGCCGGTCAGGCCGGTCGTGTTCATGTTGGCGGCAATTAGTGAAGCCACGGCAGTTCCGTGGGCACCGCCGTCATAAGAGTATTCGCCGATGAGTGTATCTTCACGGGTGATCCCATTGATGATAGAAGCCCCCAGGACCAGTCCGTCTGATCCAAAATCCGTCAACTCACTGGAAGACTTGACCCCGGTATCGATAACAGCCACAATGACCTCGGGGGATCCGGTGGTGATGTCCCAGGCGGACTGCAGATCGATGCCTGAGAGATTGAATTGTTTGCCTTGGGTATAAAACGGATCAGGCGGTACCAAAGCCAAGGATGAGTCTGACACCTCATAGACTTTGGTGATCCCGTCACACTGTGAATAGGTGCTTATTTTCTGATCGCGCTGAGACGAGGACACCTGAATGGTGACCAGGTTGATCTCGGTGAGATCCATCGTGATGCTTTCTTGGATGTCGCACTTAAAAACACTGGTTGGCTCATGATAAATAAGCGCCAGTGTCGTGGTTGAATCGATGATGGTCAAAGCTGAAACCTGAGTCATGGACCCTAAAGCAAGCAGACCGCTTAAACAATGCCTCAGGAGCTGATGATCGCGTTTCTTCATGTGTTGTTCCCCATGTCACTATTATACTACCGTAAGATGAGTGAGTTCAGGTATTCTCTCTGATCCAAAAGGGAGCTTTGAAGGCATGCAGGGCTTCTTTGGTATCTTTAACATTCAATTTGAAGTGTTCATTGAATAAAGCCAGGTCATTGATCCGAATGGCCGTATAAGGCTTGAGTTCCATCGGGCTGTTGGGCAACAGTCGGGTCAGATCTTCAGCCTGAGACACTCTAAGCAAAAGGTGTGGATTGGAATTGCCCAAGGCGCTCAGTAAGGTCATCAAACTCTTGGTATCGGTATAGACGATCTCATCGATGTCGATGTGAGAAGCGTGGGGATAGACTAAGGCATACGCTTTTAAAGCCTGGTCCTGATAGTAACTCAGGATCCGGCCTTTTTGGGCTTTGACTTCATTGATGAGGTCTTTGAACTGATCCAAGGAACGCAGGGCTGCCCCGTTGAAGTGCGAAATGAAGGTCTCATAAAGCCGTTTCATGGCGGATGGATCTTCGACCGTACTGACCCCAGCGGCACTCATGACCGGCAGGACTTTCTGATCGAGGATGAACTGACGTCTGAAATAGGCATCTTCAAAACCAAAAGGCGCATAAATGCCATCCTCATAGGCTTGGATCAGGGTAAAGAGTTCCGTGGCAGCTTGGATCTTGAGGACCCCGTTGAGCAAGGTATGCATGTGCCCCTGATGCTGATGTTTGGGCAGCGTAAAAATACCGACGATCATACTGGCTCTGAATCGTTCCCCGTTGATCTGAAGGACTTTGGGATGGACATTGAGACAGGAAACCAGCTCATCGTTGTCATCGGCCAACACATAGGTCTTGGCTTGAGGATACAGGTTCTGAAAGTAGTAATCGGTATAGCCGCCATCATCAAAAGCGAAAATTTCTTTCCACCAGGTGTAGATCAATCTTTCTTCAGTCGGTTTGGCGAGTCTCAGTTTCATTGTTTTTCTCGGATTCGGTATTTTTGGATCATCATGAGGGGATCCAAGGCTTTCTTGGCTTGTCTCAGCGAGTCTAGGCCCATGTCATCTTCACGGTTGACCAAGGTTGCTTCCGGATAATACGTTGACAGATACTCGACTTCGATGGCTTGATAGAGCCCTCTGACACTGGCGTCGGCCTTTTCGATGTTGATTTGAACCATTCTTGGGGAACTCTTGGTTCCGATCAGAAAGGCTTTGATCTGTTGATCGATCCTTAGGATCAAACCATGATACGGCAGTTGTCCGATGAGATCCAGGATCGTCGCGACCCCGTCTTTTTCATACAGGAAATATTCATCGGTCGATTCGGTTTTCCAATTGGTCAGGAAATCTTTGACTTCTTGGACATTGTCGATGGTGATGGCTTCGGTGCTGACCCTGCCTTGGGTATTTCTGAGAAAGGCATTGTAATGATTGCGCCGTTTCTGCAGTTTGCCTCCGGAGAGGGTCCTCAGTTTTTCCGCTTCATAGACATAGTCCGAGGCTTCTTCTTCACAGGTCTCATAGGTCAGTGGCAATAAAGCCAGGACCTTGTCTTTTTCTGGTTGGGTAAAGCAGCTGAGTTCAAAGGGGATCTTGAATTCATCGAAGATACTTTTGGCCTTCAGGATCGCTTCATCAAAGTAGGCCGCTTCACACAGCGGCATATACGAGAAAAGCTTGCCTTTGTGGACACCCAGCAGCAAGAGATAATGATCCGTATGGAATTGCCACAAAGGGTATTGTTTCATCCATTGGAAGAGATTGACGATGTTGTGGTTGCTTTCTTCGTAGTTTGCTTTTAAAAGATAAGACTGGATCAATGGGATGTCTTGGGTGGTTACGGGTATAAAGTCTGCGTCATTGAGGTCCATCAGTATGGCTTCTTTCTGTATAATTGGCGTCGATCACATCCTCATTGGCGTTATCTTGCCTGAAGGTTTCAAAGTCTTTGTTTTGAGCGTCTTGCTGAGCCTGCTGAAAGTTCTGACGGAAGATCCGGCGGGCTTTGGCGAGCTGATATACGATGAGCGCCAGAAACAAAAGGAGTAAGGGCCACAGGTATAACAGCAGGAAATAAGAAATGACGAGGACGAACAAGGTTTGTAGTATTCTCATATTTTTACCTTGTTCATTATAACATAAAGAAAAAGCGCACTGCGCTTTATGACTGACTAGAAAAGATCCCGGATACTGATTCCAAAGCCGTCTGCCAGTTTCTGCAGGGCTTCAAAGGAAATGTTGCGTCTGCCCCGCTCGACATCGGAAATGTAGTTGCGATGAAGGCGGCTGCGGACAGCCAGTTCTTCCTGAGACAGCATACAGCTGACTCTCAGGTATTTGACACGGATCCCAAACTGGATCCGGATGGCATCATAATCTCGATTGGCTAATGGTTTGATGTGGTCATACTTTGTGCTTTTTGCCATAATGCTCCCCGATGAACGCGTGATACCTAAAGTATAGGACCTGGATTGCATTTAATCTACACACGATGAGTGTGATTTTGACGGTTTTAAGGCAATGAGCGTTAAAGTTTGGGGTTTAAGACGGTCCAGATGTTTTCTTTACGGTTGACGGCAAAGAATCCTTTTTCATTGACGAGGTTAAAACGGTTGTAGATCATCGGTTTTCCGTCGAGTTCTCTGAAGATGCCGCCGGCTTCTTCGACGATCACTTGCATGGCGGCTGTATCCCATTCACAGGTCTTGCCGAAACGATAATAGACATCGGCTTCTCCGCAAGCAACCAGACAGCCTTTGATGGCAGATCCCATCAAGCGCTGTGACTTGATGTGTTTTTGTTTGGCCTTGATCAGTTCGGTTTGCTGAATACTTTGATGGGAGGCACTGCTGACCAGATTGAGATCCGTCAGTTTGCTGGTGACGCTGAGACATTGGTTGGCTGCCTCAAGGTTGTCTTCATAAGCCCCCATGCCTTTGAGGGCATAGAAGGTCCGATGAAGGACCGGCGCATGAACGACGCCCAAAAGCGCATGCTGACGATGGACCAAAGCGATGTTGACGGTAAATTCCCCATTGTGCTTGATGAATTCCTTGGTTCCGTCCAGCGGATCGACGATAAATATCCACTCTGCTCTCAAGCGGCTCAAATCATCCTTGCCTTCTTCAGATAAGACCGGGATATCCGGATAGTCTTTTTTTAATTCCCGAATGATCAGCGACTGCGCCAAAAGGTCGGCTTTGGTGAGCGGGGAATCATCGGCTTTCATTTTGACCTCGAAAGCAGAATCATACTGCTCCAGAATAACGGCACCGGCTTTGATGGCGATTTCTTTGATGCGATGAAGATCCATTAAGGAGGGTTCCATACCCTCATTATAGCCATTTCCACTCTCAATGAAACACTCAACTCATGCGATAATTTCATTCGAAAGATCTCATTTGTAACACTTTTGGCACACATGGGGTCTATTGTGGTCACTGTAGAGACAAACTCTCTAGGAGAACACCATGAAAAAATATTTGATTCCCATCCTGTTGGGCATCACCATCCTGAGTACCTCTGTCGCGATCATCGCTTTGGGATCGCCCGCAAGTACCGGAAACCGTAACCCGTTTAATGAGAACCTCAACAATGACACCCGGTTCACCGGCGGAATGATGGGCCGTTCAAACTGGACCAATGACACGCGTCAAGGCACTTATGGGATGATGGGCCAAAACGGCTACATTAACTCAACGATCTCGACCGATCTGAGCGGCTCGGACTACACCACACTGTCCCTGAAAGCCGCCTTGGATGTCGTTTTGATGGATGAATATAAGGCCCGAGCCGAGTATCAAGCCATCGTAGACCAATTCGGATCAGTCAGTCCGTATGTCCAATTGATCAATGCGGAATCCAGACACATTGCCGCATTAAGCAGGATCTATGAAGCCTTTGACTTTGCCTTGCCTTCCGACACCGGTGCTGCCTCTGTTGTCTTGCCGAGTTCTTTGGAAGCCGGTTATCAGATCGGGATCGACGCTGAAAAAACCAACATTGCTTTGTATGCCACTTATCTGAAGACAGACTTGCCGGATTCGATCCAGCGTATCTTCACCAACCTTCAGAATGCTTCCGAGAATCATCTGTCCATCTTCACTGCCGCCAAAAACGGCGATCCGATCTCGACCACTCAAGGCTGCTTCGGAGCCAACCGTCGCACCAACTGACTATTAAATCCGCATGAAAAGCACCTCAAACGAGGTGCTTTTTTTATGTCAGTTCACGACTTTTAGTTTCTTCTTATAAACAAGGAAGTAATACGCCAGACCGGCAGCCAGCACCGTAAGTGCCCCGATCCCATAGATCAGCGTCCAATCGATCCCGACAAAGGAATTACTGTCGACCAGGACCATCAGAGAATGCGCGGCGATGGTGACGGTTTTTCCTGACACATCAGCCAGTTTATCGACACCGGCCTTTTCATCGTTGACAACGACGACCCAGCCGGATTTATCCAAGGTATAGCTGACTTCGGTCTCATTGGCATTCATCAGGACGGTGATGGTTTCCCAGTCATCGCCGTTGGCCTTGTTGTCGATGGTATAGGCCACCACATTGGCCAAGGTCGTATCATAGAAGGTCAGATTGGCTTTGAGGTCTGCGGTACTGGTCATCCTGAATGCCGGATGGGCCTTTCTCAGTGCAATGAGTCCGGCCAGATAATCTGTTTCCTGGGCATACTGATCGGCACGCAGCCAATCGAGCTGATTGACAGCATCGCTGGCATTGTAGGAGTTTTCATTTCCGCCCTTGGTCCGATAGAACTCGGCTCCGGCATGAATGAACGGAATGCCTTGTGAGGTCAAGACGATCGCATTGGCCATCCGATGCATGGCCATCCGGGTTTCATCACTGGCGTCCGGATTGGTCAGCAGCAATTTATCCCATAAGGTCAGGTTGTCGTGGGCTTCCACGTAACTGACGATCTGAGTCGGTGAGGTCGCATAACTGTATTTCGAATATTTCACGGCCTGATAATCGATTTGGCCGTTTTGGGTCGAGGCGACGATCCCGAATTTGATGCTCTCTTCAAGACCCAAGCCGCCGTTGACGAAACCCTTGTCGAGTTTGGTGAAGACATGGCCCTTGATGGCATCTCGGATATCATCGGAAAAGACAGCGATGTCATCCAGTTTGGAGACATTGATTTTAAGCGATTGATCCGCCAGCGGTAAAGTCGAAGTCCCGCCGGTCCACCCTTCCCCATAAATCAAGACATTGGGATTGATGGCTTTGGCTGCGGCTTTGACCTCATTCATCGTTAGTGTGTCTTCCAAGGCCATCAGATCGAAACGGAATCCGTCGATGTGGTATTCCTTGACCCAGAAACTGATCGAATCGACGATGAACTTTCTGACCATAGAGCGTTCTGAGGCGACTTCGTTGCCGACGCCCGATCCGTTGGAGAAACGGCCGTCTGCGCCATAACGATAGTAGTAACCCGGAACGATCTTACTGAAATCAGAATCGGAAGAGGCACCGGTATGATTGTAGACGACGTCCATGACGACGGCAATGCCGGCGTCATGGAGCGCTTTGACCATTTGTTTGAATTCATTGATACGGACTTCTCCGTGATAAGGATCGGTTGAATAAGAGCCTTCCGGCACGTTGTAGTTTTGCGGATCATAGCCCCAATTGAACGTTTTGGCGTCCAGTTTGGTTTCGTCGATGCTTCGGTAATCGAAGGTCGGCAAGAGATGAACATGAGTAATGCCCAACTTGATCAGATGATCGATCCCGATCTGAGAACCATTCAGAGTCAAACCTGTCTCTGTAAAGGCAAGGTATTTTCCCGGATTGGTAAAAGGCGCATCCGGATCGCTGGAGAAGTCACGGATATGCAACTCGTACAGGATGGCATCCGTGTTGTTTGTAAGTGTTTTATACTTGTCCTGAGCCCAGCCTTGAGGGTCCGTGGCTTTCAGGTCGATGACCATGGCTCGCTGTCCGTTGACCCCGACGGCTTTGGCGTAAGGATCGACGGCTTCATTGGTGACTGTGTTGACGGTGACACTGTAGGTATAGTAGACCTTGTTGAGATCGCCGCCGACTTTGATTTCCCAGACCCCATTGTCGATTCGGGTCAGCATCGGATCAAAAACGCCTTTATCGCCCGGGAAATAAGCGTCACCGCCGTTGCCTTGGTTAAACAGGTTGATCTTCACTGCGGAGGCCGTTGGTGCCCATAGTCTGAAGGTCGTCGAATCAGCGCTATAGATTGCGCCCAATTCACCGTCATAGTTGAAGGCTGTTTCAAATCCTTCCGATTTGAAGACACTGTTGAATTGAATCGCAATGTCTTTATAACCGCTGTGACTGAGCGTATAAGATTCCATCAGATCCAGCGGGGTAACCGTAAACAGCGTGAATTTACTGGAAGAGACAGCCGTTGAACCTTCTGAAATCAAGGCATAACGGATCGGCTGGATGACGCCTTTACTGTTTTTTAGGACCAAGCCTTCCAGTTTTCCATCCTTTAAAGCAATGGGTACCGTGGTTTTGACCGAGATCAAATCAGGTCCATCCAGGTTGGCGCTGAGAAACTTCGGCGACAGGTCGACGTCACTCAATTTATAGTAGATGCGGGAGTCGCCCTGAACGAGCCAAACCTCCAGCTTGTTGTTTTTTTGCAAACTGAGATTGATGAAGCGATCCGTGTCAAAGTCTTTGGCTGCCCATTCGTTGAGACGGATGATGAAGCCCAGCGTGGTGCTGCCGGTTTCCGGTTTGATGTTGACGTTGAGGATCTTACCGAAGCTGTCTTCCCCGTTGAGATTGTTGGCTGTGCCGTCAAATCCGACTTGCCACAACCAGAAGTTCCATCCGGCGTAGTTGTTGTCATAACGGCGATAATGGATCTTAAGGGCAATCTCGTCCAGTTGAGGCTGCGGTGTGATGTCCAAAGAAGGCTTGGAGGTATACACGGTCGCATCGCCTTGTTTGAGCCAGATTTCCGCTTTACCGTCAGTGAGGTCGATGAAACGGTCATCGGCGGTGTCTTTTTGTTCCCACTCATTGAGGCGCACGATGAACCCGATACTGGTCGCTGTTGTATCTAACGTGATGACGGCTGTTTTCCCGAAGTCATCGTTCGTTGCGCCAAAATCGAATTGTTTACCCGTGGCATCCTTGGGCCATACCCAAAGGTTCCATCCGGTATACGCGTTATCTGTGCGATGATAGTGAATGGTGACTGTCACTGTGTTGGCAGCTTTGACAGGCCGTGCCATTTCCGCAAACGGCATCGCAACCAACAATAAAGCGACCAATCCCTTACATAGTTTTTTGATCATAGGACTCTCCTGTTGGTTTAATTGTAGACTGTAAACGGTTACAACGCAAGAAAACCGACACAGAGCCGGTTTTTTAACGTCATGAATTGCTTACACCTCTATTTTTTGACTGAGATTTTCAGGTAACGCAATAGCATCAAACTGCTTTTGACTTTCGAAAAACCAAGGACCTGACGATAAATCGCCCATTGGTGCTTCAAGTCGGGCCAGAGTTTACCGGATGGCGCGTCACCTTGTTCATCGGGGCCGGTCGCCAAGACTTCATTGAGACCTGTCGCTTGGGTCCCTCTTTTCATGATCATGAGCCAAGTCAAAAGATCTTGGCCTTTTTGCTGATCCGGCAGGATGAAATCCCCCGTTTCCCGGCGATCGATGATGACGGTCAGCGTGCCGATCGGGTTATGGATCAATAGCGCTTTCTCTTCGACGCTGGGCACGGCTTTGAAGATGCGTCCTTTGTGGGTCCGATAGGCCGTATAGGTAAAGGGTGAAACAGTGTCTTTCATGAACTTGAGTTGCTTATCAAGTTTGGTCGTATCCCAGGATTCATCCGCATTCAGAAAAGCGATGTATTGTCCGCGGGCACTGTCGAGTGCCACGTTTCGGGCTTTGGCTGAACCGACCGGTGATTTGAGATCGATGCCTTTGATGCGTTTGTCTTTGGCCATGGCTGCTTTGATCAGAGCACTGCTCTGATCGGAAGAGGCATCATTGACTAAAATCAGTTCCCAACTCGGATAAGTCTGGGCCAGGATACTGTCGATGGTACTGGTTAAAGTAGCTGCGTTATTGCTGACGGAAGTGATGATGGATACAAGATCTTTGATTGGATTCATGGTTGGCTCCTAAATGGGGAAGCCTTTGGAAAGTTCAATGTAGAATCGAAACAGAAGATAATCGCTAAGACATACGCCATGATGACACAAGCCAGATCAAGCACTGTGATGAGATTTCGTTTGAGGATTGATTGAAGCTTAATCATTATTTCCCTCAGGGATGATCATATTATCGAGCAGCGCTTTTCTGGCTTCCGCGATGGAGGCTGTGTCCAATTTAAGCACATAATATTGATTTTCATACCCTTGGGTAAAGGTGCCTTCCATGGCACTCTTGCCTGTCAAGGCATAGGAACTGAGTTCCCACTTCAGACTCAAGTTTTGAATCTGTGCGCGGGCAATCTCCATGACTTCCGCGGGAAGCATGTTGGTGTCAATGGCGCCTTGAATCGCTTTGACAATCTTTTCTACTTTCATGAGCGTGGAGAGTTCAGTCATTTTACTGACCATGCCCTTGATGACTTCTTGCTGATTTTTGATGCGTTGAAGATCGCCGTAAGTAAATCCGTGGCGTTGACGAACGTAGGCCGTGGCATTGTCTCTGTTGATGGTGATCATGCCTTGGGCATAATGATAAGGCACCGGCAGCAAGGAATTGTCTTCCGTGAAGGCTTCTTCATTGTAGACTTTGATTTCGCCGATGGCATTGATGATGTTCCAGAATGAACTGAAATTGAGTTGAGCATAATAATCGATTTTAATGTTGAACGCATCTTCTAGGGTTCCGATGACACAATTGACTCCGGTGCTCTTGGTCCCGGCATGGGTCAGTTTATCTAAGGTATTGGTCACTCTTGCATTGATCCCGCACGCTGTTTTATTGAGCGGCAGATAGGAATCGCGCGGTACTGAGACCATTTTGATGGTGTGGGTAATCGGATTGATGGTCAGCAGCATGTTGATATCCGTGAGGCTTCTGACCTGCAAAGGTCCAAAGTTATCGTTCCCAGCGATCAAAACCGTAAAAGATTCTGTCAGAACATCTTTCTCAGAGACGATCGGAACACGTTCTACGGTGTTTTTTATAGCCCAAATGACTTTGGTCTTGAGAAGGAAGTCGGGGTCAAGCGCCAAAACCGTATCGATGTAGGCTTCATCCATGACCAGGATATCGATGGTCCCCGCATAGAGTTGTTCAACCCCATCATAGATTCCTTCAAAACTGCCTAGGGTTTGTTTGTATCCGTTTTTCTCGAGTTGTGTCTGAATGACGGCCGTGAGCTGTTCTTCCACCAAAGAGGAAGAGGATATTTTTTTGGTGATGCCGCTTTTGATGGTCAGGATCGGTGAATCTTTTAAGGTAAAGAAACTGATGGAATTGACTTGTAAGGGATTATAGGTGACGAGTCTGGCAATGATGTTTTCCGAGTACATAAGTCCTAAAGAACTGATGACCATGACCAAAACGATGAAGATCTGAAGGATCTTTCTTTTCCAGACCAACAGAAGCAACAAGACTTCAACGACGCCGATCCCGATCAGATAGGTGGACGGCAGGATGTGGTTTGTGAACAGTGCCAAAGCCAATAACGCTAAGGCCAATACTTTCATGATGAGACGTACGATTTTCATAGGAATCCTCTTAAGTTGTGTTTACTGATTACGGCACCAACCCATACTGACTACGCTGATTAGTAAGGTCTTCTCTTATTTTACACCATTCCCATCAACTTGGTCAGGCGATGTTTGATGCCTGATTTACTGATGGGGTTACCGGTTTCTTCTTCATAAAGCTCACAGAGTTCATTCAGATTGGCTTCAGGATTATCCAGTCGCAGTCTGGCGACGATGCTATATCGTTCATCCAAACGATCGATGACGCCCCGTTTGACCAGTCGTTCGATGGCGATGATCTGTTTGTTGGCCGCAGCCTGGGTTTTCATTTCATTGGCGACCTCACAGTTGTCCAAACGGGTCAGAGAATTGTGGAAATCACGCTGGATCCGGATCTCTTCAAAGTCCAAGACGGCCGAATTCGCATTGACGATCCTCAGGAAGTCTGAGATCTTGTCTGAGGCTTTCAAATAGGTCACGAACTGATGACGTCTCAGGATCGTCTTGGCCGGTAAATCAAAGCGTTTCATCAGGCTTTCGATGAAGGCCGCATGGTCTTCCTGTTGGGTCACGACTTCCAGATGGTAGTTGGATTTGGTCGGAGAATTGACACTGCCGGCAGCCAGGAAGGCGCCAGCCAGATAAGCTCTGGCACAGCATTCTTTACTGACGATCTTTTTGGAAGGATGAGACTGGATGCCCTTTTCGGTCATCAATCCCAAATCATTGAGGATCTCTTTGACTTTAGAGGTGATCTCCAGCTCATAGATGTTGTTTTTATTGAGTTTGGCCTTCTTGAGGACCTTGAGTTCCATCTCAGGGGCACTGCTGTCTTTGAGCAACTTAAAAATACGCTTGGCAGTAGACGCGTTTTCTGAATGGATCAAGAGCTGAAGCTGTTGTTCATGGATGATCAGCGAGGCATTGAGTTGGATCAGTGCCGACAGCTGGGCTTTCTGACAACAGTCCTTTAAAGGCTGCTGGGTGATTTCTGTTTTGACTTCGGAGGTAAAAGACATGTTAAGGGAGTTCTTTCAGGATGGCATTGATGACGTGTTGGATCTTGATCGAATCATGACGGATCAACTCATCATCATAATGCAGTAATTTACGATGCAGGACCTTATAGGGATGAGACTTCTCACTGATGGAAACCGGATAGGCATATTGGGTAGCATACTTTTTCAAGAGCGAGTCCGGAATCTCATCGCTGCAGACGATGACCTCATCGATCTTGATGTCCGCATGGCGCTCGATCGTTTTGACATGATCTTCCATCGAAAAATCATCGGTTTCGCCTTTTTGGGTCATGACGTTACAGAGATAGACTTTTCTGGCTGGAGAGCGCTGGAGGGCTTTACGGATGTCGCCGATGATCAGATTGGCACAGATGCTGGTATACAAAGAGCCGATCCCGAAGACGACCAGATCCGCTTGCTCAAGCGCCTTGATGGCTTGCTTGGTGGCATTGACCGGTTCATTATAAAAGACATCTTTGATTTTGTTTTTGGCTTTGGGGATGTTGGATTCGCCTTTGACGATGGTGCCGTCATCCATATGGGCATACAGGGTCACCACTTGCGAGGTCGAGGGGATGATGTCGCCTTTGACTTTGAGCACGCTGGAAATCAGCGAGATCGCTTCCATGAAGGATCCGCTCTTAGTGGTCAAAGCCGTCAGGATGATGTTGCCTAAGTTATGGCCGCCCAATTCGTTTTCCGCTTCGTCTTCTTCAGGTTCAAAACGGTAACTCATGAGTTCATTCAACAGGGTTTCGCTTTCAGCCATCGCCAACATCACATTACGGATGTCGCCCATGGCCGGGATCTGATACGCACGGCGCAAACGGCCGGTTGAACCGCCATCGTCCGCGACGGTCACGATCGTAGAAAGTTCTATATTCGGGAGTAACTTCAAACCTCTCAGGATGATGGATTGACCGGTACCCCCTCCGATCACCACCACCTTTTTCAGTGTTGTCATTGTAAATCGCGATGCTCCTTGAAACAGTGATATTTGGCTGAATAGACTTGATACAGCACATTGGTCAAGACGACGGAGCGGTGTTTGCCTCCGGTACAGCCGATGCCGACGGTAAAATGGTTCTTGCCTTCGTTGACGTATTGTTTAAAGGCATAATCGAGAAACGACGTGAGTTTCTTGATGAAACGCTGGGTTTCCGGATGGCCCATGACGAAGTCATAGATGATTTGATCTTCGCCGGTAAAGTCGCGTAACGCTTCATCCCAAAACGGATTGGGCAAAAAGCGTACATCAAACAAGAGATCGGCATCCAAAGGGACCCCGTTCTTATACCCGAAGGAAACGAAACTGATCGAAAAGGTCGGTTGATTGCCCAGATTGAACATTTTATTCAAACGGCTTTTGAGTTCGGTCTGTTTCAAGAAGGTCGTATCGATGCCGGTAAAGGCCGTTTCTTTGAGTTTTTTCAGGTTTTCTTCTTCTAAAGTCAAGGCTTCTTCCAAGGTCGTGACCTTGTTGGAAATCAGTAAAGGATGATTGCGGCGGGTCGATTTATACCGTTTCAGCAGTTCTTCATGCGAGGCTTCGAGAAAGAGCACGCGCAAGTCGATATCCAAGCCTCTGAAGGTGTGATAGTAACTGTCAAAGTCTTGCAGGGTCATGGAGATGACGACGTTGTCAAAACGGGGATCGGTCCCTTTGATGATCAGATTGCTCAGTTCAGTCAAGAGACTGACCGGGAACTGATCCAGACAATGATACCCCATATCTTCCAAAATCCCCATGGTGGTCGTTTTTCCTGCACCGGAAATTCCGGTCAATAAAATCACGCGACGTTTCATATAGTTTCCTCGGATTTTATTGTACCACGCAGCCTGGTGTTCCACAAGTTGGCCCCTTTTCGTCATAATGGCTTCGCCCTCAAAACGCTCACTTATTTCATTATAGTGGAACCCAAATGCGTTATCTATCAACGATGAGTGTGATTTTAAAGAAAAACAACCTTTTCAGGTTGTTTAGATGGATTGAATATAGTGGAAAGCCATTTGTGCCGCAACGGCCCCGTCGGAGACCGCTGTGACGATCTGTCTTAAGGGTTTGACGCAGACATCGCCGGCCCCATAGAGTCCGGGCACCTTGGATTCCATTTTTTCATTGACGATCATGTATCCCATCGGATCCAAGACATCCAGATGCGCCACGGCAGCCGTGTTGGCAGCAGCCCCGATGTAGGGGAAGATGCCGTCGGTCGGGTAATCGTATTCTTCTTTGGTTTCCAGGTTTCTTAAGCGGATGGCCGAGACCTTGTCTTGGCCGATGACGGAAACCGGGACCGTATGGCGAATGACTTCGATCTTGGGATGATGCAACGCATGTTCCTGAGCCACTTTATCGGCTCTGAAGACATCGCGCCGGATCACGATCGTGACCTTGTCGGCAAACTGAGTCAGATAGACAGCTTCTTCCAGAGCGGAATTGCCGCCGCCGATGACGACGACGTTTTTATGTTTGTAGAAGGCACCGTCACAAACAGCACAGAAACTGACACCGTGACCGGTCAACAGGTCTTCGTTGGGCACGTTCATCTTGTTTTCGACCGTTCCGGTCGCCATGATGACGGCTTTGGCCCTAAAACTGCGGTCGTCTTCCGTGATGATCGTTTTGTATTGACCATCCTGGATCATCTTGACGCTGACAAACTCGCCTTGGATGTCCAGATCGGTGGTGTGCTGATACATTTTCATCGCGAGATCGACGCCTGAGACATGGCTTTCACCGGGCCAGTTGTCGATTTCAAAGGTCTTGACGAGTTTACCGCCCGGAGCCGATCCTTCAAACAGGATGATGTCGAGTCCGGCCCGTTTGGCATAAATGGCTGCAGTCATGCCGGCAGGACCGGCACCGATGATGGCTAAGTCGTAGATCTTGTCCATGAGATTCTTCTTTCTAAGATGGGCAACAGTTCCATCAGATCATTGATGCTTGCGTTGGGTTTGGTATCCAGGATGGCTTGTTTGCGTTCTTCGTGGGTCAATAAGGCCACACTGAACATGCCCGCATTGTGGGCCGCCATCATATCAGTATCAGTATCGCCCACATAGATCGCATCATCATGGGACTTGCCTAAGGCTTTGCACGCATTCAGTAAACCTTCAGGATCGGGTTTGTATTTCTTGACTTCTTCATAACCGATGACCGTTTCGAAATAGCCGTCAAGACCGGTCAGTTTCAGACCGAGTTCGACTGTGTCTTTCTTTTTCGAAGACACGATGGCCATCGTGTAACCTTTGGCTGACAGGGCTGCTAAGAGCTCTTTCGCATGAGGCATGGTTTTGATCAAGGCAGGATGCAGATCGACGTTGATCTTGCGGTAATCTTCCAAAGCCTGTTTGACTTGGTCTTCAGGCATGTATTTGGCTAAGCTTTCATGCATGGTGGGACCCAAGAGGTCGATTTCCTGTTGACGGGTCATCGTGACTTCGGGGTTGTAGTGTTTCAGGGTCTGTTTGAAGGTTTCGACGATGAGGGGTTCGGTATCCAATAAGGTTCCGTCCAGATCAAACAGGAGGATCGGTTTGGGAGCCTTGAAGAGACGGGCAAAGACGCCGGCCCAGCCCAACAGACCGATAAAGGCATAAATGATCGATAAGATCTGAGCCGTACGCAAGAAGGTGCCCCAGATGTACAGGCTGTCGCTTCTGAAGCCTTCGACGATGAAGCGGGTGATTCCGTACCAGACGAGGTATCCGTAGAACTGATCGCCCCGTTTGAGTTTCATGACGTGCTTCAAGCCATAGGTGATGGCGAAGAAGCCGATGACGTTAAGGACGCTTTCATACAGAAACGTGGGTTCGCGGAAGGAACCTTGAATGTACATCATATCTTTGATGAAGGAAGGAAAGAAGGCATAATAGGCTTCGCTGACGACTCGGCCATAGGCTTCCTGATTGAAGAAGTTGCCCCAGCGGCCCATGGCTTGGGCCAAAAGGATGGCCGGTACGATCGCATCGGCGGCTCTGAGGAAACTGATCTTACGTTTTTTGACGTACCAGTATCCGTATAAGGCCCCCAGCATCAATCCGCCCTGGATGGCCATTCCGCCGTTCCAGGTCATGAAGATACTGACGGGGTTGGCCAGATAACTGTCCAGGTTATAAAACAGGACATACCATAAACGAGCCCCGATGATACCGGAAAGCAAAGCCCCGAAGAAGAAATCTTCGGATAAAGATTTGGGATAGCCCATCTTGACCAGTTTGCGCTGGGCCACGGCCAAGGTGATAAAAGCCCCGATTAAGATACAGACCGCGTACATCTTGACGGAGACGGGTCCGATTTCAAAGAGGGTTGAAACATCCGGGAAAAAGATCATTGTTGCTCCTTATTCTGATTCTTGATGAAATCATAGACACGCTGTTCGAATTCTTTGGAAGAGTTGATGCCTTTTTCTTTGAGGTTGAAGTTGGTGACGGCGGATTCGACCAGCACGGCGATGTTTCGGCCTTCTTTGACCGGGATCGTCTGCATGGGGATCTTGACGCCCAAGACTTCATAAAACTGTTCTTCGCCTTCGATACCGACGCGCATGTATTGTTTTTCTTCATTCCATTTTTCCAAGGAGATGACGAAATCGATGTCGGATTTGGATAAGGTAGCCGAAGCCCCAAACATCATGTTGACATCGATGATGCCGATGCCTCGGATCTCCAGCATGCCTTGCAGCAGTTCCGTGGAAGTCCCAAAGACCGCATTGTGATATTTGAAGACATCGACGCGATCATCAGCCACGAGGATATGGCCTTTTTTGATGAGTTCCAAGGCCGTTTCAGATTTACCCATCCCGGATTCACCGGTGATGAGGACGCCTTTGCCGAAGATGGAAATGAGGACCCCGTGGACGTTGGTGTTGGGGGCAAGCTTTTCGCTTAGAAACGAGATGACATCGACCATGAGCTGATAGGTCGGCATGGTGGATTTAAAGACCGGGAAGGATTTGTAGTTGCCCAGTTCGATGAGGACCGGCGGGATCTCCACATCTTTGGAGAAGATCATGCAGGGGGTGTATTCATCGCTGAGTTTTTCCAGCCGTTCCTTAAGGACTTCCGGTTCAAGGGTCTTCATATAGGAAGATTCCTTATTGCCCATGATGATGATGCGTCGGGGTTCGCTGCCGACGAAATAGCCGCACAGTTCCAAACCGGGTCGGTTGATGTCGGGGATGATGACCCAGCGTTTGAGGGCTTCTTCTCCGCCGCAGACTTGTTCAAAGTCGAAGAAATCTCTTAGATCCTGTATGAGTGCTTTGCCGAATTCTTCCACGAGCTTACCTCAGTACTTTCTTCAGGTATTGACCTGTCACGCTTTTTGGATTCTTACTGATGACTTCAGGGGTGCCTGTTCCGATCAGTTTGCCGCCTTCATCGCCCCCTTCAGGGCCTAAATCGATGATGTAGTCGGCATTCTTGATGATGTCCAGGTTGTGTTCGATGATGACGACGGTATCGCCGTTGTCGACGATGCGCTGTAAGACCGGCAAGAGCTTGCCGACATCGAAACTGTGCAAGCCGGTGGTGGGTTCATCCATCAGGAAGACGGTTCTTCCGGTGGCCGGACGTTGCAGCTCGCTGGCGAGCTTGACGCGTTGGGCTTCCCCGCCGGATAAGGTGGTGGCCGATTGGCCCAGTTTGACATAGCCTAAGCCGACATCCTGCAAAGTCTGAAGACGATGGGAGATCTTATGGATGTTGGTGAAGAAGATCAGGGATTCATCGACGGTCATTTCCAACACGTCATAGATGTTTTTGCCTTTGTAGCTGACTTCCAGGGTTTCTGAGTTATAACGTCTGCCTTGGCATTCTTCGCAAGGCACATAGACATCGGGAAGAAAATGCATGGAGATGCGTTTGACGCCGTCTCCTTGACACAGTTCGCAGCGTCCGCCTTTGACGTTGAAGGAAAAGCGGGACTTGTCGTAACCGCGAACCTTGGCTTCAGGGCTCATCGCGAAAAGTTCGCGGATGTCATCGAAGACGCCGGTGTATGTGACCGGATTGGATCGGGGCGTTCGGCCGATGGGATCCTGGTCGATTTCGATCAGTTTGTCGATCTCTTCCATCCCGGTAACGGCTTCTACAGCTCCGGGCTTTATTTTAGGCTTCCCCAGGTATTGTGCCAGGGATTTGCCCAAGACATCGTTGACCAGGGTCGATTTGCCGCTGCCGGAAACGCCGGTCACGACGTTGAGGGCACCGAGCTTAAAGTCGACCGAGATCTTCTTCAGGTTGTTTTCGCTGACCTTTTCGAGGTGGATGACTTTACCGCTGCCTTCGCGGCGGATTTCAGGATACGGATTTTTCAAGATTCCGGCCAGATACTTGCCGGTGATGGAGGTCGGGTTATCGATGAGTTCCTGCGGGGTGCCGACGGCCACGACTTCGCCGCCGTCTTTACCGGCACCGGGACCGATGTCGATGATGTAGTCGGATTCCATCATGGTCTCTTCATCATGTTCTACGACGATCAGGGTATTGCCCAGATCACGCATTTGTTTCAAAGTGTTGATCAGTTTCATGTTGTCGCGCTGATGCAAGCCGATGGAAGGCTCATCCAGGACATACAGGACACCGGTGAGTCTGGAGCCGATCTGAGTGGCCAAACGGATGCGTTGGGCTTCTCCGCCGGATAAGGTTCCGGCAATACGATCGAGCGTCAGATATTCTAAGCCGACATCTTTGAGGAAGTTGAGACGTTCTCTGATTTCTTTGAGGACCAGATGGGCGATTTCCGTCTGCATCGGTTTGAGTTTCAGGGATTCCATGTAGATCAGCGCATTTTTAACGGACATCTGGGTCCATTCATTGATGTTTTTAGGACCGACCTGAACGCTTAAGGCCATCGGATTGAGCCGCTTGCCTTTACAAATCGGACAGGGGCTTTCCGCCATGAAGGTCTGATACCATTCCCGGGCCATGGATGAACTGGTCTCCATATGACGGCGCTGGATCATGGTTTGGACGCCTTCGATGAAGTCGTTTTTACTGTAGGAGTTGCCTGAGCGGGTCTCGATCGAATACTTCACCGGTTCCGGAGAACCGATCAAAAGGATCTGAAGTTCTTTGGGAGTCAATTCTTTGATGGGCTTGTTGAGATCGATCTTATAGTGATTGGCTAAGGTCTCAAAGACCTGCCATTCGATGTTTTCCGTGTTGAGGATGTTTTTATAGTAGACGATGCCGCCTTTCATGACGGATTTGTTTCGATCCGGGATCAGGAAATCCACATCGACCTGCTGGATCGATCCGAGCCCTTTACAGTGATCACAGGCCCCTAAAGGCGAGTTGAACGAGAACAGTCTGGGCTGAAGTTCAGGGATCGAGAAACCGCACTTGGGACAGGCATAGTTGCTTGAGAAAAGCAGTTCTTCGCCGGAAGCGACGACGATGACCAAGCCGTTGGCCAGTTTAAGGGCGCTTTCGATGGAGTCATACAGACGGGAAGCACTGTCGGCTTGTTTGACGATACGGTCGACGATGACGTCGATGTCGTGTTTTTTATTTTTATCTAAGGTGATCTCGTCTTCAAGGAGTTTATTTTCCCCGTCGACTCGGACTCGGATAAAGCCTTCTTTACGAAGTTTATCGAGGCGTTCTTTATGGGTTCCCTTGTCGTGATGGATGATGGGAGCCAGGATCTGCAATCGCTCGCCATCGGGTTCGGTCATGACCCGATCGACCATTTGTCTGATCGTTTGGGCTACGATGGGTTCGTGGTGGATCGGACAGTATGGGGTCCCTACTCGAGCATACAAGAGTCTCAGATAATCGTAGATCTCCGTGACGGTCCCGACCGTCGATCTGGGGTTGTGCGAAGTGGTCTTCTGATCGATGGAGATGCTGGGAGACAAGCCTTCGATGACATCGACATCCGGTTTCTCGGTGTTGCCTAAAAACTGACGGGCATAGGCACTCAAAGACTCGACATAACGGCGTTGTCCTTCAGCGTAGATCGTATCAAAAGCAAGCGAGGTTTTACCGCTGCCTGAAAGACCGGTCATGATGACCAGTTTGTTTCGGGGAATGGTTAGGGTGATGTTTTTGAGGTTGTTCTCGCGGGCACCCTGGATATAGATGACATCTTTTTGCATACCCTTTATTATACACCATGAGCCCTTGACAGGGTAGTCTGCTTGCTCATAAAGACCAGCGCTTGAACTGTTTTTTGGACAGATGACGGCGCCTTATTGTTGGGATAAAGCCTGCTGAACTTCCATCAAGGACGGGATCGACAAAGAGCCGCCGCGGCGGGTCACTGAGATCGCTGATGCCATACTGGCCACTGATAAAGTGGCTTCTAAAGACAGCTGGTGAGCCAAACCGTAGACGAAGGCCCCGTGGAAGATGTCTCCGGCTCCGTTGGTGTCGATGGCAATGGCGGGATAGGAAGGTTTAAGCCTGATTTGGCCCTTGTCTTCATAAAGACAGCCTTGATCCCCCAAAGTCACGATCGGGTGGGCATTGAGCTCATGCAGTTTTTGATATAGCGCCGTCCAGGTTTTTGGGTCATTGATGTCGATCGTAAGTCCGGCATAACTTTCCGCAAAGGTCTGAGAACTCACCAGCCAGGTCACTCTTTTGGCCAGTTCGACGGTTTCCGGTCGGTAGCCTCCCGCGTCCAGGACAGAAATGATCTGGGGATGCTGATCCAAGTAGCGATGGGTGATTTGAGGTTCATGACCATCACACAAAAGGATGTCCATAGCTTCATCGATTATGAAGTCAGAAGGTGAAATCGTTCCGGGACAGTTAAAAATGGTCCGGTTTCCGTTGGCTTTGTTGGTGAGGATGACGCTGATGGGCGTTGAGAAATCAGTGCAAGGGATACCAAGGTAGCTGACCTTGCTGAGATCGAGGGTCTCTTTGATGTGGGTGGCGTAGATGTCTTGACCCAAACGTGACGATAGGGTCACGTCTTCTCCCCATAGGCCCAACAGAATTGCGGCGGTCGTGGATGGTCCGCCGGCGGATTCCAGTTTATCGTACACTCTGAATTTCAGGTTTTCGATGATGGGCTGATCCAGGGGAAGGCTGATGTCTAAGGTCGATTGACCGATACACAGGATTTTCATAAGGTTGGGCTTCTTTCTGTTACTGTCTACTACACTAGTCTTCATAAAGGGTCTTGTAAAGAAAAACTCAAATCAAGTTTGAGTTTTAAGTTCTAATAAGATGTCTCTGAGTTCGGCTGCGCGTTCAAAGTCGAGGACTTTGGCGGCGTCTTTCATTTCACGTTCCAGGTTCTCAATGAGTCTTTCGCGTTCTTTCTTGGTGGTCTTGTCATGACGGGACATGTAGTCTTTGGCCATGGCTTTGGTTTCTTTACCGCGGATGACATCATGGATTTCTTTCTTGATGGTCGTCGGGGTGATGTTGTTGGCGATGTTGTGGGCGATCTGAATGTCGCGACGGCGCTGAGTTTCTCCGATCGCCTTCTCCATGGAGTCGGTGATGCGGTCCGCGTACAGGATGACTTTCCCGTTGGAGTTACGGGCGGCGCGTCCGATGGTTTGGATCAAGGATCGATGGGATCGCAAGAACCCTTCTTTGTCGGCATCCAAAATGCAGACCAATGAGACTTCAGGCAGATCCAAGCCTTCTCTTAAGAGGTTGATCCCGACCAAGACATCGTATTTGCCTTTACGCAGATCATGAAGGATCTCGATGCGCTCTAAAGTCAGGGTTTCATGGTGAAGATAAGCGACCTTGATGTCGAGGCGTTTGAGATACTGGGTCAGTTCTTCGGCCATCTTGACGGTCAAAGTGGTGATCAAAACACGCTCATCTCTGTCGATGCGCGCATGGACTTCAGCGATGATGTCATCGATCTGACCTTTGGAAGGACGGATCATGACTTCCGGATCGACGAGCCCTGTCGGTCGGATGATCTGCTGAACCACTTCACGGTTGGTCAGTTCCATTTCATAATCGCCCGGAGTCGCGGAAACGAAGATGACCTGATTGATCAGGCTTTCGAATTCGCTGAAACGCAAAGGACGATTGTCTAAGGCGGAAGGCAGTCTAAATCCGTATTCGACCAAGGTCGTCTTACGGGAACGATCGCCGTTATACATGCCTCTGACTTGAGGGACGGAGACATGGGATTCATCGATGACCAACAGGTAGTCATCGGGGAAATAGTCAAATAAGTTATAGGAACGCTGGCCTTCGGATCTACCGTCGATGTGTCGGGAATAGTTTTCGATCCCGGAACACATCCCGAATTCTCGCAAGGCTTCCAAGTCATACAGGGTCCGCTGTTTCAGACGCTGTTCTTCGACCAGTTTGTTTTCGCGATGCAAGACTTCCAGTCTGTCTTTGAGTTCGGCTTCGATCTTATCGCAGGCTTCCAGCATCTGTTCTTTCGAACGGGCATACTCGTTGGCCGGGAAGATGTTGTAGATGGAGTAGGCATTTTGGATCTTGCCGGTGACACGGTCGACTTCGGTGATGCGTTCGATCTCATCTCCGAAGAGTTCGATGCGAAGATTGAACTGATCGGTAAAGCCCAAGGAGATCTCGATGACGTCCCCGTGGACCCTGAAGGTCCCGTGTTTGGGATCGATGTCGTTGCGCATGTATTGGCGGTCAACGAGCTTTCTCAAGAGTTCCTGACGTTTGATCGATTCTCCGACTCTGATCGTGAAGAAAAGCTGCCGATAGAGTTCCGGATCGGAGGAGGCATAGATACAGGCAACTGAAGCGACGACGATGGTATCGCGGCGTTCCAGGATCGCATTGAGCGAACTCATTCTGAGCATGTCGAGTTCTTCATTGATCATGGAGGCTTTTTCGATATACAGGTCCCGGGTCGGCAAGTAGGCTTCCGGCTGATAATAGTCAAAGTTTGAGACGAAGTATTCGACCCTGTTTTCAGGGAAGAGTTCTTTGAATTCGGAGTAAAGCTGACCGGCTAAGGTCTTATTGTGGACAAAGACCAAGGTAGGCCGGTTGACCTTTTCGATGACCTTGGAAATGGTAAAAGTCTTACCGGTGCCGGTGGCTCCCAATAAGACTTGTGCCCGCTTTTTCTGGTTCAACCCTTCAACCAAAGCGTCGATGGCTTTGGGTTGATCCCCGGTGGGGCTGTAAGGTGAAACCAGTTTAAAATCAGCCATTGATGATCTCCAAGGCTTTCTGCATCTGCGTGTCCTTGGTGGCTTGTTGAGTATACCAAGTCTTGACCATGGCGGATTGCAGAGCGGTCAGGACTTCTTTGGATAGGATGGGGTTGGGGCTCAAGCCTGCGCCGGTCTTAAAGCTGATGAGGGCTTTTTCGGTGGCTGCTGAGTAATAGCCATCCATGCGATCGACGCTGTAACCCATGAAATCCAGACAGAGCTGCGCATCTTTAACGGCATCCGATACGGAATCCGGTAAGAAGGTCTCTTCGCCTTTGAAGGCATAGAATTGGGTCGTTAAGACCGGGTGCAAAGAGACATCAAAATCAGGAACGACACCGACGCTTTGGATCGATTTCCCGCTAGGCGACAGCCAGGCTGCCTGGGTAAATTTCAAGGCAGAACCGTCTGAGAATTGTTGCATGGTTTGAACCAGGCCTTTGCCGTAGGTCGTCTTACCGACGACGATGGCACCGACTGCTTCTTGCAACGCCGCCGTTAGAACTTCTGAAGCGGAGGCAGAATTATTGTTGACCAAGATGACGATCTTTTGATAAGGATCAAAGGACGATCCGGTAGAGCGGTCATAGGAGATGGAGCCGTCGACATATTTCTGTTGAAGGATGACTCCGTTTTTAGGGATGAAGTTGCTGGCGATCCCGACGAGGGCCGCTAAGGATCCGCCGCCGTTGTTTCTCAGATCGATGATGAGCTTGGTGACCCCTTTGGTTTTGAAGTCATCCAGATAGGCTCTGAATTCATTGCTGGTGGTTTCACCGAAACTGGACAGTTCGATGTAGCCGATGTTGCCGCTGAGGACTTTGCCGTAAGCGGTCGTCGCGATCTTACCGCGGGTGATTTCTTTGGTGATTTCCTGAGACCCGCGTTTGAAGATGATGGTGACTTTGGATCCGGCTGTGCCTTTGACCAAGGCAACCAATTCATCGGAAGTCTTGCCGGTGACTTCGGTCCCGTTGACTTTAAAGATGATGTCGCCGGATTGGACATCGGCGGCTTTGGCCGGGGAGTTATCGAAGACCCGATCGATGATGAAGGTCCCATTGTCGTCAAAGAAACTGACGCCGATGCCTTCATAGCCTAAGTTGATCGAATCACTGAAGGCTTTGAGTTCTTCTTTGGTGAAGTAGGTGGTGTATTTATCGCCGAGTTGATTCAGCATGCCGGTGATGGCATCATTGACCATGTCGGTCTTCAGATCAGTGTGTTCTGAACCGAAATACCAATTGGATTCCAGAACATCCATGATCTGCTGAAGCCGAACGAGTTTTTCATTCTGGACTGTGGCGACCGGTTGGAAAGCGCTGGACAGGACAAAGCCAAAACTAAAAGACATCGCGATGGCGATGATGATCAGGACAACTCTGGTTCTTTTGCTGTTTCTGGCTTTGATTTCATCAGGCCATAAGTATTTCTTTAAACGGATTCTTGTTTTTGATGATTCCATAATGTACCTCTAACTCACTTATTCTAACACAAAGCCAGTCGCGGTGGCGACTGGCTGACTTTAATAATATCCACCAACGACGACATTGAAGATCGTCTGGGGGTTTTCACGACACGGCGGTTTACGGCCGTTGTAATCACATCGGTAAGCCAAGCCGGCTGTTCCGCTTGATGCCCCGAAGGTGAGATCGCCTTTCCAGGAATTGGCGTAATATCCGACATTGTTGTTGCCCAGGTAGAATACTTCCACATGGGTATGCGGACCGGTAGAGGAGCCTGAGGAGGCCAATTGAGCCACCACATCCCCACCGTTGACGATCGAACCGATCGGAATGGTTGAGTTCTTGACCAGATGCAGATACACGATCGCATAGGTCTTTTCATTGACGGAAACCATCAGATACAACTGATTTCCCCCATAAGCGCGTCCGGGTTGACCGCAAGTGCTGCCCAGGTAACCATAATTCGGACAAGCATTGCTGGTATAGATGACGACCCCGTTGGCGACTGCTTTGACCGGTGTATAGATCGGATTGGCAAAGTCGGTCCCTGCGTGGTATCCGCCTTCAGGATAAGCCCATACTCCGGCTGAGATGTGAAATTTACTGAACGGACGGATGAAGCCGCTGGAGGTCGGGACATTCTTGAGGGCTTCAGCCACTTTTTTAAGGACGGCTGAGGTGGCTTCGATATCGGAGGCCATTTCTTGGGCTTTGGAAGCCAGTTCAGCTTCCTGTTTACGGTATTCGCCGATGATGGCGTCCACACTGACTTTCAAGGCAGCGACAGTGACCTTATTGGCTTCGAGGTTGGTCTTGTTTTGAAGCTGGGCTTCTTTTTGTCTTTCGACTTCAGCCTTATCGGCGTTGAGCGCATTGACCTGTTCCAAGAGTGCTGTGATTTGGTCACGGTCATATTTAGTGATGTCATTGATGCCTTCGATGCGCAGGATGAGGTCTGAGAAGTCTTTGGCCCCCATCATGAAGTCGATGTAGGAATTCAAGGAGACGAAGGATTGCATCTGGATCATCCGTTCTTTGACGGTTTGATCGATGCCTTCGATGGTTTTGGTTCTGATTACGATCTGTTCGCCGAGATCGGCAATGGCTTTATCACTGTTGACGATGGATTTTTCTAGATTGGTGATGTCTTTTTCGAGTTGAGCGATCTGGTCATTATAGGTCGTGACTTGTTGAGCCAAGGCCAGGATGTTGTTTTTGAGATTTTTTAAACTGGCTTGAAGGTTCTTCAGCTGTGCTTCGGCATCTTTGACTTTTTGATTGACGTAAGCCTGATAGGCGGTACACGCCGTGACGTTTTTGGCGGCAGCGGCAGACGAACATAAAGTAGCATAATAACTTTCATTAGCCGGGAAATTATAGTCTACGGCGCTGACACGGGAGACGACGCTCGCAAACATAAAGGTGACGATAAACAACAGGATCTTTTTTTTCATCGTTTCACGTGCAGATAACGGGTCACTGAGATAAAACTGCCTACCAAACCCACTGCTACCCCTAATATAATCAAAAGATAACTGATTTGCAAGACAAATGGATAAACCGGTCTCAATATGAAGAGTTCTGAAACCAGGAAACCGCCCAGTGCTTTATACATATAGGCATACCCATAGACCGTCACAATGACCGGAAGCAATGCGCCCAGAAAGCCGATGGCCAAACCTTCAAGCACCATTGGGGCTCGGATGAAGGAGTTGGTGGCCCCTAATGTTTTAAGGATACTGATCTCGTCGAAACGGGATTGAATGGTGATCTTGATCGTGTTGGCAATCAGGAAGATGGCCAGTGAACTGAGGATGATGACCAGGATCAAGCCGATGTCTCTTATCCCGTTCATGAATTTGATGAGTTTGATCGTGTTTTCTCCGCCGTAGTTGACTTTCTGAACCCCGGTGAAGGTCGCAATCTGATCCGCGATGGTTTGGATGTCATAGCCTTCGGCAATACTGACGATGTAGGCGTTTTTCAAGGGATTGTTTGGACCGCGGTACATCTCAAAGATGGCGCCTTCAGCGCCATAGGCAGCGATGAATTTATCCAGTTCCGTATTTTTGTCCGAGTAGTCAAGTTTACTGACGCCGTCTAAGATGCCGATCTGATCGCCTAAGCCGTTGATGGATTCCTGATCGAAGGCATCGATGATGGAGACGTGGATCTGTACTTCTTCCTGGATGCTTTGGGTGATCTGTCTGACATTGAGTGAGATGATCAGAAACAAAGACATCAGGGTTAAGGTCATGGTAACGGCCAAGACCGAAGAGAAGGTCATTCCGCCGTGTCGGATCAAGCCATAAAAGGCTTCTTTAAAGTGTCTGGTTACTCTATACATTCGAATGGTATCCTCCCTCTGCAAGATCGGCAACGACGTGGCCGTCTTCCAGGGCTATGGTTCTTTTACGCATGGTATTAACGATGTCGACGTCATGGGTGACGACCAGCATCGTGGTCTTTTCTTCCTGATTGATCTTCTCCAAAAGCTGGACGATTTCCTTGGCTTTGGCAAAGTCAAGGTTACCGGTGGGTTCATCGGCAATGAGCAGTTTGGGCTTGTTGGCGATGGCACGGGCAATGACGCAACGCTGTTGCTGTCCGCCTGAAAGCTGATTGGGATAAGAGTTGGCTTTGTCGCTCAAGCCGACCAGTTCCAAGACTTCACGGACTCTGGCTCTGGCTGGTAATATGGGCATACTGCCGATCTGTAAAGCCAGCATGACGTTTTCAAAAACGGTCTTTCTGGGCAAAAGCTTGTAATCTTGGAATACGACGCCGATAAAGCGTCTGTAATGCGGGATACGGCCGGTACGCAAAGATCCGATGTCGATGCCTGCGACTTCGACCAAGCCTTTGGTGGGGCGTTCTTCAGCATCGACCAGTTTGATTAAGGTTGATTTTCCGCTGCCGGTAGGCCCGATAATGTAGACAAATTCTCCCTGACCGATGAACAAATTGACGTTATAGAGGGCATTGACGCCGTTTTTGTAGGTTTTGTAGACTTCTTTTAATTTGAGCATGTTTCGTCCTTACACAGTATAGTATACACTCCTAGACCTTATAGTCGAATGAAAATCCATTGCCTCTGACCTCCATCGCATCGGTCACGACCACGAAAGCGTGGGGGTCGATCTTGTTGATGGACTTGATGAGTTCAGGGTATTCTCCCTTTGAGACGACGGTCATGATGACCTGTTTATCTTGTTTTGTAAATCCGCCTTTTCCGGCAAGAATGGTCGATCCGCGATCGACTTCAGACTGAATGTAGTCGTTGATTTCGTTAGGCAGTTCGGAGATGATCATGATGCTTAAAGACTCCAAGTTACCAAACAACAGGATCTTATCGATCGCAAAAGCAGTGGCCCATACGGAGATCATGCCGATCAAAACGGCTTCGACCCCATAGGCCACCATCCCAAACAAGACCGTCAAGGCATCGACCATCAAGACGAGTTTATAAAGCTCGATGTGCGTATATTTACTGATGATCATGGGGGGCACATCCATACCGCCCGTCGTGGCACCGGTTCGAAAGACCATGCCGACTCCGGCTCCGCCCAACAGTCCGCCATACAGACTCGCCAACATCGGATCGATGTTGATGGTCAAGGTGAATTTCGATAGGATCGCCAAAAAGACCGGATAGAGCACGGAACTGATGGCTGTATGCGTCATGAACTTTTTACCTAGAAAGACAGACCCTAAAACAAACATCGCCACGATCAAGCCATTGATGATCCACTCCGCATTGAGTCCGGTCAGCTTACTGACTGCGACTGCGATCCCTGCCACCCCGCCTGATAAGATGTTAAAAGGCAGAATAAAAAAGCGTACAGCGAAAGCGAGGATCAAATTTCCGAAGATGACCAAAAGAAAATCGATAACTTGTCGTTTCATAGGGTTTCATTCCTTATGGTTTTATTATATCATTGACTGATATGAAGCTCCTTAAAAAACACGTCTTTCTGATACTGGCCTTGGCTTGGACTTGCCTGATCTTTAGGTTCTCCATGCAAAGCGCCAATGAGTCCAACGTTTCAAGCAACTTTGTGTTGGATCTTTTAGCCAACTACTTTCCGATATTAAAAGAACCGCAGATCATGATGACCTCGATCCTGATCATCCGCAAACTGGCTCATTTTACCGAATATGTCATCTTGGGTCTTTTGTATACCAAAGCCAGCAAAGCACAATCATGGAACAAATTGTTACTACTGGGTTGCCTGGTTCCCATCCTGGATGAGACGATCCAGATCTTTGTACCGGGAAGATCAGCAGCCGTCGTAGACATGATGATCGATTTGTCAGGCTATCTGACAGGGCTCCTGATCATGGGAAGTCTGATCACCTTATGGAACACCATCGCAAAGAGTAAAGCTGGATCCAAGTAACAATCATCATAATGATGCATCACAATAAAATTCGAGACTTTTAGATACTTATTGAAATAAGAAATCGAAAAGGCAGTCCTTATTTCAAGTTCTCGTGACTTGCTGAAATACACAACAAAAACAAAGACCGATCGGTCTTTGTTTTTAAAGGGAGAAATGCTATGGGAAGGAAGGGATTACTTCAGGTTGTATTTGACGGAAGCGTCATCCAAAGCCTTACGGCATTTTTTCATGGCTGCTTCGATTCCGTCAGGATCTTTGAATAAGGCTGAGGATAAAATGACGACATCCGGGTTGCATTCCAATAAGGGATCCATGTTGTTGTAACGCAGACCGCCATCGATGGCGAGTTCACATTTCGGATTCTTTTCATCGATCAGTTTACGGGCACGTCTGACCAGATCGACAGCGGACTTTCTCCAGCCCCAGTTGTCTTTACCATCGGTCTCATCGACCCCGTGGACGATGATCTGTAAACGATCGATGTCGTAAATGGCTTCTTCAACGAAGGCCAAAGGCGTATAACCGCCGATGTGCAAACCGACTTTGATGCCGAATTCACGACAGTAGTTGATGATGTACATGAGCTGTGACCCGATGAAATGTTCCGCCGGTAGAATCAGCATGTTGGCACCGGCTGCCGCGATCTTTTCAATGAACAAGCGATCGCAGGTTTCCGTGTAGAAGTGGCATTCGATCGGCTTCTTGGTTTCAGGACGGATACCTTCGATGATTTGATGACCGCCCATCAGCTGCATGTTTTTCAGATCATGCATGTCGGCCGCATCGGAATGGATGTAGTCGGCTCCGGCTTTGTCAGCCGCGATGACGATATCGGCGATACGGCCATAATTGACATGGGCCAAGCCTGCTGCGATTTTAATGTGTTTCATAATGTCTCCTTGTTTAAGATCGATTTAACGATGGTGAGTATGTCTTGAGTGGGGGCCATCGGAAGATGCTTCCAGATCGGACACTCCAGGATGTCTTGTTTTTTAGCGTCATCCAGACCGTAGGCTTTGAGATTGATTTCTAACCCAACTTCCTTCAGGTACTGTTCTAGCAGTTTTCCGCAAGCCATGGCTGCATCTGTATCCGTTTCGGATTTCAATGTGGGGTCCAAGAGCCTGGCCACAAAGGCAACTTTTTCAGGCTGGCTTTTCCAGCTGTATTCGATGAAGGCCGGATAAACCAAGGCCAAGGCTTGGCCATGATTGAGACGGGTCAATGTCGATCCGATGATTTCGCTCATCGGATGAGGCAGATGGGCTCCGCCGTTGGCCAGACATTGACCAGCCAGCGTATCCGCATAGGCCAGGGCTTCACGATATTTCAGTTTGTTTTCTTTGAGTACTTTGGGCAAGGTCGACAGGATCGTCGAGATCGCCAGTTCACAGGTCATCATGGAATGCGGAGCCAGTCTGGTATTCAGATACGATTCAAACGCATGGGTGAAGGCATCAAAAGCCGTGGAGGCCGTCAGGCCGGCCGGTAAACTCATCATGAGTTGTGGGTCGACGATGACTTCCTTGGGGAAGTGATCCTGATGGAAGACGGTCAGTTTCTGATGCGTCAGCGCATCGGTGATGACGGCAGCTTGGGTACACTGACTGCCGGTGCCTGAGGTCGTCGAGATGGCGATCAAGGGCTTGGGATTAGGACCGATCGGCTCATAGACGCCGAAGGGATGATCGTTGGTCATGAAGAGCTTACTGAACTGGACATGCGGATTCCCGTAGAGCGAAGACACCATCTTGCCGGTATCGATACTGGATCCCCCTCCGATCGAGATGATCATGTCGACTTGTTTTTCTTCGGCTTTGTATTTGGCTTTCAGCACGGTTTCAGTCGATGGATTGGGTTCTACTTCATAGAAAGTAATGAAGTCGATCTGGGACGCTTTGAGGATCTTTTCAGCCCGATCATAGATCGGACGGATGAAGTCGTTCATCACCGGTCCGATGATGAGGGCCAGATTGCCGTATCGCTTGGCGATCTCACCCAGTTTGTTTAGATTGCCGCTGCCGTAATGGATCCGAGGCGGCATGTAGTAATCAAAGGCTTTCATCACAGTAATTCAAAACCGGCGGTGAAGTGACGCAGCGAGGTGATCGGGCCTTCATAGACCAGTTTCATGCCTTTGTAGGAATCTCTGTTTTTATAGATGTAGTCGATGGCTTCGACGATACAATCGAGATGATTGTTGGTGTACACGCGGCGTGAAATGGCGATACGCATGGTTTCCAGTTCAGGCCAGATCGGTTCTCCGGTGACCTTGTCTTTGGATCCAAAGGCACAGGCGCCCAGTTCAACGCAGCGGATGCCGGCTTCTTCATACATGGCCACGACCAAACGCTGGGACGGGAATTCGTGCTGAGGGATCTGCGGGAAGAAACGCCGTCCGTCAACATAGACCCCATGGCCACCAGTCGGTTCGATGATCGGGATGCCTCTTTCTTTGAGTTTATCGCCGAGGTATTTGACTTGTTTGACCCGGTAATCGAGGTAGTTGAAATCGACCCCTTCCTGAAGTCCGACGGCCAACGCTTCCAAGTCACGTCCGGCCAAACCGCCGTAGGTGATGAAGCCTTCATGGACGATGGCCATGACGTTGGCTTGGGTATACACGTCTTTGTTGCGGGTCACAAAGAGTCCGCCGATGTTGACGAGTCCGTCTTTCTTGGAACTCATCGTGGCGGTTTCGCAATACGAGAACATTTCCCGGGTGATGTCTTTGATCGATTTGTCGGCATAGCCTGCTTCACGGGTTTTGATGAAGTAGGCATTTTCAGCCATACGGGCAGAGTCGATGACCAAAGGAATGTTGTTTTTCTGACACACGGCACTGACTTCACGGATGTTTTTCATCGACACCGGTTGTCCGCCGTTGTTGTTGCAGGTGACCGTGATGATGACCACGGAGACCATGTCAGCCCCTTTGTCCTGGATCAGTTTCTCCAGCTTAGGCACGTTGATGTCGCCTTTGAACGGCATGGCGGGTGAAGACGCATCCAAACCTTCATCGATGACATAATCCAAAGGAATGGCGCCCATGACTTCCGCATTGCCTCTGAAGGTATCGAAGTGCATGTTGCCGATGGCATACTTGTCTTTTTTGGCATAGATCTGAGCCATGATGAAATCGGCAGCGCGGCCTTGATGGGTCGGCTGGATATAAGGCATCCCGAAGACATCCTGAGCAGAGGCTTCCAGTTTATAGAAGCTCTTGCATCCGGCATAGGATTCATCCCCCAGCATGAGTGCAGACCACTGGGCCGAACTCATCGCTGAAGTCCCGCTGTCGGTGATACAGTCGATATAACAATCTTCCGCTTTCAGTCTGAAGGCGTTGTATTGGGCTTGTTTAAGATACTCGAGACGTTCTGCTTTGACTGTTTTCTTAACGTTCTCGACCATTTTGATGCGGAATGGTTCCGCGAATTGAAATTGCATGAGACCTCCTGTCAAATGACTTTGATGATGTTGTCTTGTCCGGCACTGACCCATGATTGGGGTTGCAGAATCACGACTTTTTTATTGGAACCCGTAAAGATGACGGCCGTTGTGACGGCTTTGACATCGGGATGTTTTCTGACTTGGTCAAAGTCATAACTGCAGATCAATTGACCTGCTTCGACTTTGTCCCCCACCGCCACTGCATTGGTAAACCCTGCCCCGTCGAGTTTGACGGTATCGACGCCGATGTGCACCAGGATCTCATGATCCTTGGATTGGATCCCGATGGCGTGTCCGGTCGGAAAGACCATGACGATTTCGCCGGATACCGGTGCCACGACCTTACCGTTTTCAGGTTCGATCATATAGCCGTCGCCTAAGGCTTTCATCGCGATGGCTTCATCGGGATAATGACTGAGGTCATCCACGATGCCGTCGCATACCGCGACCAGGGGTGACACTTTCTTTTTGAAAAACATAGAGCCTCCTTAATAGGAATGAGGTACCCGAAAGTACCTCATTCCGCAGTGCATTGATTGCTTAGTCTAGGTGCAGGATATCTTTGATCTTGGTCAATACGCTGGTAACGCGTACGCCGTAGATGATCTGTAGAGAGTTGCCGCTTCTGACAACGCCCATGGCTTCAAGATAATTCTTCCAGGCATCATCGTTGGCGACCAAGGAAGTATCCTTGACCCCAACGCGCAGTCTGGTGGCGCAAGCCGAGATCGATTCGATGTTGTCGGCACCGCCTAAAGCTTCAACGATACGGGGTTCCAAAGCATCTTCAGCGCTTTCGCCCTTTTTGATGTCGTTGTATTTTTTCTTGGACATGAAGCTGATTTCAGCATCACCGCGTCCAGGGGTCTTCAGGTTGAATTTTTCGATGAAGAATTTAAAGACGATGAAGTAAAGACCGAAAGTCAAAGGCAAGAGATACAACAGGGCCATGGCATGAACTTTAGCCGGCTGGAATAAGTTGGGAATCATGAAGAACAAGGCATGGCCGTTGATGGAGATCTTGGCGACTTCGGCGACGACATACATCAGACCGCTTAACGGCGCATAGACCAACCAATATAAAGCCGGAGCCACAAACAAGAAGGTATACTCGATGGGTTCCGAGATCCCGACCAGCATGATGGTGATGACGGCAGGAATGACGATGGAAGCCACTTTCTTACGGTTTTCTTTTTTAGCGGTATACCACATGGCTGTTGCAGCGCCCGGTAAACCGGCCAGTTGGAACAAGACACGGCCCGTGGTGAAGTTACGGGTGATATAACCGGTCGCAGAAGCCGAGGCTGCTTGACCGTTGATGATGTTTCTGACGCCTTCATACAGGACGCCGTCGATCATCATCGTTCCGCCGACTTTAGAGTACTCGATCGGGAAAGCAATGAGATGGTGGATCCCAAAAGGCAGCAAGGCTTTATCCAAGGCACCAAAGACGAAGGTCCCGACTAAGCCGGAGTTGGCAATGAAATGGGTGATGCCTTGCAGACCGGCAGCAATGAACGGCCAGATGTAGAAGGTCACGATCGCCATCGGCATGGCTGCCAAGGTGATCAGGATGATGACGTATTTAGGACCGGAGAAGAAAGCGAAGGATGCGCGGAATTCGGTAGACACGAATTTATTATGGATGAACGAGGCGACGATCCCGGCGATCAGACCGGAGAAGATGCCCATGTCGAAGGTCCAGATCCCGGCCACGGTTCCCCACATGGCTTGGATGTTGGCCGATTGTTCTGCGACAGAGTCCGGATTGACGCCGAAGCTGTTGGCATATTTTCCGATGGCGGTAATGTAGACGAAGTACATGATCAAGCCTGAGAAAGCAGCCCAGCCTTTTTCTTTTTTAGCTAAGGTAAAGCTGATGCCCACGGCAAACCAGATCGGCAGGTAATTCATAAACAGGAAGCCCATGCCTGCCAGCATGTTGAAGATGGACTTAACGAACTGTCCAACAAAGTTGGTAGCCGGCAGCCACTGCGGCAAAATATAATTCATAAATGCAAAACCAATCCCCACATAGAAACCGACTAAAACGAACAGAATGATGGGTACCATCATCGCTCCGGCAAATTGCTGAAGCTTTTCTTGGAATCTTTTCAAGTTCTTTCCTCCTTTGTTGACTGAACTTACACCGACATTCTAGCATGTGTATTTTCTACCAAATCCTAAGTGGATGCTGCTTAGTAATGGTAAATTTGGACAAATCTTACTGAGCCCGGCATGATATATTATGAGTGAGAAAAACCCATGTTGACCCCCAGAAGCATTCAGGTCCTCAAACGCATTTTACTCAATGAACAGATCTTTACGTTCAGACAGATCGCGGATGAGTTGGACCTTTCCGAAAAGACAGTCCGTAACCAGCTGGAAGAGATCCAGGATTTTTTAGCGCGTTATCATCTGAATCTGAAAACCATTCCCGGCACCGGCAGCATGATCGTGGGCAGTGCGCTGGATCGGGCCGATGCCTATGCCGAGATCTTGGACGTTCATCAGTCCAATCCGCTGATCCGAAACAAAGACCGCCTCTTTATTATTTTATACCGTTTGCTCAACAGTAACCGACCCTGTTATGTCCATGAACTGGAAGACATCCTTTTCATTTCTCGCTCTTCGCTGTATAAGGATCTGAAAGAAGTCGAACTGTGGCTCTCCAAGATGAAGATCGGCTTGATCATCAACCGTAAAAAAGGCATCAGTCTAATGAGCGGCGAGAAACGGACCCGTTTGGCTTTGGTCAAACTGCTCAGCGAGATCAGTCTTGAATTCTTGTCTTTGTACCCTCAGGATCTTCAACAATACCTGCAGTCCACCCTCATTGCTTCCTCCAGCCATTATCAATCGGCTCGCTTGATCTTGGAGAAATTGGAAAGCGAAAGCGGCTTGATCTTTGAACCCGAAGAGATCGATCGCTTACGGCTCAACCTGTTGATCACCTTTGATCGGATCCGGCAAGGCCATACCGTGACCTTGACCCCTGAAGTCGTGACCCGACTTCAAGACACCTTATGGGTCAAGTATCTTGCCGATTGTTTAGGCAACATCAAGCAGGGCTTTGGGATCGAATTGTCTCCCAATGAACTGTATTATCTGTCTGGGATCCTTTTGTCTTCCAAATCCAAACAGATCGATACCTTGAGTCATGATGCGCTGAATCAGTCCGCTGTCGCCATTGCCCAGGAATTCACTGCGATCGTCACCGACATCATCAATCTCCCCAAGACTTCTTCGTTTACTCAAGAGATCGAAGCCCATATCTATGCCGTGCTTCAAAAGTCTCAATTCATCTGGGAATGCGTCAATCCGATCAAAGCCGAAATCAAGGCTCAGTTTCCCAATTCTTATCTCTTGGCGCAGCGCATCATTCCGCTCTTTCTGACCCATGCCTCGCTGGAGATCAATGATGACGAAGTGGCCTATATCGCCATGCACATCATGAGTGCTTTAGAACAGGCAAGACGGCCTTTAAAGACTTTGTTTATTTTCGATAAGACCCCTTCTGAAGTACGCTATGCGATCTCCATGATCAAAAACCACATCGCCGAAGTCAAGATCATCAAACTGGTTCAAACCAAAGAAGTCACGCCGGAAATGATCGAAGACACTGAACTGATCCTGAGTTCCTACCCTTTGCCCAAATCCATCAGTAAGGCCAACTTCACCGTACCGCTGATCCCCGATAACCGATATCTGAATCAGTTGAAAGGCCAGATCGCCTTGTTGTATGAGAAACACAATGATGATCGCATCATCGGTAAGAACCTATGACCCGCATCTCTTTAAGTGCGTTTGATCACTATCTGCTGTGTATGCTGGTTTATGGCGTCAACATTCAAAAAGGCCAATCCTTACTGATCATGGCCAATAAGAGTGAAGCTTCAATCATCAAACGCCTCACAGAGCTGGCCGTATCACTAAAGTCTGGCCCCATTGAAGTGCTGTATTACCAGGACTTCAAGACCATGTCCAGTGATGAGTTGGTTGAAAAAGCCAAAGCCAATTGGGCCATTCTCAAACTGAATGTATTTGAACGCTTCACAGGAAACGATAATCAAGCCCAGCTGATGGATCAGTTTGCCCTCTTTCTGAAACCTTTGAGTGCGTATTCGCAGCACGGCCTGATCCAAAGCTGTTCTTCTGTCATTCCTTCGCTCACCTGGGCAAGTTCCCTGTATCCTGATCTTTCAGCACAAGAGGCCTTAGAGCGTCTCTCTGAACAGCTCATCAAAGCCGCCCATTGCGACACGTCGGATTATTTTGATCAGTGCGCAAACCATTATCACTGTTTATCGTTGAAAGTCTGTGAACTCAAGGCCTTGAAACTTCAAAAGCTGATCTTTAAAAGCCCAACCTGTGATCTTGAGATCGGACTCAATGAGGACCATGTTTGGGTCGGAGGCAGTCAAAACGCCAAGGGCATTGCTTATTTGCCCAACTTTCCGACTCAGGAAGTCTTTACCGCCAACAGTAAACATCAGATCAATGGTTGGTTCAAGATCACCCGGCCTTTTCGTTTTAAAGAGACCTTGATCACTGACCTCAGCGTCAATGTCAAAGACGGAATGGTCACCCAGCTCAGTTCCACTCAAGACATCAGTGCCTTCAAAGACCATTTGTGGGCTGATGAAAGCCGACGTTATTTCGGTGAGATCGCTTTGGTTGATCCGGATAACCCGATCGCCAAACTGAAGTCGATCTTCAACTGTGTCTTACTGGATGAAAACGCCGTTTGTCATATTGCCTTAGGCAACGCGTATCCGGTTTGCAGCATCAACCATGACCAAGACGTTTTACAAGATCGGATCAATCACAGCGATCTGCATCTGGATTTGATGATCGGCAGTGATGACTTAAAGATTCAAGGCTATGACGGAAAAGAATGGTTCACGTTGAACCGGTAAGGAGACTTATGGAAAACTGTCTTGCGGAAGAGAAGAAATTGACTTTGACCCATTTTACCAGTGAAGATGCCTTTAGGATCGGGTCTTGGATCACGGAAAAGGCCCTCCGGGAAAACCTTCCGATCGGGATCGACATCTTTGCCTATGGAAAGACCCTGTTTCACTTCAACGGTGACCTGGCGACCCCTGACAATGACAATTGGCTCAGAAGAAAGAAAAACACGGTACTTCATTTTCATCACTCCACCAAGTACTTCTTTCTCAAGGTCAACGGTGATCAGGATCTGATCCAAACCAAATACGGACTCTCTAAAATCGATTACGCCACGATCCATGGCGGTTTTCCCTTACGTCTGAAAGAAGGCGGGGTCATCGGATCGATCTGCGTCAGCGGATTAAAACCGGAACAGGATCACGATTTGGTAGTCGACGCTTTACAAACTTATTACAAGATCTCAAAGGAGTAACTCATGAGCAACACATTCAACATCGGTATCGTCGGGACCAGCGTCATCAGCAGCGCCTTCATCAAGGCCGCTCAGGAAAGCCATGCCTTTCACGTGAAAGCCTTGTTTTCCAGAGACAAAGAAAAAGGATCTCAGTTCTGTGAGACCCATCACATCGAATCGCTTTACACAGCCTATGAAGACTTACTGAAAGACGAATCGATCCAAGTCGTCTATCTGGCTTCTCCCAATGATCTGCATTTCCCTCAAGCCAAACAAGCCTTATTGGCTGGCAAAGATGTCATCAGTGAGAAACCGATGGTGTCAACTTACGCAGAAGCCCAAGAGCTTCACAAGCTCTCCAAAGAAACCGATCGCTTCATCGTCGAAGCCATTACCTCCAGAGCCTTGCCCAATCTCAAGGTCATCAAGGATAACCTGTCTAAGATCGGAGACCTGCATCTGGTCCAAGTCGATATGGCTCAGTATTCTTCCCGTTATACCCAGCTTAAACAAGGCATCTTGACCAATGTCTTTGACCCGGCTCATTCCGGCGGGGCCCTTTACGACATCGGGATCTATACCGTCTCCGTGGTGTTGTCCTTGTTTGGAAGACCGGACAACACGACCTATATGGCCAACCTCCATTCCAACGGAGTCGATACTTCCGGGATCATGACCTTCGACTATCCCCATTTCAAAGCCGTCTGCAGCTTCGGCAAAGACAGTTACGGACTCAATCAGATCATTGTGTCCGGAGATCTGGGTTATATTCAAGTCGTCGGGGCACCCAGTGCCTTACCTCAGGTCTTTTTAGCCAAAGACAAACTGATCACCAACTTATCCTTGCCTCAGCATTCCAATCCTTTATTCCAGGAAACGATTGTCTTCTCAGAACTCTTCAAGTCCAGAGACAAGGCTCATTATGATGCCTTATGGGATCATTCCTTGTGGCTAGCTGAAATCATGGAGCGTAGCAGAAAGCAAGCCGGCATTATTTTTGCGGCTGATCAACGATAAGTCAAAGCCCAAGCGATTGCTTGGGCTTTGATTACTATACAATTGACTTGATAGCCTTATTATTTAGCCGAACTTAACTATATAACTCTTGATACTCCTGAATAGCATAATTATCAGTCATGCTTGAGATATGGTCGCAAATTAATCTCATCAATATCAAACAGTATGTTTTGTCGTTTTCATCAACTGGTTTATTATACTGTTTCATAAATGTACTCCGTATAACTGCAATCCCATTTCTTGCTTTGCCATATTCAAGACTATCCTTTGATTTGTATATTTTTGAGGTGACCATGAAGTTCTCAATAATATGATCTGGTAGTTGTTGAGGATTACTATAATATGCATCGAATAGTTTTCTAATGATATACATTCCTTTAGAGTCACTTCGATGAACATCTGAGGTGTTTAGGATTTTTCTACTGGTATCATCTTTAAAATCTGGAATTTTACTTTTACTCTTTGGGTCATCAAAGTGCACGTAGTTTATTATGTTATTAACATTATTATCAAGCACATTTGAATTCGTAAAGAAGTCTTCAAAATTGCCACCTTTGTCATCGATAGATTTCTTTACACATTCCAAATTATATTTTGAGTTTTTTATAACCTCACTTATTAATGTGTTGACTACAACTTTTGATAGTTGATCAATGAAAACTTCATTATTTAGTTCCTTCTCTAACTTATGAAATCGTTCCACATCTTTCCCGTCCATATATTCGAATAAATATCTGTTCACTATCCTTAATGCATCTTTATTTTGAAATGCTCTACACCTTAAGGCATCCTCTAGATCATGGTGCATTTGAGCAATTTCATCAGAAATTCGGACCACAAATGCTTCATATGACCATGCTTGCTTTTTAGTATCTCCATCTATAGACATTTCTGTTAGGTATCTATCGTAAAAACCCAACATATCAAAATTCTTTATACTCTTTGAGCTATATGTAAGTTTTGAGTGATTTTGAATTCCCCAAAGCGTATAGTTCGTCAAATCAAGACCATTATTTCCATCATGAGTTCCATAGTCAGAACAAATTCTAACGCTTTGATGATTATGTTTATAGCCATACTGGTCTTTGTATTGCTGAATTTCCACTTCAGTGAATTTTTCAAAGGCATGTTTCTTAGTCTCAGTGCTAATCTCCAAGTTCGGCGTAACGAGACTGTGTAATATTCTTTCACCAGCATGACCAAATGGCGCATGACCAACGTCGTGTCCTAAGGCAATTGCTTCTGCCAAATCACTGTTTAGACACAATGCGTTAGAGATTGTCCGAGCAATTTGCGTTACTTCAATCGTATGAGTAAGTCTTGTTCTTGAGTGGTCATCTATACCAGTTCTATAAACTTGCGTTTTTCCTGCAAGTCTTCTAAAGGCTTTAGAATACATTATTCTGTCTCTATCATGCACAAAATCATCTCGGTATAGTGTGCTTGCCTTTTCCCCAGATTTTCTTGTTACCAGACTCATTGGAACTGATAATTTCGAAAGATTATTGTTCATTTTCTTACGCCTCATGATTCGTACTAATTTTCATTCTATACTATTATCTTTGAGTCTTGTAAATATTGAGTATTCTATAGATTCTTTATCTCACTTTTTCTATATTGACTCATAGAAATACAGAAAAACATGTTTAAGTAATTTCCGTTTTTCACAACTTCAATAACAGATATGTGATTCGAAAACTCAAAGGATATTTGGTGGGAATTCTAACAAATCCTCATTGTTAGAATATGGATGATTGATTTGTCCGATTCAATAAACACAAGTAAATCTACTGATAAACAACTAGATTCATATCTTGTATACGATTTTTCGACTAGAAAAAAATGTTTATTCGTAATTCGTAAAATATAATAAATAAACCCAGCTTGTACTGGGTCACTGAATAGGGATGATGAATGCAAAACTTGTTCCAGATTGAGGTGAACTCTTCACATCGATCTTGATGTTGTGTCGATCGGCGATGCGTTTGCATAAAGCCAAACCGATACCATTGCCTTCTGTGGTGTGGTAACGGACAAACAAGGTTTTCAGTTGGGCTTCTGTCATGCCTTCACCGTGATCGGTGATGGACAAGATGATCTTGTCCTTGTCTTTGGTAGCCCTGACTTGGATGGTTTCTGAGAGTGGGCTGAACTTGACGGCGTTATCCAAGACGATCATCAGCATCTGTCTTAAGCGCTGATGATCGGCTTCTAGGGTCCAGATGCCTTCTTCAACGACACAATCCAGGATCAGTTTCTTGGGTTCGATCAAGGGTTTGGCTGACCGGCAGACATCGGCTAAGAGATCATGAAGTTCAATCGGGTGTTTCTCGATGGCAAAATCCGGATCTTCGAGCTTACTGAGTTCCAGTAAGTCTTTGATCAGTCTCTGCATGGCTTGGGTCTCCACGATGATCTGTTCACTGACGGCTTTGGGATCCTCATAGAGCCCGTCTTTGACGCCTTCGGCCAAGCCTCGGATGACGGTAACCGGAGTACGTAGTTCATGGGTGATGTCTGAGATGAAGTTTTGTCTCATCTTTTCCAAGTTATCGGATTGGGTCTTGGCTTTGGAGAGCCTTGTTGAAAGGATGTTGATGTTGTCATGCAGTAAGCCCAGTTCATCATCGGAGCTCTTTTTTAGGGTGAGGTTATAATTGCCTGAAGCTAAAGAATCAATCGCCGTGTTGGCGATCTGTAAGGGTTTGGTGAAGCGTTGAGACAACAGGATGCCTAAGAGTGAAGCCACCAGGATCCCGATCAAGGTCGCGATCAGCATCAATCTAACCCCATCATTGCCCATGGAACTGATGGCGTTGAGGGAGGCTGAGACAAACAAGGCGCCTACGACGGTGGATCCGTTTTGAATGGGAGAACCGATGGTGAGGGTATCTTGGTTAAAGAGGCCTCTGACGTTTTCTGAGGTGATCTGATGACCGGATAAGACTTGATCGATGTAGGTGCGTGTGGTAGCGGTGAGCTTGGTGTAATCCCGCATCATGCCCATGCCCATTTTGGTGGGGGTGAGCTTGGTGATGACCCCGGCTTCTGAGACGACCCAGACCTGGACATCTTCAAGACTCATGGAGGCCAAGAGATTAGAGACTTCGGCTTCGGTGAGATTGATGTTGCCTTTGGTTTCGATCAGGTTGACGATCATTTGGGATTCATGGATCAATGAGGCTTTGATTGAGGTCTTGGTTTGTCTTTGATAGGATACGCTGAAAACAACACCGATGATGATGGCGAAAGCGACGATGACCAAGATAAAATAAGTGACCAGTTTACGGGTAATGCTTTGTCTCATGGTTTAATTTCCGTTTCAAACTTATAGCCTACGCCCCAGACGGTTTTAAGAGACCAGGTCGGATGAGGGATCTCATCGATCTTGGATCTTAAACGAGTCATGTGGGAGTCTACGGTTCTGGAGTCTCCGTAATAACTGTAGCCCCAGCATTGATCCAGCAGGTTTTCCCGAGAGAAAGCACGATTGGGATTGTTGGCTAAGGTATAGAGGAGTTCGATTTCTTTTTTAGTGAGTAAGAGTTCTTGTTTGTTTATGAGGACTTTATAGGCATCCAGATCGATCTCTAAGGTATCCAACTGGATTTGTTTCTTATCGGTGACTTTGCCTTCCAAGCGCCTTAAAATGGCTTTGATGCGAGCCATGACTTCTCCGGGAGAGAAGGGTTTGACGATATAATCATCGGCCCCGATGTCTAGGCCCATGATGCGTTCATAGTCTTCCCCTTTGGCCGTGATCATGATGATGGGGACATTGTTGGTTTGACGTATTTGACGGCAGACTTGAAAACCATCCAGCTTGGGCATCATGACATCCAAGAGGATCATATCGAAGTCTGTTTTCTCTACTTTAGACAAAACGTCAAAACCATCAACAGCGATGGTGACGTTATAGCCTTCTTTCTTAGCGTAGGTTGCGAGAATAGAAGTGATTTGTGGGTTATCATCTGCGATAAGTAGGTTCATAAGTCTCCCTTATAAAACCATTATAAGAGGAAGATGTGACGAAAGTGTAAAGAATAAACATTAATCTATCACTATCGTCACCTATAAAGATTTACTCGTACATTTCCCTATTGTTTTTAAACATGATTTCTTTCCATTTATTATAGATTTAGGAAGAATTATTATTTTTTATGTAGCTGAATTCACATTGTATATAGTGATCATATAAGATAGAATAAACATATCGACTAACAATTCTGAGGGGATACTATGGCAAACTATAATTTTGAACCAAACGAGTCAATTATCTTGAAAAGCGAACGTGTACTTCATGGAGAGGGTCGTTCAGCAAAGTATACAGATGATCTTATCCTAACTAATCAAAACATAATCCTGATTAGTAAAGGGTTAAATGGCAGTACAAAGAATACAGAGACTTATCCGGTCAACCAGATAAAAAAATACAATGGGAAAGCACAAGTCATTTTAGGACGAAACAGAGCCTTGAACCCTCAACTCGAGGTTTATTTCAAAGATCATCAAGAAATTTTTGGCTTTTTGAGCAAAGGTGAAGTTGAAAAGTGGATAGTGACCATTAATGATTTGGTCACAGGTAGTCTTTCTGATGAGAATACGAGAAAATTAATGGCAATCCCTGGAACTGAGATTGTTGCAACAACACTGAAAGATACATATGACACAGTTATGGGAGTTTTCGGTGCAAAACAAAAGGGTAATATCAAGCCACTGAATGTTAAGGTAACTATAAAATGTATTGGTTGTGGATCACCGCTCTCTGGCATACAGGGGCATAGTGTACGGTGCCATTATTGCGACACTGATCAAATTCTCTAAAGGGAAAGGCAAGAAAAAACATGGGTATCATCAAGGCATTTTCTGATGCAGTAGGAGGGACACTGGCAGATCAATGGAAAGAGATAATAACAGCTGGATATTTCGATGAACACACTGTCGTCTCTCCGGGTGTTTTGAAATCTTCCAATCGAGGAAGAGGCGTTAACTCCACGGGATCTGAGGATATCATTTCAAATGGCACTCAGATATTCATTCCTGAAAACACTGCCGCATTCATCTTTAGTCAATCGGCAATCGAAGAAATCATAACCACCCCTGGTGGTTATGAATATCAGGATGGTCAGGAGAGTGTTTTTAACGGGGATAAAATCAGCAAAGCGATATTCAAGCAAGTAAAAGACAGAATTGGCTATGGCGGTATAAGCTCTGATCAAAAGAGAATAGCCTTTATCAATCTTCGTGAAATAAGAGACATTAAGTTTGGAACACGGGGACCTCAAGTCTATAATGATTCTTTCTATGGTGCAGACCTTGAAGTTTTGGCATATGGCTCTTTTTCAATTAAGGTGGTTGACCCTGAAAGATTCATCAAAAATTTTGTGCCTGCTAATGTTGTTAGTTATTCGTTTGATGATTCAAATGTAAGATCTCAAATACTTTCTGAGTTTGTACAATCGTTTACTGTTGCTCTAAATACTCTGTCACAAACCTACCGAATCTCACAGTTGCCTTCTCGAGCGAATGAAATTTCAGAAGGCATATCACAGGATGAACATAATGCTGGTACTTGGAATGAACGCTTTGGGTTTGAGATAGTTAAAATCGCCATTGAGAATATTGAGTTTTCTCCAGAGTCAAGAGACCTGGTTAAACAATTTAGTTCCAATAAAATGAACCTTAAAGCATTTGATGATGTATCACAAAAATCCTCCAATATCGCTGCACAGCAAAAAATAGCTCAAGGGATTCAAGATAACGGACTTGGTGAAGGTGGTAACATGATTTATGGAATGAATATGGCTCAGACATTGAACAATCAAGCCGCTGTAAAACCGACAATGTCCTTTGATCAACAGATTGATACCTTAAAGAAATTGAAGGAACTTTTGGATGCAGGGATTTTAACGCAAGATGAATTCGACATAAAGAAGAAGGAAGTTATGGGGTTGTAGTCAAGGTACTATTTAAAAAGACTCCATTTCAGTTAATTCAAGAAAGAGGCTTCGGAATATTTCCGAAGCCTTAACTATGTTTCTTAATAATACTAAGAATCTCATCTCCATAATTCGAAACACGGAGTTTGTCAAATCCCGACACTTTAAGAAGCTCATCATTAGTCTTTGGCATCGACTTAATTAATCCTTCTAGTTGAGCGTTACTAAATATATGAAATGCTTTAATTTCTTTCTCGCGACTCTTTAACAAACGATATTCCTTTAACGCTTTATATAGAGCTGTTTCTTCAACCGGAGTATTTAGAACCGGTTCTTTTTTTAGTTCTGGTATTGGATCAGGCTTAGGTTCTGGTTTTGGGTCTACTTTGTATTTGGACAGATAGTCGTTCTGTGTGTCTTTGTGCAGTTGAAGTAAAAAATCAGCCATTGAATACATTTGTTCATCAGTGCGATGAAGATCAGCGTTCTCATCATTGATTTTCTTTAGATAAGTGATGAGCTGATCTGCCCGAATGATCTTGTCCTTTATTTCTTTCCTGGCATACTTCATATTGATTATTGTTTTTGGGTTTGCTAAGACAACCACTGTTCTATATAAACCGGAAAGAACAGATGCCTTAATCATTCGATCAAAAGATCCGCTTGATAATTCGAGTCTTGCCTGTTTTATCAACTCGAAATGTCTTTGATTTTGGGTAATTGGGCTATATATCCCTTCTTTACGATAACGCCCGTTGAATTCTAAGGTTCGGATGAAATCCCCGTTTGTATTGATTTCAATATTCCCATATAGGTTTTTGCACTCAACAATTACCACTGCATTCTTGGTGATGATTACATAATCAATTTGTGCAGTCAATCCGTGGTATTCGAGATTAAGGTCATGAAGAACCAACATCGGCATATGAGAATTCTGTAGTTCAAAAGCAATGTTGTCTTCTCCAATAATCCCTTGATTTAGTAACTTGATATCAGTCTCTATTTGGATTTTCGTATCACCTGATGATTGATCCATAATTGATTTTAAATGTTGAAGTTGTCTTGGTGCATCTCCCTCTTCTTTTATGAAAACAGGCCCTAATATTGAGCTCGTTCTCATTGCAATAATCAGTTTCTTAAATAAGGTCATGGCCGTTTCCTCCGCTAAATCCTGAATTGAAAATAAAATTTATCAACAAAGTCGTGTTCTTTGGCTTCAACTAAATCATTCCTAAAGCTCTCAGGTAGTAATGATTCAATCAGTTGGTTTCGCTGCTTTAATTTCTCAATATATTCTACAGTTATTTTAGTGTTTGATTTTGATGAATTCCTAGATTTTGATGTAATAACCAAGTTCCATATATCATCACTGTACATAAATGACCAAGGAATGACGTGGTCAATACTAATGTCGTTAGGATCCAAAATCTCATCAGTGTAGAAGTCAATTACTTTACCATCATAAAACTGTTTTAGTAAGGCTTGTTTGAACTTTGTGAGACTACTACGACGTAGTTGCTCATCAGACATCCCTTTTACCTTTGAGGCGATTCTTGGAGATTGATTGAACTTTTCAAGTAATTGAGCCCATCTATAGTTGATAAGTTGTGATAAAACAAAAGCATGATCTTTGATAGTATGCACTTGCACTTGGGTAAATGTAACTGTTCTTTCATGGTGGTTTAAGGTGTATAGATCAACTTCTTCATTATCGATATTAGTGAAACGCCAAGCAACATCAACAGACATTGCTTTACTGATTTTACTCAGATACTTCGTATATTGCTTTTTATCCCTCAAGAAAACAATCTTGGCTTGATCAAACCAAACCGGCAGTGTTGACTTTTCTTCCCTCTGATACAGATTAATCAATTCTTCTGTTATCTGTTGAATAACTGGCTTTGTTTTCGCTGGGCCCTGATAAAACTTAAAGAAATAAGTCTGGTTCCAGAAGTACTTGAGAAAGTTCTCGCTGATTTGGTCAAAACTAAAAACAACAAAGTCATCTCCGCAGTTTGATGCATGACAAAGTTCAATTAATGATCTTCCCCAGGCTAGTTTATAACTGTTGACGTTTCTCATACCGTCAATGACTTTTAACCACTTCTCTAGATAACTATTCATGGTTTTCTTCTACTGATACAAGAAATAGTTTCTTATCAAACTTACCATTCTTTTGAGCCTTTTTTGTTTGAACAGTGACAATCTCGTCTTGATCTATAATGTAGACTTCCTTAAGTTTATCAACAATTTCTTGAATGTCTGCCAGTTCATTAATAATTTCATCACGAGTATGCGCGCTGTCAACTTCTTTAGATTCTTCAACTAACTTCTTTTTTAACTCAATTAGAAATTGTTCGTCATCTAAAACGGTGACGATACATGCTTTGTCATCTTTCTCGATGATAGTGGGAATATTATCCCGTATGAGTTTGTTATAGATTTTTATATTCGTTTTGATAGTAAAATCCTCCTAAACCAAATGTATAAGTTATCGAACTAATACTTTTTTATAAATATCTTTTAAGAACTTCAACCAACTTATCTGAATGATCATAAATAGAGTCAAGATTTTCAAGAGTAAATCTTATTGGCTTCTTATCTGCATCTGGGATCTGAAGAACCATCTTTTTACCAGTCTCAATTCTACATATCCATTTTCTTCCATTATCATCCAGTAAAATACTCAAATATGTTTCTGTATCTCTATAAACTAATCTCTTAGCGCTAGTGTGTTGTCGCAATATTGACTTTACAATCGCGAAGGCATTTAGTTCCTCGATAGTTGTAATAATCTTACTTTCTTCAATCGGCTCAATTACTTCAGGTTCAGTAACTTCACTTCCTGCTAAAGTTTCTTTAAATTTAGCACTCATCTTGTCATTTATATATTGATTAATTCCTCTTTTAACAATTGGTTTGAATTTATCAATAACAACTTGAGTCTTAAGTCCGTCATAAATCTTACTTATAATCATTTTAGTAAAGTCATCCGGTGTATTCTCAACAATGTTCTTAAATTCACCTTTTACTAAATTCAAGAATTTAAGTTCTGAGGCTGTATTGATTATATTCCCAACATTAAGTTTAGCTTTCATAAAATTCTCAAGATAGTCAATCGCTTGATCATTCAGATCCATCATGTTTAGTTCAAAAAATGGAAGTGTATCCATCTTGTTTGGTGAATCAAGATCAGTAAAAAATTTATATTGGACACCATTCGTTAGGATGGCAAATTTTGATTCTGTAGTACCGAAATATCTAAACAATTGGGAGTCGTGTTTCTCAAGTTTTGCAGTACAGGTTTTTGCTTCGACAAGTATGAGCGGTTTTTTATCGATTAAAATTACATAGTCAACTTTCTCACCCTTTTTTATTCCAACATCAGCGACATATTCCGGGCAGAATTCCAAAGGATTAAAAACATCAAAACCTAAGATTTGAAAAAAAGGCAATATTAAAGACTGTTTTGTCGATTCCTCAGTTTTAATCTGAGGGACCAATGCCTTTACCTTCTCAGCAAGAGCATAAATCTTATCATTAATTTCCATTTTGTCCCCTAGAATGACTATCGTCATTCTTACCGTTGACTTCATTATAGCTGAATTCATAAGGCGATATTGCATAAAATTCGAAAGTAATTATGTTTGGTCATCAAATTGAATTCTAGATCAACTCTTACACATGATTTTTGTCAAGTTTTTCGAGTAACTATCATTTAATACTTGGCTAGCGAATATACCAACTGCAAGGCTCATTTCTTGTGTTCATTTTATCCAATCCTGTCTTTTTCTACTAGGCCGATTATCCAATCAAATACCGATTGATCACCGGTAATAACAAACTCTTGACCGATCATGGCTGACTGAAAGTAGTCTTCCTTTTGACTTTCTTCAGAGTGATAAGTCATACGCTTCCCTTTCAGTGCTTCCGGCAAGTCCCATTTGGCTCTTGTCATGCCATCCTTAGTAAGAGTCAATTCCTTTGATAATTTGAAAGTCCCATAGCCAGGAAGATCGGTTCCGGATAAATGCTTAGCAGCGGTATAAATGGCGTTTGGCTTATTAGATCTAGAAGGTCCTTTTGAATGAGGGTGCCAACTTAGATTATTTATGTCTTCGTCAGTGATACATTTCTTGTCCACTTCCAAATAACCATAAATAACGTGTAAATCAGGAGCACCTCGTTTAAATCTTAACTTCCCATTTACATATTCTGTTTGTTTATACCATCCAAAAAAGAGAAAGATATCACCGGAATCAACCCCGTTGCTTTCCAAATGAGTTTGAGCTGCATGGGATTGACCAAAACAAGCTACCCAGTTTTCATCTCTAGATTTTAAGATGTTTTTATAGAGATCTGGATCAAGATGACACTTCATTTCTTCAAAATTTGGTCTCAGTTGATGAATGATTTCATCATAAGATTGGCCATTAAAAAAGAGCTCACTGTATAGGAGTGTTTCTTTGTTATAAGGTATCGGTAGCGACAATAAAGTCCCATCTGGCATAATCGGACTGGGCATACCACCATTTTCAGAATCAAAGCCTTTTCTACTCAAAATTACTTTTCTACTCATATTTTCCTCGCTTTTAAATTTCGATTTTAATCAAAGAATTATTTTCGTAAACGCAAGTGTCTAAGAAACTTATTTAGGTCATATGTTATCGATATACCTCACCATTGACCTTGGTGATCTTGATCATCCCAAAGATGACCAACACAGCCATGATGAACTGATAAGGATAAAACAAAGGTCCGGTATAAAGTCCAAAGATCATGATGATGAAATAGAGTCCGCAGATCAATCTGTTTCTTTTAAACCAGCCTATTCCGTAAACCACCATGGCAGACAAGAATAGACCGATATGAAGCGGCATCATGGATACAAACGGACTCAGATCTTCAGTCCATAGAATGTCGGTTGTTTGATAGTAATAAACGAAATTGATATTAACGAAAACATAAAATATGGCAAAAACAACACTGACAAAAAACCAGCGATTCTGGATTAGTTTGTATTTGATGGAGGTAAAAGACTTTTCAATTTGGGTTGTCATGACTGTTCCTCAACGTTGTTTTTCGGTGTATTCACGTTTAGTCTATCTTTCTTATCTTCCTTCTTAGGCATCTTGACCATTATGATTATTATTATGCTCGCATAAATGAGTTGATAAACCCAAAGCTGAGGAAGTGTTATTGTTAGTCCAACAACACAAAGCAAAGCAAGACAGATTAAGAACCGCTTTTTGTAGTACCAACCAAACGCAATCAGATCGATCAGAATGAGGAGGATGTAGGTTTGATAGTTGTATGAAGACATTTGTGCTTGCAGTGCAGGTGACCAATTGGGGAAATTGATCTCAAGTAGATGTTCTCTTGAACGAAACAAGATCGTGCCGTAAATAATATGATAAATGCTCAATAAATATATCCATCCGTTTCTCTTGATGTTCTTGTTTATTTTATCGATTATTTTCTTGCTGTTTATTTTCATAGTCCACCTGATTTTCAGTATACCTTCAGTCGATAATGAAATCTACCAAAGATTGGAATAACCTGGTTAAGAGTCGACCAAAACGTCAAAATCACACTCATTGTGTGTAGACTTTGGAATCACTTCTCTTTAAACTTATAAAGGAAAGGGAGGACTTGCTTATGAAAGAATCATATTTTGATGGGGGCTTAGCAGGATTATTAGGTTGGTCGATCTTAGGTTTCTTGATTACCTTTTTTACACTTGGCATCTGTTATCCTTGGGCCGTGGTCATGGTCGTCAGCTGGAAAGTAAAGCATACCGTCATTGACGGTCAGCGTATGGCTTTTGACGGGACTGCCATGCAGTTGTTTGGCAACTGGATCAAGTGGTTACTGTTATGCATTATTACTTTAGGCATTTACAGCTTCTGGGTCAGAATTGCGATGGTCAAGTGGGAAACCAAACATACTCACGTTGCAGTTTAAATCATGAATGTTGAAAGAGGCTCATCGCCTCTTTTTTTGTTTGACTATTATTTCTTTCTTCTCAGTAACGCATGGATCCAATCCGGCGCATACGGGGAAGTACAGCCTTTCGCAACCATGACTTCTTTATAGACACCCAAGCGGGCTCCGATGTCCAAGCAGCGCTCTGTAAAGGCTTGATAATTGACTGCGGTTTCCACCAGACAACGGTTCATCGCATACTTCACGATTTCCGGTGAATCGGTTAGATGTGCTTCAATGGTATCGATCAGTTCATTCGCCTCATCCTCGGTAAGTTTTTTACGATGGACTTGGACGATGGCGTTGTTCCAGGCAGCGCGTTGAAGTCTGAGATCCGGATGATGGAGCCAGTCTTCAAAGAGTTCTGTATTGTATAAGAAAATCTCAAAGACTTCAAAAGTCAACTCATCGATGAGGGAGACGGAACTAGTTTGACTGATCAACTCACTGAGATCTTGGATCGAGAGTTTCTTGGGTTCTAGAATCATGGTGGCCATAAGCCGTGTTTCTAAGATGTTGGTGTTCCAGAGTTCTAAGCCCAGTTCATGATTGGGGATATAGGCTTTGACCATTTGACGCAAAGGACCTCGGTTGACGCCCAGGACTTTTTCGTCAACCACGATCTTTTGATAGATACGGGCTGTGTTTTCATTGGATAAGGCTTCTAGTTCATTCAGGATGGTTTGGTAAGTGTCTGTCATGGTTATCCTCTTTTCCTAATCATATCATGACCATTCAGAAGGTCATCGAATATGCCTAGGCTTCATTGAAAGTGAGTTCAGGGTTGATGTCTAAAGCTGGGAGGTCTGTATCTAGATCCAGGATGACTTCAATGAAGGGTTCTACCAGGGATGGGTCGAATTGCTTGCCCGCATTGAGCCTGAGTTCTTTGATGGCCTTGTCTTGGGTCAAGGCTTGACGATATGCGCGATCCGACATCATCGCATCAAAGGCATCGGCCAAGGAGATGATGCGTGAGAATAAGGGGATGGCTTCACCTTGTAGTCCTTTGGGATAGCCTTTTCCGTCATAGCGTTCATGATGACACAAAATAGTTTCAGCGATCTCCGAGAATTCATCGGCCGAAGACAAGATGCGGTAACCGGCTTCACAGTGACGCTGGATCTCATGCCACTCCAGTTCAGTCAGCTTATCGGTTTTGTCTAAGATCATGTCACTGATGCCGATCTTACCGATGTCATGCATGAGACCGGCGATTTTGATCTTGGTGACTTCGTTTTCAGAGACATCCAGCTTGATGGCCATCCGTTCACACAGTTGGCTGACCCGTTTGGAGTGCAGCATTTCCCGTTTGTTTTTCTCAAACAAGGAATTCATGATGATGTCGATGGTCTTGGAAGCCATGGAAGACTTGTCGATCAGTTTATCTCGTTTTAAATTATCACCGGCGATGTTGACGATCTTCTCGATTTCCACATGGGCTTTGTTTTTGGTCGCATGACCGGCTGAGATCGATAAGGTGATGTTTTCAATGGTGACTGACCCAAAGGCCTCACGCAGCTTTTGAACCATCTTATGGGCTTCAATCAGGTTTTGATTGGGGTGTAGGATCATGAACTTATCGCCGTCCATGCGGTAGATCAATTCCTGATTGTCACTGTGGGCTTTGAGGATCTCCGATCCTTTGATCATGACCTGATCACCGACCGCAAAACCGAAGACTTCATTGAACAGCGGTAAACCGTTGATGCTGATGAGGGTGACGGATAAAGGATAAAATTGAGGGCTGTCGAATTCACCCTTGTGTTCATCGAAATAGCGACGGTTATAGAGTCCGGTCAGCGGATCATGGTAGGTCTGAAACATCAGATCGATTTCCGCATTCTTGCGCTCGGTGATGTCGATGACCGAGCCCATCAAGATCTGTTTGCCTTCTTCCTGAAACAAGGAGGTCGTTAAAGTGATCCATACCAGCGATCCGTCTTTTCGGACATAGCGCTTATCGATCACGTAGTTGTTGATCTTGCCTCTTAAGAGATCTGTCAGATGGACTTCGTCTAAGCTTAGATCGTCTTCATAGGTAATGGTTCTGAAACTCTTGCCGATCAGTTCCTCTTTGGTATACCCGGAGATCTCACAGAAAGTCGCATTGGCATCCATGATGATCCCCTCGACATCCGTAAAACTGATCCCGATGTTGGCTTTCTCAAAGATGGATCTGAATCGTTTCTCGGCTTTAAGGACCTCATGATGATCTTTGATCCTGTTTTTCTGCATCAGCAAGACTTTACCGACCAACACGGTCACCAGCGGATAGACCACCAAAACAGGGATCCAGGCTTTCGAAAACACGATGCCCTGAATTGCTTGAGGCAACAGGATAAAGGAAACTAAGACCATCCCATGCAGCAGAAATCCTAGCAAATAGAGACTGATCCAACTGTTGGGGATCCGTGAAAACAGCTTCAGTTTTTTCCAGCCATAACCGACTAAAGCTGCCAAAGTCATCATCGTGACGCCGGCCAGCGTCCCATCGCCGCCGATCAGGATCCGATACAGGATCAAGATCAAAACCACGATCATGGAAGGCTGTTCATCAAAGATCAGAAACAACAAGCCGATGAAAACGACTCGGGCATCCAGATGGACTCCGGGAACGATGACCCAAGGCGCATTGATGACCAGGATCCCGACCAGGCTCAAGAGGGTTATGTTGAGCACTCTTCTGGAGAAACGATCATTGACTTCAATGAAAAGCGAGATTTCGAAAATCACGCACAAGCTGATCAAGAGTTCCGCATTATCCAACACTTCAGTAATAGAATTCCACATAGTCACACCTTTTCATCGCCAATTTATTGCCACTTCCCTTTGGCAAATCCAAGATTCAGATGGTTTAATTGTATGTCAAAAGGGCTTTCTTCACAATCGAATTATCACATAAAAAGCGCCTTTATCAGGCGCTTTGTCATTTCATAGTTTTCTTTATCTTATTCTTGTGTAAGTAAGGCTTATTCTTTGCCTAACGGGCAAACTTGAAGGCTTCATAGATGATCTCGGTGTGCTTGAATTTGTCTTTCAACTCAAAGGCATAGGCATCGATCATTTTTTGAGGACCGCACATGAAGATGGTGGTCTCCTCATCGGCACTGATCGCATCGACACTCAGACGATCGACTTTGGAAGTGTCATAAGCATGAAAGCGGAAGTTGGGGTTAGAACGCTGGATCTTGGTCAAGAGATCGGTATACAGCCCTTCTTTCTCACCGCGATAACTGTAGTAAAGGTCGACTTGGATATCCGGATCGCTGTCTCTGAGATAAGAGATGAACGGGGTGATCCCAACACCGCCGGCGACCCAGACTTGCTTGGCTTTACCGGCATTGATATCCATGTGTCCGTAAGGCCCATCCAAACTTAATTTGGCGTTGAGTTTGAGTTCATTGACCACGGTCGTGGAGAAGTCGCCCAGGGCTTTGATGGTGATGGTGATCTTGTTTCCTTCGATGCCTGAGATCGAAAACGGATGAGGCGCCGATTCCAAGCCTTTTTGGAAGAGTCTGACAAAGGCATACTGGCCTTGTTTAAAGGGCATGGGCTTATTGACAGTCATGACCAGTTCCAAGGCTGTCGCATTCAATCGGGTCAGGTCAGTGACCGTGCCTTTATACTTAAAGCCCACTGTCCGATAGAAAAACAGCATGTAGATCGAAGAAGCTGTACCAACCAAGACGACCAGGATCGACCAGAGTCCAATCGGAGAATGCGTCAACAGCGGGATCGGGCTGCTCAAGAGCATATGGTAAGCCCCAAAGACAAAGGGGATCAGCATCAAGCGATGAAACATCCGCCAGTTTTCATACTTGAGCCGTTTTGCAAACAGGGCGATCAAGACCAAGATGACAAAACCGTTTTGAGATAAAGAACCCAGCTTGGTTCCGATACTTTCAAACCCGCCGCCACTGAGCTTGCTTAAATTAGCATGAAGAAAGACCAGCAATAAGGAAACGATGGACAGCCATTTGTGTGTGACATACAAGTGCTCCAGACCATTGAACCAGGTCTCGATCTTTTTGTTTCGGATCGAGAGTAAGAAAACCAAGGCAAAGCCGGTGACCGAGAGGGCCCCGACCACATAGAAAAGCTGACCTTGCCAGTTCATATATGAAGTAGCCAGTGCCCATAAGAGGGCCGTGATCAGTAAGGGGATGAATATTAACAAGTATCCTTTAAGTTGTTTCATAAGATTGTTCCGTGTATAGGCTTTAGTCTAGCCATCAAATGTGGCGCAATTTTGACCGATACTTCTTTTTTGTGTGAAAAAAAAAAGACATTCCGCTTAAGGAATGTCTTACTTGCTGTGTTTGGCTAAGTCTTCTGCGAGTATCTTTACGATGTGTGAACGTCTCTCTGTTTCATTCAGGTCATCCCACATTTCATCCGTCAGCTTCAAAGAGATCATCATTGAACCGCATTCAGGACACACAGGACTGTCTTTGTGTTTGATGGCCCAGATGCTTTGGCATTGTTTACAACCCACCATGTCTTTCATCGTTTTCACCTGCCCTTGTTTAAAGTACACACACTATTAAACTACTTTTTGTTTATCGTGACAAGTGAAATCATGAGCTTGAATTCAGTCTTGTTTATTGACCAATCGGGCATGCCTGATCAGCTGGATCGTGGCAATCAGACAGAAGAAGGTCGGGATCAAAAACAGGGTAAAGCCTTCCATCGTGAGAAAGGCGGTGATCCAGTACAGGATTACACAGACTGCAGCCAAGAAAGGATGTTGGGTGGCGATGGCCAAGCCGTTAAACAGCATGGCCGGGGCACTCAGATACAGTAAGATCGAGGAGGCCGTGACCAATTGATCAAAAGGCCGGTGGTTGACTTGAAAGAGGTTGGTGACGAAAAGAAGATCCAAAGTCATCGAAGTGATGAGGGCATTGCTGAGCCAACGGTTTCTTTTCATGGGCTTTCTTTAACGTATCGGCTTTCTCATGGTGACCGACGCATACAGACACAGCGAACCCGGAATGACCAGCCACAACATCGTCAAGATGAAGTAAAAGCCGGAATAGATATAACTGACCGCAGCCAAGAAAGCCAAGGTTCGATTGTCGAAGTGATAAGCCAAAGCATTCAGCAGTAGGCCCGGAGAAACGATCGTCAGAAAAGGAATCAAAGACAAAAGCATTGAAAAAAGGCTGCGATGTCCCGGTTCAACGAACTGGTTGATGATGATGTAGAGGTGGAACAAGCCACCGATGATCAGCGCTGCGCGCAACCATTCATTTTTGTTCATTCGTTTTCCTGTTGTCTTTGAAGACAAAAAGACGCCTGCTCTGCTTGTGTATTGTGACTGAGTAAACTTAGGGTGAATGCTGAATCCATCATACAACAAACCGTGATGAATGAATATCAAAGATGCCTCAAACGGAATGATGACCCTTTTGAGTAATGGGCCGTGTGACTTATTTATTGCCTATTGATCAAAAATGCGGTAAACAGTAAAACAGAGGCCGGAATCAGCATGAACAAACTCAAAGGGACATAAGTCATGACACACAGCAAGGATCCAACGATGGCCAAGACCACATTGGATGTCTGTTGTTTAAGATACGCCATGACTAAGAAAATGAAAGTCGCCAACAGGGCAATACTGTGAGGAATCAAGGGTTTGATGCTTTCAAACAGGTTGTTGAAGTCAAGATCATTGAGTCCGGCTACTTTGAGGTAACCGATATACACGATCGTGATCAGCAAGGCAATGAGGACCAATCTTTTGGGTTTCATGATGAGGCTCCTTATTCAGGTGTTCTTCTTTGCTTCTATCATACAACATCTTCCGTTTTTGTGGACAGTTGAACCCAAAGTCGACTTAGAGTGATACACTGTTGACATAAAGAAGAGGTCACTATGGATCCGTTCAACATACTCGTCATCGCCCTGCTTACCTTCATCCTGGCTTTGGTTGCCATCCCTTTATTACGCAAAAGCCGAAGCAACATCGGTGAAGAACTCAAAATCTTCCGAAAAGAAACTCAGGATGACAATCAGAGAACCATCAAAGGCTTCAATGATATCTTTGTCTCCTCCAGCCAAAACACCAATGCAATCGTCGATAAACGGCTTTCCGAATTGGCGACCCTTTTACATTCCAATCAACTGGCCCTCAACACCACGGTCTCGGAATCACTCAGACAGATCCAGACTTTACTCAACAATCACGCCATTCAAAACGAACAGAAGCTCAATCAGATCCGTGAGACCGTTGAAAAACGCTTGCAGCTCTTACAAGAAGAAAACAGTAAGAAGCTGGATGAAATGCGCATGACGGTCGATGAGAAATTGCAGAAGACCCTGGAAGAGCGCATCTCTCAGTCCTTCAAACAAGTCACTGAACAATTGGAATCGGTCTATAAGAGCCTGGGTGAGATGAAAAACATCGGACTGGAAGTCGGCGATCTCAAAAAGGTCTTATCCAATGTCAAAACCAAAGGCATCCTGGGAGAGATCCAGCTGGGTGCCATCCTGGAACAGATCCTCTCGCCTGAACAATACGTCAAAGACACCGCGACTTATCCGGGGTCCCGCGATCGCGTCGAATTTGCGGTAAAGCTGCCCGGGGATGAACGCGGTCATGTCTTGTTGCCGATCGACTCCAAGTTCCCGACCGAAGATTTCGTCAAACTGATGGATGCTTATGATTCCGGAGACAAGGTCCTGGTCGAGTTCCATTTGAAAGCTTTGGAAGCCAACATCAAGAAATTCGCCAAAGACATTCACGACAAATACATCAAGATTCCCTATACCACGGAATTCGGAATTCTGTTTCTGCCTACCGAAGGCCTGTATGCGGAAGTCGTACGACGCGGCTTGGTCGAAAGCCTGCAGCGTGATTATCAGATCAACATTGCCGGACCGACCACGATGGCCGCTTTGCTCAACAGTTTACAGATGGGCTTTAAGACGCTGGCCATCCAGAAGCGCAGCGGTGAAGTCTGGAGTATCCTCTCCGCCGTCAAAGCCGAGTTCCAGGAATTCGGGACCGTCCTGCAGAGCGCTCAAGACAAACTCTCCAAGACCGGAGAAGAGCTGGACAAACTGGTGGGCGTTCGTACCCGTCAGATCCAGCGCAAACTGAAAGATGTGTCCGTACTGGATGTCGGGAAGTCACAGCTGCTTGAAATCGATGATTCTGAAGATAAAACCTAAACCGATGAAAATCGGTTTTTTCTTTGTGTATAAAAATAATGCATAAAAGGCTTGACTTTAAAAAGAACTATTGTATTATTGTATTAGGTGCTTAATACAATAAGACAAAACGGAGGAGACATGGAAACATTCCAAAACACCCAACCGATCTACGTTCAAATCATGTCTTTGATTAAAAGGCAGATCGCGACCTCTCTCTTGACGCCTGGTCAATTGCTTGACCCGGTAAGAGAACTGGCCATGAAGTATCAAGTCAATCCCAATACCGTCCAGCGCGCCTTAAGCGAGTTGGAGCGGGATGGCTTGGTTCGCAGTGAAAGGACTGCCGGACGCTTCGTCACAGACGATACGTCGGTGATCCAGGCTTTGCATCAGAACCTGTTTGATGACGCTACAGATGCGTATATCGAATCGGTCATTGGATTGCATATGGATAAAGAAACAGTCATCAAAGCGGTCTCTGACCGGCTGAAAGGAGAAAACACATGATTGAAATCAAAAATCTGACCAAGTTCTATGGTCACAAACCAGCCTTGGTCGATGTCTCACTGAGCCTTCAGCCGGGTAAGATCATTGGTCTATTGGGTCCTAACGGATCCGGTAAAACGACCTTGATCAAGATCCTTAACGGATTGCTCAGAGACTACAAAGGCGAGGTCCGCATCAATGGGATGAAGATCTCAGATAAAACCAAAGCCATCGTATCCTATTTACCGGATGTGAATTACTTGCCCAACTGGACCAACGCCGAAGGCGCCATCACGATCTTCAAGGATATGTATGAAGACTTCGACGAAGGCAAGATGAGGGCCTTGTTGGAGAAACTCAACCTGGATCCCAAACAACCCATGAAGACGATGTCCAAAGGGATGAAAGAAAAGTTCCAGCTGTGTCTGGTCATGAGCCGCAATGCGATGATCTACATCCTGGATGAACCCATCGGGGGTGTCGATCCGGCAGCCCGTGAACTCATTCTTAAAACGATCCTGGAAAACTATGCCCCGGAATCGATGGTGCTTATTTCGACCCATCTGATTGCCGATATCGAACAGATCTTTGATTCCGTTATCTTTCTTAAAGAAGGACAAGTCGTCCTCAACGATGATGTCGACAACATCCGTGCCTCAAAAGGCATGTCCATCGAAGCATACTTCAAGGAGGTCTTCAGATGTTAATCAAATCCATTAAACATGATCTTCTAGCCACGTATCGCGACTTCATCGGAATCTATACGGCTTTACTGTTGCTTGCGCTCATCGGACCTTTCATCATACAGACCCATCAAGAATGGCTGATCGCGATCATGGTGTTTGGGATCTTTGGCTTCAGTGTGGCCACGGTCGTCATCACCTTCATGACCATCATCCGCTTATTCAACCGCAGACTCTTCTCACATGAAGGGTATCTGACGATGACCCTGCCGATCAAGACCCATACCACCATCATTTCAAAAATAGTGGCCGGCTTGATCTGGTCGACGATGACCATTTTGGTCTTTTGCCTCTCCGCGGTTTTCTTTGGTGTCATCTACTTCGGACTGCATGTCGCTTTTAACGGGCTTGATCTGAACGAGTTTATGCCCTTCCTCACTACCATTTGGGAAACCGGGGTCATTTGGACCCTGCTTCAATCCTTCATGGCCGAGATTCCTTTATTACTGGCGGACTCCATCTACAGTCTGGTCTTACTGGTCTTCGTGATGACCTTGGTCAACACTTCCTTCATCAAGAAGAACAAAGTGGCAGCCGGTGTGGCCATCTATATGATCCTGAGTCTAGCATTGAATTCGATCTTAACCAACCTGCACGGGGACGCCTTGATCTACAGTACCGGCGGTTATATCTTCAACATCAACCCATTATTGGCCATGTCCAATATGGCCTATAGCCTCGATCTGCCTAACTATATGATCGAGCTTATCGGCAAAGTGCTCTATATTGCCGGTCTGGGCTATGCGTCCTGGTGGCTCTTGGAACACAAACTGGAAATCGAATAAATCAAAAGGAGTTCACCCAAGTGAACTCCTTTTTTATGACTATAAGGTTTTAACGGTATAAACTTCGCCGAAGGTATCGACAGTGACCGTGCTCATGACTTCATTGGACTTAGGTCTGTCTTGGGCTCCAGTCGCAACGGAGGCAATACGGTCGACTTCTTCTAATCCTGTTAAGACTTTACCGAAAGCGGCGTATTGGCCATCCAAATGGCCAGAATCTTTATGCATGATGAAGAACTGGGAACCGGCTGAATCCGGATGACCGGATCGGGCCATCGAGATGACCCCACGGGCATGTTTCAAATCATTGTAGTGGCTGTTGTTTAAGAATTCGCCTTTGATGCGGTAGCCCGGACCGCCGGTACCGGTACCTTGAGGATCGCCGCCTTGGATCATGAATCCGGGGATGACACGGTGGAAGATCAGGCCGTTGTAGAAGCCTTTTTGAACTAAGGATACGAAGTTGGCGACAGTATTGGGTGCGATCTTGGGATAGAGTTCCAAGGTGATCGTGTTACCGCTGGCCATGGTGATGGTGACGATTGGGTTTTGCATGTTTGTTCTCCTGGTTTTGCCTTCTAATGATAACCAAGTTGTGCCTAAAATACAAGCAGAGTGGTTTTATGATACACTGGATTTATTGAGGTAACGAGTATGAAGATTAAACATGCCTTGACGCTGGCGCGTCATCCGGTCTTGGTTTCTGATCCTAAAATGATCCTGTATCTGACAGGCACCCTGTTTGAGGTGGGAGAACGTTTCTTGGGGCTTTTGCTTCAGGACGGAAAAGCCACCCTGTTTATCAATCGGTTGTTTCCCTACCAAAACGAGGAGTTGACTTTGGTTTTTTACGGCGATGAAGAAGATCCGATCAGTAAGCTCGTCAAAGTCTGGAAAGGCGACACTTTAAAAGTAGATCATGCCTTGGCCAGCGGATTCTTACTGAGACTGATGAAGATGAAACCCTTGGCGGACTATCATCTGGATACCACCATGGATCAGATCCGTTCGATCAAAAGCGAAGAAGAGATCGCTTTGATGAGAGAAGCAAGCTGTCTCAATGATGAAGTCATGAGCAAAGTCCCGGCTTTATTAAAAGTGGGTATCAGTGAGATCGAAGTGGCCCAACAGATCGAGACCTTGTTTAATCAAGTCTCTGATGGGATCAGTTTCAAACCCATCATTGCCTTTGGAGACCATGCGTCTGATCCGCATGCGGTCCCTTCTGAGCGAAAGCTCAAAGCCGATGAAGCCATCGTGGTGGACATGGGCTGTGTTTATCAGGATTATTGTTCAGACATGACGCGAACCTTCTTCTTGGACCATAATCCGATGCAGAAAGTCTATCAAGCGGTCCTGGATGCGAATCTGGCAGCCATCGCCAAAGTCAAGCCCGGGGTGACCTTGGGTGAGATCGACAGAGCAGCGCGCTCTGTGATCGAAAAAGCCGGCTATGGCCCTTATTTCGTTCATCGTACGGGACACGGGATCGGGACTTCTGTCCATGAGCCTTATCCTGTTTCATCAGAATCTGACGTCATCTGTCATGAAGGCATGATCTTTTCGATCGAGCCCGGAATTTATCTGCCTGGCGTTGGTGGCGTACGGATCGAGGATCTCGTACTGGTCACCAACGGCGGCGTTGAAGTCTTGAATGCATACCCCAAAAATACGGAAATCATCAAGCCATAAAAAAATACCGGCCTAAATTGGGGGAAGAGCCGGTATACCCTCAGTAAGTTAAAAATGGGTGGGGGATATCTTACTGAAGGTGGAACTTACGTTCCTATTTAATATTATATCTTGTTTTTATAAAATGTATAGTGAAATGTTCACTCATAGTGTGCACTTGAGTTTAAATCATTTTTCATGAGGCGAAAGCCTCTTTTTTTGAGTTAATCCCTAACGATGTAGTGGGTTTGTTGGGATGTTTTCAAAAAAAAGAACAAGGAACTTGTTCTTTAAGCAATCAGTGATTTTAAGTAAGCGTAAATGAATTCATCCAGGCTGCCGTCCATGACTTTGGCCAGGTTGCCTTCTTCATAACCGGTACGATGGTCTTTGACCAAGGTATAGGGCATGAAGGTATAGGAACGGATCTGAGATCCCCATTCAATGGCTTTTTGTTCGCCCTTGATGTTTTTGAGTTTGGATTCCTGAGCTTCGATTTCCAGCTGATACAGCTTGGATTTCAGCATGTTCATGGCGGTTTCACGATTGTTGAGCTGAGAGCGTTCGGTTTGACAGTTGACGACGATTCCCGTCGGCAAGTGTTTCAGTCGGACAGCAGAAGAGACCTTGTTGACGTTTTGTCCGCCGGCGCCTGAGGCATGTCTGACTTCCAGTTCGATGTCTTTGGGATCGATAACGATTTCGATTTCTTCATTGAATTCCGGCATGACATCCAGGGAACAAAATGAGGTATGACGGCGGCCTGAAGAATCAAACGGCGAGACGCGAACCAGTCTGTGGACCCCGCGTTCTGCTTTGAGATAACCGTAAGCCATATCCCCTTCGATCAGGAAAGAGACGGATTTGATACCGGCTTCTTCGCCTTCCTGATAATCCAGGACCTTGACTTTCCAGCCGCGTTTTTCCGCAAAACGGGTATACATGCGGTACAGCATTTCAGCCCAATCCTGGGATTCGGTACCGCCGGCTCCCGGATGAAGTTCCAGAATGGCATTACTGTGGTCATAGGGATGAGAAAGCAAGAGCTTGATTTCAAAGGCATCAAAGGCGGCTTGGCTTTGGGCGTATTCTTCTTCGACCAAGGCTTTCATGTCGTCATCAAAAGCATCTTTGATGATTTCGATCGTGCCTTCGAGTTCATCGAAAGTCGACACCAAAGACCGGTAAGTCCTGACTAAGTCATTAAGGGTATTGCGTTCGGAAATGAGGACTTGAGCCCCTTTACGGTCATTGTAGAAGGTGTCCGTCATCATCATTTCATCGATTTCTTTTATGCGTTGGTCGTAGCTAGCGAAGTCAAAGTGATTCACCCAGCTGTTTAAGCTTGTCCCGGGTACTAAGGACTCCTTGTTTCAATTCATAATATTCCATGGTTATTTGTTTCCTTTGATTTCGATACGCATGCGCATACAGAAGTTCAAGACTTCAGAGGCGATCGTGTTCATCATGTCTTCAAACAGCTGATAGCCTTCTTCGACATAGGCCTGTAAGGGCTTAGCTTGAGCATAGGATCTCAAGTGGATGCCTTCACGAAGTTTGCTCATCGTATCGATGTGTTCCTGCCAAGAGCGATCCACGATCGTCAAGACGATGTTTTTCTCAAAGCCCAGTCCGAATTGTTTGATGGGTTCCAGTTTTTCTTCATAGGAAGCCCAAGCTTTGTCTTTACAGAAGCCATGGATCTTTTCGATGTCCATGCCTTTGAGTTGTTCTTCAGTGATGTTGAGGTCTTTAAAGCCAAGCTTTTCTAAGGCGATGATCAGTTCTTCCCCATGCAGTTTTTCTTTGCCGTCATGAGACACGTGCGCATTGACGATGTGGTCGATGACACGGGTAAACATTTCTTCGATCAGGGTATGGACATCCTCGTGTTCAAGGATGTAGTTACGCTGTCCATAGATGATCTCACGCTGTTGTCTTAAGACATCGTCGTATTCAAGCAGTGTCTTACGGACATCGAAGTTGACGCCTTCGACACGTTTTTGCGCATTGGTGATCGAGTTGGTGACCAGTTTGGATTCAACGGCTTGATCGCCCAGTTTGGAGAACAGGGATTCATAGCGTTCAGATCCGAATCGAACCATCAGTTCATCTTGGACCGAAACGAAGAAACGGGAATAGCCAGGATCGCCTTGACGGCCGGAACGGCCTCGAAGCTGATTATCGATACGGCGGGATTCATGACGTTCAGAACCGATGACGGCCAAACCGCCCAGTTCTCTGACGCCTTCGCCCAATTTGATGTCGGTACCGCGGCCTGCCATGTTGGTGGCGATGGTGATCGCGCCTTTATGGCCTGCTTTGGCGATGATGTCAGCTTCACGCGCGTGGTTCTTCGCATTCAAGACTTCATGTCTCAAATGATTCTGAGTCAGGATCTTACTGATGAATTCCGAGGTTTCAACGGCGATGGTCCCGATCAGGATCGGCTGACCGCTCGCGTGTCTTTCTTTGACTTCCGCCAAAAGGGCTTGGAATTTTGACTTGCGGCTGCCAAAGACCGCATCCGGCATGTCATTACGAACGACCGGTCTGTTGGTGGGGATGGCTAAAACGCGCATATTGTAGATCGACAGGAATTCTTCTTCTTCAGTTTTGGCCGTACCGGTCATCCCGCAGAGTTTCTTGTACAATCTGAAATAGTTCTGATACGTGATCGTGGCCATGGTGGAGGTTTCCTGTTTGATCGGGCAGCCTTCCTTGGCTTCGATGGCTTGATGCAGACCGTCTGAGAAGACACGGCCCGTCATCATACGTCCGGTAAACTGATCGACGATGACGACTTGGTTGTCTTGAACGACATAATCGACGTCTAGTCCCATGATGTAGTTGGCTTTTAAGGCTTGGGTCAAATGGTGAACCAATTGTGAATGCTGGATGTGATACAGGTTTTCTACTTTAAAGACTTTTTCAGCCTGGCTAACGCCGGCTTCCGTCAACTGAACGCTTCTGGCTTTCAAATCGACTTCATAGCCTTCATTTTCTTTCAGGGATTTGACGAAACGGTCGGCCATCAGATACAGATTGGCTGTTTGTCTTTGTCCGCCGGAAATGATCAGCGGGGTCCTGGATTCATCGATCAGGATGGAGTCGACTTCATCGACCAGGGCCATGTTCAAAGGACGAAGCACTCTGTCTTGGACCTTGGTGACCATGTTGTCTCTGAGGTAATCGAATCCGGCTTCCGCATTGGTCGTATAGGTGATGTCGCACAAATACTGATCCCGCTTTTCGCTGGGTACCAGTCTGCGCACATTGAGTCCGACTGTGAGGCCCAAGAAACGGTGGATGGATCCCATCCATTTGGAGTCACGTTCTGCCAGATATTCATTGACGGTAATGATGTGAACGCCGTTACCGGTCAAGGCATTGAGGTAAACCGGTAAAACTGAGGTCAAGGTCTTGCCTTCCCCGGTCTTCATTTCGGCGATGTCGCCTTGATGCAAGACGATGCCCCCCATGATCTGAACGAGGTACGGATATTCACCGATGACGCGTTTTGCCGCTTCACGGGCAACCGCAAAGGCTTCCACCATTAAATCATCCAAGGTTTCGCCCTTGGACAGTCTGTCTCTGAATTCTACTGTTTTTGCTTTTAGCTCGTCATCGCTTAGGGCCGCTGTGGATTGGGCCAAAGCATCGACTTGGTAAGCTTGCTTCTTTATCGTCTCGAGTTGTTTAACATCGCTGTTAAACAGTTTTTCTAAAATTCCCATGTGATCCTCCAAAAGTCTATGAGTATTATAGCATTATAATTATGTGTAGATTATGGCAACGCGTTTCGGTCCATTTTCCCAACAAAAAGGTTGGACTTTCGTCCAACCTTTATGAGCTTATATCTTTGTGATATTTTGAGCTTGCAAGCCGCGATCTGTCTCGACTTGCTCGAATTCAACGTCAGCGTTTTCTTCGATTGTTTTGAATCCATCCATCTTCAATTGTGAATAATGGAAGAATACATCTTTACCGTCATTGTTGACGATGAAACCGAAGCCTTTTTCTTTGTTGAACTTCTTAACTTTTCCTTGCATCTAATCCTATACCTTTCCCATGTAGATAATACTACACTACGTGTTCATAATATCACACTTTTTAGCAATTGCAAGGATTATTCGTTTTTATGAGGTGAACGGGTCTTCAGGTTGTCAGGATGGATTGCCAACACCACGATGCGGCTTGATTTGGCCAGGGGTTTGATCAAATCGACACAGGCTTTAAGCGAATATCCGGTCGTACAAACGTCATCCAAGAGCACGATATCCGTGCCTTCGATCTGCTCCGGATGAACCAAACGGATGTGGTTTTTGATCCGGGAACGCATCATCGCATTGCGTTGGCTCTGTTTGACATCATCCTTCTCAAACGGACAAAGCAAAGGGACCCCTAAAGCCTTGTAAAACATAACCAAGGCATCAAAACCCCTAGTCTTGTGCTTTTTTTCGGAAGATGGGACCAGGATGACGGTCTTGTCCTGGCAAAGCTTTCGCAAGGCGGAAACATGCGGATGAAGAAACACCGGTGCCAAGGTCACATCTTTACTTTCCTTGACCTGAAATATCAACTTCTCAAAGAACGCATCATATTCATACAAGCCATACACCTGCATATCCAGTACGGCGACCCGCCTTTTCAGCGGGATCAGCTGTTGGCGGCAGTAACCGCACAACAGGTCATCTTTGCGCAACAGATCGATCAAGCCCAAACCGTCCGTCAAGTCACAGAAACAGTTGAGACAGACCGGTTGGCTTTGGATAAGTCGCGCCGACATTGCCTTAAGGCGCTCGTTGATTTGAAACACAGAAACTTCACCTCCCCGCTTGGGTGAGCCGGATCGCGACCGACTCGTCCCGCGATCTGGGTCAAACCCGCCCTATCAAAGACAGGATGATCCGCTTTAAGGACCGCCACTTGTATATCACTGAAGGTGACCCCGCGTTCCAAGACCGTGGTCGTGATCAGATGACGGATCGATTTTGATTTGAAACTCTGGATCAGATCATCCAGCTGATCGCAGGAGGCATAGGCAAAGGGCAAGCGCAAGCGTTGTGAGAGCCGTTTTCCGACTTTAAGACTGGGGACAAAGATCAGCCAAGCCTTATCGGAGTGTTTTAGCAGGCGCCAGAGTACGATCACCTGAACCCAGAAAGGAGAGAAAATGAGTTCAGGGATCGGAAGCGGATGCGCATGAGGCCGCTGATTGAGAGCCAGCCGGATCATCGTGCCTTGTTTGACCTGTTTCAATAGTCCCTTATCGGGGGTAGCGGTCAGATAAAGCAGATGGCCTTTGACTGCTTGACGCATGAAGCCATGAAGGACAGGATCGTTTCTAAAGGGGAACGCATCCGGCTCATCCAGGATAAGACAATCAAACTGGTGTCTGAATCGATACAGCTGATGGGTCGTTGTCACAATCAGATTGCCACTGAGATCACTCGTATGACCTTCACACACAACGATGACTTTGATCGATGGAAAGGCGGCTTTGAAACGTTGTGCCAATTGTAGGGCCACTTGTTTCCGAGCCACGGCGACCCCGATGATTTTGGAATGGGACAATTGATCTTCGATCGTCTCCATGACCAATTCCGTTTTTCCTGCTCCACAGACCGCATGGATCAAGACATCCGAGGACTTGATCAAGGTCTTGGCTTGAGTGGCGATCTCTCGCTGTGCAGGGGTCAATTGAAACGGCAGCGTATATTCCACTGCCGTTTCATTGAATAAGGTTTTCGCATCCTCGCCTTGATAGGCAATGCATCGGCGACAAACCCAAAGGCCGTTGACTTTCGCAAAGGTTTTCAGGTCTGTGTTGAGACAGCGTTCACAGCGGGGCATACCCTTCTATAGTTGCTTGTAGTGCTTTCTCCTAAACTCATTCGTTTAAAAATTTCAGATTGTTCGTTCCGCTGAGATTCATGATCCGGATGCCTTGTCCAGTTATATCCCGATAAATGATCTTATCTCCCAACAAGCTCATTTCAAAATGGGCTCCATCTTTGACCAGAATCAGCGGATTAGCCCCGTTCAAATCATACCGAACCAATCCGGACATCATGGTGTCATTGGACACATTCATATACAGCGCTTTATCGGTGACCCCCATGAGCCGGACATGACCAAGCAGGATCCTGAGATCGATGGTTCCGGCCAGGTTGACACTGCGCAAGGAGTCCAGATCGCCATACCCATCGTTCCAGTAGTAGACCCAGCCTTCGACAGCCAGGATCTCCGCATCGGCGAAGCGGGTCTCAATGATTTTGGACGTTTGAGTTCCATCCAGGCTGACCTTATAAATCGAAGCCTTCTTGGTTTCGTTTTCAGTATAGGGGACATCGGTATAGACGACCCAGTCACCGGTCAAATTGATGTTGTAAGCAGGCTCCTGGGTCAATTGAGTCAAACTTGTCCCATCGGTTCTGATCTTGTAGAGATGATGATCCTGACCAAAATCGGTAAAAAACATCCAACCGTCTTTGACGATGAGTTCAGCCGCATAGACATCCAGAATGATACCCAATTGTGTTCCATCCGCTTTGATCCTCATCAAAGATCCTTTATAGGGAGAATAGCCGATAAAATAAAGCCAGTCTCCAATCGAATTCAAATAGGTTGCATCGATTTCAACCACCATTGTCTTCTCTGTGCCATCTAGCTTGGATTTGTAGATCGCGCTTTTTTCGCCTCGGGAGTTATAGTAGATCCAATCTCCCAAACGAACAAACATGGATTCTCCCAGAAGATTGCCGTTGGAAGTGCCGCTTCCCAGGACTGCCGGAGTTCCTTGAGGATCGGGTGTCACCAAATCCACGGTATATCCTTTCTGATTGAGCGTCCCATCTGCCTTGACCCGATAGATCCGGCCCCACTGATCGTTGTTGATGTAGTAGAGCCAGTCGTTGACCTCATAGAGGTAAGTTGCCTCCGCATCTGAGATGACTTGAGGTGAACTGCCATCCAGATTCATGATGGTGATGCCTGATCCGTCATAATTCGTCAAAACCAAACGTCCGTTGAGGATGTTGAAGGCCCTGGTTTGAGTCTGAGTCAGAGTCATTTTGTTTTTCCCGTCGGTTTGAATTCGAGTCATTGGTCCTGATCCTTCCGAATAGTAGACCCATCCGTCATACACCAAAAAGGCATAGGCGCTTGAGGCGACAAACAAACCATCGTCAGAGCCATCAGGATGGACCCTTCGTATCCCGTAAGTTTCCGGTTTGTCTGTCAATCCACCCAGATAGTAGAGCCACTCCCCATCCAGACATTTGATGTTTCCGCCGTTATCAAGCAGCTTCTTCATTTGGCTGCCATCCGTTTTTAGCGTATAGAACTTGCCTTGATCTTCAGGATTGGTGAAGTAGATGGTGTCCGATTCCACCAAGATGGAATATAAGACCACGTTCTTAAACTGGGTGAGGGTCTCAGCTCCGGTACCGTCTGTCTTCAAACGGTGGATCTGTCCGTCTTTGACGTTGACGTAGTAGATCCAGTCATCGATGACGTTGATGCTGAGGGCTATATCTTCACTCAGTAAGGTTTTTGAACTGTCATCGGTTTTGATCTTTGTCAACCGGTTCCCGTTCATCATGTCGGTAAAATAGATCCAGTCCCCCGCTTGGGCATACAAGCCTTGACCAAGCAGATTTCCACAGGTGTTGCCTAAACGCAATTCCTGTTGTTTTGGACTTGAACAGGCTAAAAGACTTCCCATCAGGATGATGCAAAGCCACTGTTTGATTAGTGTATGTGTCATGGTTGTTGCCTGTTGATCCGGTTAAGGGTTCCAAACCTGCTGATCAGTCCCGTTGAGATTCATGATGGTATAGGCACTGTTGTCATTGTTATAGACCACGATCTTGTCTTCAATGAAATGGAAGAAGGCAAAATTTCCCGGGATAATCAGATTTTCGATTTGTTTGCCGGTAAGATTGATCCGTTTCAATCCCGCATTGTTGAGACCGTCATTGTAATACAACCAACCGTCTTTGGCCCCGAAAATCGTGGCGTAATCATCGATTAAAGACACATCTCCAGTCCCATCCATTTTGATTCGTCTGACATTGAGCGTCATATCCGGAGCATATTTGGTATAGATCACATAGGGGTCATCCGCGACCAAGGAAGTAATCGTAGTATTTGTGATGGTCGCCTTATTGGACCCGTCAAGGTCGACTTTATAGATACCCAGTGTGCCTTGTGATCCGGCCTCGCTTGGGTAGAGGGTATAGAGGATCGTGTTGCCGATCAAGTTGAGACCGTAAGCTTCTTTATCGCTGAGCTTGGTCAACTCAGTCCCATCGACCTTGATCTTGTAGAGATGATGATTCTCACTGAGGTCGGTGAAAATCATCCAATCGTCTTTCACCAACAGCTCCATACAGGGCTTATCATAGATGACCCCATATTCAGTTCCGTCTTTCTTGATTCGAGCCAGGCTGTAGCCATTGGACAGATCGACGAAATAGAGCCACTCTCCAATCGTATTCAGATAACTGGCTGAATGGGTACTGATGTCGGTTGAGTTGCTTCCATCGAGTTTTTTGGCGTGAATCTTAAAAGATTCCTGATTGGCGGTATAAAATAGCCAGTCCCCGGATCGGATGATCGTTGAATTCGTGTTGATACTCAGATTTGGTCTGCCGATGCCCAAAACGACCGGAGTGCCGGATGGTTTGGGCGAGACCATCGGATAAGTATACGCCTTTTGAAACTGAGTTCCGTCCAACTTGACTTTGAATATTCTCCCCATATTGGTGACACTGCTGAAGAAGAGCCAGTCTCCTACGATGAAGATGCCGCTGGCTGTTTCATCGATCAATTGTGTCGATCCTGAACCATCGAGTTCACAGACCTTCAGATAATAGCCTGGCGTGGTCGTATAATACAGTTTTTCATTGGCCAGATTCAACATCGTGATGTTGTCATCGGATAATTTGATTCGGCCTTGCCCGTTGGTCTTGATCCGATACAGCCGGTTGTTTTCAGAAGCGACAGTATAGTAAAGCCAGTCATGATCGATCAACAGGTTATATCCGGCTTCAGGATCCAAAGAGACATCCCCGGTTCCGTTGGTTTTGATTTTTCTCAATTCATAGGCCGTTTCATAGGTTTGTTCATTCACCAAGGCCGCAATATAGTAGATCCACTCTCCTTCGACGATGATCCGAAAGACCTTCTTGTCGCTGAGTTTTTTGGCATTGGTCCCATCGGTCGTCATGGAATAAAGCATCCCTTGTTCATCGGGGTTGGTAAAGTAGATCATGTCGTTTTGGACGATAAGATTGGAATAGGGGGCCGCATGGAGGGTCCCCAATTGGGTTTTTCCGGTGCCGTCGGTCTTGATCTTATAAATGTTCATTTCCTGGGAACCGACGTAATAGATCCAATCCCCGATGACATTGATACTTAAGACCAGTTCGTCAGAGAGATCACTGACTTCAGAACCGTCAATTTTCATTTTAGACAGATGATAATCGCCCATGATGTCGGAGTAATAGATCCAATCCCCCTGTTGGGCATAAATACCGAGATTGTTCGCATTCCCGCTGGTATTGCCTAGGACGCTGACCGGTTTTGCGCAAGCACTCAATGAGCCTATCACTAAAGTGAGCATCACTAGGATGCCTAAGCCCTTCTTAAACACGATTGCTCCTTTCTTACACACGCTTAATGGTGTCGATTAACCCAAAACAAAAGACATCACTTCAAAAGAGGACAGGTGTTTTGTTGATCATACAGCCTCCCATTTACCCCAATTGGAACAAGTTTCCTCAAGTGTGAATGACGTATGATAATGATGATTTGCCCAATTCAGGGTCTTCTTTGCGATGCCTAATCGCAATTCTATCCCCATCATAGCACTCAAACCCATCTTGTCAAATGCATTAAAAAACCACGATGTCGTGGTTTAGTGTTACTTATCGATCCGGCCAAGTTTCGATCTTGGTGCCGGTGACCAGGTAGGCTTTTTTGGCGTGATGGGCCAAAGGCGCATCAGACAAGGAGTCGGAATAGAATTCATCGATCTGATTCAGATCATAGCGTTTTGAGAAGCGACGGACCTTTTCGGGACCCCAGCAGTTTTCACCGGTGTGACCTGTTTTGGGATCGACGGTACTGGCGATCAGGTTACAGCCCCACTCATCGATCAGCGGCTGAAGCAGGAAAGTCGGAGACGCTGAAATGATGACGTCATTAGTTTTTTTCTGATCCAGATAATAGGCGTTGATGTAGTGACGGTAGTCTTCCCAAAAGCCTTTGACCCGTTCATCCATGTTGGGGATGGTTTTCATGTAGGTATAAAAGACCTGCTTCATCTGGGTCTTTGGGATCTGTTTCAGTTTATAGCGGATCATGGCTACGGCTTGTCTTGGGAAAAAACGCAAGATCGTCCAATCCTTCTTGAGGTTGTACACATAGAAGTCGACTGACGAATCTCTAAGATAGATCGTCTTATCAAAATCGTACACGTTCATAAGGAAAAGTGTCCTTTTCTAACGGAGATCCGTTTCTGGTGTTTTCATTTTAAAGCTGACATAGACCGCATAGGCCATACTGATGATGACCCATAAATGGAAAGCCGCATCGATGACCCAGGCACTGTATCCGATCCCCAGATAGACATAAAACAGATAGGCGGTATCCAAGAGATAAATGATCAAGCCGACGATCATCATTCTCGGTCTTGTCAAAGCCAATAGATACGATGCCAGAAAGCCTCCGAAAACCAAGATAAAGAAGGCGATATACAAGATCATGTCAGACGTAAAGTTCTGAAGATAGGCTTGATAAGCCCAGATTGCCATCGCATAAGGGGTAAACAGCGAAAACGGAAAATCAATGTCCAGGGACAAAAAGAATAAAACCAGGTTGACCAAAGTAAACACCAAGACCAACAGCATGTTGGCTTTGGCTGATCGTAAGGCGTTTTCCGGTTTAAACACGGTTTGCTTCCTTCAAAGCCCGAATGCCTTTATAGATATAGAATAAGAGAAAGGCATGATACAGAAAATCAATCAGGAAGTTAAACGAAACACTGAAATTCAGCACGAGTACTAATGTGTCAAAAATTAAAACCCCAAAGCCAATTTTAATCGCTGACGGTTTCTTGGCACTACGAAGATATGAGTAAATGACCAACCCCATCATCAAGATCGTAACCAAAGCAAAGAAAGGTCGTGAAGCATAGAATTGTTCAAGTGATCCGAAAATTTCAACAACCAAAGTTGGGATGTTAAATAAATAATAGGCTGAGTTTATTGGTAAAACCAAACTTAATGGAAATATCGGAGTAAAGTGCAAAGCAACGACGATGATGTTCAAAGTCGTCAATAAACCAGTGGCCGCAATGGCGTTACGGGCTAAGACGATCGGATTGAATGATTTAATGTTTTTCATAGGACTCTCCTGCTGTTTATTTTAACATAAAAAACTTCCGCTTATATCAAGTGCGGAAGTTCTACTTCGAAGATGGTTCCTTCTTGGGGTCTGCTGATCGTGTTGATCAGTCCGGAATGACGCTGAATGATGTTGAGAACCAGGGACAAACCCAAACCAAGTCCTTCCTGATCACTGCCTTCGACCCGATAGAACGGTTCGAAGATGTGTTGGAGATCCTGATCTGAAATGCCTTTGCCGGTATCGGCGATCGTGACCTTGGAGCCATGTTTCAAACATTCCAGTTTGACTCTGACCCTTCCGCCGGGCTTATTGTATTTGATCCCGTTTTCCACAAGATTGTAGAAAGCGCGATACAAGAGGACTTGGTTTCCTTTGCCTTGTGGGCATTCAGAACCGTCATAGAAGAGCTCGACATGATGTTGTTTCGCATAAGGACGGATGTCGGTGATCACATCGGAGAGGATCTCATCCAAACAGATGTCTTCATCGATCGACGCACTTGAGAGGACACTGCTGTCCAACAAGGTTTCTATGACCGCATTCATTTTATTGAGGCTTTGATGGATGATCGAAATCGTTTCCTGATAATCGCTGACGTCTTTTTCTTTTAGGTTATCCAAGACATCGATATGGGCCTTCATAACCGCCAATGGGGTCTTCAGTTCATGAGCCACGGAGACATTGAAGTTCTTTTGAGAACTCAGTGCCCCATTGAGCTTACTGAGCATTTCATTATAGGACTGAGACAGGGTCTGGACCTCATCGCTGGTTGAAGAGATCGGGGCTTGTTGGCCCGCTTTGACTGAGCGGGTCAGATGTTTGATCGGACGGTTGAAATAAGCCACGATCAGATAAGCACTGCCGATCAGCACGCCCATCGCAATGACGGTGATGATGGCGGTGTTGATGATGAGGTTGGTCTTGAAGGATTCCACATCCACGCTGATCGAGACCGTGTTTTGGTCTTTGGTGACCGAACCAACAACCGTGTTATAGTCAGTATCAGGTTGATACTGAGCATCCTCACCGGTTCTTTTCACTTCCGCCTGATATAAGCTGACCAAGGAACGGGTCGCCCAATCGACACTGGCCAAATAGAAAAGGCCACTGAAGAAAATGGCGAAGCTTAAGGCGATGAAGGTTTTGGTTTGGATGGTTTTTTTCATGTTAAGGGTTAAATCGGTAACCGACGCCTTTGACGGTTTGGATCACGTCATCGCGTTGGGTGATCTCTTGGATCTTCTTGCGTAAGGCATAGATATGGACACGCATCGCTTCACTGAAGGGATCGGCTTCATCATTCCAGCACTTTTCCAACAGTTCTTCGGAACTGACGATGCGTTCTCTGTTTTGGATCAGGTAAGTCAGGATCGTGTATTCCTTTAAAGTCAGGATGATCTGCTTGCCTTGATAAGCGATGTGATGGAGGTTCAGATCGATCGTAAACTCACCCAGAGTCAAGACATTGGGCATCGAGATGAAATCCCGTCTGAGCAAGGCTCGGATACGGGCTTTCAATTCTTGAAAATCGAAGGGCTTGGTCAAGTAGTCATTGGCTCCGAGATCGAGCCCTTCGATCCGCTGTTCGATAGAACGGTTGGCACTGACGATGATGATCTTAACGGATTCGTTTAAAATGCGGACCTGTTTTAAGACTTCGATGCCGTTGAGTTTGGGGAGATTGATGTCCAGGACGATCAGATCATAGGTGTTGATCGAACAGAGTTCGACAGCATCTTCACCGTTCTCCGCGGTGTCGATCGCATACCCGTCTTGTCTCAAACCCTTCACATAGGCATTCAGAAGCTGTGTTTCATCTTCGACCAGTAATATACGCATGGGTTCTTAGTTCTTTTTAAATTTACGGTTGGCCGCAATGCCCAACAAGATCAACCCTAAGGTTGAAGCAACGACTGAAACGGTGACCATACTGGTGTCTTTGGCTGCACCGGTATCTTTATCACCGGTCATGTAGTAGATGCCGTCTTCATATTTGCCATCCGCCGGAGCCATGGTATAAATAACGCCATCATCGGCTCTTTGGCAAACGGTCGGATCTTTTTGACAATCCGGGGCCACTTCGCCGCCTTCGGATCCAACCACGACGCCTTCTTCAGAAACGCCGACAGGGACGACTTCACAGGATTCAACGCCATTGGAATCGATACTGCAGACTTTGCCTTCTGTGGCAGTACCTTCGCCGCTGGAGAAAATGCAGACTTCCGCGTTTTCCGGACAAGGATTGACCACGGTGCCATCGGCAGGTTGTGCGCTGGGGTCGGTCAGGACCGGATCGGTTCCGTCTACTGGTTTAGGTTCATCGGTCGTCGCAGAGACGCTTAGTCCCATGAATGCCAGAAAGACGATCGTCATTAGAAATACAGTCAGTTTCTTCATAGATGTTACCTCTTATGAGACAACTATATCATAGCGTATATTAAGTTAATATTAAGCCATAACTTTGTTTAGGAACGATCTTTTAACCTAGAGGGCGCTCTTATCTCCCATTGGCTTCTCCTTTCCTAAGGGATATGAAAAAGTAGACAATCATCAAATGTTTTCTATCTGAGTTGTCTACTTTAAGTTTAATGCTTCAGAATTTCGTCCTTCTTATTTTGAGGCATCGATCATCAGTTGAGCCAATTGATTGGAAAACTTGACCGGATCTTCCAGGGTAAAGCCTTCGATCAGAAGCGCTTGGCTATACAGCAAGGAGGCATACTCTTTGACCTTATCGGAAGGTACCTTGGCCAGAGCTTCGATCAAAGGATGATCGGAGTTGAGTTCCAGGATCCGTTTGGCTTTGATGTCGGGAGCGCCTTCGGGCATTTGAGAGAGGACCTTCTCCATCTCAAAGCTGAGCCCTTCATCGGAGACCAGACAGACCGGATGGGTCTTGAGCCTGGCACTGAGGCGGACATCGCTGACTTGGTCCTTGAGGGCTTCTTTGAGGGAATCTAGGAGCGACTTGTTGGTTTCGGCTTTTTCTTTCAAAGCCTGTTTTTCTTCAGCAGAACCCAAATCGAGTTCACCTTGATTGATGGCTTTGAAGGTTTTGTCTTTGTACGTTCCAAAGACCTGCAGGACAAATTCATCCACGTCATCGGTCAGATACAAGATCTCATAACCTTTTTCTTTGATCCATTCGGTTTGAGGCAATCCATCGCATTTCTGCAAGGTCTCACCGGATACATAATAGATCTCTTTCTGATCTTCTTTCATGCGTTCAACGTATTCTTCCAAAGACACCAGCTTCAGTTCCTTGGAGGATCCAAACAAGATCAGATCTTCGAGGAGTTCTTTGTTGGCGCCGTATTGAGCGTAAGCTCCGTATTTGAGCTGCAAACCGAAGTTCTTATAGAATGCTTCATACTTTTCGCGATCCGTTTTCAGCATGCCTAAGAGTTCGCCTTTGATCTTCTTTTCCAAACGGCTGGCAATGGCTTTGAGCTGACGGTCATGCTGAAGCATTTCTCGGGAAATATTCAAGGAAAGGTCCGGGGAATCCACCAGGCCGCGAACGAACCTGAAGGCATCAGGCAACAGATCTTTGGCATGGTCCAAGATAAAGACCCCACGGCTGTAGAGTTGTAAACCGGCCTGATAATCTTGGGTATAAAAGGCTGGCGGGACATGAGACGGAATAAACAGTAAGGCATCAAAACTCAAGGCCCCTTCCAGATTGGTGTGGATGACCTTGACTGGGGCTTTGAAATCATTGAACTTGTCTTGATAAAAGCCGTTGTAATCTTCTTCTTTCAATTCATTCTTATTGCGTTTCCATAAGGGGACCATTGAGTTGAGGGTTTGATCGACGATCTTGGACCCGGTGACTTCCCCTTTGTCGTCATAGTCTTTTTGTTCAACGGCCATTTTGATGGGATAACGGATGTAGTCGGAGTATTTTTTGACCAGGCTCTTGATCTGGTAGGTTTCCAGATACAAACTGTAGTGTTCGCCTTCATCATCGTCTTTCAGATGCAAGACGATGGTGGTCCCGATCGGACGCTTGTCGATGGTTTCGATCTTGTAGCCGTCTTCTCCTTCGGACTCAAACTTGACGGAATCCCCGCCTTTGGCGCTTTGGGAAAAGACTTCTACTTTATCGGCCACCATGAAAGCGGAATAAAATCCGACACCGAATTGGCCGATGATGTCGATGTCATCCTGTTTGTCTTCTTCCTTCATGTTTTTCTTGAAGTTAAACGAACCGGATTTGGCGATCACGCCGAGATTGTCTTCGATTTCCTGTTGGGTCATCCCGATCCCGTTGTCGCTGATCGTCAGCGTTCTGGCTTTTTCATCGATTTCCAGTCTGATTTCCAGGGTGGAACGATCGATGTTGACCTCGTTGTGTAATGAGGCATGATAGATTTTGTCCAAGGCATCTGAGGCATTGGAGATCAACTCACGCAGAAAGATTTCCTTGTGCGTGTAGATCGAATGGATCATTAGATCCAGCAGTCTTTTGGCTTCTGCTTTGTACTGTTTCTTTTGGGCCATAAGTTCTCCTTTTAGCACTTCAATAGTGTGAGTGCTAATTTATTGTATCATACCTGTTTAAAAATTCAAGCGCTGATCACAGCGCTTGTTTGATTTTTTTGGGTGAGGCTGAAAACTGAATCACGGCTTCTAAAACGTCATCCAGAGATGGGATCGAAGATGAGGCTCCCAGCTTGGTCACACTCAAAGCACCGGCCGCATTGCCCATTTCCAAGGCATCGGCCACACTGAGTCCTTTTAAGACGCCGGCCAGGAAATATCCGGTAAACGCATCGCCGGCTGCCGTCGTATCGGCGACATCGACCTGATGGGCTGCCATCGTATAGGTGGTCTCGGCTTCCTGAGCCATCACGCCTTCAGAGCCTAGAGTCAAAACCAAGACGGTATTGGGATAGCGCTTGTGGAGGGTCTTTAAAATGAGTTCCGGTTCTTTGAAGTGGGATAAGCGCTGGCCTTCAACTTCATTGAAGATCAGATAATCGGCTTCTCCCAAAGGCAGATCCAGGATCCTGAAATCAAAAGGAGACGGATTGAAAGCGATCTTGAGTCCTCTCTGCTTGGCTTGATTGATGATGAAATCCAAGGCATTGATCTCGTTTTGCAGGACGATCAGATCGCCTTCATGACACGCGGACAGGACCTCGATGATTCGTGCTTCTTCAAAGGCATGATTGACGCCCTTGTGTAAGACGATGCAGTTTTGACCGGTCTTATCGACTTGGATAAAGGCCATGCCGGTTTCTCCGGGCAACACATCGATCATGCCATTCTTGATCCCAAGCTGTTTGATCTCTTCGATCAGATGTTTGTCGCTTTGGGATACATTGGCAAACAGGGTCACTTCAGGATAGGCTTTGCTTAAAGCCAAAGCCTGATTCAAGCCTTTGCCGCCTAAGTATCGTTGAGCCGATTTGGAGGCAATGGTTTCCTTGGCTTTGACGATGTCTTCCACATGAAAGACCAGATCGACGTTGATCGACCCGATGACAAGTATCTTTTTCATTCGTCATTACTCAGATGACGGATACTGTCCAGGGTCAAATCAAACAGATCCTTATTCTTGACGGACATCAGCATCGTGACGTTGGGCACGTCGCCTTCTTCGATGGTTTCAGCCCGATGTTCATCCTTATGGAGTTTTATGGTGATCGCTTTTTCCTGGGTCTTGAAGAGTTCAGGCATGGCGATCGCAGCCACAGCCACGGAATCGTTGATGGCTCCGCCAGCCGTATAGCCTCTTTTTTTCGCATTGGCGATGGTGGACTCCAAGAGATCCAAAAAGAATTGTTGAACCGGTAAGGGTTCCTTGATTTGACCTTGAAGATCTTTGGTGTCAAGGCGGACCGTGGTCGTCAGTTGAAAACCGGCCATGATCAGCGGGATCTTGGACTTCAAAACGATATCAAAGGCTTCCGGATCAAAATGGGCATTGAATTCCGCATAATGGGTCACATTACCGACACCCAGCGACCCGCCCATGAGACTGATGGCTTTGACCTTGTCTTTGAGTTCGGGGTGATTTTGGATCACATGAGCCAGATTGGTCAAAGGACCGGTGGCGATGATGGTGACCGGTTCTTCAGACTCAGTCAACAGTTTCTCGTACAAACGTGATGCCGGGATCACGTGTTTATCAAACTCAGGTTCGATTTTAAATGGGCCTAAACCGCTGGATCCGTGTACATCCGGTGCATGCAGGATCTTGTTGGAAAGCGGGTAAGCCGCCCCTTTGGCGATGGGCATCTTCAAATCCAACTGCTTGACGATATGTCGGGTATTGGCATAGGTATTTTCGACCGGGGCGTTGCCGCTCACACAGGCGATCCCTAAAAGATGAAGCTGAGGCAAGTCTGAGGCTAAAAGGATCGCTAAGGCATCATCTAAACCGGTATCCACATCCATGATGACGGGAATTCTGTTCATATTGACCTCCTTCAAGGATTCTTACTATACATTCAGTTTAACCCCATCTATAATGATTGTGGACTTGTTTTCACTTTATTTGATTCCGAAACAGGAAAAGATGGGTAAAGTGAATCATTTCAGGCATGTTTCATGCTTTGGGCAGGACTTTTTGGTGTAGGGCACACCAGGTCCTTCACACCAGAAGTGTTTTACACAAAGGCTGCAATCCGTGTTATAATCATGCGGTATGTCAGCACAGAAATGAGAAAAAATGAAATTTAATGAATTAAGCATAAGCAGTGAGATGTTAAAAGCCATTGACGAGATGGGCTACGAAGATTGTACCTACATTCAAGAGAAGACAATTCCCTTGATTTTGGAAGGCAAGGATATCATTGGACAAAGTCAGACCGGTACCGGTAAGACTGCGGCCTATGGCATCCCGTTAATTGAGAATCTTCAAAAGCTCGAAAGACGGATCCCTCAGGTATTGATCCTAACCCCAACCCGTGAGTTAACCTTACAGGTCACCAACGAACTCAGAAAGTTCGCAAAATATACAGAAGGCATCCGTATTGTCTCCATCTACGGTGGAGAACCGATCAGTTCCCAGATTCGCGACCTCAAAGGCGGCGCCGACATCATCGTCGGGACCCCTGGCCGTGTCATGGACCACATGGAACGCAAGACCCTGCGTTTCAGCGATCTGAAAGCCTTCGTCTTGGACGAAGCGGATGAAATGCTGAAATTGGGCTTTAAAGAAGACATCGAAGAAATCCTGAAGTCCTTGCCATCTGAAAAACAATTCCTGTTGTTCTCGGCAACAATGCCCAGAGAAATCCTCAACATCACGGATGAATACCTGAATTCACCCATCCACATCAAAACCGCTCAGAAAGAAATGACGGTCAATAAGATCCAACAAGTGGCTTATGAAGTCAGCCAAGGTTCCAAATCGGATACCCTGATCCAACTCTTGGAATTCTACAGACCTGATTCCTGCATGATCTTCTGCAACACGAAGAAAATGGTTGATGATGTCGCTGCGCTCTTGGGCTCCAAAGGCTACAACAGTGCTGCCATCCACGGCGATCTCAAGCAAGAAATGCGTACGATCGTTATGGATCGCTTCAAACAGAAGAAACTCAACATCTTAGTGTGTACCGATGTCGCTGCCCGCGGGATCGACGTCGATGATTTGGATATCGTCGTCAACTATGATGTCCCTCAAGAAATCGAATACTATGTTCACCGCATCGGCCGTACCGGCCGTGCCGGCAAAGAAGGCCTCTCCATTACCTTGATCACGCCTCGTCAACGTAACATCCTGACCGTATTGGAAAGACTGACCAAAGCCTCTATCGCTAAGAAGGATCTTCCTTCCTTGGCTGAAATTCAAGCTGTACGCTTTACCCATCTGACTCAAGACGTCATGAGCTCTCTGCAGAAAAACGACATACCTGTGGAAATTAAGGCTTTGACCGAGAAATTGATGGATGGCGGATTGTCTCCGATCGAACTGGCGCATGCGCTCTTGTTCAAACTGGTCGGCAAAGACATCTTCACTGAAATCAAAGAACCGATCAATACCACCAAGCGTGCCAAACGCGTTGCGACCGCTGCCATCCAAATGGATGTCGGACGTAAACACAACGTCGCACCGGCCCACATCGTTTCCGCCATTGCGGAAGCCACCGGGATTTCCGGACAGGACATCGGTAAGATCCGCATCTCTGAACACAGCACCACCGTGGAAGTTCCCCTGGAATTCCTCGAAGATGTGCTTCAGATCATGAATAACTCCACGATCAAAGGCTATAAGATCAAAGCCTTCGAACTTCAGAATCCGTCTCCGGAACCCAAGCGCCGTTATCAAAACGACAGCCACGGGTCTTATCCGAACAAACACAGCTTTAAAACAAGACATGGAAAGACCGAGTAATCACTCGGTCTTTTTTTAGTAGGCTTTATAACTGATGATGATCTTATAGGCCATGCGATGATCGATGGTTTGATCCATAATGAATAGCCTAGACCATTCACCTTTTCGGCCATACAAATTCAGGATGTATTGCGGGATGATCCACTCAGGATCTGAATAACTGGTCCACAAAGCGCTCAAGTTACCATAGCGTTCATTTCGACTGTACCAAAACAACTGATCCCAAAATTTGTAAGGGGCTTTGATTTTCATGGATTCATAGGTATTGACCCAACGGTTTCCCTGCGTCACTTCTGTGACAATCACGCGATGATCCGGTTCAGTCAGCGGCTTATCGGTGGCGATCCAGAATCCGTCTTCTTGATCGATGATCCACTCTTTAGGCACCTTAATCGTTCCCATCTGATCGATCTCCACCGTTTTCCATCCGCTATAGTTAAGCAGTGCGGTCGGGTAGAAAACAGAGACAAACCCATAACACACAAACAACACTAGGATCGCCAAGATCGTCCCCGTCCCCAAAGTGAGTTTGAGCCGTTTGCGGGAAACTTGCTTCGTGTACGCCATCGATTCTGCCACATAATCGTCGACTTTCTCTTTGGTGATGAGTACATTGGAATCCATCCGTTGTCCCTTGAGCAGTTCGATGACAGAAACATCCAGTACTTCCGCCAAACTCGTCAGCATCGAAATATCCGGATAATTGGTTCCTCGTTCCCAATTCGAAACCGCCCGATCCGTTACTTTCAGGATCTTGGCCAATTCATTTTGTGTATAACCCTTGCGTTTGCGCTCAAAGGCAATGAATTGCCCGAATTCTTTTCCTATCATGGTTGCCCCCAAAATCTGTTATTTCTATTGTATAAGAAAAACGCCTTGTTTCAACAAAGCGTTGCTTGAGTTAAGCTCAATTCAGATCTTTGACCCCAAGTTGGATCATTTCTATTCTGCGTTTCTTCTTCCGATTAACAATGTCGTTGGTAGCCAACAACACCGCGGTTGGGATATTGAAGAGTCCCAGATAAAGGATGGCTGTGAAGAAAAGGTTTTGATATTCCACCAATGGGTTAATAGTGAGGTTGTTGGTCAAGACAAACGTCGCGATCACTGAGAAGAGTCCAAAGAGTATAGGCAATATGGTACGTTTCCATCCAGCATTGCTTTTAAGCAGCCATCGTTGAACCAAAACCAGAAGGATCAATGGGGATAACTCCAAAGCCAAGATCACAACTATCATCAGTTTGTTGAAAATATCAGTCAACAGAGTCATGAGAGATCCTGAATGGTCATCTTGTCAATTTCTTTGGTTGGGACGTATTTTTTGTGAACTGACTTGTATATAAGGATAAATACAATTGTTGGGATATTAATCAACACAAAGGCAACAATGAAGACGATGATGGCTGATCCCCCTCTAATGACACTCAGAGAGAACAATAGGATCACAAGGAGTGAAACAGAGCCTGACAAAATGGGCAAAATGAGTCCGGGCCAGTCGTTTTCCATTTTACACAGATAAACCTGTAAAACGATCAGTCCCACGACGGGGACCAGCGCAAACAATAAAGTAATCAGAATGATTGGAATGATCGCAATGGACATTTCAGGTGTTCTCCTTTTTAGATTTCTTATATTCCCCGATCAAGAGCTTCGCCGTGTCCAAATCGAGTTTTTCATTGACAGCCAGTCGTTTGATCAAAGCCACATAGGGTTCGCTGGCGGATTCTTCGCTGATCTGGATCTTTTGAATGAGCCGGTCCAGTTTCAAGCGAACTGTCGGATAGGTCACGGAATACTGTGTCGCCAGTTCTTTTAAAGAGCCGGAAGCCAATAAAAAGCGCTTTATGAAGGACACATCCTCATCATCGAGATTGATCATCCATTCCGGAATGACTTCTATCGCCATAAAGTACCTCTTTCTTTAATATTATTTAGTTTATACTTTAATATTATTTAAGTCAATAGGTAAGTTTATCTTTAATAAGTACTTTAACGGGCAAATAAAAAGCCGCAAATGCGGCTTGACTAGAATTCGAACTTTTCTTCCCTGAACAAGGTCAGGCAAGCCTCGACGACTAAGGCATCATACAAGGTGTCTTTCTTACTTTCGATTTCACGCAGGGCTACGTCCAGTCCCAAAGCAGCACGGTAAGGTCTGTGGGAAGTCATGGCTTCAACGACATCGGCAAGCCCTATGATGCGGCTTCCCAACATGATCTCATCGCCTTTGATGCCCAAGGGATACCCTGAGCCGTCAAGACGTTCGTGATGTTGATGGATGTAGATGGGCAGATTATTGTGGATGTTGGTCTCTTTGGCGATGTCATAGCCTGTTTCCGCATGCGACTGGATGATCTGATACTCCAGCTGACTGATCTTTCCCGGTTTGTTGAGGATATCGGAAGGCACGTTGATCTTGCCGATGTCATGGATGGCCGCTGCCATCGAAATAATCTCAATCTGATCTTCAGGCAAGTTCAGTTTCCTGGCGATGGCGATCGATAATTTCTGGACCTTGACCTGGTGACCTGCCGTATACGGATCACGGAATTCTGCGATCTTAGAGATGACGGAGACGGTCTTCATCAAAGTGTCATGAAGCGTTTCGTTGGCTTTCTCCAGTTCTCTTTGAGATGAGATATCCGCCGTGATGTCATCCCCAAACACGGACACAACCGATAATTTCTCCGTTGACAATCATCGGATAAAGCGACAGACGAAGATACTTGGTACGGGTTACCGTTTGATAGATGACCTCAAACGGACCTTCATCCTTGGCCTTTTGATAACGGGCATACCAGTCTTTGACATAGTCCGGAGGCACTAGTTCTTCAGGTTTCATTCCAACCTTGAGCTCGATGTTTCGTTCGCTTTTAAAATAGTTATAAAACGTTGAATTGTAGGTCATGACTCCGAAGTTGACCGGGTCAACGACCCATATCATGGCTTTTGAACTTTCGATCAGGGCATGATAACGTTCTGCCTCTTCTTCGATCTTATTTTCCAGTTTTCGGCGTTCAGAGATATCGTGATAATTGGCCAGGATGCCTTGAATGACCGGATCCGTGGTCAGATTTCGGGCATTGATTTCGACGATGTTGATATTTCCATCGGGTCTGACGAAACGGATCTCCAGCATGTCTTCGCTTTCCGGACCTTTGTGGATCAGGTCATTAAAGAAAGCTGTAACCAGCGGTTTGTCTTCCGGATGTGCAGAAAGCAAGTCAATGGGTCCCAAAGCATTTTTGGGATCGATCCCAAACAGGCGTTTCATGTTGGGAGAGACATAGGTATTTTCCTGATCCTTGTTGACGATGACCACGACATCTGAGATGTTCTCGGTGATTTTACGATACAGTCTCTCTCTTTTGACGATGGCTTCTTTGATACTGACGGATTCCGTCAGATCGTTCATGACAGAGTAAATGTATTTCTTCCCGTTGAGTTCAAAGACTTCAGCCGCCAATGATCCGATCCGTCGATCTCCTGTTTTGGTCAGGATGCGAAGATTGTCTGACTTTACCTTGCCTGTCTTGATGAGACTCTCAATCAGGTGATCTCTGATTTCGGGTTCTTCATACATATTGATCTCAGCCGTTGTTTTACCGATGACTTCTTCCCGCTTATATTCAAAAGCTTTGAGAAAGGCTGGATTCACATCAATGTATCGATTGGTATCATAATCAAAAATAGACATCGGCGTGTTTGATTTATTGAAAGCCAAAGTAAAAAGGATATGATATTTTATCGTCTCTTCATCTGTCGTAATGAGTGCTTCCTGAATGAAGTTCATCCATCGTTCCTCGAAAGTTCATCTTTCGTATTTACAGATTACTTCCTATACCCAGATTATACTCAAAATCTCTTTAGTATTCAAAAAAAGGGGCAATGAAGCAGTAAATTAAAAGTAGACAACTCAAATAAAAAATATTTGATAAATGTCTACTTTTTTCATATTCTTTAGAAAAGGAGAATTACATGGGAAGGAATAAAGGCGGTAAAAACAAGAAATTTAGTTTCGAAGAGAAATTAAGAGTGTGCAAGCGATATTATGAACACCAGTTATCATTAGGAGATTTAGCGAAGGAGGAGAATATTTCCTTTGGGAATCTGGGAAGATGGGTCATTCTATATCGGGACCATGGGGAAGAAGGACTAAAACCCAAGAAGAAAGGAAGACCTTATCCCGCAAAATCGGAAGCGGGGATGAGTGAACTCGAACAGGTAAAGCTAGAGAATCTAGCGCTTAGAGTAGAGGTAGAGCGGTTAAAAAAAGGTTACACCGTGAAAGGAGTTGGTTCAAAGAAGGTGTACGTCACTTTAGACGGCAAGATTATCAAATAGTTGAGAAGTTAAAGAAAGAGTATGGGCCAACTTTCGTCTTGAGGTATCTAGGGTTAAATAGATCGGGCTATTATAAATGGATCAAGCGAAAAGGAATCAAGACTCAGTATGAGTTGGATCGAATCGATTTAACAAAACTTCTCAAAGAGGCTCACCAGAAACATAAAGTGTATGGATATCGAAATCTGGCCACAGTGATTCGAGACCAAACTGGATGGATTTTCTCAGATCACCTCGCCCATGTGTGCGCAAAAGCCGCTGGAATCCGGTGTAAAGCCAGAAAGCGACACATCGTACAGCCTGGAACGGAACACAAAGTATTCAAAAATGAAGTACAGGGATCCTGGAACGCCAAGAGACCGTTAGAGATTATCGTCTCCGATATGACGGTCCTTAGGAACAAAGGGGTGGCTTGGGAGTGGACATATATCCTTGACACCTTTAATAACGAGATTATCGCTTCATCATTATCTTCCAAACGAGGAGACATCCGGCCTTACTTTGAAACTCTAGATCAACTTAAAACCATAATAAAAGGAGCAGAACAACCCATCATCCTTCACACAGACCAAGGTTCAGTCTACTCCAGTCGAGCTTATCATCAAACTCAATTGAATTATAACATAACTCGCTCAATGAGCAGAAGTGGGACCCCAACCGATAATCCGATTATAGAAGCAATCAACGGATGGATCAAAGACGAACTGCATTATGATTTCAATTATCATAAAGTCGATGACATCCCAAAACTCATCAGTGAATATATCACTTACTTCAACAACAAAAGACCAGCTTACGCCTTAAATTACAAAACCCCAGTTCAATATAAACGTGATCTGGGGTTCGAATAATGCTTTTTTATTTATTTGTCTACTTTGGCTTTACAACTTCACAAGCCCCTTTTGTTTTATTTTAATGTCGGTTGAACGCCAAAGGCGGTTCCGGTATGGGCAGCGATGCCTGCCGGTAACACGATGTGTTCGAATTCATAGCCTGGTTCTTTGTCGTTGACGTAGTTTTTGAAGGCTTCGACGCGATCGGCAGATTCACATGACGGCAGATAGATCTTGTGCGTTTTGGGTGAGTTGCCTCTGGCTTTCATGTCTTCATAGATGGCTTGGAATAACTTGACATCGGTTCTGGAAGTATCCAGCTTTTCGATCGAAGGCACTTCATGATCGATCTTCAGCAACAACTTGATTTTCAATAAGGTTCCCAATAAGGCTGTGGCGCCTTTGACACGGCCGCCGTGGATCAGCTGTTCAAGGTTGTCCGGCAAGATGTAGGTCCTGGAATCTTTGGCGATGATGTTGACGATGTTGACGATTTCTTCAAGGCTCTTGCCTTCATCGGCCAACCGCTTGGCGACTTCGACCGCATGACGATTGGGTCCGCAAACAGAAGCGGTATCGATGATGGTCGTCATGTCGGTGACTTCCGCATTGGCTGCGGCCAGATTAAAGGTCTGATATGTTCCTGACAAAGCAGAAGACAATGAGATGACCAGGATGTGGTCAAATTTGGCTGCCTTGAGCTGATGAAAGAGGTTTTCGATGATGCCGACATTAGGCTGGGAAGTTTTGATGTCTTTTTTGGCTTTCAAGGCTTCAATGATGTCTTGAGGCTGAAGGTTGATCAAGTCTTGGTACTCTACGCCGTCGATGATGACTTGTAAAGGGGCGATGTAAACTCCTAAGGCTTTGGCTTGTTCAGGGGTAATGTTAGTGCCTGAATCCGCCACGATGGCTATTTTACGCATGGGATTCTCCTTGTTTAGTGTTCATATCATAGAGAAAGCACGACTGAATGTCAAATATGACTATTTCTTAACAAGCACTTGATTTCCAAGGGCTTTGGCACGGGCTTCGGATTGTTGGACCGCATGGACGATCTTGGATTCCACATCGTCTTCCCGCAGGGATTTGATGCCTTCAATGGTCGATCCGTTGGGAGAACAGACCCGCTCGATCAGGGTATCGGGATGGATCTCATTGGCTTTGAGATACGCCACTGTTCCGGTCACGGTCTGATAGATCATACGGAAGGCTTCTTCTTGGGTGAATTGGCCCGCGGCCCCCAAGCGCAAGGCATTGATAAAGTAGGCAACATAAGCCGGAGCACTGCCGATCAGGACAGAACCGATGTCCATCTTGTCTTCGTCGATCAGTTCGACCAGACCCAGTTTAGACAACATCACGGCACAGAAATTAAACTTCTCCACATCCAAAGTGTGTGATTTGCTTAAGAGGACAACACCTTGTCCAACTTCAACGGCCAGATTGGGCATGATCCGCAAGACTTGCGTGCTGGGATCCACCATCGCCACTAAGCTTTCCGTAGAAATGCCGGCTGCGATCGAAATGACCACTTTGTGTTTCAGATGTGAGCGCAATTCCAAAAGGGCTGAGGGTAAGACCTGAGGTTTGACGGCCAACAGGATGATGTCGCTTTCTTCGCACATCTCGTGGGCATCCACACAGGCATGAAGTTCAGGATGTTCATCGAGTGCCTTCTTGGATGAGTTTGGCGTATACACATACAGTTGGGACTCATTTAAAAAGCCTTCTTTGATCATCCCTTCGATCATCGCTTTGCCCATCTTTCCGTATCCGAGTAATCCGAGTTTAAAGTTTTCCATAGTTATATCTCTATTCTAAGGTATCTTGCTTTAAACTTCACTAACATTTGTTAAAATGAAGGTATGTTAAATCCAGAAACCCTTTTAAGGGAAAGTAAAACCTTCGCCGTGTTGGGCGTAAATCAAGACCCTGAATCCTATGCCAATCTGATCGTCAACAAACTCAGAGCCATCCACAAGATCGCTTATCCGGTCAATCCAAAGTACACCACCTTATTCAATGAACCCGTCTATGAAGACCTTGAAAAGACACCCAGTGTCCCGGATGTGGTCGTTTTCGTGGTCAATCCCACCATCGGGATCCGCTATCTCGACAGTGTCAAAGACCTCGGCATCAAAGCCATTTGGTTACAGCCCGGCACGATCAGTGTTGAGTTGCTCAACAAAGCAGCGGACTTAGGCATCGAAGTCGTTGAGGCCTGTGTTCTGGTCGTTGGCAGTTATCTCTAAACAAAACCCTTTGAAAGGTTGAATCATGACTTCACTACAGGAATTAGCCCTGATCTTCTTAAAACTTGGGACTTTTGCTTTTGGCGGACCGGCGGCTCATATCGCCATGATGGAAAAAGAATTCGTCGAGAAACGGCAATGGCTGACTCAAGACGAATTTTTGACGATGATGGGCTTTACCAATCTGATTCCGGGTCCCAATTCCACCGAGATGGCCTTACACATCGGCTATCTGAGACGAAAAGGCTGGGGTTTGGTGGTGGCTGGACTCAGTTTCATCTTCCCGGCCATGGTCATGGTTTTGATCCTGTCGGCCTTATTGGTCGAGCTTGGAACGATTCCTTCTGTGACCAGTGCCTTGAGTGCTGTGCTTCCGGTCATGCTGGGACTGATCATCTCGGTCATCTATAAGTTTTCCAAACCGATCCTGAAGACCGCTTCGGATTGGTTCGTATTGATCATCATCCTGATCGGATCTTTTTACTTCAATGAACTCGTCCTGTTGGTTGGAGCCGGATTCTTGTTTTGGCTGCTTGAAAAAAGACGGACTTATGTACTAGAACCCATCAGTCTATTAACCCTGTTTCTACTTTTCTTAAAGATCGGATCAATCTTGTATGGCAGCGGTTATGTGTTGCTGGCGTATCTGAAGACTGAGTTTTTGGATCTTAGGCAAGTACTGACTTTGAAACAAATCATGGATGCTTTGGCGATCGGACAATTGACTCCGGGTCCGGTCTTTACGACAGCCACCGCCATCGGCTACCTGATTCACGGCTGGGTCGGAGGATTGGTGGCGACAGTCGGTATCTTCCTGCCTTCTTTCCTCTTGGTCAACTTCCTTCACCCCGTCTTTAAAAAACTGAGTCAGAATACTTCTTTGAAATCCTTCCTGAACGGTTTGAAACTGGCTTCGGTCGCGCTCATGATCAAAGTTGCCTTTGATGTGGCAGTTGCCTCTCAAAACAGCTGGCTGCTGATCTTGGCCCCAATCAGTGCGTTCTTACTCATCAAGACAAAAATAAACCCCACCTCATTGATATTGGGCGGGGTCGTTATAGGAATCCTTTTAAGTTTAATCTAGAACGGCAATTCTGACAAAGCCTTGGGCTTTTTCAAGTCTGGCTACGGCTTCATTCTGAGTGCATTTGGCCAGGATCATGACGATGGCAACTTTTGGCTTCTGGTTGCACAATTTGAGCGTTTCATCCGCCACTTCCAAGGTACAGCCGGTCGCATTCATGACGATGCGTTTGGCACGATCAAAGAGTTTGACGTTGACCGGTACGACATCGACCATCAGGTTGGAGTAGACTTTGCCCAACTGAACCATGGTGGCTGTCGACAACATATTCAACACCATCTTCTGAGCTGTTCCGGATTTTAGACGGGTCGAGCCGGTCAATATTTCCTGTCCGACATAGACATCGATCGAGACATCCCCAAATTCAGACATTTTAGAGTTGGGATTGGCTGAGATCGTGATCGTTTTTCCGCCCAATTGATGGCCATATTTCAAACCGGCAATACAATAAGGTGTTCTTCCGGAGGCCGCGATGGCAACGAAACAATCTTTTTCGGAAGCATTGAGTTTCTTGAGGTCTTCGATGATGGCCGTTTCAGAATCTTCGATGCCTTCAACGGCATTTCTTAAGGCGTAATCTCCGCCGGCCATGATCCCTTGAACTTCGTCCTTGGTCCCAAAGGTCGGCATGCATTCTGAAGCATCCAAGACGCCCAGTCTGCCGGAGGTTCCGGCTCCAAAATATAAGACACGGCCGCCGTTACGGATGGTTTGAGCCATCAGTTCAACGCCTTTGGCGATGTTGGGCAATTGGGCCTTGACCCCTTCGATGACCTTGTTGTCTTCATCGTTCATCAAGGTAACGATTTCTAAAGGACTCATTTGGTCCAATTCCATACTTCTGGGATTACGGGATTCCGTACTTAAGGCATTCAGTTTTTCATTTGTCATTGTTTTGTGCTCCTTTATAACCCTACTCTATGGTAGATGGCATCCACATGTCTCAGATAAAAGTCCAAGGTAAAACAAGATTCTATGTCGTCATGGGTCAGTATGGACGTGACCGAGTTATCATTTTTCAAGATGGTTTTAAAATCCTGGTGCTTGGTCCAGGCGATCATGGCCAAAGGCTGGATCAGATCATAGGCCTTTTCTCTGGCAAAGGCTTTCTCATCGATCAGTTTGTTCATGACGCGCTGAGCGAAGATGACCCCTTGGGTCAGTTCGATGTTTTGCAGCATGCGGTCTTCAAAGACCTGCAGTTTATCGATGAGCCCTGTCATCCGGTTGAGCATATAATCCAACAAGACCGTCGCATCCGGAAAGATGATGCGTTCTACGGAAGAATGGGAAATATCGCGTTCATGCCACAGCGGAACATCTTCATAAGCGCTCATCATATAGCCGCGAATGACCCTGGATAAACCGGCAATATTTTCAAAGGAGATCGGATTGCGTTTATGCGGCATGGCCGAAGAGCCCTTTTGGCCGGCACTGAACCCTTCTTCGACTTCACGCACTTCCGTTCTTTGTAAGTGTCTGAATTCGACGGCGATCTTTTCCAAACTGGTGGCGATCAAGGCCAGAACGCTCATGTAGGCCGCGTGACGATCGCGCTGTAAGGTCTGCGTCGAGATCGCGGCACTCTGGATGCCTAAGATCGTACAGACTTCATCTTGCAGTTCAACTCCCGTATACAGACAGTTGCCCACAGCCCCGGAGATCTTGCCGCACTCGATGTCCAAACAGACTTCATCGAAACGCTTGATCTGACGGTTGAATTCTTCGACCCATAGGGCAAACTTCAAACCGAAACTGGTGATTTCCGCATGGATCCCATGGGTCCTTCCCATACAGGGCGTATTCTTATAAAGCAAAGCCTTTTTCTTCAGGCTGTCTTGAAGAGACACAAGATCCGCTCTCAGTAAGGCATTGACATCTTTCATGATGACCCCGGTGGCGGTATCGACCACATCGGTTGAGGTCAAGCCATAGTGGATCCAGCGTTTTTCTTCGCCCAAGCTTTCTGAAACACTGCGTGTAAAAGCCACCACGTCGTGCTTGGTTTCTTTTTCTAGGTCATTGATCCTGTCGATCGAGAAGGAAGCTTGTGACAGGGCTTTGAGTTCTTCTGGCGTGATTCTGCCTTGTTTGGCATAGACTTCACAGACAGCCAACTCAACCTTTAACCAGGCTGAATATTTGGCTTCATCGCTCCACAAGTCACTCATTTGCTTTCTGGAATATCGCTGTATCATCACTACCCCCTATGGTATACTTGACTATATGTCATACCGTATACATTTTAACACACGCAATACCCTAGTCATTAAGCACTCTGAATTTATCACGCATCTTGAGCGTGTTTTTACTTTTGAGGAAGCCAAGCTCATTATAACCAAACTCAAAGCCCAGCATCCTGAAGCCACCCACGTGACCTATGCCTATCGAACCAGCAAAGAAGAACGTACCGGCGATGATGGCGAAGTGCCTGGCACAGCCGGTAAAACAGAACTCAAGGTCCTGAAAGAGCAAGACCTCGTCGATGTCTTGGCTGTGGTCATCCGCTATTACGGCGGAACCAATTTGGGGATTAACGGACTGGTCCATGCCTATATGGACTCCGTGATCCAGGCGCTCAAGACAACGTCGTTGTGTGAACTGGTGATGATGAATGAACTGATCGTCAGGATCCCGATCGAAAAGATCGATACCGTCCGTAAGTTCAACCGTGAGGCCTTAAAAGAAACCACCTTTGAAGACGATGGCTTCAGTGCCCTGATGCGTTTTGTGACCCTGGATGAGACTTTGATGACTACCCTGTCCAATCAGACCTTAGGTCTTGCGACCTTGATCTCCCAACAAACCATCCTTGAAGAGAAGTTAATATAACCCTGAACCTTAAGACCGTTCTCAGGAGGAACCATGACCCAATCCTTGCTTGATCAACAAAACGATTTCTTTCATACCGACAGCACCAAACCGATCGCTTTTCGTAAAGTCCAATTACAGAAGCTCAAACAGGCCATCCTACAGCGTGAAGCGGACATCAATGATGCCTTACGGATGGATCTCAACAAATCCGAATTCGAAGCCTTTACGACCGAAGTCGGTTTTTGTCTGAGTTCGATCGACCATACCCTAAAGCACTTGGATGCTTGGGCAAAACCGCGTAAAGTCGCTACCCCGCTTTTGAATTTCTATTCTAAATCACAGATCATGGCAGAACCCTTGGGCAGCGTCTTGATCATCGGACCCTACAATTATCCTTTTCAATTGGTCATTGAACCCTTGATCGGGGCTTTGTCGGCCGGCAATACCGTCATCCTGAAACCCAGTGAACATGCCTTCCACACAGAAAAGGTCCTGGTCGACTTGATCCAATCGACGTTTGAGCCCCAACTGGTGGCGATCGTGACCGGGGATGACAAAGTCACCAACGCCTTGGTTCATTTGAACTTCGACCACATTTTCTTTACCGGATCCACCAAAGTCGGCAGGATCATCTATACGGCGGCCAGCCACAACCTGACCCCGGTCACCCTTGAGTTGGGCGGTAAAAGTCCAACCATCGTCGAAGAAAGTGCCGATCTTCGGTTTGCGGCACGGCGCATCGCCTTTGGGAAGTTCATCAATGCGGGCCAGACCTGTATTGCCCCGGATTATGTCTATGTCCAATCCAGCGTCAAAGCCGCCTTCATCCAAGAACTGAAAACCATCATTACCCAGATGAAACTCGATCAATCCGGTTTCGGCAAGATCATCAGCGAGCGTCACTTTGACCGTTTGAAACGCCTGATCGATCCCGATAAAGTCATTTTCGGCAATCAATCCGATAAGAAACATCTCTATCTCAGTCCCACCTTAGTGGATAACGTGACTTGGGATGACGCCATCATGGGCGAAGAGATCTTTGGGCCGCTGTTGCCTATCCTGAGCTTTGACTCGATCGATGACTTGATCGAAACCTTACGCAGAAAAGAAAAACCATTGGCCCTGTATCTCTTTACTAAAAACAAGGATGTCGAAAAGAACGTTTTCTCAAAACTGTCCTTTGGATCAGGCGCCATCAATGACACGATCATGCAGATCAACAACCGCGACTTGCCTTTTGGCGGGGTCGGTTCTTCCGGGATCGGATCCTATCACGGTAAGACTTCCTTTGAAACCTTTTCCAATCTCAAGAGCACCATCAAAAAGAGTGCCTTGTTTGATCTGGATCTCTTGTATCCGCCTTACTCGAAGAATACCTTGAAACTGATCAGAAAACTGATGAAATAAAAAAGACGCTGAGCGTCTTTTTAAGTTTGTCTCCATAATTCACTGTAAGCAATGAAGGTCACGGAATCGGCATTCAGTTTGGCCTGATGTCTTTGTTTCTTGACATCGCCTCCGCATTCGCGATCCAACAGATGACGATTCATCATGGTTTGGACATACAGGACCTTCTTCATTAAAAACCAGGAGGTCACTGCTTTATAGATGAGCGGAGCACGGTGTTTGTGTTCCTTGAAATCTTCTTTTATTTTTTCCTGAAGGGCTTCGGATTCAGCCTTGATCATGGTTTTGAGTTCATTGAGATCGGCATAATGCATCGCATCGATCATGCGCTGGGCTGCCCCGCATTTGATTTCGCGTTTGACCAGCTGTTTCAGGATCGTGATGCCTTCTTCAGTGAGATGGGTGACGACGATGTTGTTTCTGAGACTTTCCAGGAGAGCCTTGTTTTCCGTGATGGCGTAGTATAAGCCTTTGAGCACGGTGAAACTGTTTTCTTCCGGGGTACTTAAGATAAAGCCGATCGGTTCATCATTGCTGTCGTTTCCGTAAACAAACAGAGGCAAAACAAAAGGATGAGCCGGCAGTTTGGTGATGTCTTTGTATCGGATGATCTGATTGGAGACGGCTTCAGCCTGAATATCAAAATGATACCCTGCCATGATCCTGAAATCCGGATTCAAGGCCTCCATGACTTTAAGCGATTCTCTTACAGGACTTTCTTCAATGGTTTCAAGATAGTCTTCGAGAAAGCCGTTGAAAGCACACGCATGATTGCCCTTTCTTTCATCGTTGATCTCGGTTAAAAAAGTCAGTTCAGTCATAATTACCTCTTTTTAATCTTACTCCTATCTTAGGACCCAATTCAACCATAAATACAGCACACATCATCAAAAAGCCCCCAATCAGCGTATTTTGACTGAAAGGTTCCTTTAAAATCAGGATGGCACCCAAGGCGCCAAAGAGCGCTTCAAAGGCCAAGAGGATTCCGGAGACCGTGGAGTCGACATGTTTCTGACCAAAGATCTGAAGCAGGAAGGCCAAGCCGCTGGCGAAGAGCCCCGCATACAAGACATAGATCCACCCTTCTGTCGGGATGACCGGATGGGTAAAAGCCGAGATCCCAAAGCCCAGGATACTGACCGTGAACACCTGGATCAGGGTCGCTGCCATCACATCATTGTATTTGGCCAGCTTTTCGATGACCACGATGTGTAAGGCAAAGACGATCGCGCAGGCGATCAACAAGATGTCTCCGATCCTGAAAGTCAAGGATTCGGTCAGGGTCAAAAAGCCAGTACCCACGACCGCTAAAGCGACCCCCAGAAACACGCTGGTCGTGATCTTGCGCCGTTTAAACATCAGTAAAGGAATAAACACCACGTATTGGACAGTGATGAAAGAAGCGTTGGATACGGTCGAATAGATCTGGCCGTAGGTTTGAAAAACAAAGCCGATGAACAAAACGACCCCGGCCAGAAAGCCGTAGCCCAACAAGCCTTTGTTTCTCCAAAACGGTTTTCTGAACGCGATCAGACTCAGCGCCGCAGACGCCAGAAGCCCTCTGAAAGCCAACAGGATAAACGGGGTCCATCCTCGGTTTAAAGCTTCCTGGACCGCCACAAAAGAGATCCCCCAAATCAAAGCGGAGGTCAATAAGGCGGTTTTTCCAACGGTACTGTTTGCGTGTTTGGCCATAATGGACTCATTATACTTGAGTCTTGACCAGTTCTCAAGCCGACTTGACCAAAGAAAGCGCCTGAAGCGCTTTCTTGTTTAACGGATTTCAATAAAGGACTGCAAAGCCAAGGAATACAGATAGGCTTTGACCGGTTTATCCGGTCTCATCTGAGACAAGACCCGGACATAGTCTTTGACTTGATCGGTATACAATTCAATCAAGGTTTCGGAGTCGGTGACCCGATCGGTCTTGAAGTCGATCAGGATCGTGTCTTGATCTGTGAAGGCAACCATATCCATATACCCGTGCAACACATCTTGACCCATCAGGGCATAAAACGGGAATTCATGGCGGATGTCTCCGCTGGCACAGTGTTTGGCAAGGTCGCTGTCATAGAAAGCCTTGAGCGCGTCGATGTCTTTTTGAGCGATGTCGGGCTGAAGCGCTGTGATCATCGCTTCAGTGACTCCGATGGGCGGCAGTTTCTCGAAGAGTTCATGGATCAGTGTCCCGTGATTGGATCCGATCGAGGCATCGAAGTTGAGTTTGAAGTGGGTAAACTTGGTGTGTTTGGAGGAAGGTGTCTTGAATTCGATCATGGTTTTGGGTTTATCCAGGATCATCAGGGTTTCTTCATGAGGCAACGGCGGATTGATTTGAGTCAAAGTCGTCGGAGCCAAGACTTCAAGGCGCTGATGACCTTCGTTGGGTTTCAGGGCCAAAAGGATCCAATTGGTAGGACCCAAGCCATTGAGGATACTGGTGTAATTCAAGGCGGGGTATTGTTTAGAAGGTTTCTTGTCGATGATGATCATCTTGCGTTCGGCTCTGGTCAATGCGACATACAACAACCGGACCTGTTCTTCCACATCATCCTGGATCGCTTTCATGTCCATGGCCAAGCGCATCGGACTCTTACGGACAAACCGTTTGGGCAACTGCAGTGTTTTCAAGGCAAAGCCCAACTCAGAATCCAGTAAAAGTTCACTGTTTTTATCTTTGGTACTGGCTTTGTCTGCCGACCAATAAATGACGACCGGAAACTGCAATCCTTTGGATTGATGGATGGTCATGACTTTGACGACATCGTCTTTTTTGGTGAACGGGATCGCCTCACTGCTTTCTTCGTCTTTGATGTTTTTGATCAGGATCAAAAACTCGGATAAGGCCAGATTGGCTTTGGCGAAAGTCTGCGCCTTTTCAAACAACAGATCCAGGTTGGCCCGTTGTTGCTTGGTACAGTACTCATCATAATAACGGTTGAATGAATAGATGGCCCTGAAGATCTCGATCAGATCTTTGCCGGCGACTTGTTCTCTAAAGCTTCTCAACAATTCATATTTCTTGGGATGGGAAGTTTCCAGGGCTTCATAGAAATTCATGTCGCGTTTCTTATGCAGCTTCAAAGTCGCGATGTTTTCTTCCGTCATCTGGACGAAGTCGGATAGACACAGTCCGATGAAGTTGATCGAATCATGGGGATCGATGATGAATTTGACCGCCAGCAAGACATCCTGAACCGCATCCGAACTGAAAAAGCCGGTCTTGACGCTGATGCTGTTGGGGATGTTGGCCTGATCGAACACGTCCTTTAAGATGGCCTTGATGCCGTTGGTCCTGACCAGGATCGTATAGTCGGAGTACTTGGTAAATTCGGTGGTCTTGCGTAGATCTTGAATCAGATTGGCAATGTAGGTGGCTTTGGTTTGAGCCCCGTTAAGATCTTCCGGATGAAGTTCGATGAGGGTTTCCTGCAGTTGGTTATCTGTGCCTTCTTCCGGCGCAAGATCGCTGGTTTGCTCATCGTCATGGACTGTTTCTTCATCTTCTGTTTCACTCTCAGCTTCGCCTTGGTTTGACGCATTGTCGATCAAGAGGTGGAATTCGACCCCGTCTCCCGTCTTAGGCAGTTGGGCCTCTCTGCCGATACTGACCCAATCCAGTTTGTCATACGTGGCTTTGAGCGGTGTCTGATTCATCAAGCGGCTAAACAAGAGATTGTTGAATTCTACGATGGGCTGCGATGATCTGAAATTCTTATCGTAGTAAAGGACTTCATTGTGAGTGTCCAGAATGGTTTTACGGCCAGCCATCAATTCAGGCTGGGCATTTCTGAACCGGTAAATGGATTGTTTGACGTCACCGACCCGAAAGACATTGTCTGCCCTGGCGATCTTGGTGATGATCGCATCCTGGATGTAGTTGGTATCCTGATACTCATCGACCAGGATGTCGCTGTATTTCTTTTGATAATCCAACGCGATTTCAAAAGACGGATCGTTGAGGATCTGTAAGGCAAAGTGTTCCATATCGTCAAAGTCGATGACTTTCTGCTTGGCTTTTTGAGCCTGATACCGAGTCATATAAAGTTGGGTCAATTCGACCAGACTTTGTGATCTCGCCTTGAGTGATTCATGATCCGCAAACCACTCGGACTCTTCAAACAGGGTTGCGATAAGTCCTTTGTATTTTTCGACCAGGGTTTTCATTACTTTATCGTAGTCAGGATACTCTTTACTGGCTTTAGGCAATGAACTGAAACCATTTTTGGGACAGTTAATGATGCGCTCTCTGAAGGCGGCGTAGTCAAAATGCCCCATGTCGTTCAGGGTGCTTTTCAGATCAACGATCAGTTCGATCAGCCCTTGATGGATCGCATCGACCTTCACGATCTCTTTCTCTGTCAATTGCGCATAATAACCAGTCTCATTGCTCATTCGAGCGAGATTGCTTTCAGCGATGCTTAAGAGATTGTCCACTTGCCAACGGTAATACACCACAAACCAAGTCTGAAGTTCCGGGCTGAGTTCGTGAAAGTTGCTGGCTTCAAGGGCTTTGAGGGACTTATCGATCCAGGCTTGAGGCTGATTGAGGGTCTTTAACTTATCCGCGAGTGCATACACACTGTCTTTGAGTTCTTGCGTACTTTCTGGCCGCGATGAAAAGTGAGCCAGTAAGGTTTCCAGGCCGGTTTTCTTTTCAAGCGGATAAAGCGCCAAGGCTTCTTTAAAGGCAAGATCCATCATGTCTGATTTCATGGTTTCATCCAGGATGTTTTGAGTACAAGCCGGATCGATCCCCAAGACATAGGAATAGCTTTGGACCATGTCGAGACAGAAGGAGTGGATGGTTGTAATTTGAGCCTGTGGCAAAAGACTGAGCTGTTCCATCAAAAACTCGTCTTTGATTTCGTCATAGGCTTGAGTCAGTTTCTTTTCCAGTTTTTCTTTAAGCTCAGCGGCCGCATCCTTCGCAAAAGTCACGGCGATGATGCTGGTAACCGGGACTTTATCTTCTACGATCCTCAGCATCAGTCTTTCGATCAGGTTGGTCGTTTTACCGGCTCCGGCGGAGGCACTGACCAAGACATTGGTGTTGCGGATCACTCTGGCGGTAGTATATGGATTTTGTTTCATGGTCGTCATTTTACCGCCCTCAAAATACTGTCATCTTTTTTGATTTTAGGTGCTTTTTGGGCTTTCCCTTTGAACTGACAGAAATGCATATAATCGCAGTACTGACAGGAGGACCCCAGATTTCTCTTCTCGATTTTGGCAGACGCCAAATCATCGATCAGGTTTCCGTATAAAGTACCCAGATGTTCATAAATCGATTCCCGATCGAAGTGGTCGCCTACAGAAATGCTGCCGTTGGCGCTTACTCGCCATCCGACGATGTGACTGGCGTTTTCATCGATCTTGATCAGATCGGTCTCATCGATTTTAACTTTTTTCATGTCCGGGATCTTAAAGATGGGCGTTGTGGTCCAGCCTTTGAAGCGACGTCCATTGAACCAAGCCAACTGAGGATCAAACTTCTTGGTGACGGTTGGACTATTGAGTTCATAACTGAATTCTAACAGGGTGGTGTTGCTTTGACCGAAACTGAAATAATAAGCCCCGTAAGGCAAGCCTAAATCAAGCACTTGGTCACACATCCATAAATAGGTCGCCAACTGTAATTGCAGACCGACCATGACCTGAGCTTCATTGAGCGTCTTGGTGGAGCTCTTATAGTCGATGATCATGAAACCGTCCCCGGTCTTATCGATACGGTCGATGAAACCGTTGAGATGAAGTTTGTTTTTACGATCCAAATCGATGACTTTATTGAAGTTTTCTTCGACTTTATAGGGTTGAAAAACCGTATGTTGTTCCCGATCCTTCAGAAATTCCAAACTCAGATTGATGATGGCCAAGGTTCTGTCTCTCATCAGATCGATTTCGCGGCTTTGTTTGGGATAGAGACATTTGAGATCGTTAAACAACGGATCGACATAAAGCGCTTCATTGCCGATCATCTTTTCCGCATAGGCTTTATGGGCTTCTTCGATGCCTTTCTCCAGCACATAGTGATACAGCGTCCCTAAGACCGAATTGTCGATCTGATAACGCTCAGCGCTTCTGAGACCGATGCCTGTCGTCAGGAAATACTGATACGGACAGTGGAAAAACTTCTCCAGTGAACTGACAGAACCATACAGTTCCTGTTCTTTGAAAAAGAGGGCTTCTGAAGTCACTTTGGATAAACGGATGGGTCTTACTGTGTTGGGTTTTTCTTTCTCGATGAGTTTCCAGCGCTGCGCGATACCCTCAGTGCTGTCGAAATAGACACTCAGTTCATTGGGCACTTCTTTCTTCTTGCCGTCATAACCGCCCAAAGGCATGGAGTAGATGACTTCATCAAAAGAAGCTCTCAGTTTAGTGAGGGTCGATTTATGGAAGGTGAAGCGTTCTTTCGCATCAGAAGAGATCGCTAAGCGGTATTCATCATCAAACAATCCTGAATTGACTGGATTTTGAGGATAGAACTCTTGTGTACAACTGAGCATGTAGACTCTTTTCTTGTTGGGGATAAAGCCATGTTTGAGGTCACTCAGGATGACGCCACCGGTCTGTTTGGTGGATAAAGTCAGTTTACCCAGGGCAAACAACAACGCCGGATAGGGATCCTTCATGGTCTTGAAAGTGGGATTGGCCTGTTCAAGGGTTTGTTTGACCTTATTGATGCTTTCCACGGCTTCATCGCTGAAGGTCTCAAAGCATCCGACATACAGATCAAAAAGCCCGATCATACAGGTTTCGTAATGGCTTTGATCCAAAGCCATCAGATGGATCAGGGTCTCTCTGAGTTTCAACAGACCGCGTTCTGCCCTTTTCTCCAAGCGTTCAAACTTATCGGTGCTCTTGTCTCCGCCCAGCAGATCTTTGATGTTGGAAGTTTCAAACGCTGTTTTGACATGACTCAATGGTTCAAGCACATCGACCACATCAAATCCAAACGTCTGCAGATACTCGATCAGACTTAAGCGGTCTTGGGTGTCGATCAGATCGTTTTGGATCAGTCGGATGAGGTTGGTATTGGACGGTTCCAGTTTTAAAGTCAAAAGGTCCTGGATCAGTCTGAATGCCGCATTGGTCTTGTGTTCATTGACCCGGAAGTAAGGGATCTCATACTGAAGCAGGAAGGTCTCGACCTGGCTTTGTAAAGCCGGATCCAGACAAAGGATGACCTGATCATCATAAGGCATGGGATCTTCTAAAATGGCCTGAACACAGGCTTGGGCTTCACTGCGGGGATTGTTGGTGTAAAAGGCTTTGACCCATGGGGTCTTGTTTGAAAATTCGTGGAGGGTTAACCCTTGTTTGACCCATGTCTCGATCCGTTTGCGGATCGGATAGGCATAGAAATGATCATAGAGTTCGACTTTAGTAAAATCAGTGGTATCGGCTGCGGCCCATTGTTTAAACCGGCGGTCAAAGCCTTCCTGATTCAGGATCAAAGTCAGGACTGCTTTCAGTTCTGTTTCTTTCTGATTGCGCTCAGGCAGCTTATCCAGGGTCCAGCCTTCATCTGCCATCGTGTCGATAAACGACAATAGGGTCTCGGCTGTGATCGGAAAACCCAGGATGGTGCTGAGGACTTCAAATCGGTTGCGCTCTTTTTCAAGCAAGGCTACCGTCTTGAACCAGTCAGCGTTCTTGTCATCTTTGACGGCCTTGTTGAGGAAGCCGTTGAGGGAGACGAAGTCAGAATCTGAAATCGTAGGCTGCTTTTTTAAAAGATCCGTGAGGATGCTTTGACGGGCTTGTTTTTCTAGTATGACGATCTTATTGGTTTGAGTCATGGTTCACCTGGTTTTATTATAACGGAAGAAGTCTGAAACACCTAAAGCGAATTGTGAACTGTCCAAAGATGCGGATAGAAAAAAGAGCTTGCGCTCTTATTTATACTTGATTTTATAGACCAAGACGATTGAGGAAAAGACGAAGGTCACGATGTTGGCGAACAGGACCGCGGCATCCTTGATGATGACACCGTGAATCGTCCACAAGACGACGCCTAAAACAAACATACTGTACATGATCAGGGAAATTCCGGAAGTATCCTTGGTTTTGATGACCCGAAGGGCTTGAGGAATAAACGACGCGCTGGTAAGGACCGCAGCGACCAGTCCGATGTATTGCATTTTACTTGTCGTTGAAGAGATTATAGATCTCTGAAACGGAGGTATGGTGCTGAATGGCTTGGATGGTTTTTGCCAGCATGTAGGCGATCGAGATCTGTTTGATCTTGGGTTCGGCCCGTTTGACATCATTCATCGGGATCGAGTTGGTGATGACCAATTCTTTGATTTTGGAATCATGGATACGCTGAACGGCATTGCCGGAAAGGATCCCGTGAGAACAGGCACAATAGACTTCTTTGGCCCCGTTCTTATACAGCATGTCGACCCCGCCCATCAGTGAGCCGCCGGTATCGACGATGTCATCGACGATGATGGCGATCTTACCGTTGACATCCCCGATCAAGTTGAGGGCTTCAGCCACGTTGGGTTGAGTACGACGCTTGTCGATGATGGCGATGGTGCTGTTTTCGATGTATTCGGCCAAGTTGCGGGCACGGGTGGCTCCGCCGTGATCCGGTGAAACGATGACCACTTCTTCTTTGAACTTCTTGGTTCTGAAATATTGTCCGATCATGGCCACGGCGGTCAGATCATCAATGGGAACATTGAAGAAGCCTTGGATCTGAGGGGCATGGAGGTCGAGGGTAATGATACGATCGGCTCCGGCTACCTGTAACAGGTCAGCGACCAATTTCGCGGTAATGGGTTGTCTGGGTCTGGCTTTACGGTCTTGTCTGGCATAGCCGTAATACGGCATGACGACGGTGATGTATTCTGCGGAGGCTCTTTTTAAGGCATCCAAGGCCACCAAGACTTCCATGAGGGTCTCAGAGACCGGGGCACAGGTGGATTGGACCAAAAAGACATGTTTACCGCGAACGGTTTCTTCCGGTTCGACGATGATTTCGCCGTCAGCGAAATGTTTGACGGAACATTTGCCCCGTTTGACGCCCAAATGGACACAGATTTCGTCAGCGAGTTCAACGGATGACGAGAGTGCGAATACGATCGTGTTGTTCATAGTTTCCCCTGTTTCTTTTCAATATATTTCAACCCTAATCCGGGTTTATTGACTTGTCGTTCTCGGGCAATGGCCAGATCGTTGTCTGGCACATCCTCATCGATGGTACTGCCGGCAGCGACGACCGCATTGTTGCCGACGGTGATCGGGGCAATGAGATTGACGTTACTGCCGATGAAGGCATGATCGCCGATCTTGGTCTTGAATTTGTTTTTGCCGTCATAGTTGACCGTGACGACCCCGCAGCCGAAGTTGACGTCTTCGCCGACTTCCGCATCCCCGATGTAGGTCAGATGCGCACAACGGGAATCTTGACCGATCTTGGCATTTTTCATCTCGACGAAATTACCGATGCGGTTGCCGTCGGCAATGTCGGTATGGCCTCTTAAATGTGCGAAGGGACCGATGTTGACATGATTGCCGACCGTGCTGTCAGAGATCCGGGAAGCATCGATCATGACTTCTTCCCCGATCACCGCATTGACGATGAAGCTGCCGGGGCGGATGGTGGTGCCGCGTCCGATGTGGTTTTTGCCTTCAAGATAGATGTTGGGATACAGGACCACGTCTTCTTCCAGGGTCGTTTCCAAGGAAACATAGGTGCCTTGCGGGTTGATGAAGGTCACCCCGGCTTCGATCCACTTGGTGTTGATGCGTTTTTGGATCCAGCGTTGGGCATTGAGCAGATCCTGACGATCATTGACGCCCATGACTTCTTCATTGTCTTTGACCGAGATGGCTTGGACCCTGAGTTCATTGTTGATGAAGATCTCTACCAGATCCGTAATATAATATTCGTTTTGAGCGTTGTTGTTGTTCAGTTCTTTGATGAACTTGATCAGTTTTTCGTTCTTGAAGCAATAAATACCAGTGTTGATTTCTTTGATGTTGAGTTCGGCTTTGGAACAGTCTTTGTATTCAACGATCTTTTTGATGCGTTGTTTTTTGTCTCTGACAATACGGCCGTATTTGGCCGGATCAAAGAAGAAGGCTGTTAAGACCGTTAAATCGTAATCTTGGTTGGATTCAAACAGCCACTCGATGGTTTCGCTTTGAACACAGGGGCAATCCCCGTACAAGAGGACGGTGTCTCCGGTCGGATCCAATTGGTCAATGGCCTGCATGACCGCATGTCCGGTGCCTTTTTGTTCCATCTGAAACGCAAAAAGGACCTGATCTTTCAAGTATTCCTGGATCAGTTCCGCGCCATGGCCGATGACCATGATGTTTTTATCCGTATGGACTTCATTCAAATGGGTAATGACATGACCGATCATCGGTTGGCCCAAGATCTTATGCATGACCTTCGGTAACGATGACTTCATTCGGGTGCCTTTTCCGGCAGCTAAGACGATTGCGTTTCTCATGGATTTCCCCTTTATTCTATTTTAACCAAAATCAGCGTCTAAATAAAGTTTATTCAAGCACTTTCGTTACTTTCACGAAACGATACTGGGCACGCAGGTCACCGACGGCCCGATGCAGGATGGTTTCATCCTGACAAAAGCCCATGACGACCGATCCGCTGCCGGTCATCATCGCAAAATCCAGACCGTAGTCGATCAGTTCATTTTTGATGACGGCGATTTCCGGAACCAGTGAGATGGCTTTGTCTTCCAATGAGTTGCCCATATGACCATACAAGGATTGGAGTTGACCTTCCTTCAAGTTCTGGGCGATGTCGGTGATCGACGGGTGATCAAGTTTGGCGATGTCGAGATCTTTGAAGGCCAGTTTGGTGGAAACGCCTTTATGAGGCTGGATCAGGATCAGACTGAGTGGGGTCTTCAGGGTGAAGAAACTCAGTTTTTCGCCGATCCCGTTGACGATGGCCGGTTTATTGAAGAGACAAAACGGAACATCCGCCCCGACTTTGACCCCTAAGGCGATCTTTTCTTCATCGCTGAGCTGCCATTTGAAGTAGTCATTGAGATAGTTGATGACGGCAGCCGCATCACTGCTGCCTCCGCCTAAGCCGGCTTGAGAAGGGATCACTTTATGGAGATGGATCCTGAACTGTTCTTTGAAAGGCCGGGCTTCACGGCACACTTCAATGGCCTTGAGCAGGGTGTTTTTTTCAGGACGGATCCGATAGGACGGGGTACATTTGAAACTGGCATACGGCGCCGGTTCGATTTCGATCAGGTCATGGAGCTCGATCGGCAGCATGACCATTTTGAGTTCATGATAGCCGTCAGGACGTTTGCTGACGACATCCAGTCCGACGTTGATTTTAGCGTGTGCTTTGATTTTCATAGATCCTCGCATAGAGTGTCAGCCATTGGCTTGGACTGAGGGCTTCTGCCCGGATGTCTGATCGGTGACCCAAGGCTTCCAGATGGGACACCAAATCAGGGATAGATTTAAGATTGTTGGTTAGGGTCTTGCGCCGTTGGGTGAAGGCCAGTTTGACGAATTCAAAAAACGGACGCCTGTCGGTGTTATTGTCTTTGCGGATCAACTGGACAACGGAAGACTCCACTGTGGGCTGAGGCAAAAAGACATGGGGTTTGACCTTCATGATGGTTTTAACTTCACAATGGGTCTGGATGATGACGGATAAAGCATTGTAATCTTTGGTGGAAGGTTTGGCACTGAAACGGTCAGCGACTTCCTTTTGAACCATGATCGTGATGACTTTGATCGAGTTCAGATCTTCCAGGACATGGAAAAGAATGGGCGTGGTGATGTAATAAGGCAGGTTGCCGACCAAGACGGTAGCCCCTGTTTTTTCGATGTCTGCTGAAGTGACGGTCAGAAAATCCTGTTCGATGATCTCGACAGAGGACTCTGCAAAGCTCTCATGGAGCAGTTTGACACAGTCGGTATCGATCTCATAGGCGATGACCTTATCGGCCACCAGGGCCAATTGCTGGGTCAAGGCGCCCAAGCCTGGTCCGACTTCAACCACGGTCTTGCCTTCAGACAGGCTTAAACGCGCGATCTTTTCGACCACGGAGGTATCTATGATGAAATTCTGTCCGAATTTCTTCTTGGCGTGTAGGTTATTTTCTTTAAGCTGACGCGAGGTTTCTGAGTGGGTACTGATGGTTTTGGTCATAAGCACACTTATTATACCATTAAGGCCATAAAAAAACGGAAACCGAAGTTTCCGTTTTGATGAAGATGTTTGACTAGATGGCGGAGAGCACGAAGTTCAAAACGAACAAGGCTGTCGCGACCAGGACGATCGGATGTACGTCTTTGATCTTGCCTTGAACGGTTTTGATCAGCACGTAGGAAATGAAGGCCCAAGAGATCCCAACGGTGATGTTGTAGGCGAAGGCCATCATGACTGCCGCAAAGAAGGCAGGAACAGCTTCCGAGAAATCAGACCAATTGATGTCGGCGAAGGAAGAAGCCATCAAGACCCCGATGATGACCAAGACCGGTCCGGTGGCAGCAGCAGGAACCAAACCGACAAACGGAGCAGCCACGATGGAGATCAAGAACAAGACAGCCACGGTGACCGCAGTCAGACCGGTACGGCCGCCTTCTTCGATTCCGGCAGCGGATTCGATATAGGTCGTCGTATTGGAAGTCCCCAGCAAGGCCCCAATGGAGGTCGCGATGGAGTCGGCAAACAAAGCTTTGTCCATACGGCTGGAGAAGCCTTTGCCGTTTTCAAGCGCCAGTTCATCTTCTTTGCTGAAGATGCCTGAACGACGACCGGTACCGATGAAGGTCCCGATGGTGTCAAAGGTATCCGACAGAGAGAAGGCAAAGATGGTGGTCAAAACGACCGGGATACGGGAAGATGTCGCAAACAAGGAAGGTAAGCCGTCGGTGACCGCTTTGCCGAAGAGTCCGCCTAAAGCGGTAAAGGCATCGCCGATCGCAGACATATTCAAACTGGCAGCGCTGAAGTTGACAACGCCCATCGGAATCCCGATCACTGTGGTCAGGATGATGGCGATCAACATGGCGCCTTTGACTTTTTTAGCCAACAAGACAACAGCCAAGATCAAACCGATCAGGAATAAGACTTGAGCCGGTGTTTTGAACGCTAAGAGTTCAGTATAGCCGGTGCCGAATTCATTGAACGGAGACAGCAAGAGCATTTTGGCATCATTCAAACCGATGAAGGCAATGAAGACCCCGATACCGCCGCCGATGGCGTGCTGTAAAGATAAGGGTATCGATTTGACGATGTGCTTACGGACACGGGTGACTGTAATGAAGATGTTGATCAAACCGCAAACAAAGACCATGGCAAGGGCTTCATACGGTGTGAATCCCAAACCGAATACGACAACGAAGGTAAAGAAGGCATTGAGGCCCATCCCCGGCGCCAAAGCATAAGGTACATTGGCGAATAAGCCCATGACCAAGGTCCCAATCGCTGATGCAAAGACGGTAGCCAAGAACAAGGCGCCCTTGTCTAATCCAGTGTTGCCCAAGACGTTAGGGTTAACGATAAGAATGTAAGCCATGGTGAAGAAGGTCGTAAAACCGGCAATGATTTCAGTTTTGACATTGGTACCATAATGCTTAAGCTTAAAAAACTTTTCCATTTCTTTCTCCTTTTTTTCTTTCTGTATTGATATAACCTTGCAAATAAAAAAAGTCGGAAGAAACCGACTCAATCGACATTCAAGCGTGAATGTCAGCCTTGATCGCTTTTCTAACCATAGTAGTAGGGTCGTTTACGGTGCCCCTGTAGAGACTCCCTCACCATATTAGAGGGATTATGCGTTGGTTAATATGAATACTGTATCAGTATAGTAAAAGTAACCCTTTTAGTCAATCGTTTTTACCTGAATGAGGTCCGTTAATTCGGACTTCTGAACACCCAGTGCCCTGAGTCTGGCATAGAGTTTCTTGGTGTTGACGTCACTTAAATGATAGTGATGCGCCACTCGATTTCTTTTATCGGCCGAATCCGGATGACCGCTGAGACCCAGTTCAAACAAGTCACTGAGAGTCAGATCGCTTTCCAGTTCGTTGAGGGTATACAAGTGCTCTAGGGCGTTTAGAATGGTTTGAGCCGAGGCATGTTCGATCCCGACTTTGCGTTTGTGTCGGGCGTCTTTGCTTTTGAGATGGGCATGTTTGACCAAAGGACAAGCTTCCGTGATTCTCTGACGGATCAGATCCCCCGGGGTATCCGGATCGGTAAACACGATGACGCCGCGCGTTTCACTGTTATCTTTGATGGTTTGCAGGACTTCATCAGAAAGATGCATCCCGTGGGTGATGATGATTTCCGCATCGATGAGTGTTTTGAGTTTATTGAGATCGTGGAGTCCTTCCACAACGATGAGTTCTTTTATTTTCATAGGTTCATTATAATAGAAAAGTAAGCCCGGGGGCTTACTTTAGACAGGCCATTTGACCTAAGCTGTTTTTCTTCCATTTCAGGAATCCGGCGACAGTGACCTTGGTCCCTGCTGAGTTCGCCTTATGAACTACCGTATTCAGGTAGTTTTCAGATCCGATGAAGAAGTCCAATCGATTGGTGGTTATCGCACCGCCTCGATCAGCAACGAGTACTTTGAAGGGTACTCCTTCTTCGATCCCGCTTCCTGAGAAATGATGATTCGAAATCTCTAAAACCGTACACTTTGGGAAAGCCCCGTCTGCGGCAACCAAATAGTAGCCGTCATAGGTGATCCCGTCTTTCCAGCTGCCATCGCTTTGTCTGACGGCAGTGGCGGATATTTTGAGTAAACTGGCCATGGTGGCTACGTTGCCCGCTTCAACGCCGCAGCCTTCACAATCAAACCCGTAACGGGAGATGGTTCTGGCATAGAAGTAAGAGCCGACGGCGACTTTGGCGCCGTATTGGTAAGTCGTCGGAACGGACTGGATTAGCACTTCCGATCCGGGGACTTTGACCTTGGACAGGATGCCTCCGGCTAAGTCATAGGTAATGCGATAGGTCGTTGCGAGTTGCGACGGGCTGCCCGTCTTGACTTTGGATGCAAGCCAAGTATAACCTGACCTACTTGAGTCGTAGGGCAGTTCGATGTCGTTTTGTTTGGTCCCGATTTCATACTCGGTAACCTCAACAATTCGGTAAGGCGTCGTCGAGCTGTTGGCCAGAAAGACATTTTCTGACGGGTTCTGCAAGACGATGTCGATGGACTGAGGTGTTGAACACGCTGTAAGCAAAACCAACACACTTAGCCCAATGAGTCTCTTCAAAGGGTTCAAACTTATTTCTCCTTGATAACGGCTGAATTTTTACACATATTTTCAAGTTTGTCAAATTTCGAGGCTTAAAATCAGGGTTTAAGCGCTTTCAGCCGTTATTTTCGAAGAGTTTCACATAATTTTCGTCGAGTTTTTCCTGTAGAAGTTCAGGACTTATCCCTCTTAAGAGGGCTATTTTTTCACCGATTACCTTCACATAGGCACTCTCATTGCGCTTTCCGCGATAGGGATGCGGGGTCAAATAGGGGCTGTCGGTTTCGATCAGCAGGTGGTCCAGATCGATGCCGGTGGCGACTTCCACAGGGATATGGGCGTTCTTAAACGTCACCGGTCCGGCCAAGGAAATCATATAGCCCAGTTTGATGAAAGCTTGAGCCATTTGAAGCGAACTGGAATAGCAATGCATGATGCCGGTCCGTTTGACCGGATGGGTTTTCAAGAGGTCATGCGTCTTTTGGATCGCATCTCTGGAATGGATCAGGATGGGCTTGTTGAGGGCATTGGCCAATTCGATCTGGCGGATGAAAACCGCTTCTTGGATTAGATGATGATCTGGGTCTTTGTCCCAATAGAAATCCAAGCCGATTTCGCCGATGGCGATACACAGCGGATCTCTCATCATGGCTTCCATGGCGATCCAGTCTTGTTCATTCAACGATAAGACATCTTCCGGATGAAAGCCGACAGCAACCTTAAAGAGGGGATCGGTCGCAGCCAAAGCCAGGGCGCGTTTGGCCCCTTCCAGCTGACAGCCGATCAAAATGATCCGTTTGATGTTGGCGTCTTTGGCACGTTGGATGACGTCTTGGATATCCAGTTCGAATTCCGGTTCGGCCAGATGGGCATGTGTATCGGTCCAGCTCATCTTATTTACCCAAACAGAAACGCGCAAACAGTTCGTCGGCGATCGAGGTGTTGTTTTCGGGATCAGTCAGCGCAACCAAGGCTTCATAGGCAGCCGTGAGATCCAGGTTGATCAGATCGACGGCGATGTCTTCTTGAATGGCTTGGATGGCAGCATCCATCGAGCTCAGGGCTTGTCTCACCAAACCGATCGTTCTCTCGTTATTGAGCACAGGCTTGGTAAAGACAAACTGGTCGACTTCATAGCGCTTGTTCAAAGCGTCGATCAGCGTACTGATGTCTTTGTTGAGGGCACTGACTTCCAGTCTATCTGTTACGGAAACAAGATCTTTCTTATTGTAGATGACCAGGGTCTTATCCGGATCCAAGGTCGATAAGACAGTTTCTTCATCCTTATCTAAGGGTTGTGATCCATCAACCACAAACAGGATCAAGGAGGCATCTTGGATGATTTGTTTTGTTTTTTCGATGCCTAATTTTTCGATGCGGTCTTCGCTTTCGCGGATCCCGGCCGTATCCATCAAATGCAGGGTCACTTTATCGAGTCGGATGGTGCCTTCAACGACGTCACGGGTGGTACCCGGGATCTCGGTGACGATGGCTTTGTCTTCATTCAGTAAGGCATTCAATAAAGACGACTTTCCGACATTGGGCTTCCCGATGATGGCTGTCTTGACCCCTTCACGCATCCGCTGTCCGCTTTGGGCTTCTTTGAGGATCATGATCAGTTTTGATCTGAACTCCGTACACAGCGGCAACAACTGGCTGCGGGTCACTTGTTCAATGTCGTATTCGGGATAATCGATGTTGACTTCGATGTGGGCGATGATGGTCAGCAGTTCTTCTTTTAACGGTTCACTTAATAAGGATAGAGAGCCTTTCAGTTGATTCAAGGCCAGCTTGGCACTTTGGATGGAGTCGGCTTCGATCAAGGCATTGACGCCTTCGGCTTGGGCCAAATCGATCCGGCCATGAAGAACGGCCCTTTGGGTGAATTCACCGGGTCTGGCTAAACGGGCACCTGCCCCTAAGATGAGCGACAAGATACGCTGGGTCACGTAAACGCCCCCATGGGAATGGATCTCGACCACGTCTTCCCGGGTGTAGGATTTGGGTCCCTTCATGACCAAAACAAGAACTTCATCGACTTCCTCGTCGGTTAAGGGATCATGTATAAAACCATAGGAAATCCTATGGTCTTGGTTTTCTAAATGGAGGTGGGTCAGGGCTTCGGCGATGTCTATCGCACCGTCACCGCTGATACGGCAAATGGAGATGGCTTGCGTCTGTAGGGACGTGGCCAAAGCCACTATGGGATCCAGTTTCATGTCAGTCTTCAAGGGCTCCGATGATTTCTAAGAGTCGATTGAGATCGTCGTCGTCATCAAAGCTGATCGTGACTTGTTTAGGGGCGATCTTGACTCTGGTTTGAAGCTTATTGGTCAAAAGACGTTCCGCATAACTGTAGTCGGTCTCTTGGGTTTCTTTCCTTTGGATCGGTTTCTTGTCTTTGACGAGTTTTTCCACATCGCGGGCACTGAGTCCTTCTTTGGCGATCTTGTCTGCGAAAGCTTGGATCTTGGAAGGGTCATCCATGGTGATCAAGGGTTTGACCTGACCCATGGTCAGTACTTTGTTTAAAACGAGATCCTGAACGCCTTTGGGCAGTTGAAGCAAGCGTAAGGTATTGGTGATGTGGGCTCTGGATTTGCCGACTTTTTTGGCTAAGGTTTCCTGAGTCAGATTCATCTTGGTCAGCAGATTGTCATAGGCCTTAGCTTCTTCGATGACGTTGAGGTCTTCGCGCTGAATGTTTTCGATCAAGGAGATCTCCATCATTTCGGCTTCACTGAATTCCAAGACAATGGCCGGAATCGATTTGAGTTGGGCGACTTTAGACGCTCTTAAGCGTCTTTCTCCGGCGATCAGCTGATAACCGCTGACGGCCTTACGGACCAGGATCGGCGTAAAAACGCCGTGTTCACGGATGGACTGAGCCAGTTCTTCGATCTTGACTTCATCGAAGTGGACTCGGGGCTGATACGGATTGGGATGAATGAGTTCAAGGGCGATCTCTTCGGAGTTGTTGGCGTGGGCATGTTGGATCTCTTCCAAGACCGAACTGACGTTTTCTCCAAAGATCGCTTCTAGACCGCGACCCAGACGGGACTTTTCTTCAGCCATATTAGGCCTCCTTGACGTTGGCGGCCAAGACTTCTTTGGCTAAAGCCGCATAGGCTTTGGCGCCTTCCGAACGGACATCATATTCAAAAATGCTTTGGCCGCGTGAGGGGGCCTCAGACAGTTTGACGTTTCTGGGAATGAAAGAACGATATACGCGTTCTTTGAAATACTTGCGGACTTCCTGCTGCACTTCCAGGCTGAGTTTGGTTCTGGCATCAAACATCGTCAGCAGGATGCCTTCGATGATGAGCTTGTCGTTGAACAAACGCTGAACCAGACGAATGGTCGATAAGAGCTGAGTCAAGCCTTCCAAGGCATAGTATTCGCATTGGACCGGGATCAAGACCGAATCGGCTGCCGTTAAGGCATTGGTATTCAAAAGCCCCAATGAGGGCGGACAATCGATGATGATGTAGTCGTATTCGGCTTTGATGACATCCAGCTTGTTTTTAAGCAGCCGTTCTCTTCCGACTTTATACTCGGCCATTTCCAGATCGGCACCGGCCAGATCGATGGTGGCAGGCACCAAAGTCAAAGGCGGATGGACCAGTTTCAATTGGGCATCTTTGATGGAATGATTTTCCATCAGGACATTGTAGACGCTGTATTTGATGCTTTCGCGTTGGGTTCCGACCCCTTGGGTCGTATTGCCTTGCGGATCAAAATCAACCAAAAGCACCTTCTGGTTAAAATAAGACAAGCCAGCGGCGAGATTGATGGCGGTGGTCGTTTTTCCGACTCCCCCTTTTTGATTGGCTACAGCAATGATTTTCCCCATACGTCTCTCTTTCTACTTCTTGAATCGGATTACGAATTCGATCGCATCTTCTTTGTCAGTTTGTTTGTATTCTAAGGCGATGCCGGTTCTTTCGATCATCTTGATGGCTGCGACGATCGTGTTGATCGCGATCTGCAGGTTACGGGTGATGCCTTTGGTGGTCGGTTTGCGTTTGGGCTCGATGGCATGGTGCTGGATCAAAGCTTCCGTTTGACGGACGTTGAGGTTTTGTCCAACGATCTTCTTATAGATGTTGACGCGTTCATCCGGCTGAGCCGTCAGTAAGGCACGCGCATGGCGTTCCGTGATCTGATGATCCGATACCGCATCCTGGATCTCCTGAGGCAATTGTAAGAGACGGATCTTGTTGGCGACGGAAGACTGGGACTTGCCCATTTTCTGAGCGATCTTGTCTTGGGTAAGGGCTTGATTTTCGATCATGACCAGAAAAGCTTTCGCTTCTTCGATGGCGGTCAGATCTTCTCGCTGGATGTTTTCGACCAGGGCCATTTCAGCCAGTTGGGTATCATTGACTTTGGTGATGATGCACGGGATCGCGCTATAGCCTAAGAGCGTCATCGCTCTGAAGCGGCGTTCTCCGGCAATGATTTCATAGCCTCGTTCGATGGGACGGACGGAGATCGGCTGGATCAGCCCGTTTTCTTTGATGGAATTGGCCAGTTCAGTGAGGGTCTCGTCATTGAAATTGAGACGGGGCTGATAACGGTTGGACTGGATCAAATGGGTAGCGATTTCACGGGTTTCCTGCATAACTTCTCCTATAGGGGTTTCTTTTTGATTTGGTTGTAGGCTCTGGGATACTGAGATTCTGTTTTCTTGTCTTTTCTGAAGACCAGGTTATGTCTGAGACCGGCACTGGGCAATTCGATCGGATCGGCACTGATCAAAGTCAGATGCAGTTTCGTGACCGCATTTTTGGCGTCATCCAATTCTTCCAAGGCTTTTTGGCCTTTCATGGCGATCATCTGACCGCCGACTTTGGCCAAAGGCGTACACAGTTCCAATAAGATGGACAAAGGCGCCACCGCTCGGGCGGTCACAAGGTCAAAGTGCTCTCTGAATGAAGTCAGGTTTTCAGCCCGGTCATTGATGACCGTGACGTTTTTTAAACCCAACTCCGTAATGACGTCCGTGAGAAACTGACAGCGTTTGGCGGTGGGTTCGATCAAAGTGACTTGGATGTCTTCGCGGATGATGGCCAGCGGCAATCCGGGAAACCCGGCACCTGAGCCCACATCAGCCATCAAATCACCTTGTTTTAAGGTGTTGGCGATCAGACAGCTATCCAGAAAGTGTTTTTCATAGACTTCATCCGGATCGGTGATGGCAGTCAGATTCATGACCTTATTGACGTCGATGAGACGTTTTAGGTAGGTCTCAAACTGAGCCATGACGATGTTTAAATCGCGGGTTGTGAACACGCTGAGTTGGTGTTTGAAGGATTCCTGATTCATACAAGAATTATAGCAAATTCCCTCATGCTTTTTACACTTTGTCCGATTTGTTTTTCCGGATGGCCAAGAAATTGACCAGCACGGTGATGTCGGCCGGGTTGACTCCGGAGATCCGTGAGGCTTGTCCCAAAGTCAAAGGTTTGATCTTGGTGAGCTTCTGACGGCCTTCGATGGAGAGATGAGGAACACTGCCGTAATCAAAGTCCGGATCCAGTTTATACAGATTCAAGGTTTCATGACGTTTGGCTTCTTTGAGGGCTTTGGCGATATAGCCTTCGTATTTGATTTCGATCTCGGCTTGTTGGATGACTTCGGTTTCATATGGCGCGAAGTCAAAGTAAGGGGCCAGATCGCTGCTGGTGATGTGAGGGCGTTTCAGGCATTCATAAGCACTGAGGCCTTCGTTCATGTCGGTATAGCCCTTGTCTTTCATTAAGGTATTGACTTCGTCTTTGACCGTATAGCGCACTGATTTGAGGTGTTTGATGAGGGCTTGGGTCTGAAAAGCGCGGATCCGTACGATGTCGATGCGGATTTGAGGCAGTAAGCCGATCGCGTAACCTTTTTCAGAAAGCCGTGCTTCCGCATTGTCGTGTCTGAGTAAGAGCCTGTGTTCAGCGCGTGACGTCAACAGTCGATAGGGTTCTTGGGTTCCCTTGGTAACCAGATCATCGATCATGACTCCGATGTAGGCTTCATCACGGCCCAAGACCAAGCCTTCTTTGCCTTGGACTTTCAAGGCTGCGTTGATTCCGGCCATCAGACCTTGTCCGGCGGCTTCTTCATACCCGCTGGTCCCGTTGATTTGACCGGCGGTAAAGAGATTCTTGATGGTTTTGACTTCAAGGGTGGGATAGAGCTGAGTGGGTTCGATCGCGTCATACTCGATCGCATAGGCATACTTGTCGATGACGCAGTCTTTTAAGCCCGGTAAAGAACGGATCATCTGATCCTGGACTTCATGAGGCATCGAGGTGGAGAAACCTTGGATATAGGTGGTATCCAGGGATCTGGATTCGGGTTCCAAGAAGATCTGATGACGGTCTTTGTCGGCGAAACGGACGAGTTTGTCTTCGATGGAAGGACAATAACGCGGTCCTACCCCTTCGACCAGGCCGGAATACATCGCGGAACGCTTGAGGTTGAGCCTGATGACGTCATGGGTTTGGGGCTGCGTATATATAAGGTAACAAGGCAACTGATCCTGAGGGAAACTTTCCTTGGGGAAGTCCAAAGAGAAATGGATGAATTCGGTATCCCCGGGTTGGATCACGCCATGCGTGAAATCGATCGAGTTGGTTTTGATTCTAGGAGGAGTGCCCGTTTTGAGCCTGAAAGTCTTCAGCCCGGCATCTCTTAAGGATTGAGACAGGTCCTTGGTGGTGGGCTGATCTTCCGGTCCGCTGATCGTGGCGGTTGAACCAACCAGGATCTTGGAGGACATGTAGGTGCCTGAAGTCAGGACCACGGCATCCGAGAATAAGGTTTCTCCGCTTTGAAGCAAAACGCCTTTGGCGATGCCTTCTTCGATGAGGATCTTTTCAGCCAAGCCTTGTTTAACGCTCAGGTTTGGGGTGTTGTGAACGACCTCATCCATCATCTTGGAATAAGCGACTTTATCGGATTGGACGCGGAGACACTGGACCCCGGGACCCTTGTTGGTGTTGAGCATTTTAAACTGAATGGCGGTGCGATCGGCGGTGATGCCCATCTGGCCACCCAGCGCATCGATCTCACGGACGACGACGCCTTTGGCCGGTCCTCCGACAGAAGGATTACAGTTCATGATCGAGATGCGGTGTTCATCCATGGTTAAAAGGATGGTTTCAATGCCCATTCTGGCACTGGCCAACGCCGCTTCTACCCCTGCATGTCCTGCCCCGATGACAATAATCTTCATGTTTTTGACCTCGCTACACTATTTTAGCACAGATGCCACAAAACAAAGCACTGGTCGCTTTATGATATAATCATTAAGAAGAGGTGGACCTATGCTGAGTGAAAAATGTAAACAAGATATTTTAAAGATGCAGATTGGGGAATTGACGGAATACCACATTTATACCGCCATTGCCCAACGCATGAAAAATGATAAAAATTCGCAGATCATTGCCCGGATCGGGAAAGAAGAACTGGCCCATGCGAAGATCTGGAAAAGCTATACCGGCGTCGAAGCCAAGCCCAAGATGCTGAAGGTCAAATGGTTTTCTTTCCTAAACATGATCTTTGGTTTTACCTTTGCGATCAAACTGATGGAAAGAGGTGAAAACAGAGCCACGATTTCCTATCATGAAATTGCCAAGGAAGCCCCTGAAGCCTATAAAGTAGCTCAGGAAGAAGTTGAGCATGAAAATGCCCTGATTGCCCTTTTGGATGAAGAACGGCTTCAATATGTCGGATCCATGGTTTTGGGACTCAATGATGCCTTGGTTGAATTGACCGGGACTTTAGCCGGGTTGACCTTTGCCTTAAGAGATTCCAAACTGATTGCGTTGAGCGGACTGATCACCGGGATCTCAGCGACCTTGTCGATGATGAGCTCGGAATATTTATCCTCACGCTCAGATGGCGCCAAACATCCGTTTAAATCCGCCGGCTATACCGGGATCATGTATGTGGTCGCTGTAGCGCTTATGACCTTACCTTATATCCTCTTGAGTAATTATATCTTGGCTCTTGGGGTCTTGCTGGTGACCGTCATCCTGATCATTTTGGTCTTTACGTATTATGTTTCGGTCGCCAAGGATCTGCCGTTCAAGAAACGTTTCTTTGAGATGGTCACTATATCGATGTCAGTGGCTTTGGTTTCCTTCCTGATCGGGATGGTCGTCAAACAATTCTTAGGCATCAGCGTCTAAACAAACAAAGACTTCGGAACTCCGAAGTCTTCTTTTATGATGAGGATCACTGTGACCATTTGATTTGATAGTGTCTCAGGTAATCAGTACAGATCAAGGTCATCATCGCTTCTTTTATGTCGATGATCCAAGGGCCTTTGTTTTCAGTCAGGTTGTAGAAGATCTGATCCAGGTAACCTTTTGGAAATGGCCAGTATGTCAATTTATTCATTGCTACGGTCTGAAGTGTTCCTGCAATCCCACCCATCGAAGTCGACTGATCGCCTCGATCGATATCGATAGAGATGGGTGCTCCGTTGAAATCTGTTGTAAATGTAACGGTGGTATCCTTTGAAAGCATGGTCTGCTTAATTCTCCATTGATTGTCTTCAAGAACTGTTTTACGCTCTTCTGTAAAGGGATAATTAGCGACATATTCCAAATAGCCAGCGTAGAAATTGGCTTTATTGATATCCAATCGATTGGACAAAGTCTGTGATACGTATAATACTTTGGTCAACTGTTCGATGTTGGTTTTAATTGTATCAAGATAATTTTGCGGGATGATTTTCTTAGTGTAATTTGAGAGTTGCGGTGATTTGATCCAGTATACGGGCAATTCTCCTTTGATAACATACCCATTCATCATCATGGTAAACTGGGTGACTAGACCCATTGCAGAGTTATCCGCAAGCGATACCATATCAAATATTTTAATCAACACTTCCGTCGACTCAAGATCTTCACCGTTCATGGCTATTTGGATCGGTTCCTCAAGTATGATGTTTTTATCATAATCAGCCAAAGAAAGAGACCCCCCCTTCGATAACAAATCATTTCCTTTGATGATTTCCAAAGTCAGCGGACACCACAGGGTCGAATTGATTTGATCCACTTTTGACAAATCCGGGAATCCAAACGTTATGACGACACTGGTCGGCTTTTCTTTAGAACCGAAATAGGTTCTACGATGACTCTCAGAAACCGTCGTTTTCGTGATATCAGAAACACAGTCCTTATATTGTTTAATGAAAAACGGAAAGGCTTGTTCAAGCTTCGCATAGAGTTGACCGGTTTCAGGACTGACTTCAACCAAGTTATAAGGGTTTTGCTTCAAATCCGCAGTTAAAGTGGACCATATCCACAAAGGCATGAAAATCAGTGATGTGATTATGAATCGTAAGATCCATTGCCTTCTGGCTTTCTTACGATCTGCGCTTTTAGTATAATCGATTATTTCGGAGACTGTTTCTTCAGTTTTGATTTCAATAGTGCTTTTCTCACCCTTTAGCAATTCCCCAATGCTGGTTTCCAAGACTTCGGCCAGTTTCGGAAAAAGGCTGATATCGGGATAGTTGTTACCGCGTTCCCACTTCGAAACGGCTTGAACGGAAACATTCAAGGCCTTAGCGAGATCGCCTTGCGTCATTTGTTTTTCTTTACGGCACAAAGCAATATACTGTCCTACTTTATTCTGATCCATTATCCCACCTGTTTGACTTTATTATACTGGGTAACTTCTCTATTTTGATTCAACTTACGGTTGAAATGCATTGTTCATGAGGATATACGGTGATTAAGATCATATTCTTCAAGCCAACAAAAAACTTCAGAGGGCTGAAGTTTTTTTTAACACAAGACTGCGATAACGTTCACTGTACGCTCATCTAAAATAAGCGTTGATTAAAGCAGCCACAGCCAAGGCAATGATGAGTCTCAAAAGCATGCGTTCTTTACTAAAAAGATTCCTTTCCTTCTTGATGATGGTGGTTGAATAGTCGAGGACTTCTTTGACTGCCTCGTCAGTTTTGATTTCAGTCATGGTGCGTTCTCCCAGAAGAATTTCAGTAACGGATACCTGCAGGTAAGTTGCCAAGTCAAACAACAGCGTGATGTCGGGGTAATTCAAGCCTCTTTCCCATTTGGAGACGGCTTGATCCGTGACGTGCATTGCGCTGGCCAGATTGCTTTGAGTCATGTTTTGTGCCTTACGACGCTCTTGGATGAACTTGCCTACCTTGATTTGATCCATATCTTAACCTTCTTGCCTTTCCATTATGCCACAATATGAAGCACTGTCACTCAACGCACGGTTGTTTTGCTGATTATTGACATTTCATTCTATCTGTATTACTATAATAGTACAGTGATACAGCAAGGAGGCAAACTATGATCGTTGTTAACGGACAAAGCAGTACACCCATCTATCAGCAGATCATCGAACAGGTCCTCGCTCAGATCGCCAGCGGAATCTTGGTTCATGATGATCCATTGCCAGGCATACGCACGATGGCCAAAGACTTGGGGATCAACCCCAATACGGTGGTCAAAGCGTATACCGAACTGGAAAGAGAAGGATTTGTATACTCTCTGACCGGTAAAGGGTATTATGTATCTACCACAGAAAAAGATCACAGCGATCTGATGGCCCTAAAGCTAAGCGAACTTCGTAAAGACATCGAGTATGTCAAGCATTTCGGTGTCACAGAGCAAACCCTGATCGATATGATCAAAACCATCTACAAGGAGACAAGACAATGATTGCCTTAAAGAACATTAAAAAATCCTTTGACAGCAAGCTTGTGCTTGAAAACATCAACTGGGAAATCCCAAAAGGCTCGATCTATGGCCTTGTCGGACCCAACGGTGCCGGTAAAAGTACACTCTTGCGGCTTATGAGCGGGGTCTTGAGCCCTGATGCAGGACAGATCACCGTTGACGGTCAGATCATCTATGACAACCCTTCTGCCAAGAAGAAAGTGATGTTTGTCCCGGATGACCCCTTCTTTTTGACTCAGTCTACCCTAAAAGAAATGAAGCGTTTCTATCAGATCTTCTATTCGACTTTCAATGAATCGATGTATCAGAAACTGCTGAATCACTTCAAACTGAATGAAAATGACAAGATCACCGATTTCTCCAAAGGCATGAAAAGACAGGCCAGTGTTATTTTAGCGCTGTCTTGTGATCCGGAAGTCTTACTGTTGGATGAAGCCTTTGACGGCTTGGATCCGGTTATGCGTCTGATGTTTAAACGTTTGATCACCGATGAACTGATGAACCGTCAGATCACCGTGGTGATCTCATCACACAACTTGCGCGAACTGGAAGACATCTGTGATTCGATTGCCTTATTGGACAATCACACGATCTCGATCCAGGATGAAATCGAAAACATCCGTTCGAATTATCATAAACTTCAGATCGGTTATGTGAAAGAACAAGCGGAAGATGTCTTCAAGGACATCAATCCTTTGCATCTTGAACAACGCGGTCATGTCTATCTGATGGTCGCCAAAGGCGATCTCGCTGCGATCCGATCCGTGATCGAAGCCACGCAACCCATCTTGTTGGAAGAGATTCCGATCACGATGGAAGAAGTCTTTGTCTATGAAATGGAGGCTAAGGGTTATGGTCAACTTGTTTAAACTGAGACTTCAAACCGAATACTTACGGTTCTTATTGAAACGCAATGCCCGCTATATGTTCATCATGAGCATTGCCATGCTGACGCTGTATCCTGTTTTAGGGATCACCATCAAGATCTTATCCAGAGCGGCAACCTATGACTCGATTAGAGAAGTCGGTCTCTTCTTCAACATTGCCCTCTTGCTGTTAACCGCCTTCCTTATCCCGCTTCAGGTTCACAGCTACATGAACTCCAAGAAAAACCTGGATGTCTATCATGCCTTACCGATCCGCAGACAGGATCTGTATCTGACTTCGCTCTTAGCTTCAATTTTGATCATCGTTGGTCCGTTTACAGTCGGCTGGTTCAGCGGCGGTCTATTGATGATGAACAACACCTTTACTTTCCTGGTCATCCTGGAGCGCTATGTGGCCCTATTGGCCATCGCCATTGCGATCTTGAGCGTGGTCCTGTTTACCATGATGAATACCGGGACTTCCTTGGATGCTTTCCTGTATTCAGTCACTTTGAATTTCCTGCCGATCTTAGCCTATGGGGCGTATATCCTGTTTGTACAGACGATCCTGTTGGGCTTTACGATCGGTGATCTGACCAAGTATATCGCCATCATCTTCCCGATCTATGCCCTGTTTGACAGCGGATTCGCTCTAAAAACAGGCATGTGGGACAGTGGCTATGTCAATGCCTTCTACTGGCTGATCGTGTCAGGAATCATCCTGGCTTTGGCCAATCAGTTCTACCTCAGACGTAAATCTGAAAAGGCAGAAAAGCCGTTTACCAATAAGACCTTCTTCCCGGTCGTCAGCGGCCTGGTCGTCATCTTGTTTATCATCTTTGCTTACTGTGTCATCTACAACATGAACACATCGGTTGCCTACACTTCTTTCTACAACCCGATCAACTTCATCTTCCCGCTGTTCTTCAGTGCGGTATTGTATTTGATGTTGGATGCGATCGCTGAACGCGGATTCAAGCATCTGGCAAAAGCCTTCCTGACCTATCTGATCATCGCTGCCGTAGCGGTCGCGATCTTGGTTGGCGGGATCGCCACCAAAGGCTTTGGTTATGCGGCCCGCATTCCAAGTCTGGGCAGTATCGAATCCGTGGATCTTACTTACAATGATTATTTGTCTTTGGTCATCCCGGCTCCGCAAAGCAGTTATTCTTCACCCGGAGCATCGATGGCAAGCAATACCGATACAGTGTTGAACTTGACCTCTGCTGAAGACATTCAAGCTGTGTATGATCTGCACAAGGTTATCATTGCGGAATACAAGTGGCTCGACTACAACTATGGGGTCGGCGGAAACGGAAACCTTATCCAGATCATTGAAGATCAACCCGGTTATCATAAATCCTACACACCTTTGCCTTTTGCGGTCAACACCCTATACATGGGCAATACGGCTCGAATCAAGATCACTTACCATCTTAAAAATGGCGGTGAATTCCAGCGTAATTATCAGGTGCCTACTGAATGGACAGGCTCCTTACTAAAACTCAACAACTCACCTGAGATCCTTAAATTGGTTGCCCCCAATCTTGCCTTTGCAGACACCCATTCGAAAGTCGCCAGTGCCGATTGGTCTACCCCGATCTCAAAAACTACTTTGCTGCCAAGCCTAGTCAATCTTCAGGGTTTGAAAACAGCGTATCTGCAGGATCTGGCAAGCCTGAGCGATGCCCAAATCAATTCGACCGAATACACGGCTTTAGGGTCTTTGAACTTAAGGACCTGTACCCCAAACAGCGATATCAATTGTTATGGGTCTTCGGTCGAGGTGGATACCCGCTATACCCATGTGGTCGATTATTTGACCAATGCGGGAATCATCAAACCTGCTACCAGTGAAATCGAAATCCGGTCAGTCTTGGTGATCCCGAGTTCAAGCAGTAGTGATTTCAACAACAGCCCCTTCTTCAAAGTCGCCTTAGGGCAATCTAGCGGCAGATATTCCGGAGACCTGTTCCAAGGGTCAGAAACCAAAGCCGCCGATATGTTGACCTATGTCAATCTGACCCATGACGAAATGATTCAGATCCTGTCCTATGTCTCTCAAAAAGGGATCTCGCAAGAACCGTTGATGAACCTTGTCTTAGAAAACAGAGTAGGCAACCTTTTGGTTCAAGCTCAATATGCCGATGAGGTCAATGCGATCATCGCAGGCAAACCTCGATTGACAGCCATGAATACCTATTCGTTGTTTAACACAACCCCAACTAAGTAATAAGAAAAGCCTTCGTAAACACACGTTCACGAAGGCTTTTTTTATTGTGGAAATGGGATAGGCTCTTTCTCCATGGAGGCATGCCAGAGATAGAATGAGGCAAAAGTCTGATACGGGGCAAAGCGTTCATGAAGCTCTGCGAAGAAGTCTTTGGAAACTTTCTCCACATGATACAGTCTCATGATGCCTCTTCGAATGCCCAGATCATCATAGCTCATCACATCCATCCGTCGTAAGGAGAAGATGAGGACCATTTGAACGGTCCATAATCCAACCCCTTTGATCGGCAACAAGACATCAATGATGTCCTGAGTGCTTAGGGTATTGAGGGTTTCCCAATTGATCGACCCGTCGGCTTTGGTTTGAGCGATGTTTTTGATGTAGGAAACTTTAGATCTGGAGAGACCCAAGGCTCTCATCTCGTCTTCTGTGGCTTCTAAAATGGCTTTGGGATCCCCATTTGGAAACCGGGCAAAGACTTTATTGCCGATGGACTGTGCCGCTTTACCGGAGACTTGCTGGGCAATGATACAGTCAATGGCTGACTGATACGGATCTTCTAGGGTATCCCGACTCAGTGGTCCTACTTTTTGAATATAGGCACCCAAGATCTTGTCTTTGGCACTTAACTCTGTGATGGCTTGTAGTGTGACGACAAGTTGGTCTTGATTCATCGAACGATGCCGTTTTTTAGGGTGTGGAAATGCAGGATCTCCAGGGCCTTGTCGTCTTCACCGACCAACAGCATGCCTTGTGATAAGACACCTCTCAGTTTGACAGCCTTTAAATTGGCCACGACCACGACTTGTTTTCCGATCAGGTCCTTGGCTTCAAAGTCAGGACGCAGACCGCTGACGATCTGACGGACTTCAGGACCGATCTGGACCTGAGAAACCAAGAGCTTGGTGGAATCCGGATGATTCTCGCAGGCAATGACCGTCCCGATTCGTAAATCGAGTTTCGCAAAATCATCGATCGAGATTTCAGGTTTGAGTTCGAGTTTGGCCGGTGCCGGAGCAAGCTGTTCCAACAGGACTTTCGCATCGAGTCTTTGAAACAGGATGGTTGGGGTTTCTGTGACCTTGGTTTGATCCAAGAGGCCGCCCCATGAGCTGACCGAGTTGAGGTCTCTGGCTTGGGTATTGAGCTGATTCAGGATCGAATCGGCGGTTGACGGAATATAGGAGTGCAGCAATACGGCTGAGAATCGAATGGCTTCGCACAGGTTGTAGATGACTGTTTTTAAACGAGGCAAGTCTGAAGGATCCTTGGCTAAATTCCAAGGCAAGGTTTCATCGATGTATTTGTTGGAACGTCTCAAAAGATCAAAGATATCATCGATGGCATCCTGGACTCTTAAATGAGCCATGTGTTCTTTTACTTTGACTGGAGTCTGCAAAGCCAGCGCGATCAGTTCATCATCAAAAGGACCCGAGACTTTCGGATTTTCCAAAACACCGCCGAAGTATTTGTTGGCCATGGTTAACGTACGGTTGACCAGATTGCCTAAGATGTTGGCCAGATCGGAATTGATCCGTTCGATCATGATTTCGTAGGTCAAGGTTCCATCTTGGGCAAACGGCATTTCATGAAGCATCAGGTAGCGTACCGCATCGACGCCAAAGACCTTGACCAGATCATCCGCATAGATGACATTGCCTTTGGATTTGGACATCTTGCCTTCTCCGACCAACAGCCAAGGATGACCAAAGACCTGTTTGGGCAGCGGAATGTCCAGTGCCATCAGCATGATGGGCCAATAGATCGTATGGAATCTGAGGATGTCTTTGCCGATCAGATGCAGATCGGCAGGCCAGAAACGCAGGAAGTTTTCCCCGTGATTGCCGTCGGCGTCATAGCCGATTCCGGTGATGTAGTTGCTTAAGGCATCGATCCAGACGTATACCACATGTCGTTCATCAAATGAGACCGGAATGCCCCACTTGAAGGAGGTTCTTGAAACCGCCAAGTCTTGAAGACCGGGTTTCAGGAAGTTGTTGATCATTTCATTCTTGCGGCTTTCGGGCTGAATGAATTCCGGATGATCCTCGATGTGTTTAATCAGACGATCGGTGTAGTTGCTGAGTCTGAAGAAATACGATTCTTCCTTGGCTTTTTCGACCGGTCCGCCGCAATCCGGGCATTTTCCGTCGACCAATTGAGTTTCCGTATAAAAAGACTCGCAGGCTTTACAATACCAGCCTTCATACTCGCCTTTATAGATGTCGCCTTGATCATAGAGTTTCTTGAAGATCTTTTGAATCTGCAGTTCATGGTCTTTGTCGGTGGTCCTCATGAACTTATCATAGGACGTGTTCATCAAGTCGAAAAGGCCGCGGATGGTTCCGGCGACTTCATCGACGAAGACCTGAGGGGTCTTGCCGGCGGCTTTGGCCTTGTCCTCGATCTTTTGACCGTGTTCATCAGTCCCGGTCATGAAGTAGACGTTATAGCCTTCCTGACGTTTGTATCGGGCAATCGCATCGGCCAAGACGATCTCGTAGATGTTGCCGATGTGCGGCTTTCCTGAGGTATAGGCAATCGCTGTCGTCATGTAGAAATCTTGCTTGCTTTTCATAGTTCCTCCTGTGGTAAATAAAAAGCGCCCGCTAAGGACGCTTTCACGTGGTTCCACCTTAGTTCACCATTAACATGGTGCACTCGATCCCATATCGCCGGGTCGCGTTGATGGTGACTAAGCCCATACCTGATTTTGTCTTGATCGACTTTCACCCACCGTCGACTCTCTGTTCAAAACGCCATCATTCATGCTCTCATCAAGATAGGATAATTATAGGAGTTTGGGGCTCTTTTGTAAAGATGAAGACAAGCTTACTTTAGCCCTAAGAACGGGTTCTGCTTTTATTTGACTCTGGTCAGGGTCCCGATGTTGCCGCTGACGCTTTTGACGACCATCACCACATTGGTTCCCAAGATCGAAGTATCAAAGCGATGTTCCAATGTGATCTGATCATCGGCTTGGTTGCCGTATTTGATGACGATGAAACGGGATGTATAACGACCGTCACTTTCATAATCGGTGCTGAGCGTTGCCGGGATGTTGTATCCGCTTTTGTTGCGCTTAAACACGACATTGACGGTGCGTTTCTCATTTTGATCATTCGCGCTGTTTCTGGTGATCGTCGTATCCCCAACGATTTCCAAACTCATACTTTCATTGGGCACATACTGTGTCTCTTGGGCATATTGTCCCCACTGTGCGATCCAGGTTCCGGTCCAACGGGTCGTTTCCGTATAAGACCAACTGTCGATGGTAAACTGCCATCCTTTACTATAATCATAAACTGCGCTGATCGCATAAGTGACGACACCGGTCCAGTTGCCTGCCTTGATGGTCTTTACGACCGCATAACTTGCCTTGCCTTCTTCCAGACTGAGTGTTTTTGAGGCAATCGATGTTTCCGCAGCCAACAGATTCAATTCGAATTGCTTGTTGAGCGAATCAATGCTACCTGCAGCTTTGATGACAGCCTCATCCGAAGCCTCAGTTTTTGCACTCACTTTTTTGACCGCAAACTGGGCATTGACTGCCTTCCAGCGTTTGCTTGCCCATTCATAATTGATGACGACATCCCCATTGATCAAGGCATCCCCATTGTCATAGGTCAGGTTTGCCAAAACTAAACATTGGTCTCCCTGAAACGGTTCAGAGATGACTTTCAAAGAGATGACCTTTTCCAAGTCTTGCCTAATGGCAGGAACTTTGGCTGCATCGGCTTGAATTTGATCAAGCGTTACATCGGAAGTCGGTTTTCCGGAATCTGCACAAGCACCTAACAGGAGTATCACAAAGAGGAGAAGACCGAATCTGGAAAGATTTGTTTTCAAGTTTATTCCTTATGAGCTTAATAGCTGTGTGACGACTTTTCTGAAATCATTTTAGCACAGCCAAAACGAAAGCGGTTTCATTTTTAACTCAATTTGTACTGTTTAGTATGAAAAATGCACATTATAGTGTGCTATTTCATTGTTTACATGTTGAAAATGACGCACAATCGTCAGAACTGAACTTGATGGTTATCACACTGATTGCTTGGATCCTTCATGAAAACCAATAAAAAAGACAGGCTTTCACCTGTCCATGAGTTAGAATTAATAGTTTTTAACGTCCATTGAGAAGTGGGACTGAGGTTCGCCGCAAACCGGGCAAATCTTTGGCGCATCGGTACCTTCAACTTGATAACCGCATACGGAGCATTCCCAAACGACTTTGTCGTCTTTCTTGAAGACTTTGCCTTCTTTGAGGTTGGCCAGAAGATCATTATAGCGTTGTTCATGGCGTTTCTCGATGAGCAGTACTTGTTCCATCTGGAAGGCGATCTTGTTGAAGCCTTCTTCTTTGGCTGTTTCAGCAAATTCTCTATACATGGTGGTCCATTCGTAGTGTTCGCCGGCAGCCGCATCGACTAAATTGACGGCCGTGGTGGCAACTTCGCCGCCATGAAGGGCTTTGAACCACAAGAACGCATGTTCCTGTTCATTACGGGCTGTTTCTAAAAACAATTCTTCCAGCTGTCTGTAGCCTTCGTGACGGGCTTTAGCAGCATAGTAGGTATACTTATTACGAGCCATTGATTCTCCGGCAAAAGCAGCTTCTAAATTCTTTTCAGTTTTTGATCCTTTTAATTCCATGGTTTTTTCTCCTTATGTTATGTCTCTATTATACTCACAAAGTGGGACTAAAGACAGGTTAAATTGAGGCTAAACGGTGAAAAAAAGGTGATAGTCAGTTGACGTCACCTTTGTTGTGATAAGCATTGTAGATCTCGTGTTTGTTTCTGCCGACTTCCTTGGCGACCTGTTTGATGGCTTCAGAAGCACTGATACCACCTTCGATGTAGGCTTGGATGCGTTCATTGATTTCGGACAGATCGACGATTTCCGGCTTCTCTTCGACATTGCCTTCAATGACCAAGACCATTTCGCCTTTGAGCTCGTCTTCGATGTCGCCCAGTTCAGACAGCTTGCCTCTGAGGAATTCTTCAAACTTCTTGGTGATCTCTCTGGCCAAGACGGCTTTGCGATCGCCCAGTAGCGGAATGAGTCTGGCAATTGTCTTTTGGATCCGATGCGGTGCTTCATAAAAGATCAAGGTATAAGGATACGCTTTAAGCTGATTGACGGTTTGAATGAAATCCTTGTCCGTGTTGGGTAAAAAACCAAAAAACAAGAAAGGTTGAGTGACCAGTCCGGATGCCACCAGCGCATTGAGTGCAGCTGAGGAACCGGAGATCGGAATGACGTTGAATCCGGCATCGATGACTTCCTGAACCAAGATATAGCCCGGATCCGAGATCAGCGGATACCCGGCATCACTCACCAAAGCCACGTCTTGTCCGCTTTCAAGCAGCTTGACGATGCCTTGGGCCGATTCTTTTTCATTGTAGTTGTGGTGGGAGATGACTTTGGTTTCGATCCCGAAGTGTTTTAAAAGGACCGAGGTCGTGCGTGTGTCTTCACAGGCAATGACCGAGACCGTTTTTAAAATCTCAACGGCACGCGGGGTCATCTCATTGAGGTTACCGATGGGGGTTGCGACCAGGTATAAACTGGTCAGATCATTTTGAAAGCTTTTCTGTCGTTTCATTGGGGTCTTTTTTGACGTAGTCCTTGAAGGCTTCGTCGAAGTTCAGGAACAGGGCTTCTTCCCTGTTTTCAAGTTTGGCTTGTTTGGTCAAGAGATTCATGCCGGTGACTCTGTATTTCTTGCCGTTATAATCGATGAGTTCGTTTTGCTTAGGGCAATCCTTCTTCATGCATTTGTAGTTTTCGTCTTCATACTTCAAGCAGCACATCAGCTTGCCGCATTGACCGGAAAGCTTCTGGATGTTTAAAGCGAGGTTTTGATTCTTGGCCATGTTGATGGAGACCACATCAAAATCATTGAGATATCGCGAACAGCAGGTTTCCATCCCACAGGTCCCGATCCCGCCGACGATCTTGGCTTTGTCTCTAGGCCCGATCTGTCTGAGTTCGATCCGGCAATGCAGGTGTCCGGCGAGTTCCTTCAAAAGCTCTCTGAAATCGACACGTTCATCGGCCACATAGACGATGATGATCTTGGATTTATCCAAGGTATATTCCGCCGAGATCAGCTGCATGTTCAGATTGAGATGTTTGACGTCGCGTTCACAGATCTTAAGGGCATCTTTGGCGGCTTGGCTGTTGTTGATGTAGTGATCCTGATCGCCTTGGCTGGCTTTACGTAAAATGGGCTTGAGTTCGGAATGGATGTTGACGTTTTCGGTCAAGTGGAAGTCGGTGATGACTTCTCCCAATTCCAAGCCTCTGGCGGTTTCGACGACGACTTTGTCTTCGGCTTTGTAGAGGTTGTCGTTGGTGCCGAAAGAATAGGCTTTCTTATTGCCTTCGAAACGAACGGAATACACGTATTTATAGACCTGACTTTGTTCAGTCATGATTGGCCTCCTTCAGTTTATAGAGGACAGAATCGATCAGCAAGGCCAGATTGGCATTGGTATTGATCTTATCCTCCGCATCATTAAACAAATTAAACGCGCTCATCGGGGAAATGATGGGGCTGATGTGATTCATGCGGGTTTTCCATACCGGAGAATGAATCGGGGTATTAAACATCATGTCTTTAAAGAAAAGCATGCCGATCTTAAAGAAAAACGAGAGTCTTCTGCGATCCACCGCCGGTCCTTTTTCAACCGGGGCTTTCTTCTCTTCTTTGGATTTGGGGGCATCCCCCATATCCGGTTTTTCCACTTCCTTGCGTTTGGACAAGAGTTGGGTCTGAACGAAGAGTTCCCCTCGGTAAGGGGCTTTCACATATTCATCGATGAAATTGCCAAACATGACCAAGGCATGTTTGAAGTCGTCATTGAGCTGCAAGTCTTTCATGCCTTCGACATTGTTGACCAATTGGCTCAACAATTGGATCTCATAAGGATCATTGTGTTCCAGATCGATCTGGGCCACCAGTTCCTGTCTGTTTTGAGCCTTGAAAGTTAAGGTCTGACAGCGCGAGATGATCGTTTCCAAAAGCTGATCGGGATGCTCAGAAATCAGGATCGCATAGGTATCCGATCCGCTGGGTTCTTCTAGGAATTTCAAGAGACTGTTTAAAGCCTCGGGAGTGGCATTTTCGGCCGCATTCACGATGTAAATCTTCTTACCGTAGGATTCCAGGGCGGTCTTGGAGAACTGCTCCTGCAGATCCAATACAGCCTCTTTTTTTATGGAGGTCATCGTGCCATCCAGTAAAATGAGATCGGTAAAATGATTCTTCTGTATTCTATCACAAATTTCACAAGTTTCATCAGCCCAGGGGTCCTTATGCGGACAAACCAAAGACTGGGCGAAAAGGAGTGCCGTTTCCAGCATCCGGGTTCCTTTGGGACCGACGAAAAGATAGGCATGAGAAGCCTGTTTGTGTTTGAGGGCATTATACAAGACCCGCTCTACGATGGGTTGACGCTCTTTGAGGACTTCCTTAAACATAGGCCTTGACCTTCTTCAAGACAGCCTCAAAGGCTTCCTTCTGAACGGTTTCAATGGCTTGGTTGGCATCGATGACCACGATGCGCGCTTTAAAGCGTTTCAGGACTTCCCGATAGCCTTCGACGACTTTCTCATGAAAGGTAACCTTTTCCTGATCCAATCGATCCAGAAACTTGCGTTTGGCGATCCGATCCAGGCCTGCTTGGGCATCCAGATCCAGATACACTGTCAAGTCCGGCATATGATCATCGATCGCAAAGCGATTGACTGTATAGACTTCGTCAAATCCGACTCCGCGTCCGACCCCTTGATAAGCCAGGGAACTGTCGACGAAACGGTCGCAAAGCACGATCTTGCCTTCAGACAAGGCCGGTAATATTTTCTCGATGAGGTGCTGACGGCGGCTGGCCGCATACAAAAGGACTTCCGTTTTGACGTCCATCTTGGTATTTTTAGGATCTAGGATGACGTGACGAATCTGTTCGGCAATGTCGACACCGCCGGGTTCGCGTGTGTGGACGATATCATAGCCCAACTCCGTCAGCTGTTTGACCACATAACTGCTGACCGTGGTCTTTCCGCTGCCGTCTGGCCCTTCAAATGTGATAAATAATCCCTTTTTCATCGTGCTACCCCGTGTTTTTATTATACCAAAACTCTGAGAGCCCGACAAACAAACAGGGACGGTGATATACTGTTTGCATGAACCTGCACGAGAAGAAATTAACCACCCAACTCAAATTCAAAGGAAAGATCATCGAAGTCCATCATGATGATATCCTTTTGCCTAACGGTGACACCTCAATGAGAGAAGTCGTCAAACATCCCGGCGGCGTCTGTATTGCCGCCAAAAACGAAAAAGGCGAGTTTTTATTGGTCGAACAGTTCCGTTATGCCTTCAGTAGTGTCCTCTTGGAATTCACCGCCGGCAAGCTAGAACCCAACGAAAACCCGATCGATGCGGCCAACCGAGAACTGATCGAAGAAACCGGTTATGAAGCTTTGGAGATGACCTCACTGGGCCTGCTTTATCCTTCCCCAGGTTATCTAGGTGAAATCATTCATTTGTATTACGCTCCGAAGACCAAGTTTGTCGGACAAAAGCTCGACTTTCATGAATTCCTCAACGTCAAGACCTACACGCTAGATCAGCTGATCGATCTGGTGATGAAGGATGAACTCCGGGATGCGAAAACGATCGCTTTGATCATGAAACTCTCTCAACTCAATCAACAATAAACAAAGGAATCCAAACATGGATTCCTTTTTTACTGTTAATTCAAGTAGCCGCTCTCCAGTGCATCCAGCGAAGCATCCCAAGTCAGAGGTGTGACGGAGATCGCATGGTCATAATGGACCGCATAGACATCGCTGTTTTTCGGGGTCTCTTCTTCTTTGACGTTTTTCTGGGCACTCAGCGCATAGGCGAGACTGAAATCTCTCGCAGAAGGCTGAATGAATTCGGAATAGTTTTGAGGACTTTGACGGGTGAAACGGATCTGAGTCGAGGCTTCTACCTGTTTCGGGAAATTCACATTAAGGATATCCGTATTGGCGGGAAAGCCTTTGGCCAGCACGGTTTCCGTAAGGGTCTTGATGACCGCTTTCAACGGGGTCCAATCGACCGGGTCGAAGGTTTCGGAGTGTTGTTTGGATAAAGCGGTGGGACGGGAGAAGGCAATCGCTTTGATGCGGTGGCTGTTGGCTTCAAAGGCCGCGCCTAAGGTTCCGCTGCAGGTGACCGATAAGCCCAGGTTTTCGCCATAGTTGACCCCGCAGAAGACATAATCAGGTTTACGTTTGGCCAACTCCAAGATCGCATAGGCGACACACTGGGCCGGTGAACCGTGGATCCCGTAGCCTGTGGTCAACTGACCGTTGACCAGGAGCCGGACTTCTTCGATGATGCCGGTGTCCGGCATATGGGGAAAGGATCGCCCCATCCCGGTTTGTTGGGCAATCGGGGCGGCGATGAGGATGTCGGCGATGTCGCTGATGGCTTCTGCCAGGGCCAAGAGGCCGGGCGAATGGATCCCGTCGTCATTGGTGATCAGGATGAGTGGTTTCATGGGGTCTCTTTCTAAAATGAAGCAGGCTTGAGCCTGCTTCATTCTGTTGGTTTAGTCTTCGTTTAAGCCGGAATAGACTGCTTTGAGGGTGGATTCCATCATCTTAGGCAGATCTTTGTAGGCTCTGGTGTTGATGCGTTCATACAGTTTATGGTTTTCCATATTGGGTGTGAATTCATCTTTGACTTCGATCATGTGGGCAACCGCATCGGAATAACCCGTATACAAGCCGGTCGCAACGGCCACACAAATGGCTGAGCCCATGGCTGCAGCACCGTTGACTTTGTTTCTGACGGCTTTGACCCCGTAGATGTCGGCAATCATCTGCATATACAGATCACTGTTGGATCCGCCGCCGGAGACGATGATCTTTTCCGGGGTAGAACCCAGTTCCGCATTCATCGCATCGTAACTGTTCTTTAAAGTCAAGGCAATGCCTTCGAGCAAGGAACGATAGATGTGACCGCGGGTATGACGTTCGTCAAACCCGATCATGACGCCTTTACGATAGAGTTGAGAGGCTGGTGCCAGCCAATCCGGAATGGTCAATAACCCATCCGATCCGGGAGGGACACTGAAAGCTTCCCTGGCCAAGGCATCTTCAGGAATCAGCCCGTCCAGTTTGGCTTTGAGGGCATATTCATCCCCGATGATGTTTTTATACCAGGAAATCAGCCACATGCCTCTTCTGATCCCGCCGCTTTCATAGAGATACTGGTGAGGGATACAGGACAGGTTGGTAAAGAAACTTTGACCTGTGGTGATGTTTTTATGGCCATGGACCATGGAGGCGATATAGGTGCCCAAAGACAAGAGACCGACATTGGGTTGGATCAAACCTGATCCTAAGGCTTCGACGGCTTTGTCGTTGGCGGTCGAAACGACCGGTAAACCCACCGGCAAGCCAGTTTCTGAAGCAGCTTTCTCATTGACGTACCCTAAGATCGTTCCGGGGACTTGGATGTCCATCAGTTTTTCTTTGGGGATCCCAAAACCATTGAAGTAGGCTTCATCTTTGGACCAGTTCCAGGTGTCCATATCGACCGGAAATTGCCACTGATAGGCATTGGCGGCCATTTCTTTAAAAGCACCGGTCAGTCTGAAGCTCAGATAGCCCGAGGTCGAGCAGGTAAAGCCGATTTCCGGTTTGTCTTCATACTTTTCATAGGCTCTGACATCCATCCAGCTCATGATCGGGGCCGCTAAGGTCCCGTCGTGTTTCATAAAGACTCTGCAGCAGCGGATCGAACACAGACCGACCCCTAAGATGTCTCGGGTATCGCCTTTGAATTCCTTCATGACTTTCTTCAGGACGACTTTTAAAGAGTCCCACAGATCATCATCAGGATGTTCGACATGGCCTTGTTTGTTGGTCATCATCGGTTTGAGGCCTTCGCTGGCGGTCGCGACGATGTGACCTTTTTGATTGAATATGATTACTTTGGTGCTTTGCGAACCGCTGTCGACACCAATCAGATATTTTTCATGCATGTTTCACCTCGTGAAGAAAATGATGCTTGCGCATCATTATCTCATCAGATAGCCGCCATCAACTGTCACGGTCGTCCCGTTGACGTAATTGGAAGCATCACTGGATAAAAAGACACAGGTACCCATCAAGTCAGCCAGCCAACCCCAGCGGTTTGCCGGAATATGGGACAAAATGATCGAGTTGCGTTCCGGATTGGAACGGGTTTTTTCGGTCAGCTTCGTGGCGAAATAGCCCGGAGCGATCGCATTGACCTGGATGTTGAATTGAGCCAATTCATCACACATGGATTTGGTCAAGCCGACGATGCCGTGTTTGGTGGCAGCGTAAGCCGGAGACCATTGTCCGCCTAAGAAGGCAAACAAGGAAGCGATGTTGATGATCTTGCCGGATTTCTGCTTGATCATGAACTTGCAGGATTCGTGGATCATTTCGAAAGCAGCGGTCAAGTTGACAGCGACCATCTTATCCCACGGTTTACGGTCGAATTGGGTGACGTCTTCGATGTTGATGCAGATCCCGGCGCAGTTGACCAGGATGTCGATGCTGCCCCAAGTGGCCACGATGTCTTCTACGACGCGTTTGCATTCGCCATCCGCTGTGATGTCAGCCATGACGTGCTTGTATTGAACGCCGCAGCTTTCAACCAAGGCTTTGGTTTCTCCGCCATCGTCCATGATCGAAACGGCCATGACATTGGCGCCGCCTTTGGCGAGTGCAGTGGAGAACGCTTGGCCTAAGCCGCTGTTTCCGCCGGTAACCAAGGCATTTTTACCTTTTAAAGAAAAGAAATTCATGTTGAAGTCTTGAATGTTCATTGTGTTTCCTCCTTGAAATTCAAACTGTTTTTTTCAATTTTAGTGATGAGTTTATCGATGAAGTCGACGGCGTCGCCTTCGACCACCAGGGCTGCCAAACTGCAGATCGGAGCCTGCTTGTTGGTGTTGACCGCAATAATGGTCTCTACGTTTTTGAGTCCTTCAATGTGTTGGACTGACCCGGAGATGCCTAGGGCGATGTAGAGTTTCGGACTGACCGTTTTACCGGATTGGCCGACTTGGATCCTGCGATGGACTCTGCCTGAATCCACGACTCGTCTGCTTGCTGAGACTTGAGCCTTAAGGACGCTGGCCAAAGCTTGCAGTTTATCGAAATGATCTAGGATACCGCCACCGCCTGAAATCAGGATCTTACTGTCGCGGATATCGTCAACGGATGCTTTGTGATGGCGATCCAGAAGCTGGATGCCGGAATCTTTCTGCGTACTGATTCTAAGCTGTTTGATGAGGGTTGATTTGAGATCGGATGAGACGGGCGTGAAGCCCTTGGGTCTGATCGTCATCATGAGCGGACCTTGACCGGTAGAAACGATCTGGGCCATCAGCTTACCGCTGTAGGCCGGTCGGATCATGTCGATGAAGCCGTCATGGACAACCAGGTCGGTCACATCCGCAACCAAACCGGTATGAAGGGCGATGGCCACTCTTGGGGCAAGGATTCTGCCTAAAGGGGTCGCCGGGAATAAGAGGATATCGAAGTGGTTTTGACGCTGAACTTCAGTCAGTACCGCTGTCAAAGCCAGGGTGTCATAAGGCAAGGCATCTTGATCGTTCAGGATCAGCACTTGATCATACACACTGTCTGATGAAGGGACATCTTCAGGATAACCGATGGCGATGATCTGGGCGTCTTGATCGTGAATCATCTTTTGGGCAGCACCCAGAAGACTCAGATCCAGCGAAGTATGCGCGTCTAAATAGAGGAGGATCTTCTTCATGAGAGGAAGCCTTTGTCTTTCAGAAACTCATAGACGGTTTGAATGCCATGTTCATCAGTGGTCACTTCGATCTTGTCTTGTTTGGTCAAAGTCTTGACGAAGGTCTTGATGACCTTGGTCTTGGATCCTTCAAAGCCGACATCAGCTTTGTTGAGTTCTAACTCAGCCAAACCAAGCACTTGAAGGCGTCCGGAGACCTCTTTGTTGAGGTCTTCATAGCGCACATAGGGTATTTTATAAGGGGCTTCTTTTTGAAGGCTCAAGACAGCCGGAAGCGTCAATGCGTAGGTCAGGATCTCCTGATCATGATCCGCACTGAGCTCCAGGCGTCTTGAATCCAGCGTATTCATTTTGACTGAGATGATGTTTGACAGGTGAGGCAGGCTGAGCCACTGGGCCACCTGAGCCGGAACATGCGAGGTATCGCCGTCCAGGGTGTGTGTTCCTGTCAAAATCATATCGAAAGCTTGTTTTTTAAGATAGTGGGCCAAGACCCGGCTGGTCGCATAAGTATCGCTACCGATAAAGGCGGCATCCGTGATCAAGGTCGCATGATCAGCATCCAGTCTCAAGAGCTCTTCCAATTTGTGGGCTACGTTTTGGGGACCCATGGTGAGGACTTCGACAGTCGTGTCAGGATAATACTTCTTGACACTCAGGGCGAAGGCCACCGCAACCGCATCTTCAGGATTAAGAATCTGATTCATTTTATCCCGAATCAGCACATTGCGTTCATAGTCGTATTTGAAGTCTTCCACATCGGGGATGAATTTGATGAGACAGATGATTTTCATATTATTTGATGGCTTGTTTTTCCTTTTTCAGCATCATTCCAAAGACGATAACCAAGGCAACACCGACCAAGCCCATGATGGCGCTGGAGATGAAGTAAGCGTTGAATCCGCCCAAATCCCCGAAGGTCTTCCACAAGAAGGTATTGAATTCAGGCAAGATGATGTCAGGCATGTAACCAATGAAGGAGACAGCACCGATGGCAGTTCCAAGGATCAACGCATTCAGGTTCAAATCACCCAACAGTGACCAGTAGGTCCCGCGGATGGCATACAGGAAGATTCCCAAGACAATGATCAACGGCTGGAATAAGCCCGTATTGCCAGTAACCGGAATCACGGAAATCGCAACCAAGCAAGCGGCAGCGCCAGTCAAGGCGCCGATCTGAACGGTGACTTTACCGATTTTATCAGCCAAGAAACCGCCGATGAAACCGCCGACAGGACGCATCCACAAGACAACGACCATCGTACCGGCTACGGAAACAGGATCGATACCGACGTAGGTTTCAAGGAACCAGCTCAGGTAATAGACAGTCCAGAACACGGCGTAACCCATGAAGATAATACCACCTAAGAGATAGACTTTAGGATTTTTGAACAAATTGCCCAATTCGGAGAATTTGAATTCAGGAGATTTAACTTTTTCTTTCAAGTCTGCATTGTTGGCCAAGACTTTTTTATCATCCTGAACGAAGAACCAGACCAAGACGGCGGTTACGATCAGAACAGCAGAATACATGTAGATGACAGCGATCAAAGCTGAAGCTTTGTCGGCAATGTTCAGGCTGTCGCCCAAGATGCCGGAGAAGATGAACAGGGCCAAGCTGGCCAGTAAGGCTTCAACAACGCCGCGTCCGCCGTCTAAGATCCCGAAGAAGGTACCTTGTTCTTTTTCAGTCGCAAGCAGTTTGACGATCTTCATGTGGGCAGACCAGAATGTAAAGACTGAGAAGAAGCCCCAGATCGCGAAGATGACCATAACGTAAGTGTATGAAGGAACTTGTGCGAACCATAATCCACCCAACCCGGTGAAGAACAGTGAGATCGCCAACAGTTTCTTCGCTGAGAAACGGTCGCTCAAGATGCCTGACGGGATATACCCGGCAACAAATACCCAACCCAAGATCGTATACATCGAATTCAACTGGGCATTAGACATGTTGAAGACTTGCAGGATGGTTTCCTGATAATTGCTCTTCAGATAAATCAATGGATAAATAGACCCTGCTGCTAATACTACCAAAAAGAACTGAAAATACTTCTTAAATTTTTCCTGGCTCATAGGCCCTCCTTGTTTATTATTAACTCGCTTTAGGCGTTGCTTCGTGCTTGCAGATTCCCCCGAATGGCTGATAACAAGATCGAACTCAAACCAGATCCAGCGAATGATAATACTGACTTATTTCTGATACTTCTTGCCTTCTTCGACCGGGAAGATGGTCCCGTAATTCATGATGCCTTTAGGATCAAACGCTTCTTTCAGCTTTTCCAACATGAAGTAAGCGGATCCGTGTTCTTCTTTGGTCCATTCGTTGCGGTATTTACCGATCCCGTGATGATGACACATGGAACCGCCCATTTTGAGGGTCTCTTCAACGATGATGGTCTGTAAGGGATGATGATAGATACGCAGTTCATCTTCCGGATTGCAGTTGATCTTATAGTTGTAGACGAAATACATGTTGGTGCCGTTGATGTAGCTGTGGGATGAATGGCCGCCCAACAAGGTCAAATCGTTAGCTCTCGGGAATTCTTTGGTGATGCGTCTCATGACATTCTTATAGATCTGGACGATGGTTTCCCAATCGGCAGAGACTTCGGTGGTGAAGCCCGCATGATAGTCTTTTTCAAGCATTCCTTCGATCTCGTCATCGATGTCTTTTTGAGACCAGTTGAGATGATTGAACCAATCTTCGATCAGTTTGCTGTCGACGGTTTCTAAGATCCCGTCGCTGAATTTTTCAACCGCACGGTTAATGCCTTTGGCGGTCGCTTCAACGATGTCTTTGTTGCCTTCTGCCATAAACAGCAGAACGCATTTGCCTTTGTGGAAGTGATAGAAATGCTGGCTCGCATCGCCTTCGGAGTACACTCTGGAGACGGAAGGACGATAACCATTGACGATGACTTCACGCAGGATGCTGATGCCTGTTTCGACATCTTTGATCAGATAGCCGAAGAACTGATTGTTTTGCGGGAAATACTTGAAGAGCTTGACGGTGACTTCGGTGATGTAGCACAAGGTGCCTTCATTGCCGATGGCGATGTGACGGATATCCGGACCGCCTGCGCGTCTGGATACGTTTTTGATCAGGGAGATATGACCGTTGGGGAACACGCATTCCAGGCCAACGACCATGTCTTCGATGCCGCCGTATAAAGTCGAGAATTGACCGATACTGCGGGTTGCGACCAAGCCGCCGAATTTAGCGACCGGTTTGGATTGCGGTGAATGTCCGGTGGTGAAGCCCATTTCACGAACGACGTCTTCCAAAGTCTGTAGCGCGACCCCGGCTTGAACCGTGGCCTGCATGTTATAGTAGTCGACTTTGATGATCTTATCGAGAAACTTCGCATCGATGACCAGGGTCGTTTCTTTCCAGTTTTCCAAACCGCCTTCTGTGGCTGTCTTGCCGCCGCGCGGGATGACGTTGATGTCGTTGTCGTTGCAGAATTTCAGCAAGGTGCTGACTTCACGGGTCGACTTCGGATAGATGATGGCGACCGGTGCCGGTACGTTGAGTACTTTTCTGGCTTTCGCATACTTTTTGTAGCGATCAGCTGAGGCATCATACAACTCTTCCGGGTTGGTGTTGATTTGGTCTTTCCCCAGCATTTTGGATAATTCAATTAGCAAGGTGTCGTGATTCATGTTCTAGCTCCTTCTGGCATTGGTCTGTTCAGTTAACACATTTTCCTGTGAATACGCTTACATCATAGGACGAGCCAAAATCCTTGTCAAGATAATTTTCTATTTTATTTTATTTTAATTACTCATAATGGAATATTTTCCATTTATTCACTTATTTTCGGTTCCTCTGTTTACGATTTCGATTTGAGATGATACTATATTCATAGAAAATTTTCCACTAAAATGTGTAAGCAAGGAGTCCGATAAATGATCAATCTCGATCTGAGTAGACTGAATCCGTTAGAACTGACTGTTTATCAGGCGATCCACGCCTATGCCAAGGATCATCCCGATCTGAAGATCCGGGAAGCAGCCGAAATCAGCCAGTGTTCCATCTCAAAAGTATCCAAGCTTTCCAAGAAACTGGGCTTTTCTAACTTCAAACAATACATGGACTTTGTCTACGGCCGTACCCCCATTGAAAAACGAAGTTCCAGTGAACTGGATCGTTTGAAACAGTTCATCGATGATTTCGATCCGAAACTGGTCGATGATTTCATTGAGATCCTGGATGAGTATGAAAAGGTCATTCTCTTCGGATACGGGCCTTCCTTTTTGATGGCTCAGTATTTTGAATACAAGTTGCGCGTCTGTACCAACAAAACAGTGCTGGCTTTATCCGATGAACTCTCAGTGCGTTCAATGACCGACAATAAGACGCTGATGGTCGTCTTGACGACCACCGGCTCATTCAAGTCATTCAAGGACATCTTTGAACTGACCAAATCCAAAGGCGGAGAAGTCTTGGTGGTTTCGGAAGAGTATAATCCCTCCCTCATCAATACCTGCGATAAACTGTTTTGGCTTTCGAAGTTTCCTCAGTCTTCTGATCTTCAGCCTCATGAGAAGACACGAACCGTCTTCATGATCTTCATCGAAGAAGTCATTCATCGTTTGAGAACAGCTCACTAAGTCACCTCATCCAAGCTCCTTAAGGGGGCTTTTTTTATGGGTATGGTATGATGAGGGCTCATCCGAATTGTGAAGAAACCCTTCAACCGGTATATCCACTTAGAGTAGAAAACTTTCCATTTATAATTATTTTATAGCTTTTTAATAGAAAATTATCTTGACAATCAAAAAGTAAGCGTTTACGATGGAGACATCAGTGCTTATTTTTGTCGATATCGCTCATGACGCAGTAGACTCACCAGTGTCGGTCATATTCCGGAATATGACACTTCCCGCTCACCAAGAAAGGATTCCTATGAGCCAGACTCAGATTAAAAAATACTTTCAGTTGTTTTTGGTTGTTTTAGCCGCTGGATCCATCTATCCCCTTATTTTCTTGAAACAAGGTTATCAAGAAACCATCCTACAAGTCTTCAATATGACCTTACCTCAACTCAATACCATGTATTCTGTTATCGGTTTGGTCTTTGTATTCGGGTATGCACCCAGCGGTTATCTGAGTGATGTTTTCTCAGCGAAGAAACTCTTGGCCGTCTCATTATTCTTTACCGGCATCGGCGGATTGTGGTTTGCCCAGATCCCTGATTACAACAACGTCGTTTTGATCTTCGGACTATGGGGCATCTTCTCGGTTTTCACCTTCTGGAGCGCCCATATGAAAATCGTTCGATTGTTGGGAGCTGACCATGAACAGGGCAAATTCTTCGGGATCCTGGATGGCGGACGCGGTTTGGTTGAAGCCATGCTGGCCAGTGTTGCTTTGTTTATCTTCTCTTCCATTCTGAAAGATTCGATCGATCTTGGCACCAAACGTCAAGCCTTGATCGCGGTCATCTACATGTATTCGATCATGCTTCTGGTCGTATCCGCGTTAGTCATGGTCTTTGTCCAAGATGATAAAAAACTCATCAAAGCCAAAGCCGATAAGAATGCCGTATCGGATAAGTTTCAGTGGTCTTATGTCAAGATGCTGTTTAAAAACAAAAACGTTTATCTGCACGGCGCCATCATCTTCATGGGCTACATTGTCTTCTGGACCGTTTACTACATCGGCGGATTCTTGGAATCCAATGTCGGTTTAGACTCTGTCACTGTGGCTTCGATCATGGTCGTTGTCTTATGGATGAGACCCATTGGCGGTTTCTTGGGCGGGTTATTGGCTGACAAATTCGGCCGTACCAAGATCCAGATCGTGGCCTTGGTCATTGCCAGTTCTTGTTTGATCATTGCAGCTCTGTTGCCGGTCAGTTTAGGCAAAGCCGTTTTCTTCCCGCTTGTCGTCGTGTTGGCTGTCTTCTTCTACACCATCCGCGGGACCTATTGGTCACTGCTGGGTGATTATAAACTGGAAGCCTTCATCTTGGGTACCGCCATCGGCGTGGTTTCATTCATCGGTTATCTGCCGGATGTGCTGATTCCCATCTTCAATACCTTCTTATGGAATACCTTCGGACCCAACGGCGGCTACAATGCCTACTTCATCGCTTCCGGTCTCTTTGGATTCGTCGGTGTCGTCTTGGTCATGATCTTTGCGAAAACGATCAAGAAAAAAGCGTAATTTCCCTCTCCCTTTTAGAGTTCAAACAAAAACCGTTCCCATCATGAACGGTTTTTGTTTGTGATACAGTAATATCAAGGACTGCTTTACACAAATCATCAAGCGATTCCATCGAAGACCTTCTAAGATGGGATCAGAAAGGATCGGCACTGACACATGAAAAACCTCCTAATCTTAGCCTGTGCGCTGGAAATCGTGGAAGAAAATCAAAGAACCGCTATCTGTCGAAGTACTCGCCAAAGCCAGTTACAGCTCCGTTTCAGGACTGCAAAAACTGTTCAAGTTTGCCTTCAATTGTTCAACCTATGAGTACATCGCCAAACGTAAGCTCTCCAAAGCTGCTTATGATCTGCTTCATACCGATCGCTCCATTACCGAGATCGCCATGGACTATCATTATGAGTCCCCGGAAGTTTTCTCAAAAGCGTTCAAACGGTTTTGGGGGATCTTGCCTTCAGCGTATCGTAAAGAACACGGCTTTTCAGAACTCTTTCCCAAATTCAGTGTCGATGAGGACCAAATCAACCATATGGATGATCGAAGAAGCGTTGATGTGACGCAGTTGTATGAAGCCTTGAAAAGTTTGTGAGGGACGATCGTCTTATGTACCGACATCGTTGACCTTCGCGGAATCAATGAACGTTATGGTTATGCCGCCGGAGATCTGGCCATTGCCGAATCGGCAAAACGGATCGACAAAGTGATCGGGAGGGACATGCTGATGTTTCGGATCGGTCGCGATGAGTTCGCCATCATCACAAAGCTTACTTCCGTCGATGAAGCCGTTGCTTTGGCTGAAAAGATCACCGCGTTCAATGATCAGACCCTGACGCTTGATGATAAGACCTTTAGTCTATCTTTAAGGATCGCCATCAATCGTATTCCGCAAGGACCTTTAAGTTATCGGGAAATGCTGGATGCGATGTTTAGTACCTTGCATACCCTCAGAGAAAATAAAACTGTCATCGGCGTTGGATCTTAATACCTTTGTTATTATCGGTTTGACTGTAGACTCTTCACATAAAAACCGACACCTTTGCGTGTCGGTTTTGTTTTAAATATAGTACATCGGTTCTTCATTCAGCATCGTACTTAAGTCATCCAGCTTTATGGCTTTTAAACTGTGTTCAACAGCGTTGTTTAAGGGTTGATACACTTGCTCATCCAAGATCAAGCCCAGTGTCTTGTGGGCTTTATCATCCATTTCCTGAGGCGCCAGACTGGGTTCCAATATGGATAAGACATCATACGCATTCAAATAGGACTCTGTTTTGATCGAATATCCGCCGCTGGGCCCTTTGGTGGAAACAACGATCTGATGCGACTTCAAGACCGACAAGATCTGTTCAAGATAAAGCTTGGATAACCCGAGACTTTCCGAAATCGACAATAATGAGACCGTTTTGCCTTTGTTTTTATTTAATAAGACGACAACAGCCAATCCGTAACGTCCTTTCGTGGTCAATTTCATAGTGTCCTCCTTGACGAAGCTCAATTTCTTCTGTATAATCCCATTATAACATATATAACATAGTATTTAACTATGTTTAGGAGAAAAACATGCCTAGAGTAGCACAAAACATGACCGAACTGATTGGGAATACCCCCTTGGTTCGCTTAAGCCGTTTCGAGAAGTTGCATAACCTGAATGTGCAGTTGTACGGAAAGATCGAATCTGCCAATCCAGCCGGTTCCGTTAAGGATCGGATCGGGCTGGCCATGATCGTCGCCGCTGAAAAAGCCGGCCTTTTGAAAGAAGGTTCGGTCATCGTCGAACCCACCAGCGGCAATACCGGGATCGGTTTGGCAGCGGTCGCCGCTTCAAAAGGCTATCGCGTCATATTGACGATGCCTGAAACCATGTCGATCGAACGCCGCAAACTACTGAAAGCTTACGGAGCCGAACTGGTTTTAACGGAAGGGCCTAAAGGGATGAAAGGCGCCATCGCCAAAGCCGAAGAACTGGTCGCTTCAACCCCCAATGCCTTTATGCCTTCTCAATTTGAAAATCCGGCCAATCCGGCCGTGCACTTCGCAACGACCGGTCCTGAAATCTATTCCGCCTTGGATGGTCACATGGACATCCTGGTGGCAGGTATCGGAACCGGCGGGACCATCAGTGGTGCCGGCGCTTTCTTGAAATCCCAAAATTCGGCGATCAAAGTAGTTGCCTCTGAACCATTTGATTCCCCGATGTTGTCTGAAGGCAGAACTGGTCCTCATAAGATCCAAGGCTGGGGTCCGGGTTTTGTCCCTAAAACTTTGGATACCAAAGTTTATGATGAAGTCTTGACCGTTCAAACACAACAAGCTTTCGATCGTGCCCGTGAATTGGCGAAAAATGAAGGCATCCTGGTTGGGATCTCTTCCGGTGCCGCCTTGCAGTCCGCCTTGGATGTCGCTTTGCGACCGGAAAACGCAAACAAGACCATCGTTGTCATTTTCCCGGACAACGGCGAACGTTACCTGTCGACTTTGTTGTATGAAACGGAGTAATGATGTCTTTAAATACCATTCCTAAACCCTTGGTTCAAGCCAATCAGGCAACGATCGTCCTTAGTGTGATCGTGTTTGCTTTAACGGCAAATCCGCTCTGGTTGTTGATTCCACTGTTGTCCGGCTTATCATCCCTGATCTTCGGATTTCACCCGATCATGGTTCTCACAAAACGTTTCATTAAGAAACCGTTAAAGGACTTCCCCCAGGAAGACAAGGCTCAACAACGATTCAATCAGATCCTGGCTGTATCCATGTTGAGCGCATCCTTCATCAGTGCCCTATTCAACCAAATGGTCCTCAGTTATGTCTTCGCAGCTTTGGTCTTTACTGCTGCCGGAGTGGCTTTGATGGGATTTTGCATCGGGTGCTTTATTCATTATCAACTCAGCCAATACGCCTATCGCAGGAACCAGCGTCTCCTACAATCCTAGATGATTTTCTCTGTTTAACCATGAAAACAACCAATCAGTTGGTTGTTTTTTTATATAGTCGGTCTTATCTTGCCTCAAGCAACCTAAAGTTGCGTACTTGAATGGCATAATTGATTGAGCACGGGTTCTTTAGCCTATATACTAGTCACGAGGACCCCATATGAACTTAGCTCATAAAATATTGGAATACAGAAAAAAACTCGGCTTATCGCAAGAAGAGCTCAGTGAAAAGTTGGGAGTCTCAAGACAATCCGTCTCTAAATGGGAATCGGGCCAGGCAAAACCTGAAGTGGATAAGTTGATCCAGATGAGCCAACTCTTTAGGATCAGTTTGGATGAGTTGGTCATCAACAGCAAACCTGTTTCAGCACCAAATTCTCCAAAACAGTTCTCATCGAAAAACATCCGAAAAATTGGATTAGCTTGGGCCTTGTCAATCTTGGTTTTGGTTTACTTCTTTACGACTCAAATCAACACATTGAGGGGTCAGAATGACTCTTTGGTAACCCAGATCCGTAACTTGAATCATACACTCGACTCTACAGTGAATTCAATGCAGGAAACGATCAATCAACTTAAAAAAGATATTCTCTTTCAAAACGGATTGGTTGCGGATTATTCCGAATCAACGATTGAATCTGACTTCATAAGCGGGAGTTTGACTTATATGATTCGTATCTTACCAAAAGTCCCGGAATCTACCCACGGCATCATTCTAAACGTCACATTCGCAGACGGATCAAGCCAAAGCATTGAGACGAAATTGGGGAATGATCAATACTATGCCGGTTATGTTACCGCTTCAGCCGCTACGGGGACTGCTAATATCACTTTGATCCTCTCGACCGATAGCGGCAAAGTCAACCAGATCGCGGGAATACTGAGTCCGCTTGCCACTCCTGCGATCGATGCCTCGATTAAGGCAACACTTCATGGAAGCGAAAATATCCTAGCATTTCAAAAAGGCAATATTGAGCTTTTTCTTGAGACACTTTGTTCAGAAAAACGGGATACGTTTAGCGGCTCTTACAGCTTTAGGATCAATCGAAACGATGCTGTCAGTTCGGTCTTTAGTTACACATGGGACTCTAACTCGTCCGGGACGGTGTGCACCCAACAGGAAGGTACTGTAGTTATCACAGGATCGACCCTGATTCCCGTCACCAAGGCATTCAATGTTGATTTCAAGATCGGGGATGTTCTGAATGTGAATCTCGTATGGATCGCCAATGGTATGGAAAGAAGCATACCCATCCAGACCTATACGCGCAACACAGACGGCACAATGACCATCTTCTTCTATTAAGCCTTAAAAAAAAGCCAAATCCTTGGCTTTTTTATTGTTTAGTCGTGTTTATCGATGATGCTTTCCAGCCAGATGGGATCCTTTTTGATGCCCAAGAGGTCGGTGACGGTCGAAGCGATGTTGGCGAGACCGAAGTTGCCGTATTTGAATTTGACATTGGCGTTATAGACAAAGAACGGGACCGGGCTCAAGGTATGAGAAGTCTTGGCTTTGGGCTTGGCACTCATGTCTTTGGTTTTTTCATACATTTCGTCTGCGTTGCCGTGGTCAGCCGTGACGATCAGGATGGCATCGTGTTTCTTGATGATCGGGATCAGACGGCCTAGCTGAAGATCTACGGTTTCGACACCGACGATCGTGGCCGGATATGAACCGGTATGACCTACCATATCGCCATTGGGATAATTGACTCTGAGGAAGCCGTATTTACCGGATTCGATGGCTTCGATCAAGGCATCGGTGATGTCGGCAGCTTTCATCCAAGGGCGCTGTTCAAACGGAACCAGGTCGGATTTGATCTCGACATAGGTTTCCAGATCGTCATCGAACTTTTCGGTGCGATTGCCATTCCAGAAATAGGTCACATGGCCAAACTTCTGGGTTTCCGACAAGGCATATTGAGTGATCTTGTGTTTGACCAAGAGTTCAGACAGGGTGTTGGTGATGTGTGGCGGAGAAACCAGGAATTTCTTAGGGATCTGCAGATCGCCGTCATATTGAAGCATGCCTGCGAAGAAGACAGTCGGAACGCGTTTACGGTCGAAGTATTTGAATTCTGAGCCTTGTTCAAAGGCTTTGGAGATTTCGATGGCTCTGTCGCCTCTGAAGTTGAAGAAGATGACCGCATCGCCGTCTTGGATGGTACCGACCGGTTTGCCTTTGTCGTGAATGACAAAGGCCGGTAAGAACTGATCGGTATACTGGCCTTCGATACGATAGGTCTCAATGGCGTCCTTGGCTGAGGTAAAACCTCTGCCTTCACCTAAGACATGGGTCTTCCAACCCAGTTCAACCATGCTCCAATCGGCTTCATAACGATCCATGGTGACCTTCATACGGCCGCCGCCTGAAGCGATGATCGCATGGAAGCTGTCATCGTTGAGTTCAGTCAACGCATTTTCCAATTGTTCGACATACAGTAAAGCACTGGTTTCAGGCACGTCACGGCCATCCAATAAGGCATGGACTCTGACTTGCTTGATTCCTTCAAGTTTGGCTTGTCTGATCAGATCCAAGAGCTGATCGATGTGGGAATGGACATTCCCATCGGACAAAAGTCCGATAAAATGTAAAGTATGATCCTTAGCTTGAGCACTGAGGGCTTTCCATGTGTCGGAATTGTAGATGTCTTTGGTTTTGATGGACTCATTGACCAGTTTGGCCCCTTGGGCATAGATCTGGCCGCAGCCGATCGCATTGTGACCGACTTCGGAGTTGCCCATGTCTTCATCAGAAGGCAAGCCGACGGCGATACCATGAGCCTTGATGGTGGTAAAGGCGGCTGTTTTTTCTAATTCATCTAGATTCGGGGTATACGCATTGTTGACGGCATTGCCGTAATTGTTTTCTGTATAGCCTACGCCATCCATGACAATCAATACAACGGGTTTTTTCATAAAGTTCTCCTTGTTGCTACCCCATTTTATCATTTATCTCACTCAATTTATAGAATAATGCCAAAGCATTAAAAAAGTGAACTTTCGTTCACTTACTTAGCGGTGTCATCCTTGAAGTAATAGACTTTTTCGGTATCCTTGGACAGCATGTAGACGCCTCGGGCATAACTGATCACATAGTCCGTGTCCAGCAGTTTGTCGCGCTGCAGGGTCAAGGCTTCATTTTCCGCATTGAGGTCCTTCAGTTTGGCGTTGACTTCATCGAGCGATTTCTTTAAGGTCAGGGTCGTAGAGATTTCTTCGATGATCGGGATCAAGAGTAAGATCGACAAGCTCATGAAGAAAACAAAGATGGATACGGATTTAAATTTGAAACGTTTTCTGGTTTTGGTCATGGTAAGTACTATTATACCTTTCAGCGGGTCTTAATCAAGCGGTTTTGGTGTGGTTTCATCGACTTGGGGAAAGATCCGCTCATCGATCAGGATCTCATACAGGGTCATGGATTGAGCCTTTTTGATGGAATCGGCCAGTTCCAAGACCTTGACTTTAAGATGGCGATGGCCGAAAAAGAGATCGACTTCATCCCCGATCTTGACATCGCTGGAGGGTTTCGCATGACGAGCGTTGATGAGGATACGGTCTTGATTGGCCAGTTCTTTGGAAACAGGACGCCGTTTGACCAGTCTGGCTATTTTCAAATAGAGATCGATACGCATGTTAGCTCCTTTGGGGTACTTTCGTAGAGGCAACCAAGACAGCGGTGGCCAGAAAGAGCCAGTCATCTTGTTTGGGGATGATTAAAACGATCTGTTCATGAAGATACTTGAGCTGGATCGAGGTCGAGAGCGCATTGATCTTCTCAAAAAGCTTGACCCCATCGATCGTAGAAGACCAGTGCTTCGTATAGGTCAGGGTCATCTGATGTTTGAGTTCTTTGGCGCTTTCGATGATGGGGGAATTCAATAAGAGTTCCCAGCGTTTCTTTTCAAACAGCAATTGGACCGATTTGGGCAGTTTCCCGTAGAGATCGGTGGTTTCTTCCTGAAGTTTTCGTAAGGCATATTCGGTTTCAGCCTTATCGATGGTTTGGTAGAGGCTGAGCTTTTCAAAATCCTTGTGTTCAAAGCTGGCCGGAATATAGCCGTCGATGCCCATCGGGGTCTTGATCTGAGGTTCCTGTTCAACGGTCGTGATGCCGGACTTCTTTTCGGAGATGGCCTGCTGAAGCATTTCGATGTACATGTCGATGCCCACGGTATCGATGAAGCCGCTTTGCATGTCTCCCAACATTTCACCGGCGCCGCGGATGGTCAGATCACGCATGGCGATCTTATAGCCGGAACCCAGTTCGGTGAATTCTTTGATCGACTGCAAACGTTTGGCGGCGATTTCAGACAACTGCTTCTTGGGGTTATACATCAGATAGGCATAGGCCAAACGATCGGATCGTCCGACCCGGCCTTTGATCTGATAGAGCTGAGACAAGCCAAAGGTATCCGCCTGATCGATGATCATCGTGTTGGCGTTGGGGATATCGATCCCGGTCTCGACGATGGTCGTACAGACCAAGACATTGACTTCATTGTTGGTGAAACGCATCATGACATCTTCGATCTCATCGCGATGCATCTGGCCGTGAGCCACGGCGATTTCGGCCTCAGGCAGATCCTGTTTGAGTTTAAACGCCACCTGTAAGATGTCTTCGACCTTGTTGTAGAGATAAAAGACCTGGCCTTTACGCGCCAATTCCCGCTGGATGATGTCTTTGATGACAGCCCGGTTCTTTTCGATGACATAGGTCAATATCGGCAAGCGGTTGAGCGGCGGAGAATCCAGTTGAGATAAAGAACGGACTCCGACCAAAGACATCTGTAAGGTACGCGGGATCGGTGTTGCGCTTAAAGACAAGACATGGACTCCGGTCTTGATTTCTTTGATTTTTTCTTTGTGTTCGACCCCAAAACGCTGTTCTTCATCGATGACCAAGAGGCCCAGATCTTTGAACTGAACCGCTTTGCCTAACAGCTTGTGGGTCCCGATCAACACATCGACCTTGCCCTCTTTGACTGCATGCAGGATCGTTTTGACTTGATTGTCAGGGACGAAACGGTTCAATAAAGCCACCGAGATCGGATAATTGGCGAAACGGTGGGAGAAGGTATGAAAATGCTGAGCAGAGAGAATGGTCGTCGGACACAGGATCGCCACCTGTTTGTGTTCGACCACGGCTTTAAAGGCAGCCCTGATGGCGACTTCGGTCTTCCCGAAACCGACATCCCCGCACAATAGGCGATCCATCGGAACGTTGCTCATCATGTCTTTTTTGATGTCGGCCACGGCGGTGGCCTGATCATGGGTCAAGGGATATTCAAATTCGGCTTCAAAATCCTTCTGCATCTGGGTATCTTCCCCAAACGCATGGGCAATGTCGTGTTCACGCTGGCCGTATAAGGCAATCAGGCGTTCGGCCAGATCCAGGACGTTTTCTTTGATTCGGGCTTTGGTTTTTTTCCATTCCTGAGAACCCAGGGTATGGAGTTTGGGAACCACGCCTTCTTTGGAGACGAACTTGCGTACCAGCTGGAACTGTTCCAAGGGGACATACAGGGTCGCATCGTGACGATAGACGATGTGCAGGTAATCGCGGTGCTGGCCTTCGGATTCTTTGGTGATGATGCCGATGTATTTGCCGACACCATGCTGATGATGGACCACATAATCACCCGGCTGCAGATCTTGATAGGAATGCAGGGTCTCGGCTTCTTTGAATTTGGTGTTGTATCGTCCGATGAAGACCTTATGATTGAACAGTTCTTTGGAACTGTAGACGATGATGTCCTGAGAAATCAGTTCAAAGCCTTCATCGAGGTCTTGAAGCAAGACGATCAGATGAGGTTCATCCAGATCCTTCAGTTTCAGTGAATAGATCATCCCGTTTTCTTGGAGTACCGGAATGAATTGTTTGATTTCGGCTTCTTTGAGACAACAAATGACGGTCTTGGTTCTGAGATCCTCCGCGATCATCTTGATGTGATGCACAAGGGATTGCGAAGGCACATCGAGTTCTCTGAAAGGCAGATGCAGATTGTGGGTCGTTTCGAAACGGCGAAGGTCATTGGTCCTGACTTTGGTGATGATGCGCGCGTAATCCGCAAACATCTCAAAATAGGGCAAGGCTTTATGATCGTTGACCAGTTCCAGCATATAATCCAGGGTTTCTTTATGGAGGATCTGATTGTGTTCTTTGATGTCTTCCAGGCTGGAGGCAATGACCAGCGGATCAGAGACATAATCCAAAATGGTCTGTGACGTATCCAGCAAAGCACGATAGCGATACAGATGATTTTCTTTAAGCCGTAAACGCATCAGTTCCAGATCGCGCTGAATGGTTTCTTCTAGGATCTCTGTGCCGTCTTTGCCTTGGCGTTCTTTAAGCAGTGCCTCCAGTTTTTGTTGAAGCACTTGGATATCGGCATCGCTGAACAAGAGGTCACTGGCCGGTTGGACCGTGATCGAGTCGATGGTTTGGATTGAACGCTGGCTAGATAAATCAAAGGTTCGGATGCTTTCGATCTCGTTGTCGAAAAATTCCAGTCTGACCGGGACGTCGCTGTTGACGGGAAAGACATCGATGATGCCGCCCCGGTGAGCAGCGGTACAGGGTTGATCGATGCGGTTGGTTTCGGTATATCCCATCTGACGGAAGGTTTCAAAGAGGGCTTTAGGCTGGATGACCTGATTGACCTTGACTTCGATGGTCAAAGCTTTGAAGTCGGACGACTTTGGCAGATAGCGTAAAAAAGCGCCCAGGTGGGTGACGATGACCTTGGGTTTATCCTGTTGGACTTTGGATAAGACATCGATACGGCCGACATTGAGTTCCGGCGAAGCTGCAATGGCTTCGACTCTCAAAGATTCTTCCGCCGCATACAAAAGCACGTCATCACCCAGCCAAAGCTGCAGCTTCTCCACCAAGTGCTGCGCCTGATAGAGGTTGGTTTTGAGAATGATCAGGTTCTGCGGGGTATTTCTGAAAGAGCCGGCGATCAATAACGCTTCCTGCATCAGACTGAGATGCGAAAAAGTGACTTTCCTAAGCGAAAAGTCACGGATCAGAGCTTCATTTTTGAGTCGTTCTAAGAGGGGTTTCATTCTTTGTTGTAGCGGTTCATCAGTTCAGCAAAGCTCATCGACGGAAAATCCATGGCCGCTTTCTTGGCTTTCAGGATGGCTTGGATGACACTGTCTTCTTCTTGTTTTGAAAAGCGCCCCAAAACGTAATCGGCGGTCTGATACAGCGGGTTTTTATCGATACCGATCCGTAAACGCGGAAAATCCGGGGTATTGAGATGCTGGATGATCGATTTCATCCCGTTATGGCCTCCGGCACTGCCTTTTTCACGCAATCGGACCTTGCCTACCGGCAGATCCAGATCATCATAGATGACTAGGATATCTTGTGGGGCGATCTTGTAGAAATCACTCACAAGTCTTACAGATTCGCCTGAGGCATTCATATAAGTGTGAGGCTTTAACAGGATCACCGGTTCGCCTTTGAAAGACGTTTGAGCGATTTCACCTTTGTATTTGGCTTGGACTTTAAGCCCCAGATCATTGATCAGGGCGTTCACGACCATAAACCCGACATTATGTCGGGTCAATGCGTATTCTTTTCCTGGGTTGCCCAGTCCTACGATCAGTTTCATACCTTCTTATTATACCTTAAAATTTAATCTTCTTTCTTGGCATCATCAAGGACTCAAAAAACAGGATCATTCTGTCCATGGCCGTTTTGGATTGAGGATAAAAGAACTTGGTATGGAAGCTGTGGGGCAGCATTTGTCTTAGGGGATAGAAGTCGTAGACATACATAACTCTTTCCTGGATGAACTTCTTGCGTAAGTGCTGAGTCTGAGGCATTAAGAAATCCAACGCTGAAGTCATCAGATAAGATGACGGGAAATCCTTGGTGACATAATTCAGGGCCGAAGCCTGTGGATACAAGGGCGCATTCCTGAAGTCCTGACGCATGAAGACCTCAGCCATCGTGGCTTTCTTCATCGGGACCCAGTAAAGTTCACTGAGGCTCGTTTCCACATCATAGATTCCGCAACTCAGTCCCAAGCCCTTCAGTTTGAAATCAAAGGCGAAAGGATATTTAGACTTCAGCTCAGGGTTGGTCAGGATCGCCCCTACCAGACTGGTCAAGGTAGCCCCGGCGGATTCACCCACCATAAAGACCCTGGTGAGATCGATGTGGTAGGTCTTGGCCTGATCGATCAGAAAGCGCAGCGCTTCAAAGATGTCTTCAAGCGAGGCAGGAAAGGCAAAATCACCGGAAAGCCGATAATTGACATTGGCGATGATGAAACCGTGCCTGGCCAAACGGGAGGCATAGTCGATGTAGTAGCGGGTATGATTCCCGCTGACAAAGCCGCCGCCGTGGATCAGGATGATCAGGGGATACTGGCTTTCATTGTGAGGCGGATACAAAAGATCCAAAGTCTGGTTGTCCTTTGGATGAGCGGTATAGGTAAGATGACGGATCACTGAAATATCAGACTGAATTTCATCAAGCAGGGATAACTGATCTTCAAAGGTATTGAGCGAGTCCCAGAATCCGCGTATGATCCGGCTTTGTTTCATACCTTCATTATAGTCCTATTGTTTTTCTTGGTGTCTGCTTTATTCTGTGTCGCTAGTTTCAGATCGAAACGATTCGATGCTTATGAGAAGCTGACGGATCCTGAGTTCCCGTTCTTGGCTTTCGAGGTGAACCTGATTTTCAAACATGGCTTCATCAAAGATCTTGTCCATGAAAGAAACAGACTCGATTGGGTCATCCTTGGATAAACTGGCGTTTATAGGTTGGGCTTCCTGAGTTCCCATCAGGTCCTCATAATAGAAAATACTGTCGCGGATCGACCGCCCCAGGTCTAGACGGTTTTTGGAGGAACTCAATGAAACTGAAGCGGTCAAGTTGTTCATACCTTCATCATAATGAAAGGCAGATTTGATTCATCAAGATTGGGTTAAGAAACCGTTAAAGACATAAGTAAGACGTCTGATTCAATAAGCTTTGACGTGGATTAGCTGATAGATATCCGTTCCGCTCTTTTCATCAAAATAATCTTTTAAATCCAAGAAAGCCTGCCATTTTTCAAGGGTAAATTCATTGAACCCTTTGCGAAGGGTCGCATCGACCAACCTTTTTTCCAGGATCGTCGGGCCAGTATGAAACGCCAAGGCATCGCACAGCTGAATGAGACGGTCATAGTCGTCAAAGATCAGATCAGTGAGAAACGTTCTCATAAAAGCCGTTTCTGCTTCGGTACAGTCATTGATCCCCACATAGCTGTCAAAGTTCTGACTCGGAAAGGTATGGGTCAGACAGATCCGGGCATTGTCATCATAGCCCATCGCCCTCATCGCATTATAGCCGTCGATGAGGTGTTTCATATCGCCGTTTCCTTGGGCTCTGCCGATATCGTGAAGCAGACCCAGCACATACGCCGCTTCAGGATCAAGACCACTGACTTTTTCAGCTATCTGTCTGGCACAAAACGCAGTCACCTTGTTGTGATCGACCCATTGGCCCGGATTTTTCCGTTGTGCTTCGTGTAGGATCAAGAGTGCTTGTTGGGGTGATGGTACTTTCATGGCATTCCTCGTGTTTTCTGTCTAGAACTATCTTACACCATTCTGAATGGATGCATAAAAAAAGCAGCGAGTGGCTGCTTAGTTCTTGTTTTTATCGTAAACGATTTTGAGACGTCTTTGATTGCCTTCACCGATCGATTCGGTTCTGATGTGGGGCATTTCACTCAAGTATTGGTGAATGACTTTGCGTTCATCATTAGGCAACGGATCCAAGGTCGCGGTCGTTTTTGATCTGAGCACGGAGCGGGCAATTCTGTCTGCCAGGGCTTTGACCTTTTCGTAACGGTCTTGTTTATAGTTGTTGATGTCGATCAGGACATTGTGTTTGCCTTTGAAGTGCGAATTGACGACGCCTCTGACCACGGTATTGATCGATTGCAGGGTTTGGCCCGCTTTACCGATCAGGATCGCATTGTTTTCAGCATCCAGCATGACGCTGAATCCATCTTCTTCTTGCTTGACCATGACGTTGACTTCGAGTTCGATGTTTCTGAAATAGGTTTCGAGATAGTTCTGAATGAAAGCCACGATGTCTTCCGGTCCGGTCACTTCGATGGTCACCAAGGTGCCCATGCCTAAGAATCCGGTTTTTTCTTCAGTTTTGGTATAACGCAGTGTTTCAGCAGCGACCCCAAGATCCTTGGTGGCCTGAGCCAAACATTCGTCCAACGTTTTCCCGCTGTAACGCTTCATTATACGGCCTCTTTCTCAATATACATTTTCTGAATGAAATAGGTTTGCGCGATCTGAGCAGCGGAGCTGACGAACCAGTAAAGGCTCATCGCGGTCGGCCAGGTGAACGCAAAGAACAAGATCATCCCCATCGAGGTATACATCATCATGTCGGTATTGGGAGCCTTAGTGGCTTTTTCACCCAAACGAACCGGCTGCTTCTTGGCTTTGGCTTTGGCCAGCCAGGTCGGAAGTTTCATGGATACGAATTGGGAGACGCCCATCAGAATGAAGATCACAATGACGAACCAACGTCCGTCGGTGATGGCTTGTTGAGGCGAGTTGGAAAGCGCATAACCAAACAAGGTGCTGGTTTTGACGGCTTCGGCATGTTGAACAGCCTGATACATCGCAATGATGACCGGGAACTGAATGAACATGGTCCCGATGGCGCCGAAAGGATTGATGTTGTGCTTGGAATACAAGCCATTCATTTCCTGAGACATCTTCATTTTGGATTCGTTATCGGTGTGTCCGGCATATTTGGCCTGAATCTTCTGTAATTCAGGTTGTAGGGACTGCATTTTCTGTGAAGCAACGGTCGATTTGACGGTCAGTCCAAAAGTCAGCAGTTTGACAAACAAGGTAACCAGAACGATTGCCAAGGTCACGGTAACATACGGGGTCAAGAAGTTTAACGCTTGAGCCAACGGGTAAACGAACAAGGCTTCGAACCAATTGTTGGGGCTGATCCACATGTCGCTGAACGGGGTTGACAGTGAAATGACCAGATTTTGCGCCATACAACCGCTGAGGCCCAACAGAATGACAAGGGACAGAAGGATTTTTTTGTTTTTTAATAAACGTGCCATAGCATCTCCTTTATAAAGATTGCATCTTTATTCTAACTGTAGTAAGAACTTTTTCCAAATCTTTTTTGTTGAGGTCAAAAGATTGTTTTAAGTATGCTCCCCTGACCAAAATAATACAATCAAACTTCTCATTAAAGTCAGTCAGATCTTGAACCATCATGCGTACTTGACGTTTGACGAGGTTACGCTGTACAGCGCCACCCAGTTTCTTTCCGACAGACAAGCCTACCCGGCTTACCGCTTCTCTTTTAGGAGCATAATACAGCGTTAAAACAGGACAGCTGACAAAGCGTTTGATTCCCATGATACGCTGGAATTCCTGGTTCTTCTTAACGCGGTACATTTTTTTCATAAAGAATAAAAAAGCCACCTAGGGTGACTTTTTATGCGGACAAAACTTCTCTGCCTTTGGCACGGCGCCGAGCCAGCACTTTGCGGCCACCCGCAGTCTTCATTCTTGCTCTAAAACCGGCCATTTTCTGATGTTTTCTTTTGCTCGGTTGATAAGTTCTCTTCATAGTGAGCCACCTCCACTTCTTATTTGATACGATTGAGCAATGCTCATAGATTATAAACAATAAATAATGTAATGTCAAATAAAGTTTCCAGGGGTTTTTACAGGCGTAAAAACAAGCTTGGCCTTGTATCTTTTATAGGCTTGCGTTACAATGCTCCCAATGCCAAACACAGTCTTCATTTCCTTTTTGCTTTATGCCTTCTCGACCGCCATTACACCCGGTCCCAACAACCTGATGACCCTCAATACCGTCAGTCGTTTTGGGCTGAAACGAAGTTTCAGGATGTTGGCAGGCATCATTACCGGTATTATGATCATCCTCAGCGTTACAGCCACCCTGAGCTTTGTGCTTAGCCGCTTTATCCCGCAACTGACCCTCATCGCCAAATACTTGGGGGCCATCTATATTGTTTATCTTTCTTATAAGATCTTTACCAGTAAGCCGATTTCAGCGAATCAAACGGTCGAAGAACCCAAATTCACCAAAGGCATGATCCTGCAGTTTCTGAACGTGAAGATCATTCTGTATGCGATCACCTCTTTAAACAGTTTCGTTTTACCTTATACGTCCGATTTGATCCAGATCGTACTGTATGCCTTGCTTTTAACTTCGATCAGTGTCGTTTCATTGATGGCGTGGAGCGTTTTAGGGGTATTGTTGACTGATCTAATGCAGAAACATTACCGTTTGATCAATACGGTATTGGCCCTTATCCTATTAGAAAGCGTCTTTAGCCTATTTTTCTGAGTTGTCCACAATAGTATGCAGTGGAAAACCCGACAAATTGACCACAATAACTTTCACAAGATGTTCACAGAAATGTTGAATTGTGGAAAAGTATGAATGGCCTTATAAATAAAGGCGATTTCGATGTTTTATCAGTATGGAAAAGTGACCTACAGCACATTGTGTCTCCACAGTAATCGAAGTTGACCACATTGGGGAAAAGTTATCCACATTGTTTGTTCTTAAAAAGTTGGGGATTATTGTGGAAAACTGACACATCTCTAATGGAACAAGGCTTATTTAAGGTCTTGTTTTGTGGATAAGCCCGTTTGAAAACTTTTACATGAGCCGACCCTGCCCAAACTTGCTAAAATAATGAGTACACAAGGGGAATTGTATGACAGGCGTGGAGCATTACTATCAAGACATTTGGAGTAAGGCCAAAACGATTTTAAGAGACGACAGCACCATCGATAGAATTGTCTATGATGCTTATTTCGATGAATCGAGTTTGGTTTTTCTTAATGAAGAAAAAGCGATTATCACCGTTCCCAGTTTTGTTCAAAAAACGGTGTTATCTCAGAAGATCAACTTAATTATGGATATCCTGGAAGATATGGGTTACTTGGTCGTCGTTGAGATTCTTTTAAACGACGAATACACACTGCCTTCCGTTGAAGAGAAGGTTCATATCGACCAAGTCAGATCCGAATATACCTTTGACAACTTCATTGTTGGTCCCAGCAATAAAGAAGCTCATTCAGCCGCCTTGGCTTGTGCCTATACACCGGGAAAATTCTATTCCCCGCTCTTTATTCACGGCAACTCCGGCTTAGGCAAGACCCATTTGCTCAACGCAATCGGCAATTACATCAAGAAAAATCACCCTGAATTGAAGGTTTTATACACTTCTGGCTCTCAATTCGTTACTTCCGTGGTTGATTCCATCACCAATAAGTCTGAATCGATTGAAATGTTCAAGAAAAGGATGTTTTCTTTGGATGTTTTGTTGATCGATGATATCCAATTCATTGCCGGGAAAGAAAAATCGCACGAAATCTTCTTTCACGTGTTTAATGAACTGGTCACCAACAAGAAGCAAATCGTTTTAACCTCAGATCGTGATCCTTCTGAGATCAAAGGCTTGGAAGAACGCCTGATCAGCCGCTTCTCATCCGGTTTGACCGTTGGTTTAGACTCACCAGAGTTCGAAACCTCGTTGGCGATCTTGAAATCACGTTTGAATACCCAAACTTTAGAAGGCGTGGGTACGGTCGAAGAGGATGTTTTGAGTTACATCGCAACAAACTTCTCAAAAGACGTCAGAAAACTCGAGGGCGCCTTGAACCGATTGCTGTTTTATGCCGTCCAATTCGGCAACGGCGGAACCATTGACTTCAAACTGGCCATGGGTGCCTTCAAAGGTGCCGGCAGTGTGGCCGAAAAGAACGAAGTTTCTGTCAATAAGATCAAACGCATCGTCTCAGATTACTTTGGCTTGACCCGGCAACAGCTGATTTCCAACTCCAGAACCAAAAACATCGCCAACGCCAGACACATCGCCATGTATCTCAGCCGTAAGCTGTTGGATCTGCCCTTCATCAAGATCGGTGAAGAGTTTGGTAAGCGAGATCACTCAACGGTCATGAGTGCCTGTGAAAAAGTAGAGACCAATTTAAAGAAAGATATTCATTATAAAAACATGATCAACGAGCTTGAAAAACAGATCGTACAGACTTGAAATTAACCACATCAATTCACTATGAATTCACACTGAAAAGTGTTAAAATATCATTAGAATAAAAGCCTTTTTAGGACTTATCCACATTGTCAACACGCTTAATAATAATTATCCTAAAAAGATAATTATGAAGGAGGAACCGCAATTGAACTTCAAAATTTCCAAACGTATTTTCTTTAATGCCTTGTCAGTCGTATCTCGTGCGATCTCAGCAAATTCGCCCCTGCCATGGTTGACCGGCATCAAGATCGAAATCAAAGACGGAGAATTGACCCTGACCGGCAGTGACTCTGATATTTCGATTCAAAAAGTCATTCAGAAAAATGACGAGGAATATGTCTTTGACATCAAAACAGAAGGCTCCATCGTCATCGAAGCCAAATATATTCTGGACATCGTCAGAAAAATCGATGCGGATGAAATTTCAGTTCAGGTCCTGGATGGCAATTTGACCAAGATCAGCGGCCATTCTGCTGAATTCAACATCAACGGGATGAAATCCTCCGAATACCCGTCCATCGACTTCACGATGCCGACCAAACAATTTGAAATCAATGCGGATCAACTTTTAAAAATCATCACGCAAACCAGTTTTGCGACCAGCGATAAAGAAACCAGACCAGTCCTGACCGGCGTCAACTTCAAATGTGAAGGAAACACCTTGGATTGTGTCGCGACCGACAGTTTCCGTTTAGCGAAGAAGACCATCAAACTCGACAGTGAAAACCATTTCAATGTCACGATCCCTGCCAAGACTTTGGGCGAAGTTGCCAAAACCATTGAAAGAGATGTCAAAGTTCTGGTCTGCATCAGCGATAAAAAGGCCCAGTTCTGGATCGATAACACCGTTATTCAAACCCGCCTGATCGATGGTTTGTATCCTGAAACATCCAGACTCATTCCTCAGGAATTCTTGTATGAACTGACTTTGGATTCCAGAGACATCCTGAATGCGATCGACAGAGCGTCATTCATCAAATCCGAAGGCGTCAGCATCATTAAACTCAGCTGCAGCGGGAAAGAAATTCTGATCAGTTCAAAATCGCAGGAAGTCGGTTATTCGCTTGAAAAACTGACTGCCATTCACTATAAAGGCAATCCGTTGGAAATTTCATTCAGCGGCCGCTATGTCTTCGATGCGGTTCGTGTCTTGAACGGAACCGTCGTCAAGATCGAATTCAGCGGTGAAATGAAACCCTTCATCATCCGTAATGCGGAAGATGATACGATCCTGCAATTGATCTTGCCGGTACGCACTTACTCCTGATTTTTCACGCCCTGGACTCAGGGCTTTTTTATGCTATAATTTTCTGAGAAATACATGCGTTTGAATCATGTCTGAGCTGTCTGTCGTCAACCAAGGAGGATGTCATGAACCCGATTGCCTTGCCTGAAAATATCACAACCATCATCAATGTTGTTTTCGTTGCTTTGTTCGTCGTTTTGGCCCTCATCGGTTACCTGCGCGGCTTTGTTTCACAAGCGTATGATGTGCTCATTATGGTGATTGGTTATATCCTTTCACTGCTGCTTGCGGCACCGTTGGCCAAATCTTTTCCTTTATTGCCGTCTTCAGTCAATTTTAACGATGTTCCTTTTTTTGGAGCAGCGCTGGTTTTGATCATCGACAAGCTTTTATGGACGATCCTGATCGTGATTTTGACATTGATCGTGGGTTTCATATTTAAGAGTACCTTGATCAGAAAAGTGCTTCATTATCAGAAAAAAGTCATTGTGGATCGGATCGGCGGGGCTGTTTTTGCGCTCATTCCCTTAGGGTTGATCGGCTTTGTGCTGGCCTTGATCTTAAGCGTTCCACTGTTCTCCAACGGGACGACGATACTAAAAGCTTCGGTCTTGAGTCCCTTCGCGCCAGCCGGTTCCAAACTCATTGACAACTACATTACCAAAAACCCAACCATCAAGTTGGTTGAGAAAATCAATACCGGTGAACCCTTGGATGACAACGACGTCAAAGTGATCGAAGAAACCCTGATCGATATGGATTTCCCTAAGAACGTCGTGGATGTCGCCATCAAATTCGTAAAGAAGGAAGAGGTCACTGAAGCGGACGTGGAAACCTTAAAAACCTATGCCCAAGAGAACAATCTTACTGAAGAAACGATTGTCGGCTGGGTCAAGGATTTGGGCTTCACAGACCAACAAATCGCTGAGCTCAAGGAGATGTATAAATAGTCTGTAAACACGCATCCTAAGCCCTCTACACCCTGTTAAACAGGGTGTTTTTATGGTATAATAAATTAGGAGTATTCTGAAAGAAGGAAGGCCTTATGATCAAACTAACCAGTCCGTATATTACCCTTGGGCAACTCTTGAAATTGACGGATTGGATCAGTTCCGGAGGCGAAGCCAAAAGCGCTGTAAAGACGCTAAAAATCACGATCAACGGTGAAGCGGATGACCGCCGGGGCCGTAAAATCTACCCTGGTGATACCGTGGTTATCGAAGATAAAACATACTCCATCGGTCAATGAAGATTAAGTCGCTCACGCTGCGGGATTTCAGAAATATTGCCTCGTTGAGCCTCACTTTTCATGAGTCCATCACGGTCTTGGTGGGAGACAACGCTCAAGGTAAGACCAACCTCTTGGAAGGGATCTATTTCCTCTCAACCGGCCGCTCACATCGAGTCAATGATGAACAAGTCTGTATCCGCTACGGTGCAGAAAGTGCCCTGATCAAAGGGGTGATCCAAGGCTCAGCTCCGTTTGAATTAAGAGTCGTCTTGCATCCTCAAGGCAAAAGCCTGTTTTATCAGCAGACACCGCTTAAAAAGAGTTCCGAATTCATCGGCAAGATGAATGCGGTTTTATTTTCACCAGGTGATCTTGAACTCTTTGATGCCTCACCCAAGGCTCGGCGACGTTTCATGGATACCGAATTGGGTAAGATCAATCCTGCGTATGTCGAACTTTTAAGTAAAACGATGAAACTTCTGAAAGACAGAAACAACATGCTTAAGGAAAAAGTCATCGACGAGACATATCTGGAAGTGGTGACAGAACGGATGATCGGATTTCAAGCCGAATTGATTAGGCTCAGATCCTTGTTTATCAAAGACATCAACGCCTCATTGAACCGTTATTTCACTCAGCTTTCGTTGAGCGCGGATTCTGTCAGAATCGACTATACCGGACCGGTAGAAGCGGGTCCTGAATGCGAGAGTCAGCTCAGAGAAAAATATGCGCGTCATCTGGAGCGCGACAAGTTCATGAAGGTCACCAGTGTTGGGATCCACCGCGACGATCTGACCTTCACCATGAATGACGTGCCGGTCAGCGACATTGCGTCACAAGGCCAGCGCCGCATGATCGTCATTGCACTGAAATGTGCTTTATTGGATGTGATCGAAGCCACTATCGGAGAAAAACCAATCCTGCTTTTGGATGATGTGTTCAGTGAACTGGATGCCTCTCGTCGAAAAGCCTTGTTTACCACGCTTCATCAAAACACGCAGACCATCATCAGTACTACGGACCTGGAGCATGTCAAAGAATGGCTCAGCGAGGCAGTATCGATTTACGAGATATCCGCAGGGAAGATCAGGGAAAGGAAGCAGTTATGACCAACAGAGTAGAACATTCATACACAGCTGATGACATTCAAGTCTTAGAAGGCCTGGAAGCTGTCAGAAAAAGACCAGGCATGTATATCGGGACCACCTCGTTAAGAGGTCTCCATCATTTGATTTGGGAAATCGTTGACAACTCGATCGATGAAGCCCTGGCCGGCCACGCCGACCGGATCCAAGTCTCCATCGACAAAGAAAACATCGTCACCGTCATCGATAACGGCCGCGGGATGCCGGTAGGCATCCATGAAAAAACCGGTAAATCTTCCGTTGAAACGATTTTTACCGTGCTTCATGCGGGCGGTAAGTTTGGCGGCGGCGCTTACAAAGTATCCGGAGGGCTCCATGGGGTCGGGGCTTCTGTCGTCAATGCCTTGTCGGAATGGCTTGAAGTCACCATCTTTCTCAACGGAAAAGTCTATTTCATGCGTTTTGAACACGGCGGCAAGCCGGTTGCGGATCTCATAGAGATCGGAACGACTGAAAGACATGGCTCTATGGTCCGTTTCAAGGCCGATCCGACGATCTTTACGGAGACCTTGGAATATGATCACGATACCATCAAAGACCGTCTGCAACAGATCGCCTTCCTCAACAAAGGCATTGCGATCGATTTCTCCGATGAACGCTATGATCACAAACCGGTTGAATTCCTGTATCGCGGCGGTTTAAGAGAATACATTGCTTTTCTGAATAAAAATAAGACTCCGATCCATCAGGATGTCATCGACTGTGATGGCGAAATCGACGGGATCCAGGTCGAGGTGGCGCTGCAATACAATGAATCCTATGCGCCAAACGTGTATTCGTTCTGTAACAACATCAATACCCACGAAGGCGGGACCCATGAAGAAGGGTTCAGGTTGACGATGAACCGCATCATCAACAAAATTGCCCGTGAAAAAAATTACATCAAGGAAGGCGATGAAAACCTGTTGGCGGACGATGTCCGCGAAGGATTGACCGCCATCATCTCCGTCAAACATCCTGATCCGCAGTACGAGGGACAGACCAAGACCAAACTCGGAAATGCGGAAGTTAAAAAAGTTGTTTCTGATATTTTCGGACCTTTGTTTGAACGATATCTGTATGAACATCCGGTAGAAACCAAGATCATCCTTGAAAAAGTCATGATGGCAGCCAATGCGCGTATTGCTGCCCGCAAGGCCAAAGAACTGACCCGCCGTAAAGGCGCGTTGGATTTTGCGTCCTTACCTGGAAAATTAGCCGATTGTTCCAACCGTAATCCTGAATTATGCGAAATTTACCTGGTGGAAGGGGATTCCGCCGGCGGTTCCGCCAAATCGGGTCGTAATCGTGAAACGCAGGCGATCTTGCCTTTGCGCGGTAAAGTCATCAACGTAGAAAAGGCCCGCTTGACCAAGATTTACGACAACAATGAAATCAGGACCATGTTTACAGCCTTTGGCTGCGGGTTCGGAGAAGAACTCGACCTCAGTAAGATCCGTTATCATAAGATCGTCATCATGACCGATGCTGACGTCGACGGAGCGCACATCAGAACCTTGCTGCTGACCTTCTTTTACCGATTCCTGAGGGAAGTCATCGAAGGGGGCTACGTCTATTTTGCCCAGCCGCCGCTTTACCGTATCTCTAAAAATAAAGTTGACCGCTATGCCTATTCCGATGCCGAACTGGAAGTCTATAAAAAGGAACTTGGCGATAAATACAGCATCCAGCGTTACAAAGGCCTTGGGGAAATGGATGCCCAGCAGCTCTGGGAAACCACCATGGATCCGGCCAACCGCATCCTGAACCAAGTCACCATCGACAACGCGATGGAAGCCGATATGGTTTTTGACATGCTGATGGGGGATGAAGTCGAACCCCGCCGTAATTTCATCGTTGACAACGCCCACTTCGTTAAGAATCTGGACATCTAGGAGGAACCATGACCGAACAATTTGATAAAATAAGACAAGTCAATATCTCCTCTGAAATGAAGACCTCATTCCTCGATTATGCCATGAGTGTCATCGTCGCAAGAGCTTTGCCTGATGTCCGTGACGGCCTCAAACCGGTCCATCGCCGTATTTTGTATGCGATGAATGATTTGGGCATCACTGCGGATCAACCGCATAAAAAATCTGCCCGTATCGCCGGTGAAGTCATCGGTAAATATCACCCTCACGGAGAAGGTTCCGTGTATGATGCCATGGTTCGTATGGCACAGGACTTTTCATACCGTTATATGCTGGTCGACGGACACGGTAACTTTGGTAACATCGACGGCGACAGTGCTGCGGCAATGCGTTATACCGAAGCCAGAATGTCAAAAATCGCCATGGAAATGGTCAGAGACATCAAAAAAGACACGATCGACTTTGTCGACAACTATGATGGTGAAGAAAAAGAACCAGTCGTCATGCCGTCACGCTTTCCCAATCTTTTGGTCAACGGTTCGACCGGGATCGCGGTCGGGATGGCCACCAACATTCCGCCTCATAATTTGGGTGAAGTCATCAATGCCACCATCGCGATTATGGAAAATCCTGACATCACCACCCTGGAACTGATGGAAAATCACATTTCAGGCCCGGATTTCCCGACAGGCGCGCTTATTTTGGGCCGTTCAGGCATCAAACAGGCGTTTGAAACCGGACGTGGCTCGATCATTGTCCGTTCTCGCGTCAACATCGAAGAAATGGCCAACGGAAAACACCTGATCATCGTCACTGAAATTCCGTATCAGGTCAATAAATCAGAACTCATCAAAAAAATCGCTGTTTTAGCCACTGAAAAAGAAATCGAAGGCATCACGGACCTGCGTGATGAGTCTTCTGAACGCGGCGGCATCCGTGTCGTCATCGAACTGAGAAAAGATGTTCAAACAGAAGTCGTTTTGAATCAGCTTTATCGCATGACGTCTTTACAGACCTCCTTTGGGATCAACATGCTGGCCTTGGTCAACAACAATCCAAAGCAATTGGGCTTGAAAGAGATCCTGCAACACTATATTGCCCACCAAGAAGTCGTCATTCGCCGCAGAACCGAGTACGATCTCAATAAAGCCCGTGAAAGAGCCCATATTTTAGAAGGCTTACGGGTCGCTTTGGACAACATCGATCGTATTATTACCTTGATCAGGTCTTCCAAGACCGATGATGAAGCCATCAACGGTATGATGGGCGAGTTCAAACTCACCGAAATCCAAGCCAAAGCCATTCTTGAAATGCGTTTGCGCCGTTTGGTCGGACTCGAAAGAGCCAAGATCGAAGATGAATATCAAGCGTTAATGCTGGCCATCACCGACTATATCGATATTTTAGCCAATATGGATCGTGTCAACAGCATCATCAAGACCGAACTGACAGAAATCAAAGATCGATTCAACGATGAACGCCGGTCTGAGATTGTTGAAGCAGACATGGACATTGAAGATGAAGATTTGATCCCGCGCGAAGACATCATCATGACGATGACCGTCAACGGCTACATCAAACGGACCCCGATCGATACTTACCGTACGCAAAACCGCGGCGGAAAAGGCATCAAAGGCATGACGGTCAATGAGGAAGATGTCGTCGATCAGTTCTTGACCATGTCGACGCATGACCAATTGCTGTTGTTTACCAATTTCGGTAAAGTCTACCGGATCAAAGGCTACCGTGTTCCTTCGGCCAGCCGTATTGCCAAAGGCTTACCGGTTCAAAACCTGCTGAATCTTGAAAAGAATGAAAAAGTCAGAGCGCTGGTCGCAATGACGCCTGAACATGACGGAAAATACCTGTTCTTCGTCACCAAGCGCGGTCTGGTCAAACGGGTCGCCGCTGAAGAATTTGATTCGATCCGTCAATCCGGTAAGATCGCCATCAGCCTAAACGAAAATGATGAGCTGATTACCGTTAAAGCCACCACCGGTGCGAATGAAATCATCATTGCCGGAACCAATGGTAAAGCCGTTCGGTTCAACGAAGATGATGTTCGTCCGATGGGCCGTAACGCTGCCGGGGTCAAGGGTTTCAATACCGACGGTTGCGATGTCGTAGGCATGGCCACCGACAAAGAAGGCCAATATATCTTATCCGTGACCCAAAACGGGTACGGCAAGAAAACGGCGTTGAATGATTACCGCTTGACTAACCGCGGTGCCAAAGGCGTCAAAACCATCAACATTACCGATAAAAACGGACCCTTGGTCGTCGTCAAAGCCGTGGTTGGCGATGAAGACCTCTTGATGGTAACGGATACCGGAACCATCATCCGTATCTCTTTGGACAATGTCGGGGTCTATGGCCGTGATACCCAAGGGGTCAGGATGATCAGTGTCAATGAAGGCAGCAGTTTATCGATGGCCGCGGTTATCGATAAGGAAAGCACAGAAGAAATTTCAATAACTCCTGAAGACAGCGAATAACTGCACTTGTAAAGCGAAAGTAGACAACTAAATAAAAGACTATGTAAACCCCAGGTCAGTCTTATATTGAACTGGGGTTTTGTATTGTAAAGCGTAAGCTGGGCGATCGTTGTTGAAATAGAAAATAAAATCCGTTATGACTTTCTCGAAGTGATCAGTATGTCGAATGTTGAAATCTAAATACAGTTCTGCTTTTACCCAACCGTTTATCGCTTCGATTATCGGATTATCGGTCGGTGTTCCGCTTCGGCTCATCGAACGGCGTATGTTATAATTTTGGTGAGCTCGGGTGAAAGCTCGGCTGGAGTAGACTGTCCCTTGGTCTGTGTGAAGAACTGTGGACTTCTCTGCTCCTTTTATTTTGGCTTTCAACTGCTCGAGACACTGGAAGTAAGGCTTCGGATCACCTCGATATGGAGATAATGCGGAAGCGATAATCTCATTGTTGAAGGTATCCAAGACATAAGTCCACTCATATTTAGTTCCCTTGTTTCGAAGTTCAGTCATATCCGATACGACGATTTCTAAGGGTTCTGAAGCGTTCCACCAGCCCTGGATCTGATTTGGATAGATTATGCTTTCTTCACCGGTTTTTAAATAGTGATAGTGTTTTGCTGCGGATCTGATTCCCGCCGTTTTCGCACACACGTGGGCCAGGTGATCTGAGAATACCCATCCTGTGTTGCTTTTGATCACTGCTGCCAGGCGATGATACCCATAACTCTTGTGTTTCTTATGTTCCTGTTGTAAAAGTAAAGTCAGATCACGGCGATTCATCTCATACTGATTAAGCGTTTCTCTACGCTTAAGCCACTTATAGTACCCTGACCGATTCAAATTGAGATAACTCAATAACTCACTGACTCCGAATTCTGATTCGAGTTCTTCTGTGATTTGATATTCTTGCCGTTTAAAGTGACGTACTCCTTCTTTGAACCCACTCCTTTCACTGTGTATCCTTTTTTTGCTCGCGCTAACTCCACCTTAAGTTTCATGTTTTCGAGTCTTAATCGATCCAGCTCACTCAAGGATTTACTCGTATGCAGAGCCGAATAAGGATTCCCTTTTTTCTTGGGTTTCAGTCCTTCTGCTCCGTCCCTGTCATATTGGACGATCCATCTCCCGATATTCTGATGAGAGATTCCTAACTCTCGTCCGAGTTCTCTTAGGGATTCATGTTGATCTAAATACCGATTTATTATCTTCAATTTGTCTTCCACACTGTATTTCTTGTTTGTTCCGCCTTTATTTCTTCCCATACGTCTCCTCCTGTTTATAGAATATGTAGAAAGTAGACTTTAATCAAAGAACTTGTCTTTTCTTAATGTCTACTTTTACTTTACTACTGCAGAATAACGCTGTCTTTCTTTATGTTTTGCACAATATGAGTTACAATTAGGTCATGTTAGAAATAGAATTACACACCTTTTTGATCCTTGTAGAACTACTCATGTTGATTTATGCGATCACGGCCTTTGTGGTTTATTCTGTGAGACGCCACATCATGCATTTGACCATGAGCACCTCTTTTTTGGTTTCTTTAGTGGCTTTTGCCCTGATGCATACCTACATCACCGATCCTAAACCTTGGGTCGTGGTCATCTATAATTTTTTATTCTTATTGTCTGTGGTTTTGATCATCGGGGGCTTCAGAGCCTACTATAAACTGAAAGCCATGCCCATTCGGTATGTGGTCAATTTAGCGGCCAGTGTCATTGGGACCTATTTTTTCACCAGTGTTGTGCCAAACTATCTTGGCAGAGTGGGGATTAATGCGCTTTTCTTGGTCTTGTTTACGGCAGATGCCCTTTATGAAACCGGTCCGTCAATTAAAAAAGAAAATAAGATCATCAAACGGACCATTTATATCTCAATGGGATGCCTGATTGCTTTTTTCCTGTTTAGGTTCCTAAATGTGCTTCTGTTTTCCCAAACAGAACCGGAATTACAAGAGGCCATGAAAACAACAGCCTTGGTAACCGGCTTCTTTTCGGTATTTTCCTATAATTTCTGGATTTCGGGATCCATGTTGCTTGAATCAAACCGGACATTCATGAATCTCAGTGCTGAGAACGTTAAAATGGAAAACTTGGCCATGTTGGATCCACTGCTTAAGATATACAATCGAAACAAGTTGGATGAAGATATGTCATCCATCGTTGAGAAAAGCAACCGCATGGGTGACATTGCCTCGATTTTACTGATCGATCTTGATCGATTCAAATCCATCAATGATCAGTATGGTCATGATGTCGGCGACGCAGTACTGATTCAGGCTGTTCAGATCATCAATGGTCTTTTGCGTACGGATGACCGGGTTTATCGTTGGGGCGGAGATGAATTCATGATTCTGGCGCCGCTTACCGACATCCATGGGGCTGCCCGCCTTGCCCAACGCATCAACGATAAGTTTGCAGACAGTATTTTCCCAATGATCGGGAAATTGTCTGTGAGCATCGGATGTGCTCAGCATTTCCAGTTTGAATCACATGAAGACTGGTTCAAACGCGTTGATTTGACTCTGTACAAAGCAAAACAATCCGGACGTAATCGTATCGAAGTGTGGGATAATTCCGACTTACTGCCGGCAACCATCGCCAAACTGGTCTGGAAAGAAGCATTTGTTAGCGGACATCGTGAAATTGACCGCCAACACAAAGCGTTGCTGCGTCTAAGCAATGAACTTTACGATTGCTTGGGTTCCGCAGATTCCATGACGGGGATGGATGAGATCCTGGATCGGGTTGGGGATGAACTTAAGTATCACTTTACCTATGAATTTGAACTCATAAAGAAACTGAATTTTGAAGGGGCGGATGACCACGAAGTCATTCATCATCAGTTATTGGAAGAATATGAAGAAATGAGAACGCAAATGCAGAATGGTTCTGTCAATCTGGGGGCTTTCTTTAATTTTGTCAGTGTTAAAATCATTGCCCAGCACATCATCAAAGAGGATACCAAATTCTTTGATCTGATCAAATCAAATCAAAGCTGACTTGACAGGTCGCATCGTCCTCTCTACAATGGAGGCATAAACAAACAGGGGAATTAAAAGGCGTATTTTGTGTAGAGAAATACCGTTGTGGTGAAAGGTATAAAGACACCCTTATTTCCACCCCTGAGTGAAACTAATCCTTTCCGGGCAAGACCGTTATCTCTATCGAGAGGAATGTTTCACGTGAAACATTCAACAAGGGTGGCAACACGATCTTCGTCCCTTACAGGACTTTTTTTATTTTAAGGAGGAAAAACGATGCTGGACATCAATGTAGTGCGAAAGAATCCTGATTTGGTCAAGGAAAACATGAAAAAGAAGTTCCAAGACCACAAACTCAATTTGGTGGATGAAGTTGTGGCGCTAGACGCACAATACCGCCAAACCAAAACCAAGGCGGATGATCTGAGAGCTCAAAGAAACAGTCTCAGTAAAAAGATCGGAATGCTGATGGGACAGGGAAAAAAAGACGAAGCCGAGGCCGTTAAAGCTCAAGTTGCGGCCATGGCGACGGAGTTGGCCGAACTGGAAGCCAGTGAAGAGCCTTTGTTGGATCAAATCAAACAAAGAATGATGCAAATTCCGAATTTGATCGATCCGACGGTCCCAATCGGTAAAAATGATGCCGAGAACGTTGAACGCTATCGGGTAGGTGAGGCGACTGTGAAGCCTTTTGAAGTGCCTTATCATGTCGACATCATGGAAAGTCTGAAAGGCATCGACTTGGATGCGGCCCGTAAAGTCAGCGGAAACGGTTTTTACTATTTGATGGGGGATGTTGCTCGTCTTCAATCGGCCATCCTGAGTTATGCGCGTGATTTCATGATCGACAAGAATTTCACCTATGTTATTCCACCCTTTATGATCCGTTCTGAAGTCGTGACCGGAGTCATGAGCTTTACCGAAATGGAAAACATGATGTATAAAATCGAAGGGGAAGATCTGTATCTGATCGGAACCAGTGAACACTCCATGATCGGTAAATTCATCGATACGATCCTGGATGAAGCTGATCTGCCATATACCTACACGTCCTACTCCCCTTGTTTCCGTAAGGAAGTCGGGGCCCACGGAATCGAAGAGCGTGGGGTCTACCGCATCCATCAGTTTGAGAAGCAAGAAATGATCGTTGTATGCAAACCGGAAGACAGCCAGCAATGGTTTGAATTCTTATATAAGACGACGGTTGAGTTCTTCAGAACCATGGATATTCCAGTCAGAGTCCTGGAATGCTGTTCCGGTGATCTCGCTGATCTGAAATCCAAATCAGTCGATGTCGAAGCCTGGAGCCCTCGTCAACAGAAATATTTCGAAGTCGGCAGTTGTTCCAACCTGACCGATGCTCAAGCACGTCGTCTGCAAATCCGGGTCAATGGGAAAGAAGGCAAATACTTTGCCCACACCCTCAACAACACCGTTGTTGCACCGCCCAGAATGCTGATCGCATTCTTAGAGAATAACCTGAATGAAGACGGAACGATTTCAATTCCGGTCGCACTGCGCCCCTATATGGGCAATAAAGAACGCCTTATTCCTAAGAAATAGTTTCACGTGAAACATAACAGGGTATAGATAACCCGATATCCTTGAAAGGAGCTCAAAATGATGACAAGTAGAGCGTATATCAACACCGTATTTGCACAAGTCGTGGCTCGTAATGCCAACGAACCGGAGTTTCAGAATGCCGTCAAAGAAGTGTTTGAATCCCTGGTCCCCTATTTTGAGAAACATCCGGAACTGATTGAAGCCGGCTTACTGGAACGGGTCACTGAACCGGAACGCCAGATCTTCTTTCGCGTCCCTTGGGTCGATGATCAAGGCAAAATCCGAGTCAACCGCGGGTTCCGTGTTCAGTTCAACTCCGCTTTAGGTCCGTATAAAGGCGGTTTGCGCCTGCATCCCAGCGTTAATCAGTCCATCATCAAATTCTTAGGTTTCGAACAGATTTTCAAGAATGCCTTGACCACGCTGCCGATGGGCGGCGGTAAAGGCGGATCTGATTTTGATCCCAAAGGCAAATCTGATGGGGAAGTCATGCGTTTCTGCCAAGCCTTTATGGCAGAACTCTACCGTCATATCGGCGCTGATGTGGATGTCCCAGCGGGAGACATCGGAGTCGGAGGCCGTGAGATCGGTTTCCTTTATGGATACTATAAAAAAATCTCGGATACCCATACCCAAGGCATTTTGACCGGCAAAGGCATTCATTACGGCGGTTCTCTGGTCAGAACACAAGCGACAGGGTATGGATTGGTCTATTTCGTTGAAAGAATGTTGAAGGATTTGAATTTAAACTTCAAAGATAAACGTGTCATTGTTTCAGGATCGGGTAACGTGGCCATCTATGCGATCGAAAAGGCTCAAGCCTTAGGAGCACATGTCGTTGCCTGTTCCGATTCAGCCGGCTATATCGTTGATGAAGCCGGAATCAACGTTGAATTGGTCAAATCCATCAAAGAAGTCAAGCGCGGACGCATCAGTGAATATCTTGATACCGTTCCAAGCGCAAAATATGTCGAAGGATGCCAAGGAATCTGGGATATTGTCTGCGATATTGCCTTACCTTGTGCGACTCAAGGTGAATTGGATCTCAACGGGGCGAAAGCCTTGGTCAGTCATGGCTGTAAGGTCGTCGCTGAAGGGGCCAATATGCCAACTACCCTGGAAGCGACTGCATATTTACTTGAGAACAAGGTCTATTTCGGACCAGGCAAGGCAGCCAATGCCGGTGGTGTTGCCACATCAGGTTTGGAAATGAGCCAAAACAGCGCTCGATTATCCTGGACCTTTGAAGAAGTGGATGCCAAACTCAGTTGGATCATGAGCAGTATCTATGACAACGCAAAAAATGCCGCGATCGAATTCAATGATCCGTTCAATCTTGTTTTAGGGGCCAACATAGCCGGTTTTGATAAAGTTGCGAAAGCGATGTTGTCACAAGGCATCATTTAAACCGATTGAAAAACACCTAGAAATTAAGTATAATAATCATGCTGCCACAATGGAATCCTTCGAACCAGGTCAGGGTCGGAAGACAGCAGCCTTAAGAGGCTCTTTCATGTGTGGCAGCCTTTTATTTAGATGAACCAGAATGAAATATACATGCGTTTAGCCCTTAAAGAGGCGCTGAAAGCGCAACAACAAGAAGAAGTCCCTGTTGGAGCAGTCATCATCAAAGCCGGCAAAGTCATTGCCCGAGCTCACAACAAAAGAGAGACTTCACAGATCGCAACCGCTCATGCGGAACTTTTAGCCATTGAAAAGGCCTGTTCCAAGCTGAAATCATGGCGTTTGGATGGCTGTATCCTGGTTGTGACCTTAGAACCCTGTGCGATGTGTACCGGGGCAGCGCTTTTATCTAGGGTTGACGGCATCATCTATGGGGCCAGCGATCCAAAAGGCGGCTGTGTCGGTACCGTGACCGACCTGACCCAAGTTAAAGCATTTAACCATCAGCCTTGGGTCATCAGCGGTGTACTCGCAGACGAATGCGGGGCACTCTTGAGCACCTTCTTCAAAAACAAACGAAAACCCGCGGCAACTCTGTAAAACAGGGTGCCGTTTTGGTATAATAAGGAAAGAGAAACAACAGAGGTTTTATGAGTTATAAAGCGTTGTATCGTACTTACCGACCACATTCTTTCGACACAGTAGTCGGGCAAAAGCACATCGTCCAAACCCTACAAAATGCATTAAGTCAGCATAAGGTTTCTCATGCCTATTTGTTTTGCGGTCCTCGCGGAACCGGGAAGACGACAGTGGCCAAGCTGGTCGCTAAGTCCGTCAACTGCCTGTTTCCTGAAGAAGCGCCATGCAATCACTGTGAAAACTGCATCGGCATCCAACAAGGAAATCATCCCGACGTCATCGAAATCGATGCCGCCAGCAACAACGGGGTCGATCAGATCCGTGATTTAATTGAAAAAGTGAAATATGCGCCTTTACAGGCGAAGTATAAAGTCTACATCATCGATGAAGTTCACATGCTTTCCCAAGGCGCTTTCAACGCGCTGCTAAAAACGCTTGAAGAACCGCCTTCCCATGTCATCTTCATTTTGGCGACGACAGAACCGCATAAAGTCTTGCCGACCATCATTTCCCGATGCCAGCGTTATGATTTTACCCGGGTCAGTCAAAAAGACATCCAAGGCCGCATCGAAGAAGTGCTTTCTAAAGAAAATATCAAATTTGATCATGAAGCGACACGCTTGATCAGTCAGCTATCGGACGGTGGGGTGCGTGATGCCTTATCCATCCTGGAACAAGTCATAGCGTACAGCGAAGACAATCTGACGGCCCAACATGTCAATGACATTTACGGGATCGCAACGACTCAAGATAAACTCAAACTGCTGAAAGCCATCCAAACCAAGGATGTGGCTTTGTTGATGGAAGAAATCGACTCGATTACTCAAAAAAACATCGATATCCGACGTTTAACCAATGATTTGATGGAGCTTTTAAAAGAATCCGTCATCTATGCCTACACCAAAGACACCAAGCTCTTGATGAAACTGACGGTAGAAGAAGCCAAAGCCCTCAACGAGATTCCAAGTAATATTGCTTTGAAGATGATCGATGATCTTATGGATACTGCTGAGAAGTACCGAAGTGCTTCTGATGTTTTGTCCTACTTTGAAATTGCCTTGCTGAAACTGATTGGACAACTCAACCCATCGATCAACCCTGTCCCAAGTGTTCAAAAAGACCAACCTAAAACTGAAAAAGTCACAAAGCCCGTCAAAACTGAACCAGAGATCGTCATCGAACCCCTCGTCATTGAAAAAGCGCCCAAGATTGAAACGCTTAAACCAACAGAAGAGATCAATAACGATACCCAAAACGAAAGCGAACCAGAGCTTGAACCCGTGATTGTTGCTCAGGGCGATGCCTTAACTTTTGATTTGGCCGTTCCTGAAGTGAAACCCTCCAAAAAGAAAATCAAAAAAACTGAACTTGATGACGATTTCGTTCTACAGTTGCTGGTGAGTGCAGACAAACAGCTCAGGATCAAAGATACCCAGCATTGGAACGGGTTAAAAGACCTGACTTCAGATCTAACCTATATGAAAGCCGCTAACCTGGTCAGTGATTCTGCGATCCAAGCCAGCGGAACGCAGTTTACGCTGGTTACTTTTGACAACAAACTTAAGATCCACAGCGTTAATGAAGAGGAAGCCATCGATTGCCTGGCCAGTCTTACAGAGAAAGTATTGGGACGTCCGACCCGTGTCTATGCCTTGAGTTTTGGAGATTACGAACGGGTTCGTGATAATTTCATCCAACTGCTCAGAGAAAACCGCTTGCCGTCCAAAGAAACCATTGAATTCTTTCCGAAAAATACAAAATCAAACAAAAAAGAGCCCGATTCTTTGATTCAGGCACAGGCGTTGTTTGGTGAAAATTTCAGCGCCATTGGAGGCAATGACGACTAATGTATCCCAAAAACCTTCAAGCAGCCATTGAACAATTACGAAAACTTCCCGGTGTCGGTCAAAAAACCGCCGAACGCTATGCTTTTGCCTTATTGAATTACAGTACTCAAGAAATACAGGATTTTTCAAATAGTATTCTAGAAGCAAAGATGTCTTTGCATGCCTGCCCGATCTGTGGCAATCTGGCTCAAACCGATCTGTGTGACATTTGCAGTGATGCCCGACGCGATCAAAGCCTGATTTGCGTGGTCCAAGATGTGAAAGATGTTGCTGCTTTAGAAAGAATGGCGGAGTATAAAGGCCTTTATCATGTCTTAGGCGGTGTCATTTCCACGCAAAAAGGTATTTTGCCAGAAGACATCAACTTGGAGACCTTGCTTCCGCGGTTGACTCCTGAAGTGAAAGAGGTCATCATAGCGACCAATCCCACTTTAGACGGGGAAACCACAGCGCTTTATCTCGCCAAACGTTTAGCAAACCAATCGTGTACGGTCACTCGTCTTGCCCACGGTATTCCGATGGGCGGTCACGTCGACTATGTCGATGATATGACCCTAATCAAAGCCATGGAAGGCAGAAAGAAAATGAAATGAAAACAGACATTGAAATCGCCCAGTCCACCCCGATGGAATCCATTGAAGTGATTGCAAGCAAAGCCAAGATCGACAGCAAATATCTTGAGTTTTATGGTAAATACAAAGCAAAGATCAATCTTTCGATCAATGGGCAGTTGGAGTCTTTGCCCAACGGGCATTTGATTTTGGTTACGGCAATGACGCCTACCAAAGCCGGAGAAGGTAAATCAACGACAACGGTCGGTTTGGTCGATGGCTTATCCCGATTGAATAAGATGACCATCGGCTGTATGCGAGAACCTTCTTTAGGCCCAGTCTTTGGTGTCAAAGGCGGCGCAACCGGGGGCGGCATGGCTCAAGTCGTTCCCATGGAAGACATCAACCTGCATTTTACCGGCGATCTTCATGCGGTCACGACAGCCAATAACCTGATCAGTGCCATCATAGACAATGTCTTATATCAAGGCAACGAACTCAATCTGGATCCGGAGCGGATCTTGTGGAAACGTTCTATGGATATGAATGACCGTGCCTTAAGAAGCATCACGGTTTCTCAGAATGAACCCAAAGCCATCGTCAGACAAGATGGTTTCAACATCACCGTAGCCTCGGAAATCATGGCTGTCTTGTGTTTGTCTAAAGACTTGGATGATTTAAAGACAAGAATTGGCCGTATCCTGGTGGCTTTCACCAAAGACGGCAAAGCGATCAGTGTCAATGACCTGCGTATTACCGGATCCGTGGTTGCCTTGCTTAAGGAAGCCTTAAAACCCAACTTGGTTCAGACTTTAGAAAAAAACCCCATGTTTGTCCACGGCGGACCTTTCGCCAACATCGCCCACGGTTCCAATTCGATCATCGCCACCCGTTTGGCTTTGAAACTGGCCGATTATGTGGTCACGGAAGCCGGATTCGGCAGTGATCTTGGGGCTCAGAAGTTCATGGACATCACCTCACCGACCGGACAGTTCAAACCCTCAGCAGTCGTGTTGGTTGCCACGGTGCGTGCTTTGAAACTTCATGGCAATGAACTCTATGAAAATCTGAAAACTGAAAACCTGGAAGCCCTGCATAAAGGCTTGCCTAATCTGAAAAGACATACTGAAATCCTATCGACTTATGGCGTTCCCTTTGTGGTCGCTTTAAACCGATTCTCAACAGACACCAAAGCTGAAATCGACGCTGTATCGAAATGGTGCGAAAGCAATGCGATCCCGTTTGCGCTCAATGAATCGTGGGAATACGGATCAGTGGGGGCAGAAACGCTGGCTCACAAAGTTTTGGACTTGACCAAACAAGCCAACACCTATCATTCCATTGTTTCCGACAAAGACACCATCAGAACCAAGATCGAAACGATCGCCAAAACCATTTATGGGGCTTCTGACGTTGAATTCAGCGACCTCGCTTTGAGTCAGCTGGAAGACATCCGTCACCTTGGTCTGGACTATCTCAATGTGTGTATCGCCAAGACTCAATCATCGCTCAGCGACGATCCTAAACGCTTGTGTGATCCCAGCGGTTTTGTTTTGAAAGTCCGTGAAATTCGTCTGTCGGTCGGAGCCGGATTTGCGGTCGCGATCGCAGGCACCATCATGACCATGCCGGGGCTATCCAAGGATCCGGCAGCCTATCATATCGACGTCGATAAACAAGGGAAAATCACAGGGCTCTTTTAGCCTTAGCACGTATGTCCTCGATCGCCTACATCACCGATAAAAAAATGATCGAATTTCACCGTTTGAACGGCAATGACACCATCAATTTTTGGAGACCGTCCAGTTCAAAGCGTTTTACTGACTTTCAACCCGGTGATCTTTTGTTTTTTCTGGCGAAAGGCACCGAACGGGGTCCCAACAAGGAAAAAGGGCTGATTGGTTACGGAAGATATACCCAAGCCGTTAAATTATCATTCAGACAGATGTGGAATCATTATGGTTTACTAAACGGCTATCCTAATGAAGCCGCGCTAAAAGAAGCTATTTTAAAAGTATCCAAGGAGAAGACCCTGATTCATCCGTTCAGCTGCCTTAAACTGACCAACCTTGTCTTCTTCCAAAGCCCGGTCTATCTCAGTGAATTGGGGCTCCACATCTCATCCAACCTGGAATCTTACATCTATCTGGATAAGGAAGACATTCAAACCACCACCAGGATCCTGTTGAAAGCCAAACAAGTGGGAATCGATTCCTGGACTTCGGTTGTTTCTCAAAACGCGCCATCTGAACGGGTCTTCAGCGAAGATCTGATCCGACATAATCTAACCTTAACAATCAATGAACTGCCGCAACACAACAAAGTTGAAGATTGGCGTAAAGCTCAGAAGATATTGGTGAATCATCAAAAAAATCATCCGCAACTGCATTGGCTGGATGATCGTAAAAGCGAATTGTTTGGTTTTGAAGGCAATGAGCTCAGTATTACCAGTGTCTTGATCGCCACCAAGACGGAACAGATCCAGAAACTGCTTGTATTGGTAGGCAAGGCCAATTACTTGTCTCATCAGGCGATGATGATCCCAGATTTCAAGGATCATACTCTGCGGTTCAAGATCTTATGCGACCTTGACATCAGTGAAGAATGGCGTACCTTCCTGCATGACAATCACATCGACCTGATTGACTTTACTCTTGCGGGAGAGTCGACAGACAACGTTTGATTTTAGAATCACAATCCTTAACATACGTTAAACCAAAGAAGGCAAGAATGTCTCTAAATTCATTCAAGCCTTTTTTTAGATTACGAAAGACCTCGTACTCAACTTCATAATCCGTTAAGCCGTTATAGGAATTTTTGTCGATGCAAAGCAGGCCGTATTGACACTTGTAGGTTGAGCGGATCGTTTCCAGTGATCCTTGAAAAACCAAGGGACTTTGGATCCCCATACGAGCCATAAAAAAGGCGACATCCTGTCTGGTAAAGGCCGTTTCGGGATCGATGTGTTCGAAAGTGATCTCGTCCTTGCCTTTTTTCTTGGGGATCTTAAAGGTCAATTCGACGTCATCCCCAAAGGTCCTGATCCGGCAGGAGATGCCTCGTTTTTTGAGTTGTTGATCAAAATTATCAAAGTAAAAATTGGTCTGAGCCATGGGTTCACCGGGAAAATTGGCCATCAGACCGTTATAGTGGGTCTCACTGATCAGAAGTTTGTATTCGATTTCGACGTTTTGCTTCATATGACATTCCTTATGGTCATATGATACAATAAGAATAAGCCTAAAAGGAAGCCAATATGCGGAAATTTACCCTCATCAGCAAAGACGATCCGACATCGCAAGCGGTGGTCAAACAGATCACGAATGCGCTTTGCGCCAAGGATTGGCAGCTTAGTGAAGATCATCCAGAAGTTGTTATTTCCGTAGGCGGAGACGGCACTTTTCTGCGCGCGATCCATACCTATCAAGATCAATTGACCAACGTGTTCTTCGTGGGACTGCATACCGGAACCTTGGGGTTTTTGACCAACTATGCCTGTGATGAATGGGAAAACATGATCACCGATCTCGATGAAAACCATCACCGTACCCTACAATTGCCGCTACTGGAGATCTGTGTTGAAACTCAAGGGGTCTGTCAGACCCTGATGGCCGTCAATGAAATGCGCATTGAAAACGTGATTCGGACCCAACTGTTGGATGTTTGGATCGATAAGCGCCATCTGGAAACCTTCAGAGGCAATGGGCTGTGTGTTTCTACCCAAGTCGGGTCCACGGCGTATAACCGTTCCTTAGGCGGAGCCATCCTGTATCAGGGACTCAACGCCTTGCAGCTGACCGAGATCACCGGGATCCATCATCATGCGTACCGTTCTTTGGGATCACCTTTGATCCTTGGCGAAAAGACAGTCATTACCTTAGAAAGCGATAACTTCAATCAGGCCATCTTGTGTTATGACCATATGAGTTTGCCTTTAAATCAAAAAACACGGCTCACCGTGGCCTATTCAGAACTGAAGGCCAAACTGATGATCCGTGAAGAGAAAGATTACATCGAAAGACTGAAGAGTTTATTTTAATAGAAACGTTTGCGTTTGATCGTACTGCTCATCGCAAAGAGAACAGCCAAAGCAGGCACATAAGATAAGAGGGAAGATCCGCCTGCGGAAACAAAAGGCAAGGTGATCCCGGTAATGGGCATCAAACCCAAAATCATGCCCATGTTTTGAAACTGCTGAAACAACAACATCCCGATAACGCCGGCAATGAAATACTTCTCACGGCGTTTTTTATAGGTCATTGCGATCGAAATGATCTTGAGATCCAGCAACAATTGGATCAGGATCAGGAAGCTGGCTCCGATAAAGCCGTAGTCTTGGGCAAACACCGCGAAAATGAAATCGTTTTGAGGTTCGATCATGCCGATGACGTTGGATTGTAATCCATGACCGTTAAAACCCGCAGAACCCACAGCCAATAAGGATTGATACAACTGTAAGCCGTAAGAAGAAATGTATTGTTCAGTCTTGAGCCATCCGTATAAACGATTCAAACGATAGGAGGCGCCAACCAGATTGATCATGATGTTTTCAAAGTTGTAGAAAATATAAAGACCCAGAACCAGAAATACTGCGATCGAGAGGGAAGTGTAGATGATCCATTCGCGACGGATCCCGCTGACTCCCAGCATGACCAATAAACCGATCGCAATGATGATCGGAATCCCGGTATCAGGCTGTACCACAATCAGCAATAAGGCCGGAATCGCATAGACAGCGATTTTGGCGAACAATTTGATGTCTTCGGTAAAGGTAGTACCGGTCTTGTTTTCATTGTGTTCATGAATGATGTTGGCAGAGAGGATGATCAAGACGATCTTCATGAATTCACTGGGCTGGATCGTGCCTAAGCCGGGGATGATGAACCAGGCCGTAGTCCCACTGATTGCGTAGATGAAAGGCAAATCAAAGAGGTATTTATCCGCCAACAGGATAACCAACATGACCATCAGGATCCAATAGGCGACTTTGATCCCGGTAAACAAACGATCGACACCCATCATGATCAGGACCACCAAGAGGATACAGGCAATCACGATCCAAACGACTTGTTTCACGATCAGATCGATCCCGCTGCGGCCTGTTGCCAAGAGTGGTATTGCCCCATAAATCGCCAATAAACTGAGTGCACTTAAAAGAACCAAAAGGAGTATCAATAATTTATCAGGATGGAAAGCGATCTTGTTGGGACGCTGAAGTTTAGTGGTCATGCGGTTTTGTCTTTCGTTGAACAGTTGACACTATAATGTTATCATAGAAAGGAGGTATCGATATGAGAAGATGGCGCAGTTATCTAGAGATCACCGGATTCCCCATCAAGGTCATGTACTTGGCGGCGATCCTATTGGGAAGCAGTGCTTTGATTTTAAATCCTAATTTCGTGACCTTTATGGGATCGTTAAGTGGTATCACTTTAGGGGCGGAAGTCCTTAAAGCCATAGCCTCCTCGATCGTTTTGCTTTTTCCTTTGATCTTCCTGATGAAGACAGTCGACCGGCGTGACGACGATCCGATGATCACCGTGGCGGCTTTGGTTGGTTATGTGACCTTACATACGGTGACGATGTTTATCAATACAACGGCACTTGAATCTACTGTATTTCGTTCTTCCTTTGGATCCATATTAGACATTACGATCTTGAATTCAGCGACCCAGACCATCGTCAATCCGATTTATACCGGATTGATCGGAGCGCTCGTTGTCTTTTTTACGACCCGCTTTGCCTACAAGCTGACGCGTGGCCGTTCTGCCTATGGCCTATGGAATTTCGTCGACAAACAAACAGCCCTCATCCTGTGGAGTATTCTGTTTGCGATCGCCGGCGGAATCATCCTTGCCTTTGCCTGGCCGCTTTTTGTCCAAGGGGCACTGTGGCTTTATGAGTTCATCGCCCGCGATCTCACCAATCCCATCAATCTGTTTCTGTATGGGGTCGTTGATCGACTCAGCGATACTCTAGGCTTAGGCCTGTGGACCCGTAAACTGTTCTGGTTTGGAGAATTGGGCGGTTCATGGTCTGATGCGTTTGGGGTCTACCATCTGGGTGACGTCGGTATGTGGACTGGCCAGATCAAAAGCAGCCTGTTTAATATGGGTACCGGTAAACTGATTACCCCGTATTATGTTTTGAATCTCTTTGCGATGCCGGCCTATCTGTTTTCGGTCTATCAGACCTTTACGGATAAAGTTGAAAGACGCCGGGTTAGAGCCTTCCTGATCGTCGCTGTTTTGGCCTCGATCTTGTTTGGGACGCTGTTGCCGCTCGAACTTTTCTTATTGTTGTCGGCACCGCTGCTGTATGTCTTCCATCTGGGTTATACCGGGATCTTGTTTGCCTTGTTTACCGCGCTTAAGATCCAAATCGGTTATGCCTATTCCGGCAGTGTCGTCGGGGCAGTCCCCGGCAGTGTCTTTGACTTGTTGATCTATCTGCGTAATCCGGCTTTACAGAAATCCCTCTTGGTGATCCTGTTGGTCGGTTTGGTTACTTTCCTTGCTTATCTGGCGGTCAGTACCCTGTATTATCGCCGATTTGCGGTCAACTTCATCACAGTCAATGAAAAAGACAGTATGATTGAAGAACTGCTGGATTGTTTAGGCGGTTTAGAGAATCTGAAACTCATCAACTCAAGCCTGTTCAATCTGACCGTACAGGTCCATAATCGGGACACGGTCGACTTCCATAAGATCCACCACCACTACATCACCCGCATCGTAGAGTCCAAGGCAGGCTATGCTTTGACCTATGGCGCGTGCAGTCATATCCTGTGGATGGACATCCAGCACAGACTCAAAGAATTGTCCTACCAACAAAGTGCCTGAGCACTTTGTTTTGTTTCGTGTAAAGAGGTAAACCATGGAAAAACTCACACCCATGCTTAAACAATACATGGATGTAAAAAAAGAATACCAAGACGCTTTGGTCATGTTTCGTCTGGGCGATTTTTATGAGCTTTTTTTCGAAGATGCCAAGATCGCTTCTTATGAACTGGACCTTGTGCTGACGGGAAGGGCTGCCGGAGAACAAGGCAGGGCTCCGATGTGTGGAGTACCGTATCATGCGGTCTCTTCTTACATCCAGAAACTGGTCAACAACGGACACAAAGTCGCCATCGTTGAACAGATGGAAGATCCGGCTTTATCGGTGGGCTTGGTCAGACGGGACGTGGTCAAAGTCGTGACCCCGGGAACCGTCATGGATGAGATCGACGATGATAAGACCGTCGTTTCGATTGCGTCATTGACCGAGTTTGCCTCGAAGTATTTCATCGTGACCTCGGAATTGGCTTCCGGAGAAGTGCGTGCCGTGACCTGTCCTAAAAACGAGTCGCGCTTACGCGAGATCCTGGCAAAACATCAAGTCAAAGAAGCCGTGGTATCTTCTAAAGCTTCAGCGACCCTGCTGAAGATCCTGCGTGAAACCAAAATGACCTTATCGATCTGCGATCTGACACAAATCGAGGACAGTTATCTGCCTTTGACCAAGTCGATCAGTGATCCGATCTCCCTTGAAACCTTTGGACGTTTACTGAATTACCTCTTGATCACTCAAAAACGATCCTTAAGACATTTGCAATCGATCCTCGATGAAGATCAGGATCAATGCCTGAGCATGGATATGGCCAGTATTCAAAACCTCGAACTGGTCGAGAATTTGCGCCATGGAACCAAAAAAGACACCTTGTTTGATTTTTTGGATCAATGTCAAAGCGCTGCCGGTTCCCGTACCCTGCGAAAATGGATCATACGGCCCTTGGTCGATCTTTCCAGGATCCGACACAGACAAGATCAAATCCAATACCTGATGATCAACTTCCTTAAACGGGATGATCTTCGCAGCGCCTTGAGACAGACCTATGATGTTGAACGCATCATCGGTAAGATTGCTTACGGATCGGCCGGACCGCAAGATCTTTTGCGTTTGGCCAAGACGCTCAATCAAGTTCAACCCATCTTTTCACTTCTGGATCCCACTATCTTTGAAGCAGAAGTGACCATTGATCCTTTAGAGGACCTGAAATTACTTTTAAACAAAGCCATTGATGATCAGGCTCCCTCAGTACTCAAAGAGGGACCGGTCTTTAAGCGCGGTTATAACGAAGAACTGGATGCGCTCAGAGATCTGCAAGACAACAGTGCTGCCTGGCTGATCGAATTTGAAAACCAGGAAAAAGAACGAACCCAAATCAAGAGCCTCAAGATCGGGTATAACCGTGTTTTTGGTTACTACATTGAAATTTCCAAAGGCCAAGTCAATTTGGTCAGGCCTGAATTTGAATACCACCGTAAACAAACGCTGTCTACCGGTGAACGCTATATCAATCCAATTCTGAAGCAAAAAGAAGAAGATATTTTAGGTGCCAACGATAAGGCCAACCGCTTACAGCAACGCCTTTTCGCAGAGTTGCTGGAAATCTTAAATACCCGTCTGGAAGGCCTGCAGAAACTCTCCAGAGCTTTGGCAGAAATAGACGTCATACAGTCCTTGGCCACCCTCAGCCAAAGCGGCAATTATATTAAACCTGACTTTCACGAAGGGTTTGAGCTCAACATCACCGAAGGCCGTCATCCGATCTTGGAAGCCAAGACCAAATACGTCCCCAATTCGATTCACTTTACCCAAGAAAAACCGATCCATCTGTTGACGGGACCCAACATGGGCGGGAAAAGCACCTACATGCGTCAGGTGGCCTTACTGATCATCATGGCTCAGATGGGCATGTCGATTCCGGCTAAAAAAGCCGATCTGCCTTTGATCGATGCAATCTTTACCCGTATGGGCGCCAGTGACGACATCCTGGAAGGACAATCCACGTTTATGGTGGAAATGATCGAAGCCAACAGTGCCCTGCAGAAAGCCTCACTGAATTCCCTGATCTTGTTTGATGAGATTGGAAGAGGAACATCGACCTATGACGGCATGGCTTTGGCTCAGGCGATGGTCGAATACATCGCAACCGTGATCCATTGTAAAGCCTTGTTTTCAACGCATTATCATGAGTTGACCAACCTGGAAGAAACCTTGACCAGTGTGACCAATACCCATGTGGAAGTCATTGAAGACAAACATGAAGTTCACTTCTTGTATCGTGTCAAACACGGCAAAGCGGATAAATCGTATGGGGTCAATGTGGCCAGATTGGCGCATTTACCGGAGTCTGTCCTAGACAGAGCCAGTGTCTTGCTTAAAGAACTCGAATCCAAGAAACGCGTCGTTCAGCAGACCCTTGATATCGTTGAAATCGTCAGGACCCCCAGAGAAGTCCAAGACATCATCGATCAGCTGCAAGCACTCGACATCAATGAAACGACCCCGATCGAAGCTTTACGGTATCTCAATGACTTTAAAACAGCCCTAAAGGATAAAAAATATGGGAAAGATTAGAAGACTGGATGATCATCTCACCAACATGATCGCCGCCGGTGAAGTGGTCGAACGTCCCATGGGCGTCATCAAAGAATTGATCGAAAACGCCTTGGATGCCCAGGCACAAAACATCGAGATCCGCATTACGGAAGGCGGGATCACCCGGCTCGAAGTCAGCGATGACGGCGAAGGCATGGATGAAAGTGACCTGTCCATGGCTTTTGAACGGCATGCGACCAGTAAGATCACCTCAGCCCGAGAATTGTTTGCCCCTAAGACCTTGGGCTTTCGGGGAGAAGCGCTGCCTTCCATCGCCTCGGTATCCAAAGTGTACGCCACCAGCAGTAACGGAATCGACGCCAATCAGATCATCATCGAATACGGAATCTTGACCACAAAGCGTCATTATGATCGGCCTGTAGGAACGACCATCGTGGTCGAAGGCCTCTTCAGAAAGACCCCGGCTCGTTTAAAACATTTGAAGACAGTCAGTTATGAAGCAGCACTGATCACGGATCTGGTTGAGAAGATGGCTTTGTGTCGCAAAGACGTGGCTTTTATCCTGATCGCCGATGAACAAGTCCTCTTGAAGACCAACGGAAAAAACGACTGGATCGAAGCCTTGGCCATGACCTATGGAAATCGATTGGCTCGACTGGCCCATCCTTTTCAGTGTCAGGATCATGATTTTAAGGTAGAAGGCTTGTGGCTTGATCCTCAGGAAAACAAAGCGACCCAAAAATCCATCCTGATCTTTTTGAACCAACGTGTCATTCGGTTTTATCCGATCCAAAAAGCGGTGACCGAAGCCTATCAAAATTACATACCGCCCCATCGTTATCCGATGGTCATTTTAAACATCACAGCCGATGCCTCATTGGCCGATGTCAACGTGCATCCGTCCAAATGGGAAGTCAAACTCTCCAAAGAACAACAGCTCTATTACCTGATCGTCGACCACCTGACCAAAGCATTGCATGATACCTATCAGGTCAAGACCTTTCAGCCCAGACCCTCAGAAACGACCCCGATTCAGCCCAAACTGTTTGAACCGGCTCATTATTCAGACAACACGCCCTTACCGACTTGGGAAGCCAAAGAACCGTTGACCATCGAAGCCCACCCCGCTTGGACTCTCAACGAAACTCAATCAGCCGATCCAAAGGGCCATCCGACTTTTCCGGTACTCGATCTGATCGGTCAGATCCACGGCCGTTACATCATCGCCAGTGATCCTGATACGCTTTATTTCATTGACCAGCACGCCGCCAAAGAACGGATCAATTATGAATTGATCCTGAAACAGATCGATAAGAAAATCACCGCTCAGCAAGCCCTGCTGGTGCCTTTGACCTTGGCTTTGAAACCCAGTCTCAAACCGCGTTTTAAACAGATCCAGGAAGCCTTTGCGGATTTGGGCATCGAGATCGAACTTTTTTCGGAAAACACTGTCATCGTCCGTCATGTCCCGCTATGGATCAAAGACGGGTCACAAGAAGCCTTTTTAAGCGATCTGTTGGATCGTTTCGAGGAAGAACGAGCGTTGAGCACGGAAAGTCTGCGTAAAGCCTCGTTGGCAACGACCGCCTGTCATCGCTCAGTCCGTTTCAATCAGCAACTGACCGTGACAGAAATGAAACACATCCTGGAGGAGTTGAGTCTGTGTGATCAGCCTTATCATTGTCCTCATGGACGTCCGACCCTGATCAGGATCGCCACCAAAGATCTGTGGAAGGACTTTGACCGATGAGAAAAGTCTTGATCATCGCCGGACCGACAGCCACCGGAAAAAGTGCCTTTGCGGTTCAGTGTGCCAAAGCCTTTGATGGCGAGATCATCAACGGGGATTCCCAACAGGTCTATCGTCAGCTTTCGATCGGTACGGCGAAAATCACCGATGACCAGAAACAAGGGGTTCCTCATCATTTGCTGGATATCCTGGAGTACAGTCAGCCTTATAATGTGGCTGATTTTCAAAAAGCAGCCAGAGCCGCGATCGAAGACATTGCTTCACGCGGTAAACTACCCATTCTGTGCGGCGGGTCAGGCCATTACCTTAAAGCCGTCCTGTACGATTATGACTTCAAAAGCGAACCGGTCTCTGAATTGACCTATGACGAGCTCAACGATCAGGCATTGTATGACTTGTTGTTGTCGATTGACCCGCTCGCTGCTGAAAAGATCCACATGAACAACCGTAAACGGGTCTTAAGAGCCATTAATCTGGGCTTAAGCGGACCGCTGAAATCACAGCGGGAAGCTGCTCAGAACCATGAACCGATCTACGACTGTTTCATGGTCGTCATGACTGTGGAGCGCGACCTTTTGAATCAACGGATCGAAGAACGGGTGTCAGCCATGAAGGATCATGGTTTGATCGAAGAAGTGACCACGTTTTTTGCTTCTAAAGAAGCACAATCCTTTCAAAGTTTCCTTGGGATAGGGTATAAAGAATTCAGAGGCTTCCTCAACGGCACTGAAACCGCAGAAACGGCGATCGAGTTGATCGTGACCCATACCAGACAATTTGCGAAACGGCAATTGACCTGGTTTCGTCATCAGTTTGAGGCCAGATGGGTCAATGCCTTAGATCACAGCGATCTGACCCAAGTCCAAGACGAGATCCGTCTTTGGCATTCACAGGAGAAACCATGAAGAAAATAGTCATAGGCGGAGGATGTTTCTGGGGCGTAGAAGAATATTACCGACGTCTCAAAGGCATCGAGGCCACGCGCGTCGGTTATGCGCAAGGCATCACTGAAAATCCCAGTTATCAGGATGTCTGCAGCGGCAAGACCAAGCATGCGGAAGTTGTCGAACTGATCTACGATGAGAAGGTGATTTCGTTGACCAAGATCCTGGAACATCTTTTCCGTTTCATCGATCCGACCTCACTCAACAAGCAAGGCCATGACATCGGGACCCAGTATCGGGTCGGTGTCTATTATGAAGACCTCAGCGATGAACCCCTCATCAAAGCCTATATTGCCTCAAGACAACCGGAATACAAGACCCCGATCGTTTTGGAAGTCCATCAAACCGGGATCTTCTATGATGCTGAAACCTATCATCAGAAATACCTGATCAAAAATCCCGGCGGTTATTGTCACGTCAACATGAACCTGATCAAAAAAGAAGAAAGAAAAGAGACACTTTAAGACCCGAAAGGGTCTTTTTACTAGGAAACATTAATTTGGCTTCATACACTAAGGTGAGGAACCATCATGTTGAATGTGAAGCAAGTCACGAAATCCTATCATCGCAAGAAAGTCTTAACAGACTGCAGTTTTGAATTGAAGCCCACCCAGATCATGGGCATTTTTGGCCATAACGGCTGTGGAAAAACCACATTATTTCGGATCATCGCCGGGATCATCCGTCCGGATTCAGGAAGCATCGAGGTTAGACGCGAGCGAGTGGGATACATGCCGGAACAACGGTCGTTATTGATCGATCTGACCCTTGAAAAACAGGCTTTCTTTTTAGGAAAGTTAAGAGGGATGGATGACGATGTGATTGCGTTAAGGATCCAAGAACTGACCGATACCTTCGGATTTGTTTCCCAAAAAGATAAGCCGATGAAGACCTTATCCAAAGGGAATCAGCAAAAAGCCCAGTTGATCCTGACTTTGATGAGCGAACCGTTGGTGTTGATCCTGGACGAACCGTTTAACGGACTGGATTACCACAGTCAGGTCAGTTTATCGAAATGGATCCGATCTTACGCGCAACAGGGGCATGCGGTTTTGATCTCTTCGCATCAGCTTGAACACATGAATGGACTTTGCGATGAAATCTTGATCCTGGATCACGGGAAAACCATCACACAGGGTCGCCTTCAAACGATTCGTGAACAACACCAGGTCTATTCAGTCAAGGTCAATATCGACAGCAACTGGAAAGATTTCGGACCCCTGGGTGATTTGGCGTCAGCCGGTGAGTCATGGGTCGAATACCGGTTTTCAAGCTTGGTTCAAGCCAAGAAAAGCATTGCGGCTTTATTGAAGGATCGAAGCGTGAACAGCGTTCATATGGAACTGGTGGCGCTCAGTGAGTTGATCGCCTTATGAAACAACTGATTTTATTCTCGCTGAAAAGGCGTTTCTTCAACCCGGTCGCGATCTCGCTTCAGGTGCTTTACTTGTTTGGTTTGATCCTGTTGTTCAATCTGGATCATATCAGTATTGCCTTGAAATTGAATCTGACCCAACCCTTTCCGATCACGGTGTCTTCGGAAGTCCAAGAGAGCCTGGTTCAAAATGAACTGTGGGAAAAGCAAGGGTTAACCCTAACCACGCAAGAAAAAGCCATTTCGATCGATCTCATGGACGGGGTCTATGTGGTCAAGGGTGAAATGCCTTTGACTCTTCAGGTCAAGATCTATGGGTTATTACTAAAATCTCATCAGCAGGCGATTCTAAACCAAAGTCATCCTTCGGTCAGTGACTTTGTGATGACCTATAATGCTGTGCCGGTCAGTTTTCAACAAAGCATCGATCCGATGACGGGCTTTCGAGAGAACCTGGTCTTTATGATTTTGACAGGGATCTATTTCATGATGTTGAATTTTATATCGGTAAACTCCAACGAGATAATCCAGGAGAAAACATCCAATATCCTGGAATTTCTATTGACCAGCATTACCCCGACCCAGCACTTCATCGCCAAGATCGTATCCGGTTTGATCACCGTGTTGATTCAAATCGGATTAAGTGTGGGGTTCTTCATCATTTTATTGATACAAAGACTAAAGGTTGACCAAGGGAAAGGCTTGCTTGACCTCGCCAACAAGTTCTTCAACCTGGAAGCCAGCGGAATCACCTTAGAAACGATCCAAACTTTTCTGAAATTCGATTCAAATTTGATCATCAAAGCCGGTTTGGCCTTTATGTTTGTTATTTTAGGGCTGCTTATCATTCAAGTCCTGATTTTGGTCCTGTCTTCACGAGTGAAAACGATCGAAGAGGCGGCTTCGATCCAAGGCCCGTTTTATCTGGGTTTGCTTGGTCTGTATTACGGTAGTTTGATGCTGAATACGCCGATTCAGTTATCACAGGGCATCGGAGCGCTTTTATCCTATGTTCCAGTGTGCTCGATGTTGATCATGGGAATGAGGATATTGAATACACCAACGTCGGCTCAAATCATCGGTTTATCGTTTCTGATTTCATTGTTGAGCTTGGTGATGATAATCTGGGTGGGATCGTTTTGGTATCGCCGCGGACTTGTGAACGAATAAACAACCAACTTGTGAAAAAACTAATTTATTATGATATAGTTTAACTAATTGTGTAAGACATGTGAAAATTTAGAGAACAAAAGTGAAGTATTTGTGAGTTTTAACTTGAATCTTACTTGTGAATTTTTTATAATAAGTATGTTTCAAGGAGGAAATGAAATGAAAAAAGTATTAGTTAGTTTGCTCGCTCTGATGATGATTGCTGTATCACTGACCGCTTGCACACCGGCAAAAGTTTACAAGTACGGCGTCGGTACCGTTATCGAAGTTACCGGATCCGCTGCTATCGCTGCTGTTGGTACAACTGCTGCAGTTGACGGCAAATATGGTGTTAACGTTGATGTTGTTTCTGTTGTTGTTGATAAAGACGGCAAGATCGTCTCTGCTACCTGGGATGTTGGTCAAGCTTCTAACCTGAAATTTGACGCTACCGGCGCTTTGAAGGCTGATCCTGCTTCATACAAGAAGACCAAACTCGAAAAAGGCGCTGATTACGGCATGAAGGGCGCTTCCAAGATTGGTAAAGAATGGTTCGAACAATCTGCATTCATGTGCAACTATGTTGTTGGCAAGACCTTGGCTGAAGTTCAAGCTATCGCTCTCGATGCTGGCTACGCTACCGATGCTGATATCAAAGCCGGTGCTTCCATGCACATCAGTGCTTTCCAAGCTGCTTTGGTTAAAGCCATGAACAACGCTGTTGAAGTTAAGAAAGTTGCTTCTTATGGAATCGGACATGTCTTGGAAGTTACTGGTACAGCTGCTGTGGCTGCTGCCGGAACAACCGCTGCTGTTGACGGCAAATACGGCGTAAACTTTGATTTCGTCACTGTTGCTTTAGACAAAGACGGCAAAATCTTGTCTGCTACCTGGGATGTTGGTCAAGCTTCCAATCTGAAATTTGACGCTACCGGCGCTTTAAAGGCTGATCCTGCTTCATACAAGAAGACCAAACTCGAAAAAGGCGCTGACTACGGCATGAAGGGTGCTTCCAAGATTGGTAAAGAATGGTTTGAACAAGCTGCATTCATGGATACCTATGTTATTGGCAAGACTTTGGCTGAAGTACAAGCCATCGCTCTCGATGCCGGCTACGCTACCGATGCCGACCTCAAAGCCGGTGCTTCCATCCACATCAGTGCTTTCCAGGCTGCATTAGTTGAAGCCATCGGAAACGCTGTTGTCGTTAAATAATTTAACACATCGTTAAGTAAAACCAATCCTCACGGATTGGTTTTTTTTATGTCTGAACGATTATTCTTCGATGGCGATGCTGATGATCTTGACCCCTTTTTCCTTAAGATGATCAATGGCTTCCTGGGGAGCAGAGTTGTCTGTGATGACGTAGTCGATCTTGCTGATGGCACTGCTGACAAAACTGTGGTTATGACCGATCTTAATGCCTTCAGCCAACACAAAGCGTGGTCCGGTACATTGTCTCAACATCACTTCATTGATCGCAACTTCTGCCAATACGGCAGTGGTCATGCCGACTTGAGCACTGATACCGCTGCATCCGATAAAAGCCTTGTTGGCACTGACGCGAGACAGATTATTGTAGGCGAATTCACCAACCATGGATTCTTTGGGTTCACGCAATTCTCCCCCGGTCAATAAGACATTGATCAGATCATCTTTCTGAACGAAGATCGCGTTGGCGTTATTGGTAATGACATTGATGCGTTTGTGTTTGATGTATTTTAGAATCAAAAGGGCGGTCGAAGAGGTGTTGATGAAGATGGTATCGCCGTCTTCAACGAATTCTGCCGCTTTTTTGGCGATCGCATTTTTACGCAACTCTTTGATGTCGGAGACATTACAGCTTTGTTGAAAAGTCTCGATAAGTCGGGCACCGCCGTAATGACGGGTTATACGGTTCTTATCCTCCCAAAACTGAAGATCTCTTCGGATCGTCAAGGTACTGACGTTGAGACGTTGAGCCAATTCCTCAACTTTAATATCCGGACTCAGAGACAACTCAAACAAGAGCTGGTTACGACGTTCATCTACGAGTTTTTTGTGTCTTTTCATGGGTTAGCTCCTTAATTCTTAACTCAGTTTTATCCTTGATCGCCATGTTGTTGGCGATTTTCGTAACTTGATTGAAATAACTTTCCGCTTCTTCTTTATCCCCGATTTCCGCTTCCACTAAACCTACCAGGTAATAATGATGGGCTCTTTCACGCGTGTTGAGGGCGGAAACGTTTGCCTTGACTAGAATACTGTTTGCTTCTTTGGGGTCATTGGTCATCAAAGCGAATTCAGCCTCGATATCAAACCAGGCATATAAGGGGCTAAGCCCTTTCTTCTTCCCGGTAAGCACTTTAAGTTTGATCAGTTCGGCATAGGCTTTTTTCATTTGTGTTTTGTTGTTTATAAGGACATAAGCTTTATATAAGGAATAGTTTTTGATCAGGACCATATCTTTACCGCTTTGGGTCAGTTTATTGTCGGCAGCGAAAAGATCAAGCAAGGCCTGTGCATTTTCGGTATCGATGTAAACTAAGGAACAAAACGCCACATATGAGATGGTGTAGCTTTTGAATATGTCCCACTTACGTAAGTTGTTCATGGTTTGTAAACCGGTCAAAGGATCACACTCGGTCGTTAATTGGTAAATGGCTTTTTGAAAGAAGAAATTGAGGACCTCTTTGAGGATCATGTTGGCAGAAAAGAAGACCAAGATAAAGGCCAAGGTCAAAAAGCTGCCCAAATCCTTTTTGCTCAGCATCAGATTTGCTGTAAAGATCATAAAAACGACCAAAATAAGAATATTGATAAACAAAGCGGTTTGCTCTTTGCGGGAATAATAGCGTTTTAATGTCTTCATAAAGGGCTCTCTTTCTAATATATGATTAATATACATTTAAATGTTCATATAATCAAATGAAAACCCTATCAAAAATTTAAACGCTCATAAAATGCTTATAATGTTCATATAAATATCTTGTATTAATGAAAATTTCAGATTAATATGGGGGCGTAAACGAAAGACAGAGGACAATCTATGGCAAAAATCGATGAAGTTACCCGCGAATCTTGGATCCTAAGCTCGTTCCCGGAATGGGGAACCTGGCTTAATGAAGAGATCGATCAGGAAGTCGTAGAGAAGGGCAAACTGGCCATGTGGTGGCTGGGTTGCGTCGGGGTCTGGTTTAAAACTGAAAATAACACCAACATCGTTATTGATGCTTGGTTCGGAAATGGCAAGCGTTCGAAAAAAGTTCAGGAGATGGCGCCTTTCCATCAAATGAGAAACATGACCGGGGGCAGACTGCTGCAACCCAATCTCAGAGGCGTTCAGATCGTGTATGATCCATTCTCGCTGACCACGGTCGATGCGGTGCTTTCTACGCACTATCATGCCGATCACATCGATATGAACATGGCCGCTGCCGTCTTGAAAAACGTCAAAGAAAAAGTTCCGTTCATCGGACCTAAGAAAAGCGTTGAAATCTGGCGCAAATGGGGCGTACCCGAAGATCGTCTGGTTACTGTAAAGCCTGGCGACATCATCAAGATCAAAGATACCGAAATTGTTGTACTCGATTCCTTCGACAGAACCTGTCTGGTCACTGCCGATGAAGACATCCGCGGCGTCTGTCCGACGGACATGGATGATAAAGCCGTCAACTTCCTGGTCAAGACACCGGGAGGCAATGTCTATCATTCCGGAGATTCCCACTATTCTATCTATTATGCCAAACACGGCAAGGATCATCAGATCGATGTGGCCTTTGGTTCCTACGGTGAAAATCCGGTCGGTAACCAAGACAAAATGACCTCGGTCGATATCCTGAGAATGGCTGAAGCGCTTAACACAAAAGTCGTCATTCCGCTTCATTATGATGTCTGGACCAATTTCAAAGCGGATCCGGCTGAAATCCTGATGCTGTATGAATTCAAGAAGTATACCCTGCAATATAAATTCAAACCGTTTATCTGGGATGTCGGCGGCAAGTTCATCTATCCGGACGATGCCGATAAACGCCAGTTCCATTTCCGCAGAGGCTTCGAAGATGCCTTTACGGATGAACAGAACGTACCGTTCAGATCGATCCTGTAATATGCTCAAGACCTTCGTTGATAAGAAGCATACCTGTTACCATCAGAGCTTCAAATCCTGGGAAGACGCCATTCAAGCCGGCTGTAAGCCGTTGTTGGATGACAACACCATCACTCAGGTGTATGTCGATCTGGTCATCAAATGTGTAAAAGATTTCGGACCTTATATCGTCATTGCCCCAAACATCGCCATGCCGCACTCTACGGAAGGCGCGGACGGGGTCAATGATACGGCGATCAGCTTCATGAAAGTTGAAGAGCCGGTCCATTTCGATCCTGAAGATCCTGAAAAGGATGCCCGCTTGTTCTTTACCTTAGCCTCAGTCAATCATGATAAGCATTTGGAAAACATGATGGCTTTGGCTGAGATGCTGATGAATGATGATGTTGTGAATGCATTGCTCGATGCCAAGAATGATGAAGACCTCTTGCGCATCCAAACTCAGTATTTATAAGAACATTGGTTCTTTATAAATAAGAAAAAAGGAAAGGAGAATACTAATGGATATTATTATTAAGGGATGGACGTACTTTGCGACCAACATCCTAACCGTTCCGGCATACTTTATCGGGTTAATCGTCTTGGTGGGCTATGTCCTGCTTAGAAAACCGTGGTATGAAGTGTTGGCTGGATTCATTAAAGCCACTGTTGGCTACTTGATTTTGGGGGTAGGTTCAGGGGGCTTGGTCAATAATTTCCGTCCGATTTTGGTTGGATTGAAAGACCGCTTCCAATTGACCGCAACCGTCATTGACCCGTACTTTGGTCAAAATGCGGTAACAGCCGGCCTGACTGCGATGGGGAAATCATTTTCCGCAGTTATGGTTCTGTTGCTGATTGCCTTCATTTTGAACATCGTCCTGGTTGCCTTGAAGAAATGGACCAAACTGCGTTCGATCTTCACCACTGGACATGTCCAGCTGCAACAAGCTTCTACAGCCTTCTGGTTGATCCTGTTTGTTTTCCCGGCTTTACAGGAAACACAGTATCTGATCATCATGGGCTTGGTCTTAGGTGTATACTGGGCCGTCGGCTCCAACTTGACCGTTGAATATACTCAAGACTTGACTGAAGGCGCCGGCTTCTGTGTCGCTCACCAACAGATGTTCGGGATTGCCTTATTTACAGAACTGTCAAAGAAATTCTTTGGCAAAAACAAGAAGAGATTAGAAGACATCCAATTGCCTGGTTTCTTATCCATCTTCAATGAAAACATGGTTGCGACCGCTGTCTTGATGACTTTGTTCTTCGGGATCATCCTGGTCGTCTTAGGCAAACCGTATCTGATTGACAAAGGCTTCCTGAAACAAGGCGCTGCCTTCGAATTCTACATCTTAACGACTTCCTTGAACTTCGCTGTTTACTTGGCGATCCTGCAATTGGGCGTTCGTACCTTCGTTACTGAACTGACTCAATCCTTCCAAGGGATCTCGACCCGCTTGTTACCGGGTGCTGTTGCCGGTATCGACGTTGCCGCTACGTATGGTTTCGGTTCTCCGAATGCCGTTACCATCGGGTTCTTGTTTGGTGCTTTAGGCCAATTCCTGGCCATCATGAGCTTGATCTGGTTGAAGAGCCCGGTCCTGATCATCGCCGGATTCGTTCCTGTCTTCTTTGATAACGCCACGATCGCTGTCTTTGCCAACAATAAAGGCGGGGTCAAAGCGGCCATGGTCATGCCGTTTATTGCCGGTCTGTGCCAAGTTTACGGATCTGCCTTGATTGCGCAGTTCGTCGGATTGGCCGCTTACGGCGGATACTTAGGCATGTGGGACTGGGCCGTTGTATGGCCAGCCTTCACTTACTTCCTGCATTTCATGGCTTCTTATGGTGAAATCGTCGGATTCGTTGGTGTTGGTATCATTGTTATCGGTATGTTGGCTATTCCGCAGATCCAGTATGCACGTCATAAAGACACCTACTTCCTGATCACGGATGATTACCCGGCTTACTTAGAAAAAATCAACAAATAAGTTCTATAATGAGGACGACAAAGGAGGAATAAAGCATGAAAGTGTTAGTATCCTGTGCGAATGGTGCCGGAACCAGTCTAATGATGAAGATGAGAGTTGAAAAGGCCTTCAAAGATTTGAATGTGCCCCTGACAAAGATCCATCACTGTTCCATCTCAGAAGGTAAGAGTTCTGCCACAACCTATGATGCCGTCTTCTGTCCGCTGAACTTCGTATCGATGTTTAAGGACGCTGAAGCCAAAGGTATCATCATCATTGGCTTGAAGAATGTTCTTTCCGATGCGGAAGCCAAAGAGAAAATCTTAGCCAGCGGTCTGCTAGAAAAGTACAAAAAGTGACAAATACCGGGCTAAAACCCCGGTATTTGTTTTTTAAGACAGGAGAAACCCATGAATATCAAGAAAATACGCTTGGACGAACTGTATCGTTCTTACTCAAGCGCAGCCATAACCCTCGATGATGAACTTCATCTCTTCTTCGCGAGCGAGGAAAAGGATCATCCTTGTTTTGCTTACAGCGGACAAGATTTCCAACATAAAAAAGTCGTTTGGGAAAAAGGCGGCGGCACGATGTCGATGATCCCGATCCCCATGCGCAAGAATCAATTCTTAGCTGTCAATGGGTTTTATTTGAAAGAAAGTCCCAGCGGAGCCCATTTGACCTGGGTCACATACGATAAGGAAAAGGGCTTTACGTTCAAAGACATCCTTTATCTGCCCTATCTCCATCGTTTCGACCTGATCGAAGCTGACGGGAAAGTTTATTTCATTGCTGGGACCATCGCCAACACCAAAAAAGACAAAGAAGACTGGAGCGATCCAGGAAAGATCTACGGCGCAGTGCTTCCGGACGATCTCAATCAAGGCTTGACCTTAAAGATTCTCAAAGAAGGCTTGTCCCGAAACCACGGCTACTCCCGTTCTTCTCACAATGACGGGGGCTATTTTACCGCTGATCAAGGTGTCTTCAAAGTTACTGTTCCGCAAGGATCTGAAGATTGGAAAGTCCAGCAGATCATGGATAAACCCATCGGGGAGATTGCCCTCATCGACATCGACCATGACGGTGAAGAAGAAATTATGACGATTGAACCATTTCACGGTAACGTCATCAAGATCTATAAGAAAATCGACGGCGCTTATAAAGATGTCTACAGTTATCCCTATGTGATCGATTTCGCCCACACCTTGGTCGGAGCGAAGATCCGAGGCATCAATAGTTTCATCGGCGGAATCCGCCGTGAAGCCGCTGATCTTTTCATGGTCCAGTTTCGTAACGGAAAATATGAAACCACGATCATCGATAAAGGGGTCGGTCCTGCCAATCTCAACGTGGTCAACTTCAAAGATCATGACCTGATCTATTCCAGTAATCATACCCAAAACGAAGCCGCGGTCTACGTGATCAGCGACTAGGAGGATGTATGTTAGAAAAATTAAAACAAGAAGTCTTAGAGGCAAATCTGTTGCTTCCTAAAATGGGACTGGTCGTCTTCACTTGGGGCAATGTCTCTGCCATTGACCGTGAAAAAGGCATCATCGCCATCAAACCTTCAGGAGTCGAATATGACTCCCTGAAACTGGAAGACATCGTTTTGGTCGATATGGATGGCAAAGTCGTTGAAGGTCACTACAAGCCCAGCAGCGATACTCCGACCCATCTTGAACTCTATAAAGCCTTTAAAGACATCAAAGGCGTTGTCCACACCCATTCCCGCTGGGCAACCATATTCGCTCAAGCCAAGGCACCAATCCCTGCTTATGGCACGACACATGCGGACTACTATTATGGAGAAATTCCCTGTACCCGTTTGTTGACGGAGGCTGAAATCAAAGGGGACTATGAACTCAAGACCGGAACCGCGATCATCGATCGTTTCAAGGATCTGGATCCCAATTTCGTCAAAGGCGTCGTCGTGGCCAGCCATGGTCCTTTTGCTTGGGGAAACAGTGCCGTTGATGCGGTTCATCAAGCGGTCGTCATGGAAGAAGTTGCCATGATGGCTTGGCACGTTCAAGTCATGAATCCGGACATTCAGCCGATGCAACAAACCTTGCTCGATAAACACTTTCTGAGAAAACACGGAAAGAATGCCTATTATGGACAAAAATAGATCATATCAATTGGGCCTTTATGAAAAAGCCATGCCGATTACCCTGACCTGGGAAGAAAAACTAAACGCAGCCAAAGAAAGCGGCTTTGATTATGTCGAGATCAGTATCGATGAAACCCAAGCCAAATTGATTCGAATCGAAGACTTTGATCCGACAGCCGATGAAATCGTGAGTGCCAGCAAAAAAGTAGGCATCCCGGTCTTATCCATGTGTTTAAGTGCCCTTCGTAAGTATCCTTTGGGGTCTCACGATCCCCTCTTACAAGCCAAGGGACTTGAAATCGTAGAAAAAGCCTGTGCGTTTGCCTTGAAGTGCGGCATCCGGCTCATTCAGTTTCCGGGCTATGACGTCTATTATGAAGAACGGGATGAATCAACGGTGTCGAATTTCGCGACCAATCTTCAAACCTGTGTTCAAATCGCCTCAAAGTACGGTGTCGTTTTGGCGTTTGAAACCATGGAAACCTTGTTTATGGATACTGTCAAAAAAGCAACAGCGTATGTGGTACAGAATGATTCGCCCTATCTACAGATCTATCCGGATTTGGGCAACGTCACCAATGCCTCGCGTATCTCCAAGATCAGTGTTGAAGACGACATCAAAAGTGGACACGGACACATCGTCGCTGCCCACATGAAAGAAATCGTGGAAGGCAAATACCGTGAGATCCCATATGGTCAAGGGGATACCCGTTTTAAAGAAGCCCTTGGGGAACTAAAAAGACAAGGGGTTGCCTTGTATGTGGGTGAATTCTGGTATGTGGGAAATCCCAACTGGAAAGAAGACCTGTTATTCGCCAACGACTATCTGCGAAAACTGATCGAAGCCTAAGTCTTATCTGATCGTGTCAAAATAGCTCGAGTTAAGCAAATAGACCTGATCGTATTTGATAGACAAAGCATAAAGTTCTCTTTTCAGATCAAGCAATGACCCTTTGTGACTCAACCATAGGCTGTGTTTTTCCTCAAACACAGCTTTTTCTTCAGGGGTAGCACAGTGTTTGAAATAGCCCCATACATGAAGCAAGGCATTGTTTTCCCGACCTTCATTGGCTTCTTGAAGATAGGCTTCCTTGATCAAGGAACGTATTTGGCTGACATCCGGATCCTGTTTCTGCTTAAGCAAGGTCCTGATTTTTTGATAAGCGGCCGGATCCTTTTCTAAGACGGCATACTTATGGTGGGCCCATTCCTGTTCAAGCTGGCTAATGGATGAGCGTGACATCATCATAATCCGATCCCCAGGATCAAAGCACTGAATCCACCCATGACAAAAGTATTGCTGAGAAAATAGATTGGACTGTGGTCGACCCAACGTAATCCTTGGACCAGGAACTTCTCAGAAGTTATGGATCCTTCGACCGTCGTGTTTTGAAGTGTTATGAATTTTGTGTGCAACCGTTCACCCAAGTCACGGGAAGGTCCGTCTCTTTCATAGTTTTATAATACACGAATGCCTGTAATAGAGGTACTCTGTCGCGTTTCATCATCATCATTAAACACATCTCATGATCATCCTCGAAGGAATCATTGACCTCTGCCAAAGTCGAGCTAACTAAAACTAGTCTTTCAGATACCCTTCGATTTCTAAACCGCAGTGGTCACAGGTGAACATCTGTTCCTTCTGGCCTTTTTCTTTCAGCACAAGCTCGATGTTTCCGCCCAAGCCCTCTTTGATGGTTTTAGTCATGGAACCCAAATGAGGGGATTTCAGTTTTCCGGTCACCGGTAAATGGGCGGTGACCTGCAGCGTCGTTGTGCCCTTCTTCAAGACAAACTCAAATCCGTCGCCGGTCTTAGTCAATGAACTCAATTTGGCTCCGTTGTAGGTCGCAAAACGAAGTCGCCTTTTACCCAGATCCAGCTGAGCGATGATGCCTTCAAAAGCCAAACCCAAAAATGGGATATCGGCGATACTGGCCATGAAACTGCCTTTGACTTGATTGAAATGATTACCCTGGATCCAGATGTATCGTTTAGGAAATGAGGTTCCCCAATCTTTCTCCAGATAGCCGCTTTCTTGTTTGAAGTGATAAGAGTCATGATTGATGATCAGTGTTCCATTGACGTGATGATGCATACTGATGACCCCATGATTGCATTCCATGTTGGGGACATAAGCAAAAGGTCCCATGATGTTGGGCATGAACACTCGGTGCTGTAAGAATTGATGATCGCTGAAAGTCAAAAGACCATCGATGATGAGGTCTTCTTGAGCCAGATGCAGTTCCAGTTCATGGAGACTGAATCGATTCTTGCCGATTGCATAAGAGGCCCCATCGATCTGAAAAGAGGCGAGCGGGAATTTAAAATAGGACGTGACCAAGGGATTGGATTGGATGACTTGAATAAAACTGTGGGGATCTTGTTTGTTGGTACTGATTCCGAAAATAAAACTGACCGTTTTGTCCTTATCAAGGTGAACTTGCTTATAGTACCACCCTTCAAAATAGTTCTTTTTTGAAATAGAACCTTGAAGTTGGAAAGGGTGTCTGATTTTTGAAAGGTAAGTTTTCATAGAGATATTATATGCGATTCACTCACAGCGTGACATCGAAACGATTATAATGTGAAAGAGAAACCTTATGATCAAAAAAATCGCCAAAGCCCTATTGTATCTTTTGATTTTCCTGTTGATTATACCCTATTTTATTCCAACCGAGTATACGAATCTTGTCCCAGATAAACCTTATCCTAACTCGGTCTTTTTTACGACGAAAAGCGGGCTGACACTGCATACGCAAGTGTATCCTGCTGTGGGTGAGGAAAAAGGCAAGATCCTGTTGATCCATGGCTTGATGGCGTCCACCTTCTCCTTCAGACACAACGCTGATTTTCTCAGTGAGCAGGGTTATACGGTCATTGCGGTCGATTTGCCGGGATTTGGTTACAGCGATAAACCGACAGACCTGAAATATACTCAATCCAATTTTGCGGCTTTCTTGTGGGAAATGTTGGAGGATTATGATCAACGACACACCAGTGAATCCGATTGGCACCTGGTAGGGCACTCGATGGGGGCCTCGACCACTTTGGCCATGGCGCTTCAAAAGCCGTCGCGGCTGATCGACATCACCATGATTGATGGGGCTGTCACCCAGAAAAGTTCAAACTTCGGATGGCTCATGAGCACGCCGGTCGGAGCCTGGGCCAAAGTGATCTTCAGATATGCGTTGTTTAACCAAGATAACTTTAAAAAACTGCTGACAGATGTCTATCAGAAAAACGTCCCTCAAGAAGCAGTCGAGGGTTATCTGGCGCCGGTCTTGACCAAAGGGACACTCAACGGGTTAGTACAATTCGTTAAAACCTCTAAGAACGTCATGATTCAAGATGTGAAGGGCTTGACCCTGAAAATAAACCTGATGTGGGGCCAAAAGGATACCTGGATCCCGATTGAAGCCATGGATGAGATCAAATCAACGGTTACTGTTTCACAGACTTTTATCTTCCCAAGTGCCGGACACACACCTCACGAGACCGAGGCTGACTTTAATCAGGCTTTGCTGGGGATTATTGAACAGTAATCAATGTATTTCGGCGATATGTATTTGACAAAAACAGAGGAATAAGGCTAAAATAGATGAAACTGAGCAGGCGATGAACGAATAGTTCGTGGGGCTGGGCCAATATGGCAGTGGAAAATAGATCCACGGGACAGAATATGTACCGTGGGTTTTTTATACCCAAAGGAGAAAACAACATGACTGGGTCTTTTAAATCAATTAAACGCATTTTATGGGTCATTCTATTTGCGAATCTGGCCGTGGCTTTTGCCAAGATCGGGTTAGGGATGATCACGGATTCAGCCTCTGTGCTGGCAGACGGGTATCATTCTTTGACCGATGGATCAAGCAACATCATCGGATTGGTGGGCATGTCTTTTGCCAGTAAACCTGTGGATGATGATCATCCCTATGGCCATCATAAATACGAGACGATGAGTTCATTGATGATCGTCGGGATGTTGTTTTATCTGGCGATCAACATCTTCAGTGAAGCCATCAGTAAGTTTTCCCATCCAGTCACCCCGACCATCGACATCTGGACTTTTGCCGTTATGGCATCGACCCTGGTCATCAATCTGTTTGTCACGGTGTATGAATACAACGCAGGGAAGAAACTGCATTCGACTTTACTGATGAGCGATGCCCTTCATACCCGCAGTGATGTGTTTGTGACCATCGGCGTCATCTTATCCTTGGTCTTGGTTAAAATGGGTCTACCGGTCTGGATCGATCCGCTGGTTTCCCTGTTTGTCGCAGCCGTTATTTTGAAAGCAGCGCTAGAGATCTTTAAAATGGCCAGTGCGATCCTGTTGGATTCTAAAGTCGTTGAGGAAAAAATCATCGCTGAAGTCGTTAATCGTTTACCTGAAGTCAAAGGCGTCCATCACATCCGTTCAAGAGGGACCTTGGCCAATCTGTTCATTGACCTGCATGTCTTACTTGAACCCAACACCAGTCTGATCGATGCACATTATCTGTCCCACACGATCGAACAAGTCTTACAAGATCATTTCGAAGATTCCATGGTTCAGGTCAGTTCACATCTTGAACCTTTCAGCCCTGATCATAAACCCGAAAACGTCATTCATTAAGACAGCCTCACCTGCACTTGTAAAGCGAAAGTAGACAACTAAATAAAAGACTATGTAAACCCCAGGTCAGTCTTATATTGAACTGGGGTTTTGTATTGTAAAGCGTAAGCTGGGCGATCGTTGTTGAAATAGAAAATAAAATCCGTTATGACTTTCTCGAAGTGATCAGTATGTCGAATGTTGAAATCTAAATACAGTTCTGCTTTTACCCAACCGTTTATCGCTTCGATTATCGGATTATCGGTCGGTGTTCCGCTTCGGCTCATCGAACGGCGTATGTTATAATTTTGGTGAGCTCGGGTGAAAGCTCGGCTGGAGTAGACTGTCCCTTGGTCTGTGTGAAGAACTGTGGACTTCTCTGCTCCTTTTATTTTGGCTTTCAACTGCTCGAGACACTGGAAGTAAGGCTTCGGATCACCTCGATATGGAGATAATGCGGAAGCGATAATCTCATTGTTGAAGGTATCCAAGACATAAGTCCACTCATATTTAGTTCCCTTGTTTCGAAGTTCAGTCATATCCGATACGACGATTTCTAAGGGTTCTGAAGCGTTCCACCAGCCCTGGATCTGATTTGGATAGATTATGCTTTCTTCACCGGTTTTTAAATAGTGATAGTGTTTTGCTGCGGATCTGATTCCCGCCGTTTTCGCACACACGTGGGCCAGGTGATCTGAGAATACCCATCCTGTGTTGCTTTTGATCACTGCTGCCAGGCGATGATACCCATAACTCTTGTGTTTCTTATGTTCCTGTTGTAAAAGTAAAGTCAGATCACGGCGATTCATCTCATACTGATTAAGCGTTTCTCTACGCTTAAGCCACTTATAGTACCCTGACCGATTCAAATTGAGATAACTCAATAACTCACTGACTCCGAATTCTGATTCGAGTTCTTCTGTGATTTGATATTCTTGCCGTTTAAAGTGACGTACTCCTTCTTTGAACCCACTCCTTTCACTGTGTATCCTTTTTTTGCTCGCGCTAACTCCACCTTAAGTTTCATGTTTTCGAGTCTTAATCGATCCAGCTCACTCAAGGATTTACTCGTATGCAGAGCCGAATAAGGATTCCCTTTTTTCTTGGGTTTCAGTCCTTCTGCTCCGTCCCTGTCATATTGGACGATCCATCTCCCGATATTCTGATGAGAGATTCCTAACTCTCGTCCGAGTTCTCTTAGGGATTCATGTTGATCTAAATACCGATTTATTATCTTCAATTTGTCTTCCACACTGTATTTCTTGTTTGTTCCGCCTTTATTTCTTCCCATACGTCTCCTCCTGTTTATAGAATATGTAGAAAGTAGACTTTAATCAAAGAACTTGTCTTTTCTTAATGTCTACTTTTACTTTACTACTGCACTCACCGCTGTCTTTTATTTTTATATATTTTTATGCAAAGTATATTGCATTACTACATACATAGTGATATATTATTCCTATCAGGAGGAAATCTCATGAATGCTCAATTTAAAAAAGGCGTACTTGAACTCTGCGTCTTATCCCAGTTGGCAAAAGGCGACAAGTACGGGTATGAACTGACCGAAACTATTTCTCAGGAAATGAGCGTGGCCAGCGGAACCTTGTATCTGTTGCTGAGGCGACTCAAAGATGAGGAATATTTCGACACTTATCTGGTAGAAACACCAGGAGGACCGGCTAGGAAATACTACAAACTGACTGAAAAAGGCAGTGCCTATACCAATGAACTGAAATCCGGATGGACAGAATTCATTGGTCAAGTCGAACGGTTGATCCAATAGAAAGGGGACCCATTATGACACAGAAAGAATATCTAAAAGCACTCGAAGAGGCTTTGTCAGGACTCGATCCCAAAGACAGGGATGAACTGATGGCTGACTTCAAAGAACATTTTGACATCGGACTCAGTGAAGGCAAGACTGAGCAGGAAATCATCGAACATTTGGGATCTGTAAAAGATCTGGTAGAATCGCTCGATCTGAAACGGTTGGAAAGCCAAAACGCAACCAGTTCCGATCACAACAAGACTTTTAATGAACAAGTAGACAGACTGGTCGTTGAGGGCTTGCACGCGGATGTGACGATCGTCCCTTCAGATGACGAACAGACTCATGTTGATTACGAAATATCCAGAAGCCTCTTGGGTAAACTCTCGACTGAAGTGACCACCAAACAAGAAGGCAAGACCCTGTTTGTGACCGTTTCTTCCGTCAACAAGTTCTTCAAGAGCAGCCTTGATCCGGTCGATCTGGCCATCCAGATCCCTAAGCTCATGCGTGAAGTCATCTGTAAGACGGTCAGCGGCGACATTAAATTGGATGATTTGACGATCGAATCCTTGGAACTGCACAGTGTCTCAGGGGACATCGGTGTCGATGAAACCAAGACCCAAAAAACCAAAATCATCGGGGTCTCCAGTGACGTGAACCTGTCTGATGTTTCCGGCGATCTTCAACTCAAGACCGTCACCGGTGATGTTGAAATCGAAGACCATGACGGCAGTGCTCTGAGTATTGAAACCGTCAGCGGTGACATCGAGTATGAAGGCAACGCGTCAGAGATTCGAGCCAATACGACCTCCGGCGATGGGTGTTTCAAAGCCGATTCGATCAAAAATCTCAGTGCCAACACGGTCAGCGGTGATTACGAACTCCAACTGGGCATTGAAAACAAAGGCTTGACGATCGCGTTCATCTCCAACAGCGGGGAGTTGCATATCGGCGATGCCCACTATGATACGCCCAGACACAATCAGTCGATCACCATCGGCGATGGTCAAATCAAAGTCTATCTCAAATCCATCAGCGGTGACTTCGTCATCGAATAAAAAAAATCCTTGGACTTGAGTTAGTTTAGATAAAAGGGACAGATAAATAAAAGGACACATTAGAAACTTGAAATCTAGTGTGTTTTTTTATAGGCTAAACACAAGGAGAAAAGAATGAGAGAAAGAAAGACCATAAAGCACGCAGTGTATACGATTGAAGAGAAGGAGAAGATTCTAGAGTTGTATATGAGTGGAGAAAAGACGTCAAATGAACTGGCACTTGAATATAATTTGGGTAGTCCTAAGAGGATTCGAAAGTGGCGGGATATGAAGTTGAGGGACGGGAGAATCATCGATGGGAGAGGAAGAAAGATCGAAGGAGGAAAGCCTAGAGGTAGACCAAAGTCAGTCCAACTCGAAGATATGAATAAAGAGGAACTGATCAAACATATCAGGATGATTGAAGACATAAAAAAAACGATGGCCTACCTAAGGAAGCGAGATCCAAGTTTAAAGTGATTGATCGATTAAAGGACAGATATCCAATCGCGAAACTCTGTCGCGTGCTCCAGTGTTCCAGAAATGGGTATTACAGCTGGATTCACTTAGGTAGGCCAGATTATAAGGCGTTTGACTCAACCATCAACCAAATCGTGTTAGAACTGTATACGAAGGATAATAGACAAGGTATTCGGCGTTTACGGATGAACATTAAAAAGGTATACGGCATCTGTTTAACCAACGGGACCGTATACCGATACATGAGATTGAACAGTGTCCAATCCGTCATCCGAAAGAAGAAACACAAATATGGCAAGTTAGCACACCACCATATCCCGAATCTTCTTCAAAGAGATTTTAGCACAACAGGACCCAATCAGAAATGGTCGATCGACATCAGTTATCTTTTCCCACTGGGGAGAAAGTTGTATATCTGTGCCATTAAGGACCTCTATGACAAGTCGATCATCGCTTATACTCTGTCACGCCATAACGGAAATCAGATCGTCTTTGACACCCTGTCTAAAGCTTTTAAAATCGTTTTAGAGCATCAACGGAAGAATCTTATCCTTCATTCAGATCAAGGGTTTCAGTTCACTTCTACACTTTATAAGGATATCCTTACACGAAACAACGTCATCCACAGTGTCTCCTACAAAGGAAGCTGCGTCGACAACGTCCCGATTGAGTCCTGGTTCAGTGCCTTAAAAACCGAATCTGTCTACTTATTTAAGCATCTTACTGAAGAAAGAATGATTCAGGTTGTCTCAGATTACGTTATCTATTACAATGAAGAAAGATTTCAGGAACAATTAAAAGAGCTAACTCCGATTCAATATCGGCAGTTAGCTCTCTAATTTAGCCCTTTTATTTATCTGTCACAATTAATCGAACAGACTCCTTCCAAGGATTTTTTCTAGGCTTGTTGACTGGATAAGGGATCGGCCAGAAAGGCGTTGACCTTCGCCAAAACCAGATCACGGATCATTCTGGTCCGTGCCAATTTTTCTTCATGCGTTCCATTGGCAGAAGAAGGATCTTCCAGATTCCAGTTGAGCGTGTTGACGGCTCCCGGAAAGATCGGACAGCGCTGGCCGTTTAAAGCATCACAGACTTTAACCACATAGGTATAACTCTTTCCGGCTTTGTGGAAATCAAAGACGGACTTGGTTTCATTCTGACTGAGGTCATACCCGATTTCTTTCATGACTTCAACGACATAAGGATTTAAGGTTCCCGGTTCCAAACCGGCACTTTCTGCCACATACTCGCCTTTGCCCAAACGGTTCAGGAAAGCTTCGGCCATTTGACTGCGGGCTGAGTTATGGATACAGATAAACAAGACACTTTTCATTGGGCTCCTGGGCTTGATTGTCGCCAAGCGGGGGAATTAAAGATGCTTAAGATGGATGGTTGGGGCTGCTTCCTGTTTATGAGACAGTCCTTCAAAATAGCGGATCAGATTGGATGGACACTCATAGGGCGCTGGTTCGATCGGACTGGAATCGTTGAGAGAATTCAGGATTGCTTCTTTGATCATTTCTGAAGGCGGGGTCGTATAAGTCTGCCCTTGATAGATCCATACCCGGCAATCGACTTGATCACCGCACAATGTACCGCAATCCTCACACAAGCTTTCTTTCAAGTCTTTGGTAAGATCACGGCCATTGACCCGTATCGTCGGGGAACTGAGAAAGCGATGCTTGTGGGCCAAAGCCAAGGACTTCACATTGATCTTATGCAAGGTGATCTCGTATCCTTCATGCTTGAGCTGTTTTGTGATCTCACTTAAGGCCAACGAAAGGGCCTGTTCAGTACCTTGACAGCGTTGACAGACTTCCAGATCCAAATACAAGAAATCGATCACCAGGGCTTTTGACATCGTAGATTAGACCTCTGCAGGCTGTTCTTCCAAAACGGGAACAACCGCCGGCGTACTTTCTGTTTCAAACCAAGCCGTGGTCTTGTTGGCGATCTTGACCAGGATCAGCATGATGGGAACTTCGGTCAAGACCCCGACGACCGTTGCCAAAACGGCCGGTGAACTGGTTCCAAATAAGGCAATCGCGACAGCGACGGAAAGCTCAAAGAAATTCGAAGCGCCGATCATTCCGGCTGGGGCTGCAATGTCATGAGGCAGCTTTAAAACTTTGGAAGCAAAGTAAGCGATAAAGAAAATCAGGAAAGTTTGGATCGTCAGCGGGACGGCGATCAACAGGATATGAAACGGGGAATTGAGTATGGTTTCACCCTGGAAAGAGAACAGCAAGATCAGCGTCAACAGTAAACCTGCCACGGTCGCGTTGTCGAAACGCGGCAAGAAGTTCTTTTCAAAATAAGCATTGCCCTTTTTACGGACCACCATGACTCTGGTCAAGATGCCCGCAGCCAACGGGATGACCACAAACAAGACAACAGACAAAATCAAGGTGTCCCAAGGGACACTGACCTGACTGACTCCCAGTAAGAATTTGACGATGGGGATGAAGGCAATCAATATGATCAAATCATTGGTAGCGACCTGAACGACGGTATAAGCCGGATTGCCTTTGGTCAAGGTGCTCCAAACAAACACCATGGCAGTACAAGGCGCAGCCCCCAACAAAATCGCACCGGCCAGATAATCAGTGGCCAGACCCGAGGGGATCCAGGCTTTGAAGATGACGAAGAAGAAGAAATACGCGATCGCAAACATGGTGAAAGGCTTAATGACCCAGTTGGTGATCCAGGTGACATACAACCCTTTTGGATTGTTTCTGACATTCTTGATCGATTGGAAATCGACTTTCATCATCATCGGATAAATCATGACCCAAATCAGGATCGCGACCGGAATGGAGACATGGGCAAGCTCAAACTGATTAAAAAAGGCAGGGAAAGCAGGAAAGAACCTGCCGATCAGAACGCCCAGACCCATACATAATGCGACCCACAGGGTCAGATATTTCTGGAAAAAATTAATGCCTTCGTTTTTCATGCTTCAGTGTCCTCGCACACACAGGGTGTGTTTTTGCTTTCTTTGATGGAAACAAAATTCGTTAAGTCTGTAACGGCTTTATCACAGCCGGCTTCACTTAAAGCGTAATAGGTCCATTTACCGGACTTTCGGGCCGTGACGATCCCGCTGTCGATCAGGATGCGCATGTGATGCGATAAGGTCGATTGCCCGATCTCAAGCTGTTCCAAAAGATCACAGGCACAGTGTTCGCCGTGAGTCAGAAAGTCGATGATCAAGAGCCGGTTCTCATCACAGAAGGCTTTATACATCGTGGAAAGATGAAGGGTATTGGATGTCATGGGTTCCTCATATCGAAGTTTGTCGATATGACAAGTATAGTCGTTTCCTTAGAGATGCACAAGGGTCTTCGTGTTAAGAAACGGTTAAGAAAAGAAATCCAGGTCAGGATTTCTTATTTCAAGGATTTGAGATCTTTGGTTCGTTTGATCTTGTTGAGGGCTTCCAAGTTATTTTTAAGCGTGTTCTCATACGGTGAACTGGTGTTCGGCGTATAAAACGGCAAGTTCTGGACCCCATCAGGCAGATACTGGATCTTAGCCCAGATGTCGGGTCTGCCGTAATCGTATTTGTCGTCATCCTTCATGTTGACCGGAGTCAAACGCAGATAGGGCGGTACGGGTAAAGGATGATTTTTGACTTCTTCGAGGGCTTTAGAGATCGCATTGACCCCGCTTTTGGATTTTGGGGATAAGGTCAAATCGATGATGATGTCTCCTAGCGGGATGATGGCTTCGGGAAAACCGACTCGTCTGGCGGTATCGATGGCCGCAATGACACGTCCCACCAAGGCCGGATTGGCCAAACCGATATCCTCATAAGCCGTAACCAAGAGCCGTCTTTCGATCGAATCCAGATCTTCAGCCACGATCAAACGGGCCAGATAATACAGAGCCGCATCGACATCGGATCCTCGGATCGATTTCTGAAACGCACTCAAGGCATCATAATACCCGTCATCGCCGGAATCGAAATTCTGATTGCCGGAAAGATGCAAGATCGTCAATTCATTGGGGGTGATCGGGGTGTCGGGATAAACGATACTGAGCACTTCTAGCGTATTGAGCGCGATTCGGACATCGCCGTTGCTCATCTTGACCAACGCTTCCTTGACGTCATCATTGATGAGGATGTTTTGAAGTCCGGCGATCGGATTATGCAAGGCCTGATCGATGGCTTGTTTCATCTCGGTTTCATTGAGGGCTTTGAATTCGACCAACAGACAACGGGAACGAATGGCCGGATTGATCGAGAAATAGGGATTGGTGGTGGTCAGTCCGATCATGATGACTTTGCCGTCTTCCACATACGGCAACAACAGATCCTGTTTGTCTTTGTTTAAACGATGGACTTCATCGACCACTAAAACCAGCTGTCCGGCGATCTTGGCTTCAGAAAAGATCTCGTCCAGGTCTTTCTTATTGCCGGTCACCGCGTTGAATTCTTTTAAGGGAAGATCGACCGCTTTGGCTAAGATCGAAGCAACCGTGGTTTTACCCGAACCGGGAGGACCAAAGAAAATCATCGAGAACAAGCGTTTCTCGGCGATACAGCGTTTTAAGAGCCCTTTTTCCTGTAGGATGTGGCTTTGTCCAAGGACTTCGTCCAAAGATTGGGGTCGTAAGCGATAAGCCAACGGTTGTTTCATGAATTTACCTCATTCTTATTCTAACAAATCCAAGAGTAGAGTAAAATAAAGATATATGAGAGTGCTCGTCCAAAAAGTCAAAGAAGCCAAGGTCACCGTCAATGGGAAAGCCGTTGGACAGATCGGTCCGGGTTGTGTATTATATGTGGGGTTTTGCGACACAGACACAATCGAAGAGGTCACCAAAATGGCCCATCGGATCCCGCTTGCCCGTTTGTTTGAAGATGATCAAGGCAAGATGAATCTGTCTTTGATCGATGTGAAGGGTTCGCTCTTATCGATCTCCCAGTTTACGCTCTATGCGGATACCGCGAAAGGCCATCGTCCTTCGTTTACGAAAGCGATGGATCCCGCTGCTGCTGAATTGCTTTATCAAGCGTTCAACAGTTTGCTGAGAAAAGCAGTGCCTGTAGAAACCGGAACCTTCAGGGCCATGATGGAAATCACTCAGGTCAATGACGGACCGGTCAGTATACTTTACGAAAGCTAGGGTACACCCATGTCCATTCTACTCGACGGAAAGCAGTGCGCATTCGATATCGAAACACAACTCAAAGCCACGATCACTGAATTGAGTGAGCAAGGCAAACGCTTGCCCAAGTTGGTAGTCATCCTGGTTGGATCCAATCCGGCCTCGATTTCCTATGTCACCAACAAAGCCAAGGCCTGTAATCGGGTCGGGCTCTTGTCGGAAATCGTCAACTTGCCTGAAGACAGCACTGAAGCAGAAATCATCGCTGAGGTGAAGAAACTCAATGCGGATCAAAACGTAGACGGGATCCTGGTTCAATTGCCTTTACCCAACCGGATGCCTTCCAAAGCCATCATCGAAACCATCGATCCAAACAAAGACGTCGACGGACTTCATTCGGTCAACGTGACGAAACTGGTCATGAATGAACCGGGTTTTGTCCCCTGTACTGCCAAAGGCGTGGTGACTTTACTTAAGACCTATCAAATCCCTCTGCAGGGAGCCCATGCGGTGGTCTTGGGACGCTCACAGCTGGTCGGCAGACCCTTGGCTCAACTTTTGACCAACGAGAACTGTACGGTCACCATCTGTCACTCCAAGACAGTCGATATTCCCAAATACACCCGTATGGCGGACATCGTCATCGCCGCGATCGGGAAACCGAAAATGATCACCCGGGATTTTCTGAGTGAAAAGGCGGCCGTCGTGGATGTTGGGATCAATAAGGTCGATGATAAACTGGTCGGGGATGTCGATTTTGACAACGTCGTCGATCTGGTCAGAGCCATCTCGCCGGTTCCCAAAGGCGTCGGACCCATGACGATCGTCACCTTACTGCAGAATACCTTGGATGCGTATACCCTTAGAAACGGAAACTGAAGTATGTCAGGCTATGATTTAAACGACATCGTCGAAATGAAGAAGGAACACCCCTGTCATAAAGCCAAGACCTGGAAAATCATCCGGATGGGGGCTGATATCAAGATTAAATGTTTAGGCTGTGGCGCCGCTGTTATGCTGGACCGCAGTGATTTTGAGAAGAAACTAAAGAAAATCGTTCAAAAAGCAGAAAGCGAGACAACTGAATAATGCCTCTAACCGCCGGAATCGTCGGATTGCCTAATGTCGGCAAATCCACCCTCTTCAATGCGATCACCCACTCTCAAGTGGAAGCCGCCAATTATCCCTTCGCCACGATCAATCCCAATGTCGGCGTGGTCGAAGTCAAAGACCACCGCGTTGATGATCTGGTGACGATCTTTAAGCCCAAGAAAACGATCTATACGACTTTTGAATTCACCGACATCGCCGGATTGGTTAAAGGCGCCTCAAAAGGCGAAGGACTGGGCAATCAGTTTCTGTCCCACATCCGCGAAGTCGATGCGATCTGTCATGTCGTTCGTTGTTTTGACGACCCCAACATCACCCATGTCCATGCGAAAATCGATCCGCTCAATGACATCGAAGTCATCAACCTCGAGCTCATCATCGCCGATCAGCAATCCATTGAGAAATCGTTGTCTAAAGTGGAACGCAAAGCTAAGTCCAAAGACAAAGACGGGATCTATGAATTTGCCTTGTTGACCAAGGTCAATGATGTCTTGTTGGCAGGCAAATCAGTCCGCTCTTTAAGTTTGGATAAAAATGAGCAGGAAGTCCTCAAAAGCTATCACCTGTTGACAGCCAAACCAGTCATCTACATCGCCAACATGTCTGAAGAAGAAGTCAAGAAACCGGAAGAAAACGCCTACTTCCAAACGGTCAAAGCGTTTGCCGAATCCGAAAACAGTGACGTCATCGCCATCTGTGCCAAGATCGAAGAAGAGTTGTCCTTGCTTGAAGAGGATGAAAAAGCCTTCTTCCTGGAAGAACTGGGCTATACCGAAAGCGGTTTGGATAAGATCATCAAAGCCACCTATCATCTGTTGGGCCTGTGGTCATTCTTAACGGCAGGGTCTGATGAATGTCGGGCTTGGACCTTCAGAAAAGGCATGAAGGCTCCGGAATGTGCAGCCGTCATTCATACCGATTTCCAAAAAGGCTTCATCAAAGTTGAAGCGTATCATTATGAAGACATCATGAAATACGGGACTGAACAAGCCGTCAAAGATGCCGGTAAAATGCGCATCGAAGGCAAGGAATACCTGGTTCAAGACGGGGATATCCTGCACTTCCGTTTCAACGTCTAGCGATTGTTGTTGTATAATAGGCTTAGAGGAGGCTTCATATGAAACTCATCATTGCGATCGTGTCCAACGAAGACAGCCATACACTGCAAAGCGAGCTCACCAAAGCCAATTATTCTGTGACGAAATTATCGACCACCGGAGGCTTCCTGAAGATCGGCAATACGACCTTTCTGATCGGAACCGAAGATGACAAAGTCGATGAATGCATCGACCTCATCAAAAAAGAAAGCCAGACCAGAACTGAAGTGGTTCCTTCCACGGCTTCTTATGATCTTGGCCGTTATGCCTCTTTCCCCTTGGAAGTCAATGTCGGCGGGGCCACCATCTTTGTATTGGATGTCGAAAAATTCTTGAAAGTCTAAAAACCCGCAAGGGTTTTTTTGTTTGGTTTCGCTTAAATTTGCCACTTTAGGATGGTATTCGATTCATGAATGAGCGATAATAATATAGATAAATCCAACTTGGATTACTAAGAAAAGAGCAGCGCTTTATGATCATTAAAAAAACTTCCGGCAACTATGAACGCGGCTTTGAACGACTATTCAAAGCTTTTGAAATCGAAATGGTCCGTTTTAACCGTTTGACCCAAGCCACAACCAAGAAAAGAGAACGGATTACTCTTTCAAACGTGCCGCATGCGAAAGACTGTCAGAAAATCCAGATCACCTTAGCCTATCAAGGCTATGATTTACGTTTTACCCTGATCCCAAATTTGAAAACCAGCAATGAACCGACGATGATCCTGGCTTTGGATTATGTGTTCAGTCCGAATCAGGATCCGTTGATCTTACCGGTCGATATGATTTTGGATCCGGATGATTTCACCGCAGCGCTGTATCAAGACCTGTTGAATGAAGATTTGCTCTTGGCTGCCATCGAAGCCTTCTTGGATTTGTATCGTAAAGCCCTTGGACAATTTCAAGCCATCGCCATCGATCCCCATTCCAGAAGCAGATTAAGCAAACTGATCCAAGAAGACATGCTGGGTATGCTGGATCATGATTTGACCAATGACACGTGGATCGATCAAAAACGCCGTTTCGCTGTATCAAATGCCGTCAAATTCTTTTTGATGGGACACAATCAAACCAGCATGGAAGCGTTTAAATTACAAACCATTCCTGGCGGTCACTATGAAAACCGAATCAAAGCTGCGCTTCAAGCCCGTCTTGATCAGTCCTTTACTCAGTCCCCTACATTGCTTCCGGAGTTGATCCACCAAAGTTATGTCTACAGCACATCCAATAAAGAAGATCTGTATCATGTACAGAAGAAAAAAAGCTACGCTTTAGCCTTTGCGATCAGTCTGCTGCCGATGGCTGTCTTGAATTATTTCGTGATGGGCTATTTCTTCTGGGCTTTGACCCTATACAGTTACTATAAGACAGGCGTCAAACCCTGGTTGGGTTTGATCCCCTTGATCATATCGACACTCTTTGCGGCCATATGGACGCTTCCTTTGGCTCACGCAATGATGTTTCCCAAGGACCATGTCTTATATCGAGGATTTGAAATGCGTCATAAACATGACCGTAAAACCTTCCAAATCAAACTGAGTTCCGTGATCGCGATCGTGATGATGTTGAGTGTGTCTGCCTGGAGCGGTACCAACATCATGGTTTTCAATCAAAGCGTCTTTACTCTGGCACCGGGATTCATGTGGAACCCGCCGATCAACTTTGAGTCCTATAAAGTCTTGGATCACATCGAATATCGTCCAACCCTCACCACAGCTTCCGGCAAAACCATCGATTACTATCATTATGTCCTCATCTATAAAAACGGAGAAGAATTCTTACTGAAGCCCTATATCAGTGTCTATACCTGTGAAGACATCCTGATTCCCTTCATGGAACGCAAAAGCGTCAGAACCATCCGTTAAAAAAAACCGTAAGGCTTTTTTGTTTTAGAGTTCGATACGATAAACGGTCCAGTCGCTCATGGGTTTGGCTCCTTGTCGAAGATAGAAGCCCAACGCAGGGGAATTCCAATCCAAGACCGACCACTCCATTCTGCCGCAGTCTTCCTGTTTGGCGATGTCCATCAGCTTATAAAACAAGGCTTTCCCGACCCCGTGGCGGCGATAGGCCTCCACCACAAAGATGTCTTCCATGTATAAGCCCTTTTTACCTAAAAATGTAGAAAAGTTATAGTGATACAGAGTAAAGCCTACCACGGCATCACCATCTTCAGCCAACAAGACTTTGGCTTCCTGACGATCAAACAAAGCCGCCCTCAAAGTTTCAAGATCACAGGAAACATGATCAGACAGGCGTTCATAAATCGCCAGTTCCTTGATGAGGAACAAGATCGTGCTGATATCGGATTCAACGGCTGGTCTGATGGTAAGGTTCATATGAGCTCCGCGATGACCGGGTAATGGTCAGAAGGATACAAGCCGCCAAAGGTGGTCGTATCGGTCGTGACGTTTCTAAACGTCATTGTGTTGGTGTAGATGAAATCAATGGCGGCGATGCCCTGCGGATCGCCAAAGGCATGAAAAGTATTGGGCCGAGGCTGATTCAAGCTTAGGTACGCTTCATGATACTTCTTTAACAGCGGCGCATGAAGCGGATGATCTATGGGAGAATTGAAATCGCCTGTCAGGACAAAAGGGATCTTGGTGTGTTCAAAGCGGTTGATATACTTCAACAGGTTTTCCCCATTGCGTTGGATCGCCTCTGAGGATTGATAGGCCAAATGACAATTGAAGATCCTGAGTTTCTTCAGGGTGCTTTTGTCTTGGATCAGCATCATCGTACAGATTCGGGCAAAACCTTCTTGTTCATCTTTATCGCCGGCTAAATCGAAATTGCCGTTGAGCCAGACGGTTTGCGTCTTGAGTAAGCGATACTTTTCCTTTTTGATCATCACACTACAGCGTTCACCCAAACGATCGCGTTCTCTACCGTCTCCGGCGAAAAGATACTCCGGAAATCTACTCTGCAGAAAAGCAAAGATCGTATCGGTGGTTTCCTGGGTCGAAATCACATCAGCCTGGGATTTCTGAATCATGGCGAATAAACTGTTTTGACGGCGTGACCAGGCATGTTCTTTATCCGTCTCATTATCGTAACGGAGATTGAAGGTCATGATTTTCATGGATTAATTTTATCATAGTCCCCCAAATCTGTGTTGAACATAAACATGAAGAACAGGGTCATGCGCTTAGAGATAAAGTGTTGAAAGACAATGGTATAATAAAAGGGCGAGGCACTTATGAGAATCGGACAATCCACAGACATCCATCCTTTAGTAGAAGGCAGACCGCTGATCTTAGGCGGGGTTTTGATCGAGCACACCAAGGGCTGTTTAGGCCACTCCGATGCGGATGCCCTGACGCATGTCATTGCTGAAGCGATCTTAGGGGCTTTGGCTTTGGGTGATCTGGGTAAGCATTTTCCCGATACCGACCCCAAATACAAGGGCATCAGTTCCTTGTTGATCCTGCAGGAAGTCGTATCGATGATGCATCGTAAACACTACAAAATCGGCAATGTCGATGCGTTGATCCTGATTGAGCGACCTAAGATGGCACCTCATATCCATGCCATGAAAGAAAAACTCTGCGACGTTTTGCAGTGTGATCAAGATCGGCTCAATCTGAAAGCGACCCGAGGCGAAGGTTTGGGTTTTATCGGTCACGAGGAAGGGGTCGTGGCGCAAGCCGTCGTCCTGTTGGAAGAAGTATGTTGAAGAAAACAAGTGAAACCAAGGTCTTAAGAGACCCCATTCATGAATATATCCACATTGAAGATCAATTGATCTGGGACTTACTGGCCTGCCGGGAAGTTCAGCGCCTAAAACGCATCCATCAATTGGGAACCACCTATCAGGTTTATCATACAGCTGAACATTCCCGTTTTGCCCATTCCTTGGGTGTCTATGAGATCGTCAGACGCATGGTCAATGAAATCAGCGGGATCGAAGATCTCTTGAGTGAAGAAGACAAACTTGCCGTCATGGCCGCAGGACTCCTTCATGACATCGGACACGGTCCTTTCAGTCACATCTTTGAAACCATCTCCAAGATCCACCATGAAACCATCACCAAGCGCATCATCCTGGAAGACTCGGATGTCCATCGGGTCTTGGAAGACGCAAAACCCGGTTTATCCAAAACCGTCGCTTCGATTTTGGATCATACACATCCCAAAGCCGTTTTGACCCAATTCGTATCCAGTCAGTTGGATGCGGATCGGATGGATTATCTCCTCAGAGATGCCTATTTTACCGGGACCTCCTATGGGCAATATGATCTTGAACGTATTTTGAGAACCTTCAAAGTCACCAATGACAAGCTGACCGTCAAAGAAAGCGGTGTCCATAGTATCGAAGACTACATCATGGCCCGTTACCATATGTATTACCAAGTCTATTATCATCCGGTCGGCCGTTCCGTCGAAGCCATTTTGATCGGGTTCTTCAGACGTCTTATGGATCTGTTTAAACTAAACCCCAGTCTCATCGATCAGTATCCGATGTTTAAATTATTACTGGATGATTCTGATCTCAACACCTTCTATCATCTGGATGAAGGAGCCTGTTTCTACGGTTTCCATCTGGCCAGTGAAGGGACAGATCCGATCCTGAAAGATCTGGCTTCCCGCTTTCTCAACCGGCGTTTGTTTGAATACAAAGACGTGTCTTCGGATCAGCAACGCTTAACCATAAAACAGCAGGTCGAATTGACCTATGACAGCCGTTACTATTTCTATCAGGATGAAATGGTTTCCAGACCCTATACCCCGTATACCGAAGATGAATCCTTGATCTACATCAGTATGCCGGATGGATCCATTCAGGAGTTATCTCAAGTTTCAAACATCGTTGCCGCCATCGTTTCGGCTAAACCCAAAGACGACAAGAAAGTCTATTTTCCCAAGGAGATCGTATGAACCAGTATGCCTTAAGACGTTTAAAAGTATTTGAAGCCATGGATGAAGGATCAATGGCCGTGTTGTTTGCGGGAGATCTGATCAAACGCTCAGCCGATGCGACCTATCCTTTCAGTGTCAACCGTAATTTCTTTTATCTGACCGGACTGGATGAAGACAGTCTGATCTTGCTTTTGATGAAGACAAAGACCACTCAAAAAGAGATCCTGTTTATCAAAGACGCCAATCCTTTAATGGAAAAATGGGTCGGAAAATCAATCAAAGAAGACGAAGCCAAAGCCATCAGCGAACTCAGCCTGATTCAGCCCTTGTCCAACTATGAACCAACCTTGGGTCGCATCATCGACCGCAATGAAGTCAGTGTCTTGTATGTGGATACCGAACGGGACTCCTTGAGTGCCCGCGTCATGGAAGGCGAAGCCTTTGGACGTAAGATCCATAAACTGTATCCCGGAATGAAAGTGGTCAATCTGAATCATACGATCAATGCCTTAAGGGTCATTAAATCCAAAGAAGAAATCACAGACATGAAGAAGGCCATCGACATTACCCAACGCGGGATCGAAAATGCCCTGCGTCATTTAAAACCGGGTCGTAAAGAATATGAAGTCGTGGCGGATTTCAATCATCAGTTGGCACTGGAAAACAGTGACAATGCGTTTGAAACGATCGCAGCGTCAGGGGCCAATGCCTGTACGCTTCACTATGTCTCCAATCAGAAGACTTTGGTTGATGGGGAATTGTTGCTTTTGGATCTGGGGGCAACGCAGGGTCATTACTGTGCCGATATCTCAAGGACCTTCCCGGTCAGCGGGAAATTCACCGACAGACAAAAGACCTTCTATACCATCGTATTGAACGCTCAGGAAAAAGTCATCCAGGCGATCAAGCCGGGCATCACGATGGCAGAGCTCAACACCATCGTCAAACAAAGCTATATGGTTGAGTGCGTACAAGCCAAGATCGTGGATGATCCTGCCAAGATCGATTCGGTCTATTATCACGGGGTTTCTCACTTCTTGGGTCTTGATACCCATGATGTGGGTCAAATCGAAGGCATGGTCCTCAAACCGGGCATGGTGATCACCGTTGAACCGGGACTCTACAGCAGTGCCGAAGGGATCGGGATCCGTATCGAAGACGATGTCTTAGTCACGGAATCCGGTTACGAAGTACTCTCTCCCAAGATCCTCAAATCGATCGCAGACATAGAAGCCTTCATGAATCAGTCGTAAGACTGATTTTTTGTTTGCTTAAGAGGCTTAGTGCTATACTGAGATAGTAGATTTTAACTCAAATTCCTTAAGGAGGAACACCGATTATGGCAGTGATTGAAACCAAGAAGCTGACGAAATATTATGGCAAATCCAGAGGTATCATCGATGTCGATTTAAGCATAGAAGAAGGCGAGATCTTTGGATTCATCGGACCCAACGGTGCCGGTAAATCCACCACGATCAGAACCTTATTGGCTCTGATCCATCCGACCACAGGCTCAGCCACGATCTTTGGGAAAGACGTCATCACCCACGCCAAAGAGATCCATCAGGAAATCGGCTACCTGCCTTCTGAAGTCTTCTATTATGACAATATGAAGGTCAAAGACCTTTTGAACTATTCCGCATCCTTCTATAAGAAAGACTGCAGTCAGCGCATCAAAGAATTGGCGGCCCGTTTGGATCTGGATCTCAACAAAAAGATCGATGATCTTTCTTACGGAAACAAGAAGAAAGTCGGCATCATCCAAGGCCTGCTTCATTCTCCTAAACTCATCCTGTTGGATGAACCGACTTCCGGATTGGATCCGCTCATGCAGAACATCTTCTTTGATATCCTTGCTGAAGAAAACAAACGCGGAGCGACGGTTTTGTTTTCCTCGCATATTCTTTCAGAAGTCCAGAAACTGTGTGATCGGGTCGCCATCATCAAAGACGGCAAGATCGTCAAGATCGATACGGTTCAAGCCATGAAAGAAGAAGCCTTCCTGAAAGTCGGTTTTGAAACCAAGGTCCCCTTTGATTTGGCTAGCCTGGGTCTGGGCAAACTCAATGAGTTGAGTCAAACCGGCAATGAAGTCTCTTTTCTTTATAAAGGCGACATCAATCTGTTGACCCGAAAGTTGGCATCGTTGGATTTGGTACGAGTCAACATCCATGAAGCGGAACTGGAAGAGATCTTCCTTCATTATTATCAGAAGGAGGCTTAATATGAGTGTTTTCAGATTTGAGTTCAAACAATCGATACGATCGACGCTGGTTTGGTGTTTCGGACTGACCCTGATCGTCTTGATCTTTATGTTTTTCTACCCGGTCTACGCCAACGACATCGAAACGATGAAACCCTTGTTTGAAAAGTTGCCTGAGCTTGTTTTAAAGAGTCTTGGGGTCAACATCGAAACTTTGTTTACCGCCTTGGGTTTCTATACCTTTATCCTCTTATACATCCAACTGGTCACTTCGATCCAGGCCATCATGCTGGGACTGGGCATCGTCGGTAAAGAAGTACGCTTGAAGATGTCGGATTTCCTGTTGACCAAGCCCATGACCCGAGCCAATGTTTTGATCCAAAAGAGTCTGGCTGTGTTTGCCCACATCGGGATCACCTGGGTCTATCTGAGTGCCATCTCGTACGGGATGCTGATGATCGTTAAGACGGAAAGTCTGAATATGAAGGCCTTTGCTTTGTTTGCCTTATCGACGCTGCTGCTTCAGATCCTGTTTGCCGGTTTAGGCATCCTGATCGCGGTGTTGATCCGCAAACTGAAATCGGTCGTCGGCGTCGCGATGTCCGTTGTCTTTTCATTGTTTGTCATGAACCTGATGCAGGCGATCCTGGATGAACCCTGGTTACGGTATCTCAGTCCGTTCCAATGGTTCGATAAGACCTATATCTTCTATAACACGTCCTATGAATGGCCGATGGTAGGCATGTGGGTCTTGGTTACCGGTGTTTCACTGGTGGGTGCTTACGTGGTCTTTACCCGTAAAGACATCCACGCAGTCTAGGAGGAAACATGAACCTCTATCGTCAAGAAATCAAAGCTTATCTTAAGACAATGCTTTTCTGGATCCTGGGCATCATCTTCATGGTGGCTGCCGGGATCGGAAAATATGAAGCCTTCTCTTCCGGAGGCAGTCAAGACATCTCCGTCATCATGAAATCCTTGCCTAAAGCCTTCATTGCGATCTTTGGTTTATCCGGGATCCCGATCGACAGTTTCGGCGGTTTCTACGGGATGATCTTTGCCTATGTCACCATCATGGGGGCCGTCTTTTCCATCATGGTGGGATCAGGCATCCTGGCCAAAGAAGAACGCGACAAGACCGCTGAGTTTTTGATGGTCAAGCCCATCACCCGAACCAAGATCCTTTTAGTCAAACTGGCTGCGGCATCGACCTTGGTACTGGTCTTTGTCGGGGTCACCTGGGGAACATCCAGTGCCATCATCAACAAGGTCTCACCAGATAATCCGATCACTCAGGAATTGGCCACGATGATGATCGCACTCTTTATCATCATGATGTTTTATCTGACGATCTCCTTCTTCATGGCTGCTTTTCTGAAAGACGCCAAGAAATCATCGCAGTTATCGCTGACGATCATGTTGAGCAGCTACATGCTGGGCGTCTTGATGGGGATCGTCGACAACACCGACTTCTTACGGATCCTGGTTCCTTTTCAGTATTTCCGAGTCACGGAGCTGTTGGATCTTCAGCTCAACGGATTCTATCTTGGCTTTACGGTCGTGGTCAGTGTCATCGCCATCGCAGCCAGTGCCTACTATTACCCCAAACGGGATCTGATGATTTAATCGCAGCGCACTGAAAAGTGCGCTTTTTTATTCAAAGATTCATCATTAAGAATTGGACATTTAGATCGTTTTGTAGAAAGGAGAATAAGAATCTGTCTTAATGGAATTCGGTGTTATAATCTAATAAATAGTGGGGAACAATGAAAATGGGAAATTTCATAACCAAGATATTTGATCATAAAATCAAACAAGGTCTCCTTGCGGTACTTGTTTTATGTCTTCTCTCTTTTGTGCTCAATACAGTCGCTAAAAATAGGGTATCCGAAGATGTCCGTATTTCAGTCACAGTCTTCACGGTTGCCGCCGGGTGTGTACTCGGTTTAAAGATTCTTGTCAGCAGGATGCATCAAAAATCAGAATAAACGCATCGGTGATCTTATTCACCGATGGTTTGTCTCATTCACTGAGGGGTCAATTGGTCATTAAAAATGTGATTCCTCACTTAATGAACGGCTCGTATAAACAAGTTTAAGCAATGTTGGAGTTTAACTTGACATCTGTTGTGGTTTAATTATAATGCTTACAGGTAAAAGGTAATGTATGAGTAGCCAATCTGTCGTTCTTCATATTCAAATCATCGATCATCTCGATCATGATTCAACGCTGTCGTATGAACGAAAAGCCCTTTATCAGCATTATCCCTTTACACTCCGTTATACGGAACAGGATGATTCGACCCAAGTAGAATTCAAACGCTTGCCAGAGACGTTCACACTTAAGCGAACAGGCGCCTGGCAGACCCATATCCAATTCAATCAAATCGGTTTAGGCTCCTTCAGTGTGCTCAGTGATCTGGGAGAACTAAAAGGCGAGGTCAAAATCCTCGATAGCCTTATTAAAAACGAACTCATACAAATTACCTATCAGCTGATCATGGAACAGTCTGTGATCACGCATCAGACATTGACATACACCATAAGGGGGGCACAGGCATGAACGTCATTGAACAAGCTTTAAAAAATGAGCTGAAGCAAGCGGTAAGCAAAGCCTTTTCACTGGACCTTCCGTTTGAAGACATCATCATTGAAGTCCCAAAGTTAAAAGAACACGGCGATTATTCCACCAATCTCGCCATGAGACTGGTCAAAATCATCAAAGGCAATCCCAGAGCTTTGGCTCAAACCCTCATCGAATCGATCGATTTTAAAGCCTCCGGCATCAAATCAGCCGATATTGCCGGAGCCGGATTCATCAATTTCAAAATGGACACGCTTTTTCTGTCATCCATCATCCAGACCATCATCGATGCGAATGCCGACTATGGAACCACAGTTCAAAATGAACCGTTATGGTTCAATGTCGAGTATGTGTCTGCCAACCCGACCGGAGATCTTCATCCCGGTCATGCCCGAGGGGCAGCCATCGGGGATTCTTTAACCAGAATCATGAGCAAAGCAGGATACAAAGTCACTCGAGAGTACTATCTTAATGATGCAGGGAATCAGATCAACAATATGGCCAGATCCTTACAGGCCAGATATCTTCAAGCCTGCGGACTCGATATGGCAGTTCCTGAAGACGGTTATCACGGTAAAGATCTGATCGAGATCGCGGCTAATTTAAAAGACGAAGTCGGTACCGCATATAAAGACATGGATCTTGACGAGAGCTTAACGCATTTCAGGACCTATGGCCTACAAGCCGAAACCGACAAACTGAAAGAAGATCTCAAGAAGTTCAGAGTCGAGTTTGATGTCTGGACCTCGGAACGGTCACTCTACGATCAGGGCTTGGTCAAGAAAACACTTGACACACTGGTTGCCAACGGGCATACTTACACAGCGGATGGGGCTTTGTTTCTGAAGACCACCGATTATGAGGATGATAAGGATCGCGTCCTGATCAAATCAGACGGGTCTTATACCTACATCCTTCCCGATATTGCGTATCACCTCAATAAGAAACAACGAGGTTACGATAAACTGGTGGATCTGCTGGGGGCAGATCATCACGGTTACATAGGCCGTCTTCAAGCGGCTTTCCAAGCGCTTGGCTACAAGAAAGAAGATCTCTACGTGGACATCATTCAGATGGCCCGTATGATCAAAGACGGCGAAGAATTCAAACTCAGTAAACGGACAGGCAAAGCCGTGGCCCTTAAAGATCTGATCGATGAGGCCGGTGTCGATGCCTTACGCTATTACTTTGTTTCGCGTGCCAGCGATACCCATATGGATCTGGATCTGGATATGGCTTCTAAGCAATCCAATGAGAATCCGGTCTATTATGCCCAGTATGCGCATGCCAGGATGTGTTCTATCCTTCGTCAGGGAGAATGGACCATGCCTGAATCGTTTGAACGCATAACGCATGAGAAGGAGATCGATTTGATCAAACTCATGGCGGATTTCCCCCAAATGATCTCGGATGCGGCTGAAAGCAGAGCGCCTCATAAAGTGTGTTTATACATACAGAAGCTGGCTACTGCCTTTCATACCTTCTATTCCGAATGTGTCGTCTTGAAGGAAGAAGAACCTTTAAGATCTCAAAGGCTGGCGCTGGTTAAAGCCACCCAGATCACCTTGAGAAATGCTTTAGAGTGTATTGGAGTCGAAGCTTTAGAAAAAATGTAGGAGGGTTCATGACCAGTCGATCCATGTGTGATGTTGCATTAGAGATTTTAACGTCAAAATCAGGTCAGATTTCGTTTATCGAATTATGGGAAGGCGTCGTTAAACAGATGGGATTTACACCATCCCAAGCTGAAAACAAAATTGCGCAGTTTTATTCCGATCTTATGGTCGACTCCCATTTCGTCAAGTTGCCTGGGACAGACAATGTCTGGGACTTAAGAACACGCCGGACTTATCATGAAGTCCATGTCGATACTTCCAAGATCATCATCGAAGAAGATTTCGGCAGTGTCGAAGACGAAGACGATTACATCGTCAATGAAGATGAAATTGACTTTGAAGGCGCTAAAAAAGAAGAGGAAGAAGAATAAGAGGGCATCCGCCCTTTTTTTCATGTGGATACATGACCAATTATTGTTAATATTTGAGCTCAACACCATTTTGAGCCCAAGAAATGTGCACGTTATGCATTCGAGCCCAAATATTTTAAAATATTGGGCTTGAAAATGTTTGGATGCATTATGCCAATAAAGGATAGTTTCTCATCGATAGATATTCGCAAGTTGAACATTTTTATAAAGAACTTCCTTTCCTACCTGCTCCTCTATTAGAAAGCCGTGTTCAACAAGCGTTTTGAGGTATTTCGTGGCAGTATTTTTAGATATGGATAAGGCATCTCTGAAGCTCTCATTTTTCGTAACCATGTGGGTAAAGAGATATTCAACAATTTCCTGGCTATAGACTTCAGGGCATTTTTGCCTCATTTCTGATTTTGTTAGATTAATAAGTTCATTAATTAGCATGATCAGATCAATAGTGTTCTGAGATGTCTCACCTATAGCTTTTAAGATGTATTGAACAAATAAAACAATGTTGCTAATGTCTTCATTACATGCCTTCAAAAGTGAATAGTATTCGCTCTTGTGATCAATTATATATTTGCTTAAGTAGAGAATAGGTACACTAATTTTCTTTTTCATAACCAGGTAAAGAACGTTTAAAATCCGACCAGTACGACCGTTACCATCATAAAAGGGATGAATGCACTCAAACTGATAGTGTATCAATGCCATCTTTATAAGAGGATCATAATTTTCTAGATCTCCATTGATGTATACTTCAAGATTCTTTAGACTTTCTCGAACTTCATTCTCACTCTGCGGTGGGATGTGAACAATTTCACCTGTTTTGTCATTTTTAATTACAGTTCCGGGAAGTTTCCTGATTCCGCCTTTTCCTGGCTCAAGCACTTCTTGGATTCTCACCAACGAGTTTACAGAGATAAATCCAAATTTTAAAAGATCGGCAAATCCAAGATCTATAGCTTGCTTATAATTTAGAACTTCCTTAGAGGCTATACTGAATTGCTTCTGTGAAACCTGTTCTTTAAATATGTCTTCGTATGTTGTAAATATATTCTCAATCTCCGATGAATTTTTAGATTCACCAACATTAATTAAACTCAAAATAATCTGGGGATTAGGTAATACATTCAATAAACCAGATAGAACGCCAATCTTGTAGTTGGCGTCATTAAGCGATAAAAGAAGACTAACTTGATTCAAATTGACTGAAAATGGAAGAGTTTTCAATTGTGGCATATGGACCTCGTGCCCAATAAAGCGCTAAATATGGGCTCGTACAAAGGATATCACCATTGGTTGAACTTTTCAAGCGATCGTGCCCAAAATTATAAATATATTGGGCTCGTGTGATCGGTCTACTTCAAAGACATCCTTTATATTTCTCTCTAAGAAATCTCTGTTTCACAAATCTCACATAATTTAAGTTTGAACACAGCGTGCTGATAGTGTAAAATAATAAAGGGCAGATGCCTCCATCAGATTTGGGGCATCTTTTATTTTTATCCACAGAGAGGAGATGAATTTCTATGACCAAGTACATATTCGTTACCGGCGGGGTCGTCAGCGGGATCGGTAAAGGCATTACCGCGACTTCTTTAGGACGCTTGCTTAAAAACAGAGGGCTCAAGGTCTTCATGCAGAAATTTGATCCTTACATCAATGTCGATCCGGGGACGATGTCACCGTATCAGCACGGAGAAGTCTTCGTCACCAAAGATGGGGCAGAGACCGATCTAGACTTGGGTCACTATGAACGCTTCATCGATGAAGAACTGACTCAGACGGCCAACATCACGTCCGGCCGTGTCTATATGAACGTGTTGACCAAAGAACGCAGAGGTGATTATTTAGGCGCCACTGTCCAAGTCATCCCGCACATCACCGATGAGATCAAGGCCAAAGTCTATGCGGCCGGAGAAGAATCCGGAGCCGATGTGGTCATTACCGAAATCGGCGGAACCGTTGGGGATATCGAATCCTTGCCGTATCTAGAAGCAGCCCGTCAAGTGCATTCGGAGCATGACCGCGATGAAGTTGTCTTCATCCACATGGTTCTGATCCCGAAAGTGCCCGGCAGCGGTGAACTGAAAACCAAACCGACTCAGCATTCCTATAAAGAACTCATGTCTTTGGGCATCAAACCCAATGTCATCGTGACCCGTTGTGAAGAACGCATCACCGAAGAAATGCGTAAGAAAATCGCTTTATTTTGCGACGTCAGACCCAATGCGATCATTGAATCGGTCAACGTTGAAAATATCTATGAAGTGCCTCTGAGATTTCAGGAACAAGGTTTTGATGACTATGTCTTGCATAAACTGAATCTGGATCTTCCGTCTGCGGATATGAGCGAATGGAAAACCATGATCCATAACGCCAACAACCTAAAAGACAAAGTGACCATCGCTTTGGTCGGTAAATACGTTCAGCTTCATGATGCCTATTTATCCGTAGCGGAATCCTTGAAACATGCCGGATTCCCGATCGGGGTCAAAGTCGATATCCGTTGGGTCAATTCTGAAGAATTGAAACCGGAAAACTTAGATTCTGCCTTAGCCGGCGTGGATGGGATCTTGGTTCCGGGCGGCTTTGGAGGCCGTGGGATCGAAGGTAAGATCGCGGCTGCCAAATATGCGCGTGAACGTAAAGTGCCTTATTTCGGAATTTGCTTGGGCATGCAGATCGCCATGATCGAAATAGCCAGAGATGTCTGCGGTTTGACAGGGGCCAACTCAACCGAATGGGATGAAGGCAATCCTCACCCGATCATTCACCTGATGCCTGATCAAAGCGGCGTCACCAACATGGGCGGTACCCTGAGACTGGGCAACTGGCCGTGTAAATTGGCAGAAAACACCAAAACGCTGAATGTGTATAAACAAGATCTGATCTTGGAAAGACATCGTCACCGTTACGAATTCAACAATGAATACCGTGACATCATGGCTAAAGCCGGCGTCATCTTCAGCGGTTTGTCTCCCGATGACTATCTCGTAGAAATCACAGAACTGAAAGATCATCCTTGGTTTGTCGGATGTCAGTTCCATCCGGAATTCAAATCACGGCCCAACAGAGCGCATCCTTTGTTTGCCGGATTTATTGCGGCTTCCCATAAATATAGTCAAGGTCAATAAGATAAAAAAATGTAAAGTGCTCGCACCTTACATTTTTAATTTATAATGGTTTAAGAGGAACTATGAACAAAAAAGCCTTGGATCATCTGATCATCACCCTTGCGACTGCCATCGCCAGCCTCATTTTTACGACGATCTCGGTGACTCTGATCAAAGAAGAACAGGAACTTTATAGAAGTGCACTCACTTTGTTGAGTGCCTGTTGTGATGGCATAGTCTTCATTTATCTGTATCAGTCGATCCGGTCATTCTTTAAATATCAGTCCAATACGGCCATCATCGTGGCTACTATGCTGAGTTTTGTCATGATCCCGATATGGTTTGGTTTTAGGGCCTATGTGTTTGATGGGACCTTTGAGATCAATCGGTCCATCAACAGCTTATATCTTGCTTATGTTAATAACGTCATGGACAAGGTGATCAACCAAACCGTGACTTATTTCAGCGGAACCTTGTTTGCGGAAGAAGCCGTATTTGAACATCTCCTGCTTTATGTCTTTTCGTTTCTCAGTGACTTGATAAGCTACATCCTGATCCCGATCCTTCCGTTCATCTTGATGACCAAAGACCTGTTTAAAGGGAATGAAGTCTATCGCTTTTCCAAACAAGAGGAGGAGACTGATGATGCCTAGTTTTGAAATGGCCGGCTATTTCGCTGAAAACATCGTCCTGAAAAGAACCCAGAAGGGTTTTCTTGAGAAGATCGGTTTTAAGATATCTGCCCTCAATCTGAATGATAAGGAGAATATCCTGTCACTGAAGATCAGCGTGGCTCTGGATTTTGATGACGTAAAAGGCAATCAGATCGACTATATGATCGGGTTCATCCTCAAAGATCCGGCTTTACAGCACGAGATCCTGACTGCCATCCAAACCAAGACCCTGCATGATGATGTGACAGTGAACACCGTGGTCAGTGCGATGGTGGTCAGTGCCTATCCCTTCATAAGAGCACATCTTTTCAATCTGACCTTGGATAATCGCCATCCCGTTCAGTTGCCTTTGTTTGATTTGACGCCGCTTTCTTTGAAGAACGGGCTTGAGTTTAAACAGAAACAACCTGATTTCTCAAAAATAAGTTAAAAAACACAGATTTGTCATAATTCCGACTTAAGATGTCCCTGTAAGGTCACTTACGGAAGGAGACTTAAATTTATGATGTTTAATCTGTTTCGCAACGGTGCCAGACCGGAATTCTTTGGAGGAGCCATGTGGCTCATGATGATCGTCAAGATCGTTTGGCTGGTCGCAGTCATCTGGTTTGTCGTTTGGGTCGTAAAGAGCCTGATCAAAGCCAACAAAGCCAATGCCGTCACTGAACCCAAGATCGCACAAGCACAAGCCAATGATAACGCTTTGAAAATCGTCAAAGAACGTTATGCCAAAGGCGAAATCACCAAAGAACAATACGATCTCTATCTGACAGACTTGAAGTAACCAAAGAACGCACGAATCAGGCGTTCTTTTTTTTACGTTCTTTGGTATAATTAAACCTTAAAAAGGAGATCGTCATGAGTACAAGCGTCCTGATCATTCTGAATACCTTGTTGTTGATCGCTTTATTGATGGCCATTGGGCTTCTTTCGATCAAACTCAAACTCCTTCAAGCAGAACACCTGGTCGGTATATCAAAACTGATCGTCAATGTCTTATTGCCGATGACCATCTTCAACATGGTCGTCAACAGTGATGCCGTACTGGCCGACTATATCCAAGGGATGCCTTACATGATCCTGATGGCACTGGCTTATGCTTTCTTGTTTTGTAGTGGGTATGTCATTGCCGGTTGGTTAAAGCTTCAAGGTAAACGTAAGGATGTTTTCAGGATGTTCATGATTTTCGGCAACATCGGTTTCTTTGGGATCCCGCTGATCACCGGGCTTTATCCAGGATCGCTCAGCTATCTCCATCTGACCCAACACAATGTGTTGGATGCCCTGATCTTGTGGACGGTCGGAATCATGATCCTGACCCATCATTTGAAAGCGACCTCATTCACCTCAACCATCAAACACATGATGAATCCGACCGTCATTGCTTTGATCGCAGGCTTGCTTTTTATGGTCTTTGGATGGAAAGTCCCGACCATACCCAATGGCATCGTCAAGGGCTTGGCTGACAGTCTGAAATACATCTCGCTGGTCTATATGGGCATGCTTTTATCCACCATTAAGATCAAACCCTTGTTGAAAGAGAAAAGCATCTATGTCCTGATTTTCGTCAAGATGTTCTTATTTCCGCTCTTACTGTATGTGGTTGCTTCACAATTTTTCATCGAGCAGTCGGCAGTGACGATTGCCTTGATGTTTGGATTGCCTGGAATGATCTTGGTCAGCATCCTGGTTGCTTTGTACCATTCCGATAAGGAGTATGCCGCAGGCGTCGTCTTTATGACGGCGATTGCCGCCCTGATTACCCTACCTTTGTTGGTTACGATATTCAGCGCACTCGCTCCTGTGTTAAAATAGAAAAGAGTAACAAAACATGCACGAAATCTTAAAAATAGAAGGCAAGCATCTTTTAAAGGGTTCAGTCAAGATCAGCGGATCTAAAAATGCCACCGTGGCTTTGATTCCGGCGGCCATTTTAGCTGACGGACCGGTCACCATCTGGGGTGTTCCCAACATATCCGATGTTGGACATCTTGGGGAGCTTTTAGCAGCCCTCAATGTCAAATTGACACAGGTCGATGATGATCAACTGATCATCGATCCCACCAACATCACCAACATCACCTTAGACCATCCTTCCGTTCAAAAACTGAGAGCCTCTTATTATTTCATGGGTGCCCTGTTGGGAAGATTCAAGAATGTCACAATGAAGATGCCGGGAGGCTGTTATCTGGGTCCTCGTCCGATCGACCTTCATTTGAAAGGTTTTGAAGCCTTAGGCGCTAAAGTCGAATTTAAACAAGGGGCCTATCACATCAGCGCGGAACAATTGATCGGGGCCAAGATCTATCTGGATATCGCTTCTGTCGGAGCCACCATCAACATCATGATGGCTGCCATTCATGCCTTGGGCCGTACCACGATCGAAAATGCCGCCAAAGAACCGGAGATCATCGACGTTGCCAACATGCTCAATAAAATGGGAGCCCAGATCCGTGGGGCCGGCACCAGCGACATCACCATCGACGGGGTCTTTAACCTTCATGGCTGTACTCACGAAATTATCCCTGATCGTATCGAAGCCGGAACCTTCATCATCATGGCGGCTGCTGCTGCCGAAGAAGTGACCGTTGAGAATATCATCCCTCAACATTTGGAATCGCTTTTATCTAAACTCGCCGAAATGGGTGTCTACCTGAAGGTGGGACTGGATAATGTGGTCATCAGAAAAGCGGACCATCTAAAACCGGTCGACATTCAAACCCTCAGCTATCCGGGCTATGCGACCGATCTTCAACAGCCGATGACCCCGCTTCTGACCCAAGCCAACGGGAAATCCGTCATCAAGGAAACCATTTATGTCGAACGGTTCAAACATTGTCAGGAACTGCAAAGAATGGGAGCCGACATCGATCTGATCCCGGCTACGGCCATGATCAACGGACCAACGCCCTTGTCCGGAGACAAAGTGACCGCAACCGATCTCAGATGCGGTGCTGCCTTGGTCGTTGCAGGCTTGATTGCGGATGGAATCACGGAAATCCATGATGTCTACCACATCGATCGGGGTTACGATAACATCGATCAAAAGCTCAAGAATCTGGGCGCAAACATTTGGCGAGAAACGGTTGAATAAACCAAAAGCCTGTGTTATTATAAACACGCACTTACTTTGAATCTGCGAGATTCAAGGCGGAAGGAGATCTGTATGAAACAAGGAATTCACCCAAAATTCAACACGGTCAAAGTTCATTGCACAGCCTGTGGCGCGGAATTCGAATCCGGTTCAACATTGAAGGAAATCAAAGTTGATACCTGCTCAAATTGCCATCCGTTCTACACTGGCCGTCAACGCTTTGCTGCTGCTCAAGGCCGTGTCGAAAAGTTCAATCGTAAATACAACATCAAATCAGAAGAACAGAAATAAGCACTTCAACGAAGTGCTTTTTTTATCCTAGTTTACCCATAAGCCCTCTTAAAAAGTCAGTGGGGTTTATGATACAATAGAAGCGTTAAATAGAGGTCCCACCATGATGTATCAAATGTATCGACCGGGTTATATCGAGGTCATTTCAGGCTGTATGTTTGCCGGTAAAACCGAAGAACTGATCCGCAGGATCAAAGTCCTGGAATTCGCAAAAAAGAACGTGCTTGTTTTCAAGCCTGCTTTAGATAATCGTTACAGCGACACGAAAGTCGTTTCGCATGGCGGTTCTGCCGTAGACAGCATCGTCGTTGAAAACGCCGTGGCCATTTTAGACTATGTTCGCGAAGACACCGATGTCGTGGCGATCGATGAAGTCCAGTTTTTCGACAATGACATCATGCTGGTCTGCGATTATCTGGCTAAAAAAGGCGTCCGCGTCATGGCTGCCGGTTTAGATACCGATTTCAGAGCCGAGCCTTTTGGGGTCATGCCGCAACTGATCACCGATGCGGAATTCGTTACGAAACTGACGGCTGTCTGTATGAAATGCGGTGCCCCGGCAACCAGGACACAGCGCCTGGTCAATGGGAAACCGGCCTCTTACCATGATCCGATCATTTTGGTCGGCGCTTCGGAATCCTATGAAGCCCGTTGCCGTCATTGCCACGAAGTTTTAGACAAACCTGAAATCAAACGATAGCTGCGGTCTTTTACAGCAACCAAACCAAGTAACCGATTTTCGGTTGCTTTCTTTTTGAAGGAGGAGAAAACATGGAAGCCCTAGAAGTCATGATCAATCGATTAAAAACACTCAAAATCAGATACCAGCAACTGGAACACGACCTGATGGAACCAGCCCTGTTGGCCAATCAAAGGGAATATGCGAAAGTCGCCAAAGAACAAGCCGCTTTAAGGCAGATCGTCGAGGCGTATGAAGATCTCGACGCGCTTTTGAAACACATCGACGAAGCCACGGAGATGCTGAAAGAAGACGATGAAGAAATCAAAGCGATGGCGCAAGCCGAATTGGAAGAATTGACCGTGAAACGGGATGTACTGATTGCCAATCTTCATCTGTTGCTGATTCCTAAGGATCCCAACGACGATCACAATGCGATCGTGGAAATCAGAGGGGCAGCCGGAGGGGACGAAGGCAACATCTTTGCCGGAGACCTCTATCGCATGTATGTCCGTTATTGCGAAATGAATGGATTCAAGACGGAAGTCATGGAAGCTGTTGAAGCCGAAATGGGCGGCTATACCTTGATTTCATTTTTGGTCAAAGGCAATGAAGCCTATAAACATTTCAAATTTGAATCCGGAGCCCATCGTGTCCAACGTGTTCCAAAGACCGAAACACAAGGCCGTATCCATACCTCGACCGCAACGGTCTTGGTCATGCCGGACATTGAAGAAGCAGAATCCGACATCAATCCTGCCGACCTGACGATCGAGACCCATCGGTCCAGCGGTGCCGGCGGACAGCATGTCAACAAGACCGACTCTGCCGTACGCATCACGCATATTCCGACCGGGATCTCAGTCAATTGCCAGGATGGTCGTTCTCAACACGACAACAAAGCCACCGCGCTAAGAATCATCCGGGCCCGTGTCTTTGAATACATGGAAGAAAAGGCCCAGGCAGAAAAAGGCAAACTAAGAATGGAAAAAGTCGGTACCGGCGATCGTTCTGAAAAGATCCGTACTTATAACTATCCTCAAAACCGGGTCACTGATCATCGTATCGGCTTGACCCTGCAGCAGCTTGACCGTATCGTCGAAGGTAAATTGGATGACGTCATCAATGCGCTATTGGAAGAAGAACAGCGTCAGAAACTCGCAGGCAACGCATGATCAGCCAGCTGATCAGACAAGCTGAAAAGCGGCTTACCCAAGCCGATATCCCAGCTTCTTATGCCAAGTATGTGTTGAATGAACTGATGCTGAAGGAAAAGCGCAATCTTTATCTTGAAATGGATCAGGAACTTGATCCGGTGATGCTGGAAACCTTCACTGCGATGATGGATCGTTTGGTCAAGGATGAACCTTTAGCCTATGTCTTGGGTTATCAAGTCTTTTTGAACTATCAGATCGAAGTCAATCCCAGTGTCTTGATTCCCCGTATGGAAACTGAAGAACTGGTCATGCAAGTTCTGATCGAGATCGATCAGGAGTTTGAAAACACACAACATCCATCCTTGATCGACATCGGTTGCGGCAGTGGTGCCATCGCCATCGCCTTGAAAAAAGAAGAACCGAAACTGACGGTATTGGCCTCGGATATTTCCGAGCTTGCCTTAGTTCAAGCCAAACACAATGCCCAAGTCTTGGAAGCAGACATTGAGTTCTTACTGGGATCGATGGCAGAGCCCTTGATTGAATCACACCGTAAAGTCGACATCATTGTCTGCAATCCGCCTTATATCCCTGAAAAAGAAGTCATTCAAAACAGCGTGCTTCATCATGAACCGCATGTGGCTTTGTTTGGCGGAGAAGACGGATTGAAGTTTTACCGTGAAGTCCTTCAGCAAGCCCCCTCCGTATTGAATCATCCTGGTTTGATTGCCTTTGAAATCGGTTGGAATCAAAGACAGGCATTGACCGATTTGGCTCATGAAACCCTTGTTGATCCGCAAGTTGCCTGTTATCAGGACATGCAAGGCAAAGACCGTATCCTCATCATCAAATTAAAATAACGCGTTCGCGTTATTTTTGTTTATAGGGTTTAATCAGGACCAGCGTCATCTGATACAGCTGATGGCTCAATTGATTGAGCTTATCCTGAGACAAAGACTGATCCAGTTCGAAAAGGGATATGAAGGTTTTGGACTGTGTCATGGCAGAGATGAAATCTTCAGCGCTTTGATATGCGGCGGATCCTTCTTCAACCATGGCTTCTCCCACCAGCATCGCGACCGGTACCTGTAAGGCATCGGCGATCTTGATGAGGATATCAGGGTCAGGCGACGCTTCTCCGACTTCCCACTTATGGATGGTTTGTTGCGTATAGTTGAGTTTCTGACCCAATTCTTTCTGAGTCATGTTTCTCCATTCGCGGAGGCGTTTTAATCGTGCATTAAACATAAAACCCCTCTTTCGTTCTTGATTATACTACCCTAGGTTGTTTCTATCTTATGAGCACAACCAAAACGGTTAAAGCACATTGAAATACAACCAATGGTTGTATATAATGAGCCCATGACGAATAAACGGAAAGCCCTGTTTACACTGATCGGCCTGATTTCGGGCTTGACCAAAACGACCAAACAACATTACAGAATCAAGCTCATCCTGAGTTTATTGAGAACGAAGTCGCTTAAAAAGTCAGATGAGATCATCGTATCGGCTGGTGGCTTAAGGGTGGCAAACGCTTCCCGAAAAGAGGATCTGTGTGCGGGTTTTGCGCCATTGAGCGATGATGAACGGGAAACGCTTTGTGCACTGCTGACGGTGATTTTACCCAAAACTTTTCTCCAAGAAAAACACTATGATCCGGGCTTGCCTTTATCGACTCAAGTCAGGGTCTGCTATATAAAAACTGAAGCTTAGACTTTATCGCTGAGACCAACTGTGTTAAAATATTGAAGAACTAAGGAGAAGGCATGGAAACACGGATTCTGACACCAAACCAGATGAACGAGCTTGTCCAAGATCTGCACCAAGACGGTGTTGTCGCTTTTCCTACCGATACCGTATACGGATTGGCCGTCCGGTTTGCTTCTGCTGTGGCCATAACAAAATTGACTCAAGCCAAAAACAGACCTCAAGACAAGCCTTACCCGCTTTTAGTGTCTTCATTGGCTCAGATCGAAACCTTTGCCCAACTCACTCACCGAGACCGTCAGCTCATTCAACAATGGATGCCGGGTTCGGTGACTTTTGTATTTAGAAAGAATCCGGCACTGAACTCCGGTTACTTCGCTCAAAGCTCGACCATCGCTTTCAGGATGCCGACCGATCTTTGGATCAAAGAACTTTTGGATCAGATGGGTGAACCTTTACTGCTGACCAGTGCCAACATCTCCGGCGAACCGGCTTCCCTTACTTCTGAAGAAGTATTGGCTTCGCTCAACGGTAAGATTGCCAGTGTGATCCAGGGCAAAGCGGGTGGGGGAATCCCCTCTACCATCATTGACGCCACAGCGCACGAATTGAAGCTCATCAGACAAGGAGAAATAACCATGACATCCATTGAAAAAACATCCAAGACCGTTGCCATCGCCTGTGACCACGGTGCCTATCCGCATAAAGAAGCCATCAAAGCCCGTTTGATTGAACTGGGATATAGTGTAGAAGATTTCGGAACCCATGACGGGGCCAGCGTGGATTATCCTGATACGGTCTATCCGGCAGCCAAATCCGTCAGTGAAGGCAAAAACACCTGGGGCATCGTGTTATGCGGGACCGGGATCGGGGCCAGCATGACCGCCAACAAAGTCAAAGGCATCCGCTGTGCTTTGGTTTTCGATAAGGAAACCGCCCGGATCACCCGAGAACACAATGATTCCAATATCCTGGCATTAGGCGGCAGACTGACCGATGTGCCAACCGCTGTCGAAATTGCCGAAATCTGGATCAGCAGTCCTTTTTCCAATGACGAACGCCATATCCGCAGAATTTGTAAAGTCACAGACATCGAAAAAAAGGAGAACGCTGATGAATGACAAGGTCCTTGAAGGGTTTATTCAACAAGAAATACAACGGCAGTCCAACAACATCGAACTGATTGCTTCTGAAAACTATGTCTCCAAAGACATTCTGGAAGCGGTCGGATCGGTCTTGACCAATAAGTATGCGGAAGGGTATCCGCACAAACGGTATTACGGCGGTTGTGAAGCCGTCGATGAAGTCGAAGATCTGGCCAGAGCACGCGCCTTGGAGATCTTTGGTGCCGAGCACGTCAACGTGCAGCCGCATTCCGGTTCCCAAGCCAATATGGGTGTCTACTTCGCCGTACTTAAACCGGGCGATACCATCTTAGGGATGGATCTCAATGCGGGGGGACATTTGACCCACGGTCACTCCTTGAACTTCTCAGGCTTATTGTTCAACATCGTGCCTTATGGAGTTGACCCGATCAGTTGCCGCATCGATTATGATAAGCTTCGTGACCTTGCCTTGGAATGCAAACCCAAACTGATCGTTGCCGGAGCCAGTGCCTATCCCTTCATTCTGGATTTCAAACGATTCAGAGAAATCGCGGATGAAGCGGGTGCCTTGCTGATGGTCGATATGGCCCACATTGCCGGTCTGGTCGCAGCCGGGGTTCATCCTTCACCGATCCCTTATGCGGATTTTGTGACGACCACCACCCATAAGACCTTAAGAGGACCGCGCGGAGGCATGATCTTCTGTAAGAAGGAATACGCCGAGCTCTTGGACCGCCGGATCTTTCCGGGTATCCAAGGCGGACCGCTCATGCATGTCATTGCCGGTAAGGCAGCCTGCTTTTATGAAGCCTTACAGCCTTCTTTCCAAACCTATCAGAAACAGGTCCTGACCAACATGCAGGTCCTGGTTGAAACCTTAAAAGACCAAGGCTTCAGTCTGGTTGGTGGCGGTTCGGAAAATCATCTGTGTCTGGTCAACGTCAAAGAATCTGTCGGATTAAGCGGAAAAGTCGCAGAAAAGATCTTGGATAAAGTTGGGATCACCTGTAATAAAAACACCGTTCCCTTCGATACAGAAAAACCGTTTACGACTTCCGGGATCCGTTTGGGCTCCGCAGCCATGACGACCAGAGGATTCAAAGAGGCAGAGTTTAAACAAGTTGCCTTATGGATTGTTGAAGCCTTGCGGAATCATGAAGATGAGCTTGTCTTGAATCGAATCAAACAGGAAGTCAGCGCATTGACCTTGCGCTTTCCGATAAACTTTTAAAGGAGAAACCCCATGCTTAAAGTACTGAATCACCCCCTGATTACTCATAAGTTGACTCAAATGCGTAAAACCACCACTGGTACAAAAGATTTCAGAGAAAACCTCGATGAAATCGCCGGGTTGATGGCGTATGAAATTACGAGAGATTTACCGGTTCATACGATCGACATCGTGACGCCGGTATCCCCCATGAAGGCGGAAGAATTGGCCAAAGAAATCGTCTTGGTTCCGATTCTCAGAGCCGGTTTGGGAATGGTCAACGGAATCCGTGACCTGATCCCGACCTCCAAAGTCGGACACATCGGCTTATACCGCGATGAAGAAACCTTAGAACCCCACGAATACTTCGCAAAATTTCCTTCCACCTTACCCGATGCGGTCGTTATGGTTTTGGACCCGATGCTGGCAACCGGAGGCAGTGCTTCGGCTGCGGTCACGATGCTGAAGAAACGCAATGCCAAATCGATCAAACTGGTTTGCCTGGTAGGTGCTCCTGAAGGCGTCAAACGCATGCAGGAAGATCATCCGGATGTCGATATCTACTTGGCTGCTTTGGATGAACGTTTGAATGAAAACGGTTATATTGTTCCGGGTCTTGGTGATGCCGGAGACCGTATTTTTGGAACAAAATAAGTCAAGAGTTTGTGAACAAAAAATCAAAAAGAATAAAACTGTAAACCCTTTCAGGTTTACTTTTTTATGTGATAAAATAATGATGCCGAACTTATGAAAATCCTCTTCGAAAAAGACAGTACGAAAATTAGAATTCTTGGTGGTTTGATCGGGTGCGGCTTGATTTTTTTTGATATTTCATACGGGGTCGGATTTCTGTCAGGATTGATCCTATCTGAAATCTATCTTTGGGTTCTGAATGCCTATATGGCTCATGCATTATCCAAACAGAACTATCCTTGGAAAAGCGGTCTCTTGGTCTTTATGGCCAGGAATATGCTCTTGTTTATCCCCTTTGTTTTAACGCTTGCTTATCCAGCGTATGTGAACATCTTTGCGGCTGTCATCGGCCTGACTTATTTCAAGGTGTGTATTTATATCAAATATCTTTTGTTTCGTAACAAGGACTAAAAAATGCAACTGTTCAGCACTCCGATCAAAATACAGGTTGAAGTACTCTCTATCTTACTGATAGTTTCTTTCGTTTTTCTCTTTCTGTTCCTGGCTAATCGCGCGATAAAAAAGGCAGATGTGTATGACAAACCCAAAGGGTTAGTACTGATCGTCATGATCTTTTATAAATTCATGCTTCAGTTAACGACAGACAACATGGGAAAAAAGGCTGGTAAAGTCTATGCCCCGTATGTTGCCACAGTGGCTTTGTTCATGGTTATCAGTAACTTATCCGGCTTGATCGGCTTGGCACAACCCACTGCCAATTTGAGCGTAACATTAAGTCTGGCCTTGATAACCTGGGTCCTATTACAAAGTACCAAGATCAGAGTCAATGGAATCAAAGCCTATCTTCATGGGTTTATTGAACCGATTCCGCCATTTATCATTCCCAACTTTTTTGGAACCATAGCCCCGCTGATTTCAATGTCAATGCGTTTGTTTGGGAATATCACCAGCGGTGGAACGATCATGATTCTCTTTTATGCTTTTACAGGATGGTTATCTTCTTTCATCCCGCTGATAGGGGGATTCAACATCATCGGGATCGTTGTGGCCCCGGTCCTGCACTTCTATTTTGATGTTTTTGCCGGGTTTATTCAGACCTATATCTTTATTATGCTGACCACGATATTCATTGGGAATGAAACGCCCCAAGAATAATAAATGACAAGGAGGACTAAGTCATGAATATTAGTATCGGAGCAGGGTTGATCGCCGTAGGTGCTGGCATTGCCGTATTTACAGGATTGATGACCGGAATTGGACAGGGGAATGCCGCCGGCAAAGCTGTTGAAGCCGTTGGACGTAATCCTGAAGCAGAAAACAAGATCCGTGCGATGTTGATTTTGGGTGACGCGATTGCCGAAACCTGTGCAATCTATGGGATGCTGATTGCGTTCTTGCTTATTTTCGTTTTCCCAAACATTGTAAAATAGAAACGGCGGTGGTTCATTATGTCTTTGGAATTTGACATCGCAGGGAAACTCTTCCCTGATCTACTTACGATGATCGTACAGCTGTCTGCGACAGCCGTGCTTTTCTATGGTTTGAAACGATTGCTGTGGATCCCCATGACCAATTACATTGCTAAAAGAGCGGAAGCTGAAGACAGTGCGTTACGCTCGGCAGATGAGGCCAACAAATTAGCCCAGGTCAATCTGGCTCACAGTGAACTGGCAGTCAATAATTCCGTTATGGAAGTCCAGACCATCATCGAACAAGGTCGTGAAGAAGCCAAACGTATCAAGGAAAAACTGATTGCCGATGCGAAAGCTGAAGCCGATGCGAAACTTGAAAATGCCAGACGAGAAATCGAACATGAGAAACATCAATTACGCAAAGACATCGAAACCGAAATCATCGATGTGGCTTTGTTTGCCGCCAAAAAACTGATGGAAAGTAAAGTGGATGAAACACATGACCGTTTACAGGTTCAGCAAATCATCAAGGACGTACGTAATTAATGGATAAAGTCTCTTCCCGCTATGCCGAAGCCCTTTTGAGTATCGCCATCCAAATGAATCGTTTGGATGATTTCAAACGGCAAGCTAAGCTGATCGGTAAAGCTTTCAAGGATAATCCGGAGTATGCTGAACTTTTCGGCAAAACTCAGATTTCAATCCATGAAAAAAAAGCACTGATTCAGTCAGTTTTTGGAACGTCAGCTGATGAGATGATGATCAACCTGATGTATCTTTTGATCGATAAAAAGAGGATGCGCATGGTTGAACTGATCATGGCTGACTTTGTTCATTTGGTCAATCAGACCCAATCCATTCAGGAAGGCATCGTCTATTCGATCAGACCCTTACCGGAGTCGGATATGACACAACTCGAAAACCAGTTATCCGCCAAACATCAAGTCAAAGTTGAACTCGTCAACAAGATCGATCCGACCTTGCTTTCGGGCTTAAAGATAAAATTCCAAGAAAGCATAATCGATGCGTCTCTGTCGTTTAAGCTTGAAGCATTAAGAGAGACACTGCGTGAAGGAAGGTCGTGACAGCCATGGAATTAAGACCAGAAGAAATTAGTGCTCTGATCAAAGATAAGATTCTTCATTATAAAGAAAGAGTCGAAGAAAAAGACATCGGGGTCGTCATTAAAGTCGGTGACGGGATCGCCCTCATCAACGGATTATCCAATGCGATGGCCGGTGAACTTTTGGATTTCGGATCCGGTGTTTTCGGAATGGTTATGAATCTTGAAGAGGACCACATCGGTTGTGTTCTTTTGGGTCAGGATGAACAGATCAAAGAAGGCAATGTTGTGTCCCGTACCGGTAAGATCGTTGAAGTCCCCGTTGGGGACGGATTGCTGGGCCGTGTCGTCAACGCCTTAGGCGAACCCATCGATGGGTTGGGTGAGATCAAATCCACCAAGACCCGTCCGATCGAACGCGTTGCGCCAGGGGTCATGACCCGTCAATCGGTTTTTCAACCGGTTCAGACCGGGATCAAGATCATCGATTCGATCATCCCGATCGGCAGAGGACAACGTGAATTGATCATCGGTGACCGTCAGACCGGCAAGACCGCGATCGCAGTCGACACCATCATCAATCAAAAAGATCAAAACATGATCTGCATTTATGTCGCGATCGGTCAGAAATCATCGACCGTGGCCCAAATCGTAGAAAAACTCAGAGTCCATAAAGCCATGGATTACACAGTCATCGTCTCTGCGACAGCCTCTGAACTCGCCCCTTTACAATTCATCGCACCTTATGCGGGCTGTGCGATCGGGGAAGAATGGCTTGAGCAAGGCAAAGACGTCCTCATCGTTTATGATGACCTCAGCAAACACGCCGTTGCTTATCGGGCTATGAGTTTATTATTGAGAAGACCACCGGGACGCGAAGCCTATCCTGGGGATGTTTTCTATCTGCATTCCCGTCTGTTGGAAAGAGCCTGTAAACTCAATATAGAGTTCGGCGGTGGTTCCTTAACGGCGTTGCCGATCATCGAAACCCAAGCCGGCGATATTTCTGCGTATATTCCGACCAATGTCATCTCGATCACTGACGGACAATTGTTCTTACAGACCGAACTTTTCAATTCCGGTGCCCGACCGGCTGTGGATGCGGGTCTTTCCGTGTCACGCGTCGGATCGACTGCCCAAACCAAAGCCATCAAACAAGTCTCATCTTCCTTGAAACTGGAATTGGCCCAGTATCGTGAACTTCTGAGTTTCGCTCAATTCGGTTCTGATCTGGATGCCTCGACCAAAGCCGTCATTGAACACGGAGCCCGCTTAAGCGAATTGCTTAAACAAGGCCAATATACACCGTTGAACCTGAGCCAGGAAGTCATTGTTTTGTTCAGTGCCAAACACCGATTCATCAAAGACATTCCGACAGAACTCATCTTGCCTTATCAGGACTATTTGTTGAGGATTTTTGAGAATGAACATGCTGATCTCCTTAAAGAGATAGAAACCGACAAGATCATCAGCCCTACTCTTGAAGAGAAACTTCATGAGGAAGTAAGTAAGATCACCAAGCAGTTCATTAAACTGAGAACCCAGTAATGCCTCAAAATAAGCAAGCCTTAAGACGCCGTATCCGTTCCGTCAAAGCCACCAAGAAGATCACTTCAGCGATGGAACTGATCGCAGCTTCTAAACTCCAAAAACAAAAGAACCTGATGGAAGCCAATCGTCTCTATGCCTCGACTTTACATTCAACTTTGAACAAAGTCTTGTCTAGGGCGAATTTGGATGACGTTGAGTACTTGAAACAAACACAAGGGAAAACATTGACCTTGGTTTTCGTTTCGGATATGGGTTTGTGCGGGGCATACAACGCCAACATCCTGGCATACTTGGGTGAGCTTGTTGATCCTGATCAAGCCTATATGGTGGTTGGGGCCAAAGGTCAGGCTTGGTTCAGACATCATGAATCCAATATCCTTATGCGCATTGCGGAAGGGGATAATCTCGATTACAGCCGCTTATCAAAACTGGGGGACAAAGCCACACGGATGTTTGAATCCGGTGAGATCGCTAAATTCAACGTCGTCTACACCAAATTCGTCAACAGTATGAGTTTCGAACCCACAGCGATCCAACTCTTGCCGCTGAAAAAGGATGAAACCGTCTCAGAAGAACCCATGCATCAAGATCTGATCTTGGAACCCAATCCTGAAGAACTCATCGGGCAACTGATGCCCATGTATATGAATTCCTTACTCTACAGCTTGTGGCTGGAATCCAAAACCAGTGAACAGGCTGCCCGCCGATTGGCCATGGATAATGCCACCGATAACGCAGAAGACATCATAGAAGAACTCGTACTTAAATTCAATCAGTCAAGACAGGCTGCAATTACCCAGGAAATCACGGAAATCGTGTCTGGGGCAGAAGCCCTATAGGAGGACCTATGGCACAAAACAGAGGTGCGCTTACACAAATCATCGGACCAGTACTCGACATTCGATTCAACGAAGGTGAACTGCCCCAATTACACAACGCGATTGAGATCGACGTTAAAGGAAGAAAGCTCGTTGCGGAAGTTGCCCAGCATGTCGGTGACGATGTCGTGCGCTGTATTGCGATGGCTTCGACTGACGGGTGTGTCAGAGGCATGGAAGCCTTTGATACCGGGTCGCCCATCATGGCCCCAGTCGGACGCGAGGTCTTGGGACGCATGTTTAATGTCCTGGGAGAATCGATTGACGGCTTGCCTGATTTAGGTAAATCCGTTAAACACATGCCGATCCATCGATTGGCTCCGGCTTTCGATGAACAACAAACCACATCTGAAATCTTAGAGACCGGTATCAAAGTCATCGACTTATTGTGCCCTTATGTCAAAGGCGGTAAGATCGGTTTGTTTGGCGGTGCCGGAGTCGGGAAGACCGTTGTCATGCAGGAACTCATCCACAACATCGCCATAGAACACGGCGGCATCTCCGTCGTGGCAGGCGTAGGTGAAAGAACCCGTGAAGGCAATGATCTTTATCATGAAATGAAAGACACCAATGTCCTGGATAAGACGGTCTTGGTGTATGGCCAAATGAATGAATCACCCGGCGCCAGAATGCGGGTCGGATTGACGGCGTTGACCATGGCTGAACACTTCAGAGACCAAGAAGGTCAAGATGTCCTCTTGTTTATCGATAATATATTCCGTTTTACTCAAGCCGGATCCGAAGTATCCGCTTTGTTGGGACGTATCCCGTCTGCTGTCGGTTATCAGCCGACCTTAGCGACTGAAATGGGTCAGCTTCAAGAACGCATCACCTCCACCAAACGCGGCTCGATCACCTCGGTTCAGGCCATTTATGTCCCAGCCGATGACTTGACCGATCCCGCCCCGGCAACAGCTTTCTCGCATCTTGACGCTAAAACCGTCTTGGATAGAAATATCGCCGCCTTAGGCATCTATCCGGCCGTTGATCCCTTAGAATCCAATTCCAGAATGTTGGATCCGCTGTTGGTCGGAGATGAACATTATCAGATTGCCCGCGGGGTCCAGCAGATATTACAGCGCTATCGTGAACTTCAAGACATCATCGCCATCTTAGGGATGGACGAACTCAGCGATGAAGACAAAGTCATCGTCAACAGGGCCCGTCGTGTCCGTAATTTCATGTCTCAGGCTTTCCATGTGGCTGAGCAATACAATGGAATCCCGGGTCAATACGTCAAAAGTGAAGATACCATCCGCAGTTTCAAAGCCATTCTCGAAGGCAAAGCAGATCATTTGCCTGAACAAGCCTTTATGTATGTCGGAACCATTGAAGAAGCGGAAACCAAAGCAGCAGGCTTAAAATAATGTTTCTCGTTAAAGTGATTACCCCACAGGCTAAGGTTCGCCTGATCAATACCTCAATCCTCAATATCGTGACCCCTGATGGTGAAATGGGCCTTTTAAGCCATCATATGCCCATCATCACGATGGTCAAGATCTCCAAAATGAGCACGATCGAAGATGATGGCAGACATGTCTATGCGGTTGCCGGAGGGGTCCTTTTCTACAAGGACAATGAAGTAACGCTTTTGGCGGATGCCGTTGAAAGCCAGGAAGAAATCGATCTCGAACGGGCTTTGGCCGCCAAAGAACGGGCTGAAAGAAGATTAACTTCCGAAGAGAAAGATCTGGATGTCAAACGGGCACAAATCGCCCTTTCGAAAGCGCTGAATCGCATCAGCGTCAAGGAGTAAACCATGTTTGAAATCGTCTTGAGTTTAGTCGTATTTGCCTTAAGTTTATGGGCCTTGGACGCCTTGGATTTCAACCGTTTCCTGAAAAGAAACAAAGTGATCCAAGCACAGACCCTCTATTTCTTTTTAGCCATGGCCTTAACAAGTCTTGTCGTTCAATTCCTTTTGGGGCTGAGAATTACCAATTGAAGTATGCTATAATGTCAATGCTTATTTAATGGAGGTGCACGCTTATGTTGTTTTCAAAACACGTCGGGATCGATTTAGGGACCGCAAACACACTAATCTATGTCAAGGGAGAAGGCGTCGTCTTAGACGAACCCTCCGTTGTCGCTATAGAATCTGACACCAAACGGTGTTTGGCTGTTGGTACGGAAGCCAAGGCTATGCTGGGAAGAACCCCGGGCCGAGTCCAGGCGATCCGTCCTTTAAAAGACGGCGTCATCGCTGATTTCGAAGTCACTGAAGTCATGCTGGATTATTTTATCCGCAAGTTAAAACTGAAAGGCATGTTTGCCCGTCCGGTCATTTTGATTTGCTGTCCTTCAAACATTACTTCTGTAGAACGTAATGCGATCCGTGATGCAGCTTATCGCTCCGGCGCTAAGAAAGTATACATTGAAGAAGAACCCAAAGTAGCCGCCATCGGGGCCGGATTGGATATTTCCAAGCCTACAGGCAACATGGTCTTAGACATTGGGGGTGGAACCACAGATGTGGCCATCTTATCCTTAGGCGACATCGTCACCAGCACATCCTTGAAGATTGCCGGCGACAAAATGGACCGCGATATCATCAAATACATCAAAGACAACTATAAACTGCTGATCGGTGAAAGAATGGCTGAAGAAGTCAAGAAAAACATCGGTACGGCTTGGCATGGGTCCCGTTCTGAAACGATGGAAATCAGCGGACGCGATTTGGTTACCGGCTTGCCGCACTCGATCGTCTTAACTTCCGATGAAACCGAATTGGCCATGCATGAATCACTGGCCGATATTCTCAGAGCCTGCCGTACGGTCCTTGAACAGACCCCTCCGGAACTCTCTGCCGACATCATCACCCGTGGGATCGTTCTCACCGGCGGCGGTGCTTTGCTTCATGGTATCGATCAGCTTTTGATGAACGAACTCGGTGTTCCTGTCTATGTGGCAGAAAACGCCTTGCGTTGTGTCGTTGAAGGCACCGGCATCATGCTGGAAAACTTAATGCATGTCAAATGATCATCCGAAAGGATGATCTTTTTTTAGGGAAATCGGTCTTCTTTACGAAAATAAGAGCAGGGGGATGATGTATGCAAATCAATCCAATGAGTGCCTTGTTGACGATCAATAGTGGGTTTAGCGAACTTCAGCATGAAGATAAGGAAGCGCTGATCCAGTCAACCTTAGAAGCGATGAAGCATTATATACAAAAACAATCACCGAAAGAAGCCGTTAAGATCCTGCTGAGTACTCAGAATTATCTTAAGCGCGGTGCCATCAAATACAATGAGACCTTGCCTTTATCCATAGGCGACGTCTGCTATATCGATTTTGGTCAAGCCTACCTCAATGAAGCAGGCTATCAGCACTTTGGGCTCATTCTGTCGATGATGAACGGGAAAGCCTTTGTCGTACCGATGACCTCAAATCCGCTCACCTACGATCAGGCTTACGATAAGCAGACCAATCCTTACGGAAAGGTTCACTTGATGAGGGTCGGCCAACCCAAGGGATTAAACAAACCCTCTGTTCTGTTTATCAACGATGCCAAATTCATCAATACGACTCGGATCATTGAAGTCAAAGGTCATTTGGATATCCATGATGTCCTGTTTGAGAGAATCAGAAGAAGAGTATTCCATTGTATCTTTGAACAGTAATCCCATAAAGGTTCACAGCGTCAGATGAATTGATTCTGAATTTGAAGTGATATACTGAACGTATGATTAAGGGTTCTCAAGCAGTGATCAGTGCGCTTAAAGCGTATGCAGAAGAAACCTGGGTCATCGCTGTATCCGGAGGTCCGGATTCGATGGCTCTTTTAGACATGGCTTTTACCCAAAAGGTCCATTGTATCGTGTCTCACATCAACTACCATAAACGGGAATCCGCTGATCGAGACATGATGATCGTCAAGGACTACTGTACCCAAAATCAAATCCCGGTCTATGTCTTCGATGCCCCCAAAGAAACCGGTAATTTTCAGGATTATGCCCGGCGTTTCCGTTATGAGAAATTCAAAGCTGTGATCTATGACCATCATGCCAAGGGCGTCCTGGTAGCCCATCATCTCAATGACGATGCGGAGACCTATGTGATGCAAAAAATGAGAAACTCTCAAGTAACACAGTATGGTTTAAGCGAAAGCACCATGATATTTGGCGTTCGAGTCGATCGTCCTTTACTGAAGTTCACCAAACAGGATTTGATCGATTACTGTGAAGCCCATCATGTCAGTTTTGGGATCGATGAAAGTAACGAGTCGGATGACTATCTGCGTAATAAAGTCCGCAAGCAACTCGAAGGGACTTCCATCACTGAACTGATCAATGAGAAAGAAATTCAAAATCAACAATTGTTCTCCTTCAAAGAAGCCCATTCGACTTTATTAAGAAAATCGACCTTATCAATGGAAGCGTTCAATGCCTTGCCTTACCCGTTGTATTTTCTTGGTCTTTGGATCCGTCAGCAATTGAGTGTCAAATCCTTGTCTGAAGATCATCTTGAAGAGCTCTTTCGTCAGATCCAAAACAGCCGAGGATTCAAACAAACGCTTCAATCAGGCCGCATCATCAAACAATATGGGCAAATCAGTGTATTGCCTGAGCCCAAGTCGTATACTTATGTTCTCAAGGAAGCGAAGTCTTTAAAGACCCAATTCTTTGAAATCTTGACCCAGGCTCAAGACCAGCATGGCTTTGAGGTGGCTGAGGGTGATTTTCCGTTAACGATCCGCAGTGCCCGTCCCAATGAAGTTTATTTTATCGGTGAAGACGCGCATAAATTGTCGCGCTGGTTCATTTCTCACAAAATCCCGCAAGAGGACCGTGAAACTTGGCCGGTGGTGCTAAATTGTCAGGGAGAAGTCATCCATATCTTCCGTATTAAGCTTCCCAGGCGCGTTAACACACACAAAACACGGCTTTATATGATAAAATAATTCTGTTATGGAGGTCTTTATGCACCAAGACGTAAAAAAGATTTTGGTTTCCTCGGAAGCCATTGAACAAAGATGCCGCGAACTCGGCAAACAAATTTCTGATGACTACCGCAGAGATGGTGAAATCCCTGTTTTGGTTGCCCTACTTAAAGGCTCTGTACCGTTCTTGGCCAAACTGGTCACCTATATCGATCTGGACATCGAATTTGATTTTATGGATGTCAAATCTTATGAAGGCACTGAATCGATCGGAGATGTCCGTATCTTGAAAGACTTGGATCGTTCCATCAAAGGATCTTCCATTCTCTTGGTTGAAGACATCGTCGATACCGGCAGGACCCTTCATGAAGTCAGCAAGCTCCTTCTCAACAAAGGGGCAGGCAGAGTCAAGATCGTCAGTCTCTTAGACAAACCCAGCCGCAGAGTAATCCCCATGGAAGCGGATTATGTCGGCTTCGTGATTCCCAATGAATTCGTTATCGGATTCGGTTTAGACTTTAACGAAAAGTATCGTAATTTGCCCTATGTCGGGGTATTAAAAGATGAGTGTTATCTGTAAAGGAGTTTAGAATGCGAAATCAAAAACTATCCACGCTGATCCCTTATTTGATCGTCATATTGGCTGTCTTCAGCCTTATGTTCTTCAACTTTGAGGGCTCAACCAAAACATTGACCTACTCGGAATATGTGAGTTTGCTCAACCAAGGTAAAGTCACTGACTCCAAAGTGACGGTATCCACCGTAGTTATCAAGATCGCCGGAACCTATAAAGACGGGGCCACGACCTATAACTATACTTTAGTCGTGCCTAACACTGAAGCACAAAACAACAGTCTCATGGATAAGCTTTATGCTTCCGCCAGCACCGTCAAGGTCGTTGATGCCTATGAGACCAATCCGTTTATGGATTTCCTCATCAACTTCGTGCCTTATCTGTTGATGGGCGTTTTATTCTTCTATTTCATTACCCGTATGCAAGGCGGAGGCGGAAACAACAAAGCCTTTGAATTCGGGAAGTCCAAAGCAAAACTGGAAGGGGCCATCAAGGTCCGTTTCAACGACGTTGCCGGCTGTGATGAAGAAAAAGAAGAAATGATGGAACTCATCGAGTACCTCAAGAACCCCAAGAAATTTGCCAAAATGGGAGCCCGTATTCCTAAGGGCGTCTTGATGGTGGGTGCTCCTGGGACCGGTAAGACCTTGTTGGCGAAAGCTGTCGCTGGGGAAGCCGATGTTCCGTTTTACTCCATCTCAGGATCTGACTTCGTAGAAATGTTTGTCGGGGTCGGTGCAAGCCGTGTCCGTGATATGTTTAAACGTGCTCAAGCCACAGCGCCTTGTATCATCTTCATTGATGAAATCGATGCGGTCGGTCGTCAGCGCGGTACCGGTTTGGGCGGCGGTCATGATGAACGCGAACAGACCCTGAACCAATTGTTGGTTGAAATGGATGGGATCGGCGACAATGCCGGGATCGTCATCGTTGCAGCCACCAACCGTCCGGACGTTTTGGACCCTGCCTTGTTAAGACCGGGCCGTTTCGATCGTACCATTACCGTATCCTTACCTGATCGTAAAGGGCGTGCCGCAATTTTGGCCGTCCATGCGAGAAACAAGAAGTTGGCTGATTCTGCCGATTTGACCGCGTTGGCCAAACGTACTCCGGGCTTTTCCGGAGCCGATCTGGAAAACGTGCTCAATGAAGCAGCCATCCTAGCCGTCCGTGAAAATTCAGAAGTCATCACGATGCATCATTTGGATGAAGCAATCGACCGCGTCATCGCGGGTCCGGCCAAGAAATCCAGAACGTACAGCGATCGTGAAAAACGCTTGGTTGCTTACCATGAAGTGGGTCATACGATCGTCGGCCTCATGTGTAAAGATTCTGACATGGTTCAAAAAGTGACCATTATTCCTCGAGGAACAGCCGGCGGTTATAACCTGATGACCCCTAAGGAAGAAACCTTTGTTATCACCAAGACTCAGCTCTTGGCGAAAATTACCGGTCTGTTGGGCGGACGTGTCGCTGAAGAAATCGTCTTCAATGAAATCTCCACCGGAGCTTCCGGCGACATTGAACAGGCTACCAAAATTGCCCGTGAAATGGTCATGTCTTACGGGATGTCTGATCTGGGTCCGATCCAGTATGAACACAGCGGCGGCAATGTCTTCTTAGGAAGAGATTACAACGCAACCAGAAATTACTCCAGCCAGATTGCTTTTGAAATCGACAAGAGCGTTCGCGCTTTGATCGATGAAGGCCAGGAAAAAGCGAAAGTATTGATCTTGGAACATCGCACTTTGATGGATAAGATCGTTGAGATCCTGATCGAACAAGAAACACTGACCAGCGAACAAATTCAAAACATCGTCGACGGCAAGCCGTTTGATACCCCGACGATCGAACTTCAAACCGTATAAACACTACCCCTGACTTCAGGGGTTTTTATTCAAGGAGACCCTATGGACACATTAGTCAAAGCCATGACCAAGGACGGCGCGATCCGGATCCTGGTCACCAATACCACGCAAACCATTCAGGAAGCGGCAACGCGTCATCAGACACTGCCGACTGCCAGTGCCGCTTTAGGGCGGACTTTAAGCGCAACGGCCATGATGGGCGCTATGCTCAAAGATGACAGTGAAAGCGTGACCGTTCAAATCAATGGAAAGGGTCCTTTAGGGACCATTCTGTGTGAAGCCAATCATAAAGGAGAAGTACGCGGTTTCGTCTCGAACCCTGATGTGCTTTTGATCAATGACGCGACTCATAAACTGGATGTCGGAAAAGCCGTCAGTAAAGACGGTACTTTGCGCGTCATCCGCAACACCCACATGAAAGCAGATTTCACCGGAACGGTTGAACTTCAAAGCGGAGAAATCGGTGATGATTTTGCCTATTACTTTACCCTAAGTGAACAAACGCCTTCTGCCGTTTCCTTGGGTGTTCTGGTGGGAAAAGACAATGAAATATTAGCGGCGGGCGGACTGATCATTCAGTTGATGCCCAGTGCCACCGAAGCCGATATCTTGATGACAGAAGATGTGGTCAAACACCTCAGACCGATCTCAGAAATGATCCATGACGGGATGACCCCGGATGAGATCGCCACCGGACTATTTGCCGATGTTGAAATCATGGGCGTATCCACGGTCAATTTTCAGTGCAGCTGCAGTAAAGAACGGCTTCATGATGCTTTGTCTACCATCGACTCTGAAGAAATCGATGCGATGATCAAAGAAGACAAAGGGGCTGAGATCACCTGCCATTTTTGTAACACAACCTATCACTTCACAGAAGATGAATTGATCAATATCCATAGGAAGAACTGATGAGTGCCTGGAAGATCAGAGAGTTAACCATTCAAAATCAGGTGGTCATCGCCCCGATGGCCGGGATCAGTAATCCTGCTTTTCGATCGATCTTGGCTCTGTACGGACCCGGACTCATCACCAGTGAGATGATCAGTGATAAGGCCATCTGTTTCAATAACGTCAAGACTTTGGAAATGACCAAAGTTTATCCCAATGAACATCCCATTGCCTTACAGTTATTTGGGGAAGACGTCGATTCGATGGTTCAGGCCGCGCGATTCCTGGATACCCAGACCGATTGCGACATCATCGACATCAACATGGGCTGTCCTGTCCCTAAGATCGTCAAAGGATCCGGCGGGGCCTCTTTATTAAAAGATCCTGAAAGGGCCTTTGCGATCGCCAAAGCGGTGGTCGAAGCCGTTAAAAAACCAGTCACCGCCAAAATCCGGATCGGATGGGACAAACAGTCCATCAATGCCGTGGATATGGCCATCGGTTTGGAAAAGGCCGGGATCTCCGCGATCGCTGTCCATGGCCGTACCCGCAGTGCCATGTATTCAGGCGATGTCGATTACGAGATGATCCGTCAAGTCAAGGCAGCCGTTAAAATACCGGTCATCGCCAACGGAGACATCAAAACAGTGGAGAGCGCCAAGTTGGTTTTGGCCCTGACCGGCTGTGATGCGGTCATGATTGGAAGAGGCATCCTGGGGCGTCCCTGGTTCATCAAAGATTTGGTGGACGGTCTTGAAGGATTGGATTCTGATCATGTCGATCTCAAAGAACGCTTCCGCATTGCCAAACTTCATGCCTCCAAGCTCATCGATCTCAAAGGAGAGTTGACAGCCATGAAAGAGATGCGCAGCCACTTCAACTGGTATATCGCAGGCTTGCCGCACAATCATAAGATCCGTAATGACGTTTCACAGATGACAAGCTATGCTCAATTTGATAGAATTATCACGGACTATTTAGATACTTTAGAAAACGGAGGCTCAGTATGACCCTGAATTTAACAGAACAAGAATTGGTAAGACGACAGAAACTGGAAAGCCTCAAAGAAAAGGGCATAGATCCTTTCGGTGAAGCCTTTACGATCACCCATCACAGTAAAGACATTTTTGATGCCTATAAAGACAAAACCAAAGAAGAACTGGCTGAAATGAACGTGCCTTGTGTCATCGCCGGAAGAATCATGACCAAGCGTGACATGGGCAAAGCCGGTTTCATGCACTTGTTGGATCGTGACGGTCAGATTCAAGTTTATCTTCGCAAAGACGTCCTGAGCGAACTTGATTTTAGTTTATTTTTGGATGCGGATCTGGGCGACATCGTCGGGATCACCGGGACCATTTTCAGAACCAATCACGGCGAACTTTCCGTTAAAGCGGATCATTACCATCATTTGACCAAAGCCCTGCGTCCTTTACCGGACAAATTTCATGGTTTGGCCGATGTGGAAGAACGCTACAGACGGCGCTATGTCGATTTGATCGTCAATGAAGAAGCCCGTAAAGTAGCCTTCACCAGACCTCGCATCATCCGTGCCTTACAGCACTATTTTGACGGCATCGGCTTGATTGAAGTCGAGACTCCAGTACTTCAACCCATTTTGGGTGGTGCTGCGGCCCGTCCGTTTGTCACCCATCACAATACCTTGGATATGGACTTTTATCTTCGCATTGCCACCGAGCTGCCGTTGAAGCGCTTGATCGTAGGCGGAATGGAAGGAGTCTATGAAATCGGCAGACTCTTCAGAAATGAAGGGATCTCCAATCGTCATAACCCGGAATTCACCACCGTTGAAGCGTATGTGGCTTATTCTGACATGCCTGGGATGATGACCACCGTTGAAAACTGCATCGAATCCGTGGCCACAGAAGTCTTGGGCCATACCGATGTCCCTTGGGGAGAAAACACCATCAGTTTAAAAGGTCCTTACAAGCGCATCCACATGGTGGATGCGATCCGAGAAGCCTGCGGTGTCGATTTCTTCAAGGTTCAAACCGTTGAAGAAGGCATGGCTTTAGCCAAGACCCATCACATTCCGGTAGCCAAGCATCAGCAATCCTTTGGACACATCGTCAATCTGTTCTTTGAAGCCACGGCTGAAAAGACCTTGATCCAACCGACCTTTGTCTATGGACATCCGATCGAAATATCGCCTTTGGCCAAGAAGAATAAACTGGATCCGCGTTTTACCGATCGTTTCGAACTCTTCATTGATGGCCGTGAATACGCTAACGCTTTCTCTGAACTCAATGACCCCATCGATCAAAGAGAACGCTTTGAAGCTCAGATGAAGGAAAAGGATTTAGGCAATGACGAAGCCAATGAAATGGATGTCGATTTCGTTGAAGCCTTGGAATACGGTATGCCTCCGACAGGCGGCTTAGGCATCGGGATCGATCGACTGGTCATGCTGTTGACCAATCAGGAGACCATCCGAGAAGTCATATTGTTCCCGCACATGCGTAATCGCGAATGAATTTCAAAACACCTGATTTCAGGTGTTTTTTTTTTGAGTGTCCCATTTGACAAGCAAGCAACCATCTTATAATATAGTTAAGTAAGTTAACTGAATGAAATCAAGGAGGTTACTCATGGATGTAAAAAAACAATATCTGACGTATTTAAATGCCTTGGATCGGGATGCGTGTGTTTCATTGATCACGACCGCTTTGGATGAGAAACAAATTGACCTGCTTTCGGTCTATGATGTCATCCTTTCTCATGCCTTGGATGAAGTTGAAGACATGGATCACAATGTATGGGAAGAACACATCAAAACACAGATCGTCAGAACGACTCTGGAAAGCTGTTATCCCTATCTGCTTAAACAAGCTCCTGTTCTCAAGAAAGCCAAGATTGCGGTCGTCTGTCCGGAAGGTGAGTATCACGAGTTGGGCGGAAGACTGGTTTCCGACTACTTCAGACTCTTGGGCTTTGAAGTGTATTATCTGGGCAACAGCCTTCCCAAAAATGAACTCATCGATATGGTCAAAGAATGCGGTCTGGATGCTTTAGCCATCAGCATTGCCAACTTCTATACGATCAGTGCCTTGAATGCGATGATCAAACTGGTCAACGAAGCGAATCCGACGCTTCCGATCCTTTTGGGAGGCAGAGCGGTTGAAAACAACCCCGCAGGCGTACATGGCAACAACCTCACCTTGTGTAAAACCTATGAAGACATCGTTAAGGCGACAAAGGAAATCAAACCATGAAACTGTCCTTTCAAATCGCCAAACGTTTTCTTTCCTACAACAAAGGGCAAACCATATTAATTATACTTGGGATCGCCTTAGGCATCTCCGTTCAGATCTTTATCGGTCTTTTGATCAGCGGACTGCAAACCTCATTGATCGATAAGACCATCGGCAGTTCTGCCCACATCTCAGTATCGACCGAAGTACGAGGAGAAAGCTTTAGCTTGGATCAGGCTTGGTTAACCACCCTTCAAAATGATAAGCGTTTGACCAAAGTCGGAATTTCCGTCAGCGGTCCGGCCTTTGGAGTCACCAATGAACAAAGCCAATCCGTTTTGATCAGAGGCTTGTCTCAGGATTCCCTTGACATTGCCAAGATCGAAACCAAACTCGAATCCGGACGTTTGGCAAAATCTCAATCTGAGATCGTTGTCGGTAAAGGCTTAGCCGATCAGCTCAAGCTCAAACTCAATGATAAGTTGACTTTACAGACCCCTTCCCGAAAAACGGTTGAAGTAACCGTTGTCGGGATCGCCGATCTGAAAGTTGCCGCCATCAACGACAGCTGGGTCATCGGGACGACAGCCTTCGCTCAGGATCTTCTGGATCTGGGAAACAAGATTTCCAGTGTGGAAATTCAAGTCAAGGATGTCTTCAAAGCCGATGTTCTGGCCACAGAGCTCACCCAAAAAGTGCCATCCGGGTTAAAGATGGTCGATTGGAAAGCGCAAAATGCGGAACTCTTGTCCGGTTTAAATGGTCAATCCGTATCCACCTACATGATCCAAGTCTTCGTGTTGATATCCGTTGTCTTGGGAATCGCCAGTACCTTAGCCATCACTGTCTTACAGAAATCCAGACAAATCGGGATCCTTAAGGCGATGGGCATCAATGACAGCAATGCTTCTTTGATCTTTATTTTCCAAGGTTTGATCCTTGGGTTCTTTGGGGGCTTGTTGGGCATGGCCTTAGGCTATGGCTTGCTTCAGAGTTTTACCACCTTTGCGAAAGCGGCGGATGGGACCCCCATCATCCCCATCAAATTCGATATACCGTTCATTCTGGCATCGGGATCCATCGCGGTCTTCTCATCTTTACTGGCTTCCTTCATTCCGGCCAGAAAATCCAAAAAACTCAGTCCAATCGAGGTAATCCGCAATGGCTAATATCTTAGAACTCAGAAACATCAATAAATTCTACGGAGATAAGATCAAGAATCAAGTCCTCTTTGACGTCAACCTAACGATCGAAGAAGGCTCTTTCAGCAGCATCATCGGTCAATCCGGTTCAGGAAAATCCACGATGCTCAATATTTTAGGAACCTTGGATAAACCGACCTCCGGCGAGATCATCATCAACGGTAAGGAAGTCTCTAAGATGAAACCCAAAGAATTGGCGCTCTTAAGAAATCAGACCCTGGGCTTTATCTTTCAGTTTCACTATCTATTGCCAGAGTTCTCTTGCCTGGAAAACATCCTGATCCCCTATAAGATCGAACACGGTAAGGTGGATGCCCAAGCCATGAAAAGGGCTGAAGAGTTGATTGAGTTGGTGGGTTTGACCAAAGTCAAAAACAACAATGCCCTCAAGATGTCCGGGGGTCAGCAACAGCGTACCGCCATCGCCAGAGCACTCATGAATCGTCCCAAGATGATCTTGGCGGATGAACCCACCGGAAATCTGGATTCTGACACAGCCACACAGATCTATCAGCTGATGCGTGAAATCAACCATAAATTAGGAACGACCTTCCTGATCATCACTCACGATCAGCACATCGCTGAAAAAGCCGACCGCATCATTGAAATCAAAGACGGCCGTATCATTCTCGACGTCAAACAATAACCAAAACGCCTCAATACTGAGGCGTTTATTCTTAATAAGGACAAAGTCGTTTTGACTTTGCTTGTTCTCTGGTTTACAGACACGGTATAATCAAATCAACAAAGGGTGGGAAATCAGTGAAAAACATTGTAAATGAGAACGCGACAAGATTTCTGATCTCGAATATTGTTTTGGCCTTTTTGAGTTACTTCTTTTTAGTATCAGTGAATTCCGCAAGACCGGGCTCAGTGGATAAAGTGGACAGTGCGATCCGGATCACAGGGATATTACTGATTTTATTGAACGCTTCTTTTCTGGTAACGGCTTTGGGATCAGCGTTTTTAAGAATGAGGAAAATGCCCCTGTTGGGGCGAGTTGGGTCAGAGATCCTGGTCTTTGCGCTCCTGTTTTGGATCGCGGTCACCTTCTTTTGATAACCGTAAACTCCATATCCTTAAAAAACCAACTTGAGTGTTGGTTTTGTGTTTTTTGTTTATAATCTGCTTTTTTTTACTCTGGTAGGATCGTTATGATGACGCTCATTTCATCGATGAATTCGGGTTTAAGTGCTTGGAGCTGTTTAAAATGAGGCAAAGTCTTATGCAGATCAAGAGCCGCCTGATCCTTCCACTTTTCTACCAGCAACAGTACATCCTGATCATCGACCGATCTGAAATAGTCATACGCAAGGTTACCGTCTTCCTGGCGGCACGCCTCTTGTAGTTTCCTGCTTACGATGGTCTCATAAAAGGCTTCTCTTAATCCAGGCTTTATTTTATACGTAACCAACATCAATAATTTATTTTCATGTTCAGACATAAGTCCTCCTCAGGATTTCTGTGTTCAAACCAGCTTCAGTTTGGTTTTCTTAAGCGTACCGTCTTTTCCCATGGCCCGGATCAAGCCGTGGATCGGTTTGTCAAACCAGGGACGATCGTGAACGGCACACACGCTCCACATGATGCCGGTATATCCGTTGGGATCCCGTCCGTCCAAAAAATAAGTATCGTTGAGATAGACCAAAATCCGGATGGCTTCTTTAGGGCTTTCACTCCACAACAACACCATCTTAGCCCAATACATACGCAGATAGGAATACAAATAGCCCTTTTCTGTCACCATCTTTTGACAGGCATTCCACAGCTCATCGTGGGTCTGAGCAGTTTCAAATTGGTGAAGCGTGTAGAGATAAGGCCGCGGATCGGTCCGATGCGCATTCAGACTGGTTTGAGCCCAAGGCCAAGCACCGCTGAATTGATCATAGTGTTCACAGTAGTGGACATAATTCTCGGCCAATTCCCGTCGAACCATGGCCTCTTCAATAAACAAAGGCGCGTTGGAGTGATTCGTCGTTTTGACATCCCTGATCATCTTCAGCGGAGAGATCATCCCGAAGTGAAGATAAGCGGATAAGCGGGACTGTCCGTTGGAATCGACCTCATTGCGCCGATCATAGGCGTCCAGCCTGTTTTTTATAAAGTCATTCAAGATCTCATTGGCTGCGTCTTCTCCCGGAAGCAGATCAGACAAACTTAGATCCTTCCAAACGTGATCCTGTATCGCAGCCGAAGCATCCTCTAAGGTAAAAACCGAATTGACGGAAGCGGAAAAAGGATGAGGGACCAGGATATAGGTTTTCTCAAGATAGGGTTCATAAGTATTCATGATCTTATTGCGGATGGTCTTGGCTGAGAATTCCAGTTTGGGAGAAGCTTCCCAGACCGGGATGACGCAGGCTGTATTGACTCTGATGAAACGGATCGACTGAGCACTGGCCCAAGCACTGACAGTTTGGTGGACTTCTTTGATCGGTCGAAGGGGATTGTGCTCTGTGAAGAGCACACTGAACTCCAGGGTCTGATGCAGTTTTTTGAGATTCTCTAAGGCATCGCCTTCCAGTACAATCGTTGGAATCTGAAGTGCCTGTGCTTTCAGTGAGACTTCTGCCAAGCCTTTTAACAGGAAATCCATGTTTCGGGTATTGGCGTGAGGAAAATCGGGATAGAGATTAAAAAAGATCACCAAGGGTTCTTTTCTTAGGAGGGCTTCTTGCTGAGCAGCATAAAAGGCTTGATTGTCAATGGTACGCAAGGCGCGGGAGATCCAGTAGACCACATGTTTCATGGTTTAATCATACCAAATAAAAATCCCATTCGGGATTTTTAGAGACCACATTTAAGCTGAGCGTTACAGTTGGTGCAGGTGTTGCATCCGCCGATTTCTTCGACGACACCTTCCAGACAGATGGGACAGATGTCACCGACTTCGATGCCGATGTTTCTGTCTTGCCGATCCGCTCTGAGATCGGTCTTCTTTTCTTCGACTTGTTGTTCCTTGACGTTGACGCCAAAGTCTTTGACCAAGTCCATTTGAGCCCAATTCTTATCTTCATCATTGCTGAGAGAAAGGACTTGGGAATCACGGCTGCCGTCAACATACACGGTTCCGCCTTTGGCTTTGCCGTCATAGAGACGTTCATATATTTTTTGAACCTGCTTGACCGAGAAGCCTTTAGGGGCATTGACAGTCTTGGAGATCGAGGAATCGATCCAGCGCTGGATGGCGCATTGGGTATCCGCATGTTCTTCAGGGGTCAGTTCCATGGCACTGACGAAGATGTCAGGCAAGGTTTGACGGGTATATTCCGGATGGAAAGCGAGCCAGTCTTCAACGATCTGGGCATTGACTTCAATGAACTTGCCCAGTCTTCCACTTCTGAAATAAGAGAAGGAGAAATAAGGTTCTAACCCTGTAGAGACCCCAACCATGGTTCCGGTGGAACCGGTAGGCGCGATCGTCAGCAGGTGAGAATTGCGGATCCCGTTTTTGAGGACTCCGTTACGGATGTCTTCGTTCATTTGTTTCATGTAGCCGGTATTGATGAAGGCTTCACGGCTGGTCAAGAATGGGAAGGATCCCTTTTCTGCAGCCAAGTCGATGGATTCGGTATAAGCCGCTTCGGCGATGGTTTTAAAGACTTTATCGATGGTCACCAAGGATTCCTTGGACCCATAACGTTGTCCGGCCCAGATCAACAGATCATGAAGACCCATGACGCCCAAACCGACACGGCGTTCACCGACGGCTTGTTTTTGGTTGGGTTCTAAGAAGTAAGGCGTATCATCGATGACATCGTCTTGCATACGGACCGAGATCTTGACGCTGTTGGCGAGCTCTTCATATAAGATACGGCCGGATTTACGGTCGACGAAGTTGGCCAGATTGATGGCAGCCAGATTACAGACGCTATAGGCAGCCAAAGGCTGTTCACCGCAAGGATTGGTCGCAACAACCTTTTGACCATAGGCTTTCGCATTGGTCATGTCGTTGGCGTTATCGATGAAGAAGATGCCGGGTTCTGCGGAGTAAGTCGCACAGAAGCTGACGAGATCCCAGAGGTCTCTGGCTTTGATCTTGCGATAGGTCTTGACCGGATAGCCCATGGCTTCCCATTCGCGGACGTCACCGACGTCTTGCCATTTGGTATCATAAGCTTCTTTTTGTTCTTTGTTGTAACTTTGAAGATCAGGGAAACGCAATGCGAAGTCCGTGTCATGTTTGACGGCTTCCATGAATTCTTTGGTGAAGGTCACGGAAATGTTGGCCCCGGATAAGAATTCCGGTGCATGGACTTCCAGTTTACCGCCATCGATCAGCATCTCTCTGGCATATTCCACGACTTGCGGCGCGGCAGTTTTGCTTTCGGAGACGGCTTCATACAGTTCGCGTTCGACGCGGGTCAACGGAACGAATTTAAGTTTACGTTTGGCTTCTTCTACGATCTGAGGATCTTTGGAATTCTCAGTGAGCCATTTTAAGACTTTGGCATTTTGCATCTTGGAGACGATGAATTCAATGATGTCCGGATGCCAATCCGCCAACATGATCATCTGAGCGCCTCGGCGGCTTCCGCCTTGTTCGACCAGGTGGGTCAAGTTCGCAATGTCGTTGAGCCAGCTGACGGCCCCTGAGGATTTGCCGCCTACGCCTTTGGCAGGGGCTCCCTTGGGTCTTAAGGTTGAGCCGTTGGTTCCAACGCCTCCGCCTCTGGACATGATTTCCATGACTTCAGCGCGGTGATTGGAGATGCCCCCTCTGGAGTCATGAATGAAAGGCATGACGAAACAGTTGAAGTAAGTGACCTGAGTCCCGCTGCCGGCGCCGTATAAAACGCGTCCGGCCGGGATGATGTTCATTTGTGAGAGTTCATGCGCAAAGGAAGCACTGAACTTATCTTTGAGTTCCGGCGTTTTTTCGGTAGACGCCAAAGACTTACCGACTCTTTTGGCGATCTGTTCATAAAAGATTTCCAAAGGTTTTTCGATTTGTTTGAACGGACGGGTGATGATGCCTGTTTCTGCTTCTTTTTCATCCTCAAGGATGGCTCTGAATTCTTCTTCCAGTTCCAAGGTGACCGTTTCGTTTTGTTTGTTGACAGACAGAACGAAACCAATCCCGCGGGCAGGAAATTTCGGATCTTCTTTGACGATGGTGACGACCAAGTCATTGACCCCTAAGCTCTTCAGACTTCTGTCTTTTTGTGAGTATCGATCTAACATGACCAAGCGGCTCACACCGGCATGAGTCAAGGTAAAACTCGGCTCAATCGGGAAAATGTGAGTAAAATGGCTGGTGATGTCGTGGTTTAGTTTATTGATTGTTTCTTGTTTATACATAATGAACCCCGTCCCTCCTGGTATAAAACTACGTGGCTATATTCTAACATATAAAGGTCTAAGTTCATTTTCATAATGCTTACATTTTAGCCGAGAAGAACATAGGTATAGTCTGAAAGCCTATTCATAAAGATCAGCAAAGCCTCTGGTAAAGCATTCTCTTCGTGCAGTCGGATCAAGCAGCGTTCCGTTCTTCTGACGATCGTTCTCAGCACATTGATCTGAGCTCGCTTCGGATCGTTATAGGGATAGATAAAACCGTTAAAAGCCTCTCGTCTGTCAAGGATGGTTTTCTCCATGAATTCCGTGATGAGTTTGAAATCCGGTTCTCCCTTGAAACCCGACAGAAACGATCCGATTTCGATCAGAGTCTTGACCGGTTTCTCAAAAAATTCCTGATCCATGTGCGTCAAGGATTGAGTCAGGATCATGTTGGCGATGAGTTCATCGAGGGTCCCGATCGCTTCGATGGTCAGCGATCCTTTTGAAACAACTTTATCTTTGAGATAGGTGCTTCCCTTATCTCCCGTTTTCGTAGTGACGACGCCCATATCTGCTTTCCGCCTTTCTGATCAGCTGAGTCAACAGCGCATTGATCGGATCAAACAACAACAAGATCAAGGTATAATTCGCAAAGCCATGGATGAGATCGAAGCCGATGCCCATGATCCAGTAGGATATGCCCATGGAGATGCCGTAAAGTAAAGCGTGCTGCAAAGCAAAGAAGAAACCGAAGGCCAGGCCAAACAGACCTCCCAGGATGGCCATCCGGTTTGCTTTCATTGCGGTAAACGGTTTGGTGACCTGAGTCAGGATCACCAATAAGCTCCAGACCCATAAATAGGCCAGGGTCCAGTCTGCAAAGCCCCAATAGAGACCTTCCAGCAAGGTAAACAGGACCACCACCAAAACACCGTCTCTGAATTTAAAGGAAGCCGCGATGCTCATCAAAAGCAAGGTCACCAATTCGACGTTGGGTAAAACAGCCAAAGTCAATTGGGCCAGAAACAGCATCGCTGCCAATAAGGATAGGATCAGGTATTTCAGCAGGGGTTTCATCAATAACCCATGCTTAATGAAAAGGTAAACTTGTCTTTGTCGTGGATCGGGTTGACGTCTACGCCCCCGCAATAGCCGGCAGCCTTACATTCAACATTGTTTTCGGAACTGTAGATCCACCACGGTCCGGCAGTCGCAGCATCAACGTCGTTGATGGCTGTGATGAAACGTCCATAAGTGTCTGATTTACTGCCTTCAAAGGTGATCACGACTCTTTTATCTGCGATCATTTCATCCAACAGATCTCCCAGAGTTAAGGCGTCCGTGTGAACGACCTTATCCAACAGGACATTTTCCTTATCGTCTTGAATGACGATCTGGATGGCTTTGGCGCCAACTTCCTGCAAAGATTTCTGATAAACCGTGTAAGCACCCAAACTCAAAGCCAAGACTAAAAAAGCTAAACCGATTCTGACTGCATTTTTCTTCATAGTGCCTCCTTCAATAAAAACACACATCGGTGGGATGTGTGAAAAAAGACAGGCTTGTCTTTTTATCTTTTTCCCAGAAGATAAAAGCGTTGCGATCATAGGGCAGGTCTACTGGCTGGTCTTTCATCCTCAAGGAACCTTCCCGTTTTCACAGTGGTATGTCTCCTCTTGTCCGGACCTACAGTTGCTGGGACAGCTTCGTTTTATCGAATTCCCTTTTAAGCTTTTGGTAAAGCACCGTATTTCGCATCCATATTATAGTGCATCCGACTTGAACATTCAACGAAACAAAACAAAAAACCCGATAAAGGGTTTTTAGTTATACATCAGGGAATTCAATCATCCACTTCGTGGGCTTCATTCGCTTCTTCGCGGTCTTCTTGATGATTCTCTTCTTTTTCTTCGGCTTCCTTGTCTTCTTCCTCTAACGCTTCTTGATCATCTTCGTCACCTTTGACTGATCCGGTGGATCCGGTGCTGGTGTCGACCCCGTTGGCATTCAACAAAGCGTTGATGTCGGTCTCCAAGGCGTAAAGATCAGGGGAAGCGGCATTCAGGCGTTTCTGTAAGGCAGTGACGTCAATGCCCATGAGGCTGAGCTGGTCGAGTTTCTTCTGTAGATCGCTGATGATTTTTGTCTTGTCTGCTTCAGTCAGAGTCGAACCGGTTTTGGTATCGACGCCGTTGGCTTGTAGTAAGGCAACCAATTCTTTTTCGATGCTTTGCAGATCAGGGTACTGAGAAGCCAAGTAGGCTTGATAGCCGCTGACATCGATGCCCAAGGCTGATAATTGATCAAGCATTGTGTTGATCAAGGTTTTCATGGCAGTCTTATCCGCTTCGCTCAGACTTGATCCGGCTTTGGTATCCGGATCCAACGATTCCCACAGGGCCAAGACTTCTTCTTTCAGTTTGGTCAAGTTTTCGCCTTCAGTGGTCAATCTGGATCGATAGGCTGAGACATCGACCCCGGCACGCTGCAGGCGATCCAAGAATCGTTCCAGTAAAGAAAGGGTATTGATGGTGGATTTCTTAACGATGTGAGACAGGGTTTCCAGCAATTCAAGGTTGCCGCTGGTCTTCAGGAATTCGGACACACTCATCAGTGTTCCCTGATGGTTGACCATACCATTGATGACATAAAGACCCAAAGGACTGTCTTTCTCATGCGCATCAAACCATTGCTGAAGGGTTGCTTTGATCAAGACGACATTGACATCATCACTGCCGCCTTCTTTGTTGAGGGCTTCCTGAATCAAATCATTCAAATGATCAGCTGCGTTTTCATCGCCTTCTTTGGCTGGCGCGGTAGTGACCAAGACATAGTCCGATTGGCTCGGATCGGTCAGATAACCGGCTTCCTGAGCTCTCAAGATGATGGTTTCAACCACCTGCGTCGCATTTTGACCGATCAGGTCACTGACCACGATGGTCTTGGCGTCTTCATTTTCGGCGTCGATGGATAAGACGAGGTTGGAGGCATCCACCTTAAGGGTAAAGCTGGGGTTGATGTCGATCGAAAGGATCGTCGTGGCCAATTCAGGGCTCAGTTTAGTGCCTTTTAAGCCATCATAGAAGGATCCCAACAAAACCAGTGCTACCAGACTGACACTGATGAAGGCGTTTCTCAGCCAGAAAGAAGATTCTTTTTTCTTAGGGGCTTTCAGATTCAGACTGTGTCTGAGAGAAACCAAGGTTTCTTCTTCATTCATGACTTTTTTAGAAACGGCTTGTCTAAGTTTACTCATTTCGATCTCCTTGAAATACGCTTGTATAACCTGTAAGAGACAGATCGGATCGAAATAGTTTCAAAGTTTTACGATTATGCATGAAAAAAGGCAAACATCCTTGTTTGCCTTATCTGTTTTTATCAGTCAGCTTATCTTTGAGGCTACGGATCGCCCGATAATAACGGGTCTTGATCGAGTTCTCGTTGAGTTCAAGCGAAGCGGCGATTTCCGCAAAAGTCAGCTCATATCGAAAGCGTCCGCCCAGGATCTTCTGATCCAGCGGATCCATGGTTTCAATGTGTCTGCCGATCTGTTCGACTGAGAACTTCTCGATGGTTTCCAAAGCCAGGTCCGAATCATCCGGGATGTTTTCAAAAGTCTTGAGATCCTCGTCTGAGAGTTGAATGGCCTGTTGTGCCTTATCCTTATAATAGAGTGCCAATTCATGCTTGGCCATACTCATCAGATAGGCTTGGGGGTTTTCCACGGTTTTATCTTTTTCGATCACGCTGTGATAGTAATGCGCATAGACGTTTTGGACGATGTCTTGGGCATCCGCCAATTGGGCCGAGTTAAAGAACACATACTTGGAGATGTTTTTAAATGTGGCGTGATAAAGCGTTACAAACAGTTCAGTTTTGTTCATCTGCCCCTCATTCTAATCACTGAAGATTAAAATTCAATTAAAATAATCGTTTAACTTTTCACAAAGTTGATGATTTATTCGCATAGCGTGAGCTTAAGAAAAGGAAACGGTGAAGGCTAAACAATAAGGATAAAGCCTGGTCTTTTTCGTGTTTACAAGCAAGAGTGAGAGTGCTATAATCTTTTAACGGGTAGATATCAATTATTTACTCCTTGCCAGAAATGGCCAATAGACCAGAAGGAGGTGACTACATGAGAAAATATGAAATCATGTACATCGTCAAAGCTTCTTTGGAAGACGCAGTTCGCAACGAACTCATCGCTTCTTTACACGGCATCCTAACCAGCAATGGTGGGGTGATCAGTAAAGCGGATGATTGGGGCGTAAAAGAATTCGCTTATCCGATCGACTTTGCGACACGAGGTTACTACATGGTATTGAATGTTGAAGCAGAACCGGAAACCATCAAGGAATTCGACCGCTTGACACGTATCAATACGAATGTGGTAAGAACACTCATTATCAATTTAGAAGAAAAATAAGGGGACCCTATGATCAATCGTGTTGTCGTAGTCGGGAATCTCACCAGAGACCCGATGTTCAGTAAGATTTCCACCGGAACATCCAAAGTCATGTTTACGATTGCGGTCAACCGCAAGTTCAAAGACCAGGAACAGACCGATTACGTGCCTTGCGTAGCGTGGAGCCAATCTGCTGACTACTTGAATCAATACGCAAAAAAGGGAAATATGATCGCGATCGAAGGTCGCGTCACCTCAAGAAGTTATGATGACAAAGATGGCCGTAAGGTCTATGTCACCGAAATCAACTGCGACTCTGTCCAATTGATCCGAACTGCTTCTTCGAGTGCTCCCGCGCAGGGCAATTATCAGCCTGCACAACAAAATCAAGCGCCTAAAGCCGCAACCGGCTATTTCCCGGATGAAGCACCCGTCAATGACGATGACTTCAATACCGGGCCTTTGCTGGATATCTCCAGCGACGATCTTCCATTCTAAGAAAGGAGAATTATGGCAGTCTACAAAAAACAAAGAATCGGCCGTAAAAAAGTATGTTATTTCAAAAAGAATAACATCACGGTCATCGACTATAAGGATCTCGAACTCTTGAAGAAATTTATTTCTTCCAACGGTAAGATCATTCCTCGACGCGTTACCGGTACTGGTGCCAAATACCAACGTATGTTGGCGACAGCAGTCAAACGTGCTCGTCAAATGGCATTACTCCCTTACGTAGCAGACTAAACACTAAGCTCCACCGCAGGGTGGGGCTTTACTTTATATGAAAAAACAAGTTCGACCCATTACAGAAGGCGCCATGATGCTGGCCATCATTGGTGTTGTTTTATATCTTAACCGCATGACGGGCAATTCCATCATGTCTTTTCTCGTGTTTGTATTACCGCTGCCTTCGATTTTCTATATCGCCAAATACGGAATCAAACAAGGTTTGATCTTAAGCGTCGCCATCTTACTGTTTCCGATTCTGATCGGGGATTTCATAGCCTTGTTTTACGTCGCGACCGCTGTGGTGGTCGGTATCGTATACGGCTATGGTGTTTATAAAGACAAAGACAACGGATGGCTCATCATCGCCACCACGGTCTTTACGGCAATCAGCAGTTTTATCGAAGTGTATCTTCTGTCCGCCTTTGTCGGCGTTGACTTCATCGGTGAAATGAAGAGTCTTGTTGAAATGATGGTCAAACAGCTTCAGGATTCCGGAGCCGTCAACATCCCTTCCAACGTCACGGTGCTGGTCTTGTCGATGATTCCGATGGTCTTGATCTTGACGGCTTTGGCATCGGCCTTTGTGACCCATGTGGCTGCGATCGTCATGCTTCAACGACTGAAAATCAAGACGCGCAAAATGAAGCCCATGAGCGAATGGGTCATTCCTTTTAAGGTAGCTTTGGTTTTTGCGGTCGGTATTTTTGCCAACATCGGTTTGAAATACACCAACAATGAAACGTACCAGATTATTCTGACCAACATCTATTCTTTGTCGGCCATGGTTTTCTGTGCGGATGCGTTTATCTTTCTGGTCATCTTCTCGAAAGTTTCCAAAAGGCGCTATCTTGGGATTTTAGCCATTCTGGTCTTTATCCTGCAACCCTTTGGTATCGTTATCGGATTGTTTGACTGTTTTACTGATTTAAGAAAAAGAGTATTATATAACTATGCAAAATCACTTTGATAAACTAAAAAAGAACATTTTCTGGATCCTGCTTATCGAAGTTGTGATCCTGCTGGTTGTTCATCTGGGTTTCAAACAACGCATCGTTTGGCTCGATGTGATTTTGATCGTGCTCAACATGGCCATTCTGATCGGTCTGTTTGAGGTTTTTGATCAGGCATTGGCTAAACGGTCGCTTTCCTTATCGCAAATCATCGGGGAAGAAGCCAATCAGGCTTTTATCTTTGGCAACATCGGCTTATTGACCTATGACTCTAATCTGACCGTCACCTGGGCCAATGATTTTTTACTGACCCGTTTCGAACACGTGATCGGTAAACAAATCAGTGTTTGGCTGCCTGAAACACAAGCCTTATTCAATTCCGAAGCAGAGTTGGTCACCGTCACCGTCGACAACAACACGTATGAAATCAGTAAAAAAGAAGATGGGCAAACCCTCTTTTTCAGGGACATCACCGACGCCCATGCGTTAAAAGAACTGAGTACCAATCAACAAATGGTCATCGGGTATATCCATTTAGATAATTACGAAGAAACAGCCCTGTATTCAGACGATAAAACTACCGGTCAGATCGATACCAACATCCGTCAGCGTATCATCGAATGGGCCAGAGCCCAAGGCATTTTGGTCCGTCGCTTAAGAACCAACCGTTTGATGCTGGTCTTGAATCAGCAGCTGTTTGAACAGCTCATAAAAGACAACTTCTCGATCATGACCATTGTTCATGAGGAAGCCGCAAAACTTGATGTTGCCATCACCCTGTCGATCGGGTTTGGCAAAGGATCCAATGATGTTCAGATGTTGGATGAACTGGCACTCAATGCCTTAGAACTCGCTCAAAGCCGCGGCGGTGATCAAATTGCCATCAAGGCCTATGATCAGGAAGTCGAATATTTGGGCGGCAGCTCTCAAGCTCAGGAAAAACGCAGTAAAGTCAGAGCCCGTATCATTGCTCAGACCTTAAAGGATTTGATCCATAAAGCCGATAATGTCATTCTGGTCGGTCATAAAGAAATGGATTTTGACTGTATGGGTTCCGCCATTGCCATGAGCAACATCGTTCGCTCTAACGGTAAAGAAGCCTTTATTGTGTTGGCCGGCGGGATTGAAGAGAAATTGAGCCATGCCTTTGATGAATATAAAGTAGAGTTGAAAAAGACCTGTCATTTTGTGGACGACGCTCAAGTTTATCGACTGGCGACCCCGAAATCCTTGGTCATCATGCTGGATCACCATTCAGCCGGTCAAACCAGTGTGCCCAATCTGGTCACCAAATCCAAACACGTCGTGGTCATCGATCATCATCGCCGCAACCAGGACTTCACCTTTGACCCTATGATGGTCTATACTGAAACCGCGGCCTCTTCGTGCTGTGAGCTGGTCACTGAACTGATTCCGTATCAAGCCAAACATCTGGAACTGACCAAAGAAGAAGCCACGATGGTCTTGACCGGTATCATGATCGATACCAATCGATTCAGAAACAGAACCGGCAGCCGTACCTTTGAAGTAGCCTCGCTGCTTAAGATGGCCGGAGCCGATCCGATGAAAGCCGATGAGTTTTTAAAGGACGATTATCAAACCTTTGAGTTGAAAGCCAAGCTTTACAACAATATCTCAGTCGATGATCATCATATGGCCATCACGTCACTTCAAAACGAGCCCGTTTCCCGTTCCGTCATGTCTCAGACTGCCGACAGTATGTTGTCCATCAGAGGCGTTGAAGCCTCGTTCGTCATCGCTAAAGATGACAATGACCAAGTTGCGGTATCGGCACGTTCTAACGGGAACGTGAACGTCCATGTTATAATGGAAAAGATGAACGGAGGCGGACATTTTACCGCAGCCGGTTTACAAAGATCAAATACCACCGTGAGCGATGTGTTGGCTGAACTCAAAGCCATCCTAAAACATGATGTGGATGAGGAGGATAAAAACAATGAAAATCATTCTCTTGAGTGACGTAAAAAACGTTGGCAAGAAGGGCCAGATCTGTGAAGTCGCAGACGGATACGCCCGCAATTTCCTGATCAAAAACAGATTGGCAGTCCCGGCGTCATCGCAAGCGGAAGCCATCTTGGAAGAACAGAAACAAAAGAAGATCGACGATGAGCTTAAAGCCATCGACGATGCCAAGGCCTTAAAAGATAAGCTGGCAACGGTTACCGTGGTCTTATCCTTGAAGACCGGTGATAAAGGCCGTGTTTTCGGTTCGATCGCGTCTAAGCAGATCGCGGAAGAACTTCAGAAACAGCACAAACTGGTTATCGACAAACGCAAGATCCTGGAAAGTGATCCAATCAATGCGGTCGGGAACTATATTTTTGAAAATAGAACTTCACAGAACGGTGATCGCTGATCTCAAAGTTCAAGTCAAAGGAGTTTAGTCATGACCCTCAAACGTCAGCTGCCCAGCAGTCTTGAAGCCGAACAGGCTTTACTGTCCAGTATGATGGTGTATCCTTCTGCCGTAAGTACCGTTATTGAATTGGGACTTCGGCCTGAAGATTTTTATGCGGAGGCGCACAAACGTTTGTTTCAAGTCATGCTGTCCATGCAGGAAGAAGGCAAACCGATCGATTCGGTTAGCCTTATTTCGCGTTGTAATGATTTGAAGGTCCTGACGGCAGTCGGCGGGGTCAATATGATCATGGAACTGGCAGACACCTCCGTCTCCGGGGCTAATACCAAGTATTATGTCGAACTGATTCAAAATAAAGCCTACCTCAGAAATCTGATCGCCACTTCTCAACTCATCACCGAAGAAGGCTTCAATGCCGAAGCGGACATCGATGAGGTCATGGATCGAGCTGAAAAACAGATTCTTAACGTGACCCGTACCAGACGGACCAGTGAATTCAGAGACGCCAAGGAAGTTGTTGGCGTGGTGTTGGAAAACATTCAGAAAATGAGTGAACAGCACAGCAACATCACCGGAACCGCATCAGGCTACCGCAGACTCGATCGCATCACCAACGGTTTTCAAAAAGGCGATCTGATCTTGTTGGCAGCCCGTCCTTCCATGGGAAAGACGGCGTTTGCCTTGAATGTGGCTTTGAATGCGTCTCAGATCAGCGATAAAGCCGTGGCCCTATTTTCTTTGGAAATGCCGGCTGAACAATTGATCACCCGTATGTTGTCCGTTAAATCCAGAATCAACGGTTCTGATCTAAGAACCGGTCAATTTAAATCCAATCAGCAGTGGAATGCGTTAAATGAGGCCGCTGCCGACTTGAAGAACACCAAGATCTACATCGATGATTCACCCTCGATCCGCGTCGCGGAAATCTTTTCGAAATGCCGTAAACTACAAAGCGAACATCCTTTAGGTCTCATTGTCATCGACTATATCCAGTTGATCAGCGGTTCCGGAAAAGGATCCTCAGACAATCGTCAGCAGGAAGTGTCTGAAATTTCACGTGCCTTAAAAGCGCTCGCCAGAGAACTGGAAGTGCCGGTCATCGCGCTTTCACAGCTGTCCCGTATGGTTGAACAGCGTGCCGGCAATAAGCCTCAGCTCTCAGACTTGAGAGAATCCGGTTCTTTGGAACAGGATGCGGATATTGTTTTGTTTTTGTATCGTGAATCCTACTATAAACGTGAAGAAGAAGAAAAAGCGACTGAAGTTACTGAAATCCTGATTTCTAAACACCGTAACGGTGCCACCGGCAGCGTTAACCTTGCATTTGAACGCAACATCAATGCCTTTTATAACATCAGCGAGCCCTCAGCGGGACAAGGTCAAAACGAATAAATGAAAAAAATACTTACCGTAACGATCTTAGCGGTCTTGAGCTTTTTGCTTATGATCTCTTCAGATTATTTAGGATCAGGCCAGAGTCTGATCAAATCGATCGATATTCAGGAAACCAGTTTGATCAGTCAACCGGTTTTGTCCGTGAGCCCGCAACCGGTCTTGGTCAAAAAGATTTACCACAAAAACCAGTTGATTGGGGTCCTCACCAGCGAAGCGGCGCTTGAATCATTCTTACAGAAAATCTATGAGGAAAAATATAAAGTTGATTTCCCGGAAACCAAGCTTGGTTTAGGTGCGGATATTTTCATCACTTCAGAAGAAAGTTATATGACTTACGACAATGTCGACCAGCAGATTTTTGATTATTTGGCGCAAGAGTCGCTCTTCTCTGTCCAGGTCTATAAGATCAAGTTCTCTAACGGTGCCATCATTTATGTGAAAAACACCGACATGTTCAATGAAGCAAAGGAACAGTATCTGCTCAACTTCATCTCACCGACGACGTATGAACTGCTTAAGAAGAAACAACTGCCTCCTGAACTATTGACCTACGGTGTACGAGAAATCGGGCTCAATGTGGTTGAAACGGCAGAATATTCTCAAGCCATGGCCTCAGTCAATGAGATCCTGAAGAACAAGTCTGAGATCATTTACTTTTTAAGTTATGGGTACAACGATGTTTTGAAGACCTATACGGTCAAAACCTATGACACCATCCAATACATCGCCTATCTGTCCGGCATGACGGCTCAGCAGTTGATATCCATCAACAGTGATGTCTTGAAATCGGAAAATCAGATCCTGGTCCCAGGGACTGTTTTAAATGTCAGTTACTTTGATTCTCCGCTGAGTGTCGTTGTCACCAAGGAACGCTTTGCCAGTGAGATCGTATATCCTCCTACGACGCTGTATGTCAAAGACAATACGATCAGAGAAGGTCTGTCCGTTGTGAAGACCCATGACAGGGTCGGATCCAAAAACGTCAAATACATCGAAAAATACGTGAATGGCGTTTTGGTGGAAAGTACGCTCAGTTCATCCGTCATCACCAAACAGCCGGTCCAAGAAGTCGTTTTGGTCGGAACCATGATCATCCCTTATATCGGTTCCGGTGTCTTGCGTTGGCCGATAGGCTATCCTCGTATGATCACCTGCGGATGGCACTGCTATTATGAAAGAGGCGGCTGGCACGAAGGTGTCGATATGAAGTATACCAATACCCAAGCCGGGACAATCTATGCGGCCGATCGTGGCCGTGTCATTGAAGTCGGTTACGGGAGTCTTTCCGGTTACTATGTCATCATCAACCACAACAATGGCATGATCACCAGCTATGCCCACATGCGTTCACGCAGTTGGGTTCAAGTCGGGATCGTCGTCAACAAAGGGGAAGCCATCGGTACGATCGGCTCAACCGGTTGGTCGACAGGACCTCACTTACACTTCGGTGTCAGAATCAATGGGGTTCTTGTCAACCCTTGCAGATATTTGTACTGCTGATGAGATATACCGTTTTCTGCAGCGGATCCAAAGGCAACAGCACTTTGATCGAAACCGATCATGTCAAAGTGCTTTTGGATTGCGGACATACCAAACGGTACCTGACTCAGGCTCTGCAAAGCTGTGGCGTTGGACCCGCTCAAGTCGATGCCCTCATCATCACTCACAACCACATCGACCATGTCAGTCAGTTGAAACTGTTCAAGGATCGTCCTGTTTTTGCCCCGCATGTGCTGACGGCAAGAGAAGATACGATCATTCTGGAACCGTTTCAATGGATCACCTTGGGTGATCTGAAGATCTGGTCCATCCCTTTGTCTCATGATGCTCAGGAAACCTTCGGTTATGTCATCAAACACAACGAGGAAACCCTGGTTTACATTACAGATACAGGCTATATCCGAGAAACTGATTTTGAAATCCTAAGCAATGCGGATTATTATATTTTTGAAAGCAACCATGATGTCGAAATGCTGATGTCTACATCCAGACCTTATAATGTCAAGAAACGGATCCTGTCGGCCAATGGCCATCTCAGCAATCAGGACAGTGCCCAGTATCTCTCTCAACTGGTCGGAACCAACACCAAATCGATCCTTTTAGCCCATCTTTCCTCTGAAGCCAATTCCGAAAGACAGGCCTTGGAAACCCTGGTTGAGACTTTTGAGTCTCAACAGATCAGGATCGATCCGAATCTTAAGATCCAGTGCGCTAAACAAAATGAACCCGTTACAGGAGGATCACAATGAAAAAATACGCCACGCTCATCATCGGTATCCTGTTGATCTGGAATGCCATCTTAACCATCCAATACATTGGGGTCAAAGACCTGCTGGATGCCATGGAAATCACCGGTGAAGTCAAGACCATCCGTACCGTCGTCACCGAATTCGATACCAATGTCACCAAAGTCGTTAAGGACAACATCAAAAGCGTTGTTCGGATCACTTATTATCAGGGTGAGTCGACCGCTGTTTCTACAGGCGCCATCATTTCCTCGGAAAGCGGAGAAGTGTATATCATCACAAACCATCATTCGCTCAATGGTATCAATAGAGTCAGTGTTACTTTCAACAGCGGAGAAGAAGTCGATGCGGTGGTTGTCGGATCTGACAGTCTGAACGATCTTTCCTTAGTCAAAGTCACGGTCGATTTTAGAGCCGAACCATTCTCCGTGGGTGATTCATCTCTGGTCAGCATCGGAACCAACGCGCTGACCATTGGAGCCCCTCTTGGATTCGAATTCACCGGTTCAGCGTCTCTGGGCATCATCACGGCCGTCAACCGGGTCATTGAAGCCGATCTTAACAATGACGGAGAAGCCGATTGGGAAAGCCTCGTTTTTCAAACAGATGCTTCCATTAACAAAAACAACACAGGCGGACCGCTGATCAACTTGGCTGGTGAACTGATTGGGATCACCACGATGAAATTCGATGATAAAATGGTTGGCGGCGGTGTTGTGATCCCCATCAACGAAGTGATGCTGATCGTGGATCAACTCAAAGTCAATGCGAAAGTCACGCGTCCGCTCTTGGGCATCTCAGCCATCGACATCGATCCGTTGACCCAAGCTCAGAAAAGCAATTACGGCGTTCAGTTGGATTTAGACAACGGAATCATGATCACGGTCGTGTACAAAGGATCGTCCGCTTCCAAAGCGGGACTCAAAGCGGCAGACGTCATCACGCAGATCGACGGTGTCGCAGTCAACACCATGAATCAATTCAGAAAACTGATCTATGGGAAGAAGTCGGGTGATCAAATCGAGATCATGATTGTCAGGGGCACCGGCACAAGCACACTGACCGCCACACTGGAATGATCAAACTGATTTGTGTCGGCAAATTAAAAGAAAAGGCATTGATCAGTCTGTGTGAAGACTATACAGCACGAATCTTGCCTTATCATAAGTTGAAGGTGCTTGAGCTTCCGGATGAGCCCAATTTTGACAGTGTCGCACTCAATCAAAAGGCCATCGACAAAGAGTCCAAAGCGATTTTAAGTGCCGTCTCCAGTGACGATTTTGTTGTTTTGCTGGATCTGCAGGGACAAGCCATGACTTCACCGGCGTTATCTCAAGTGATCCAGACGACGTTTAACCGCTCGGTTAAAACCATGGTTTTCATCATCGGAGGATCCCTGGGCGTTAATGACGCCGTCCGAAGCCGAGCCGATCTGATGTGGAAACTCTCAGACAATACTTTCCCGCACGGATTGGTCAGAGTATTGCTACTGGAACAGCTTTACCGCAGCTTCAAGATCCTATCCAATCAAACCTATCATAAATGACGCAAAGCGTCATTTTTATTTTATAATGAGTCTATGATCAGAGAAGTTGCCCCGCATGTCTATGAACGAAGAGTCAAACCGGAAGGCGTGGCTTGGTTTATCAATACCTTTTTGATTCGGCTCGATCAAGCCAACATCTATGTCGACAGCGGTTTGGGCTCTCAGGCGATTTTGGATCTTCAGACCTTTGCCGATCCGACCAAACCCAATGTGCTGGTATACACGCATTATCATTTTGATCATGTCTGGGGATCGGGTGCACTCCCTTTTGCGAAAATCATCGCCTGTGATCCCTTCAACGAGTTACTGCAGGACGACTTTGATTTGTCCTATGCCTACTATAAAGAGATTCAGGAAGGGAAAGCAGAGTGCGTCTATGCGGATACTTTGATCCAATATAAAACGCAACTTGGACCTTTGACCCTGATCCCCTCACCGGGGCACACCAAAGACGGACTTTGCATATATGATCCTGTCAACGGCTTGATCTTTATGGGAGACAACCTGCCAGATCAAGGCAAAGGACCCTTGCCTGAAATCGAGGACGCCGAAGCCTATCTTAAAACACTGGAGACACTCAAGAGCCTCAATGCCAAAACCCTGTTGGGCAGTCATTGCGATGAAGTGAAGCCGGAACAGTTGGAGACAATGCTGAAATCGCTTACATGCCCTGAAAAGGTTTGAATTTTTTTATTGTAATGAGCCTGATTATAAGATACAATTAAGCCAAGAGCAGGAGGTATTATGTTATGAAACAAATTACAGTGTTGGTTGTCGATCCAGTTGGATTGCATGCTCGTCCAGCCACCGTGGCCGTCAGTGCCGCGAGTCGCTTTAAATGTGACGTGAAGGTTGCCTTTAAAGGTCGTTCAGTAAATATGAAATCGATTATGGGCGTTATGTCCTTGGGCATCCCGACTCAATCCGAAGTCACGATTTCATGTGAAGGCGATGACGAAGAAGACGCAATCAAAACCATCGAAGACGTTCTCAGAACCCAAAAGGTCATTAAGTAAAACTGAAACATAAAACAGAAGATGATCTCATCTTCTTTTTATTATGAGGGCACCATGAACAATAAAATCAACGCTTGGAAGAATTTTAAGGATCTTGATCCTCAACTCAAAGTCCTTTTAAGCAAAGCATCTGATGCGGAACTTCAAGATGCTTTTTATACTGACCTCGAGTTTGGTACGGCCGGTATGCGAGGCCTGCTTGGTGCGGGTCCCAATCGTCTGAACATCTATACCATCCGCAAAGCCAATCTGGCTTTTGCGCGGTATTTGCATCAATATCCTGACGCGCAAGAACGCGGTGTCGCGATCGCCTATGACAATCGCCATATGTCCAAAGAGTTTGCCATGGAATCGGCCGCTGTGTTGGCTAAAAACGGCATCAAATCTTATGTTTTCTCCAGCCTGAGACCCACTCCGGAACTTTCTTTTGCAGTCAGAGAACTGCGGTGTGAAGGCGGAATCGTGGTCACGGCTTCCCATAATCCCAAAGAATACAACGGATACAAAGTCTATGATGACAAAGGCTGCCAGCTGGTCCCGCATTTGATCGATCAGGTCATTGCCGAAATCAACAAGATCGAAGATGAATTGACCATTGATGTCAGTTTAAATGATTACCAGAAAAAACTCATCCACATCATCGATGAAGAAATCGATGTCCCTTATCTGCAGGCTGTGTTGAATTGTCAGCTCAGACCCGATCAGGATAAATCCAAGATCAAACTCGTCTTTACACCTCAACACGGGACCGCCAACATACCGGTTCGTGAGACCTTGGCTAAAGCAGGCTATCTGACCATTCCGCTACTGAGCCAATGTGACCCGGATCCTGATTTCTCAAACACGAAATCGCCTAATCCTGAAGAAAAGATCGCCTATGAAGGCGCCATCGCATTGGCCAAAACAGAAAAAGCCGATGCGGTCCTGAGTACCGATCCCGATGCGGATCGTTTGGGCGTTGCCGTTTACCATAATGGCGAGTATGTCTTGCTGACCGGAAACCAAACCGGATCGATCCTGATCGACTATGTTTTCTCGACCCGTCGTGAGCTCAATAAGATGCCCATCAATCCTGTCATGTTTAATACTGTCGTCACCTCGGATCTGGGTGAAAAGGTTGCTGCTTTCTACGGTGTTGAAACCGAAAAGACCCTGACCGGGTTTAAATTCATCGGAGACAAGATTGCCAACTATGAAGTCAACCATAAAAAGAACTTTGTTTTTGGCTATGAAGAATCCTACGGTTATCTGTTTGAACCCTTCGTAAGAGATAAAGATGCGATCCAGGCTTGTTTGATGCTGGCAGAATGCATCACCTATCATAAGAACCATGGCAAGACCTTAGTCGATGTCCTGCAAAGCCTGTACCAAAGACACGGGACCCACCTTGAAGAACAAGTTTCATTGACTCTTAAGGGAGAAGAAGGGGCTCAACGCATCAAGACCATTCTGACTCACTTCAGAACCCAAGCCATCGAGGCTTTTGCGGGGATCAAAGTCGTTGGTAAAGAAGACTACATGACCTCTGTCAAACTGGATCATGGAAAACAAAGCACGCTGGATTTTCCGAAATCCGATGTCATCAAATATTTTCTGGAAGACGGTTCATGGCTTGCCATTCGTCCTTCTGGGACCGAACCGAAATGTAAATTCTATTTCTGTATCGTTGCGAAGGATCAAACCGAGGTCACCGCTAAATTCACCGCCATCAAAGCCGATTTACAAAAGCATTATCAATAAGGGGGCCGCTAATGCGTCAAGAGATCATCAGGCAGTTTCATGAAGGTCATTGTTTGGATGCTCATAAAGTCTACGGGGCTCATTTTGAAAAAAGCGACAAAGAATCAGGCGTTCGTTTTACGGTTTACGCACCCCATGCTCAACGGATTCAAGTCAGCGGTTCTTTTAACAGCTGGACCGGGGTCGATCTGAATCGTGAGCCAGACGGGACTTGGAGCTTATTTGTGCCCAACGTCTCCGAATGGAGCCTGTATAAATACAAAATTCAAAAAAAAGACGGTTTTTGGATCGAGAAAAGCGATCCTTACGGTTTCGCCAGTGAAGTCCGACCTAAAGTCAGCAACTTAGTCGTTGATCTGGAAGGGTTCAATTGGAGCGATAAGACGTGGATCAATAAACGCCGTAAACACTTTGACGAACCCATGAACATCTATGAACTCCATTTGGGCAGCTGGATGAAACGGGATGGTCTGTTTTGGATGAATTATGAAGAGTTGGTCCATCATCTGATCCCTTACATCAAAGACATGGGCTATACCCACATTGAACTGATGCCCTTGATTGAACATCCTTTTGACGGCAGCTGGGGCTATCAGGCGCACGGCTATTTTTCTCTGACATCCCGTTACGGGACACCCAAACAATTCATGCATCTGGTCAATCAGTGTCACATCAACAACATCGGCGTCATCCTCGATTTCGTCCCGGTCCATTTCGTCAAAGATGATTTCGGGCTGCGCTATTTCGATGGCTCTGCCTTATACGAATACGCCAGCGAAACCGACGCCAACAGCCAATGGGATACCATGAACTTTGACTTGTGGAAAGAAGAAGTCCGCTCGTTCTTAATGAGTTCAGCCTCCTTTTGGATGGAAACCTATCACATCGACGGATTACGGGTCGATGCGGTCAGTAACCTCATTTATTGGCACGGCAACAAACAAAACGGTTCCAATGATGGGGCCGTGGCCTTTATCCGCCGTATGAATTATTACCTCAATGTCCGCTATCCGGGGGTCATCATGGTTGCGGAAGATTCCTCTGACTTTCCGAAAGTGACTCATCCGACCACTGATATGGGACTTGGCTTTGACTACAAATGGGATATGGGCTGGATGAATGACACCCTGAAGTATTACGCCTTGGATCCTGTTTACAGACAGTTCCATCATCATCAGCTGACCTTCTCGATGGCCTATTTCTATTCCGAAAACTTCATCCTGCCTTTATCACACGATGAAGTCGTCCATGGGAAAGGCACCATCATCAATAAGATGTGGGGTTCTTATGAACAGAAGTTCTCTCAGGCCAGAAATCTCTATCTCTATATGATGACCCATCCCGGTAAGAAACTGAACTTTATGGGCAATGAATTGGCCCAGTTTAAAGAGTTCGATGAAAAAGTCGAATTGGACTGGTTCCTGTTGGGGTTTGATGCCCACAACAAGTTCCACCGTTATATGCGAGATCTCAACCACATCTACTTCTATCACAGTGCGTTAAACAAGGATGACTATAACCACAAAGGCTTCAAATGGATCGATGCGGACAATGCGGCTCAAAGCGTGTATGCGTATTATCGCGAAGACGAACACGCCTGTATCCTGGTCATTTTGAATATGACGCCCAATGCCTATGAACATTTCCGCCTGGGCGTACCTCATGCGGGACTCTATACGGAAATCATGAATACTGAGAAAGATATTTATAACGGAAACAACATGTGCAACTACTTCCCGCTCAACGCAGAGGAATACCCGTCCCACAGTTATCCGCAAAGTATCAATGTCAGGATCGCCCCGTTTGCCGGTATCTTGTTTGAGCTGAGACGTTAACGATTTGAGCACTGTGCCGTTTTGTGTTAAAATGTGCACGTGCTTTTTTTAAGGAGGTCCAAGATGTTCAAGGACAAGTTTGAGTTTAAACGCGATTTTACCCAACGCGTGATTGAAAACTACGGCCGTTCGGTTGCGGAATCGCATCGTACGGAACGCTTTATGGTTCTGGGAGAAATGGTGAGAGACTATGCTTCGACTCACTGGAAAAACACCAAGGAAGAAGTGGCTCATTTAGGGGCCAAACAGATGGTGTATTTCTCCATGGAATTCTTGATTGGAAGACTGCTTACCAACAACTTAATGAACCTGGGCATCTATGATGTGGTCAAAGAAGGCCTTCAGGAACTCGATATCGATTTGAATCAATTGGAAGACATGGAATCCGATGCCGGATTGGGCAACGGCGGTTTAGGTCGCCTGGCTGCCTGTTTCATGGATTCTTTGGCTTCGATGAGCTTGCCTGGACACGGCAACTGTATCCGTTACGAATACGGTCTTTTCAAACAGAAGATCGTGGATGGATACCAAGTTGAAGTCCCGGATCAATGGCTCCGTTTGGGCAACGTGTGGGAAGTTCGCAAACCCAAACACGCTGTTGAAGTCAAGTTCTGGGGCCGGATCGAAATGCAGAAGGGCAGCGGCAACGAAATCATTTTCAACCATGTCGGTTATGAGTCGGTTTTGGCCGTCCCTTATGACATGCCTGTCGTTGGACGGGGCACCGATCAGACCAATACCTTAAGGCTGTGGTCTGCTGAAGCCTCAGACAACATTCCCTCTGATCGCGATTTCCGCGAATACATCAATGAAGTCCGTGAGATCTGTCAAAACGTCTATCCGGATGATTCGACGGAACATGGTCGTTTCCTGCGGCTGAAACAACAATACTTCTTTGTTTGTGCCGGGATCCAATCCAACATCAAGGCCCATCTGAGGGTCTATCCTTCACTGGACAACATGGCCGATAAACTGGTCTTCCAGCTCAATGACACCCATCCGATCCTGGCTATTCCTGAATTGATGCGTATCCTGATGGATGAACACCATTTCACCTGGGATGAAGCCTGGCCGATCGTTTCTAAGATCTTTGCCTACACCAATCATACGGTCATGGCTGAAGCCCTTGAAAAATGGCCGATCGATTATATCCAGAGACTTTTGCCTCGTATCTATATGATCATCGAAGAGATCAACCGCCGTTTCTTGGAAAGCGTCCGCCGTCAGTATCCTTTACAGACAGACCTCATCAACCGTGTTTCCATCATCCGTGACGGTCAAGTCCACATGGCTCATCTGGGCATCGTCTGTGCTTTCTCCGTCAATGGGGTGGCGCGCTTACATACCGAGATCCTGATCAGAGATGTCTTCAAAGATTTCTACCTTTTATTTCCTGAGAAATTCAACAACAAAACCAACGGGATCACCCATCGAAGATGGCTGGTTTATTCCAACCCTCAGCTCAAATCCTTATTGGATGTGACGATCGGATCCGACTACCTGTATGAACCGGAAACCCTGATCCGTCTGATGGATCATGTTGATGATCCTAAACTCCAAAAGGCCTTCCTTGAAGTCAAAGCCAAACGGAAAAAGATTCTGGCTGCCCACATTGAAAAAACGACCGGCATAAAGGTCGACACGAATTCCATTTTTGATGTCCAGGCTAAACGCCTACATGCCTACAAGAGGCAACTCTTGAACGTCCTTCACATCATCTACTTGATCCAAAAGATCAAGAAAGATCCGACCTTTACCATGACCCCAAGAACCTTTATCTTTGCTGCCAAAGCAGCGCCGGCTTATTACTTCGCCAAAAAGGTCATTAAACTCATTCACAGTGTCGGACAGGTCGCCAACAACGATCCTGCCGTATCCAAATTCATCAAAGTCGTTTTCCTGCCCAACTACAATGTCTCAACGGCAGAGATCTTGATGAATGCGGCCGATGTCTCAGAACAGATCTCCACGGCCGGTAAAGAAGCCAGCGGAACCGGAAACATGAAATTCATGATGAACGGGGCCATCACCTTAGGAACCCTGGATGGGGCCAACGTAGAGATCCATGAACATGTCGGTTCAGATTACGACGTCATCTTCGGTTTGAAAGTCGAAGACATCGAAGCCCTCCAACTCAAAGGCTATAGCGTTTGGAATGAATACAATGCCGATCCGGAACTCAAAGCCGTCATCGACTCGCTCATCGACGGGTCCTTCCATCCGGATCACGATGAATTCAAAATGATCTACGATGAACTGATGTTCAGAAATGACGAATATTTCCTCTTGGCCGATTTCAAAGCCTATGTCCTTGCTCAACTGGAAGTAGAACGCCGCTATAACGATCAGAAATACTGGGCCAAGATGTGTTTGGTCAACATCGCTCAATCCGGCTATTTCTCATCCGATCGGACCATCCGTCAATATGCGGATGAGATCTGGCACATCAAACCACTCCAATAAACAGCGAAAGCTGTTTTTTTGTTTGTCTTTCAAAGGCATCCCTTTACGAACGGGGCTTTTTCGTGTAAAGTTGAACCATGACTTTAACCAGAACCAGAACCACCATCCTGATTTTATTGGCCATCCAGTTTATGGCCAGTGTTACCATGAGTATGGTTTTTTCATTGGCCCCGACCATCACGGCTACGTTTGGCTTACCGGCTTCCAGTGCCCCCTTTTTGAATGTCGGCTTTGTCGGAGCCGGACTCTTGTCTCCGATCTTTGGCTTTTATGCGGATAAGCTGGGGACTAAACCGATTTTGATCCTGGGGATGTTTGTTTTCACTTTGGGTCACATCTTGGCTTTTGTCAGTAAGAATGTCACCGTTTATTTCATAGCGCGTTTTCTGGTCGGTCTTGGCTATAGCGCGATCTTAGGACTGATCGTATCGTATTTGTCTAAGCTTCTGGATCATAAACACATGGGGACGACCTCTGCCTATCTCAAACTGGCTTTTGCCTTAGGGGTCTTTGTCTCTCCGCTGATGGCGGCTGAGCTCGTCAAACTCACCAGTTTCACATTCCTGTATCAAAGTTTAAGCATGATCAGCGGTCTTTTGTGTTTGGGCTTACTGTGGATCCCCCCAGTCAGTTCAAGCCACATGGATCATCTGACCTTCAAAGAACTCAGGGCCCTGTTTAAAGACAAAACGGTCCTTCGTTTCATGGGGGTTTCCTTGGCGACCAGTTTGCCGGGTCTGGTCTTCTTCAATTTTCTGAGTGTCTATTTGAACGGTAACGGGTACACGCAAAGTGCGATCTCCTCAATTTATACGATGATCGGATTGGGTTCGATCGCATCGGCGTTTGTGATCTTTTTCCTCAACAAGCGTTTTGGGATGATCACGATTTTCAGATGGGGCTTGTGGGTCACCATCGCCGGCCTGATCCCGATGATCACCTTGAACCCGATGATCATCATCGTGATCTCGGTCTTTTTCTCGCTAGGCTATGACACCATCACCGGACTGATCAATCCGGTCTTGGCTTTGGAGTATCCCAGACAAAGCGGCAGTGTGATCATGATGATCAGTTTGCTGGGAGCGATCTATGGTCTTTTGGTCAATATCCTGGGACCGATCCTGTACACACGGTTTGGGTTTCTATCGATGGTCTTGATCGGTTTGATCAGTGCCGTATTAGGTACGCTGTCCTTGCATAGTGCCCTAAAAAGGGTATAATTTAACCGATGAGAAAAACAGTACGCTATGAAGCCCATTTGGATGATTATGGGCTCATTACCATCTATCTGTCCCGCCAGTTCTATAACGGAAAATCCGATGTTTTTTACTTGAAAAAAACGGATGGGTCTTTAAGCAAATGCCCGATCCTGAATTTTGAATTTTCGCAGGGCGATTACAACAAATACATCATTCAAACCACCGAAACCATTGAGATCGGACAGCCTTATGAAGTCACTGAAGAACACGGACTGAAAGTCCCGCTTCAGTATTCATTGATCACCAAGACCGCCCGTTTTGATCATGAGTTTTACTATGACGGCGATGATTTGGGAGTTCATCCCAGCGACCTCGGGACTGATTTTGCCTTGTGGGCTCCCACGGCCACCAGAGTCATCCTGGAGATGGTGGATGTCCCGGTCAAGAGCTTTGAAATGAAACGCACGGACAAAGGCGTTTATCGCTTTACCGTCAAAGGCAATCAGCACGGCAAGAAGTATCAATACCACATTTTGGTCAATGGGGGCTGGAACACGACCAGCGATCCGGTGGCCCGCAGTGCCACTTCCAACAATTCAGCCAGTGTCGTCATCGACTATACCAAACTGGAAGTTGAACGTTTTACCCATCGTTTACCCGTTTTTAACAGCGTGACCGATGCGGTCATCTATGAACTCAGTATCCGTGATTTCACCAATCAGCTTGAATCTGGAGTCAAAGCCAGAAGCCAATACTTAGGTTTGACCGAAGCAGACACCAAGACCCCCAACGGGACCATCACCGGTCTGAGCCACATCGTGGATCTTGGGATCACCCATGTCCAGATCATGCCGATGTATGATTTTTCGACGGTCGATGAAGACAACCCGCTGACGTTCTATAACTGGGGCTATGACCCGCTGCAATACAATGTGCCTGAAGGCAGTTTCTCTTCGGATCCCAAAGATCCGCTCAAACGTGTCCTTGAAGCACGCACCATGATTCAGGCTTTCCATAAACACGGGATCCGTGTCATCATGGATGTGGTCTATAACCATGTCTATGAAATGGATTCCAATGCCTTTGAAAAGGTTGTCCCCTATTATTATTTCCGGCGTTCCGCCACAGGGGCCTTATCCAACGGTTCTTTCTGCAACAACGACATCGATTCCAACCGCTTGATGGTCCGCAAGTTTATCCTGGACAGCGTCAAGTGCTGGATGGAAGCGTATGATGTCGACGGATTCCGCTTCGATCTGATGGGCGTCTTGGATGTGGAAACGATGAATGCGATCGAAGCCCAATGCAAGGGCCTCAAACCCGACAGTATGATCTACGGAGAAGGCTGGAACATGCCAACCATCTTACCGGAAGACATGAAAGCCAACATGGGCAATCAAGCCAAGATGCCTCATATCGCTCATTTCAATGATTTTTTCAGAGAACACGTCAAAGGCCGTACCTCACCGGATGAAATCACGATGAAGGGCTATTGCTCAGGCGATACCTCTTTCTTCGATGCGATGAAAGCCGCTATGGTTGGTAACTGCCTGCCCGGCATGGTCAAGATCTTTGATCAGCCGACCCAAAGCGTCAACTATGTCGAATGTCATGACAATCATACCTCTTGGGATAAACTGAAAGAATGCTGCAAAGAAGACTCTCGCGAAATCAGAGTCAAAAAACACAAGCTGATGATCGGATCGGTGCTCTTGGCTCAAGGGATCCCGTTCTTACACTCCGGTCAGGAATTCTGCCGTACTAAAAACGGCCAGCACAATTCTTACCGCAGTTCGGATGCGATCAATCAAATCGATTGGCTGCGTAAAGAACGTCATCTGGATGTGGTCCAATACACCAAAGACATGATCGCCTTGCGTAAACGTCTGCCGGTCTTCCGCATGAACACGGCAGCCTCGATCCAAAACCGTTTGACCTTCAGGAACTTTGACGGGATGCTGGTCATGCATTATGTCTGTGAAAGAAAAAACCCCTACCATGAAGTATGGGTCTATATCAATCCTACCAATCAGATCTATTATGAACGTTTTGATGATTTCATCGAGATATTGGCCAATGAAGCCGGCTTGCTGGATGGCGTCAAAGCTCAAAACGTCACCGTGAATCCGTATACCTTGGTCGTCTTCGCTAAGAAATAATCAATTCTCAACCGGGATCGCATGAATGAGGACCCGGAAATTGGTGGCTACGGTCGTACAGGTCACCAAGGTGATCATCTGAGTCGCTTTTGAAACATCAATGCCTGTCTGATAGAGGGCGTTTTTTTGATAATCCGCAATCAAAGTTTTGATGTTGTCGGTATAGGGCAGAGTCAGTGTCGTGATGTCCGCATTGACGGTTTCTACCGAAAAGATCAGATACTTTTTGACCCCGGTCTGGGTATAGATCTCAAAGGTCTTGTTGGCTTCGTAATTCTTTGGATCTCTGAGGGTATCCAGATAACTGAACATGGAGTTGTTTTTCATGTGATGACCGTAGATGACCAGATGAGGCTCATCAAAAACCCGAGTATCCCGGTAATCCACAAAGATCGTTCCGTATTGATTGTAGGCTTTATAAAAACCGTGATTCAGATAATAACTGTTGTTGGGAGCCAAGACGACCGGATGATCGATGGCAAGTCCGGGCATATAGATCCAGCCGACATAAGCCGCATTGGCCAGCTTGAGTTTGTCGAAGAATTCCACCGTGCCCATGATGTCTTCCGGTTTTGGTTTTGGTTTGACCTCCGGGGTACCGGTCGTATCGATGATGGTTTCAGTGACCTCTTCTTTGATTTGATTCAGGCTATCTTTTTCTTTTTGATGACTGAGTGTTCCTAAAGCTTCTTGACCAAACAGGTAAAGGGCTGCTACTAAAAACAGCACAGCCACCACGCGTATCGTGATTCTTATTTTTTCGTTTTTGATCATGCGTTGGCTTTCTGGATCAAGACGATGTCTTTTGGACCGATTTGATCACTGGTGGAGTCACGATATATTATTTTCCCTGCCAAAGGCATACTGATCTCTGATTCGGTCGGATTGATGATGAGGATCAGATCATCCCGTTTGATGATCAACAGCGACTCATGATCGATCCATGCCCAGGAGCCTTGATTGGCCAAGGAAGGATGTTGTTTGCGTAAAGCGATGAAGGTCTTGATGAATCGATAGAGCTCATGGGTTCTTGGATCAGGATCAAACTGCATCAGTCTGCGTGAATCCGGATCATGCTCTCCTAAAGTCCCGACTTCGGTCCCGTAATACAGGCAAGGCGACCCTTCTGAACACAACAAGAGTGCCAGCATTTGCTTCACGGTTTGGATCTCTCCTTTGGCTTGGGTCAATAAGCGGGCCGTATCATGGGAATCATAAAGATTGAACTGATTTTGTAAGACGACTTGCGGATAACGGTTTCTGAAATCATCGACTTTTTCTCTGAAGGAAGCCACAGACATGGTCTTCTGAATGAAGAAATCCATGATGATCTTGGTATAGAAATAATTCATGACCGCATCGAACTGATCTCCCTGCAACCAAGGATTGGAATCGTGCCAGACTTCACCCAGGATATAAACATCCTTGACCCCTTTGACCGCTTTTCTGAAAGCGCGCCAAAACAAGGGACTGATCTCATTGGCGACATCCAGCCGCCATCCGTCGATGTCGGCTTCTTCGATCCAGTATTGTCCGACATGACAGAAATAGTCCATCACAGCTTGATTTGTCGTATTCAACTTTGGCATATTTTTCGCAAAACTAAAGGTCTCATAGCCGTTTTCATTGAAAAAGAACCAGTACCGATAGGGGCTTTTCGGATCGGATTTCGCCAAGAGCCACGGGTTGAAATGAAGCCCGGCATGGTTGAATACCGCATCCAGCATGACCTTGATCTTGAGTTCATGGGCCAGTTTGACCAGCGCTTTGAGATCGTCCATCGTGCCAAATCCGGGATCGATCCTGAAATAATCGGTCGTATCGTATTTGTGGGTAGAAGGGGATTCGAAAACAGGGGTCAGATAAAGTCCGGTAATGCCCAACTCTGCCAAATAGGGTAACTTTTCGATGATGCCTTTGAGGTTGCCGCCATAATGGGTCGCATTGGTGACCGGACCCAGCGGCCAGTGTTGCTTTTTGGGTTCGCTGTTGAAACGATCGGGAAAGATCTGATACCAGATGGTCTCTTTGACCCATTCGGGAGCTTGATAAAGGGGCTCTTCGTGTAAATAAGGATAAAAGAAATAGTTGAAATTATCCGGTTTTTCATCATGAGCCAGGATCGATCGTTCTCCATAAATCACCGAATCGAGTCCGTCTGTGATCATGAAGTTGTATTTCAGACGGCCTTGAGGCGGGGTCACGATCGAAGTCCAGTAACGATGATGTTCGCCCGATCCGCTTAAGGTCATGACCACATGATGACCTGCCCAAGCCCACTGACTGCCAGTGTGATGACCTTGGTGCGGATCGCCATAAGTTAAAATGACCTGAGTGATGTCTTTTCCGGTACGCAGTTTGATTTGAACCTGAGTCTTGGAAACGGGAAAACACCAGGGTGATGTGATTTGATGGGTAAACGCGGCTATGTTCATAAGTGACCTCAGTCTTATTGTAAACGCTGTGGGAGAAAAGTCAATTTGACACCCGATTTCCTACTCTGTAAACGCTTACTATTTCGCTTGATGTTTTAGTTAAAACAGGGCATAATTAAATGTAATAGGAGGGGTGTATGAAGAAAAAGAAGCTAATGGATCGAATCAAAGCATCACTTGCCAACATCAAAGCCAACCCGGACGCATTCAAATCCGGCTTACTTTCTGTGTTCGTTCCAGGTTTAGGCCAATTCAGAAACAAGCAAAAGGTTAAAGCAGCGGTTTTCTTCGGTGTATTCCTTATTTTTATTCTGGTAGAGTTTGCAACAGGGGGTTATGTCTATATCTTCACTGAACTGCAAACCTATCCTGGCGATAAGATTTACTTGATCAGAGATTATGGGGGCATCTTCTCAAAAGGGATTTGGGGCTTGGTCACCTTAGGTAAAGTTACCGCCCAAACCATGTATCGCGGACAGTTGGTTTCAGCCTTCAACAAGATCATCCCGTGGTTATCTGCGGACAATTCCGTGACCCTGTTGGGCAATGGTCTGATTGCTTTGATTTTGTTTTCATTGTATGTGGGTGTTTGGATCACCAGCATCCGTGATGCCTTTACGTCTAAAATCACCATCCTGAAATCGGGTAAAGTTGAAAGCGGAAAAGAATACATCAGACGCATCTGGGTCGAAATGTTTCCGTTTATCATTCTGTTGCCGACCCTGGTCATGGTTTTGTTCTTTATTGTTATTCCGTTCTTGTTCTCCTTCTTGTTGGCTTTTACCAACTACACCAATGCGGTCAAGGTCCCGCTGGATCTGATCAAATGGAACGGGTTGGCGACCTTCACCAAGATTGCCAGTGATGCCGGATGGGTCAAGATTTTCCTGTCGGTCATCGCATGGACCTTCCTATATGCCATCATGGCAAGTTTTACCTGTTATGTCGTGGGGATGATCAATGCTTTGGTCATCGAGTCCAGATATGTCAAAGCCAAAAAGTTCTGGAGAACCTTACTGATTGTACCTTGGGCGATCCCGTCCATGATCAGTTTGATGGTGTTCAGAAATGTCTTCGATTTGAACGGCTTGGCCAATCAATTGCTGTCGACCCTGAAAATCATGGGACCAGTCTCCAATTTCCTTCATACCGTGGGACTTCAAGGGGTGGTCGGAGATCCGATTTATTGGTTCATCATTCCTGAAAACGGCAATTTAGCCAAAGCAGTGATCCTTGTGGTCAACCTGTGGCTGGGTGCTCCATATTTCATGATGCTGATCACCGGGGTCTTAACGACTTTACCGAAAGATCTCTATGAGGCAGCCTCGATCGATGGGGCAACGGCTTTACAGAGTTTCAGACGCATCACCTTGCCTTTGATCATCAGGGCAACATTGCCGGCCATCATCATGACTTTTACCTTTAACTTCAATAACTTCGGGGCCATTTACTTCCTGACCGGCGGCGGCCCAAGCTGGCCGACGGCTCAAATACCGACCTCGATGTATGTCAGCGGCGGTGTGCCCGGACAGACGGACATCCTGATTTCATGGATTTACAAACTGTCCTTCAACAACAATGCCCAGCTCTATAATATTGCGGCAGTTTATTCGATCCTCATTTTCCTGTTTATCGGATTCATCTCAGTCTATAACTTGTCCAAATCTAAGGGACTTTGGGAGGACGATTAATGCGCACCTTTAAAAAGATTCTCGCATCGCTTGCGGCCTACCTTTGGTTGCTGTTTGGGGTGGTCGTTGTGTTGGTTCCAATCATCTGGATGGTCGTTGCGGCTTTCTCAAAAGGCATTCTGCTCAGCGGCGTTCCTCTGTTTCCGGATCCATCCAAGTTCTCCTTGGAACACTTCAAATATCTGTTTACCTATATGTCGACCTCTTCTCAAACCATGGCTGATTATCCGGGAGCCTTCTTAAGAACCTTATCGATCGCGGTCGTTAACACGATCGGGGTTGTCTTCTTTGGGGTCATCACCGGTTTCGTCTTTGCCCGTTTGAACTTCATCGGAAAGAAGAAACTCTTACTGACGATGATGGTCTTGCAGATGTTCCCGTCTTTCATGGGGATGATTGCCTTATTCTTGATTTTCAGAACCTTCGGTTGGTTGAATCAGCCTTTGTATCTGGCCTTGATCTACACAGCCGGATCGATTCCGTACAACACCTTCCTGGTTCGCGGATTCATGAGAAACATACCGAGATCCTTGGATGAAGCGGCTGCCATAGACGGGGCTACCAATCTGCAGATCCTGCGTATGATCTTGTTCCCGCTGATCGTGCCGATCATTGGTTTCATCGCTGTCAGTGCCTTTATGGCGCCGTGGTTGGACTTCATGCTGCAAAACGTCATGTTGCCTGCCAAAGATCAGATGACCGTGGCGGTTTGGCTGTATCGTACGACTGACCCATTCAATACCATGTTCTATAATCCCTTGACCTTCATGGCGGGTGCGCTGCTGATTGCCATCCCGGTCATGGTCGTTCAATTCTTCATGCAGAAGTATATGGTTTACGGTTTGACCTCAGGAGCAGAAAAAGGCTAAAATGACGCAATGGATTATTACGACTTACAGTCAAAAGAAACTGATTGAGTATAAAAAATTAGGGGTTCTTGTGCTTATCCCCCTTTTTTTTCTGATTAATTTTTTGGTTTCGGTTCCTTATTTCGTAGGGTACTTCAGCATGAGCGTTGAAAGCCTATTCGCCAACAACGAAGGTCTCAAACCGGCCTTGTTGGAGGTGTTTGAAAAATCAGGGTGTGAACTCGATGGGAGCGTGACCTGTCAGGATCCAAACATGAGTTGGATCTCAAACGGGTATACCATTTATATTCAGCCTACGGCTCACACAGAATACAAAGCCAAGGAAATCGTGATCTTGGCGGATCGCGTCATCATCACCAACGCGCAATCGGTCATCATGGTGAGCGGTTCCTATGAAAATATCGGAGCCACCAGTTTCAGCGCTCTGTATGCCCAAATGAAAACCGACCCAGAAGTCCTCAACATCATCGTCAAAGATCTTGTTTTGAGTGAATTGTCTTCAAACATGCTGAGACAATATCTGATGTTGTTCTTCCAGAACCTGATCTATGTCTTTGTTTTAGGGGCGGCCTTGTTCATCGGATTTGGCTGGAAATCCCAAAAGAAGCTCAGTTTTATGGAAAGTATCTCCATCAACGTTCAGATGATGTTTTCGCCGGCCCTGTTGAGTGCTTTTATCGGAATGTATAATCCCGGAATGGCCGTCGTGGCTTTCCCGATCGTACTGACTTTACGATTTTTATTGTTGTACAGAACCTATATTCGCATCAAGCAGTGAAACCGATTTCGTCTGTAAGTGGCTGAAATTAGGCAATTTATTAAATAAAAACGAATTGTAATCGTTTACATTGTGAAAGATTTGTGATAAATTGAAGATGCTCCACATGGAGACAATTTAGGAGGAAATATGAAGAAATTATTTAGCTTTGTATTGCTTTCCGCCCTGATCATCGGTTCATTGACCGGATGTGGCCGTGCATTAAAAACATGCAAGGTTGCTGATTTGGATGGAACCATCGCTTGCTACGACGAAAAATTGAAACAATACGCCGTTGAAACCGATGCCAAGATCGTGGTTAGCGTTGATAATAACGATTGGGGAGCAGCTATCGTTGCGTTATGGGATACAACACATCCTGAAGCAAAAGGTAAAGTCACTTTCGTTAATGATGGTAGCCAAGGGTCAACAGATCGTCTTGCTACTCAATTAGGCGAATATGCTGACGTATTTAACGCCATCGATGGTGAAATCACCAGAAACGCTCAACACTTGCTGCCGTTTGAAGCAACACTTGCGAAAATCGTTAAAGACAACTCCGTAGAAACATACTATAAGACAGGCAATACCGGTGAAGTCACTGTGTATGCTCCGATGCTGTATGATGGAATGGCCTTCGTTTGGAACAAGACCATGTTGACCACCCTCGGTTTAAGCACCGCTGATGCCAACAATGACAACTTGCCAGATGCTTTTGATACATGGGAAAAAATCTTCACGCTGTCTGCTTCATGGCACACAGGCACCCGTCCTGTATACAAGGGCAAACCGATCAAGATCGTATTCCCGTTGACTTTGAATAACCAATGGTCGGATTTCCACCACCTGTCATCAGCTGGTTGGGTTCCTTTCAAAAATGGCCCGTTGGATCCTGGATATGACGATCCTGAATTCAAAGCTGGCTTCCAATTCACAGAAGATGCCAAAAAAGCATTCATCTCAGTCGACATCTCCGAAACCGGAGTTGAAACTCTGACTGCCGGTGCCGGTATGGGCTGGAGATGGGATGATGTTATCAATAGTGAATCTGCTCCGTTTGGCTTATTGGGTACTTGGATGAATTTGGCCGCTGCTGAAACCAGCACCGGATCTGATTTCATCGTTTCCGCTTTGCCGACATACAAGGGCAATCACCAAGCTACTTTCGTTAAGACAAAAGGTATCGCTATCAATGCCTATACAAAATACCAGAGTGCTGCGCATGAATTAGCCAGACTGATGTATTCTATGGCTGGATTCCAGGCTATGGTTGATCACACTGCTTATCCGCCGTCACTCGCTGATGGATCCGCTTTAGTTCCGACATTGGCCGCTGGCGGTGTCCAAGAACAAATGATGAAGGGCTTCTTATACAGTGCTTCTGAATATGTTGGAACATTGCCTAAGAACAAGAACCAGACCGCTATGGGCGCTGCTTATTACCAATCATTCTTGAATGATGCTCAGATCGCAGTTTGGGACGGCACCAAGACGATTGATCAAGCCATCGCTGATTTGATCACTGTATCTGATGCTGCACTTGCCGCTGCTAACGTAGCTCCGTAAGTCGTTAAGACAAAACAGTCAAAGTGAGCGTCGAAAGACGCTCACTTTTCTTAAGAGAGGAACAATATGGAAAAAACATGGTGGAAGAATGCAGTGGGTTATCAGATCTATCCCAAATCTTTTTATGATACCAACGGAGACGGCGTCGGAGATCTGAAAGGCATCATTGCCAAACTCGACTATATCAAAGACTTGGGTATCAATTTGATTTGGATCGGACCGTTCTATAAGTCGCCAATGGATGATAACGGTTATGATGTCAGTGATTTCTTTGATGTCGATCCTTTGTTTGGGACCCTGCAGGATGCCAAAGATCTTATTGCGGAAGCACATAAACGCGGCATCAAGATCATTCTCGACCTGGTTTTAAACCATACTTCCGATGAACATCCTTGGTTCATCGAATCCAGATCCTCACTTACCAATCCCAAACGGGAGTATTACATCTGGCAAGACGGGAAAAAAGATGTCCATGGCCACCTTCATGCTCCAACCAATTGGGGCAGTTTCTTCGAAGGTTCCGCTTGGAATCTGGATCCCATCACCCATCAGTACTACATGAAGATCTTTTCCGATAAGATGCCTGATTTGAACTGGGCATCCCCGGCTTTAAGAGAAGAAATGTTTAAGATGGCCCGATGGTGGCTTGATCAGGGCATTGACGGATTCAGAGTCGATGCGATTGCCCACTTGGCCAGAGATCTTTCTTTTACCGATTCGACCATGCCTTTAAACAGCCATCATGTGGCCCCGGATTGGGGCAAGTTTTCCAATCGCCCTGAACTCTTTGACTATCTGAAAGAATTCAACGAAAAGGTATTACGCCACTATGATTGTATGACAGTCGGCGAAGTCGGCGGAGGCGCCTCTGTGGATGCCGGAGTCAAGTATGCCGGATATGATTCACACATCTTTAACATGGTCTTTAATTTCGATACCTGCTGGAAAAACAACATCTTCGGCAATGATAACTTGAAAGACGAAGACATCAAGATCGATGTCCTGGATATGAAAAAGACCTTTGATAAATGGATCCAAGGCATGAAAGGCAAAGGATGGATGCCCCATTACTGGCTCAATCATGATCATCCCCGAGTCATGAGCCAATATGGTGACCCCAAACATTTCCATCGTGAATCCGGAACGATGCTGGGCACGATCCTGTTGACCTTGCCCGGAACGCCTTTCATCTACAACGGAGAAGAAATCGGGATGACCAATGTCGATTACACTTCGATCGATGACTTCACCGATGTCTGGGTAAAGAACTACTACAAACAAGCCATCAAACACCTGACGAAAGAACATATCCTTTCTCATCTAAGACGGACTTCCAGAAACAACGCAAGGACCCCGATGCAGTGGAATGATCAAGCGTATGCCGGGTTCTCGACTCATGAGCCTCATCAAAAAAACGTCGGCAATTATCCATTGATCAATGTTGAAAAACAGCAAGCTGAAAAGGATTCCATTTTGAATACCTATAAGTTTCTGATCCGTTTACGCAAGGAAAGCCGCTATGCGGAGACCTTGATCTATGGGGATTTCAAATTGATCCATCCCAAAGATCCGGATGTCTTTGCCTACACACGGACTTTGTATAATCAGCAGATCATGGTGATCTGTAACTTCAGTAAAGAAGCTCAGGATTTCACTTTGCCGCAGCGCTATAAACATGTCATCTTCAACAATTATCAAAATGCCCATATCCATAAAGTGCTTCATCTGAAACCTTATGAAGCGATGATCGTGGAGGTCTAAATGAAAAAAACACTGATTGTCTTCTTACTGTTGCTGAGTGCCTGTACGCCGAAAGTTGAACCGGTAACCCGCAAAACAGTGGAAGAACTGGCGGTGCTTCTGAAAGACGCGGATGCGAGTGACTTTAACCAAGCCGTTTCCACAGCCTATAGTTTATTCCCCATCGCCTTTGCGGACTCAAACGGTGACAACAAGGGGGATCTTCAAGGCATCATCAGTAAACTGGATTATCTCAATGACAATGACCCTGGGACCAGCACCGATCTGGGGATCGATGCGGTCTGGTTCAACCCGATCTATCCTTCTGATACCTACCACAAGTACGACATCAATGACTACAAGGCCATCGATAAAGATTTCGGGACTTTGGATGACTTTAAACAACTGATCGCCCAAGCCCATCAGCGTGGGATCAGGATCATTCTGGATATGGTTTTCAATCATACTTCCGACACCCATCCTTGGTTTACCCAAGGGATAGCCGGAAAGTCGCCCTTCGATGAATACTACATGATCAAAACCAAGATCAAAATGAGCGATTACCCAAGCAATCAAGGCTGGTACGGAAAGAACTCAAGAATGTATTTTGCCGGATTCTGGAATGAAATGCCTGACTTGAATGCGGAAAGCGATCTGGTCAGAACTGAACTGAAAGGGGTCTTGGATTTTTGGATGGCACTGGGCGTCGATGGTTTCCGCTTCGATGCGGTCACTCAAATCTATGCGCTCAATGAATATCCTAAGGGAACCCCGCTTTTAGCCTTAAGCAAGCAGTATTGGATGGAGATGAAGGAATACATCGAATCCAAAGACAAAGATGTCTATACCGTTGGGGAAGCCTGGGTAGGTGCCAATTTGGCCGCTTCCTATGCGCCCGGCTTTGACTCCCTCTTCAATTTTGATTTGGCACTGGGCATCGTCACTGCTGTTAAAAACGGCAGTTCAGCCAATTTCATCGACAATTATCTTAACGGACAAACCGTGTTCAAGACCAAGACCGATCATTATGTCGATGCGATCTTTTTGACCAACCATGATCAAAACAGAATCATGAGCGAAGTCTCAGGAGATTTGGATAAAGCGAAGTTGGCAGCCAACATCCTGTTTACCTTGCCGGGGATCCCGTTTGTGTATTATGGCGAGGAACTCGGTATGTCGGGCATCAAACCGGATGAACACATCCGTGAACCCTTTGTATGGAACAAAGGCAACCAACCCCCCATGGCAGACTGGGTAACCAACCTCTACAACAACGATACCCCAACCTATGAAGAACAGGTCTCTGATCCAAACTCGATGTTTCAGCTCTATCGGACTTTGATCCAACTCAGAAAGAACAGTGAAGTCCTGCGTTTTGGCGATCTGAAGAAGATCGATTCGACCTATAAATTCATCGCCTTCTCAAGAACCTACAACAACAAGACCTGGATCGTCATCCATAATGTGTCCGCTTCACAAGAAGTGTTCACTCTTCCTCAAACAGGAAGCGTAGTCTTCACCCACAAGACAGTGAACGTCAATGGGTCTACTGCGACTTTCAGTGCCCAGTCGACGCTGATCATCGAGGTCAATTGAATGCTCAGTATCTATCTGTATACCAGCGAAACCCATCGCGAAAAAGACATTGAGCATTTCTGTCTGAGTTACGGCAGCGATTTTATCTGGCTGGATGAATATACTGCCAAGTTTACCATCGCAAAAGCTCAAGCCATCCAGTTGAGGGTCCTGTATGAACCCCTCAGAGACGATTTGGGCATCAAGATGACCATGGTCATCGGTTTCAATGATGAAGCCCTGATGAGGCTGGCCTTGGCTTGTGCCTCAGAAGAGTATGCCGGGAAAATCATGGAGATCGGAGACGTCATGCTACTGGGCTCGCAAAAAGGCGACAATCGCTTATTGAAAGCACTGGCCATCAAATTGTCAGGGATAAGCAAAGAAGTCTCGGAAACCGCCAGAATGTATCTTTTGACCGGCGGAAATTCGGTTCAGGCAGCTCAACTTCTGTATGTCCACCGCAACACCTTTACTTATCGCTTGGTCAAGTTCATTGATCAGACCCGCATCGATCTCAGAGAACCCGGGAATGCCTATGTACTGCACATCTATTTCACGCTTGAACAATCAATATCTTAATTTGTGCACAATGCACAAATCTATTCAAAAATTAGGGTGTACAATAAAAACGAGGTAAAACTATGGCAACACTACAATTAAAAGGCATCAACAAAATCTACGACAATAATGTCCAAGCCGTCTTTGATTTCAACCTTGACATCAAAGACAGAGAATTCATCGTTTTGGTCGGACCTTCCGGCTGCGGTAAATCCACCACCTTAAGAATGATCGCCGGTCTGGAAGAAATCTCTTCCGGTGAACTGTTCATCAATGACAAGTTCTCCAATCTGACCGCCCCTAAAGACAGAGACATCGCGATGGTCTTCCAGTCCTACGCCTTGTATCCGCACATGACCGTGTATGAAAACATGGCTTTCGGTCTCCGTTTGAAAAAGCTGCCGAAACATGAAATCGACGAACGCGTCAAAGAAGCCGCCAGAATCCTGGAAATCGAAAACTTCCTGGATCGTAAACCGAAAGCGCTGTCCGGGGGCCAACGTCAACGTGTTGCCTTGGGAAGAGCCATCGTTCGTAATGCTCAAGTCTTCTTGATGGATGAACCCTTGTCCAACTTGGACGCCAAACTGCGTGTCCAGATGAGATCCGAAATCATCAAACTGCATGAACGTCTCAATGCGACGACCATCTATGTTACCCACGACCAGACTGAAGCCATGACCATGGCTACCCGTATCGTCGTCATGAAAGACGGCTATATCCAACAGATCGGTACCCCAAAAGAAATCTATAATCATCCCAACAACATGTTTGTTGCGAACTTCATCGGGGCTCCGGCCATGAACTTCATCACCGGCAAATACATCAACGGCCGTTTCGAAGTCGACAACAAATCCTTTATGGTTCCTAAGATGTTCCACGATGCCCTGAAGTCGGAAGAAGGCAAAGACCTCGTCTTGGGCATCCGTCCTGAAGACATCCACTATGAAGGCATCGTTGCGGAAACCTTCCCCGATACCCCGTTTGATTTCAACATCGAAGTCTCCGAACTCTTGGGTCATGAATTCATCCTGCACGGACGTTTCGGTGATCAGCCGATCTTGGCGAAAGTATCAGCCAGAGTCGATGTCCACGCTCATGAAACCATCAAATTAGCTATGGATGTCACCAAACTGCACTTCTTCGATAAAGAAACACAGAAGGCCATCATCTAAATCAATGAACCCGAGTTTTCTCGGGTTTTTTAAGGAGAAAAATGAACCCATACCGCAATCAATTCATCTATCAGGTCTTCGTCAGAAACTATTCTGAAGAAGGTACCTTCAAAGCCCTGATCAGAGACCTGGATCGGATCCAAGACCTGGGAACCGACATTCTGTATCTGTTACCGATCCACCCCATCGGGATCAAAGAACGCAAAGGCGCTTACGGATCACCCTATGCCATCAGAGACTACAAAGGCATTTCGGAAGATTTGGGTACCCTAGACGATTTCAAAACGCTTGTCAAAGCAACCCACGACAGAGGCATGAAACTGATGCTGGACGTTGTGTATCATCATACGGCCCCGGATCATCCGTGGGTCAAGGAACATCCTGAATTCTATCATTGGAAAGACGGACATCTCACCAATAAGATCGGGGACTGGACCGACATTGCCGATTTTGAATTCGAAAACAATCCCTTATTGATCGACCTGTTGACTGAAGCTTTATTGTATTGGGTCGATCTGGGCGTTGACGGGTTCCGCTTCGATGTGGCCCCCATGATCCCTGAAGTCTTTTATCAAAGGGCATTCCCAAAACTGAGAGCAGTCAATCCGAAGCTGGTTTTCCTGGCTGAAAGCGTCGATCCTTGGTTCTTGAGTTTCCTGCGTTATGAAGGCTATACCTGTCTGAGCGATGGGGAAGTCTTTAAGTATTTTGATTTCGAATATGACTATGACAATCAGGAAAAGTTCCTGGGTTACCTCAAAGGCGAAAGCAGTCTGGAAGAACTCAGAAACCGTTACCGCCTACAGGATATCATCTATCCTAGAAACTATGTCAAAGCCAGAAATGTGGAAAATCACGACAATGCGCGTATTCGTTTCTATACACAATCCTATGATAAAACCATGAACTGGTTGGGTTACGTCTTCTTCGCCAAAGGCATAGCTTTTTTACACTTCGGCGTAGAAACCGGCACGGATCATTTGTCGCGCCTGTTTGAGAAAGATCCCGTTGATTGGACCAAACTCGATCTAGAGATGGTTAAATGGATCAAGGGTTTGGCTAAGATGAAAAAAGACCCGATCTTTGGCCAGGACGATCATTATAAGATCGTATCCCATACCCTGGATGTCTTGCATTTTGAATACGAAAACGACAAAGAGATCCGAGTCGGGATCTTCAATGTCGGAGATGAGAAGGGCGTTATCAATGTCAGCTTGCCTGAAGGTCAGTATAAGCACTGTATCACCGGTGAGCTTGTTGAGATCCGTCACGGGGTCATTGCCTTAGAAAACCGACCCATCATCTTCTCGATCCCGAAAAATTGTAAGTAATCATAACGATGAATAAGTTGGTTTACATTACGATGTAAGTTCATCTTGTTGCAAACAAAAGTTCCTTTTACGGGAGCTTTTTTTAGTAATCAAACAACGTTGTTGTTTTTAGAAATGAAAAGTGATAAATTTTAATCAATGAAGCAGTGAATACGATCCATATCAAAGAAAGCCTAAAGGAACTGGGGAGACTTCATGATACCTTATAACGAATACTTATATATCGATTTTGAGAATGTACAAGATGTTAACGTAAAGTACATCAAAGAGACCACTAAAGTTAAAATCATCGTTGGACAGGACCAGAAAAACATTCCATTCGACTTGGTTTCAAAAACACAGAAGTATGGAGATTCTGTTGAATGGATCAAAGTTGAGGGGAAGGGTAAGAACGCACTTGATTTTTTTATTGCATTTTATATCGGTAAAGCGAGTGCCACAGAGAAAGATAAGAAATTTACCATATACTCAAAAGACACGGGTTACGATCCTCTCATAGAACATCTCAAGTCAAAGAAAATAGATGCAAGAAGGATCGTCAGTTTTCAAGAGCTCGAAAAGAGTGATACGCCCAAAACAACAGATCCAAATCTCACAAAAGCAATTGAGATGCTGTCAACAATGAAATCAATTGGTCGGCCAAAAAGAAGAAAGACTCTTTCCAGTTTTATTGGACCAAGACTTAATGGTACAAAACAAAATGAGATCAACAGTATTATCGAAGAACTTTTCATCAAGAAATATGTCTACGAAGAAAATGGGACAATTAAGTACAATCTTCCAAAGGTAGTAAAAAAATGAGCTTTCGCTCATTTTTCTTATGATAAGGTAATTTCAAAAATCTTGACTTCGCCTTTTTTGAAGTTGACCCAAAGGTTATTGGCGAAATCCATGAAGAGGGGTTCTTGTTCGATTTTTTCTGAAGAGAAGATCTGTCTGACTTGGATGTCTTCTCCAAGGAATTGTGCAGGCAAGGTCGCACAGCGGATCTGATGCTGCTTATCATTGAAACAATCGGTGTTGGCGATGACCAAGGTCAGTTTGTCCTTGGATTCATAAGCGACACCTGCAGCCGTATCCCAAGGGGCTCCGAATCCGACATAGTAAGACTTCTTAAGATCGATGATGTCGGTGAGAATGGACTTGCGGATCTTGCTGGCTTCTTCCAGGATCTCAATCATTTCCCAGCGTTGAGGATGCAGATAGTGGAAGGCATAACGATCAAACAAGGCCAGTTTCTTGAATAGGGGATCAGTAGGCGGTAAAGCAAACAGATCTTCTGGCGAACTGTCTAGACCGGTATTCATCGGTTGTCTTTCAAAGACTTCCTGACCGCTGTTGAGGAAAGGGATCGTATTGGGGATAAACAGATTGAAGACACTCAGCATCTTGCTTAAGACTTCATTGCCCTTACGGTTGGCCAAACGCGGGGTATCATGCGTCTCGCCGCAGGCAAAGACCGCAGAAGCCAAGTCTTTGGCTGAATAGACAAATTCATTGAAGCTGCCCTGATCGACACGCGGTTCCATCATGAAGCCGTTACCGATGATCATGTTGTAGCCCTTTTCAATGGATGCTTTCGCATTGACCGGATCGAGTTCTTCAGCGATGAAACAGAAGTTGGGATCAACGGCTCTGGCGTTGGTGATGATCATGTTGATAAGTTCAGGCGGTAAGGCATGACCCATATCGATACGGGCCCCATCGATACCAAAGGTATTTTGATAAAACGGAATGATGCTTGCCAACATGTCCCACAAAGGTTTATTGGGTTTGAGGCCCGGGTTGAGCGAACTCTTGGCGACATCAAACAACACATAAGGTTCAAAGTTGCCCAGTTCATTCAAATACGGCTGAGAGTTGATTGGATGATCCAGATACAATCTGAAATAGGTCACATCGCTCCAGGCTGGCTGCGGATCATTGATGTGATCGGAGAAAGCTGGGGCTACGGTCAGTTTGAACTGGTCGCGTACCGCATCCAGGATCTCTTGCTTGGAAGGATCAAAACTCTTGACCAGTTTGGCCCAGGCTTTTGGATTGGTGTCTTTGGGATTCTTTTTGAATTTATGCAGGTGTTCTTCAACTTCCGGTGATTTGAAAAGTTCTTTGAAATACTCTACTTTCGGCGGTAAACAGGCCTTTAAGCCTTCCGCCATCGGCGGCTTATAGCCAGGCAGATCATCCAAGCCGATCCAGTAGAACCAATCCGGATGATCCAGGATCATGTCGGAGTTGACACTGTTGGTTCTGGGGATGATGTCGATGATGACTTTCATGTCCAACAGATGAGCAGCTTCGACGAAGGCCTTGAATTCTTCCTCGACAGTCGTATCCGGGCTCATTGGATCTTTCAACAAATTATCCAAGGCGAAGAAATTGGAAACTCCGTATGGGGATCCCAATTCGCCTTTTTTGTCTTTCAGCGAGTATTTTGCGATCGGTAAGAGATACAAGACATCGACCCCGATCCTCTTTAAAGTCGGCAGATAAGCCAAAGTCTTGATGAAGGTCCCTGTGTCTTTCAAGCCGTTCAGGTTGGTTTCTTCCAAAGCCCCGGTACGGTCATGATCGAATGATCCGGATGAACGGATCATCATCGAATAGACATTGCTCTTTTTGATCCAGTTGCCGTTAGAGAGTTTCTTTTCAACTTTATGGTCAAGGAAATAAGGCTGCAGATCCTTGTCCTCTTTGGATAAAAAGACCTCATTGATGACGGATTCGAAGAACTGGTATGGATTGACCAACACATGGCCGTCATGGACGACCAAATGCTCGGTTTTGGTTTTGGCTGTAAACCATAGATCAGGGATCGCATAGTTCATCAGTCCCGGGTTAGCCTTCCCTTGCTTATGGAGGGACTCTGCGATTTTACGTAGGTTTTTACTCATTTTTTTCTCCTCTTTTATTAAGTTTATCATAAAAAAGCGCTTACAGACCAGGTTAGGATTATTTGTTCCAGTTGTGACAAACGGTGCTTGTCCTGTGTATAATAAGGATGTTAAGGAGAACACCATGCGCAATATAGCAGCCCTTCAGGAAATCGCCTTAAGAGTCCGCAGAAACATCATCAAGATGGTGACAGAGGCCAAATCAGGTCATGTCGGCGGCTCTTTCTCGGCAACCGAAATCGCAGTTAGTCTGTATTTTGATGAAATGAATATCAACAAAGAAAACGTAAAAGACAAGAGCAGAGACAAATTCGTCTTGTCTAAAGGTCATGCTTCCCCGCTTCTTTTCGCTGTTCTGTGTGAAAAAGGCTTCTTGGAAGAAAAAGAATTGATGACGTTTAGAAAAATCAACTCAAAACTTCAAGGCCACCCCAACATGAACTATGTTGATGGGGTCGATATGTCGACCGGTTCCTTAGGACAAGGTTTGTCCGCTGCCGTCGGTATGGCTTTATCGTATAAGATCCACAATCAAGATTTCAGAGTCTATTCGATCGTCGGTGACGGTGAAAGTCAGGAAGGCATGATCTGGGAAGCCGCCATGGCTGCAGCCCACTTCAAGTTGGATAACCTGTTGGTCGTTTTGGATCAAAATGGACTTCAGATCGACGGAGACATCACCAAGGTCATGAATCCTTTGCCTTTGGATGAAAAATTCAAAGCGTTCGGTTGGCATGTCCTGTATGCCAACGGCCACGATTACAACCAATTGTTTGAAGCCTATGACAAGGCTAAAACGATCAAGGGACAGCCAACCATCATCATCGCCAAGACCGTCAAAGGAAAAGGCGTCAGCTTTATGGAAAATCAAGCCGGATGGCACGGGGTAGCCCCGACACCGGAACAGGCCGAAGCAGCCTTGAAGGAGCTCGTTTAATATGGCAAAAATGGCAACCCGTGAAGCATACGGGAAAGCATTGGCAGACCTTATCGTTAAAAATGAAAGCGTAGTCGTCTTAGACGCCGACCTGTCTAAATCCACCAAGACCTATGATGCGAAAGTGGTTTGTCCGCAACGGCATTTCAATGTCGGGATCGCTGAATGCGACATGATGGGCATCGCTGCCGGTTTAGCGACCTGCGGCAATACTGTATATGCCTCATCCTTTGCGATGTTTGCGGCCGGCCGTGCTTACGAAATCGTTCGTAATTCGATCGGGTATACTCATTTGAATGTCAAGATCTGTGCGACGCATGCCGGAATCACCTTGGGTGAAGACGGGGCATCACATCAGTCCATTGAAGACATTTCCTTGATGAGAGGCATCCCCGGCATGAGTGTCGTTCAGCCTTGCGATGACATCGAAACCGATCAGGTCATTCATGCGATCGCCAACATCAACGGTCCGTTCTATGTCCGTTTGGGCAGAGGCGCCGTGGATACTGTCAACAGCCCTGATTACCAATGGCAGTTGGGTAAAGGCGTCGTGCTCAGAGAAGGCAAAGATATCACTGTCTTTGCGACAGGCGTTATGGTTCAACAAGCCTTGGCTGCTTATGAAGCCCTCAAAGCGGAAGGCACCGAGATCACCGTCGTCAACATCCATACGATCAAGCCTTTGGATGAAGAACTCGTCGTCAGACTCGCTAAGCAGTCCAAAGTCGTCATTTCAGCCGAAGAACACTCCAAATTCGGCGGACTCAGTTCTGCCATTGCGGAAGTCCTGAGTGCGAAATGTCCGTCGCTCATGGAAGTGGTTGCCATCAATGACACCTTCGGTGAAAGCGGAACACCCAATGCCTTGCTTGAAAAATATGGCCTGACTTCGAAAGAAATCATCGCAGCCGTTAAAAAACATCTTTAAAACCAGACTGCATGAAAATGCAGTCTTTATTTGAAAGCAGAGGTCATATTTGGTAGAATAAGGACGCACTTATGGACACAAGAATTATGAAACTGACTTTGATCCTGATCCTGATGATCACCAGCTTTGGCGCTGGGATCGCTGTAAAAGCCGATCCCTGTGTTACTGACGGATTGACCGTTTGTTTTGTTGCGCAGAAAAATGCCTATAAGATCGAAGCCCATGCCCGTCTCTCAATCTTGGTTCCCAACAGTGCATACGGCCAGGCTGTGGTCGAGTATTGGGACTGGTATCATCCAGAAGCCGCCGGTATCGTGACCTATGAAGTGGTCTCGAGCACTTCCGGTTCACAAGATGTGCTCTTCATTACGCAAGTTCAAGCCGGTGCTCTTTTTCAATCCTTGTACCCCTTGGATGAGAACCTGTCTAAAAACATCGATATCGATAAAGTTTATGCCCTCAACGTCAACACCCTGACCTATTTGCCGGTTTCGGCGGACGGATTTGCTTTTTTGGTCAATAAGACAAGACTGGAAGAAGCCGGTCTTTCGACACAAGATCTGAATTCAGACGGATTGATCGACAGCATCGATACGTTTGAAAAAATATTCGCCCTCAAATCGACCTGGGAATCCTTACAGGTCAATGTTTTCCCGCTTCCCCTCAACGAACCTTATTCGTTTTATCCTTTCTTAACGGCCGGCGGTTTCTCCCTGTTTGATTCGTATGATGCTATGAATCCGGGGTTTGAGACTGAAGCCTTTAAAACCGGTTTGTCTTTCGTTAAATCTCTTTCTGAAATCAACTGGAATCACAGTGAATCAAACAAAGCAGAGACCTATCCGTGGAAACTGGATGATGCCTTGATCAAGGATGACTTTGTCTTTACCTTGGCGGGTCCTTGGATGGACATCAGTGCCAATGATCTGCAGACCCCCAGTGACTGGGTCGTTTCGAAATTCCCGACTTATCAGAACAACGAGCTGGCCCCAATGATCAAAACCAGCGGGTTTGCGATCAATGGGAACACGCTTTATCCCAGTGCTGCCCATGAATTGATCCGTATCCTGAAATCGATCAAGGGCATTCAGCTTCTGGTCGACAATACGACACTGACGCCTTTAGTCAATGATGCTTTGCTTGAGTTTTTGACTTTTGCAGACCCCCATCGCAAAGAACTGGCCATGGCTTACCGCACGTCGGTCAGCGAACCGATCATCGCCTTTCCTGATAATCCGTCTACCTTGGCCATTCAAACGCTTTACCGTATGAAGTTCATGAGCACCATCCAAGCCTTGTGGGATGGGACGCTGAGTGTGGAAGAAGCCCAAACCCAAATGGTCGATGAAGCCACCCGTGTCATTACGGAACTGAATACGCCCGAGGTCGTTACTCAATGACCAAAAATGAAAAAACGCTCTTGATCGTCAATGCGCTCTACTTCTTGTCGAGCACGATGAGCAGTGTTTTTGTGAATGTCTATTTGTATGCCTTTACCGGTTCACTGGTAGAAATGACCATTTATGCGATGGTCCGTTTCGGTTTTTTTCCATTGGGATTTTTATTGGGCGGTTATCTTAGCCGTCGGACACGTTTGGCAACTTCGTTGACCATCGGTTTGTTGATCATCATCGGGACCCTGGGCTTCTTACTGACCTTTAACGGTTTGTTTAGTACGCATTATTACTATATCCATTTGATCGGGGTCGCCTTTGGGACCGGAGAAGGTCTCTATTGGTTTTCAGCCAACAATTTGTCCCTGGCTGTCTCCGAGAAGAAGACCCGTGCCAAATTCGTGACCACCATGAGCATCACCAACGCCGTTTCTACCGTCTTGGCGCCTACGATCGCCGCCATTATCGTCAGTTTCTCCAAAACGGATACCCAAGGGTATCTTTTGATTTTTCAGCTGGTCATCATTCTGCATACCATTACGGCCTGGCTCTCTTCCAAGATCACAGTTTCCGCCAACAAGAATCCGTATACGCTATTGGATAAATTCAAAATCAGAAACGATGCCCAGTGGCGCTACATGATGACCTCACACTTGTTGTTTGGGATCCGTGATTCTGCGACTCTGGTCATCATGGGTCTGTTGCTTTATAATGCCTTGGGTTCAGCCGGGTCCTTGTATTCGACCTTGTTGATCGTCTTTTCTATTTTGGGTATCGTTGGTTCGACCATCGTGCGCAAGATCCAAAAACGAGACAATCGGATGGCTCTGTATACCTATGGCGCTTTTGCCTTGTTTGGGGCAGCGATGGTTTTGGTACTGAGTCCCAATTTGGTCGGGGCTTTGATTTATGGGACCGTCAATGCCTTAGCAGCCCCGTTTTTCATCAATCCTTACTCCATCATCGTCATGAATGCCATGCAGGACTATATGGAAACCGGATCGGTTTACGGCCACATGATCATCAAAGAAGTGATGCTGAATGTTGGACGCTTGACTGGGATGGCTTTCATCGTCATCGCATACCGACTCTTGCCGGAGAACCTGTATATGATCGTGGCAGTTTTTGCCTCTGCTATTTTTGCACCGATCCTGGTTCTGTACGCCAATCATTATCATTCCAAAAGAGATCAGTTTAAAAGGGCCTGACATGAACTGGCACGATCTGATTACCCAACAATTTGAACAGCCTTACTTCAAATCACTTTCTGAATTTCTGAAGCAGGCCTATCAAAATACCACGGTCTATCCCCCTAAAGAACAGGTCTTCAATGCCTTTTCCTATTTTGATTATCAAGACCTCAAGGTCATTCTGATCGGACAAGATCCCTACCATCAGCCCCATCAGGCCCATGGTTTAAGTTTTTCGGTGAATCCGGGAGTCGCTTATCCGCCCAGCCTTCAAAATATCTTTAAAGAACTCTGTGATGATCTTGGCTGTCCGCCGCCGTCATCGGGATCCCTTATTCCTTGGGCCAAACAAGGCGTTCTGCTTTTGAATACCGTCTTGACCGTAGAAGTCAACAAGCCGCTTTCTCACCAAAACAAAGGCTGGGAAATCTTCACGGATACGATCCTTAGCACGGCCAATGCCCATCCTGAACCCTGTGTCTTCCTGTTGTGGGGTAAAACCGCCCAAGCCAAGGCAGCCTTGATTACTGACCCCAAACATCTGATCCTGTTTGCGCCTCATCCTTCTCCCTTATCTGTCTATCGCGGCTTTTTCGGTTCAAAACCTTTCTCACAAGCCAATGCCTTTTTGAAAAAAAACGGCAGGAAAGAAATCGTGTGGTGCCTATGACCTTTACTCACATCGCAGAATTCATCGCCTATTCAGAAGCCCGGATGGCCAAAGGCCGTTTTGGATTCGAGCACTTTAAAAAGGCAATGGACAGTTTGGGCAATCCTCAAAATGACATCCCGTGCATCCATATCGCCGGGACCAACGGTAAAGGATCCACCACCAATTACCTCAGAAGCATCCTGCAGAATGCGGGGTATCAAGTCGGAACTTTTACCTCCCCGCACCTTATCGTCCACAACGACCGTATCCGCATCAACGATGTGTACATCAGTGATGAACAATTGCTGAGTTATGCAAATCGTTTCTACGAATTCATTGAAACCAATAATCTGTCGATGTTTGAGATCGACATGCTTTTTGCGGTCATCTACTTTAAAGAACAACAAGTCGATTTTGCCTTGTATGAAGTCGGTTTGGGCGGCAGACTCGATGCCACCAACATCGTGACCCCGCTGCTTTCAATCATCACCACCATCGGCTTTGACCACATGGAACTGTTGGGTAAATCATTAAAGCTCATCGCCGCTGAAAAGGCAGGCATCATCAAACCCAAAGTGCCTTTATTGACGGCTGAACCCAAAAAGGTCTGTCTGGCTGTCTTTACCGAGTTCTGCACAAGACTAGAGTGCCCGATGATCAGTCTGTCCAAAATCAAAGCCATTCAGATCGAGGACTCAGTCACCTATACCTACAACGGCCTAAAGATCCAACTGGATACTTTGGCACTATATCAAGTGAAGAACTCAGCCCTGGCCATTGAAGCAGTGCTCTATTTAAGAACACTGGGCTTTGCGATCGCGGATGACGCCATCGTATCAGGCTTGGTGGATGCCCATTGGAAAGGCCGTTTCGAAAAAGTAAGCGATGATCCGCTGATCATCCTGGACGGAGCTCATAATCCCCATGGGATCGCGGCACTCAAAGAAAGTGCCAAGCATTTGCCCAAACCGATCTTTGTCGTCTTCAGTGCTCTAAAAGATAAGGAGACTGATAAGATGATCCATGGGTTGCTGGATGTGACCTCACACCTGATCGTCACGGAATTTGATTTCTATCGGGCATCCAAAGTCGATCTGATGGCCAAAGGATTCCCGGTCGAAAAGATCAAGGATCCCAAAAAGGCCATTCAACAGGGCATAGAACGATCCCGAGGCGGCAGTTTACTGATTACCGGTTCGTTATACTTCATATCCGCGGTCAGACAGCAGATCCTGCCTGAACTCCTCAAGAGGACATTATGAACACTGCCAATCTGCAATACATCATCATGATTTGTCTGGCTTTGGTTGCCTTGATCGTTGTTGTTCATGTGAGCACCAAGACCCGTTTTGAACTCAAAACGATGGTCATCGTCAGTTTCCTGAGTTTATTGTCGATGGTTTTAGCCGCTTATCTTTCTGTCTTTATCCCCTTGTTTGGGTTTCCTTCGCTGAAGTTTGGTTTTTCTCAACTGCCGATCATGATTTCCGGGGCCTTGTTTGGACCGTGGTGGGGCATGGTTGCCGGGGTCCTTGAAGATCTGCTGGAATTGGCCAGCGGAACGATTGCCTCGCCTTACATCGGATTTACCCTCAACAAAGCGCTGCTTGGGATCATTCCCGGGGTGATTTTCCTGATGGCCAATAGACATCCGCGACGATTGAAACCACTCATCATCACCTGTGTCACCCTACTCTATGGGGCCAGCATCCTGTTTATCTTGAACACCGATTCCGTGAGTGCCCAACAAGTCACCTATGCCTTGACTTGGCCGGTCAAAGCGGTTTTGATCGCACTTACCTTGGCCATTTTGCCGATCACGTATCTTGTCTATCGATCCATGAAACACAAAGTCCTTGAACAGACCCTCTTTTTATCCTGGCTTTTATCCGTCATTCTGATCGAGATATTGATCAATGTGATTTTGACCCCGATCTGGATCAATCAGCTTTATGGGATCCCCGTTGAGATCCAAGTCATCATCCGCAGCGTCAAAGCCAGTTTCTCGGTCGTCCTGAATACGTTTTTGGCCTATTTCATCAGTCAAAGTTTGAGACGCCTCATGCGTCAAGGTAAACCATGAGAAGAAAAGAACGTGAAGTGACTGATCGTGCAGAACTCATCAGCATCCTCAGTGCGTGCAAGATCTGTCGAATAGCCTTAAAGGACGAACAAGGACTTTATATCGTCCCGTTGAATTTTGGTTATGAGTTTCAAGAAGATCAACTGATCTTGTATTTTCATTCGGCGAAAAGCGGACGTAAGTTGAGTGCCATCCAAAAAGACGATCAAGTTGCCTTTGAGATGGATGGCCAACATCGGCTCATCGAAGCGGATCAAGCCTGCGCTTACGGTTTTGCCTTCGACAGCATCATCGGTAAAGGATCCGCCCTCATCGTTTCTGATCTTCAAGAAAAAAAAGACGGCTTACGGATCTTGATGAAACATCAGACCGGGAAAGACTTCAGTTTTGACGACAAGGAAGCTGCAGCGGTCACGGTCTGGAAGATCGTTGTGTCTGACTATACAGGAAAAAGACATCAGGATACAAAAGCCTGATCAGGATCAAAAAAATGAGACCAATACGTCTCATTTTTATTTAATCTTCGATTTCCCAGAAAACAAAGCCTTTTTCGTTGACCAAGGTCACGCAGGCTTCTACGACCTTGGGGTCAAACAGCGTTGCGCTGTTTTCTTTCAGATAATTCAAGGCAAACTCAGAACTGTGGGACTTGCGCCAGGGCCGATCAGAAACCATGGCTTCATAGGTATCGCACACACTCAGGATCTTGGCCTGAAGCAGAATCTCATCCCCTTTTAGTCCGTAAGGATAACCGCTCCCATCGAGTTTTTCATGGTGTTGGAGGATGATTTGGGCAACAGGCTGTTGAAAGTCGATCTTACAGACGATCTCATAACCGCGCAAGGGATGAGTTTTGATCAAGGCATATTGTTTATCAGTAAGGGCACTGGTCTTGTTGATGATCTGACTGGGGAAATGTATGACCCCGACATCATGCATCATGGCAGCCAGTTTGATCCCTTCAATGACTTGCGGATCAAGGTTGAGCTGCTTCCCGATGGCAACGACCAGCTGAGAGACACGGACCTGATGATTGACGGTATAGGGATCATTGATCCCGATGATGGTTCCAAAGGATTCCACGGTTTGATTCAAGAGGCGTTCCAATTGAATCACGGAGTCCCGGATCTTGGTTTCCTGTTTTTGTCTTCTGTATGAAGAACTGAAGATATCGCTGAGGAAGACCAGACTGTTTATTTCTTCGGTTGTCCATTTTTTCATCAGTCTGACATAGTCAAAGCCCAAAAAGCCGTTGAGCTGATGTTCAAGAAACAAGGGGACGACCAAAACCGAACGGATGCCCTGAGCCTGCAGGATCTCACGTTCCGCCAGCTGATTGTCATCCATCCCGTTCACATCTTCAATCTGAATGATCTGTTCCTGCTTGAGCTGTTGGATCCACCACGGGAATATGTTGACATCCAGATCCTGAAGCATCTCGATGGCCGGTTCCACGCCTTCATTACACCATTCATAATCATTGTTCATTTTTTTGCCGTCAGGGCTAAGCGTAAAGATATAGACCCGATCAACATCCAAAAATTCTCCGATGTATTTTAAGCTCCGGTCAAAGGCTTGAGGCAGTCCTTCATAGGATGATTTCAGCATGATCTTTGAAATGACCGCAACCAGCTGATAAAGCCGGATGCCTTGTTCAGGGGCTTTTAAAAGACCGAGGTTTTCGGTTTCGGTTAAGGCATTGGCTAAAAGTGTATTAAAGTCGGTCTTGTTTCGTTTTGGCATGGTTTATATACGCTATATGCGTAACCTTATTGTATCGGTTATCCCCTGAGATGTAAAGGTAAGTTCACAAAATGCGGATTGCTTTGCCAGTCTGGTGTATAATAAGGAAAAGGTGACTTATGTTAGACAAGAAAAATGAAATTATGATTATCGACGACGAAGTCGTCAATATCTCAGTCCTGAGTGAAATACTGAAACCGTACTATACCGTCAGTGTTTTTAAGTCTGGGATCGAGGCATTAAAACAGATCGAAGCCGGTAAAAAACCGGACCTTATTTTACTGGACATCAACATGCCTGATCTGAGCGGATTTGACGTCATTGACCGCCTTTACGAGAACCGAAAAAACAAAGACATCCCCGTCATATTCATTACCATTCTGGATACGATCCAGGATGAAGAAAAAGGGCTCATGAAAGGGGCAGTCGATTTCATTTCTAAACCCTTCCACTCTGAAATCATCTTGGCAAGAGTCAGAGTCCAACTGGAACTGAAAGTTGCCCGCGATGCCTTGAAACGCGAAAACACGTACCTTGAAAAGGAAGTTGCCAAACGCTTCCGTGAGAATCAGTTGGTTTTCGACATTACGATGGACATCGTGACCCAGCTTGTTGAAACCCGTGATGAAGAAACAGCCCATCATATCACCCGTGCCCGAGCGTATATGGAACGATTGGCCCGCCGTATGGCCATGAATCCGAAGTATGAGGAACTCATCACAGAGGCTTTCATTGACCGTATCGTTAAAGCCTGTCCGCTGCATGACATCGGTAAAGTCGGTATTTCAGATCAGATCCTGTTGAAACCCGGTATTTTGACAACAGAAGAATTTGACCTGATGAAAGAACATGTCATGATCGGTTACCGTTCGATCCAAAGAGCCGTAGAAAACTCGGTGTTGAAAGATCTGCTGAATTCCAGCGGGGATTCCATCCCGATGGAATTCTTCAAAGAAGCCATGAACATCGTCCGCTACCACCATGAACACTTTGACGGCAGCGGGTATCCGGATGGATTAAAAGGGGAAGACATTCCATTGTCAGCGCGTATGATGTCGCTGATCGATGTCTTTGATGCCTTGACCAATCACCGTGTCTACAAACCCGCCTGGACCATCGATAAGACCGTCGAATACATCGAGATGCAATCAGGGTATCAGTTTGATCCTGACTGTGTATCGGCCTTATTGGCTGAACTCGACAACTTTAAAGACATTTATCGCCGCTTGACGGTTTTGTGATCAGTTTACCCGTGTGAATACAAGCTGTATAGTCGTTATGATCGATTTATTTTGCCGTAAGACTTAGTGCCAATTCTAATTTCTGAAACAGTGATTATTCACTGTTTTTTTACTTTTCAAACACCTAAATCAAGTATAATAAAGGTACAAGTGGAGGGTTAATTATGCGCCAAAATAATATGGTAGCGATGATCTTGGCAGGTGGTCGAGGAACTCGATTGTTGGACCTGACCAATAAGGTCGCTAAACCGGCAGTGTATTTCGGAGGGAAATATCGTATCATCGATTTTCCGCTAAGCAACTGTGCCAATTCAGGCATCGATGTGGTGGGTGTTTTGACTCAGTATGAGTCTGTTTTACTGAACTCCTATGTGGCCAAAGCGTCCTTATGGGGCTTGGATGCGAAGGACTCAGGCATCTATGTTTTGCCTCCGCGCGAAAAAATAGAAGGCTTCGGACTGTATCGGGGAACGGCAGATGCGATCACACAAAACATCGATTTTCTGGATCAGTATGATCCGGAAACCGTGTTGATCCTTTCAGGAGATCACATCTATAAAATGGATTATTCCAAGATGCTGGATTGCCATCACAAAAATAATGCGGATGCCACGATCGCCGTTTTGGAAGTACCGTTAAAAGAAGCCAGCCGCTTCGGGATCATGAATACGGATGAAACCGATCGGATCGTCGAATTTGAAGAAAAACCAAAACAGCCAAAGAGCAATCTGGCTTCCATGGGGATCTACATCTTCAATTGGAAACAACTCAGAAAAGCGTTGATCGAGGATGTTAAAAATCCATCCTCCAGTCATGATTTCGGTAAAGATATCATTCCGGGATTCCTGAATACGGACAAACGATTATTTGCCTATCGATTCAAAGGCTATTGGAAAGACGTCGGGACCATTGATTCCTTATGGGAAGCCAACATGGATCTTTTATACCGTTCAGAAGAGTTGAATCTGGCTGATCCCAGCTGGAAGATCTATACCGAAGATAAAACGGTACCGGCTCAAACTTTTGGAGCCAAAGCCAAAGTTTCCAATGCCTACATCAATCAAGGCTGTGTCGTCAACGGTAAGGTCACCAACTCCGTGCTCTTCACCGGTGTCATCGTTGAGGCAGGCGCAGAAGTGACGGACAGTGTTTTGATGCCGTTCACCAAAGTCAAATCCGGTGCAAAGGTCCAGCGTATCATCACCGATGAAAACATCGTTATCGGAGAGAATTCAGTCGTTGGCAACAGTAAGGGCGAAATCGAACTTGTCGCCCATGACATCAAGGGGGTCTAACCATGTGTAACGCACTTGGCATCGTCAGTTACGATGATTTTGTTCAAATTCCCGGGCTGACGGACACACGTCCCATCCCTGCTGTCTCGTTTTTAGGCCGTTACCGTTTGATCGACTTCATTCTCAGCAACATGACCAATTCCGACATTTCCAACATACAGGTCTATGTGAAATCCAAACCCAGATCAGTCATCGAACACGTTGGGACCGGCCGTCATTACAACATCAATTCCAAAAGCGGCAAACTGCGTATCCTGACCGGAGAAGCCAATGTCTCCAATGAGATCTATCATCACGATGTCTCAGCCTATCTGGCCAACATGCAGTTCATCGAGGAAACCAACCAGGACTATGTCATCATCGCCCCAAGCTATATGATCTACAAAGCCAACTTCGAAGAAGTGCTGCAAAGCCACATCGAAAGCAAAGCCGACATCACCATGTTGTATAAAACCGTCGATAATGCGGATACTTCCTTTGCCCGTGTTGCGACCTTGTCCATCGATAAGCCGCGTAAAGTCGTCGCCATTGAAACCAATCAGGGCAAATATAAAAACAGACACATTTCTTTATCGACCTATGTCATGAGCAAAGAAATCTTCATCAACCTGATTCATTTGGCCAACCAGACTTCCAGTCTGTACACCTTAAGAGACATCATTAAAGATCAATTGCCGATGATGAATGTACAGGCCTATCCGGTCAAAGGTTATGTCGCTTGTATCAATACCTTGGAAGAATATCATCGGGTATCCTTGGAGTTGACGGATTATGCCGTATCCAAAACCCTGTTTGATCCGGATTGGCCGGTTCATACCCGTACCAATGACTCTTGTCCAAGCCGTTATACCTCGACTGCCGACATCAGTTCTTCCGTCGTAGCCAACAATTGCCTGATCGAAGGCACCGTCAGACACAGTGTCATCGGACGTGATGTCGAGATCCATAAAGGGGCTGTCGTCGAAGATTGCGTCATCTTGGCCGACGTTAAGATCCATGAGAATGTTCATCTCAAAAACGTCGTAGTCGATAAATTCGCCAAGATCAACCATCGTGTCGAGCTCATCGGAGAAACCGATAAGATCATTTACGTTAAACGAAAGGACATCATTTAATGAAAAAAATCCTCTTTGTCGCTTCAGAAGGGCTTCCGTTTGTAAAAACAGGAGGCTTAGCAGATGTCATCGGATCTTTACCTCAAGCTCTTCATCGTGAAGGGTTCAGTGTAAGCGTGGTCATGCCTCTGTATTTGAAGACGGCTAAGACGATGCATGCCTCGCTGACCAAGGTCAAGACCTATAAAGTCAAGGTAGGGATCTTTGATACCATTGCCACGGTCTATTTAAAGACCATCGATGAGATCGATTATTATCTGATTGAACATGCGGCTTACTTCGAACGGGAAGGCTATTACGGCTATCCGGATGACGGAGAACGCTTTGCTTTTTTCCAGCATGCGGTCATGCGGATGATCGAAGAAAAGATCATCGAACCGGATGTCCTGCATGCCCATGACTGGCATACCGGCTTGATTCCGCTTTTGGTCAAGACGCTCTATAAGACCAGGATCAAAGCCCCGCTGACCCTCTTCACGATCCACAATCTGTTTTTCCAAGGCTGTTTCCCGTATTCGATGCTGGAAAGCTGCGTGGGCTTGCCCAACAGCTATTACTTCGATGGAACCTTGCGTTTCAAAGACGGCATCAGTTTCATGAAAGCCGGGATTCTGTATGCAGATCTGGTTACCACAGTTTCGGAAACCTATGCCTCTGAGATCCTGACCCCTGAATTTGGGGAAAACATGGAAGAAGTCTTGAAACTGCGTCAACACGATCTGTTTGGGATCGTCAACGGGATCGATCTCAAAGACTGGGATCCTTCCGACGACAAATCCCTGATCGCCAATTACTCAACCAAAAATTTTGCCACAGGCAAACAGACCAACAAACTGGCCATTCAGCAAGAACTCGGGCTTCGTCAGGATCCCAACGTCATGCTGGTGGCGATGGTTTCCCGTCTGACCGATCAAAAAGGCATCTGGCTTTTACTGCAGTCGCTGACCCAAATCATGGGCTGGGATATCCAGCTGATCATCTTGGGAACCGGCGATCAGCATGTCGAAGGCCAACTCAAATCGATCGAATACCGTTTCCCGCATAGAGCCGTCTTCTATTGCGGCTACAATGAAGCCATGGCCCATAAGATCTATGCCGGGGCGGATATCTTGCTGATGCCGTCGCTGTTTGAACCGTGCGGGATCTCGCAGCTCATTGCCATGCATTACGGCACCTTGCCTTTGGTCAGAGAGACCGGAGGCTTGAAAGATACCGTGATCCCCTATAATGAGCATACCAAAGAAGGGACCGGGTTTACCTTTGGTCCGTTCAGTGTCGAAGATTTCAAACATGTCTTGTGGATGGCCTATGAGGTCTATACCTTTAGACGCGATGACTTCAAAGGCATGATCAGACAAGCCATGAAGAAAGATGTTTCCTGGGATAAATCTGCCAAAGCGTACGCCAAACTCATCCATAAAAGACTGAAATAAAGGGAGAAATCCCTTTTGTCTTCTCTGTGAATCCATTAACAAACTGGGCAAAAAGCGTTGAGATAAACCAGTCATAATGGTATAATCTTAATGCATTAGGAGGAACCCAAAATGGCAAAAAAGACCGTAAACGATTTGCAAGTAAAAGGTAAACGTGTCATTGTGAGAGTCGACTTCAACGTTCCGATCAAAGACGGCGTTGTTAAGGACGAAAACCGCATCGTACAGGCATTACCCACCATCAATTATTTGGTAGAACATGGCGCAAGAATCATCCTCTTGTCCCACTTAGGCAAAGTTGATCATAAGGATCCTGCCAAGACCGAGTCCGACAAGGCCAAAAACAACATGGCTCCTGTCGCAGCGAAATTGGCTGGACACTTAAAGACCAAGGTCACCTTCGTCGCTGAAACCCGCGGCGCAGCCCTTGAAAAAGCAGTCGCAGACTTGAAAGACGGCGAAATCGTCGTACTTCAAAATACCCGTTATGAAAAGGGCGAAGAAAAGAATGATCCGGAACTGTCCAAATACTGGGCATCCCTGGGTGAACTCTTCGTGACGGATGCCTTTGGTTCCGTACACAGAGCCCATGCTTCAACCGTAGGAATTGCTCAACTCTTGCCCAGCGCATTAGGTTTCCTCGTTGAAAAAGAAGTCAAGATGTTGACCAAGGCTGTCTATGACCCGGAAAAACCTTTTGTGGCTATCCTGGGCGGAGCTAAAGTCTCAGATAAAATCAAAGTCATCGAACACCTGTTGACGATCGCGGATAAAGTCATCATCGGCGGCGGCATGGCCTATACTTTCTTAAAAGCCCAAGGCAAAGAAATCGGGACTTCCTTATTGGAAGCCGATAAAGTCGACTTGGCGAAATCCTTCTTAGACACCAACGGCGACAAGATCATCTTGCCGGTAGACTTCACGGTTGCGGCGGCGTTTGCGGAAGACGCTGACCATTATGTGGTCGATGCGGACCACATCCCGGCCAACTACATGGGCTTGGACATCGGTCCTAAGACGATTGCTTTATTTGAAAAAGAACTTCAAGGGGCCAAGACGGTCGTTTGGAACGGTCCGATGGGCGTCTTCGAAATGAAGCCTTACGCCATCGGCACCATCGCCATCTGCAGAGTCATGTCTTCACTGCCTGGCGCTTATACCGTCATCGGCGGCGGCGATTCTGCGGCAGCAGCCATTGAAAACGGCTTTGAAGACGGCTTCAGCCACATCTCCACCGGAGGCGGCGCATCACTGGAATTCATGGAAGGAAACCCGTTGCCTGGCATCGCGGTCATACAAGACAAATAAATGAGAAAACCCATCATCATCGGAAATTGGAAGTTGAATAAAACCATCGCGGAAGCCGTCAGCTTCATCAACGCGATCGAACCTTTGGTTCATGATCATGCCGACTTTGGCATCGCAGCCCCTTATCTGGCCCTTGAACAATCCGTCAAGGCTGCCAAAAAATTGATCGTTTCGGCTGAAAACGTGGCTTTTGCGGAAAGCGGCGCCTTTACCGGTGAAGTTTCCGTGGCCATGCTTCAGGAAATCGGAGTCAAATGGACCCTGATCGGACACTCTGAAAGAAGACAGTATTTCGGAGAAACCGATGAAACCGTCAATAAGAAAGTCTTGTTGTCCGTTAAAAACGGGCTTGCTCCGATCATCTGTGTCGGGGAAACCTTGGCTCAGTTTGAAGCCGGCGACACTGAAAAGGTCGTTCGGACTCAGACAGCCGCAGCTTTGAATGGGTTAAGCGCTGAAGAAGTCGCAAAACTGGTTTTGGCTTATGAACCGGTTTGGGCCATCGGCACCGGCAAGAATGCCACCAAAGAAATCGCTCAGAATACCTGTGCCGTCATCCGTCACGAAGTTGAAACACACTACGGCAAATCCACGGCAGAAGCACTGCGTATCCAATACGGCGGCAGCGTCAAACCTGAAAACATCAAAGAATACCTCGCAGAAAAAGATATTGATGGCGCCCTGATCGGCGGAGCATCCCTTAAAGTAGATTCATTCACAGCGATCATTGATGCGCTGAAGGCATAAGGAGGAACACACATGCCCTATATTATTGATGTCTATGCGCGCGAAGTCATCGACTCCCGCGGTAATCCGACCATTGAAGTTGAAGTAGAAACCGATTCCGGCGCTTTCGGACGTGCCATCGTCCCAAGTGGCGCTTCCACCGGCGAACGCGAAGCCCTCGAACTCAGAGACAACGACAAAACTCGTTTCTTGGGTAAAGGTGTTTTGAAGGCTGTTGAAAACGTCAACGATTTCATTGCTGAAGCCATCATCGGAATGGATGTTACCGATCAAAACGGCATCGACAAACTGATGATCGAACTCGACGGGACCCATGACAAATCCAAATTGGGTGCCAATGCCATCTTAGGCGTCTCCATGGCTTGTGCCAGAGCGGCTGCCGATTTCTACGGCTTACCGTTATACAAATACTTGGGCGGATTCAACGCCAAGACCTTGCCGGTTCCGATGATGAACGTCATCAACGGCGGGGCACACTCCGATGCGGCCATCGACTTCCAGGAATACATGATCATGCCGATCGGTGCCAAAGACATCAAAGAAGCCATCCGTATGGGGGCTGAAACTTTCCACGCTTTGAAGAAAGTCCTCAAAGCTAAAGGACAAGTCACTTCTGTCGGCGATGAAGGCGGATTCGCTCCGAACTTAGCCAACAATGAAGAACCGTTGCAGGTCATCATCGAAGCCATCAAGGCTGCCGGTTATGTTCCGGGCGAAGACATTGCCTTGGCGATGGATGTTGCTGCTTCCGAATTCTACAACAAGGACACCAAGACCTATTTCTTGAAGAAGTCCACCAAAGAAACCAAGACCACTGAACAGATGATCGAATACTACGAAATGCTGGTCAGCAAATACCCGATCGTCTCCATTGAAGACGGTTTGGCTGAAGGCGACTGGGACGGCTGGAAACTCTTGACTGACCGTTTGGGCAAAAAAGTCCAAATCGTCGGCGACGACCTGTTTGTCACCAATCCGGCAATTCTTAAAGAAGGCATCGAAAAGGGCATTGCCAACTCGATCCTGATCAAGGTCAACCAAATCGGTACTTTGACTGAAACCTTTGATGCGATGGAAATGGCCAAGCGTAACAACTACACCACCGTCGTTTCACACCGTTCAGGTGAAACCGAAGACACCACGATCGCCGACATCGCTGTCGCGTTCAACGCAGGTCAAATCAAGACCGGTTCCATGAGCCGTACTGACAGAATCGCGAAGTACAACCAATTGCTGAGAATCGAAGATGAACTGGGCACTGTTGCCTTGTTCCCAGGCAAAGACGCTTTCTACAACGTCAAGAAATAATCAAAAATCCCTGCTTCATCGCAGGGATTTTTTCTGGTCATCCGAATTTTTGAATATGGTGAACAGTGCTATAGTGAGTTTAGAGGTGAACCTTATGACTAAAATCTATTTAAACTTGCCAGTTTCCGATCTGAAACGATCGATTGAATTCTATACCGGAGTTGGTTTTACTGTGGTCCCTGAGTTTCTCAGTGATCAATCCGCGGGACTTCGACTGGGGGATATCACCCTGATGATCCTGGAGCACAAACGCTTCTTGGATTTTACTTCGAAACGTCTGGTTGATCCGCATCAGGAAGTGCAGGCAATCTTTTCGTTTTCGGTGGATTCCCGTGAAGAAGTCGATCGCATCGTTGAGAAAGCTTTTACCTTAGGCTCGGATGAACCCAGTCCCAAAGAAGAGTATCCGTACATGTACGGACGCAGTTTCAGTGATCCTGACGGACACATGTGGGGACCGTTTTTCTATGATGAAAGCTTGGCTTGACACAAACATAACACGCCTTGTCAAAAGGGATTGTTTAGTTTATAATGAGTAAGCACTATTAAGGAGTTGTTCCATGACGACTATCGTAAAAATCTTTACTCAATTATTGGATGTCTTGCTGATGTTGGTTGCCGTATCCATGATTCTGCTCTCCTTGCTTCAAAGCGGGAAGTCAGACGGGATCTCCAGCGCCTTTTCAGGAAGCGGCGGCTTGAACTTGTTTGCTAACGTTAAAGAACGCGGCGCCGAGAAATTCATCTCAAGAGCGACCCTGGTCCTTGGCATCTTGTTCTTTGTTCTGGTTATCGTTGTACAAATAATCTAAAGACCGAAAGGTCTTTTTGTTTCTAAAGGAGATTCATGATCACACAAGATGCCTTTCTGGCTTTGATCCAAAAACAGAATAAACCGTATACCGCCCAAGAATGGGCTTCACAACTGAACCTTGAGTATTCATCAGAGTTCCATGATTTCATCATGATGATCCATCATATGGAAGAAGAAGCCATCATCACCTACACCAACAAACAAAAGATCGTAATGATCGAAGATGCGGATTTCATCCGAGGCATCCTCTCTGTCAATCCGAAAGGCTATGGCTTTGTCGATAGCGAAGATCAACACGTGTATGTCCATGAAGAAAAATTCCACACGGCCATGCATGGGGATGAAGTCTTGGTCAAAGTCAAAGAATTGCCCGATGGTTCCACCATGGGTGAAATCAAGAAGATCCTCAAACGCAACCTGACTCAACTGGTGGCAGTCTATCATGACCATATCCTGGTTCCCAAAGACAGACGCATCTTGGTCCCGATCGAACTTGAAACTGAACACGGATTTGGTGAAGGACAAATGGTCCTTTTGGATGTGGCCAGTTACGGGGCAGTGCTGAAAGTTAAGCTAAATAAAGTACTTGGTCATGAGAATGATCCGGGTGCTGACGTATTAAGCATTCTGATGACCCACCGGATCCCGCTGGAGTTTCCTGAAGCCGTCACCAAAGCCATCGACTCAATGAGCCTGAGTGTCACTGAAGCAGACTTACAAGGGCGTGTGGATTATCGTCAAGCCACCATCGTTACGATCGACGGCGAAGACGCGAAAGATTTTGATGATGCGATCCATGTGACCAAAGAACCCAAAGGCACGGCTTTGTATGTGCATATTGCCGATGTCAGCCATTATGTGACCCAAAACAATCCCATCGATTTGGAAGCCCAAAACCGTACGACATCAGTGTATGTGGTCGACCGGGTCGTTCCGATGTTGCCTTTTGAACTTTCTAACGGACTGTGTTCTTTGATGGAAGGCGAGGATCGTTTGACCTTGACCTGTAAGATGATCCTGGATGATCAAGGCACGGTCATCGACTATGATATCCATCCTTCCGTGATCCGTTCTTCAAAGCGCCTGACCTACACCAAGGTCAATGCCTTATTTAACAATGAACCCAATGATATCCCGGGAAATATTCAGGCAATGCTGAAACTGGGCTTGGAACTGGCCCATCAAATCCGTCAAAGCCGCGAAGCCAAGGGTGCCATCAATTTTGATACCGTTGAATCCAAATTCACCGTGGATCAGCATGGCGATGTCATCGACATTCAGCCCAGAGTCAGCGGAGAAGCTGAAAACCTGATCGAAGACTTCATGGTTAAAGCCAATGAAACCGTGGCGACCCATGCGAAATATCTGGATATCCCGGTCTTATACCGAGTCCATGATGCCCCGCAGAAAAAGCGTCTGGCTGAATTTTCTAGAGTCATGCTGGCCTTTGGTGTCAAACTCAAAGGAGCCGAATACTCTTCCACCGTCATTCAAAAAGTCATTGAACAATTCAAAGGTAAAGAAGAATTCGGAGTCGTCAATGAAATGCTTTTACGCTCCATGAGTAAAGCCAAATACGATTTCCGTCCGATGGGCCATTATGGTTTGGCTCTGGAAAACTACTGTCACTTTACCTCGCCGATCCGTCGTTATCCGGATCTGATCGTCCACCGCATGCTGAGAAAATACGCGTTTGAACACACTCATGCCGATTTGAAGAATGATGAAGGCTGGGTCGAATTGATGGGACTCAAATGTTCTTTGGGCGAACAGCGCGCCGTTGAAGCTGAACGCGATTCTGAAGACATGAAACAAGCCCAATACATGACCAAACACATCGGGGAAACCTTTGATGGACTGATCGCTGCCGTTACGAAATTCGGATTCTTTGTCCGGTTACCCAACAGCGTCGAAGGCTTGGTCCATGTCCGTAACCTCGATGATTACTATACCTTTGATGAAACCCGTCTGGTTTTGCGCTCCGTCCATAAATCCTATGCGATCGGACAAAAGGTCAAGATCAAAGTCATCGGTGCTGATAAAGAGAAAGCCACGATCGACTTTGTTGTGGTAGAATCTAGAAAGAGATTCTAGAAAATGTCTATAAAACAAGTAGCCTTTAACCGAAAAGCCCTCCATGATTATGAAATTCTCGAGAAATTTGAAGCCGGGATGGTTTTGATGGGCACTGAAATCAAATCGATCCGTAAAGGCTCGGTCCAATTTAAAGACGCTTATGTCTCATTTGTCAACCATGAGGCCTTCATCAAAGAGATGTACATTGCGCCTTATGAAGAAGGCAATCGCTTCAATCATGAGGAAACCAGAGAAAGAAAACTCCTGCTTCATGATTATGAAATCAGCAAACTTGAAAAGAAAGTCAGACTGAAAGGCTTCACAGTCGTTCCGCTGACCCTCTATTTAAAAGATGGCCGAGCCAAGCTTGAGATCGCGTTGGCCCAAGGTAAAAATATCCACGATAAGCGAGAATCCGATAAAGAACGGGACGCTCAGCGTGAAATCGACAAGGCCATGAAAAACAAGAGATAGGCTTGACAGGGTCTGAATTATCAGTTAAACTGTCAACGTATTCATAAAAACGTCGAAGAGAAGAGTAGGTCATCTCCTTGCTTACAGAGAGTCTGGTCGTGGTGTAAACAGACAGCACAGAAGTGATTGAACATGGTCTCAGAGTTGTACGGTCGAAATGTAGGCCGCATCGGGGGTGCCCGTTACAGCACTAGAGTATAACTTGCTTCGGTAAGCGTACTTGAAAAGGTGAACTTGGCGACAAGCTCATAAACAAAGGTGGTAACACGGGTAAAGCCCTCGTCCTTAGGATGAGGGCTTTTTATATCTAGGAGGTCAGAAGTATGATCGAAATCAGTGGATTAACCAAAACGTTTCATCTGAAAGAGTCCAAAGTGGAAGCACTGAAAGGGGTCAGTTTTACCCTTCAGTCCAAAGAGATCTTAGGGATCATCGGGAAGAGCGGAGCCGGAAAAAGCACACTCTTACGCTGTTTGAGCCTGTTGGAAACACCGGATGAAGGCAGCATCAGCCTCAACAAGGTCAATCTTGTTTTGGCGGACGAGAATCGAATGCGTCAGTATCGTAAACGGATCGGCGTCGTCTTTCAGAGCAGTCCGCTGCTGAAACAAAGCACCGTTTACGACAACATCGCTTACCCTTTAAGTTTGGAGAACACCGACAAAGCGGTGATCGACGCTAAAGTAAAAGCCTTGTTGAAACTGATCAAGCTGGAAGATAAAGCGCAGGTTTATCCGGCTCAACTTTCCGGCGGACAGAAACAACGCGTCGCCATAGCCCGTGCCTTGGTGAGCAATCCGGATCTGTTGCTTCTGGATGAACCGACCAGTGCTTTGGATTCTGTGACCACACGCTCACTCATCCAACTCTTGAAGGAGATCCACAAAGACCGTGACTTAAGCATTCTGATCATCACCCATGAACTCAATGTGGTCGATGCCTTATGTGAACGGGTCTTGGTCTTGGAAGACGGACGCTTTGTCGAAGAAGGTCCGGTCAAAACCGTCTTTAAGAACCCGAGTCATGCGATCACGCAAGAACTGCTGGGTCTGAAGGAGTCCTATGACTAACGCTCAAATCCTCAGTTTATTGACCAAAGGCTTCTTCGACAGTCTATGGATCTTAGGCGGATCGACCTTCTTTGGAACCTTGATCGGGTTTCCGCTGGGGATCATCTTGACCCTCACCAACAAGGATGGGCTCTATCCTCAGCCAGTCTTGTATCTGGTCTTGAATCGCTTCGTGAATGTCTTTAGGTCGATTCCGTTTTACATCCTGGTGGTGGCACTGATGCCGCTGTCACGGTTTGTGGTCGGGACTTCGATCGGGATCAAAGCCACCATCTTTGCCTTATCGGTCGGCGCGATTCCGTTTGTGGCCAGACTGACTGAAAATACCCTTCATGAAGTGGATGGGGAAGTGGTCGATGCGGTCATTACGATGGGTGCGACAAAACTTCAAGTCGTGAAGATGCTGCTGAAAGAAACCCTGCCTTCCTTGCTTTCCGGTTTATCTGTCACCATGATCATGCTGGTAGGCTATTCGGCCATGGCCGGACTGATGGGCGGCGGTGGCTTAGGCGACATTGCGATCCGTTACGGATACTACCGATTCAATTATCAAGTCATGTATTATTGTTTGATCTTACTGATCATCCTGGTTGAAGTCATTCAGACTTCCTCCCATCTCATAGTTAAACGCCTCGATAAACGAGCGCGATGAAAGGAACAACTCATGAAAAAAATACTCATTTTAATCTCCTTGCTTCTGTCTGTTACCCTGGGGGCTTGCACCAGCAAAGATGCGAAAGTCATCCGTGTCGGTGCCTCTCCGGCGCCTCACGCTGAAATCCTGGAAGTCATCAAGCCTTTGGTCGAAAAAGCTGGTTATACTTTGGAAATTGTAGAATACACTGATTATGTCTTCCCTAACACGAATGTAGAAGAAGGCGAATTGGATGCCAATTACTTCCAGCATGTGCCTTATCTGAATTACTTTAACGAAAAGAACGGCACCCACATCGTTTCTGTCTTGGCTGTCCACTTTGAACCTTTAGGTCTGTATCCGGGTAAAACGGCATCCTTGGCTGACATCAAAGACGGCGCCAAGATCGCCATTCCCAATGATGCGACCAATGAAGCCCGTGCTTTGGCACTGCTCGAATCCTTGGATCTTATCACGGTCAATCCGGCTAAAACAGCGGAAGCCACGATCTTAGACATCACTTCCAATCCTCACAACATCGAATTCATCGAAATCGTTGCGGAAAACCTGGTTGTGACTTTACCGGATGTCGACTTTGCGGTCATCAACGGTAACTACGCTTTAGAAGGCAAGATCACCGATAAAGTCTTGGCGACAGAAGATACCGATTCTGTTGCGGCTCAAACCTATGCCAACATCCTGGCAGTCAAAGCAGGCAATGAAACCTCAGCCAAAACGAAAGTGCTGATCGAGACGCTCTCTTCACAAACTGTTAAGGATTACATTGCGGCCAACTACTATCCGGTCGTTGTATCAGTACTCAAGTAAGAAACCATGAAAAAAGCAGGATCCGTTTGTGAAGTAGTAATGTAAAAGTAGACATTTGAGAAAAAGAATGTCTACTTTTTCTTTAGGAGGAAAAATATGGGAAGACCCAAAGGTGGCAAAAACAGAAAACACAGCATCGAGTTTAAAGTTATGGTGGTTAAGAAACATCTTGAAGGAGGGTATACAAAAGCAGACGTTATGGAAGAGTACAATTTAAGTACCAGTTTGTATGAGAAATGGCTCATACGATACCTTAGCGAGGGTGAAATTGGACTTAAACCAAGGAAACGAGGCAATCCCTTCGCAGCCTTACACATCAGTAAGCATCTCAGTGAGGTTGAGCGATTAAAACTCGAACTGATGAAGAAAGAGATCGAGATTGAACGCCTAAAAAAAGGATACCAAGTGAAAGGAGTTGGTTCACACAAGGAATACGTTACCATATCCGGCAAGAGTATCAAATAGCTTACACATTGACAAGGAAATACAGGATAAGTCATATTTTGAAAGAAATGGGGCTGAAACGAGCTGGATATTACAAGTGGTTAAAACGAAGAGATAAAATCAATCGATTCGAACAGGATCGCCAAGATCTCAGCCTGCTTATCCAGCAGCAGCATAAGCGACACAGGACTTATGGATATCATCGGATTTCAACACGGATCAGGGAAGAAACGGGATGGATGGTTTCAGATTTATTAGTGCATAAGTGCGCAAAATACCTGGGTATAAAATCAAAAGCAAACCATTACAAATACAAGAATACAGGCGAAGAGCATCTAAGATACAAGAACTTAGTTCAAGGGAACTGGAGTGCTTTAAAGCCGTTGGAGATCGTAGTATCGGATATGACGATCATTAGAAACAAAGGAAATTTATACGAATGGACTTATATCTTGGATACCTTTAACAATGAGATCATAGCATCATCACTCTCAGCAAAAAGAGGTGACAGAAAACCCTATTTTGACTGTTTAAATCAGCTTATAAACCAAATAAAAGGAATAGCCTACCCCACAATCTTTCACACGGACCAAGGGGCAGTCTACTCCAGCCGAGCCTTTAATCAGGCTCATTCAAAGTATAACATCATTCGTTCAATGAGTCGAAGCGGGACCCCGACTGATAACCCAATCATAGAAGCCATTAATGGATGGGTCAAAGAGGAACTATATTATGACTTCAATAGTTATAAATCGGAAAACATCTATCAAACGATCAATGACTATATTTATCATTTCAACCACTGCAGACCTGCATTTTCACTACAGTATAAAACCCCTATTCAATACAAATTTGAACAGGGGTTCTAGCTTTCTTAAATTGTCTACTTTTCCTTTACTACTTCACGTTTGGATCCTGCTTTTAATATGGTCAATTACCAGTGACCGCCGCCGCCGCCGCCGAAACCGCCGCCGGAGAAGCCGCCACCGCCACCGCCGAAGCTGCCACCGCCGCTGCTTCTGGCTTGCGGCATACTGGTCATGCTTCTGTTCATGGTGGTCATCGTGTGATTGAAACGACTCATAAACAACATCGTATTCAAATTGTTTCCGCCATGATACCAATTAGGCGGTTCGATCGCGATCGATTCAAACTTCTTGCTCCAGACATCGGTCACGTTGAAGACATAGGCATAAGGCAATAACTTATAGAAATAAGATGGGTCATCCTGAACCAGCATTTCCAAACGGTCTTTTTCAGCCGTTTCGATGAATTGTTTCAAGCCCAAGACTTTTCCAAGATACTCGACACCCAAGGGGGTACGCTTATCCATATACGCCACCATGGCGATGTTGACGGCACTAAAGCCGAAGGTCACCACGAGTTTGATCATAAACAAGGTATCGAATTTATACCCGGAAAACAGCGGGATCATCATGAAGATCAATCCGAAGATCACTGAGATCGCGATGCAGCTGAACATCGATAGGAAACGTTCAAACTTACGCAATGACGGCCAGCGTTTGGCGGTCAAAGACCAGAGAAAGACTAAGATCGTCCCCAAGACAAAGATGGCAACGCCAGATACCAGCGCGATTTCTTCGCGGTAAGTGGCGGAATACACGGAGGAGGCAATGATCAGCGCTGCCGGAATCATCGTTAAGATCCCAAACAGGAGTTTGAAAGCGGTGGCTTTCTTACTGAAGATCGCATGTTGCGCATTTCCGTAGAAGTATCGGGCAATATCCGCTTTTGCGTTGGCCACGTTTTGATAGAAGGTATTTTGAAGCTGCTTGTTGGTGACGCTCTGTCGTCCGTTAAACAAGGCTTTAAAGAGGGTCTTTTCGGCTCTGATTTCAGACTCATCCATTTCTTTCAATTTGGTGAGGGTAAAGTTTTCTTTCTTATTCTCATCCTCGGTGATGTCCAGATAGCCTTTGTTGGCCCACTCGATGATGAGTGAAACGACATCCCGTGTGTCAACCGTTCCGTCATAGATATAACCGGCTTGAGAAGAACTGAGCCCCTTGATCGGATTGAATTCGACCGTGATGACCGGTTTATCGTCTTTTCCGAATTTCTGGAAAACCAGAAACAGAATGAGGGTCAAGCCTGCCAGAACGATCAAAGCAAAGGGTGTATAATCAGGGGCTGCGATGAACGTGAAATAATCACCCTGATCCGTAAGATATTCATAAACCGTAAGACCGTTATAGACCGTCATTCCCAAATCATACGATCCGGAAAGGGTTCTGTTACCGTTACTGAAGACCGGGTTGACATCGACTTCGGTGTTGCTTCCTTGCGGACCGGCATAGAACTTAGGATCTGTTGGCCAGGTCTTAGGCAAGGTGATGCTGAAATTAACCACCCCGATCGGATCTTGCCAGCCGGTTCCTACGATGTTCATATAAAATGCCTGTAGACCGTTAAGGTCAAAATCACGCAGTTGAATCGTATAAGAGAAATGATAATTCTGGATTCCGCTGACCGTCTGATTTTCATCACCGATGTAAATCAGAAAGTTATCGTTGTTGCCGGATTCCGTTTTATAAGGCCTATCATAAACAGTGATGTTTCTGACCGGAAAGTAATAACTTCTTTGAATGTTTTCCCCGTTGATCGTCCATGTGGTGTCATAGGACTGAGGAAGGACGACGATAGGCCCATGGATGTTGCTGCCGGTAAAATCGATGACCATGGTCTGGTCAATGGTTACCAAGCCGTTTTCATTGACATCCATCGTGACAGTCATCGTATTGATGGCGGCCCCGGTATCAATGGCAGAAACACTGAGGGTAGAAAAGAACAAACCAAGCAAGACACTAAGCGCAAGTGCTATCTTTTTCATGGTGATAAAAAAGGGAGTGGCTCCCTTTTTAGAACTGAACTTTGACAGCCTTGCGTTGAGATTCTTCTTCAACTTCAAACAACGGTTTCTTTGTAAATTTGAACAGTCCAGCCAAGATGTTGGTCGGGAAGACTTGAATCTGGGTGTTGTACTGACGGACAGCGCCGTTGTAGTATTTGCGGGCATTGGCAACGTCTTCTTCCAAAGATTTCAATTGTCCTTGAAGATCCATGAAGTTGGCATTGGCTTTGAGGTCCGGATAGGCTTCAGCTAAGGCAAACAATTTTCCTAAGGTACCAGCCAAAACGTTTTCGTTGGCGATCTTTTCGTCAATGGTTCCGGAAGACTGAGCCGCATTACGGGCTTTGATGACCGCATCCAGCGTTTCTCTTTCATGCTTGGCATACCCTTTGACGGTTTCAACCAGATTCGGGATCAAATCATAACGTTTGACCAAATACACATCCATCGTAGAGAAGGCTTCTTCAACTTTGTTTCTGATGGTAATGAGGCCGTTGTAAGCTCCCATCACCCAAAATGCGATGACAACGACGACAGCTAGAATGATGTATCCTAAATAATCCATATGTAACCTCCTGTTGTGGTTAAACTATATCCCTATTATAAGGCATTTTCATGACCTTGACAAAATATTCACGGAATGATAACAATGTTGTTTTGATGGCTTGGCGTAAGGCTTGGATGCAATTCGAAGTAGGTGGCCATGATGTCGGTCATATCCTGATTGATCTCCGCTAAAGTGGGGCAGGATACGATCATGTCGAAGTTGCCTCCGCCATTGGCCCGGTAATTGTTGATGACCAAGGAGAAGGTGTCTGCAGGCAAGACAGGCTTACCTTGATAGGTCAAAGCGATCACCCGCTGACCGATCGGATTGCCTATCTTCAATGTGTAGGTAATCCCGTCGACCATGTCGTAATTGAAGTGTTGCGCTTTGGGTGCGTCATATTCCGGATTGACTGTGATCAGGTCCTTATCAAGGGTGAAGTATTCCGCACACTTCTCCAAATAAAGTTTGAGTTTTTCACCGTTGATCTGTTTGACGACCAAGGTATTTGGATAAACATAGGTGGAGACAAGATCGCGCGTCGTCACGTTTGAATTAAAACCCACCGGGTCATTAAAGAGGGATACTCCGGACAACTGTGCTCCGGAAGCTTCCAATTGAATTTGGTTGATCAGCGAGACCAGCGGATGCTTGTGCAGCCTGGCTTCAAAGGGATCATGAATGAGATAATCATGGCCTTCTAAATGTCCGACGGGCTGATCAAGCCAGCGTTGGGTCTTATCTTGCCAGTCTTGGATCAAATCCAAGACGGTCTCATCTTGAGGGAAATCCTTCATCTTGACTAAAGAGGCCTGAAGGGTCGGGATAGAAGTGAAGTCAACTTCGACTTTGGCAAATTCCGTGGCATTATAGGCGCATTGCGTGATCAGGGTGTTGTTGATGGTGGTGATGAAGGAGCGATGCTGATGACCCGTGATCAACAGATCGATCCCGTCGAGTTGGGCCAAGGCATAACCGACATTTTCGCCAGTTAGGACTTCGGTGGCTTGTCCGGTCAGCGGATCCCGTTCTAAACCGCCATGATACAGCACGATCACAAGTTCGACCTGAGCTCTGATTCGTTCAAGTTCCTGCTTCACAACTGATATCGGATCGATGAAGGTCATGCCTGCGATGTGTTGGGGTCTTTCCCAGTGAGGGATATAGTCAGTACAGACTCCGATGAGTCCAATCGAATGACCTTCCCAGGTAAGGATCTGAGAGTGACCGAAAGGGGAGCCGTTAAGGGTGATGTTGGAAGTCAGACAAGGGGCTTTGAGGTCATGCAGAAACTGATTCAGAATGGGCTTTCCGTAATTGAAATCATGATTGCCCAGATTGAAGTAATCGATCCCGATCAGATTCATCGTTTCTGCCAGCAAATGAGGCGCTCTGTGCTTCTTTTGAAAGTAGGTCAAAAGGGGAGAACCTTGAAGAATATCCCCATTATCCAAAGCCAAAACATCATGATGTTTGCGTTCATTTTTCAGTGCGCTGGCATAACGGGCCAAGCCTTGGAACCGATCAAAACCATCCGCATAAGAAAGGGTTTGCAGGGTTCCGTGCACATCAGTCGTGATGTAAATTTTCAGTAACTTTTTCATTGGTTTTATTATATCAAATTTACAAAAAGTTATTGGGGTATTGATTGTAAGTGACTGTGAGGTAGTGTAAAATTAAACTGTAAATGGCTCATTTACAGGAGGGTAATTATGAAATTTTTGAAGGGATTAGCCGCTATTCTGATGGTCATTGTCAGCTTGACTGCCTGTGCACCTGCAGAATCCAAGAAGATTGATAAGTTGACCGTTATTTTCGTTCCTAGTAAGGATGCTGCAACGATTTTGACCGCTGTCGAACCGTTGAAACAGCTCATCATTGACGAGATGGACAAACAAGGCTTCACGATCAACTCAGTCGATATCTCTGTTTCGGCAGACTACAATGCCGCGGGTGAAGCCCTGTCTTCAGGGACTGCTCACTTGGCCTTTATTCCTGCGAATACGTATATTGCTTATCACACGGATGGCGCAGAACTGCTGTTGGCTGCGACACGCGATGGCTTGAGCAAAGATTCTGCCAATGCCAAAGACTGGAATGATGGAAAAGCAACCACACCGACCACTGAACAAGTCACCTATTACCGTTCTTTGGGTATCGTTGGACCGTCCGTTAAGGGCCAAGCTTTATTAGCCAAAGTTAATGCTGGAACAGCCTTGACTTGGGAAGATGTCAGCACTGCAATCTGGTGCCATTCTTCAACGACTTCCGCTTCAGGTTATATTTATCCTTCCGTATGGCTGAAAGAAAAATTTGGAAAGACCATTGCTGATCTTCCTAACCACTATCAGACCACTGGCGGTTACGGCGGCGCTGCTGCTGATTTGGCTGCCGGTGTTTGTGATATCGCTCCGGGTTATGCCGATTTCCGTAGAGACTTCGCTACAAAATGGACACAGACCACAGCGGACAGCGGCTTCAACCGCACAAAACCGATCTGGGATGAAACCGGAGTTATCTTCGTTACGCCTGGCGTCATGAATGATACCATCTCCTATTCTGCCAATAATAAAGAATTGACCCCTAAGATCATTGCAGCGCTTAAAGTTGCCTTCATCGAATTGGCCAAGACAGAGGCCGGTAAGGCAGCCATCGCGATCTATAGCCACAAAGGTTATACCGCAGATGTCACCGATGCCGACTATGATGCAGCCCGTGCTGCAGCAGCCGTTGTTGCAGGTAAGTAATTAGACCGTTTTTCAAGAGAACGAGGTTTTCCCTCGTTCTCTTTTTTTATCTATAAAGGAGAAGACTCATGATTGAATTCAGAAATGTCGTTAAAACATACCCCGGAAACGTGAAAGCCCTGCAAGGGGTCACGTGTACGATCGAACAAGGTGAATTCGTGGCCATCATCGGATTATCAGGTGCCGGTAAAAGTACTTTTATCCGATGCATCAATCAGATGCACACCATTACCTCCGGCGAGATCATCGTCAACGGTTTTGATGTTTCCAAACTCAAAGGCAATGAATTACGGCAATTCCGCAGAAAGATCGGGATGGTCTTTCAGTCGTTCAATCTGGTTAAAAGAACCACCGTCATCAAGAATGTGTTGACGGCCAGAGTCGCAGACATGTCTATGGGGAAAAGCCTGCTTGGCTTATACACCAAAGAAGACAAACTGTTGGCGCTCACGGCTTTGGATAATGTCGGTATCCTGGATAAAGCTTATCTGCGTGCCGATACCTTATCGGGCGGACAAGCCCAACGCGTTGCTTTGGCACGCTGCTTGGCTCAGAAACCGGATATCATCTTAGCCGATGAACCGGTGGCTTCTTTGGATCCTTTGACTTCTCAGCAAGTCATGGAAGACTTCGTCAAGATCAATCAGGAATTCAACATAACCGTCGTTGCCAACATGCATCATGTCGACATCGCCAAGAAATACGCCCGAAGGATCATTGGGATCAAAGCCGGCAAGATCGTTTTTGACGGTCCCAGCCAAAGCATCACCAATGATGATCTGACCAACATTTACGGAAGAAGTTTACAGCACGATGAGCTTAAGGGAATCAACTGATGAGAGCCTGGCTTAAAGAAATCCTTTTTCCCTCGACCTTCGTCTTAGCCAACGGAAAAAGCGTGACCCCTAAACGCAGTTCGATGGTCTACATCGTTCCGATCCTGGTGGTTTTGGTTTGGATCTCGATGGATCTCACGAATTTCAGCCTCTTGGTTCTGTTTACGCGCGGATATCAATTCTTTGTCATCGTCAAACGAATGATCCCGCCGGATTTTGGCTTTATCCCCAAACTCGTCCCGCCGATGATCGAAACGATCATGATGTCGATCGTAGGGACTTTGGTAGGCGCCTTCTTTGCCTTGCCTTTGGCTTTCCTGTCTTCTGACAACATCATCAAAAACAAGATCTTCTTATGGACCAATCGGTTTGTCTTCAGTGTCATCAGAACACTGCCGATCTTGATCATTGCCTTATTGGCGAAATACATCTTTGGTTTAGGCAGTTTTGCGGGTACAGTGGCGATCGCTTTCTTTACCTGGCTAATCATGACCAAGATGCTGTATGAATTGATTGAAACGGTCGATATGGGACCCTTTGAAGCGGTAGAGTCCAGCGGAGCCAGTCGTCTGAAAGCCTTCAGAGTGGCAATCCTGCCTCAGATCCTGGGCCAATACGTTTCCTTCATCCTGTATAACTTTGAAATGAATGTCCGTTCTGCAGCCATCTTAGGGTATGTCGGGGCTGGCGGTATCGGCTTACTGCTGAATGAAAAACTGGGTTGGAGACAATACGATAAAGTGGGGATGATCTTATTGACCCTTTTGGTCACGGTCTACGCCATTGAATCCTTGAGTCGTTTGATCAGAAAGAAGCTGAGCTGATATGAAAGACACCATTCTTCAAGCCTATAAAAAAAGACCCAAGACCTGGATCTTCAACATCAGTATCTTCCTGTTTATCTGTCTCATCTTTTATGCCGCTATTCCTTATATTCCCTTTAAAGGCATCGAAGAGAAAAGCATCAACATCGCCAAGAGTATCCTGTACGGGATCACACAGCCCGACCTCAGCTATTTCCTGGATTTCAAGAAAAACGCCTTGCCTTATCTTTTGCTTGAAACGATCGCGATCGCTTTCTTGGGAACGTTGATCGGAGCACTCTTTGCCTTGCCGTTTGCCTTTCTCTCTGCCCGAAACATCGTACCGAAGTGGCTGGCTCATGTTGGGACCTTTGTCATAGCGGTGATCCGTACGTTCCCGCCTTTCGTCTATGGTTTGATGTTCATCCGTGTTACCGGACCTGGTCCTTTTACCGGGGTATTGACTCTGGCGGTGTCAGGCATTGGGATGACGGCCAAACTCTTCACGGAATCGATTGAAGACCTCGATATGGGCATCATCGAAGGCTTGAATGCCTCAGGCTGTAACACCGTCCAAAAGATCCGTTACGGGATCATTCCTCAGCTGATGACCAACTTTGTTTCCACCGCCATTTACCGCTTTGAGATCAACGTCAAAAACGCATCGATCCTGGGTTTGGTCGGGGCCGGCGGGATCGGTTATCCGATCATTGCGGCCATGGGCGCCTATCGTTGGAAAGACGCGGGGACCTTGTTGTTTGGTTTGATCGTCGTGATTTTGGTCATTGATTATTTCTCAGGACGCATTCGTAAAAAATTAGCCACCGGTCAATGACCCGTGGCTTTTCTTTAAGTTAGCTTAAGACAACAGGAGCGAGGAAAGAATTTCTCTTGCTTCCGTGGACAAGGGATAAGATCGTTTGGTTTCCGAACTGGACTGAACGATAACGGTCTCTGCCGTGGCTACCAAAGTATTGTTTTGGTAAAGACCTTGAACCATCGAAATGGAACTGTTTCCGATCTTGACGACAGCCGTCCCGATCTCAACCGTTCCGGGCCATTTCAGTTCAGATAGCAGGTTCATCGACAGACTGGCGATGACAAATGAACACCCCTCTGCTGCCAGCAATCGAGTTGGATCATACAAGAGCTCAACCCGCCCTGTCTCCAAAAAACAGGAAAAAACGGCATTGTTCACATGGCCCTGACGGTCCGTATCGCTGTATCGGACTTTGTCTTGGGTCTGAAGTGGATAATCTGTTAGTCTCATCGTTTTTAGATTGAGTGTGTTCATGGTGTCTCCATATTGTCTTGAATGACAATTTTTCTGTCAATTCTAGTTTATATTAAATTAAATCGTTTTCTCATCTTCGATTGTTCTGTAGAGCGTTTGAATGATCTCGTTTTTATCTTGCATATAGGCATCGATATCGAAAGGATGGGCCAAAGCTGCATTCAATTTGATTAAGGCATAGGTATCGCGGTCTTGACCATGAGTTCTCAGATGATCTCTGAAAGCGAGATGCCGTTTCAGTTCATCCGCATCACTGGTACAGACATACAGATGATGTGCCATAAAGTCACTGTGATCATATTTGAAAGCTTCACGGCCAGTTATTCCCAGATCGCCTTCATGACAGTATCCCACATCCGCGAGTTTGGCTTTGATTGCCTCATAGTCATCAAGGGATCGTATTTCAACATCGACATCTAAGATCGGTTTTGCGGATAGCCCTTCAACAGAAGTACTGCCCACATGATGGATTTCGACGATCAATGGACCGCATACTGAACTAAGGAAAGCTCGCAACTTTTCAAACTCAAGTGCCCACTGCGGATCATAAGGCAGCACAATAACAGCTTTTGTTTTCATGACATTATGATATCATATCCAAACTTTCTCATGACCAAGATCATGGACATCTTCATTGACAAGACTGTATCTTAGCGTTATAGTAATTGTGCCATGGGGGTGTCATGGTTTCGACAGGTTGTCTGTTGGATTCAATCTGCAGTGGAGTGGCGACCTAATTGCCAAAAAACTTTAAACGGAAACAAATTAAGTTTCGCTGCTTAGTCTCCTAGCGGAGCGCAGCTGTCTCTTTGAACCCTGCCCATTGGGTTTATAGACGGCACAAAAAAGATGGGATCGTTAAGCCAGTCGTTCTTACAAAGCTTAGCTAAACACCAGTAGAACAAATCATCGGGAGCCTGTCTGACGCAAACCCGGTGATTATCACCTCAGACTAAACTGTAGAGGGTTGAATGTGGACGCAATTTGGACAGGGGTTCGACTCCCCTCATCTCCACCAGTCGCATCACTATAATTGGTCTTTGTTTCCTTGATATAATCTCGGAAATGGAGATCAATTATTTCCTTATTGACTACGACACGGTCGACAAAAGCTGCAATGAGCAGTTTTTTTGTGTTTTGATTATCATCCTTAGCTTTGTTCTGCAGATCAAGCAAAAACTCTGTGAAGGACTCCGGCGACATTGTCTTAACGACCTTCTTGTTCATTACTTCCGATTTTACTTTTTCCAGATCCTTAAGCTCGTTCTCAAGCTCAACCTGTTTCTCCTGGAACACTGCTTTCGTGATGATCCCATCATAGAAAAGTTCCCAGAGCTTGGTTTCTTTTTGTTGTTGTTTAGCAGTTTGCTTATCCACTCTGGCCAGAATAGCCATGTTCTCATCAAGTTCTTTTGCACTATCCTCATTGAATTTCTTGGTGACATTCTCAATGTACTGGTCTGTCATGAAGTTACCAATAATATGGTGGACTATGTAATCTTCAAGATAGCCGGCATAAACCGGTTTGTTATCACACTCTTTGGATCTTCTTCTGGTTGAACATGAATAGGTGTAGTGATCACTATCATTGTGAAGAACATAGCCGCTGCCGACATAGGTACCGCCACAGATAGCACAAACGATCTTCCCTTTGAGCAAGTACTCTCTGGTTGCCAGCCTCCGCACGTTCGTTTTCTTTGATATGATCTCTTGAACCATATCCCAAAGTTCTCTTGAAATGATAGCAGGGAACGCGCCCTCTATTCTTACGATCTGATCATCCGGTTTGTATTTTCGATTACCGGTGCTCTTAGACTCACGCTTGTTGAAAACGTAAGTGCCGGTATACTTCTCGTTCCGGATCAGATCATAGAGACTATTGATTGAAAACGGTCTTCCGGCTCTCGTCTTATATCCCAAAGAATTCAGGGTATCACTGATCGTTGTATACCCGCTGCCTTCATTATATAGCTTGAAGATCATCCGGACGATCTCAGCTTCCTGCTCATTGATCGCTAAAATCTTATTGACCACGCTATATCCAAATGGAGGAATGCCACCGTTGTGGATCCCCTTTAGAGCATTTTCTTTTTGGCCTTTGCGAACTTCCCGGGCAAGGTTCTTTGAGTAGTATTCGGCCATGCCCTCCAGAACTGATTCAAGTATGATCGATTCCGGGCTGTCATCTAGATTCTCGAGGACCGACAAGATCCTGACGCCTTGAACCCTCAGCTCGCGTTTGTAAAACGCACTGTCATACCGGTTACGCGCGAATCGGTCCAGCTTGTGGACGATTACGTACTCGAACTCATGCTTCTTTGCGTCATCAATCATCTGAAGGAACTGATCCCGCTGATCGTTAGTGGCGCTCATCGCTTCGTCCTGGTAAATCTTGATCAGATGGAGTTCACACTTTGCACAGTAGTCCTGAATGGCCCTTACTTGAGCATCGATGCTTTCCTGGCGCTGATTGTCACTACTGAAGCGAGCGTATGCGGCAGCTTTTTTCATACTTACTCCTTACTCTAAAAAAGCGAAAAACCACAATACTATGTACTGTGGTTTTTCATCCAGCGTTCACTGGATATCTCACAAATACATATTATCATAGGCAATATTGACCGTCAATTGATATTCCTAGAAATTGTTATAGAGGATTTTATTGCGGTTTTGATCCCTCAGGAAGACCAAATCTGTCATTCTTTTAATGCCAAGACTACCTCTTATTGCATCAAAGGCGCTTGGATTTATCTGAGTGGCTAGGCTATCAAGCATTGAGATAATCTGATTAATTAAACTTTCATAATCTCTCGAGTCCATGAAATACTTTAGCGATACTATCAAGTCGATTAAAAGTTTATCACGGTCATTTTTATATCTATTGGGACTAACAATGAAGGTTTCAAATGGCAAATTCATTCGGCTGTCAGGATCTCTAAAGAATACTATTCTTTCATTGTGAGCACAAGAGTTTCTAACTGATCTGATAGTATGTAGAGAGTTTATTAGAAGGCTGTGTTTGTTAATCCCCCTTTTATCCTTGAGATTATAGAGAGTGCACAATGCTTCCAGAATTTCAACACGAGATATTCCAATAACATCAATTAGCTCTGAGAACTTTATTACTTTAGTGAAGATCCATGTTGGGACCTTTCCGTATTTATCGGTGTAGTGCGAAACGTAATCGTTTTTCATTTTATCAATAGAACTGAAGCACCTCGAAATTACTCTTATAATATCTTGAGTATCTTTTCTTGGGTTATAAGATTGAACATCATACCATTCAAGTGATTTACCGTTTGTATGATCTAGTTTATACGAAACCAAATTTCTGATTTCTTCTTCAACTCTGGTAAGTGTTTGTAGAAGAAGAATTCTAAGGTTATCATCAAATTGTTTTAGTAAAACGAAATGCTCAATACTGGTTCCACCAATATAGATGTGATCTCCATCTGTATCGAATCCTTTCACAAAAGGGAATTTATAGGCATTTATGAGATTGAAATAACCATACTTTATTAAGAAAGTTTTATGGTTGCTACCATAGCATTCAATTTTTTTCTTATCCCTTAGATACTTCATCTGTGAATTAAATGTTAAGAATGGCTTTTCCTTCATGGTTTCTCCCAATTGTTATTTTCTGTAATTATACTATGATGTCTATGTAGTCATTCTCCTTTCCTGAAGATTGCTACACGACACCCTGGCCCCATCAGTGTGTTTTAAATGCATCTGCAAGTTCTTCATTTTTCAAAGGTGTGTTCGTAATCTCTGGGATAATAATTATTGGGTGTACTTTCTTTTTTGACTTTCTATCTGGTTTAGGAAAACCTGGAGTAAATTCGATCTTACATTTCTTCTTATGTGTAAAGCATTGCATCATATCTTGATATTCAAAGTCAATTTCTATTAGTACCATGTTCACGTCATCATTTTTATCTTTTGGTATTGGATAATCAAACATGATTGGGAACGAAATCTTATTTTCTTTTTGAATAAAAATATTCACTATCTTATCGGCATTGAATTGATCGAGTTTGGATATCAGACTCACTGGCTTGGTCTTCTTATCAAGACCATAGAGAAATGATTCGTGAATCATTACTTCTGCACGAGTGAATTTTAGGTTCTGGGCTGGATATGCTGATATATTTTCGATAGTTGGTTCTATATGAATAGAGTAGAAATCGTCTTGAACTTGCTCTCCATTAAGAGTGGTTGAGCTTATACCAAGCGCGTATGAACCAGATAATCCAATAAGCAAATTAGGCATCGATGTCAGTGCTATTTCTTTTCTCTTTAGTCTTGATTCACTACTTATAGTGTAGGAGACAGCTATCATAGTAATAGTTCCTCCTAATATCGATCCGGCAAAGCCTATCCATGATTCAATGGATCCGATCTGAAAAATCACAGGTATAAGGAACTTTCCAATAAGCGTCATTATGTAAGTGATAATAAGAAATAGTGGTGCCAAGATTATGGTCAGACTATAAAAAACATCCGAACTATCCTTTGTTTTATTTAGTGCAAATACTAAAATGATGCAAGTAAGTGTCATCAATCCATTTATAACAGCGATGACCCAATTGTTATTACTGAATGTCGATATCTCCAATACAATCAAAGCAAATGAAAAGATATAGGGATGCTTAATCGAAAAATCAACTAATCTTTCTCTTCTTCCTTTCTTGCTTTGTCTTGAACCTGCTGGGTTGAATATTTTCATATCTTGGACCTATAGAGGACTCGTTCTTGAGTACTTCGGTCTGATTTTTCTAATCTCTAGAATATTCTCAACTAACTGATCATGATCAATATGGTGAAACTCACAAAACGTCTTTATATGAACTGTGCCATTGTTGATTAGAGTGTATCCACGTTTAGTTACGTCTTCGTTGTAGAGCTTGATCATCTTTGTTGCCATTGATGGTGCAATGTCCATTGCTTCATAAATATCTCTTCGTGTCATGAAGAAAATGTGCATAATTTACATTGCCTCCGCAGCACAAAACCAGACGAGTCTACCGATCGCCTTTACATCCTGGCTATTTTCTTTTATTACCATGGGTTCGTAGGATGGGTTGTAGCTGAGTGGTTCCAGGACGATACTGTCCGTAAGCTTGTAGAATTTCTTCAGCGTGGCGTCAAACCCGTTTACAAGGATGGCCCCGATCTCACCATTGTTAAGGTGCTCCGTCTTTTGGAGGACCGCTATGGCCCCGTCCGGAATAACCTTATTCATTGAATCACCAACTACTTTGAGACCGAACAGGTCTTTTTTTTCAGCCAGCCAGCTGGGGATCTCGACATCTTCGAGGATGTCCTGGATTGCTTCGAACGGAACGCCTGCAGGAATCCGACCGTATACCGGTATCTTGTTGGTCATGACTTTAACGGGTAAGATCGCCTTAACAGTCTCTTTATTATCAATAACAGAAGAAAATCCAGCTAACCAAGACTCATTAACTTCAAGTGCTGTTGCTATAGCACTGATTTTGTCATTCTTAGCTTCGAATTTTCCGCTTAAATATTGTGAAATCAGAGATTGGCTTAGGCCCGTCTTTGTTGCGAGCTCAGAAGGCTTTATATTTCTGAACTGTAGTGCTTGTTGTAGTCTCTCTGCAAATGTTTCCACTGTATCACCTCAACCCACATTATAAACATTTCTTAATTCTTATCAACATAAATAGTAAAAATAATTAAGAAATCTAAAATATCCCTATTGACTTAAGATATCTTAAGACTATAATGTAGATAACTTAAGATAACTTAAGTGAAAGGAGTGATGTTAATGACCATCGTAGTAAGGTTTGACTATTCAAAACTTAGAGGTCGAATCAAAGAGGTTTACCATACGGAAATGTCTTTTGCGAAAGCATTAGGTATCTCCTCAGTTTCTCTTTCTAAGCGTTTGAATAATCAAATCGGATTCGACAGCCCGGAAATGCACAGAGCATGTGAACTGTTGAAAATTCCGCTTGAAGAAGCGCCTTCTTACTTCTTCTCAAGAAAAGAAGTTTAAGACTCTGTAGATCAACAGGAGGAGCTGTAGAAAGGAGGGAAGGATGGAAGACAAACTAAAGATCATCAGTGATGGATCGAAGACTGAAGTATATATAAATGGTGTGAAGGTTGATCGATTGATCGGTGTAAAGTTTACTCACCAGTACAAAGAAATAGCGACTCTAGAGATACAACAAATCATAATCCCATCATCTTTGAAATCAGACTAGTTGTTACTTGGGCAGCAATGTTTGCCATAACATCGAGAGACGCGGATCCAACTCTAGATGCTATAGCCTTTGTCTTATCCCATGTCTCTTGTGGTCGAATATTATCGAGAAACTCATGACCAACAAAGGTGAGTGAACGGATCAGACATTCGTACTCATCATTACTTGAAGCCTCACTTCCATCAATGAACCCAGCTTCGTGGAGCCGTAAAACGATGTATCGAATAGCATCCTGATCATATCCGGAAACATTAAGTTCATCAATAGTAACTACCGAATCATAAGGTAATGCTTCAATAGCTAATAATACGTCTCTAACGCAATCGTGATTAAGCTTCATTATGGCCCCCCCTAGATAGTTGAGCAAATTATACAACACATAAATGGGTGTTCATAGTGAATCAGCGGATCAGATCATTCAACAAACTGGATCAGACTTGGGTGAACGCGATATCTCGATCCTTGAAAGTGAATATCAACGTAAGGTACATCAATCAGTGACTTCTGAGTCATTGATCCGGGCGAAGTTAAAGGGCATCCGGATAACCACCATTCATCCAATGTCTTAAGATCATTTCCATATCGGCACTCCGGATCACCACTGGTACAGATCCACTGGCCAGCAAGGCAAGCATAGACTTTGAACATTCGTAAATCCTCCAAGTCAATTATATCTTTCTGACTTGGTGCAAATCAGAAAGAAGGCATATGAACGAAACAAAACCAAACAAAAGAACCAGAGGTCGCCAATTCAACATCCATGTCCGAGTAATGAGTGAAGAGGAGTTCACTCAAGTCGCGCAGCTGTTCATTGATGCGTACCGGGATGATTGTAGACAGAAAAGAAAGGAAGCAGAACTCCATGAGCAAACTGCAGGAGTATAAAGAATTATTCAGAACTTTAAGAATCATTTACAAAACCGATTATGAATCAGAACGAACGGTCCGTAGGGCAATCAAAGCCCTGGTGAAAGAGGGCATCGTGTTTATCAAATCGGATATTGGCACCGGTGTTTATGTTAGAAAAGAGCATGCATCAGAAAAAGAAATCAAACGCTACCAGCATTCTGAAGACAGCCGTTTCAAACATCACTACTTCGATACGAAGTTACCGATCGATCATATCAGTCAGGACCTAGTTGGCCAAAAGAACCACGGCCGACTTGAAGGTACAATGAATGAAATTTATAAGATTTCTTGATGACGAAATAAAAACACCGTCTGCAAACGGTGCCCTTAAAACTGCATATAAGACACCCAAATTATACCGCAGATCGAGTGAAACGCAAGCACTAAGAATTTCTTTGCTGTTGACGATCTCGGTACTGATTATCTCACTACTTATCAATCTAATGTTCTTATTTTCACCAGCGAAATCTAAGACATCACAAGACCAGGAAGGGGTTGAGGATCAACTATGAACATTATCGAAGTGTCGGTAGTCGGCCTTGTTTGCTTCTATCTGGGAATGACGTTTATGGCCTACTGGGTTGAAGCAACACGCCAGAATCGACTGGAGGACCAACTGGCAAAACAACTTATTCATATCAAGGCACCACGAAACACATACCTTGAAACCTGCATCCGCTGTGGTAAGAAGTTCGACATATCGACCACTGAGGATCCTGAATTTGAGTTGTGTCAGGATTGCATGAACCACTTAAAGAATCATCCGGAAGATCCATACTTCCAAAGGAAAGGTGCATAGATGAAAACGATTGAATTCAATAAACTTGAGATTTCCAACTTCAAGGGAATAGAAAAGCAAACCATCATATTTGATTCCATGACCTCATTGAGAGGAGCCAATGGTACCGGTAAGACAACAATTGCTGATGCTGTCTGGTGGGTGTTATTTAACAAAGATTCCAACGGCGCTAAAGACTTCCCAGTCAAGCGCAAAGATGCGATGGGCAATGACATTCACAACATCATCGTTGATGTAAGTCTAGATCTGAGCATCAACGGAATTCATCATATATTCCGTAGATTACAAGAGGAAGACTGGGTAACAAAACGCGGATCTACTGATCCGGTCATGGAGGGAAACGTTCAGTCTCTGTATTACAACGAATCAAAGCTTAAGACAAAAGAATACGATGCAGCAGTCAGTGACATTGTTGATGAAGAGTCTTTCAAACTTTTGACAAATCCTATGTACTTCATGACTCAGATCGACTATAAAAAGCGTCGCGAGATTCTACTACGATTGGTTGGGAATGAATCCGATATCGAAAACTCGATCCGGAATAAAAGTGAATACTTCATCCTGGATGCTGAATGGAAGAAGGACCTAAATCAAAACAAAACCTTTGGCCAACTCTTCGAAACCATGAAACAGAAGGCAAAACAAAACCAGGATGAAATCGACCGTTTGCCTTATCAGATCGATGAACTTAAACGAACGATAAAGGAACTCCCGGATGAATTAACGCTTAAATCTCTGATCAATGGTTATTCAAAAGAGTTGTCGCAACTCACTGAAACGAGGCCATCAGAGAAGCCGCAAAACATCATTGATGCCGAACGCCTACACTACGAAAAGACCTTACTTCACAAGGCGATTGTTGACAAGGCAAACGATGAATACTCCTCAAAACGCTCAGAAACGGCCAGTATCAAACAGGACCATGAGTACCGTATTGCCAGTCTCGAGAGCAAGATTACTTTGCTTAAAAATGACATTGAAAGCGATGAACGAAACATCGTTCAACTCGGATACAAGAAGGCTGATTTGCTAGCCAAATACGGAAGAATCAAGAACGACACTTGGATCGCACCGATTGTCGAAACCAATTGTCCAGTCTGTCATCAGTCACTCCCAGATCTGAATATCGACAAGTTACTGGCGGACGATAAACTCAATTTTGAGCAAAATCGTGCAATGAGCATGAATGAAACGATCGCTGATGGTAAAGAGATTGCGCAACGCATTGATGCTTATAAAGCTACACAGATCACGAACAAAAAACGCATTGATGATCTTGAAAAAGAGATCGATGAGTTGCGGATGAAGCTGTCGGCACTCCCGGATGTTTCACTGATGACCCCGGCTGACTTCGTGGATCAGGCAAAAGTTGATGAACTTCAGAAAGAGATCTCCGCATTAAAATCTACTGTTGACTCATACTACTTTGCCTTGTCAAACAATACAGAAGACGTTGGAAAATCGATTCGCAAACTGGAACTTCAAGCCTTGATCAGTGACAACAATCAACGTCTTGGAGCCTTGAATGCACAGAAAGAAACACTAGCTCGAATTGATGAACTTACCAAAATTGAGTCGGTGTTGGTATCTGAAAAGAACCGGTATAAAACGCTGGTGTTCCAGTGTGAACAGTTTGAAAGAGATAAGAACGAAGTCATCGAGCAGCAGCTGAGCTCACACTTCGGCCGGATCAAATGGCGCCTATTCAAACAACAAGTCAACGGAGGATATCAGCAAGTCTGTGATCCGCTGCTGGATGGAAAGCCCTATGACGCTCAATCTACCGGTGAGAGAATCTTCACTGGTTGTGACATCATTAAATGTTTCCAAGTTGTTTACGATACCCAGGCTCCGGTTCTGATTGACAACAGAGAGTCACTGACCTTACCGGTTCCGATGATCTCGCAAACCATCAGTATGTATGCGGATGATCGCTATTCAAGTTTAAAACAGTCATAAAAGGAGGACAAAATGACACAACAAACACAAACTCCAGCAGTTACCAAACCGACAGAAGGCGCTAAAAAGGCACTGTCCATTACCGAATATGCAAAGCAAGATATCGAGAAACTGATCTCAGAAAGTAATCTTGTCTTGCCTGATGATTACGCCGTTGGGAATGCGATTCAGTCAGCATACCTAAAGCTTCTGACCATTGAGGATATGAACCATCAACCGGCTCTGGCTGTATGTGATCAGGGAAGTATCGTTAAGGCGATCCGCAATATGATCATTCAAGGATTGTCCGTTGATAAGAACCAAGGGTATTTCATCGTCTATGGAAAGCAGCTTGCGTTTCAGCGTTCATACTTTGGCACAACAGCGGTAGCAAAACGATTCGCCAATGTCGTAAGTGTACAAGCTCAATGTGTTACTGAAGGGGATGAAGTTGTCACCGAAATCATTAACGGTGAGGAACGAGTAGTCTCGCACGTCCGCAAAGACCGATTCAAACGGATCATCACCAAAGAAAATCTTCTCGGTGCATATTGCATCGTAAGCCTAAAGAATGGTGAGCAGAAATGGGAAATCATGGATCGTTCACAGATCCTCGCTGCATGGAACAAATCGAAGTCAAAGCAGCAATTGGTTCATGCTGAATTCCCGGATCAAATGGCAATGAGGACGGTAATCAACAGAGGCCTCAAGATGCTGATCAACTCTTCAAGCGATGCTCCTATCCTTGTCAAAGCATTCAATGAATCTGGATATTTTTCTGATGATGAGGATGACGAAGATGAGAAACCAACCCTGGTGATCCCAGAAACTGCCTTCTCAAAAACGATCTCCCCAGAACCGGTAGAAGAGCATAAGCCCGAGCAAGAAAGCCCGGCTGATCCGTTCTAAAGATGAAATTAACCGTCTTCGGAAGTTCATCTACCGGTAACGGTTACGCGCTTGAATTCGATAACGGAAAGATATTGTTGCTTGAATGTGGAACGCCTCTTAAGAAATTCATTGAGGCGTTCCCATCAAGGTGGGATGACATTCTAGGATGTTTTATCACCCATGAACATGGTGATCATTGCAGGTTCGCCAAAGAGTATGTCGAAGTCGGAATCACCCTTTATTCAATGAAGGAAACTCTCGAAGCAATCAGCATTAAGAAGCCGGGAAAGACGCATCCTTTGACTATTGGCCTAATTGAAGACTTCAATAAGCAAATACTCGTCTATCCGTTTAACGTCGTCCATAACGCCTCAAATCCGTTAGGGTTCATGATCATTGATCGTCAGACCGATGAGACGCTTCTGTTCATCACTGACAGCGCATATCTGGAATACCGGTTTGTGAACATTGACTATATCATGATCGAGTGTAACAACATCGAAGAGATCGCAAACCAAAACAATATAAATGGCAGGAAAACAACGTCTCTCTACCACATGCATTTGGACACAACTAAGCGATTTCTGAGGCTGTGTGACCTGAATAAAACAAAGGAAATCATCCTGATTCACCTATCTGACAGCAACTCAAATGAGGCAAGAATGGTCCGTGAAATCAGTGAACAAACTGGTATAAAAACATCAGCTGCACTCCCGGGTCAAGTCTATGATCTGAGAAAGGAACCGTTCTAGGTGACCTATGGCTGGCTATGTAAAACTGTTCAGATCGATCGAATCATGGGAGTGGTATACCGATGTTAATACCAGCAAATTGTTTCTGCATTGCCTTATAAAAGCAAATCATAAGCCGGCAAAATGGCGTGGAATTGTCATAGAAGCAGGGTCGTTTGTTACAAGCGTAGGTAAGTTAAGTAAAGAAACCGGGTTGTCAGTAAGGTCTATCAGAACATCACTTGAAAGGCTAAAATCGACAAGCGAGTTGACAAGCAAAACGACAAACAGATTTACGCAAATATTCGTTGTAAAATGGCGAGATTATCAGAGTCAGGAAGAACTTGAAGACAAGCAAAGCGACACACAAAACGGCAATCGAGTGACAAGCGAACGACAAACAAACGACAAACAAACGACAACAAACAAGAATGATAAGAATGAAAAGAATAAGAAGAATGAAGAGAATAAAGAAAATACTTATGATGCTGAAGCGCGCGAAGGCACTGAAGCCAGATATTCAGGCTTAAGCATCGAAGAAGCTTTTAGACAAATTGCTCTTAAGCCATTTACGGAACCGCTCACCGAAGAAGAAGTTCGTATCATTCGTTTACACGACGGATTGAGACGTGAGGGATTTAAACGTATTGGATAATAGCCCAGTTAAGGAGGAAAAATGAAGGGACTGAAATCGACAAAAGAGGAAATGCTGAAATGGTTAAATGAGCACAAGCTTGAACATGAGATGTTGGCACTGGGAGCTCTACAGCATGGAGGATCCCAGACATACATCCAGGAAAACAATCATAAGGCAAAGGTTGTCTTAGACATCATTGAAATCGTTGAAAGGGGAGATCATGACTAATCCAGAAGTCCAAGAAGTAGGAAGAGCACAAGCAAAAAATATCATCAGTAAGCGAAATCCATACGGAAAGTTCTGGGTCCAGGATGTAACAGGATCATACATTGGAATTGACAACTGCAACGGCAATGCCTGGACTGAAGAGTTTGACAATAGAGAAGAGTGCATCAAGTGGCTTGAAGGTGCAAAGTGATCAACCTATTAAACTCGTACCGGATCAACTACGTCAAGGCAAGTAATGGGGGCAAGACAACCTTCGGGATTCGTGACTACAACAAAGAAAAACCTGATGAGAAGAACTACGCGAGGGTCTGTGCTACGAATTCAATTGTTCTTAAAGACGGCGACGAAATCTCAATCGATAAGATCACCGGTGTTGGCCTAAGCCGGTACGAAGGGGCGCTCCAGGTAATGATCTTCGCAATCGTCAGGCTCTCGAAATCTCCCAAAACGAAACAAACCGAAATTCAGCATGAAGAGAAGTTTGCATCAGATGAATCGCAATCACCGGCTATCATTCAGGATTGTAACCGGTATGAATCAGAGATAGAGGTATCAATAGAAGAAATGCTATTTGAAACAGGGCAGACATTGCTGGATATAGATCCAGATGATCTGCCGTTCTGAGGTGGTGAGGATGGAGGCAAAGGATCTAAAAATTGCACTTGAGAACTATGAACACTTCGTAGCTTCGGTTGAACGAATAAAACTTGAGCTTGAGGATCTCGACACAAAGAGATTCAAAGCCGGTAGGAGCATAGCAAGGATTCCTGAGAATCCAAAGAAGAGGGAGGAGGTGATTTATGATAATCTTGAACGATTAACGATACTCGAGAAGGAGTTGGAGTACAATCAAAGAAATGTTTTCTTGGTATCGAATTTCATAGATTCATTGGAGGACGCGCCAGAGGAGCCGATTAGAAGCATTGTGATCGATAAGTACATCAACAAAATTGGGATATATGAAATGGAAACAAAATATCATTTTGATCGAAAGACGATTTGGAGGAAAATCGACTATTCAATAGTTGATAAAACGAGCAAAGGGGGAAAGTATAATGCAAATGATTGAAAGAATAAGATACAATAAAATGTAGTTAGGATCATAGAAATATATGAAAAATGTTCGAGTTGTTTCGGAGTTGATAATGTGTTCTTTGAAAGAAATAATTGTCAAGACTTTTAACATAATCATCAATACATTTAACTTATCAAAGCGAATACTTGGAGACATTATGAAAGGATTGATGCATTTGATTACATTTTTTTCTAGATTAATTGAAAGTGTACTAGATGCTTTAGGCATGGCTTTCTTCGTAACTATATGGGTTCTATCTCTGGCTTATCCAATCACATGGATTATTGACGGTCTAATTTTGTATTTAGTGAAAGATAATCTTGTATATACATCGATAATTCTGCTAATAATGTGGGTCTTTAAATTTATCACGTTAAGTGTAGTGATCATGGCATATGACAACATGGATTGGTATGGTCTGGATGTTGAGACTTTCACCTGGAGATCATATAGAAAATTCGGAATAACATTCCTACCAATTTTGGCTTACTCAGTATGGATTATTCCATACAATACGCTTGGACTATTTAATCTAGGAATTGATTTGAAAGTAACTGTATGCCTTTCCATTGAGTTTATGTTCTGGATTACTGTAGAAAAGATTCAGACGCTACTGGATGATACTTTCTATATTAGAGTTTTACCCTCTGTTAGTGATTTTGCAGTTTCCACTTTAATAAAGTTCACTCGGTTGGTTGTAACGATTGTAGGATTATACATATCAATAACAAAGCTAAGCATTAATTACCTAATGCAAGCAAGCATAATCTCCCTTTTATATGAATCGTTCTTGAATGACTTCTTGAAATGGAGGAAATCTGTTGAAGAATTTAAAAGTGATATGAGACTTTGACTTGTTATAGGAATTATTTGCCCCATGTGGCATAAGTTTGTGTGGTATTATGCTAATGTATCATTCAATCCCCCACCCAATTAATGAGTGATACACCCAAAAAGCCCAACATACAAGTTGGGCTTTAATGTTCTGGCAATAGATGTATAATAATCTTAAAAAGGGGTTAAAAAATGAGCACAGTTGATTATGATAAGGAAATATCGGAAACAATTCGAAAACAAGATGAGATAAGATTATTACTTAATCAAAGTGTAAAGAACTTAGTGTTAAGCCTAAAGCCTACTACTTCAGAAGTGATTGATAATGCAATAAATGATACTATTCAGAAAAACGCTGATAAACTGATCAAATTAAGTGATAGTGAGATATTGGATCTCAAAAGAGAGCTAAAGTCTCTCAAGGAAAAACTAGTTGGCACAGACCTAAACGATCTTGTGAATATGTTTTTTGAAGAAACTCGATTAACAAAAGATCATAGTGAAGTATCAAGGAGTACTGGTCGTTATGATATTGATCTGTATTTTATAAATGAGTATTTTACTCATTTGAGTCAACTTGCTGGATACTTTAGAGAGAAGTCGATGAAATTCGATTATTCTATGCGTGGACCGGTTAACAACCCAATTTCGATATCAACAAAAGATATTCTAAAAGATATTGAGAAATATTTTGTAGCTTTAATTGATTTAAAGAGAAAAGAACTCGATATTAGAACAGATAAGAAGAAAAGCGAAGCACTGATCAGATGGGATTCGGTAAAATAAAGCACAATAAGTGCTTTTTTGTTTGGAGGTTAAAATGAAGGCTAAACTAAATAATAGACATGAACTATTCTGTCGTGAGTACACTATTGACTACATAGGTACTCAGGCAGCAATAAGGGCTGGATACAGTATGAAGACAGCTCATGTACAAGCAAGCGACCTCTTAAGGAATCCTAAGGTCCTCGCGCGTATAAAAGAACTGCAGAAGGAACAGACCGAAAGACTGGCAATAACTGCCGATTGGGTGATCCAACAGCTAGTTGATGTCGTGAAGAAATCGAAAGAACCTGAGCCGGTCATGCGCTGGGATTCTGAAGAAAAGAGAATGATTGAGTCAGGTGAATATACATTCGATTCTAAGGGTGCTACAAAAGCCCTGGAACTTCTCGGAAAGCATCTTGGGATGTACACAGACAAGGTTGAAGAGAAAGTCGAAATGCAGCTGAATATAGCAATCGACTACGGGGAAGAGGATGATGACAAATGAACGTTGTCGTCAGGTCAAACCAAATCTTCAAACCGGTGCATAAAAGCAAGCATCGGTATGTAATTATGAAAGGATCAGCCGGATCAGGAAAGTCTGTTGATACAGCACAGCAATATGTTCTTAGAATCCTCTCTGAGAAGGGCAGAAACCTTCTGTGTGTGAGGAAAGCAGAAGTAACCAACAGAGACAGTACCTTTGCCGAAATGGTCAAGGCAATCAATAAGCTTGGCTTAGGAAAGTACTTTATAGCAACATCCAATCCTTTGAGGATCCGCTGCGTGAATGGCAACAGCATCTTGTTTCGCGGTATGAACAGCGAAAAGGAAATGGAGAAGCTGAAGTCGATCACGGTTGAGAACGGATCGATCACGGATATCTGGTGTGAAGAAGGAACCGAGCTGACAAAACAAAACTTTGAAATACTTGATGACCGTCTACGTGGTGCTTTACCAGACGGTCTTTTCTATCAGCTGAAGATCACGTTCAACCCAGTTAATAAAGAACACTGGATCAAGAAAGCGTTCTTTGATCGCCAGGACCCGGATGTTCTGACTCATCACTCCACATACATGGATAATCGCTTTATCGATGAGGCTTACCACAGACGTATGATGCGCCGTAAAGAGCTGGATCCTGAAGGATATCGCATTTACGGGCTGGGTGAATGGGGCGAACTCAAGGGCCTGATCCTGAATAACTGGGAAATCAAGGAAGTATCCCAAAACTACGAAGACTATGACGATATTGCTATCGGTCAAGACTTTGGATTCAATCATGCCAATGCGATCTTGGTACTGGGTATCAAGGATGATCAACTAACAGTGATTGATGAAATCTATGAATTCGAGAAAGAATCAAATGAGTTGATCGAACTGTCCAAAGGCCGAAGTATTCCAAAGAATCGTGATATGTGGTGTGATTCGGCTGAGCCGGACCGTATTAAGATGTGGCGCAAAGCTGGTTATATTGCAAAGCCTGTGTCGAAAGAACAGAACAGCATTAAGGCACAGATCGACTGGCTAAAAGGCCGAAAGATAAATGTGCATCCACATTGCGTAAATACAATCAAGGAGTTGCAACAGTGGAAGTGGAAGTATGATGATGTGCGGGATATACAGCTGGATGTACCAGTTGACTTTTTCGATGATGCGATGGCAGCACTCCGGTATGGAATCGAAGGATGGCGCAAGCAGAAAAAAGCAATCATCATGAGTAAATATGATATGTACGACGAATGAGTACGGGAAAGGAAGGTTTTATGCTAAAGATAGTGGATAAGTTGCAGTGTGACAAACTGATTGTTACGGAAGCGTTCCAAAAACACCTTGATGACATAGATCGTCTCGAAAAAATGAAACGATATTATGAGGGAAAACATAAGATCCTGGATAGATTCGTCAAAGGCAAGAGTACACCAAACAATAAACTGGTTGCCAATCATGCCAAATATATAACGACTATCCTTACCGGATTCTCTTATGGTAGTCCTATTAAGTTTTCAAGTACGAATGATGCTAATAAAGCGGCGATCTCGATCCTTGAAGAGTTCTATAAACTACGACATCTTGCAGATCATGATCTGAAAATGGGAAAGAACCTATCTATCTTCGGGAAAGCATATGAACTGCAGTACATCGACCCGGATAGTACTGAGGTGAAGATCAAAATCAAGGATCTGTCACCAATGCAGACATTTTTGATCAGAGACAACGATCTTGAACAAACCGTTCTGGCTGCTGTCTATTACTATAAGAAATCAAAGGATCTGTTTGATGTGTATCTGTACACTAATACAGAAATCACGGTCTATGAAACAAAGAAACTCATCTCTGAAGACTACACAGTGATAAATGAAACACTGCATTCGTTCGGAAATGTTCCGATCGTTGAATTTCTAAACAATGACGAATGTCAGGGTGATTACGAGCAAGTAATCAGTTTGATTGATGCATATAACCTGCTTCAAAGTGACCGGATCAACGATAAAGAGCAATTGGTTGATGCGATCTTGGTCATCACTGGCGGAAATCTTCCTGAAGGAGCATTGGCCCAGCTGAAGAAAGAGAAGCTTCTGAATCTACCTGATGAATCAGCCAAAGCCGAATGGCTAACCAAGAACCTGAATGAAGCTGAAGTAGAAGTCCTTAAGAAGACCATCAAGGACGACATCCACGAATTCTCTTTTGTTCCATGTATCACTGATGAAAACTTCGCAGGGAATGCTTCGGGCGTAGCTATGGGATACAAACTCATAGGTTTGAACCTAATGGCTAAAGAAAAGGAAACTCACTTTGAGAAGGGGATAAGGCTCCGTTTGAAGCGCTTATTCCATGCCTGGTCATTGGCAGGTAAAGGTACAATGGACTACGAGAACATCACGGTTGAGTTCACCCATTCCTTGCCGGTTAATCAAGCAGAGATTGCTAATATGATTGCTCAACTTAAAGGTCTTGTAAGTGATGAAACACTGCTAGGTCAGGTTCCGTTTGTTGAAAACGCTCAAGACGAACTCAAGAAGCTCACAAAGCAGAAGGAACAAGCAGTCAAGATGCAACAAGCTGCCTTCAGCATGACGGCATATAGCAAAACTGAGGATGTAACCAACAATGCCGGTGACCAGACGATCAATTGATTACTGGGAAAAGCGAGCCGTCGAGCGACAAAAGACTTACGAGAATGTTCTTGCTGAGTATGAAAACCGGTTAAGGTATGATTACAAGCAAGCGTTCACTAATATCGAGACTGATATTCAAACGATAGTCGGGAATTATAGGAAGTACACCAGTCAGCGCTTCGGCGTTTATCTAAGCATGAGTGATGCTCAAGAATTTCTGAACTCTGCTATGAATCCTGAACTTTACCAGGATCTTCTGACAGCCTGGCAAGGAAGAGGTATTGACATTACTGACATGCTTAACAGAACCGGAAACTATACTTCCAGGATCACAAATAAACAAGTGATACGGTCGACTATTAATCAGGAAATGAACCGTTTAGGTAAGAATGAAGTTGAATTTGACAAGCTTGCATTCAGAGACGTAATCCAGAACGTTGGAGATCGTACCTTGTATGATGTTTCTCGCGGAACGGGGCTTGATCTGTCTATGAACCGTTTGAATTCTGATGATATCGATGCGATCATGAGTACTCGATGGTCTGGTGAAATGTTTAGTCAACGGGTTTGGAACAACACATCCGTACTGGGTGATCGAATGAAAAGTGTATTCACACTTCAACAACTCAGTAACCGTCCAACTTCGGAATTGATGAAAGAACTTGTTGATCTTTCAGATGTGGGCCAATATGCATGTTCACGATTGATCAGGACAGAAGCAAACGCAATGAGATCATTAACTGAGCAAAAGGTCTCAAAGGATCTTGGGCTTAAAAAGTATAGGATCATTGCGACTCTCGACATGAGAACTTCCGAAGTCTGCCAGGAAAAGGATCTAACGATTGGTGAGTGGGAAGGCGCTGAAGTTGGTATTGATATACCTCCGTTTCATCCAAACTGCCGATCTATCGCTGTTGACTACTTCGAAAATGAGGACTACAGCAAACTTGAGCGTATTGCTAAGGATCCTGTAACCGGTAAAACAACTTATATACCTGGAAACATGACCTATGATCAATGGATGAAACGACCTGGTATGCCGAATAAGCCGAACATCACAAAGCCAAAGGTCGCAAAAAGTGCGCCAGTTACTCCAACAACAGTAACTCCGAACAAGCGAAAGATTGATCGTGATGTTGAAATCAAGCAGATCAACGATAAGCACAGCAATTTCCAGTTTTCTGTTACCAACAAGTCGGATTTCAACGTTGTGTTGAACGACATGACGCCAGAACAGTTGAATATGTATAATAAACTCTCTGATAACTTCAGCAGGAACACTTATACTTATAGACGATCTGGCGCTGCTTATTATCCTGGTGAGCGTTCAGTTAAAATGAGTTTGGATAGTTACGCATACGAAAAGAAGATCGGATATTCACGTCAATCGGCTCTTAGTACTAAACTGCATGAAGAATTCCACCAACTTGATCATATTCTGTTTGAAACTGATTTTGGTAAATTAGATCCAAATCTTGTAAGACAGAACCCGACTATGTGGCAACCACCCAGGGCATTCACTGATATCCGTACACCTTATGGAGCAAAGATGATCAGCGCTATCGATCAAGACATTATTGCTTTTATGAATGAAGCAATCGATCTGAGCAATGCGAATAGTCAAGCCGGTATGTATCCACACCCTAAAGTCACGAATTTGGTACGTTTATCGAAAGATGATATACTGAGCACAATGAGTCATCTATTGACCAACTACAATGATCAGAAAACAAGGGCTCAGATATCGATGTTCACTGATGCAGTAGGTTTATCGACCGGTGGACGCATTAGTCCATATGCCAATGGATTCTGGGGGCATGACAATTCCTACAACAAACAACGTGGAAAAAATGGTGCAACCAGCGAAACATGGGCGAACTTCGGCGCTGCATTCTTTACTGACAATGAAGAGACGAAGACGGTTATTAAAAAGATCATGCCTAAAACGTGGACGACTATGACTGAAATTCTAAGTGAGATCATCGATTATGCACTCGATCATGAAATAAAGTACAAGTGAGGAACACATGAAAGCTAAAATCAGTGCTGTACAAAAAGAATTGTACTCAATGACTGCTGAAGGTAAAGCATACCTGGAGTACAACGAAAAAGTAGGTGGTGAACCTATCGGTTTGGTCATGCCGTACGGATATCCGGATGGTGTAGAAGAAATGGGTGGACCAATCGCCGTTTACCAAGAGTGCATCAAACAGAAAAAGACTTGGCAAGATTTACTTGGTATAAATGATCAGATCACAGACGATTTGATCGTATAATACAGGCCTTTACGATCAGGCCATAAAGAAATCGACAATCTAAATAAACTTAAGGGAACGTGGTAACACGGGCCCTTTTGTTTTGAACGTGTGGCAAGAACGCGCGGGCTGAAAGGAGCATTATTAAAATGCAAGAAGTCAAAGTTTTACGTTATCCACTCGACATCCAGCTATTCGCCGAAGGTGGCGAAGACGAGGGTCAATCAGGCGCAGACGACGGTAACCCTGTCGGTGGTGCTGGTACGAAAGAACCTACCCTGAATGAATTGCTTACTACCAACAAAGGATTACAGTCTGAATTTGACAAGGCAATCACCAAATCGTTGGAAACAGCAAGAACTAAATGGGAAAAGGAAGCAGAGGATCGTCTGAATCAGAAACTCAGCGAAGCCGACAAACTGGCCAAGATGAACAAAGACGAGAAGGACAACTATCAAAGGCAGTTGGCAGACAAACAACTCAAGGATCGCGAAGCTCAGATAACGAGAAGGGAGCTACAAGCTACCGCAAAAGAAACGCTCATTGAAAAGGGTTTGTCGCCGGTATTGGCCGATATTCTCAACTACGAAAGCGCCGACACTGTCGCTAAATCGATTGAGCACGTCAAGGAAGTGTTTGAAAAGGCTGTCCAGGATCAAGTCGCCTCTGTTATGAAACAGAATGCGGTACCTGGAAGAGGCGCTCAACCTACCGGTGGCGAAGCTGACATCGACACTTGGAAGAGATTAGCCGGCATCAAAACCAAATAACCACGAAAGGAAATTTGAATCATGGCAACATTTGCTGAAAACGTCAAGAAGTTCTTACCCGTCCTGGATCAACTCTATGTCCAGGAATCCCTCACTGCGGTCTTTGAAAGAGCCGGTGCCATCTGGTCTGGAACCAAAGAGATCAAAATCCCGTCAATCGCTGTTGATGGCAATGCCGATTACAGCGCAGCTGATGGCTACAAATCCGGAGCCATTGCAGTATCTTATCAGACCAAAACTCTCACCAACGACAGAGGGCGCAAATTTAATATCGACGCTGTTGAAAACGATGAAGTGCCGATGGACCTTGTTGTTCAAGCCATGTCCGTTTTTGAAAAAGAACAGAACGTTCCTGAAACCGATGCAATCCGTTTCGCAACGCTCTCTACCTTGGCTGGCACGAAAGTTTCAGCTGATCTGACCGATGCGGCCGGTGCATTGGCTGCGTATGACGCTGCCGAAAAGGTCTTCCGCAAAAACGGGTTGAGCATGAGCAACTGCATCATGTTCTGCTCCGCTGACTACTACGCTCTTCTGAAGAACGCAGTTGCCGCCCGTCTGATCGTCAATCAGAACTCCGGTGATCTCAATCGTAATGTTGATATGCTGGATGGGAAACTGCCGCTTGTCACTGTTGCTGACGATCGTTTCTACGATGCCATCAAGCTGTTGACTGGCGGAACCGATGAAGAAGCTGGTGGCTTCGCTCCGATTGCAACCACCTCTCATCCGATCAACTTCATGATCGTTGACAAAGACGTTCCACAAGCAGTTACGAAACGTAAAGTCACCAAAGTCATCAATCCTGAAGCCAATCAGACGCATGACGGATACTCTGTGTTCTATCGCACCTTCCACGATGTCTACATCAACACCAATCAAGCCAAACGCCTGTACGTCCATAAAAAGGCGACTGCCGTTTCATGATCTGACTGATGTTACTGACAAATAACAAAGGGATCTTCAGGTCTGTACCTTCAAGCCTCGCCCAGTCCTTCTTAAAAGAGGGCTGGGTTGAGGTCATCAAAGAAGTTAAGGCCGATCTTGTAGTTGAAGTCGTTGCTGAAGTCAAGGTGGAAGAACAAGAAGCAGTAAGTGAGGAAGTCAAAGCTGAGGTTGAACCCGAAGCCGAAGAACAAGATGCTTCAAAACCCAGAACAAAAAGAGGTACTTCAAAATAGTGCCTCTTCCCATTGAAAGGGGATCTTATGGATACACTTGCATACTTAAAAACGAAGACCGGTGAGACAAACGAAGATGTGCTTAATGCTTGTATAGACGATTCCGTTGACATGGTGAAGAGTTATTGCAACATAACAGTAATACCTTCAACTCTGAATGTGATCGTTCGTAAACTCTCTTTACGTGCTTATAACCATCGTGGTATCGAAGGAACAAGTTCATATAGTGAGGGCGGTATCAGCGCATCATTGATCACTGAACTCACGGTGGAAGAAAAAGCGTTGCTTAACCGGCATCGTGTATTCAAGGTTGGTGGATATGTGGAAGAAATTACAGCATGATGTAATCATCGTGCGAGTCGTTAAGTCGACCGTAAACGATGAGATTGTACTCAGTTACCCTGACCCAGAGTTCACTATAAAGCTGTCAATACAGCCTAACAACGAATCTATGCTTGATCCACAGATTTATGGGCGGAATGCAACCTCAATGCTTAAAGTCTTTCTCGAACATGGTCAAGATCTCAATGCAGATGACCGGGTAATCTATGACGGGAAAATCTATACTGTCATAAGCGTTCCGGATGATTATCACCGACACAAGACAGTGATCCTAAAATGGCAAAGCAACCTGACGTAAAGAAGCTGATCACCAATCTTAAAAAAAGGCCAAAGGAAGTGCATGAGGCGGTCGTAAAGAGCCTTGCAATCGATGGCAAGAGAGTAATGGGTGAGATGGCAATGCTTACTCCCGTTGATACAGGCTTGCTGAGAATGGGAAACAAAGCGGAAGTCCGTGAAACACAGACAGGCGTGACACTCTCATTCAGAAACAAAGAGCCGTATGCAACCTTTGTCGAATTCGGAACAGGCCCGATCGGTGAAGCGAGTCCAAAAAAGGTTATTCCTGAGGGAATGACTCTGACATATCGTGATATTGGTTGGACTTATGAGAAAGATGGCAAGTTTTGGCACACAAAAGGACAACCAGCACGTCCTTTTTTCTTTCCGCCGATCTACAACAACAAAAAACGCATTCTTGAGAATGTGAAAAAGGCTATAAAGGAGGTAATGACCGATGATCAACCTTAGATCAGAACTGAGCACAGCGCTCAACACCATCACTGGCGTAAAGATATGGCCGAGTTGGCCAAAAGAATTTACAGTACTACCCTGTATCTGCTATGAGCAGGTTGACAACGTACCGACAGCCCAAAGTACTGATGGTGAAGTTGCCGCACAGATCCAGTATACGGTTCATATCTTCGCAAACACACTCACAGATGCCGAATCAATCGCTGATCAAGTCGATACAAAACTGACTGAAATTGGGCTGTATAGACAAGGCATGAATCAACAAGCGGAAGATCTCAAACATATCATCATGCGGTACGCCGTAGAAATTGATGTGGTCACGCTTGAGAAGTACAAAATTTAGGAAGGAGGGCACAAGATGCCTTTACTAAACAAAACCAAAGTTGAAATCAAGGAAGATGCTGCTGGTGTAACCACCTACTCGACGCTTCCGGCATGCACCAGTCTGCCTGATTTCGGAGTAGATCCGGAAAAGGTTGACACCACCACGTTAGACGATGAAGTCAAGACCAGTGAACTGGGAATTGGCGATCCGGGCGACGTCAAGTTTACCTTCAGATACCGCAAAGGCGCTACTGAAGCGTATGCCATCATCAAGGCATTGGAAGATGCAGGTAAGAAGGTCAAGATGAAAGTCACCTTCGCCGACGGAATGACTGTTGAATTCGACGGGTCCGGCGTATCCACCAAATTATTGGGTGGTGAGATCAATACCGCTCGTGACTTCGAAATGAACGTCGGCTTATCGTCTTCGTTCACCATCACTCCAGGAGCTTAATAACCAATGGCTAAAACAAAACGTCCTCAACGCTTCTATACTCTGGAAGTTGGAGGCAAAACCTATGAATTGCGCCTGACTATGGAGGCAATCGAAAAGCTCCAGACACATGTTGGCAAGAAGATCCAGGCTTTCCTTGGATCATTCAACGAAGATGTACTGGGAGGCTTCGTAACGGTCGTATGGGCTGCCCGTCAACCATTCATTGAACAAGGCAACAAATTCACACTTGATGATGCCAAAGCACTCTGGGATGAACTGATCGATGAAGGAAACGACATTGAAGATAACTCAGAGATACTGCAAGGCATCCTCATTGAAAGCGGCCTGATGCCTCATAAACAAGAGGTTCAGGAAGAGGATGACGAAGATAGCCCAAAGGAATAAACAACGAGACGGAATTAGCGGATATGCTTCTTCCGTCTTGTTTGCTATATGGGATGTCTTACGAAACATTCTACAAATCAACACCACGGGAACTCATGTACTGGCTTGATGCAATGCGATCAAATGATAACGATTCACTCAAGACAAACGCTTCGTTTGCTTTCTGGATAGTCCATCAGGTAGCAAAAGCATTTAACAGTCCTAAAGAACTGCCAAAGTCAGTCAAAGAAGCATTTCCGGATATATTCAACGTAGTCATTGACGAAGAAATGCAACAGCTCGCATTCCTTGAGGGTGTGAAGCGAATTAACCGAAGTAAAGAAAGGAGTGATCAATAATGGCACAAGAGAACGAAAACCTAAGGTATACATTCTCGGTCGATGAAAAGGGCCTTGTAAAAGGCATAGAGAACAGCACCAAAGCGTTCAAGTCTCTGGATACCGGTGCAAATAAGTCTATCAAATCACTCGGAAATATGGATAAAGGGCTGGATAAGACGGCTAAAAAGGCGACTAACGCCAGTAATCTGATGAAGAAAGCCTTCATCGGTCTTGGCGCAGTATTCGGCGCTAAAATGGCTTTTAATTTCGCCAAATCATCCATAAAGTTGGCATCAAACCTTCAAGAGGTACAGAACGTTGTTGACGTAACCTTCGGCAACATGTCTGGAAGGATTGACACGTTTGCATTGAGCGCTGCCAGTGGCTTTGGAATATCAGAACTGGCCGCTAAGAAGTACACCGGAACGATGGGTGCAATGCTCAAATCAATGGGCTTGGGAACATCAAAAGCAGCTGATATGTCCATTGAGATGGCGAAGCTGGCCGGTGATTTTGCATCATTCTACAACCTGGACAGTGAAGAGGCTTTCGCCAAGATTAGATCCGGCATATCAGGTGAGACGGAGCCGTTAAAACAGCTCGGTATCAACATGTCGGTGGCGAATCTTGAGGCATTCGCCTTAACTCAAGGAATCACATCCGGGTATGAGGCAATGAGCCAACAATCCAAAGCAATCTTGAGATATAACTATCTGTTAAGCGTGAGCAAGGACGCACAGGGCGATTTTGCCAGAACATCCGGATCATGGGCCAATCAAACCAGAATCCTATCCTTACAATTTGATTCATTCAAGGCTAATATCGGCGCATCATTCATAGCAGTACTAACACCGGTACTTCGTGGGCTGAATAATTTCATGGGTACGTTGGTCGTTGCCACCAATTACGTCAAATCATTTTTTCAAGCGCTGGGTGGGTCATCCGCCAGTAGTGATCTCGGCAAAACGGTAAGCAGTGCAACGGATCAGGCATCAGCCGGACTCGATAACATGGCTTCAAGTGCAGAAAGTGCACAGAAATCAATGAATAGTCTTGCCGGATTCGATAAACTCAATGTCCTAAACAAAGACGAAACACCAGGATCATCTGCGATGAGTGCCGATCCTGCAACGGCAGCGAATACATCAACTTCTTCAATCGATAAAGTCACAAACAGTTTCGCTGGACTTAGGGCATTTATGGATCAGAACATGCCATTGATACTTGCATCCGTTGCTGGGCTGGCTGCTTCAATTACCGGATTCTTCTTGATTACAAACTGGGGAACGATCACAGCCGGTTTAACATCAGCATTTACTCTTATCGGTACCGCTATAACGACTATAAGTTGGCCAATCGTTGGCATAGCTGCGGCCATAGGCTTGGTTGTTGCGGCGCTTGTTTACCTTTGGAATACCAATGATGGATTCCAATCAGCAGTCATCGGAGCATGGGAAAACATTTCAAGCATATTCAAAACATATTGGGATAGTTTCCTTGGTCCTGTCTTTGATTCATTCACGAGTGTACTGAATGATGTATGGCAAAACGGAGTTAAACCGTTGTGGGATGGATTCGTCGGATTCATTAACGAGATCGTCCTATTGGCTGCCGATATCATCAAAGCATTCACTCCGGTGTTTAATTGGTTTGTTTCAACCTTTGGGCCGATCATCGCTATCTTGTTTGACGGACTATTTAAGTCAATTGGTAATGCAATTAACTATGGGTTAACCATACTAAACATCTTCTTCAATTTCTTGAGTGGGATGATCAAAAGCATCCGTACCATTTTTTCTGGACTTGTTGATTTCTTTACAGGTATATTTACTGGTAATTGGAGTAAGGCTTGGGATGGCATCAAAAAAATCTTCACAGGGATCTGGGATGGCATCAGGAATTATCTTGTCAGCGTCGTTAATACGATGATTTCAGGGATTAACTTCCTAATCAAACAAGCTTTGATACCAGTCAATGCGTTGATCAAGGGATGGAACAATACTATTGGTAAAGTGACTGGCAAAATTCAAGAAGTATCAATCTCAATCCCAGCAATACCAGCACTGGCCAACGGTGGTATCGCCTACAGTGATACGCTGGCGAGAGTCGGTGAGTATTCTAATGCCAGAGTCAACCCGGAAGTCATAGCACCTTTGGATAAACTCAAAGGGATTATCTCTGAGGGGTCCAGTTCTGAACAGATCGCTCTTTTACGTGAACAGAACCAATTACTTAGAGACTTATACAACAAAGACAGCAATACCTATATCGATGGGGAAGCGGTCAGCAGAAATCAAAATGAAAGATCCAAACGCGAGGCTCGTATAAAAGGCTTTGCGCTAGCTGGATAGATAGGAGGCGTTCTATGTCATTCTTACTAAAAATCGATGGTGTAGCAATGCCTACTCCGTCCATAAAAGGATTTAATGTTACAATCAGCAGTCTTGACGCAAGTGCAAAGCGTAATGCCAAAGGTTACTTGCGCCGTGAGAAGCTCCGTGATGTTCGTCAAATTGATGTGCAATGGAGCTTCTTAACCACTGCTGAATACAAAGCAATCCTGGATGCGGTAACACCGGCATTCTTCAATGTTGAGTATATGGATCCGCAGCTTGGACAGGTCACAAAGACATTCTATGTAAGCGATCGGAAACTACCGATCTATCAAACGAATCGCTATGAATCGATGTCTTTGACACTGGTTGAACAGTAATGTACACGACCACTCAAGCTTTCAAGGATATTGCCCGGAGCGATGGCAGAATAGCAAAGGGTTATGTGGTCATTGATGGGATCACTTATGATGATTCCGCTTCTGGCCGCCTGGACGGATTCAACTTTGAATATCTGTCCGATTCATTCATCGGTGGATTCAGCGCCAAGTGCCTGATCATCAGGCTGAATATACGAGGCATCGAAGGTACAGTTTTTGCAAACAAAGTAGTCAATGCTTATGTTGGCTTTGAAGGCGCTGAATACATCCCGGTTGGAGTATTTAGAGTCGATGAAGACGGAATTGAAACGGATGATGTGGCAAAGGCAGTCAAATTGACTTGTTATGATGCCGCCATCAAATTTGATACAAAGTATTCATCCAGCATCACTTATCCGTGTACCTTCAGGGAATTCATTCAGGACATATGTGCCAACACTGGGGTCACGCTCGATACCAAAACACTCATGTTTGATTCCGAAATCCTTACATCGAAACCAAATATGGATGAACTGATCAGTAATCGTGAGATCGTAAGCCAATATGCACAGGCGAACCTTGCAATGGCCTTTATCACAAGAAATAATAAGCTGACCTTTGCTACGCCGTTTACAAACGCCTCAACAGGACTTTTGATCGACGGGAATGACTATGAATCCATTAAGCTTGAAAAGGTACACGGACCAATGAATGGGCTTGTATTGGCAAGAAGCCCACAGAATGACAATGTTTACGCTCAGGATGAAGCCAGTGTGGCGGAGTTTGGAGCAAAACAAGTAAAAATCGAAAATAACATCTTCCTGGATGACCGAAGAGAAGCAGTGATCGCTTCTATGCTTGCAGTGATCCTTGGATACATTTATCGCCCTTACAGCATGAACTACTTTACATTACCGGATATCGATCCTGGTGACATTCTTGAAGTAGCTGGTGTTGATGATTACAGCCTACCATCTCCGGTATGCAACATCACATATTCTTATGAAGGGAGTTTACTTGGGAAACTTGAAACAGCGATCCTTCCCGAAACATTGGTAAAGTACTCGCTCCCAAGCCTTGAGCAACGTTTGGCGAATGCTGAAATCAAGGTAGATAAAGCCAATCTTGAGATCATCTCAACAGTCAGCCGTGTGGATGGTCTTGAGTCGAAATCAACCGAGATCGAACAAACAGTAAACGGTGTGACGATAACGGTGAATCAACATACTGAAAGAATCAACACTGCTGAAACCGGGATCAATCAAAATGCCTCTGATATCGAAGATGCAAGTGCAGCCATTGTTGAGCAAAAGACTTATTACAATTACTCAAGTGCTGGATTGACGATAGGAAGAAATGACAGTCCTGGGCAGATCAGAATGGAATTTGATGCTGAGTCGAAGCCTCAGGTCGTCATCAGTGACGGATTCAACGATGCAACGATCGTCAAGTCAAACTCGACACAAACGCAGAACTTGATAGTCACTGAATCTTCAATTCAAGGCAATCATAAGCAACAGAAACTTACAGGGAGTGATGAATTCACGATCTGGTTACCTGTTTAGGAGGGAACAATGGCATTCGCAATTACAAGCCCGGCATCGGCCAATATAGCAGATACTCAGGCGAGTATTTCAGTATCTTGGTCTGGTGCAACAACGGGTACAAAGTGGTATGTATTTTTATATCTAAAAATCAACGGGGTAAATGTTGCTACTTATTCAGGTTTGGCAACAGCAACCGGAACTCAGGCTTTAGTGATTGCGGCGAATGTGCAAGCAATTTACAATGCTGCAAAGGGCTCAAGTTTAAGTGGTGCAGTAAGTATAGTTGCAGAGAATTACTATGAAGATGATATGGCTCCTATTGTATATTCATACAGTAGAACCGGTGGAACTTTAACGATCAACTACCGTATAACTAACCTGACATTGACGAAGCCTGTATCAGGTAATCAATGGAACATGGATTTGGTATCAGGAAACACGTTGACTTCATCTTGGTCAAGAACCAATGCGGCATTCTTTGCAAGGCTTAAGGGCTATGTGTGGAATGGCTCAAGTTGGGTTTTAGTGTTCAACCGTTACGGTTGGACAACTTCATCCAATATAGACGTGGTTGCGTACGGTTACAAGGATGCGATTGTAGCTGCCATGAACGGTGTGTCTCCCAGAAACTTCTTACTTCAGATCATCACTCAATTTGATGATGGAACCGCCGATTATCAGGATCTTAGTTATTCAGCCAGTGAAACCACAGGCAACTATACACAAAGGACGGTATCTAACGGAGTAATAAAGTCATTCGTTACCTTGTCTACAATTGCAATCAACAACTTCACACTTTCGGAAGCGCTTATTACCGTACCGTTCACACTGACGACTTATGGATCATATTCTCATGCAGTTAAACTGTATATGCGTGTTGGATCAACCGATACACTCATTCGCTCAGAAAGCGTTCCGGTTGGAACAACATCCGGGAATTTCGACATTGGAGCAACAGAACGATCTATCATTCTAAATGCCTTGCCTAATGCAACGACGGCGACGATTTGGGCGGAAGTGACAACGGAATCCTATGGATCGGCAAACAGTCAGAATGTTTCAACAACGGTTACACTGATTGATGCCTATAAGCCAACTATTGGTGTAGTCACTTGGAATGAAGCAATGGCTTATGTAGAAACCGCATTGGGCTATACAACGGGTACACCGTTCTTCTTGACATCTAAGTCAAGGGTTGTATTTTCGGTGCCTGTAACCAACGCGTTAGGCGCTACGACTACATCAATCCGAGTACAGTTTGCTGGTACTGATAAGTCCTCAGCCGCAAGCCCAATCACTACCGACTTCCTGATTTCAGCCGGATCATTGATTGCATTCATTACTGTCACAGATTCAAGGGGTAGATCAAGCATATTGAATACTACTTTAATTGTGGTGCGTGCCTATACATACCCTGTCATCAATAAGTTTGAAGTTTTCCGATCCGATGTTGTAGCCGGTCCATATGCTCCTCTTGGTACTTTTCTCAGATGCATCATAAAGGGCACAGCATCGTCTGTTAAAACTCTTGATGGAACAACAGAGAAGAACTGGGTTAAGTACAAAATCGATTATAGGGTTAAGGCAACAGGCTCTTTCAGCAATAATACCGCTGTAGCACCTGGAGGTCTTGCCTTTGGTGAACTAACCATTAATGGAATAGCAGGATTCCTTGTAGCCAACGCTTACGATGTGAGAATCAGAGTATTTGATGCCTTCTATGATCTTGACAACGATGCATCAACATTAGAAGACACAGATGACTTCGCTGAAAGCCTCACGATTCTGCCTTTTGGTGAAGTCAGTATGATGCTTGGAAAGAAAAAGATGTCCATTGGAAAAGTATGGGCACAAGGAACACTGGATATCGCTGAAGATGCAAGTGGTATATCAATTAATGCAGATGGTGATATATATTCATGTGGATCTAAATTACCTTCGTTTGATCTAGTTTATCCTATTGGATCAATCTATTTGTCGGTTCTTTCGACAAACCCTTCAATATTTTTTGGGGGGACTTGGGTAGCACTTCCTGATCGTTTCTTGGTCGGAGCAGGTACAACGTTCGGTGCTGGAAGTGCGGCAGGCACAATGTCTCACGTTCATTCAACTACAGACCACTTGCATACTTTGAATGCTGGTTATGCTATGTTCAATATGTATACTGGATATAACTATATGAGACGCATAGCAACACCGCAATATTACGATACACACAAAACATCTGGCACATATTCAACAAGTAATACTACAAATAGTTTTGGTATCCAACTAGGTGGTTCAACGGATGGTGCGGATAGAGCTTTGACAACAAGTGATGTAAGTCATCTACCACCGTATTTGTCAGTATTTATGTGGAAAAGAACAGCTTAAATCGTACCACTAAGGGATCCACAACTTCCTTTTTGAAAGGAGAAAAATGAATGAATTAACTGCATACATGGTCACTAACTTTGTGGCCATTTTGTTTATCTTTGTTTTGCTAAATTTTGGAGTAGGGATATCGAAGGCTTGGAAGGACAATGAATTTAGCTTGATCAAAGCGATCCAGGGTATCAAAGATATCTTCTTGTTGGCTATTGGAGTCATCGCTCTTGGTTTGTTGTTCTACATTATACATGGCGTGCAGATCTACGGACTTCCGTTTGCTGATGCCACATTTAAATTGATCATGACTTTGGCCATTGCTTACTACGGAAACAGTGTCCTTCAGAACGCACTACCACTATTGAAAATGCCTACACCTGCGTTCTTAAAAACCATCGATGATAAAGTGAAAGAGATGTTCAACCGGACGGATCCGATCGGGTCTTATGTCGGTGATCAGGATGTAGCAGCTGCCATAAAGGAAAGTGAACTCAATGCCGAAAACTAACCTTGGGTTGGTAGAGTTCGCCAAATCAAAGCTGAACCTCCCAACTATTTACTTCCTGTCCGGATTCGGCCGTGTCCTGACTGAATATGCCATCCAAAAGCGGATCAATTCAGGATGTGCATTTACGATCGCAAATCAAACCAAGCTCAGAACCGGCATCGGTAAATACGGTTATGACTGTGGCGGACTAATCAAAGGCTATATGTGGGAAACTTCTCCTGGAGTAGTTGGGTACAATATTCCCATTGGATCAGATCAGAACGCAAGGATGATGTACAACAGTGCGCCTGTAAAAGGTCCACTTAGTACAATGCCTGAGACCAGAGGATTACTGGTATTCACGGCGGATCTTGGCCATGTCGGGATCTTCATTGGCCGGGATACCGGAGGAAAACGTCAGTACATCGAGGCATCGCCTGCTTTTGGTAAGTGGTGTGTATTTCAATCTAACGATACGATGCGCACCTGGACATACTGGGGAAAATACTCTCTCGTTGAATACATCGATGAACCACCGGTACAAGTCATTGAGAAAATTGTCTATGTTAATAAGATCGTCGAGAAAGTCGTAGAAATCGAAAAACCGATCGATGTTACTCTGTCGAATGGAAGTATCATTGCTCATATCAAAAGAGGGTAATCCAATAATGGATATACTGTATAAATGGGAGCGGAGGAATAATGCAACAAACTGAGATGATTGGAATAGTAGTTATTGGATTGGCGGCTATCTTGGGTTTATTTGCACTCATATCAAAGCCATTCTCGAATTTGACAACCGCTATCAATGAACTAAAAGTAGTTTTAAGTAGTCTATCGACAAGTCTTGAAAATACGGATAAGTTGGTTCAAAAACTAGATCAACGAATGTCTAAAGCTGAAAAGAAGATTCAAGGAATAGAATTGAATTGTGCAAAAACAGGACATCTTTCGGATCGAGAAGACGATTATTTGCAATGACTTAATATTCGGCTTACGATTAGTGAGACGTTTTTTTATGCTATAATCATAAGTCACATTAGCCAATTGAAATCAGCAAGAAATCAGTCGTTTTGATGTTATAATTTGAACATGGAGGTTCCGGAAATGTATAATTACGTTGACTATTTCGATACCTATGGACGGATAATGCAATTTAACAAAAATAAACTGGAACCAATACATAGATGGTACCCTTTTGTTGAGGGATACTCAAGAGAGTTCATCCATTCTATTATCAGTGAATTAAATGAAAGACCCAAAGTATGCTTAGAACCCTTTTCAGGAAGCGGAACCACAGCTCTTGAATTGCAGAATCTTGGCATAAAGTGTATTTCATTTGAAATTAATCCCCATATGTATAAGCTGGCTAAAGTTAAGCTTGAAAGCAAATATGATTATAAGGTGACACTTAGCTATTTGGATAAAATTAAACAAACTAGGAGAAATCAGAATCTAGATCTACCGGTTTCGGTGTTTAAAACCTTATATGAAAGTGGAGAGAATAAACGCTGGAACTATAATAGGAATGTAG